>CAVSCW010000016.1:0-298730 GCA_963726515.1 uncultured Actinomycetota bacterium
CCGCACCCCGCCTGCACCACTTGGCGGGGTCAGAGGCATGCCGTCGGGCCTCACGGCCACGCACCATGCCGCGCGACGCACGCGCGCAGGAGGTCATCTACCCCCGTCGCACCACTCGCTAGATCGTCTCTGACTTCGGCGACGGCCGCGGAAGGTCGTTCCAGCCGATCTCCTCGGCCTTCCTGGCGACGGCGGCCTTCACGTCGGTGACCTCGACGTCGTCATCGAAGAGGGCGATCGACAACCCGTGGCCGGTCCTCGGGTCCACGAGGTGGTAGGCGTCCAGGACCCCGGGCACGGTCTTGGCCGCACCGATGACCCACTGGCGATCGTCGTCAGGCATCGGCTCCCGGACAGCAACGCGGGCAATCATGAGACGCCTCCTGCTCGGTGTGTGTGACACACGCGGTTGCGGCATGTCCTCATGCGCCACGGACAGCGAGGCAGAGGCAGTGCCCCTCACCTGGATGTCGGCTCAGGCGGAGCGGCTGGCCACGACGTCGGCGAACGTCTCGAGCGCGGTGCGCACCGGGCCGGGGTCGAGGGCCTCGAGGAGCTTCTTGGCCTGGGCGACCTGCCCCATGACGTAGGCGCTTGCCTGCTCCATCGCTGGGTGCCGGCGCAGCAGGTCGAGTGCCTCGGCGTGCTCCGCATCGTCGGTCAGCGGCCGGCCGAGGAGCTCGAGCAGGCGGGCGTCGGCAGGGTCGGTGGAGGCCTGCGCCATCAGCACGGGCAGCGTGGGCACACCCTCGCGCAGGTCGGTGCCCGGCGTCTTGCCCGAGGCGTCGGACTCGGACGCGACATCCAGGATGTCGTCGGAGAGCTGGAATGCCGAGCCGACGATCTCGCCGTAGGCACGAAGGGCCTCGACCACCTCGGGACGGGCGCCACTGAACATCGCTCCATAGCGCGCCGACGTGGCGATCAGTGACCCGGTCTTGCCGGCGACGACCTCGAGGTAGTGCGCCAGCGGGTCCTGCCCGGGCTCGGGCTTCACGGTCTCGAGGATCTGCCCCTCGACCAGGCGCGTGAACGTCCGGGCCTGGATGCGAACCGCGTCGGCGCCCAGGTCCGCCGTCAGCTCCGAGGATCGACCGAAGAGGAAGTCGCCGGTGAGGATGGCGACGTGGTTGTCCCAGCGCGCGTTGGCGGTGTCGGCGCCGCGGCGCAGGTCGGCCTCGTCCATCACGTCGTCGTGGTAGAGCGAGGCCACGTGGGTCAGCTCCACGACACAGGCGGCGGTGAGCACCTCGTCGGCCTCGGGGTGCGGGCCGGTCTCGGCGGCCAGCAGCACGAGCAGCGGTCGGAACCGCTTGCCGCCGGCCATCATCAGGTGCGTCGCAGCCTCGGTGACGTACGCCGTGCGCCCCTGGCAGTGGCCGGCGAGGAGCTCCTCGATGCGCGTCAGCCGGTCGACCAGCCGCAGCTCGAGCTCGGCGTCGACGACGGGCAGTGCGAGGGGCGAGTCGGTCACCTGATGAATTCTCCCGCAACCGCCGCCAGGTCGAGCACCGGCCCCGGCAGCACGCCGAGCACGAGGGTGACGGCCGCACCGACCGCGATGGTCGTGGCGGTCAGCACCGACGGGTAGGCCACGCTCGGTCCGTCACCGACGGGCTCGTCGAAGTACATGACCTTGATGACCCGGATGTAGAGGAACGCGGCGATGATGCTGGCGATCACGGCTGCCACCACGACCGGCCAGGCGCCGGCGGCGAGGGCCACGGAGAAGACCGCGAGCTTGCCGACGAATCCGGCCGTGAGGGGGATGCCCGCCATGGCCAGCAGGAAGAAGGCGAAGACCGCCGCCACGACGGGCGACTCCTTGCCCAGCCCGGCCCAGCGATCGATCGCCGTGGTCTCCCCGCCGGCGTCGCGTACCAGGCTGACCACGGCGAAGGCGCCGATCGTGGCGAAGCCGTACGTCGTCAGGTAGAACAGCACGGCCTGCAGCGCGGTGATCTCGCCGAGCGCCAGCTGGTCGGACGCCTGGACGCCGAGCACGCCGGTCAGGATGAACCCGGTGTGCGCGACCGAGGAGTAGGCCAGCAGCCGCTTGATGTCGCTCTGGGTGATGGCCAGCGCCGCGCCGACGAACATCGAGAGCACCGCGATGATCCACAGCATCGGCTGCCACGACCAGCGGTCCGCGCCGAGGGCGACGTAGAACAGGCGCATGATCGCGCCGAAGGCGGCGACCTTGGTGCCGGCCGCCATGAAGGCGGTGACGGGGGTCGGCGCGCCCTGGTAGACGTCGGGGGTCCAGGCCTGGAACGGGACGGCGCCGACCTTGAACAGCAGCCCGACCGAGAGCAGGCCGGTGCCGATGAGCAGCAGGCTGGAGCTGCCGACGTCGTTGCGCACGGCCTCGTTGATCGCGGCGAAGTCCATCGAGCCGGCGTAGCCGTAGAGCAGCGCCGCACCGTAGAGGAAGAACCCGGAGGAGAAGGCACCGAGCAGGAAGTACTTGAGGGCCGCCTCCTGGCTCAGCAGCCGCCGGCGTCGCGCCAGCCCGCTCAGCAGGTAGAGAGGCAACGACAGCACCTCGAGGCCGACGAACATGGTCAACAGGTCGTTGGCGGCCGGGAACAGCATCATCCCGAAGACCGCGAACATCATCAGCGGGTAGACCTCGGTGTGCTCACGGTTCGCCGCGAGCGCCGCGGCCTCCGTGTCCGTGCCCGGCACGGCAGCAGCCTGACCGGCGAAGGCGGAGACCCCGCCGTCGAGGTGCCTCTCGGCGAAGAGCAGGACACCCGCGATCGCGAGCGCCAGCACCAGGCCCCAGATGAACAGGCTCGGGCCGTCGACTGCGATGGTGCCGCCGACCGCCAGGACGCCGCGCGCGGCGCCGTCGTCGTAGGTCGTGACGTCCTGGGCGACCAGGACCACCCCGACCAGGGCGACGACCAGGCCGGTCAGCGACAGCGCGACCTGGGCGACGTAGCGCAGCGCCCGCGGTGCGAACGCCTCGACGACCACGCCGAGGCAGGCCACGCCGAAGACGACCAGCAGGGGCCAGAGCTCGAAGTACTCGATGCTGGGCTTCACGAACTCGGTCACGGCTGACCACCCTCCTGGCCGATGCCCACTCCCGTGAGGGTGTCGTGGACAAACGGATTGATGACGTCGAGCAGGGGCATCGGGAAGAACCCGAACAGCACGAGCGCGAGCAGCAGGGGCGCCACGATGCCGACCTCACGCCGGTCGAGGTCGGGAACCGGCAGCGCACCCGCGCGACCGGGTCCGGTCATCGTGCGCTGGTACATCCAGAGCGCATAGAACGCCGCGAGGACGATCGCCAGCACCGCGACCGACCCGACGACCCAGTGGTGGTCGAAGGCCGCGATGATGACCATCAGCTCGGAGACGAACGGCGACAGGCCCGGCAGGCCGGCGGCGGCGAGCCCGGCGACCAGGAAGAAGCCGGCGAGCACGGGCGCGGTCTTCTCGACCCCGCCCATCTCGCGGATCGACGAGGTGCCGGTGCGCTGGATCAGGAACCCGGCCACCAGGAACATCAGCGCGGTGGCGATCCCGTGGTTGACCATGTAGAGGATCGCGCCCGAGCCACCGGTCGAGCTGAACACGAAGATGCCCAGCACGATGAAGCCGAAGTGCGAGAGCGACGTGAGGCCGATCAGACGCAGGACGTCGTCCTGGCCGATGGCGACGAGCGCGCCGTAGATGATCGAGATGAGCGCGAGGACGACGACGACCGGTGTGGCCCACTGCGAGGCGTCGGGCAACAGCCCGAGGCAGAAGCGGAGCATGCCGAACGTGCCGATCTTGTCGAGGATGCAGACCAGCAGCACCGAGGTGCCGGGCGTCGCCTTCTCGGTCGTGTCGGCCAGCCAGGTGTGGACCGGGAACATCGGCGCCTTGATCGCGAAGGCGATGAAGAAGCCGACGAAGAGCCAGCGCTGGGTGATCGGGTCGATGTCGATCGCGGCCAGGTCGGTGAGCAGGAAGCTCGGGTTGCCCTGGTTGGCCGAGACGACGTAGAGCCCGATGACCGAGGCGAGCATCACGAGCCCACCGGCGAGCTGGTAGAGCAGGAACTTCGTGGCCGCGCGGCCACGGCCCGAGCGCCCGAAGCCGCCGATGAGGAAGTAGGCCGGGATCAGCGTGGCCTCGAACACGACGTAGAACAGCAGCACGTCGGTCGCGGTGAAGACCGCCAGCGACATGGCCTCGAGCGCCAGGGTCCAGGCGAAGAAGGCCCGGGCGCCGCCGTTGCCCTCGGCATCGGCCTCACGCCAGCCGGCGAGGAGCACGACCGGCACGAGGACCACGGTGAGCAGCACCATGAGCAGGCCGAGGCCGTCGACACCGAGGGCGTAGTGCACGCCGAGCGCCTCGATCCAGGTGTGGGTCTCGGTGAGCTGCATGCCGCCGCCCACGTCGTACTGGCTGGCGGCGGCGATGCCGGCGACCAGTGTCGCGGCCGCGAAGCCGATGCCGACCAGTCGTGCGAGCGCGCCGGGCACGAAGGCCGTGACGAGCGCGCCGACCAGCGGCAGCAGGATCAGGAGTGTGAGCATCATCCGAGGTTCACCGCCAGGAGGGCCAGGACCACGAGCAGGGCGCCGGCGAAGAGGGACAGGGCGTAGGTGCGGACGAATCCGGTCTGGAGCCGGCGCAGGGCGTGCGAGATGCCTCCGGCGGCCAGGGAGCCGCCCTCGACGGCCCCGTCGACACCGACCCGGTCGAAGGTGGTCAGCCCACCGACGAGCGATCCGCCGGGGCGCACCACCACCGCGTCGTTGATCGCGTCGCCGTAGAGGTCGGCGCGCGCGGCGCGGGTCGCGAACGACACGTCCTGCGGTGCCTCGCGCGGGACGTCACGCCGGCCCACGAGGAACCAGGCGGCAGCCACGCCGAGAGCGACCACCGCGGTGATCAGCAGCGTGATCACGATCGCCGGCAGCGGCGGCTCGTGGTGCTCGGCCTGACCGGTCACCGGCTCGAGCCACGTGACGATCCAGTCGCCGGCGAGCAGTACGCCGCCCAGCACCGACAGGGCGGCGAGCACCATCAGCGGGATCGTCATCACCTTGGGCGACTCGTGGGGGTGCACGTCCGCGGCCCAACGCTTCTCGCCGAAGAACGTCATCAGCATCAGGCGGGTCATGTAGAAGGCCGTGATCCCGGCGCCCAGCATGGCGAGCAGGCCCACCAGGAGGTTGTCGGCCAGCGCCGACTCGATGATCCGGTCCTTGGACCAGAAGCCGGAGAAGCCGGGGAAGCCGATGATCGCGAGGTAGCCCATCGCGAACGTCAAGAAGGTGACCGGCATCGCCTTGCTGAGCCCGCCGTAGTGGCGCATGTCGACGTCGTCGTTCATGCCGTGCATGACCGAGCCGGCACCCAGGAACATGTTGGCCTTGAAGAAGCCGTGCGTGAGGAGGTGGAAGATCGCGAACGGGTAGCCCACCGGGCCGAGGCCGGCGGCCAGCATCATGTAGCCGATCTGGCTCATCGTGGAGCCCGCCAGCGCCTTCTTGATGTCGTCCTTGGCGCACCCGATGACAGCACCCCACAGCAGCGTGACCGTGGCGACGACCACGACGGCGGTCTGCGCGACCGGCGCGAGCTCGAAGACGAAGTTGGAGCGCACCACGAGGTAGACACCCGCGGTGACCATGGTCGCCGCGTGGATCAGGGCCGAGACCGGGGTCGGGCCCTCCATCGCGTCGAGCAGCCACGACTGGAGCGGGACCTGGGCGGACTTGCCGCACGCACCGAGCAGGAGCAGCAGGCCCAGCGCGTTGAGCGTGCCCTGGTCGGCCCCGCCGGTGAGCTCGCTGACCGCGGCGAAGTCGGTCGTGCCGAACGTGGCGAACATCAGCGCGATCGCCAGCGACAGGCCGATGTCACCGACCCGGTTGATGACGAACGCCTTCTTGGCGGCAGCAGCGGCCGAGGGCTTGTGCTGCCAGAAGCCGATGAGCAGGTACGACGCCAGGCCGACACCCTCCCAGCCCAGGAAGAGGCCCACGAAGTTCGCCGAGAGGACCAGCGTGAGCATGGCCGCCACGAAGAGGTTGAGGTAGCCGAAGAACCGGCGACGGCGCGGGTCGTGCTCCATGTAGCCGATGGCGTAGACGTGGATGAGCGAACCGACACCGGTGATCAGGAGCAGGAACAGCGCTGCCAGCTGGTCGTAGAGCAGGTCCATGCCGACGCTGAGCGACCCGGTCTCGAACCAGGTCCAGAGCTGCTGGCCGACCTGGCGCTCCTCCGCGTCGCGGCCGAGCAGCGCGAGGAACAGCACCAGGCTGAGCACGAAGGACAGGACCGCTGCGGCCGTGCCGACGAGGTGGCCGTGCTTGTCGAGGGTCGCCTTGAGCGAGCCCTGGAGGAACGGCGCGACGCCGAGCAGCAGCAGTGCACCGAGCAGCGGCAGCGCGATGACCAGCCACAGCAGGTCGAACACGCCTCCGGCCCCGGTGTCGGGGGCGACCACGGGCAGGTGGCCACCCTCGGCAGACAGAAGGACCGAGTGGGACAACAGGTTCACGGGTGCTCCCTCAGTACTTCAGCAGGCTGGCGTCGTCGACCGAGGCCGAGCGTCGGGTGCGGAAGATGGTCATGATGATCGCCAGCCCGATCACGACCTCGGCAGCCGCCACCACCATCACGAAGAAGGCGGTGATCTGGCCGTCGAGGTTGCCGTGCTGCTTGGCGAAGGCGACGAACGCGAGGTTGCAGGCGTTGAGCATCAGCTCGACGCACATGAACACGACGAGGGCGTTGCGGCGGGTGAGCACCCCGACGCAGCCGATCGTGAACAGGATCGCGGACAGAAGAACGTATTGGGTCACTTCACGTCCTCCTCGGTGTTCGCCGGGGCACCGGCCTTGCCCGAGGACTCGGGCATCGTGGTCGGGTCGCCCAGCTGGCGGCTCACGTCGTGGATGTCGTCGGCCATCGCGGGCGCCGAGCGGACGGTGCCGCGGGCGGCGAGCACCCGGGAGACCGAGGACTCGGCGGCGGTGCCGTCGGGCAGCAGGGCCGGGGTGTCGACCGCGTTGTGGCGGGCGTAGACACCCGGGGAGGGCAGCGGACCGGGGTGCTTGCCGTGCTCGCCGAAGTCGCGGATGCGCTGGGCGGCCAGGCTGGCCTGCGTCGCCCTGGGCGTGAGCCGCTCCCGGTGCGCGAGCACCATCGCCCCGAGGACGGCGGTGATCAGCAGGGCGCTGGTGGCCTCGAAGGCGAAGACGTACTTGGAGAACAGGATGTTGGCGATGGCCTGCACGTTGCCTCCGGCGTTGGCCTCGTCGAGCCCCACCACGGTGCCCAGCGTGACCTGGCTGATCCCGACCACGAGGACCGAGCCGAAGACCAGGCCCACGGCGACCGCCATGATCCGTTGTCCGCGGATCGTCTCCACGGACGAGTCGGAGGCGTCGACGCCGATCAGCATCATCACGAACAGGAAGAGCATGAGGATGGCGCCGGTGTAGACGATGATCTGGACCGCGAAGAGGAACGGCGCGTCCATCACGGCGTAGAGGAGCGCCAGGCTGATCATCACCACGGCCAGCAGCAGGGCGGCGTGGACGGCCTTGCGCACGAACAGGATGCCCAGGGCGCTGAGCACCATCAGCGGGGCGAGGAGCCAGAAGGTCATCGGGTGGTCCCCCTGTAGTAGTCGCCCTCGTCGTCACCCAGGCGCATCGGGTGCGGCGGCTGCTCCATGCCGGGCAGCAGCGGGGCCAGCAGGTCGGACTTCTCAAAGATCAGGTCGGCCCGGTTGTTGTCGGCCAGCTCGTACTCGTTGGTCATCGTGAGGGCACGCGTCGGGCACGCCTCGATGCACAGACCGCAGAGGATGCAGCGCAGGTAGTTGATCTGGTAGACGCGGCCATAGCGCTCACCCGGGCTGAACCGCTCGTCGTCGGTGTTCGAGGCACCTTCGACGTAGATCGCGTCCGCCGGGCACGCCCAGGCGCACAGCTCGCAGCCGATGCACTTCTCCAGGCCGTCGGGCCAGCGGTTCAGCTGGTGCCGGCCGTGGAATCGGGGCGCGGTGGGGAGCTTCTCGAAGGGGTACTGCTCGGTGACCACCTTCTTGAACATCGTCCGGAAGGTCACCCCGAACCCGGCGACCGGGTCCCACAGGCTCTCCTTGATGCCCTTCGGATCCTGGCTGGAGCTCTCCGGGGACTCACTCATGGTTCTCCTCCGCTGAAGCGGTGACAGTGGTGCGGCCGGTGGCGAACGTCATCGGCGCCGCGCCGCCACGCACGGCACCGCCCGCCGGCATCGGCGGGACGGGGAACCCGCCGGCGAACGCGTCGTGCGGCTCGTCGTGCGACCCGGAGGTCGCGGCGTCGTCATCGGCGTCCTTGCGCTCTCCGATGAACATCAGCGCGACGGTCAGGACCAGCAGGACGGCGATCGCGGCCACGAGGTAGGTGCGGTTGATGTTGCCCTCGAGGGAGATGACGCGGATGGTGGCGACGGCGATGATCCAGGCCAGCGACACCGGGATGAGCACCTTCCAGCCCAGTGACATGAACTGGTCGTAGCGCATGCGGGGCAGCGAGCCGCGCAGCCAGACGAACATGAAGATGAAGAGGAAGAGCTTGCTGAAGAACCACAGCAGTGGCCAGTAGCCGCTGTTGGCGCCGTCCCACACGTTCTCGACGCCCCACGGCGCGGCCCACCCGCCCAGGAACAGCGTGGTGGCGATCGCCGACACGGTCGCGAGGTTGATGTACTCGGCGAGGAAGAACAGCGCGAACTTCAGGCTGGAGTACTCGGTGTGGAAGCCACCGACCAGCTCGCCCTCGGCCTCGGGGAGGTCGAAGGGGGCGCGGTTGGTCTCACCGACCATCGAGACCATGTAGATGACGAAGGACGGCAGCAGGATCAGGCCGAACCACAGCTGGTCCTGGGCGGCGACGATCTCCGAGGTCGACATCGAGCCGGCGTAGAGGAACACCGCGACCAGCGCGAGGCCCATCGAGACCTCGTAGGAGATCATCTGGGCGCTCGAGCGGAGGCCACCGAGCAGGGAGTACGTCGAGCCGGAGGACCAGCCGCCGAGCACGATGCCGTAGATGCCGATCGAGGCGATCGCGAGCATGAACAGCACCGCGACCGGCATGTCGGTCAGCTGCAGCGGGGTCCGGTGGCCGAAGAAGTTGACCTCCGGCCCGAGCGGGATGACCGCCCACGTGACGAAGGCCGGGACGACCGCGATGACCGGGGCGATCAGGAACACGACCTTGTCCGCCGCCTTGGGGACGATGTCCTCCTTCAGCGCCAGCTTCACGCCGTCGGCCAGCGACTGCAGCAGCCCGAAGGGGCCGTTCACGTTGGGGCCGACGCGGTGCTGCATCCGGGCCACGACCCGGCGCTCGAACCAGATGTTGAAGAGCGTCAGCAGCACCAGGATCAAGAAGATGAAGAGCGCCTTGAGCGCGATCACCCACCACGGGTCCTGGCCGAACTGCGACAGGCTCGAGTCGGGCAGGTCTGCTGCCAGCGGCAGGATGCTCATGACGCGGCTCCCTTCACGGTGACCGGGCTGCCGGGCGAGGCGAGGCCGGCGAGGACGCCCCGACCGAAGGACCGGGCCGGGACCCAGACCACGTCGTCGGGCAGGTCGGCGACCACCACCGGCAGCGTCACGCTGCCACGGTCGCCGGAGATGGTGGCGAGCGCCTCGTGCCCGACCTCGAGCATGCCGAAGACGGACTCGTACGACGCCCGGCTGAGGCGGGCGACCGGCGTCCGGCCGGTGGCCCGCAGGTGCACCTCACCGTCCTGCATCGAGCCCAGGTCGATGAGCTGCTTCCAGCTGGCCAGGGCGAGGGCCGGCGTGCCCTTCCTGGACGCCTTCGGCGCACGTGGCGCCTTGCCCGCGTCGAGTGCCGGCCGGGGGCCGTCCCACGGGCCGAGCGACTGCATCTCGTCGCGCACCTCGGCCACGGTGCGGAAGCCGAGCGGGGCACCGTGCCCCAGCGCGGCGAGCTCGTCGGCGATGCCCGAGAGGACGCGCAGGTCGGGCAGGGAGGCCGGGTTGGTGAAGACCGCCGGGAACTCACGGGCCCGGCCGTCCCACGTCACGAACGTGCCGGACTTGTCGGTCACCGGGGCGACCGGCAGCACGACGTCGGCGACGCGGGTCACGTCGGTCTCGCGCAGCTCGAGGCTCACCACGAAACCTGCCGTGTCCAGCGCGGCACGGAAGGCCGCCGGATCGCTGGTGTCGTCGGGGTCGACCCCACCCACCACGAGACCGCCGAGGTCACCCTTGACGAGCGCGGCGACGATGGCGTTGCCGTCGCGCCCGACCTTGCCGGGCAGGGAACCCACGCCCCAGGCCGCGGCCACGTCGACGCGCGCCGAGGCCTCGGCGACCGGACGGCCGCCGGGGAGGAGGTTGGGCAGGGCGCCGGCCTCGACCGCTCCGCGGTCACCGGCGCGACGCGGCACCCAGGCGAGCCGGGCGCCGCTCGTGTGCGCCAGGTCGGCCACGGCGGACAGGGCACCGTGCGTGTCAGCAAGGCGCTCCCCGACCAGGATCACCGCGTCGCTGTCGAGGTCGACGCCCACGAGGGCCTCGACCTCGGCGCCGGGAGCGGTGGTGATCAGCTCGCCGCGCATCTTGGCGAGGCCGCGGGAGGTGAAGGGAGCGATGGAGCGCACCCGCAGGCCCTTCTTCGCAGCCTTGCGCAGCCGCAGGAAGATGGTCGCCGCCTCGTCCTCGGGCTCCAGCCCGACCAGCAGCACGCCGGACGCGGCCTCCAGGTCGGCGTACGTCACGCTGCCGGACAGGGCGACGTGCGAGGCGAGGAAGCTGGCCTCCTCCGCACTGTGCGGGCGGGCCCGGAAGTCGATGTCGTTGGTCTGGAGCGCGACCCTGGCGAACTTGGCGTAGGCGTAGGCGTCCTCGGCGGTCAGGCGACCACCTGTCAGCACGGCGCCGGCACCGGCGTCGCGCAGCCCGCGGGCGGCGACCGCGAAGGCCTCGGTCCACGACGCGGGCCGCAGGTCTCCCCGTCGCCCGTCCGGCAGGGTCTCGCGCACCTGCGGGTAGGTGATCCGGTCCTCGAGCCTGGGCGTAGCGGAACGCGAAGCGGTCCTTGTCGCTGATCCACTCCTCGTTGACCTCGGGGTCGTTGCCGGCGAGACGGCGCATCACCTTGCCGCGACGGTGGTCGACGCGGATCGCCGCGCCACAGGCGTCGTGCTCGGCCACGCCGGGAGTCGAGACGAGGTCGAAGGGTCGCGAGCGGAAGCGGTAGTCGGCCGAGGTCAGCGCGCCGACCGGGCAGATCTGGATGGTGTTGCCTGAGAAGTAGCTCTCGAAGGGCTCGCGCTCGTAGATCGCGACCTGCTGCAGCGCGCCCCGCTCGGCGAGGGCGATGAACGGGTCACCGGCGATCTGCTCGGAGAAGCGGGTGCAGCGCGCGCACAGCACGCAGCGCTCGCGGTCGAGGAGGACCTGGGCGGAGATGTTGATCGGCTTGGGGAAGGTGCGCTTGATGCCGCCCGACTCCGCGAACCGGCTCTCGCCGCGGCCGTTGCTCATCGCCTGGTTCTGCAGGGGGCACTCGCCGCCCTTGTCGCAGACCGGGCAGTCGAGCGGGTGGTTGATCAGCAGGAACTCCATGATGCCCTGCTGGGCCTTGTCGGCCACCTCGCTGGTCGCCTGCGTGTTGACGACCATGCCCTCTGCCACCGGCAGCGTGCACGAGGCCTGCGGCTTGGGGAAGCCGCGGCCGTTGCCGGCGTCGGGGATGTCGACGAGACACTGGCGGCAGGCGCCGACGGGCTCGAGCAGCGGGTGGTCGCAGAAGCGCGGGATCTGCACGCCCACCTGCTCGGCGGCGCGGATCACCAGGGTGTCCTTGGGGACGCTGACCTGCACGCCGTCGATGGTCAGGGTGACCGTCTCGACCTCGGTCTTCTCCGGTGCCTTGGCGGGGGTGGTCGTCATGCGTCGGCTCCGACTGGGGTCGAGGGGAAGGCGGTGGAGGCGGCCGGGTCGAACGGGCAGCGACCGTGGGTCAGGTGCGCCAGGTACTCGTCCCGGAAGTACTGGATCGAGCTGGAGATCGGGCTGGTCGCACCGTCGCCGAGCGCGCAGAACGCACGACCCAGGATGTTGTCGCACTGGTCGAGCAGCAGGTCGAGGTCCTCCTCGCTCCCCTGCCCCTTCTCCAGGCGGGCCAGCGTCTGCGAGAGCCACCACGTGCCTTCTCGGCACGGGGTGCACTTGCCGCAGGACTCGTGCTTGTAGAACTCGGTCCAGCGCAGCACCGCGCGGACCACGCAGGTGGTCTCGTCGAAGAGCTGCAGGGCCCGGGTGCCGAGCATCGACCCGGCCGCGCCGACGGACTCGAAGTCGAGGGGGACGTCGAGGTGCTCGGTGGTCAGGAGTGGTGTGCTCGAGCCGCCGGGCGTCCAGAACTTCAGCTCGTGGCCCTCGCGCATGCCGCCCGCGAGGTCGAGCAGCTCGCGCAGGGTGATGCCCAGCGGTGCTTCGTACTGGCCCGGGCGGGTGACGTGGCCCGAGAGGCTGAAGATGCCGTGGCCCTGCGACTTCTCGGTGCCCATCGAGGCGAACCACGCGGAGCCGCGGGTGATGATGGCCGGAACCGACGCGATGGACTCGACGTTGTTGATGACCGTCGGGCTGGCATAGAGGCCGGCGACGGCCGGGAACGGCGGGCGCAGGCGCGGTTGGCCGCGACGGCCCTCGAGGCCCTCGAGCAGCGCCGTCTCCTCGCCGCAGATGTAGGCACCGGCGCCGGCGTGGACGACCAGGTCGAGGTCGTAGCCCGAGCCGTGGATGTTCGTGCCGAGGTGGCCGGCGAGGTAGGCCTCCTGGACCGCGCGCTGCAGGCGGCGTACGACGTGGAGGACCTCGCCGCGGACGTAGATGAACGCCGTGTTGGCGCGGATCGCGTAGGAGCTGACGATGACGCCCTCGACCAGCGTGTGCGGGGTCGCCATCATCAACGGGATGTCCTTGCAGGTGCCCGGCTCGGACTCGTCCGCGTTGACGACGAGGTACTTCGGCTTCGGGTTGTCCTGCGGGATGAAGCCCCACTTCATGCCAGTGGGGAAGCCGGCGCCGCCGCGGCCACGGAGGCCGGAGTCCTTGACGGCGGTGATCACGTCGTCGGGTGCCATCGCGAAGGCCCGGTCGAGGGCGGCGTAGCCACCGCGCTCCTCGTAGGCCGCGAGGGTCCAGGCTCGCTCGGCGTCCCAGTTGTCGGTGAGGACCGGGGTCAACGTGTCAGCCATGGTTCTCCTCCGGGGCGGTCCAGCCGTTCTCGCGGGCGATCTTCAGTCCGGCGATCGAGGCGGGCCCGGCTGTCGGGCCCTCGTCGGCGCGGTCGTCGGGGAAGCCGGCGAGCACACGCTCGGCCTCGCGCCAGGTGCACAGCTGCGGACCCCGGGTCGAGTGGACCGGGGTGCCGGCGCGCAGGTCGTCGATCGCCTGGACGGCCGACTCGGGGGTCTGGTTGTCCATGAACTCCCAGTTGACCATCATCACCGGGGCGTAGTCGCAGGCCGCGTTGCACTCGATGTGCTCGAGCGTGATGCTCTTCAGTCCCGGGGCGTCGGTGGTGGTCTCGTCGTTGCCGACGTCGAGGTGCTCCTTGAGCCGCTCGAAGATCAGGTCGCCGCCCATCACTGCGCACAGCGTGTTGGTGCAGACGCCGACGTGGTAGTCGCCGACCGGCTTGCGCTTGTACATCGTGTAGAAGGTCGCGACGCCGTTGACCTCGGCGGCGCTGATGCCGAGGATCTCGGCACACGCCTCGATGCCCTCGGGCGTCAGCCGGCCCTCCACCGACTGCACGAGGTGCAGCATCGGGAGCAGGCCGGAGCGGGCCTCGGGGTAGCGGGCCGCGATCTCGCGCAGCTCTCCCCAGGTCTTCTCGTCGAGACTCATCGGGGTCCCCTCGAAGTTGTCGGGCGGAGGAGCGGAGCGGGGGAGGACGAGAACTTCGTGGGGTGGTTCATCTGTCGACTCCTCCCATGACGGGGTCGATGGAGGCGATGGCGACGATCACGTCGGCGACCATGCCGCCCTCGCTCATCACGCTCGTCGCCTGAAGGTTGGTGAAGGACGGGTCGCGGAAGTGCGCACGGAAGGGACGCGTGCCGCCGTCGGAGACGACATGGGCGCCGAGCTCACCGCGCGGCGACTCGATCGGCACGTAGGCCTGCCCCGCGGGCACCCGGAAGCCCTCGGTGACCAGCTTGAAGTGGTGGATCAGTGCCTCCATGGACTCGCCCATGATGTGGCGGATGTGGTCGAGGCTGTTGCCCATGCCGTCGCTGCCGATGGCGAGCTGGCTGGGCCAGGCGATCTTCTTGTCGCCCACCATCACCGGGGCGCCCTCCAGGCCGGCCAGCCGGTTGGTGCACTGCTCGACGATCTTGAGCGACTCCCACATCTCGTTGAGCCGGATCCGGAACCTGCCGTAGGAGTCGCAGGTGTCCCAGGTCTGGACCTCGAAGTCGTAGTCCTCGTAGCCGCTGTAGGGCTGGGTCTTGCGCAGGTCCCAGGCGTATCCGGTCGAGCGCAGCACCGGGCCGGTGAGGCCCAGCGCCAGGCAGCCGGCCAGGTCGAGGTGACCCACGTCGACGAGTCGCCCCTTGAAGATCGGGTTGGCGTTGCACAGCGCTGCGTACTCGGGCAGCCGCTTCTTCATCAAGGCGATGAAGTCGCGGATCTCGTCGAGCGCGCCGGGAGGCAGGTCCTGGGCGACACCGCCGGGTCGGATGAACGCGTGGTTCATCCGCAGGCCGGTGATCAGCTCGAACAGGTCGAGCACCAGCTCGCGCTCGCGGAAGCCGATCGTCATCACCGTCAGCGCGCCGATCTCCATGCCACCGGTCGCGATCGCGACCAGGTGCGAGGAGATGCGGTTGAGCTCCATCAGGAGCACCCGCATGACCTGCGCCTTCTCCGGCACGTCGTCCTCGATGTCGAGCAGCCGCTCCACGCCCAGGACGTAGGTCGCCTCGTTGTAGAACGGCGAGAGGTAGTCCATCCGCGTGCAGAACGTCGTGCCCTGCACCCAGGTGCGGTACTCCATGTTCTTCTCGATGCCGGTGTGGAGGTAGCCGACACCGCAGCGGGCCTCGGTGACCGTCTCCCCCTCCAGCTCGAGGATCAGCCGGAGCACGCCGTGGGTCGACGGGTGCTGCGGACCCATGTTGACCACGATCCGCTCCTCGGCGGCGTCGCCGATGCTCTGGGTGACCGAGTCCCAGTCCTGGCCGGTGACGGTGAAGACGCGTCCCTGGCTGGTGTCGCCGGGAGCCGCATAGAAGTCCTGCTCAGTGGTCATGCCACATCACTCCAGAGAGGCGGGGTCCCCGCGGCCTTGTTCGCCAGGGGGGCGAAGCGGAGGAGAAGACGAACGTCGTGGGGTGCCATCTCAGTTGTAGCTCCTGCGCTGGTCGGGCGGCGGGATGCTGCCGCCCTTGTACTCCACGGGGATCCCGCCGAGCGGGTAGTCCTTGCGCTGCGGGTGCCCCGGCCAGTCGTCCGGCATGAGGACCCGGGTCAGAGCGGGGTGACCGTCGAAGATCAGCCCGAACATGTCGTACGTCTCGCGCTCGTGCCAGTCCAGCGTGGGGTAGATGCTCACCAGGCTGGGGACGTGCGGGTCGCTGTCCGGCGCGCTCACCTCGACCCGGATGCGCCGGTTGTGGGTCATCGAGGTGAAGTGGTAGACCGCGTGCAGCTCGCGACCGGCGTCGTCGGGGTAGTGGACCCCACTGACCCCCGAGCAGAACTCGAAGCGCAGCGCCTCGTCGTCGCGCAGCATCTGGCCCACGAAGGGCAGGTCCTCGCGGCGCACGTGGAAGGTGATCTCGCCGCGGTGGACCACGACGCTCTCGATGGCCGACATGAGGTCGGTGGCCTCGAGCCGCGCCTCGAGTGCGTCCGACACCTCGTCGAACCAGCCGCCGTAGGGCTTCTGCGAGGGCGTCGGGAAGACCTTGGCGCTGACGAGACCCCCGTAGCCGGAGGTGTCGCCGGTGCCGGCGACACCGAACATGCCGCGGCGCTCGCCGACGGAGCGGACCTCGCCGGTGGGGGCGGGGACGTTCTCCGGGGACTGCTCGGGGGCAGGCTGCTCGACGCCGCTGCCGGTGCCGGTCCTGTCCTTGGCCGCCTCGAGGTTGCGCTCCTCGGCGGGACGTGCGCTCTCGTTCTTGTCGGACTTGTCGTCGCTCATACGGGGTCCCTGCGGAAGCGCGTGGCGGAGGAGCGCAGCGGAGGAGCCACGCGGTTTCGTGGGGTGTTCATCGCAGCAGGCCCTTCATCTCCGAGGTGGGCAGGGCCCGCAGGGCGGCCGTCTCGAGCTCGGCGATCTCGGTGCGACGGTTGGCGCCGAGCTTGGTGGCCTGGACCTGGTCGTGCAGCTTGAGGATCGCGTCGATGAGCATCTCCGGGCGCGGCGGGCAGCCGGGCAGGTACATGTCGACGGGGACCACGTGGTCCACCCCCTGCACGACGGCGTAGTTGTTGAACATCCCGCCCGACGAGGCGCAGACCCCCATGGCGATGACCCACTTGGGCTCGGGCATCTGGTCATAGATCTGACGCAGGACCGGGGCCATCTTCTGGCTGACACGACCGGCGACGATCATCAGGTCGGCCTGGCGCGGGCTGGCGCGGAAGACCTCCATGCCGAAGCGCGCGAGGTCGTACTTGGGGCCACCGGTGGTCATCATCTCGATGGCGCAGCAGGCCAGGCCGAAGGTCGCCGGCCAGAACGAGGCCTTGCGCATGTAGCCGGCGACACCTTCGACCGTGGTCAGCAGGACGCCGCTGGGCAGCTTCTCTTCCAATCCCATCTCAGAAACCTCCCGTTGAGAGTCGCCAGGTGCGTGCAGTGCCAAGGCCGAGGAGCGAAGGCGACCCGGGGTTGGTCGTCGAGCGACGAGAACGCCGGCAATGTGCGTACATGGTGGCTCTCAATCCCAGTCCAGTCCGCCGCGTCGCCATACGTAGGCATAGGCCACGAAGAGGGTGCCGATGAACACGACCATCTCGATGAGTCCGAACAGACGCATCGCGTCGAAGTGGACCGCCCACGGGTAGAGGAAGATGATCTCGATGTCGAAGACGATGAAGAGCATCGCGATGATGAAGTACTTCACCGGGAAGCGGCCGCCACCGACCGGCTGCGGCGTGGGCTCGATGCCGCACTCGTAGGAGTCGAGCTTCGCCCGGTTGTAGCGCTTGGGACCGATGAAGGCGCTCGCGACCACGGAGAAGACCGCGAACCCCGTCGCGATGAGTGCCAGCGCGAGGACCGGCGTGTAGAGCTCCATCGCTTTTCCCTTCCGGTGGACCGGCGCCCGTCAAGTGACATGTGACCTTGTGAATGGCTTCACGAGTGGCGCGCGCCACAGTCTAGAACTCAGACGCAACGTGCGTCACGTCGGGGTGGAGAGCGCTGGACACGGCTCTGGCCTGCACATTTAGGCCATGTCTGCGTGCTCTAAATCTCGCTCAGGCAGTGGCGCGGTGCAGCGCGACGATCCCACCGGTCAGGTTGCGCCACTCGGGGTGCTGCCAGCCCGCCTCGGCCATCATCGCGGCCAGGCCCGGCTGGTCGGGCCACGCGCGGATCGACTCGGCGAGGTAGACGTAGGCGTCAGCGGCGCTCGCGGTGACCGAGGCGATCGCGGGCAGGGCGCGCATGAAGCCGTCGAGGTAGACCGTGCGCAGGGCGCCGTTGGTCGGCCGACTGAACTCGCAGACCACCAGGCGACCACCGGGTCGGGTCACCCGGAGCATCTCCCTCAACCCGGCCACGGGGTCGACGAAGTTGCGCAGGCCGTAGCTGATGGTGACCGAGTCGAAGGTGTCGTCGAGGAACGGCAGGCGGGTGCCGTCGCCGGCCACGAACGGCAGGCCCGGGCGGTCCGTCCGGCCCTGGCGCAGCATGCCGACGGAGAAGTCGCACGGCACCGCGGTGGCGCCGTGGGCGGCGAAGGGCTCGCTCGAGCAGCCGGTGCCCGCGGCGAGGTCGAGGACCAGGTCGCCGCGGCGCGGGGCGACGGCCTCCACCATGGACCGACGCCAGCTGCGCTGGATCCCGGCCGTCATCAAGTCGTTGGTGAGGTCGTAGCGCTTGGCCACGGTGTCGAACATGCGACGTACGTCGGTCGGTTGCTTGTCCAGGTCAGCGCGGGCCACGCGGCGAGCGTAGGCGTCCGGACCCCGGAAGGCGCAACGCGGGGGTGTCGGCGTACGTCTCTACACTGACCGCTCACCTGGCTCTTCTGGGGGACCAATGCCACGTCGACTCATCATCTCGCTGCTCGCCCTGGTCTGCTCGTGCACCGCACTCACGACCGTGGCCCCGTTGACACCCGTCGCCGGTGCGTCGGTGCGCGCCGCCTTCACCCCGATGCGGCTCGGTGACTCGGGGTGGCGGGTGCGGGTGCTGCAGAGCCGCCTGCACCAGCTCGACCTGCACTCCGAGGTGGTCACGAGCCGCTTCGACGTGGAGACCCGGAGCGGGGTCGCGCGATTCCAGCGGCGCCGCAGCTGGAGCGCCGACGGCGTGGTCGACGAGCGCACCTGGGACCGGATCGTCGCCCTCACCGAGGAGCCCACCTCCGAGGCGCTCCACAACGTCTACACCCCGGGCCGTGCGCTGCTCGAGCGAGGCGACCGTGGCATGTGGGTGCGCCAGGTCCAGGCCCGCCTCAAGCAGCTGCGCTGGTACGACGCCCGGGTGACGGGCCGCTACGCCGGCTCGACGGTGCGGGCGGTGCGGGGCTTCCAGGCCCGGCGCAGGATCCCCGTGACCGGGCAGGTGGACCGGCGCACGCTCACCCGGCTCACCGAGATGACGCGCCGGCCCACCCGGGCCGAGCTCTTCAACATCGTCCCCGCAGGTCCGGCGCTCGACCCGCGCTGCACGACCGGCCGGGCGATGTGCGTGGACAAGTCGTCGCGCTCGCTGAGGTGGGTCGTCGACGGCGTCGTGCTCCGCACCGTCGAGGTGCGTTTCGGGTCCGACGAGCTGCCGACCCGCGAGGGCGCCTTCGCCGTCTTCCGCAAGTCGCGCGACCACGTGTCCAGCCTCTACGACACCCCCATGCCGTTCGCGATGTTCTTCTCGGGCGGGCAGGCCGTGCACTACTCCCCCGACTTCGCCGCCCACGGCTACGACGGCGCCTCCCACGGCTGCGTCAACGTGCGCGACCGGGCGGCCGTCGCGTGGCTCTACGACCGGGTGCGGATCGGCGACAAGGTGATCGTCTACCGCTCGTGACTGCCTAGGACTCGGCGAGCGAGAAGGCGGAGTCCAGCTCGGCCCCGGCGAGAGCGCGTCGGGGCAACGACTCGTCGACACCTTCCTCGTCCGCCGGCGGGAGCGGCACCGCGACCCGTGAGCGCTCCTGCGCCAGCTCGAGGCGGACCGCCGGGTGGTGGGCGATGCGGCCGAGCCGGAAGCCCAGCGCGGTGGCGAGCGCACTGATCGTCCGGTTCACGCGCGTGTCGAGGACGAGCACCCGCATCCGGCCGCCCCACCAGGGCGCCAGTGCTCGCACGTCCGCCGCGAGCTTGCGGCTGCGCGCGTTGAGACGGGCCTCTGCCGCGTGCGCCGAGGCGGACTCGAGGACGTCGCGGGGAGACTCGTGCCACGGCGAGCCGTCGATCGTCGCGACCTCGAGCAGGTCCTCCAGCACCTTGGCGGTGACGTGGTCGAGCAGCACGTGCGTCGGCGAGACGTGCGCCAGGGCGGCCTCCAGCTGGCCGGGACCCTCGACCCAGGCCAGGGCGCAGCCGGCCGTCAGGTGGGCGTCGCGGACGACCACCGTGAAGCGGTCCGACGCCTCGCCCGTGAGCAGGACGACGTCGTCGACCGTGAGGTCGGCGAGGGTGCCCGAGGACTCCGGGCGGACGAGCCAGGCCTGGGCCCTCTCGCGGGGCAGGCCGATCACCGCGCCGGACGGCACGTCGACCCGGACGGACTCGACCAGGGACAGCACGTCGGGCTGCTGCTTGCGCCGCGCGACGCCCATGCCGCGCAGGCGCTCCCACGAGCGCTCGTCGCACTCGAAGAGCTGGGCGCCGGCGAGTCCCGCCCGGCTCAGCAGCGGCAGCCGGCCCTCGTGGTCCACGATCACGAGCCGTACCTCGATCTCGTCGAGGAGGCGACCCACCTCGACCGGGTCCATGTGCTCGGGCAGCAGCAGCGGCACGGCGCCGGCGACGCGGGTGGCGAGCTCCAGCTCCAGCTGGCGGATCCCGGCGGGGACCCGGATGACCACGACCTGCCCGGGGGCGACCCCGGCCTCGATCATCCCGGCCGCACCGTCGACGACGCGCCGGTAGAGCTCGTTCCACGTCAGCGACGCCCATTCCTGCCCGCGCTGCTCCAGCACGGCCGCCTCGAGGGCGCGGTTGCGTGCGTGTCGCCGCAGCCGTTCGAGCGGTGACTCCCGGACAGTCACGTACGACCCCTTCCACCCGTGCGCGTACCGCCGCAACCTAGGCGAGGCCGACGGCTCCTGTTCGCGGTTTGCCAGATCTCCCCTCACCCCGGCGCGGACCCGCGGCGTAGGCTCCTGCCTCGTGACGACCCCCGCGTCCGCCCCCACCGCGGCACTCGCCGTGCGCACCGTCCCGGTGGACCTGGCGGATCTCCCGCTCCTCGACCTGCTCCCCGAGCAGGACCCGGTGACCTGGCTGCGCCGCGGCGAGGGAGTCGTCGGATGGGGGGTCGCAGCACGACTGGAGACCGCCGGAGCGACCCGGTTCAGCGACGCCGTGAAGTGGTGGTCGGAGACCGTGGGCCGCGCCGAGGTCGACGACCGCGTCGGCGAGCCGGGGACCGGGCTGGTGTGCTTCGGCGCCTTCGCCTTCGCCGACGACCCCGGTGACTCGGTCCTGGTGGTCCCGCAGGTCATCGTCGGCCGCCGCGGCGACCGCACCTGGCTGACGACGGTCTCGGTCGAGGCCCCGACGCTCGCGCCGACCGCGGCACCCCGCCCGCCCGTCGGCCTGACCTTCTCCGACGGCTCGCGCAACGGCGAGGAGTGGATGACGGTCGTCGCCGAGGCGGTGGACCGGATCGCGTCCGGAGACCTGGAGAAGGTCGTGCTGGCCCGGGACCTGATCGCCAGCACCGACGAGCCGCTCGACGTGAGGTGGCCGCTGCACCGCCTGGCCGACCAGTACGAGATGTGCTGGACCTTCCACGTCGACGGCATGTTCGGCGCCACCCCGGAGATGCTGGTGCGCCGTGAGCGCGGCCTGGTCACCTCCCGGGTGCTGGCCGGCACCATCCGGCGTACGGGGGACGACGAGCGCGACCTCGCGCTCGCGGCGACCCTGGCCCGATCGTCGAAGGACCTCGAGGAGCACGAGTACGCCGTGCGCTCGGTCGCGGACGCGCTCGAGCCGCACTGCTCGTCGATGAACGTCCCCGAGGCACCGTTCGTGCTCCACCTGCCCAACGTGATGCACCTCGCGACCGACGTGAACGGTGTCGTCCACGACGTCGCGACGTCGCTCCAGCTCGCCGAGTCGCTGCACCCCTCGGCCGCGGTCGGCGGCACCCCCACCCCGGCGGCGCTCGCGCTGATCGCCGAGATCGAGGGCATGCCGCGCGAGCGCTACGCTGGCCCGGTCGGCTGGATGGACGCCTCCGGCGACGGTGAGTGGGGGATCGCGCTGCGCTCGGCGACGATCACAGGGAGTGGCGTACGCCTCTTCGCCGGCTGCGGCATCGTCGCCAGCTCCGACCCCGAGGCCGAGCTGGCGGAGGCGCAGGCGAAGTTCGTGCCGGTGCGCGACGCGCTCGAGGCCGGCTGACGACAGGTCCCGCGCGCCGCCGGCCTACAGGTCCTGGCCCGGCTCGCGTCGCTCGAACGCCTGGCCGTCGGGCAGCAGGTTGGCCATGTGGGCCGAGACCATGTCGAGCCCGATGTCGCTGTAGACGCGGTCGTGGATCGCCAGCGACCTCGGCGCTGCGACCTCGCGCACGAAGTCGACGGCCTCGGCGACCTTGAGCCACGGCGCGCTCACCGGCGCCAGCAGGACGTCGACCGCACGTCCGGGCGGGGTGAGGGCGTCGCCCGGGTGGTAGACGCTCGCACCGTCGGACTCCACCACGTAGCCGGAGTTGTCGAAGCGGTCGTAGTCGGGGTGGATGACGGCGTGCAGCTCGCCGACCACCTCGATCGCGGCGCCGGCGATCTCGAGCCGGTCCCCGGGGCGTACGACGCTCACCCGCTCAGCGACCTCCGGCGCCTGCTCGCGGAGCAGGCGCTCGACGGCGGCGATCGTCCAGATCGGTGCGTCGGTGCGACGGAGGTGCTCGGGGTGCACGTGGTCGGCGTGCTCGTGCGTGATCAGCACGCCGCTCGCCCCGTCGAGGGCCTCCGGGTCGGTGAACACGCCGGGGTCCAGGACCAGCACGCCGGCGTCGGTCTGGATCCGCACGCACGCGTGGCCGAACTTGGTGATCCGCATGCCTGCCAGCCTATTCCTGCGGAATCGTCCCTGCTGTGGGGTGCGCGGTTAAGGTGGTGTCGCCTCCGCGGGTGGAGTGCCCCGGGGGAACGTCAATTCGCACTCGAGACGAAGAGAGATCACATGTCTGCACGCCGCGTGCTCGCAGGCAGCGTCGCCGCGCTGCTCCTGCCCGCGTCCTTGCTCCTGAGCACCGAGACCGGCTCGGCCACCGACTCCGCGGCGCGTGCCGCGTCGACGTCGCTGACCAAGCAGGCCGGCCAGAAGGTGTCGCTGGAGGTGCTGCCCCAGATCGTCCAGCAGGGCAAGCGCACGGCCAGCGCCAACTCTGCGAAGGCGGCCGTGACGGCGACCATCAAGCCGGTCAAGGTCGGCCGCAAGGTCGTCCTCGAGCAGCGCCGGGGCTCGAAGTGGAAGAAGGTGGGCACCGCCAGGCAGGAGAAGAGCGGCCGGGCCTACTTCGCCGCGAAGGCCTCCCAGGGCGGCCAGCCGTTGACCTACCGCGTGACCGCGGAGAAGTACAAGGGGCTCAAGAAGCTCACCAGCAAGAGCGCCGACACGGCGCGCTGGGTGACCCCGACCTTCACCGACGAGTTCTCCGGCAGCACCCTCGACCCGATGTGGGAGATGCGCGGGCAGGACTACGAGCCCACCAGCAAGCGGGTGTGCTCCAAGGGCGACCCGGCCGCCGTCAAGGTGACCGGCGGCGCGCTGCGCCTCAGCGTGATCAAGGACCGCTCGGCCAAGGGCAAGTGCAAGGCGGTCTCGCGCAAGAAGACGAAGCGGATCAGCTACCGCGTCAACGGACACGTGGGCACGGAGGGCATGTTCGACTTCAAGTACGGCGTTGCTGCCGCGCGCATCAAGACGCAGAAGCTGCAGGGCCAGCACGCGAGCTTCTGGATGCAGCCCGTCGGCCAGAACCACCCGGGCAGCGACGGCCACGAGATCGACATCGTGGAGTACTTCGGTGACAAGCACCCGCAGGGCGGACTGACGAGCTTCATCCACTGGTACAAGGGCCAGCGCCTCATCAAGACCGGCTCGTGGATCAAGAGCTCCACGTCGTTCCTGAAGAACAAGCGCGACGGCTGGTCGAAGAACTACCACGTCTTCTCGGTCGAGTGGACCCCGAAGGTCCTCATCTTCCGCATCGACGGCAAGGAGAGCTGGCGCACGTCGGCCCGCGTCTCGAAGGCCCAGCAGTACCTCATCCTGAGCCTGCTCGCCTCCGACTACGAGGCGCTGGAGATGTCGGACAAGAAGCTCCCGCAGCACATGTACGTCGACTGGGTGCGCGTCTGGGAGACCCCGGTCTCCTGACCCCTCCCGCCAGCACCGGCAGCACCAGCTACACCCGATCCGCGCGTTGGCCCGCTCCCTGACTCAGGGGCGGGTCAGCGCGCGGATTCGTCTGTCGAGGTCCGCGCGGTTGTCGCGGCGTACTCGTGCCTCGACGACCTCGAGCCCGCCGTTGGGCGAGGCCAGCGCCTGCTCCAGCCCGGGAAGACTCGTGACCTGCAGGTGCGGGATGCGCGCGGCCGCGCACAGGCTGGCGACGTCGACGCCGTGCGGGGTGCCGAAGAGCGTGTCGAAGCGGTCGGCGTACTCCGGGGCTCCCTGCTCGAGGGTGGCGAAGATGGAGCCACCGTCGTCGTTCACCACGACGATGGTCAGGTCCGGTCGCGCCTCCCGCGGGCCGAGGACGAGTCCGGTGGTGTCGTGGAGGAAGGTGACGTCGCCCATCAGCGCCAGCGCCCTGCTGGACTGCGGACGCCCGAGGGCCGCGCCGATCGCCGAGCTGGTGGTGCCGTCGATGCCGGCGAGGCCGCGGTTGGCGATGACCTTGCGGCGTCCACCCACCTCGTAGGGGGCGACCATCAGGTCGAGGTCGCGGATCGGGTTCGAGGCGCCGACGAACAGCAGCCCGCGCGGCGGCAGGCCACGACTGACCGCGCCCGCCACCTCGTACGGCGTGAGGTCGGGCTCGGCGGCGAGCAGACGGTCGAGGTCGCGGGAGGTCGTCCGGTCGGCGTCGCGCCAGTCCTCCAGCCAGCCCGGGTCGTCGGACCGCTCGACACGCACCGCCTCGTGCTCGCCCGACACCCGGAACGGGCGGTCGGGCCAGATGCCGCGGTGGCGCACGGAGACCACCTCGACGTCGTCGCGCGCGAGGAGACGCGACACCGGCCGGGACAGGGTCGGGTGGCCGAGCACGACGACCCGCTCGACGCGACCGCCGAGCTCGCCTGCCAGGAGCAGGCGGTAGGTGCGGATGACGTGGTCCCCGGTGCGGCAGCCGCTCGTCGGCTCGGCGAGCAGCGGCCAGCCGGCCGCCTCGGCGAGCTGGCGGGCCGGCGGACCGGCGTCGTCGCCGGCGACCACCACGGTGCGGGGGCCGAGGTCGAGCACCCGTGCCGGGGGCAGCGAGAGCACCGCCGGCACCGCCCAGGCGGGCACCTCTCCTCCGTCCCACGTGTCGTGCGGCAGGAGGGGGTCGTCGAGCTGGACGTTGAGGTGGACGGGGCGTCGGCCGTCGTGCCGGCGGAGGAAGGCGAGCAGCTCGTCCAGGTCAGGAGCGGAGACGTCGAGCGTCGGCGCGAAGGGCTCGAAGAGACCGACCTGGTCGGTGGTCTGGTTGGCGCCGGTCCCCCGCAGCCGTGCGGGACGGTCGGCCGTGACCACCACCAGCGGGACGCCGGCATGGGCCGCCTCGACCACGGCCGGGAGCAGGTTCGCCACGGCGGTCCCCGAGGTGCAGACCACGGCAGCCGGGCGGACGCCGACCTTCGCCAGGCCGAGGGCGAGGAAGGCGGCGGTCCGCTCGTCGATCCGGGTGTGCAGCCGGACGCCGCCCTCGGCCCGCGTCGCGTCGTAGAGGGCGAAGGAGAGCGGCGCGTTGCGCGAGCCCGGAGCGAGCACGACGTCCCGGACGGCCGCACCTCGCAGCGCCGTCACCACGGTCCGGGCGAGCTCGGTCGAGGGGTTGGTCATGCCGGGGAATCCTGCCCTACGGCGGCGAGCCGGCGCCGCCAGTGCTCG
Organism: uncultured Actinomycetota bacterium; assembly: GCA_963726515.1. Classification (GTDB taxonomy): domain Bacteria; phylum Actinomycetota; class Actinomycetes; order Propionibacteriales; family Nocardioidaceae; genus Nocardioides. Next base: position 25,544 of record CAVSCW010000016.1, read on the forward strand.
ACCCTCTCCCCGTCGGCCTCGAGCCGGGCCAGGGCTGCCGGGTCCACCTCGGGCCGCGACACCGTCAGCAGGCCGTCCACGGGGAGCATCGGCTCGGTGACGACGTCGTCGGTGAGAAGCTGCACCGTGGCCAGGCCGCAGGCGTGGTGGAGCTCGGGCAGCGCGGCCGCGAGCGCGACGCCCGCGGCGATCCCGACGCTCGACTCGACGGCGCTGGAGACGACGACGGGCAGGCCGATGTCCTCGGCGATCCGCAGGCAGGCGCGCACGCCGCCCAGGGGCTGGACCTTCAGCACGGCGATGTCCGCCGCGTGGAGGTCGCGGACCCGGTAGGGATCCTCCGCCCGCCGGATCGACTCGTCGGCGGCGATGGGCACGTCCACCCGCCGGCGGACGACGGCGAGGTCCTCGACCGACTCGACCGGCTGCTCGACGTACTCCAGTCCCCCGGCGGCCCGGTCGAGCGCAGCGATGGCGTGGACCGCCTCGTCCACGTCCCAGGCGCCGTTGGCGTCCACCCGGATGAGGCCGTCCGGCCCCAGCGCGTCGCGCACCGCCTCGATGCGGGCCAGGTCGTCGGCGAGAGTCTGGCCGCGCTCGGCGACCTTGACCTTCGCGGTGCGGCACCCGCCAGCGGCGACGATCGCGTGGGCCTGCTGGGGGTCCGTCGCCGGGACGGTGACGTTGACCGCGACGTGCTGGCGCAGCGGCTCGGGCCAGCCCTCGTCCGCGGCCTCACGGGCACAGGCCAGCCACGGGCGCGAGGTGGCGTCGTCGTACTCCAGGAACGGCGACCACTCGCCCCAGCCGGCGTCGCCGCGCAGCAGGACGCCCTCGCGGACCGTGATCTGGCGAAAGCGCGTGCGCAGGGGGATGGAGAAGACGTGCACGGGGAGGAGTCGGGTCACAGGCCGGCCCGGAGGACCTGCCGGTCCACCTTGCCGTTCGGCAGCAGGGGCAGGGTCTGGGCCCACACGAACTCGCGGGGAGCCCACGACCGGGGGTGCACCAGGCTGACCCAGTCGCGGAGCTCGGGTTCCTCGGCGGAGCCCACGACGACCGCGACCAGCCGTTGACCCCATTCCGGGTCGGGCAGTCCGAAGACCTCGGCCTGCTCGACGAGCAGGTGCTGCCGCAGCCGCTCGGCGACCACGTCGACGGGGATCTTCACGCCGCCGCTGATCACCACGTCGTCGATGCGCCCCAGGATCTCCAGCCGGCCGGCCTCGTCGAACCGACCGACGTCGGAGGTCAGGAAACAGCCGTCGACGAGGGTCTCGGCGGTGAGCTCGGGGTCGGCGTCGTAGTGGCTGAACAGGACCGGGCCGGCGATCGCGACCCGTCCCTCTGCGCCGAGACTCACCTCGACGCCGTCGAGGGGCATGCCGTCGTAGACGCATCCGCCGGCGGTCTCCGACGAGCCGTAGGTCGACACCACGTGCACCCCGTGGTCCTCGGCCCGACGTCGCAGGTCCCGGTCGAGACCGCCGCCGCCCACCAGGACGGTGTGGCAGCGGGCGAGTGCGGCGAGCTGGTCGGCGTCACCCATGATCCGGTGCAGCTGGGTCGGCACCAGGGACACGAAGGCGGGGGTGTCGGTGTGGTCGGAGGCCGCCGCTCGTCCGATGTCGAGGCCGTCCACGACGAAGGGCTCGTGGCCGGCGACGAGCGAGCGCACGATCACCTGCACCCCCGCGACGTACGACGACGGCAGCGCCAGCAGCCAGCGACCGGACCCGCCCAACCGCCGCGCCGACGCCTCGACGCTGGCGAGCAGGGCCCGTCGGGGGATCACGACACCCTTGGGCTCGCCCGTGGAACCGGAGGTCTGGATCAGCAGGTGGTCGGGGTCGGCGGCCTCGAGCCACCGCGACAGCTGCCGGATCGCGACGGCGGGCTCGTCCGAGGGCCGGAGGAAGGTCACGCGACGAACGCTAGCCGTTCCGCCATGCCACGCACAGGCCGACACCGCGGTCGACAGGAGACGTCTGACCTAGGCTCGCGGTCATGAGCGCGTACTGGATCTGCGTCTACAAGGCCGTGCACGACCCCGACAAGGTCGCTGCCTATGCCGAGCTCGCGGGCCCCGCGCTGCACGGCGCGGGCGGCAGGTTCCTCGCCCGCGGCCTCCCGGAGGTCACCTTCGAGCACGGCGAGTCGACCCGCACCGTCGTCATCGAGTTCGAGTCGGCGGAGGCCGCGAGGGCCGCGCACGACAGCGAGGGCTACCAGGCTGCGCTGCGTGCCCTCGGCGACGGTGCCGATCGAGACCTGCGCGTGGTCCCCGGCGCCTGAGCGCGGACAGCTCGTGCCATGGTGAGGCATGGACGTCTTCAGGCTCGTGGTGACCGTCGTCGTGATGGCGGGGGTGGTCGTCGCCATCCTCATGTTCGAGCGTCGCCGGGCGGACGGCATCGCGCGGGACACGCGGCGGATGGCGCAGGGCCGCTCCCCCGAAGGCGACGACGAGGACGACGAGACGACGTAGACCGGCTTCCGCTCCTGCCTGCGCCCGGCTGATCGCGCGCCGGTGGCCCGAGCACCGGGTGGGGTGTCGGGCTGTGGGGCGGTCAGGGTCGTCGGCGCCGTGGTGGTGGGGGCGGTGGTCTGGGGGTGAGCGGGTCGGTGGTGACGTGGCGCCCGGAGGGCAGGGTCCAGTGGTAGGACCCGTCGGGCAGTCGTCGGTAGGTGAAGTGTCCGAAGGTCTTGGCCCGGTGGTGGCGCCGGCACAACGGCGCCAGCCCGTCGGGGAAGGTCTGGCCCGGGGGCCCGCCCTCGTCGGGGCCGAGGTAGGCCTCGATGTGGTCGAGGTCGCAGGACTCCGCGCCCCGACCGCATCCGGGGTAGACGCAGGTGGAGTCACGGAACCGCACCGCCGCCGCCATCCGTGCGGGCGGGTCGTGAGCATCGGTCGGCGCGATGGTGGCGTGGTCGACGACGGGTCGGATGGTGACCTTCGCGGCCGTCAGGAGCCACGACCGGAGGCGGCCCATCAGCACCGGGCCGAGCTTCGGGGACACCGCCACACCCCCACAGCCCAGCGCGACGCTGGTGTCGAGGAGGTCGCGGTCGGTGATGTGGAAGAGGAGCACCACCTCACCCGTGCCCGCAGACTCCTGGCTGGGGGTGGGGCGGCGGAACGGGTTCGCGGTGTCGTGGGCGAGGTCCTCGGCAGCGACGACGGCCGGGTCGTGGTCGGCGTCCGGGGCGGTGGGGTCCACCGCGAGGAGGTCGAGGGCCTGTTGGGGGTCGGCGAGGATCCCGACCGCGTGCGCCCGACGGACATCCATGCTGCCGGGGTGGCCCAGGACCCCGATCTGCTCGGCCATCAGCCCCACGGTGGCGTCGAACGCGACCAGGTCGGCCTCGTCGAGGACCAGCCACGCCTGCCCCGTGCCGGGGGCGCCGGTGCCGTAGCGGCACTCGACCTTGCGCGAGTCCAGGGCCCGGTCGTGGTCGGCGACCGCCCGGTCGGGGTCGGCATACAGCCGGGCCTCGTGGATCAGCACCCCGACCCGGTGCGGGTTCAACCGGCCGGGCTGCCAGACCAGCAACCGGTCCGCATGCCCGGCAGCGGCCAGGTCGAGGTCCCGGGAGACCCGCGCGGCCTCGCGGCCCAGGTGGGCCGGGACCCGCAGCCCGCGCACCAGCCCCCACGTCCGGGGCAGCCGGTGGGCCAGGTCGAGGACATCACCGACCAGCGCCAACGCCGCCTCGTGGGAGAGACGCAGCGCGGCCGCGAGCTCCATCACCGCGAACTCCCCCACCGCCGGCGTCCCGACCCCCGCGATCGGGACCGCCCGCTCGCCGAACATCACCGACGCATACGACCCCGGCGTCGCAATGCTGTCCGCACGCCACCCCGCCACACCCCCGGCACCATCCACATCAGTCGTGTCGTCGTCGTCATCGTCGCTGGACGGGACGTGGGCGTGCGCCCACGCCAACGCCGCCTCCAACACCTCGACCTCCGCGCGCCGGCGAGCCGTCATCGCCGCCACCGCCCGATCCAGCACCGCCCGTTCCAGCACCGCCCGATCCAGCACGCCGCGGGACTGGGCCCGGGTGCTGGGAGCTTCGGTCGTGATCGACATGGGAGGAGTCTCCCAGAGCCCACCGACACTGTGGCCTGCGGAAATGGATCTGTGGAAACCATTTCCGATGATGTGATCGAACCCGAGGACCTGGGTTTCGTGACGGTCGCTGCGCGACCTCCTCAGCCGGCCAGACCGGGCCGCGGCCGCGAGTCCACCGCGAACGTGACCGTGCTCACCGAAAACCAGAGGACTCAGTCAGTGCCGCAGGCGAGAATGTCCGACGATGCTCACCGCCCTGATCAGATACGCCACTCCCCCGTCCACCCTCGCGGGGCGGCTGTCCGTGCAGTCGCTCATCTTCGCCTCGGGCGACGGCACGTTCCTCGCCGGTTCGGCCGTGTTCTTCACCCTCGTGGTCGGGCTGTCGCTGGGCGAGGTCGGCATCGGCCTCACCATCGCCGCGGTCGCGAGCTTCATCGTGGCAGTCCCCATGGGCAAGCTCGTCGACCACTTCGGGCCCAAGCGCATGTGGTCGCTCAGCGCCGTCGGGCAGGGCGCGTTGTTCTGCGTCTGGCCCTTCATCGACAGCTTCCCGGAGTACGTCGCGCTCGCGGTGGCGATGGAGGTCGTCGGCACCCTCGGCGGCACGGCCCACGGGGCCTACGTCATCGACGTCCTGCCTCCGGCGGAGCGCGTGGAGTCCCGGGCCTACATGTACTCCGCCCTCAACGTCGGTTTCAGCGTCGGTGCCTTCATCGGCGGTGGGGCGATCGCCTTCGGCACCGACGTGCTGCGGTGGGCGCCCGCGTTGAGCGCGGTGCTCTTCCTGGCCAACAGTGCTGCGATCCTCCGGTTGCCGGACGCCAGCCACGACGTCCGCAGCAGCGAGCCGCGGGCGAAGCCGGAGGGCATCCCAGCCATCCGCAACCGCGCCTGGATCGCGGTGACCGCGTTCACGGGAGTGATGTGGACCAACCAGGTGCTCCTGCACACGGTGATCCCGGTGTGGCTGGTGACCGAGACCGACGCTCCCAAGGTGCTCGTCGCGATCCTCTTCGGCACCAACACGGTCATGTGCATCGTGCTCCCCCGGCTGGCGTCGCGGGGCATCCACGACGTCACCACGGCCCTGCGCGCCGTACGGTTCTCCACCGTCTTCTTCGTGCTCACCTGCCTGATCACGCTGGCCACCCACGAGACCGTCGGCTGGTTGACGATCGTGATGTTCTTCCTCGGTCACATCGTCCTCACGTGGGCCGAGCTGTTCCTCTCGGCCTCCGGTTGGACCCTCGAGGCCGAGCTCATGGACCCGCGCCGCCGCGGCGACTACCAGGGCGTGGCCGAGCTCGGCGGCACCCTCGGGAGGTTCTGGGCGCCAGCGGTCTACGGCTTCCTCGCCATGCAGTGGGGCGCTTTCGGCTGGCTCACCATCGCGGCCATCGTCGTCGTCGCCGCCACGGGTCTCCACTTCGCCGCCCACGCCGGCCGGCGCTATCTCGAGCAGCACGTGCCGGCCGATGTCCTTGCCGATGCACGCGCCGGGGCCCCGGAGCCCGAGGACGCCGCGGCAGGCGGGCCGCCCTCGCTGGTCGACCCCGACGCGCCACTGACACAATCCGCCGGTGACCTCACCCGCTGACTGGCTCGCCGGCGCGCGCCCGCGCACCCTTCCCGCCGCCGTCGCACCCGTGCTCGCCGGCACCGGGGTGGCGGCGTACGTCGACCAGCCGGTGTGGTGGAAGGCCGTCCTCGCCCTGGTGGTGAGCCTGGCCCTGCAGGTCGGCGTCAACTACGCCAACGACTACTCCGACGGCATCCGCGGCACCGACGCCGACCGGGTCGGCCCGATGCGGCTCGTCGGCTCCGGTGCCGCGACCCCGCGCGCGGTGAAGGCCGCCGCCTTCGTCGCCTTCGGTGTGGCGGCACTGGCCGGTCTCGTCCTCGCCGCCACCACGGCGTGGTGGCTGGTCGCCGTCGGGCTGGTGTGCGTCGTGGCGGCCTGGTTCTACACCGGCGGCGGCAAGCCCTACGGCTACCTCGGGCTCGGCGAGGTGATGGTGTTCGTCTTCTTCGGCCTCGTCGCGGTGATGGGCACGACGTACGTGCAGACCGAGACCTGGGAGTGGCCCGCCCTCTACGCCGGGATCGGCATCGGTGCCCTCGCCTGCGCCATCTTGGTGGCCAACAACCTGCGTGACATCCCCACCGACACGCCTGCCGGCAAGCGCACCCTGGCGGTGCGGCTGGGTGAGGAGCGCACCCGCTACCTCTATGCCTTCCTCGTCCTCGTCGCGGCCGCCGCTGTGGTCGCGGTCGCGGCAGCCACCACCTGGTGGGCCCTGCTCGGCCTGGGCTTCCTCGCGAGGGCAGCCGCCCCGACCCGAGCGGTGCTGCGCGGTGCGGCGGGACCCGCACTTGTCCCTGTCCTGGCAGCCACCGGCGCCTCGGAGCTCACCTGGTCGATCCTCGTCGCGGCCCCGTTGTTCGCCCTGGGTTGAGCCCGCTGACGGAAACTCCGTGGCCGTCGCGGACCACGCTCACTACCGTTCGACGAGTGGACTACGACTTCGCCATCCTCGACCTCGCGGACGACTCCGACGAGGCGACCGCGCGTCGCCGCGGGTGGATCGGCGCGGTCCTGCGCGGCTTCCGGGACCCCCGCCCGGACGACGCCCTCGTCACCCGCTGGGTGGATCACTACCGCACCGACGCGGTGATCGTCCGGGGCGCCTGGCTCCCGGAGGGCGAGTTCGGCGCCGGCCCGATGCCGGTGGCGACCTACGCCAGCCTCGACAAGACCCTCAACGCCGGCCACGAGCTGTTGCCCCTGCGGATGGTCACCGACGTCACCACCAGTGCCACGCACCGCCGTCGCGGCCTCCTCACGCGCCTCATCGAGGACGACCTGACCGATGCCGTCGCCCAGGGTGTGCCTGTGGCCGCGCTGACGGCCTCCGAGGCCACGATCTACGGGCGCTGGGGCTTCGGCCCCGCCACCTTCAACGTCTCGATCGAGCTCGACGCCTCCCCCGGCTTCGCGCTGCGGTCCTTCACCGACCCCGGTCGCGTCGAGCTGGTCGAGCCCGCCGACGCCTGGACCCACGTCAAGGGCGTCTTCGACACCTTCCACGCCCGGCAGCGCGGCTCGGTCGAGTGGCCGGCGCCATACAAGGACATCCACACCGGCGCCTACGACTTCAACGACCGCAGCGCCAACGAGAAGGTCCGCGCCGCGGTCCACCTCGGCGCCGATGGTGCGGTCGACGGCTTCGTCGTCTTCTCGCCCGGCGAGAAGGGCGTGACCAAGGTGGAGGAGATGGTCGCCCTCACCCCGGCCGCCCAGCTCGGCCTCTGGTCCTTCCTGGCCACCGCAGACCTGGTGAAGACGGTGACCTTCAACCTCGCCCACCCCGACGACCCGCTGCTCTGGGCGCTGGTCGACCTCGGTCGGGTCAAGGTCACCGCGCTGGAGTACTTCCTCTGGATCCGCGTCCTGGACGTCGAGCGGGCGCTCGCCGCGAGGCCCTGGAGCGCCGACGGGCAGGTCGTCCTGGCGGTCGAGGACCCCCAGGGCCACGCGTCCGGGCACTACGCGATCGAGACCACCGCCGGCCGGGCGCAGGTCACCCGCACCGAGCGGCCGGCCGACGTCTCGCTCACCGCCGAGACGCTGGGCTCGCTCTACCTCGGCGGGCCGAGGGTCAGCGTGCTCCACCGGGCCGGACGCGTGGCGGGCACCGACGATGCCGTGCGCCGGTTCGCCGCGATGGCGGACCTCAGCGACCCGCCGTACTGCCTCACGGGGTTCTGAGCGGCCGGCTCAGTCCTCGTCCTCGCGCGCCTTGCGCTCCTCGAACGCCGCCGCCGCCTTCGCAGCGCGGGTCTCGACCCGCCGGGCGAACTCCTCGCGCTGGCGGTCGAGGATGAAGTAGGACGCGACGCCGGAGATCAGGAACGCCAAGATGATGGCCCAGAAGAGGTTGTAGCGCCCGCCGAAGGCCAACGCCATGATCCCGACGACCACGCCGAACGAGGCGAGGAACAGCACGATCCGCAGGGCTGTGTAGACGACGAACTCCTTCACGGCGTCCACCTTATGGCGGCCCCACTACATTGGAGGAATGCTGAAGGTGCTGCTGGTCGTCGCAGCGATCGCGTTCGTCGTGTGGTTGCTGGTGAAGGTGACGTTGAGGCGCCTCGACGGCGGTGGGCCCTCACGGCCCCGCTTCATCGGCCCCGACGACGACCCCGACTTCCTGCGCGGCCTCGACGGGCCCCGCGACCCCGACGACAAGTGAGCTGACCTCGGCGGCGCCCTCGGCGTAGGAGTGCTGGCTCGTGGTGCTGAAGAAGTTGATGCCGATGAAGTTGAACCACAGCGTCGCGGCACCCACCAGCGCCAGCAGCGCGGCGTTGCGTCCCCGCCAGCCGGCCGTCGCGCGGGCGTGGAGGTAGGCGGCGTACACCACCCAGGTGATGAACGCCCACACCTCCTTGGGGTCCCAGTTCCAGTACGACGACCACGCCTGGTGCGCCCAGATCGGGCCCGAGATCAGCACCCCGAAGGTCCACACCGGGAACCCGAAGGCGTGCATCCGGTAGGAGATCCGGTCGAGCTTGGCGAGCTCGGGCAGGCGGGCGAGGTAGCCGGTCTCCTTCGTCGAGCGAGCCTTGAGCAGGTAGAGGACCGAGGTGATGGCGCCGAGGGTGAACGCACCGGTCGCGATGACCGCGGACACGACGTGGATCACCAGCCAGTAGGACTCCAGCGCCTCGGTCAGCGGGGCGACGGGCTCGTAGAGCCACAGCACGTCGGCGAGCAGCACGCAGAGCACGAAGCCGACGACGATCGGCCCGAGCCACGACAGCCGCCAGCGGTGGGTGGTGGCCAGGAAGATCGCGACGACCACGAACGTGCCGCTCAGCGTGAACTCGTACATGTTGCCCCACGGCACCCGGTTGGGTTCCGCGGCCATCCCCCGGCCGACCAGCGCGACGAGGTGGGCGAGGGCGGCGACTCCGGTCAGCAGGACGCCGAGCCGGCCCGCCATCTCGGTGCGCTCCGCGCTGCGTTCGTCGGGTACGTCGACGAGCGGGCCGCCGCCGCCGGCGGCGACCGCCTGCTGCACCGGCACGTCGCGGAGCGCTGCCCACTGCACGGCGTACGCCAGCAGGGCGAGGAAGTAGACCACCCCGGCCGCAGCCACGCCCTGGTTGCTCAGGGTCTCCCACTGTGCGTCGCTCACGCTGTCACCTCTGGGTCCTCTCGGTGTTCTTCTTCAGTGCTGCCACGATGTCGGCGAGCTCGCCCCGGCCGGTCTCCGGGTCGCCGCCCGAGGAGCGGTCCAGGCGGGCCACCTCCACCAGTGTGCTGCCGTCGTCCTGACGCCGGGCGCGGACCCAGAGCCGGCGGGGCCGCACGAACAGCGAGCCGAGCAGCCCCAGGAGGGCGGCGACGACGCCGAAGAGCGCGACGAACTTGCCAGGCGTGCGGCTGATCTGGATCTTGTTCCAGCGCTGCACACCCTCGAAGCTCACGCTCCCGAGACCGTCGGGAAGGGTGACGGTGTCACCGGGACGCAGGTCCATCCGGAACGGCTGGCCGTTGTCCTTGAGCAGCTGCGTCGCCTTGGTCTTGTCGAGCACGTAGACCGACGCGCTGGTGCCGTCGTCGAGGCCGACGTCACCGGTGTAGACCTGCAGCGACACCAGGGGGTCGAGCGCGTCGCCCCAGGCGGAGCCGGGCATGGTCAGGTTGCCGTCGGCGTCCGTGCCCATCGAGAAGGTCGGGTAGAAGCTGCCCTCCAGCCCGATCTGGTCGGGCCGGGCGTCGGCTGCCTTGACCACGCCGAAGGACTCGAAGGTCTGCGCGTTGGTGGGCAGGAACACCGTCGGGCCCGTCTGCGCGATGTTGCCGTCGCCGTCGCGGACGGTGATGACGGGGGCGTAGCCGTGACCGATCAGGAAGACGTCCGTGCCACCGATGGAGAGCGGGTGGTTGACCTTGAGGTCGTACTCGTCGGTCTCGGCACCGGGCTCGGTCTCGTAGTCGAGGTGGGCGACGAACTTGCGCGCCATCCCGGCACGGGGGCCGTCACGGAGCCACTCGACGTCGAAGTCGGTGATGCTGAAGGAGAAGGGCTCCATCACGGCCGGGTCGAACAGGCTGCCGGGAGCGAAGTCGTCGTACTGGGTGAGGTTGTTGGAGAAGCCGTACTCCTCGCCGTTGAACATGATGACGCCGCCCTTGTAGCCGAAGAGGCTGCCGATGGCGACGCCCACCAGCACCACGATGACGGCCAGGTGGAAGAGCAGGTTGCCGGCCTCGCGGAGGTGACCGCGCTCGGCATCCACGGAGTCGCTGCCCTCGGCCCGCTCCACGCGGAACCGGCGACGGCGGATCACCGAGGCGGCCCGCGCCAGGACGACGTCCGGCTCCTCGTCGGTGACGTACGACGTGCTCTCGGGGAGTCGGGACAGGCGGCGGGGTGCACGCGGAGGCCTGGCGCGCAGCGCCCGGGCATAGACGAACAGGCGCGGAATGATGCAGCCGACCAGCGAGATCATCAGCAGGATGTAGATCGCGGAGAACCACACCGAGCCGTAGACCGCGAACAGGTCGAGGCGGTCCCAGATCGGCGCCAGCCTCGGGTGGTTGTCGCGCCACTGCGAGACCGCGAGCGAGTCGATGTCCTCCTGCGGGAAGACCGAGCCCGGGATGGAGGCGAGGGCGAGCAGCAGCAGGAGCACCAGCGCCGTACGCATCGAGGTGAGCTGGCGCCAGGTCCAGCGGGCGAGCTCACGGGCGTTGAGGTCGCTGGGCAGGGCCGTGGCCTGCCGGTCGTCGGAGGGCCGGGAGAGCGGATCGGTCACAGCGACGGCTCGAATCCCTGGACGACCTGCATCTGGAGCTGCTGGACGATCACGTCCCACCAGCCAGTGACCAGCAGCAGCCCGACCGCGATCATCATCACCCCGCCCGCGCGCATGACCAGCACCTGGTGCCGGCGGACCACCGCGAACGCGCGGACCATCCGACGGTAGGCCACGGCCGCGGCGATGAACGGGAGCCCGAGGCCGAGGGCGAAGACCGCGGACAGCACCGCCCCGCGGGCGGCGGTCGCCTCGTTGACCGAGAGCACGTTGATCGCAGCAAGGGTCGGCCCCACGCACGGGGTCCAGCCGACCCCGAACAGGAAGCCCAGCAGGGGCGCGGCAGCCAGCCCGACCGCCGGCACCTTGTGGATGCGCCAGTCGCGCTGGAGGAAGCCGATCCCGCCGAGGAAGGCGACCCCCAGCAGGATCGTGATGATCCCGAGCACCACGTTGAGCTGGCGGGTGTGGGTGAAGAGCCACGCGCCGGCGGCACCGGTGAGGCTGCCGAGGAGCACGAACACCACCGAGAAGCCGAGCACGAACAGGACGGCGCCGGCGACCAGGCGGCTGCGCCGGGCGTCCTCGAGGTCGGCGCCCGAGAGGCCGGTGGCGTACGACAGGTAGCCCGGCAGCAGCGGGATCACGCACGGGCTGAAGAACGAGATCAGCCCGGCGAGCAGCGCGACGGGCAGCGCGAGGATCAGCGACCCCGACAGGGCGGTGTCCTGGAACCACTCACTCATCGAGGACCTTCTCGACGAGGGAGACCAGCGTCTGCGTGGTCGGGATTCGCCCCTGCACCGACGCGGCCACCCGGCCCTCGGCGTCCAGCACCACGGTGCTCGGGATCGAACGCGGGTTGAGCGTCCCGGCGAAGGACAGCAGGGCCGTCCCGTCCGGTGAGTACACCGACGGGTAGGTCACGTCGAAGTTGCGGACGAAGGCCTGGCCCTTCTCCGCAGAGGAGTCGCGGATGTTGAGGCCCAGGAAGACCACGTCGTCGCCGAGCTCGGCCGCAGCCTCGTTGAGGTCGGGCTGCTCGACCCGGCACGGCGGGCACTCGGACCACCAGACGTTGACCACGACGGGCGCGCCGCGCAGCCGGGCCAGGTCGACGTCGTTGCCGTCGAGGTCGGTGCCCGTGAGCTCGACGGGCTCGCCGCGGTCGGGGGCCTCCACCTCGACCGGCACCCCGGCGCCGGAGATGTAGCCCTTGTCGCCGGTCCCGGACGTGCCGGAGCAGCCCGCGAGCACGAGCAGGCAGGCGAGCCCCACGAGGGGACCGGCAATGGCACGCAGGACCTTCAGGGCCGGTCCTCCCGGGGCGCCCCGCCGGCGGAGAACGGTGCGGAGCGGTCCCCCGCCGGGATCAGGTCGCCGGCCGGCTCGGAGTAGCGCACCTGCACCATCCGGTCGTCGTCGAAGACGACGCTGGTCAGCGAGCAGAGCGTGCACTGGCGGTGCTTGGGGTGGTGGAGATAGCTGCGCTTCTCGAGGAACAGCCGCGTGGTCCAGATCGGCAGCTGGTGGGAGACGATGACCGCCTCGTGCCCCGACGCGGCATCACGGGCGTCATGGACGGCCGCGACCATGCGTCCGGCGATCTCGTCATATGGCTCGCCCCAGGACGGCTTCAGCGGGTTGTACATGTGTCGCAGCAGGCCCGGGCGGCGCAGGAACGTCTGGGCGCCGTTGCTGAAGTTGACGCCCTCGAACCTGTTGCTGGACTCGATCACCCGCGGGTCGATCACCGGCGTCAGGCCGCGGACGGCCGCGAGCGGGGCACCGGTCTCCTGGGCCCGCTCGAGCGGCGAGGTGCGGATGTGGACGATGTCGCGCTCGCCGATCGTCTCGGCGATCCGCTGCGCCATCGTGGCGCCGAGGCCGGAGAGGTGGAACCCGTCGCGGCGCCCGTAGAGCACGCCCTCGGGGTTGTGGACCTCACCGTGCCTCAGCAGGTGGACGATGGTCTGCACTCCCATGGTCAGCTCCCTCCGGCGGCGGCGGCCGCGTGCGCGGCCGCCGGCAGCGCGTCGATGATGGTGGAGACGGCGCGGTCGTCGTGGGCCGAGGACACGAACCACGACTCGTACGCCGACGGCGGCAGATAGACGCCGCGATCGAGCATCGCGTGGAAGAAGGCGGCGTAGGCGGCCGTGTCCTGCTGGCTCGCATCGGCGAAGTCGCGCACCGAGCCCTCGCGGAAGAACACCGAGAACATGGTGCCCGCGACCTGCACCGTGTGCGGCACCCCGGCGGCCTCGAGCGCATCGGACGCGGCGCGACGGATGGTCCGCGCCGTGTCGTCGAGGTGGGCGTAGACCTCCGGCGTCGCGAGTCGCAGCGTGGCCAGGCCCGCCGTCGTGGCGACCGGGTTCCCCGACAGCGTGCCGGCCTGGTAGACCGGGCCCTCCGGGGCCAGGTGGGCCATCAGGTCGGCACGGCCGCCGAAGGCCGCGGCCGGGAAGCCGCCACCCATCACCTTGCCGAAGGTCATCAGGTCGGGGACCCACCCCTCGATCGCCCCGTCGAGGCCCCAGCCCCCCTGGGCGGTGGCGCGGAAGCCGGTCATCACCTCGTCGCTGACGAAGAGCGCGCCGTGGGCCCGGCAGGTCTCGGCGAGGAAGGCGTTGAAGCCGGGCGCGGGCGGGACGACGCCCATGTTGCCGGGGGTCGCCTCAGTGATCAGGCAGGCGATCCGCGACCCGTGTGCCTCGAACGCGGCCAGCACGGCGGCCCGGTCGTTGTAGGGCAGGACCAGGGTCTCCGCCGTCGACGAGGCGGGGACGCCGCTGGTGCCGGGCACGGCCAGGGTCGCGACGCCGGATCCGGCTTCGGCCAGCAGCGGGTCGACGTGCCCGTGGTAGCAGCCGGCGAACTTCACGACGAGGTCGCGACCAGTCGCCCCCCGGGCCAGGCGGATGGCGGACATCGTCGCCTCGGTGCCCGAGGACACGAAGCGCACCCGGTCGACCGGGGTGCGCGCGACGATCTCCTCGGCCAGCTCGACCTCGGGCTGGGTCGGCGTGCCGTACGACGTACCGCGGGCCACCGCGCCGGCCACCGCGGCCTGCACGTCGGGGTGCGCGTGACCGAGCAGCATCGGTCCCCATGAGCAGATCAGGTCGACGTAGTCGTTGCCGTCGGCGTCGGTGAGCCAGGCGCCCGAGGCGGAGGTGATGAAGCGGGGGGTGCCGCCGACCGCAGTGAAGGCACGCACGGGTGAGTTCACGCCTCCCGGGGTCACGGCGCGGGCACGCTCGAAGAGGGCCTCGCTCACCGCCGTGGTGGGAGGCATCGTCGCGGGGGTCACCCGTTCATTGTCACGTAGTCGGGCAAGCGGGACGCAGTCGGTGCGCGTTCGCGGCGGAGGATGTGGGTTGGCACACAAGTGACCGGTGCGTAACTTGGACCGGAGATGCCTCGTTGTCGTGTGTAGATGAGCCCGGAGGGGGCATCATGGCACCAGTACGACTCAGGGGAGAGACACGCATGTCGACATTCGGCCGACTCCACAGGGCGACCGCGATCATTCCGCTCGCCGTGCTCTCCGCTGCGTGGACCGCGAGCCTGGCCGGCGTGGGCATGGGCGTGGGCTCGGCAAGCGCGGACGCCGACGGCCCCGGCACGCTCCCCGACGGCACCGTCCTGCCCGCCGCGGCGGTCGAGGCCCCGGCCAGCGTGGGAGACACCGCACTCACCCGCGCCGCCGCCCTCACCCCCGGCTCGGCCAGCAGCATCCCGCAGGCGGCACTCGCTGCCTATCAGCGCGCCGAGGCGGTCATCAACAAGGCCGACGCCGGCTGCGCCCTGCCGTGGGAGCTCATCGCCGCGATCGGCCGCGTGGAGTCCGACCACGGCCGCTTCGGTGGCAACACGCTCGACGACGAGGGTGTGGCTCGCCCCGGCATCTACGGCATCGCGCTGAACGGCAAGAACAACACCCAGGACATCAGCGACACCGACGGTGGCCAGTACGACAACGACACCCGCCACGACCGCGCGATCGGTCCGATGCAGTTCATCCCCTCGACCTGGGCCGTGGTCGGCGTGGACGGCGACGGCGACGGCACCCGCAACCCCCAGGACATCGACGACTCCGCACTGGCGACGGCCGTCTACCTCTGCTCGGGCGACGAGGACCTGTCGAAGGAGTTGGGACAGCGCGCCTCGGTCTACCGCTACAACCACTCCAACGACTACGTCGACCTCGTGCTGTCGATCATGCAGGCCTACATGGACGGCGACTTCAGCGCCGTGCCCACCTCGACGCTGACCTCCGGTGTGATCCTCCCCGACCTCGGCGGCTCGGGCGAGGGCCCCGGCGACAAGGGCGGCAACGGGGACAAGGGCGGCAAGGGCGGAGGCAAGGGCGGAGGCGGCAAGGGCGGAGGCGGCAAGGGCGACAACACCCCGACCACCACCCCGACGCCCACACAGACGCCGACGACCGTCACGCCCACCCCGACGCCCACCCCGACCCAGACGCAGACGCAGAACCCGACTCCGTCGCCCACGAAGGACCCGACCGTGCCGACGGCCGTCCCGACCACCACCCCCACGGTGCCCCCCGTGCTGCCGTCGTCGCCGACCGCCACGATCACCCAGACCCTGACGTGGGCGGAGGCCCAGGCACAGTGCGTGGCCCAGGGCATCTCCTTGCTGAACGTGGCGGCGCTCAACTCCTGCATCGCCGACCTGATGAACCCGTAGACACTGCTGGTCGAGGAAGGCGCCAGACGACACGCTCGGGTGGGGGTCTTCCTTGCCACGGCCGTAGCAGTCATGCTGGGCGGCATGACGGTCCCCGCTCAAGCGGACAGCGGAACGAAGCCCAGCCGTGGTTCCCGAATGTCGGGAACGCGAAATGCGTAGCCTGAACGACTGGACCACCCGTGAACGCTGGGTGGTCGGAGTGATCGTCCTCGTGGCGGCGGCGGTTGCGTTGGCACAGCTCAACGGGGATGACTCGATCGCGTCGGCGCTGGTCTACATCGCCTTCATGCTCGGCATGGTCGGGCTGGCCGTAGGGGCTGCCGCACTGTTCCGGGCATCGGGTCGACGGCAGGTCGCCTCGGGGCTCAGCACCGCTCAGAAGGTGATGCTCTCAGCTGGCGTCATCGTCGTGATGTGGGCGGCGGTGAGTGCGGCCCGGATGGACGGCGGGTTCGTGCTGGTCGGGTTCGTAGCCACGGCGGCGATCGGGCTTGCGTACGTGACCGTGGTCGCCTTCGGGGTCATGGTGATGACGCGCGTTCGGAACCGCTGACCGCACAGGGCCATCACGGCCGGCTCTGGGATCCCCCGATGACGGACGAGCTCCCCAAGGTCGACATGACCGGCGCGACGTGCGTCCTGTGCGAGGAGGCGATCGGCGAGAACGACGACCGGCGGGTCGCTCAGCGCTGGAGCAGGCGGGCGGCCTCGGAGGCCCAGTAGGTGAGCGTCACGTCCGCCCCGGCGCGACGGATCGAGGTGAGGGTCTCCATGATGGCGGCCTCGCGGTCGATCCAGCCGCGGGCGGCGGCGGCCTCGACCATCGCGTACTCGCCGGAGATGTTGTAGGCCGCGACCGGGATGTCGACCGCGTCGCGCACCCGTCGTACGACGTCGAGGTAGGCCAGGGCCGGCTTGACCATCACGATGTCGGCGCCCTGCTCCACGTCGAGCAGCACCTCGCGCACGCCCTCGACCGCGTTGGCGGGGTCCTGCTGGTAGGTCCGGCGGTCGCCCACGAGTGAGGAGTCGACCGCCTCACGGAAGGGTCCGAAGAAGGCCGAGGCGTACTTCGCGGAGTAGGCGAGGATCGAGACGTGGCTGTGGCCGGCGCCGTCCAGGGCCTGCCGCACGACGGCGACCTGGCCGTCCATCATCCCGCTGGGCCCGACCATGTCGACGCCGGCCGCGGCCTGGGCGAGCGCCATCTCGGCGTACGCCACCAGCGTCTGGTCGTTGTCGACGTCACCGTCGGGGGTCAGCAGACCGCAGTGGCCGTGGTCGGTGAACTCGTCGAGGCACAGGTCGGACATCACCGTCAGCTGGTCGCCCACCTCGGCCACCACGTCGGTGATCGCGAGGTTGAGCACGCCGCCGGGATCGATCCCGCCGGAGCCCGTCGCGTCCTTGTGCTCGGGGATCCCGAAGAGCATCACCCCGCCCAGCCCGAGCTCTGCGGCCTCGGCGACCGCCTGCTTGAGCGAGTCGCGCGAGTGCTGCACGACGCCGGGCATCGAGGAGATCGGGCGCGGGTCGGCCAGGTTCTCGCGCACGAAGACCGGGAGCACCAGCGAGCTGGGCACGACCGAGGTCTCCGCGACCATCCGCCGCAGGGCGGGAGTACGCCGCAGCCTGCGGGGTCGCACGAGTGGGGTCTCCAGCTCGCGGTGCTCCTCGGTCACGGCTACTTGGCCCGTGCCTTGCGGCGGCCCGAGGCGGTGCGCTCGCTGGGCCGGGTGACGGGCTCGCCGTTCTCCAGCATCGCGAGGCGCCGCGTGGCACCGAAGTCGGCGAGGGCGTCCACCAGGACCTCCACGTCGGGGGTCGGGGAGAGCACGTCGACCCGCAGGCCGTGCTCCTCCGCGGTCTTGGCGGTGGCCGGGCCGATCACCGCGATGATCGTCGACGGGTGCGGCTTGCCGGCGATGCCGACCAGGTTGCGCACGGTCGAGGACGAGGTGAAGACGACCGCGTCGAACTTGCCCGTCTTGATCGCGTCGCGGACCGGCGCCGGCGGCGGGGTGGCGCGCACGGTCCGGTAGGCGGTCACGTCGTCGCACTCCCAGCCCAGGTCGATCAGGCCGGCGACGAGGTTCTCCGTCGCGATGTCGGCACGGGGCAGGAAGACCCGGTTGATCGGGTCGAGCAGCTCGTCGTACGGCGGCCACTCCTCGAGCAGGCCGGCAGCGGACTGCTCCCCCGCGGGCACCAGGTCGGCGCGCAGGCCCCAGGCGGCGATCGCCTCGGCGGTCTTGTCGCCCACCGCGGCGATCTTCAGCCCCGAGAAGGCGCGGGCGTCGAGGCCGTACTCCTCGAACTTCTCCCGGACGGCCTTGACGGCGTTGACCGAGGTGAAGGCGATCCACTCGTAGCGACCCTCGACGAGGCCGCGCACGGCCTTGTCCATCTGGAGCGGGTTGCGCGGCGGCTCGACCGAGATGGTCGGCACCTCCTCGGGCACCGCGCCGTAGTCGCGCAGACGGCGCGACAGCGAGCCGGCCTGCTCCTTGGTGCGCGGAACCAGGGCACGCCAGCCGAAGAGCGGCTTGGTCTCGAACCACGACAGCGTCTGACGCAGGTCGACGACGTCACCGATGACCGTGATCGCGGGCGGGGCGATGCGCGCGGCGCGCACGTCGGCGCCGATGTCGGCCAGGGTGGAGATGAGGGTCTGCTGCTCGGTCGTGGTGCCGACGCGGGTCATGGCGACGGGCGTCTCGGGCGACCGGCCGGCCTCGATGAGGGCCGCAGCGGTCTCGGCGATGCTGCCCACGCCCGAGAGCAGCACGAGGGTGCGGTCGTCGGCGTACGCGCTCCAGTCGACCTTCTCGCCGCAGGTGACGACGGCCATCTCCCGGTGCCGCTTGGTGGTCAGCGGGATGCCGGCGTAGGCCGGGACGGCGCTCACGGACGAGACGCCGGGGACGACCTCGAAGCCGACGCCGGCCTTCACGCAGGCCTGCGCCTCCTCGGGGCCGGAGGCGTAGAGGAACGGGTCGCCGGTCATCAGGCGGACCACGCGCTGCTTCTTGCCGTGGCGCACGACGACCTTGGCGCGGGCCGCGTGCGTCAGGGGCTGGCCGTCCTCGCCGAAGCCGCCGTCGACGATCTCGGGGCCGTCCTGGCCCTCGGCGAGGCCGAGGACGGAGCGGACCAGGGCGACGTGCTCGGGTGCCTCGGTGACGATGACCTCGGCACTCTCGAGGAGCTCCACGGCCCGCACTGTCAGCAGGCCTGGGTCGCCGGGGCCACTGCCGACGAACGACACCCAACCCGGGTTTGCCACCTGAGTCGCGGTGGTGCTGGCCTGCGGGGTCTGTACTCGCGTCATGCGTGCTGCTTCCTCACTGGTGGTGCGTGCATCAGGTCTGCTGCTCCCTCGTCGAGCATCGAGCTCGCGAGGCGTGTTCCGAGTGACTCGGCCTCGGTGACCGGACCGGTGGCGCTCATCCGCACGGAGAGGCCGCCGTCCGGCGAGAGGGCCACGGCACGCAGCCACAGCTCCTCGCCGTCCTCTCCCTCGACCACCTCGGCGAGCGCGCCCAACGGGGCGGAGCAGCCGGCTTCGAGGGTGGACAGGACGGCGCGCTCTGCGGTGACCGCGGCGCGGGTGGCGGCGTCGTCCAGCTGTGCCAGCTCGGCGACCAGGTCGGCGTCGTCCGAGCGGCACTCGATGGCGAGCGCGCCCTGGCCGGGCGCGGGCAGCATCTGCAGCGGGTCGAGGACCTCGGTGACCTCGTCGAGACGGCCGAGGCGGGCCAGGCCGGCACGGGCGAGGACGACCGCGTCGAACTCACCGGCGCGGACCTTGCGGATCCGGGTGTCGACGTTGCCGCGGATGCCCTGGAGGTCGAGGCCGAGACCCAGCGCCTCGAGCTGGCTGACCCGCCGAGGGGAGCCGGTCCCGAGGCGGCTGCCGACCGGCAGCTCGCCCAGGGTCAGTCCGTCGCGGGCGACGACGACGTCGCGCGGGTCCTCGCGCAGCGGGATCGCGGCGAGCGCGATGCCGTCCGCGGGCGTGGTGGGCAGGTCTTTGAGCGAGTGGACCGCCACGTCGACCGTGCCGGCCAGGAGGGCGTCACGAAGCGCACTGACGAACACGCCGGTGCCGCCCATCGTGGCCAGTGGCGCGGCGCTGCGGTCGCCCTCGGTCGAGACCTCGACGAGCTGGACCTCGCGGCCGAGGAGGTCGCGGACCAGGTCGGCGACGAGGCCGGACTGGGTGGTGGCCAGGGCCGAGGCGCGGGTGCCGATGCGCAGGACCGCAGGAGAAGAACGTCGTGGGGTGCTCATTGCGGGGTCCCCGCGGCGTTGTTCGGGGGAGCGCAGCGGAGGAGAAGAACGTCGTGGGGTGCTCATTGCGGTCCCTCCGCCCGGGTCATCGCGTCCACGGCCTCGGGGTCGAGGCGGAAGAGCTCTGCCAGCGCGGCGGTGTAGGAGACGGCCGGCTCGGCGTCGGCGAGCTCCTTGACGCGCACGGTCGGCTCGTGGAGCAGCTTGTCGGCGACCCTGCGCACGGTCTGGAGCACCTCGTCACGGGTGGCGTCGTCCAGCGCGGGAAGGCGGGCGGCCAGGCGGACCATCTCGGCGTCGACCACGGCGGTGGCCATCGAGCGCAGCGCCACGACGGTCGGGGTGACGCTCGCCTGACGTCGTACGGCCAGGAAGGCGGTGATCTCCTGCCCGACGATGGTGCGTACGTCGTCGACGCCGGCCGTGGCCTCCAGGCCGCGCAGCTCGTCGGCGAGGCCGGCCAGGTTGACCAGCTCGACTCCGGGCAGGTCGGCCACGGAGGGGTCGACGTCATGGGGCAGCGCGAGGTCGATGACGGTGAGCGGCCGGTCGCTGCTGCCGCGAGCGGTGACCACGTCGGCGAGGCGCACGAGCGGCTCGGGCGCTCCGGTGCAGGAGACCACGATGTCGGCCTCGGCCAGCTCGTCGGAGAGCGCGCTCAGCGGCACGGAGGTGGCTGCGTACTCGGCAGCGAGGCGGGCGCCGGTGGTGACGGTGCGGTTCAGCACGGCGATGCTGGCGGCACCCCCGCGGGACAGGTGGGCCACGGCGAGGGACGCCATCGCGCCGGCACCGATGACGACGGTGCGCGCCCCGGCGACGGGCACGGTGCTGCGCTCGAGAGCGGCGCTCACGAGCGAGGGAGCGGCCCGGTCGATGTCGGTCTCGGCGTGGGCGCGCTTGCCGACCCGGAGGGCCTGCTGGAAGAGCGTGTTGAGGGCCGGGCCGACGGTGCCGTGCTCCTGGCCGGTCCGCAGCGCGTCGCGGGTCTGGCCGAGGATCTGGCCCTCGCCGACGACCATCGAGTCGAGGCCGGCGGCGACCTGGAACAGGTGCGAGACCGCGCCCTCGTCGTAGTGGACGTAGAGGTGGGGCAGCAGTGCCTCGGTGGACTGCTCGGCCCGGGAGACGAGGAGGCCGGACAGGTCCTCGACGCTGCCGTGGAAGCGGTCGACCTCGGCGTAGACCTCGAGCCTGTTGCAGGTCACGATCGCGGTGGCCTCGGTGACGTGCTCACCGGCGAACACGTCGGCGATCAGCTTCACCGTCGCGTCGGGATCCAGCGCGAGGCGCTCGAGCACCTCGACCGGCGCGGACTTGTGGGAGATCCCCACGACCAGGACGCTCACGAGGCATCCTCCGAAGCGGGAGCGACCGACTTGCGCTGCTCGTGGTAGGCGAGGATCTGCAGCTCGATGGAGAGGTCCACCTTGCGTACGCCGACCCCGTCGGGCACGGAGAGCACCGTGGGT
Organism: uncultured Actinomycetota bacterium; assembly: GCA_963726515.1. Classification (GTDB taxonomy): domain Bacteria; phylum Actinomycetota; class Actinomycetes; order Propionibacteriales; family Nocardioidaceae; genus Nocardioides. Next base: position 46,938 of record CAVSCW010000016.1, read on the forward strand.
GCGAAGTTGAGGATGCTCGTGATGCCGTTGGCGACCATCCGGTCCGCCACCGCCTGGGCGGCGACCGCGGGCGTGGCGATCACACCGATCGAGACCGCGTGCTCGGCCACGATCGACTCGAGATCCTCGAAGGACCTGACGTCGAGGCCGGCGACGACCTCGTCCTTGCGCGAGGGGTCGGCGTCGAGCAGCGCCACCACCCGGAAGCCGCGGCTGCGGAACCCCGAGTAGTTGGCCAGCGCATGGCCCAGGTTCCCGATGCCGACGATGACCACGGGCCAGTCATGGGTCACGCCGATCTCGCGGGCGATCTGGTAGCGGAGGTATTCCACGTCGTAGCCGACACCGCGGGTGCCGTAGCTGCCGAGGTAGGAGAGGTCCTTGCGGAGCTTGGCGCTGTTGACGCCCGCGGAGACAGCGAGCTCCTCGCTGGAGCAGGTGGTCGTGCCGCCCTCGGCGAGTCCGGTCAGGGCACGCAGATACACGGGAAGCCGGGCGACGGTTGCCTCGGGAATGTCCCGGGCAGAGTCGGGGGTCCGTGCGGTCACAGCTGCTTCTTTCCAGTCCTTCGCGAACCTCGCGAGGACCCGTTCACTGTAGGAGTTTGTGAACGGGAGAACAAAACGAGACGAGCACCGGCTAGCACATGTGAGATGACCCACCCCGAGGGGGGGTCGGAGCGGCCGCGCGAGCCCGGGTCCGGCACCTCATCTCCGGGCCACCACAGGTAGAGGAAGTCCCCCAACCACCGCTGGTGGAGGAGGTCGCGCAGCCACCGCTGGTTGAGGAGGTCGTGCAGTCCACCGCTGGTTGAGGAGGTCGCAGCGACCGTCACGAAACCCCTCAGCCGAAGCGCCAGATCTTGACCGTTCCTCAACCCTCCGTCGATGGACCACTGTCGGACCCACCACCTATACTCGAACACATGATCGACACACGCGAAGCAGAGCCAGGAGTGGGAGCAGGGGTCGACGACGACCTCGGCCCCACCGGCCTCCTCGCTCTCGCGCGCGACCGCAAGGCAGCAGAAGACCGTGCCGCCGCGGATCTGCTGGAGGTCGCCGCCCGGTGGGCCGACCTCCACCCACCCGAGTCGATCCACCTCGCCGCGACCTTCACCAGCGGCCGCGGCATCGGCCTCGAACACGACGAACCCATCGCCGGGCCCGGCTGCCCCACCGTGGCGGAGTTCTGCGTCGCCGAGCTCGGCACCACCCTGGGCATCTCCACGACCTCGGCGAAACGCCTCATCGGTCACGCCCTCGAGCTGCGCCACCGCCTCCCCCGACTCTGGGCCCAGGTCCAGTCCGGCCGGGTCCCCGCCTGGCGCGCCCGGACGGTCGCCGAGGCCACCATCCACACCACCCCCGCCCTCACGCTTGAGGCAGCCGGGTGGGTCGACGCCCAGGTCGCCGCCGTCGCCGGCAAGATCGGACCCACCCAGCTCGAGCGGCTCGTCGCGGAGACCATCAGACGCTTCGACCTCGCCGCCCCCGACCCGGCGGCGGACCCCGAGGACGGCTACCTCCACGTCGACCCCCGCCACGTCACGATCAACAAGGACGACGTCCACTACGCCGGCACCCTGCACCTCGAGGCCGACCTCGACCTCGCCGACGCCCTCGACCTCGACCGCGCCATCACCCACGGCGCCGCCACCCTCAAGGCCATCGGCTCCACCGACTCCCTCAACGCCCGCCGCGCCGCCGCGCTCGGCGACCTCGCCCGCACCCAGACCGCCCTCGACCTCTTCACCGGCACGGCCACACCGGCACCCGCGAGCGGCCCCAGCCCAGGACACCGGTGCGGGACGGGTGCACGGGGCACGCGAGGTCGTCCTCCACGCCCACTTCACCGCGTGGACCGAGGGTGACGCCACCGCGCCCGGACAGACCGTGTTCGGGCCCACCGGACGCCTGGAGGAAGGCCAACGCCTGATCCTCCTCGACCAGCTCCGCTCCTGGTGCGCCGACTCCCGGACCAAGATCACCATCAAGCCCGTCATCGACCTCAACACGCCGCAGGCAGCGACCGGGTACGCCATCCCCGACCGGATCCGCGACCACATCATTCTCCGCGACCGCACCTGCGTCTTCCCCTGGTGCACCCGCCCCGCCCGGGGCTGCGACATCGACCACATCACCGCCTACGACCACCACGCCGACACCGACCGCAGACCCCAACCCGGACCCACCAGCACAGCCAACCTGGCCGCGCTCTGCCGGTTCCACCACCGCCTCAAGACACATTCGGCGTGGACCTACCGCATGACGTCGCCCGGGGTCTTCGAGTGGACCAGCCCCCACGGCCACCACTACCGACGCGACACCACCGGCACCAGCGCGCTCGACCCACCCGAACGAGATTGACCCCGCCCCACACCCCGCCACCCAACCGTCGGCGGGGCCACAGGCACGTCCCGGTCGCCGGCCGTCGTGCGCCACTCGTGCACACGCTGGGTGTTCGACTCGTCGAGAGGGCATAGCCCCACGACGTTCATCGCCTCAGCCGGGCGTCCAGCGCGTGCAGCTCGCCCGGTGTCGGATCGGCATCGAGGTCCGGCCCAACAAGTCGCAGACGTCCTGCAGCTCGGCATGGCTGACTCGAGCCATTCGTCGCGGTCGGCCGGGGCCATGGCGATCGCCATCGAGGTCGTGGCGAGGTTGGCGGCGCGATGCTCCGGAGTCAGGTCCCAGATCCAGTCGAACCGATCGAAGTCGAGCTCATCGGCAGTCGCGAGTGGTAGCCGCTGACGTACGCCTTCGGGTCCGCCCTTGGTGGCGCGGTCGTACATGTCTGGACCGGCGAGGGCCAGCTCCCACGGCTCGACCGGCTCCGCGACGATGTTCCACACCAGCCCGAGCCAACCGCCGGGCCTCAGGACACGTCGCACTTCCTCCATCGTCGCCACGGGGTCGAACCAGTGCCACGCGTCGGCCACGAGGACAGCGTCCACCGATCCGTCCGCGACAGGCAGGTCGGTCGAGTCGCCGGCATGAGAGCGGGCGGCCGGGTGGTTGCGGGCCAGGACGGCGCGCATCCGCGGATCCGGCTCGACCGCGTCCACCTCGAGCCCGCGAGCCAGCAGGAGCGAGGTCAGCCGGCCCGTCCCGGCACCGATCTCGACCACGCGCGCCGGAGCAGACGGCGCCAGCCAATCGACGGCTGCGCCGGGATAGCTCGGGCGCCAGCGGTCGTACTCCTCGGCCATCGCGCCGAAGGACAACGCCCGACTCATCAGCTGAGCGCCGACCGCAGCCGGCTCTCGTCCACCCGCCAGAAGTCGTGCTGGGCGCCGTCGACGAAGGTCACCGGGATCTCCTCGCCGAAGCGGTCGGCCAGGTCGCCGTCGCCATCGATGTCGATCTCGACCCACGACTCCCCCAGGTCCTCGCACACACGCTCGACGACCTCGCGCGCGGCGTCGCAGAGATGGCAGCCGGGCCGCGAGTAGAGCGTGACGCGCGGCGCGGGCGGGATGCTCACTCGATCAACCCGTCGAGGCGTCGGCGTTCGATCCCGCGCAGGCGACCCTTCTGGACCTTGCCGGTCACGGTGAGCGGGAGCTCGCCGACGATCTCGATCCGGGTGGGCTGCTTGAAGCGTGCCAGCCGCAGGACGGCGTGCGCGCGGACCGCCTCCTCCAGGTAGGGCCGGGCGCCGTGCTCGCCCAGCTTGGCGACGACGTACGCCACCACGGTCTCGCCGGTCTCCTTGTCGGGCGCACCGATCACGGCGGCGTCGACGACGCCCTCGACCTCGCGGATCACGTCCTCGACCTCGGTGGGGTAGACGTTGAAGCCGCTGACGATCACCAGCTCCTTGACCCGGTCGACCAGGAAGAGGTCGCCGCTCGCGTCGAGGAACCCGACGTCGCCGGTGCCGTACCAGCCCTCCGCGTCGGGGCCGTCGGACGCGTCGGGCCAGTAGCCGCTGAAGAGGTTGGCGCCGCGGACCTCGATCTCACCCGGGTCCTCGCCCTCCACGACGTGGTAGGTCTCGTCGACCAGCCGGAGCTCGATGCCGGGCAGCGCAGCGCCCACCGAACCGGGCTGGTTGGTCTGGCTGCACAGCGTGCTCGTCACCACCGGCGAGGCCTCGGTGAGCCCGTAGCCCTGGTGCACCGGGATGCCGGTGAGAGCGGTGAACTCCTCGATCACCTGGGTCTCGAGGGGCGCGGAGCCGGACAGCACGAGCCGCACCGGGCCGAGACGCTCCTTGAGGTGCTCGTCGGGCAACCAGTGCACGAAGACGGGCGGCGCGATGGGCAGGACGCTGCACGCCTCGTCGTCGATGAGGTCGAGCACGGCCTGCGGGTCGAACTGCTCGACCAGCACCAGCCGGGCACGGTGGCGAAGGACCCCGCCGAGGACGGCGTTGAGTCCATAGACGTGGAAGAGCGGCAGGACGCCGAGCACCACGTCGTCCCCGTGCATCATCGGCGGCTCGACCGCGGCGACCTGCTCGATGTTGGCCAGCAGCGCACGGTGGCTGAGCATGGCAGCGCGCGGGCGACCTGACGTGCCACTCGTGTAGAGGAGTGCGGCCAGCTTCTCGGGGTCCGGCAGCGGCGGCACCGGTCGTACGACGTCAGCGCGCAGGTCGGCGAAGGCCACCTCGCCGTCGCCGGGCTCGGCACCGGTCACGACCACGCGGGGCCGCGGGACGTCGCCCAGGTCGACGAGCTCGGCCAGAGCGGCGCGGACCAGGTCCAGCGCCGTCTCGTCGACCACGACCAGCCGGGTGCCGGAGTCGGCGATCATCCGGGCGATCTCGCCGGGGGCCGAGCGCGGGTTGACCGGGACCGCGACGACCTGGGCGCGCAGCACCCCGAGGTAGGAGGTGACGAACTCGATCCGGTTGCCGACGACGATCATCACCCGCTGACCGGCACGGATGCCGTGCACCCCGAGCCCGGTCGCGATCCGGGCGACCTCGTCCTCGAGCGCAGACCACGTGAGGGTCCGGCCGCCGCTCTCCACGAGGGCCTGCCGCTCGGGAACCTCCACGGCCGCCTCGGCCACGAGTGCGGAGATGTCGTTGCGCGGCATGCACCGATCCTTCCACAGCTAGGCTGCTCGGGTGACCCGGTCCGAGCGTCCCAAGCGGCTCAACCTGCAGCAGCGATCGGCCCTCGCAGGCGAGGCCGCGGCGGCTGCCGCCGAGGTCGAGAACGCGCTCATGACGCCCAGCGACCTCAGCGCCGCAGCGTTCTTCGACGTCGACAACACCGTCATGCAGGGTGCCAGCATCTTCCACCTCGCCCGTGGCCTGCACCGCCGCAAGTTCTTCACCACGCGCCAGATCGCCGGGGCCGCGTGGAAGCAGGCCTACTTCCGGATCGTGGGGGTGGAGGACCCCGAGCACGTGGCCGAGGCCCGAGCGTCGGCGCTCTCCTTCATCGCCGGTCACACCACAGCGGAGCTCGAGGAGCTCGGCGAGGTGATCTTCGACGAGGCGATGGCCCACCGCATCTGGCCCGGCACGCGCGCGCTCGCCCAGCTCCACCTCGACGAGGGCCAACGTGTCTGGCTGGTCACCGCGGCGCCGATCGAGATCGCCAGCATCATCTCGCGTCGCCTCGGCCTCACCGGCGCGATGGGCACGGTCGCCGAGCACGTCGACGGCGTCTACACCGGCGCGCTGGTCGGCGACCTGCTGCACGGTCCCGCCAAGGCGGAGGCGATCAGGGCGCTGGCTGAGCGGGAGGGGCTCGACCTGGCGCGCTGCTCGGCGTACTCCGACTCCAGCAACGACCTGCCGATGCTCTCGATGGTCGGCGACCCGTGTGCGATCAACCCCGACGCGCGGCTGCGCGCCCACGCCAAGGCCCACGGCTGGCGGATCCGCGACTACCGCACCGGCCGCAAGGCGGCGCGCGCGGGCCTGGTGGCCGCCGCGGTCGCCGGCGCGGTCTCGGGGGCCGTCGCGGCCGGGGTCAGCGTGCGGGGCCGCGACCGCTCCGCGTGACGCATCACGTGTAACCGATAGTTACGAAACGGTTCACACGAGCCCTGTTCCCCCTTATCGTGGGGGAGCTGCGACCGGGGAGGAATCGGCATGCGGTCATCACAGGGCCTGGAGCATGCACTCGAGGAAGGACTCGAGTCGCTGCGACGCGCCGTCTGGGCGGCCCTCGCCCCGCAGGTGCTGCTGGCCACCGCAGCCCCGGGCTCCCCGGGCCTCTCCTCCAGTGGATCCGGACCAGACCACCCGGCCCCCACGGGACGCAGTCCCTACGGCGACGAGGACCAGGCCGCCTCCTCCGAGGTGGACGAGGCCGACCGCGACCGGCTGATCGCCCTCGTCGAGCTGGCCCGCGCCGGCGACAAGGAGGCCTTCGGTCTCCTCTACGACCACTACCAGGCCTCGGTCTACCGCTTCCTCTACTACCGCACGCGCTCGCAGGTGCTGGCCGAGGACCTCACGTCCGAGACCTTCTTCCGCGCGCTGCGCAGCATGAACAACTTCAGGTGGCAGGGCAAGGACTTCGGCGCCTGGCTGATGACCATCGCGCGCAACCTCACCGTTGATCACTTCAAGGCCGGGCGGACCCGGTTGGAGATGACCACCGAGGACATGACGCCGCACGACGACGCCACGGAGGGGCCCGAGAGTGCGGTGCTCGCCGGGTTGACCAACGAGGTGCTGCTCAAGGCCCTCACCGACCTGCCGACCGAGCAGCGGGAGTGCCTGATCATGCGCTTCCTCCAGGGCATGTCGATCGCGGAGACGGCGCTGGCGCTCGGCCGTTCCGACGGTGCTGTCAAGCAGCTCCAGCTCCGTGGCGTACGCAATCTGGCCAAGGCTTTGCCGGAGGGGTTGAGAGACATATGACCTCACCCGTAACCCGGGGTTGCTCCCGGTCGTTCGTCTGTGTGGGAGCACCCACCAGCACTCAGACAGGACGAGCGCAATGACAGCCGCATTCTCGGCACGACGACGTGCCGACGAGTTCGAGGCACTCCTCTCCGGAGGCCCCGACACCCCGCTCACCGAGCGCGATGTGGCGCGCTTCTCTGCGCTCCTGGACGTCGTGTCCGACCTGCGTGCCTTCCCGGAGGTCGCGCCCCGCGCCGACTTCGTGGGGTCGTTGCGCGAGCGGCTGATGGTGGAGGCCGACACCGTCCTCCTCCCGCAGCCCGCCACCCCGGCGCGTCTGTCCATGCCCGTCACCTCACGCAGCCGCGAGCGTCGGTTCGCCGCGCTCCTCGGCGGAGCCGCGCTCGTCGGTGCCACCGCGACCATGGCCGTCGCCGCGCAGACCTCGCTCCCGGGTGAGTCGCTCTATGGCATCAAGCGGGGCATCGAGGCCGCGCAGGTCCGCCTCGCCGACGACGACTCGGCACGCGGTCGGACCCTCCTCGCCCAGGCCGAGACCCGCTTGAGCGAGCTCGAGGAGCTCGCCGCGGGCGATGGAGGCAGCACCTCGCACATCCCCGACACCCTCGACGACTTCACCGCGCAGTCCGGAGATGGCGTGCGCAGCCTGTTGTCGGCCTACGACCGCAGCGGATCCGATGCCGACGTCCAGAGTGCCCGCGACTTCACCGCCACGAGCATGCAGCGCCTCGACGCCCTGCAGTACCGGCTCCCGGCCAGTGCCCGTGACGAGCTGCTCGCGGCCGGACGCACGCTCAGCGACCTCGACATGGAGATCAACACTGCCTGCCTCGCGTGCACCGGAGGGATCACCACCACGCCCGACTTCCTGCTGACGGGCTCGGCGCCCGACCTGCTCACCGGGCTCGACACCGACGAGCTGACGCTCGAAGCGGCGCCGCTCTCGGGTCAGGACGTCGAGGGGATCACCGTCCCCGAGGCCCTGCAGTCCCCCGATGCGCCGGTGCCCACGGCGACGAACAGCGCGACGGCGCCCACCCCGGGCGTGGTCGTGCCCGACCCGACCAAGCCGGTCAAGGCCACTCCTGACAAGGACGCCGACAAGGTCAAGGACCAGGTCAAGGACCAGGTCGAGGACGGGGTCAAGGAGGGGGTCAAGGACGTCTCGGGGACCACCACCGACCTGGCCAACGGGCTCAACGGCGCCACGGGAGGCGCGCTCGGTGGGCTGACCAGCGGCGTCGACGACGCGACCGGGGGCCTCATCGGTGAGGTGACCGGCACCGTGGACGGTCTCACCGGCGGCACGCTCACCAACTCCACCGGCGGACTGCTGCCCTGACCCGACGCGCACCACCAGGGGCGACTACGGCTAGCTGAAGACGCCGTCGCGCTCGCGGAGCAGGTCGAACAGCGTGTGCTGGATGGTCTCGCGCACCTGGTCGGTGACGTTGAAGACCAGCATCGGGTCCTCGGCCTCGGCCGGGTCGTAGGAGTCGGTGCGGATCGGCTCGCCGAACTCCAGGATCCACTTCGAAGGCAGCGGCACCATGCCGAGCGGCCCGAGCCACGGGAAGAACGGCGTGATCGGGATGTAGGGGACACCCAGCAGACGTGCCAGCGACGGCACGTTGCCGACGAGGGGGTAGATCTCCTCGGCCCCGACCACCGACAGCGGGATGATGGGTACGCCGGTGCGCAACGCCGCCGACACGAAGCCGCCGCGACCGAAGCGCTGGAGCTTGTAGCGCTCGCTGAACGGCTTGCCGATGCCCTTGAAGCCCTCGGGCCACACGCCCACGAGATCACCGCCGGACAGCATCCGCTCGGCGTCCTCGATGCAGGCCAAGGTGGCGCCGCCCTTGCGGGCCAGCGAGCTGACCAGCGGCAACTTGAAGACGAGGTCGGCGCCGAGCGGACGCAGGGACCGGTGCGCTTTGTCGTGCACGGCGAGCATGGTCATCAGCCCGTCCAGCGGCACCGTTCCGGAGTGGTTGGAGACCACCAGGGCGCCGCCCTCGGCGGGGATGTTCTCCAGGCCGCGCACCTCGAGCCGGAACCACTTCTGCGCGACCGGTCGCAGGGCCGCCATGAAGAAGCGCTCGGTCAGCTCCCGGTCGAAGCCGTAGTCGTCGACCTCGTAGTCGCCCTCCAGGCGACGGCGCATGAATGCCATCAGCTCGGCCAGACGGCGTTCCCAGTCGTCGCCGAAGACGTCCAGCGCTGCCCCCTGGAGAGCCGACAGCCAGTCGCCGACGGGAATCCCGGTCCTGGGCGCCCCTCCAGCCACCTGCTCCGGCACGGGCTCGGCGGCCGGGCCGCCGGTGATCGGGATGCTCGGCGCGGTCGTGCTCGGTTTCGCGGTCGTGGTGGGCGCGGTCGTGGTGGGCGCAGGCTTCTTGCGCGCGGCCTTCTTGGCGGCCGGCTTCCTGGTGGCAGGCTTCCTGGCGGCCGGGGCCAGGTTGCGGGCGGCCGAGGACGGTCGCGCCTTGCCCGTGCCGCGGCCGGGGCGCCCGCCCGTGCCGATCGGGATGACCACGGCGTCGCGCGCTTCCTCAGCCACGACCGGCTCCTTCCAGCGGCGCCGGCGCGAGGTCACGGCAGAAGTCGGCGAACGCCTCCGCGGTCGAGTACGCCGGCTCGAAGCCGAGCTGGGTGCGCATCCGGGTGGTGTCCACCCCTCGACCGTAGGTGAGGAACACCAGCTGCTCGGGCGAGAAGTCCGAGATGCGGGCCTGACGCATGGTCGCGCCGAGACGGGCCACGGCGAAACGCGGCATCGAGACGGACGGCGTGCCGAGGCGGCGTACGGCCTGGCTCAGCGTCAGCAACCCGTCGCCGGCGACGTTGAAGGTGCCGGGGATGCCGGTGATCGCGGCGTGGCACAGCACCCGCATCAGGTCGTCCTCGTGGAGGAACTGCAGACGCGGGTCGAAGCCCAGCACGCGCGGGATCACGGGGAGCCGGAAGTAGTTGGTCAGCGGGCTGACCACATGGGGCCCCACGACGTTGGCGGCGCGGATCAGCGTGACGTCGACGTCGGGGCGACGACGCGCGAAGCCGCGGACGTAGCCCTCGATCTCATAGACGTCCTTGGCGTAGCCGGAGGAGGGCAGACGCTTGGGACCCATGTCCTCGGTGAACATCGCGGGATCGCGCGGGCTCGAGCCATAGACCGTGGTGGTCGACTTCACCACCAGGCGCTCGACCGTCGTCGACTTCTGGCAGGCAGCGAGCAGCTGCATGGAGCCGATGACGTTGAGCTCCTTCATCGTCCCCCGGCCACCGGCCGAGCCGGGCGTCGCGATCACGCTCATGTGGACGACGGTGTCGACGTCCTCCTTGGCGAGGACCTTGGCGATGACGGGGTTGCGGATGTCAGCGCGGACGAAGGAGACGTCGCCGATGTCCCCCCGCGGGGGGACGACGTCCACCCCGATGACTCGTTCGATGGACGGGTCGCCGGCCGCAGCGCGCGCGAAGCGTCGCCCTATGTCCCGGGAGATCCCGGTGACCAGCACGACCCGCCCCATGATCGAGGGTGCTACTTGCCGAGCTTGCGGCGCTGGACGCGCGTCTTCTTGAGCAACTTGCGGTGCTTCTTCTTGGCCATGCGCTTGCGCCGCTTCTTGATGACAGAACCCACGTGTTCAGACCTTTCCTTGCGGCCGACACCTGTCGGCCGGACCCGCCCACCCTACTTGGCAGGGGTGGGCAGAGCGGAATCGAGTCAGACGAGTGGATCGACGGCTCCGGTGGAGCAGTTCAGCCGGCGTTGTAGAAGCTCTTGCGCAGGTACTCGTTGACGTCGTCCTCGGTGACCCGGAAGGACCGACCGACGCGGACCGCGGGCAGGTCGCCACCGTGCACGAGCCGGTAGACCGTCATCTTCGAGACGCGCATCTTGGCCGCGACCTCGGCGATGGTCAGGAAGTGGGCCTCGGACATGTCGCCAGGGGTGTTCTCAGCCATGGTGTGCACCGATCCTTCTGCGCGGGACGGCGCCGGCTAGCCCGCCGGCGTCACAGGCGTGCCGCTCTCGGCGAGAATAGGGCTCGCGTGACGCATGGGGAAGAGGAATGCCAAAGAAACTTGTGGGACTGACGGCGCGTCGGGTTGATTCTTGACTTTTCGCCGATCCATGTGCGGTTCCTACGGCAACGGATCGAGCCCGTGGAGCGGGAAGATCTCCATCCGGGTCGCGTGGATCGCGCGGTCCAGCCACGCATCGGGGTCGTAGCCCGCCGCCCAGTCGCGGTAGGCCGGCGTGCGCCCGTCCGTCATCCGGTGCGGCGCGGTCACCCCCAGCACCTCCTCGACGTACGCCCGCCAGGCCGGCGGCGTCGCCAGCGCCGGGTCGAGGGGATGTCCTCCGGCGATGGCGATCAGGTGCGCCCAGGCACGCGGGACCACGTCGACGATCGAGTAGCCACCACCTCCGGTGACCACCCAGCGGCCGTCCGCGACCTCGTGGGCGAGATCGTGGAGGGCGAGGTACGCCGCCCGCTGGCCGTCGACGCTCAGCATCATGTGCGCCAGCGGGTCGTCCATGTGGGAGTCGCACCCGTGCTGGGTGATGAGCACCTCGGGCGCGAACGCGCGCAGCACGGGAGGTACGACGGCGTGGAAGGCGCGCAACCACCCGGCGTCGGCGGTCCCGGGCGGGAGCGCCACGTTGACGGCGGTGCCCTCGGCTCCCGCGCCGCCGGAGTCGGCCGGGAAGCCGGTGCCGGGGAAGAGCATCTGGCCGGTCTCGTGCAGCGAGACCGTGAGCACGCGCGGATCGTCCCAGAAGATCTTCTCCACCCCGTCGCCGTGGTGGACGTCGACATCGACGTAGGCCACGCGCTCGGCACCGTCGGCGAGCAGCTGCCTGATGCCGACGGCCACGTCGTTGTAGATGCAGAAGCCGCTCGCCCGGTCCGGCATCGCGTGGTGCAGCCCACCCGCGATGTTCACCGAGTGCAGGGACTCGCCGCTCCAGACCTGGCGGACCGCCTCGAGGGTGGCGCCGACGACATGGGCGCTCGCGAGGTGCATGTCCGCGAAGACGGGGTTGTCGTCGGTGCCGAGCCCGCAGGACAGATCCACCCAGCCCGGCGTCGTACCGGCCCTGAAGACCGCGTCGATGAGCGCCTCGTCGTGGACCATCGCGATCTGCTCGGTGCTCGCCATGGGGGCGTCGACCCGCTTGATGCCCTCCAGCACGCCCAGCTCGTCAGCCAGCCGCATGGTCAGGTCGACACGGACCGGGGACATCGGATGGGTGGGTCCGAAGTTGTAGTCGGTGAGTGTGGGGTCGAAGACGATCGACGCGGGCCCGGAGCACTCCATGTGGCGGACGTTACTCCTGATGTCCGGTCGGGCTCGCCCACGGGCGCACGTCGTCTCGGTGTCGCGTCGCCTCAGGAGCCTTCGGCGAGCTCGCGCGAGCGGTTGCGGGCCGCCTCCATGGCGGCCAGGAACGCCGCGCGCACCTTGTGGATCTCGAGCTCGCGCAGCGCCGACGCCGTCGTACCTCCCGGTGAGGTGACCTGCTCGCGCAGGACGACGGGATGGGTGCCGGTCTCGCGGAGCATCGCCGCGGAGCCGACCAGCGTCTGCACGACCAGCTCGGTGGCGGTGGCGCGCGGCAGGCCCAGGTGGACGCCCGCCTCGATCATCGACTCGACGACGAAGAAGATGTAGGCCGGACCGGAGCCGGAGATCGCGGTGACCGCGTCCATCTGCTTCTCCGGGATCCGCAGCACCTTGCCGGTCGACGCCATCAGCGACTCGGCCTCGGTCAGGTGCGACTCGTCGCAGTGGGAGCCCGGCGCGATCGCGGCCATGCCCTCGTCCACGAGCGCCGGGGTGTTGGGCATGACGCGGACCACCGCGACTCCGTCGGGCACGCGCGACTCGATGAAGGCGGTCGTGATGCCGGCGGCGAGCGAGACGAGCAGCTGTCCGGGGCGCAGGTCGGGGGCGATCTCGTCGAGCACGTCGGCCATGTCCTGCGGCTTGACGACGAGGGCGACCGTGTCGGCCTTGGCGGCGGCCTCGCGGTTGGAGACCACGGCAACGCCGTAGCGCTCCTCGAGCTCGCGGGCCCGCTCGGCACGCTTCTCGCCGACCATCAGCTGGTCGACCCGGCGGCCCGCACGGACCAGCCCCGACAGCAGGGTCTCCCCCATCACGCCGGCGCCGATGATCGCTGTGCTCATGATGCCCACCTGCTCATGGGGCCAACCTACTTCTTGGAGACCAGCGAGCGCGCGAAGAAGGCGAGGTTCTGGGGCTTCTCCGCCAGGCGGCGCATGAGGTAGCCGTACCACTCGGTGCCGTAGGGGATGTAGACGCGCATCGTCTCCCCGGCGGCTGCGAGGCGCTTCTGCTCCTCGGGGCGGATGCCGTAGAGCATCTGGAACTCATACGTCCCCGGGCGACGGCCGAAGCGGCTCGCGAGCGAGGAGGCGATCTGGATCATCCGCGGGTCGTGCGTGGCGATCATCGGGTAGCCGTGGCCGGCCAGCAGCACCTTGAGGCAGCGGACGTAGGACTTGTCGATCTCGACCTTCTCCTGGAAGGCCACCTCCTCGGGCTCCATGTAGGCGCCCTTGCACAGCCGCACGCGCGAGCCCTCGTAGGCCAGCGCGCGGCAGTCGGCCTCGGTGCGGTGCAGCATCGCCTGGAGCACGGCGCCCGTCTCGGGGAAGTCCTTGCGCAGCTCGCGCAGGATCGCGAGCGTCGAGTCGGTGGTGGTGTGGTCCTCCATGTCGAGGGTCACCGTGGTGCCGGCGTTGCGGGCCGAGCGACAGATGTCGCGGGCATTCTCCAGGGCGACCTTGTAGCCGTCGTCGGGGAGGAAGAGGCCGATCGCACTGAGCTTGACCGAGACCTCGGCGTGCGGGGCCAGGCCACGAGACGACAGCTCGGACAGGACGTCCTTGTAGGCCACGACGGTGGCGTCGGCCTGGGCGACGTCGGTGGTGTCCTCGCCGAGGTAGTCCAACGTCACGCGCAGGCCGTCGTCGACGAGCCCGGAGGTGGCCCGGACGGCGTCCTCGGTCGCCTCGCCGGGGACGTACCCGGTGACGATTCCGCTCGAGACGGGCATGGTCGAGACGAGCTTCTTGACCCCCTGGCTGCGAGCCAGGAGGAGGATCGGCTGACGGAGCAAGGACATGGCCCGAAGGCTACGCCGCCACTCGCGAGCGGGCACTTCGTCCCCGTCCTGAACGCTCACCGGGCACTTCGTCCCCGTCCTGAACGCTCACCGGGCACTTCGTCCCCGTCTGGCCGTGCTGGACGGGGAGGAACCGCCCGGTCGGCGATCGTGACGGGGAGGAAGTGCCCGGTCGGCGATCGTGACGGGGAGGAAGTGCCCGCTCGGCTAGGGGGTGCGGCGTCGCAGGGTGGCGGCACCCAGGACCAGTGCGGCGAGCGCGAAGCCGCCCACGACCGCGACGGATCGCCAGACCTCGCCCTGGTCAGCCGTACCCACGAGCTCCTGCATCGCGTCCACGGCGTACGACAGGGGCAGCGCGTTGCTGAGAGCCTCGAGCGCCCCCGGCATCGACGCTCGGGGCACGAAGAGCCCGCACAGCAGGATCTGCGGCAGCACGAACAGCGGCATGAACTGGACCGCCTGGAACTCCGTCGTGGCGAAGGCGCTGACCAACAGTCCGAGCGCCGTGCCGAGAACGGCGTCGACCACCGCTACGACGCTGAGGAGCCAGACCGGCCCGTTGACGTCGAGCCCCAGCAGCCCCACGCTCACCCCGACCGCCAGCGCCGACTGCACCGCGGCCAGCAGGCCGAACGCGAGCGCGTAGCCGAGGAGGAAGTCGAGCTTGCCCATGGGCATCGTGAACAGCCGCTCGAGCGTTCCGGAGGAGCGCTCGCGCAGGGTGGTCACGCTGGTCACCAGGAACATCACGATGAAGGGGAACATCGCCAGCAGACCGGGGCCGAAACGGTCGAACATGTCGCCGGGCAGCTCCTCGAACATCCACCACAGCAGGCTGATCAGGGCGCACGGGACGACCAGCAGCATCGCCAGGGTGCGCCGGTCGCGGCGGATCTGGGTGAGCACCCGGCCCGCGACGGCCAGCGTGATCCGGGGGTTCATGCCGCATCCCCCTTTCCCTCGACGAGGTGGAGGAACGCGTGCTCGATGTCGACGGCCCGGGTGCGCTCGCGGATCTCGTCCGGTGAGCCGTCCCCGATGATCCGCCCCTCGCGCATGAGCAGCAGCCGGTCGCACCGCTCGGCCTCGTCCATGACGTGGCTGGAGACCAGCACTGCCGCGCCGGCAGCGGCGAGTCGGTGGAACACCTCCCAGAGGTCGCGCCGCAGCACCGGGTCGAGGCCCACGGTGGGCTCGTCGAGCACCAGCACCTCGGGGGTGCCGAGCAGGGCGACGGCCAGACTGACCCGGCTGCGCTCCCCACCCGAGAGGCTGCCGACGACCTGTCGGCGGTGCCCGGCGAGCCCCACTGCGTCGATCGCCTCGTCGGCCGAGGATCGGTCGACGCCGAGCACCCGGGCGAAGAATCCGAGGTTCTCCGTCACCGTCAGGTCGTCGTACACGGACGCCGCCTGGGTGACGTAGCCGATGCGGGTGCGCAGCACCGCGCTCCCGGCCGGCTCACCCAGCACGCGGACGGACCCGGACCTGACCTGCTGCGCGCCGACGAGGCTGCGCATGAGCGTGGTCTTGCCGCACCCACTGGGACCGAGCAGCCCGGTGACACCGGCGGAGACGTCGAGCGAGAGCCCCGGCAGCACCTCCTGGCCACCACGTACGACGACCAGGTCACGCACCTCGACGACGTTTTTCATCATGCGTTGAATTGTGCTCCGGGGCCCGCCCTCCGTCAACCCCGCACCGACGGATCAGGGCAGCCGGATCAGGGCAGGTCACCGGTCAGGTAGTGCTGCAGCACCGGCCCGACCCGCGTGACCACGTCGTCGGCGGGCATCTCGGCCATGGGCGGCAGGGCCAGGAGGTAGCGGGTGACGATCAGCCCGACGACCTGGCTGGCGACGAGCGGGATGCGGACCTCGGGACGGTCGCGCACCAGCTGCATGAGCGCCGGGCCGACGACGACCGGGATGAAGCCGTCCTTCAACAGGCGCCCGTCGTTCTCGCTCAGCACCGAGCGGACCACCGCGAGGAGCCGGACCTGCATGTCCGGCTCGTCCCACACCGTCAACAGGGCCTGCAGCAGGCGCGCGCCCGCACCGTCGGGACCCGCCGCGACCACCCCGGCGAGCACCTGGCGCGGGTCGACAGGGATCTCCAGCGCGGCGACGAAGAGGTCGTCCTTGGTGCCGAAGTAGTGGTGGACCAACGCGGGATCGACCCCCGCCGACGCGGCGACGGCGCGGATCGTCGTACCCCGGAAGCCCTTCTCCGCGAACGACGCCCGCGCAGCCGCGAGGACCTCGGCGCGGGTGTCCGGTGCCCCGGGACGACGCCCGCGCAAGGCGCGAGAGCTCACGAGCTCCTCACCTGTCTCACGGGATGGTCACCCCGAGGTGAGCGCGCGCGAACTCCAGGGACTCGCGCAGGTCCGTCTCCCGCTCGGCGCGGTCGGCGCACCGGCGGGTGTTGATCTCCAGCACGACGTGTCCGGCGAACTCGGTCCGCGCCAGGTGCTGCAGGAACTCGTCGGCACGCATGTCGCCGCGACCGGGCACGAGGTGCTCGTCCTTGGCGGACCTGGTGCCGTCGGTGAGGTGGATGTGGCGCAGCGCGTCACCCATCCTCTCGGCCATCTTGACGACGTCGGAGCGGGCGATGGCGGCGTGGGAGAGGTCGATCGTGGTGTTGGCGTAGTCCTCCGCGCTCGGGTCCCAGCCGGGCAGGTACATCTCCATCCCGCGGCGCGAGGACGCCCGCCACGGATACATGTTCTCGACCGCGAAGGCGATGCCGGTCCTGGCCTCCAGGGAGGCGATGCCCTCCACGAAGCCGGCGGCGTAGTCCTTCTGCCACCGAAACGGCGGGTGCACGACGACCACGTCGGCGCCGACGGCCAGGGCCATCTCGGCCGACTTCTCGAGCTTGCCCCACGGCTCGGTGCCCCAGACCCGCTGGGTGAAGAGCAGGCACGGCGCGTGGACCGCGCAGATCGGCACCTCGTGGTGGTCGCTGAGCTTCTTGACCGAGTCGATCTGCTGGCTCAGCGCGTCGATGCCCACCATCACCTCGACCGCGTCGTAGCCCAGCGACGCGGCCCACCCGAAGGCGTGCGCGGTCGACTCGGGATACACCGAGGCGGTGGAGAGACCGATCTGGGGCGACATGCTCAGCGAGGCCCCCTGACGATGGAGATCTGGTCGAGGCGTTCGAGGATCACGCCCTCGCGCAGTGCCCACGGACAGATCTCCAGCGCACCCAGGTCGAAGATGTCCATGCACGCCTCGGCCACCAGCGCACCGGGCACGATCTGGTGCGCGCGGCTCGAGGAGACCCCGGGCAGCGCCGCGAGCTCGTCGGCCGACATGTCCATCAGTCGGGGGATCCAGTCCCTCAGAGCCTCGAGCTCGAGCACCCTCGGCACGAGGGGGCCGTCGCCGCTGGGCGCTGCCCCGCAGATGCGCGCCAACGAGCGGAAGGTCTTCGACGTGGCCGCTGCGCGGTCCGGCACACCAGGGCGCAGCAGGTGCCCGGCGTCGCGAGCGATCTCGGCGCGGATCTGCTTGCGCAGCTCGCGGATCTCGGACTCGCCGGGGCGCCCCCCGCCGAACCACAGGCGGGCCATCCTGGCCGCACCCAGTGGCAGGGACCAGGCCACGTCGGGGGCCTCGTCGGTGCCCGCGGCGATCTCCAGGGAGCCGCCGCCGATGTCGAAGACCGCGAGCCGACCGGCCGACCAGCCGAACCAGCGGCGTACGGCGAGGAAGGTCAGCCGCGCCTCGTCCTCACCGGAGAGCACCTCCAGCTCGACACCCGCGTGCTTCTCGACGTGGGCCAGGACCTTGTCGGAGTTGACCGCGTCGCGCACCGCGGAGGTCGCGAAGCCGATCATCTCCTCGCAGCCCTTGTCGTCGGCGATCTCGGTGGCCGAGGCGCAGAAGTCGGTGAGCGCCTTGATGCCCTTCGGCGTCACGGCGCCGTCCTCGTCGAGGTGCTCGGCCAGGCGCAGCGGCTGCTTGTGCGAGGAGGCGGGCAGGGGGGCCGCGCCACCGTGCGCGTCGACCACCAGCAGGTGGCCGGTGTTGGAACCGATGTCAAGGACGCCCAGGCGCATACCGGCCACGCTACTAGGCCCAGGTCACGCCACTAGGCTTGCGACGTGCCCGAAGTCGACCTGGTGTTTCCCCGCGCGTTCGTCGAGTTCGCCGATCCCGCCGACGAGGGCCAGGTGTTCCGCTGCGACCTGACCTGGTTGACCTCGGCCTACATGTGCATCTTCGGCCAGGGGTGCCAGGGCATCTACGCCGACGCCCCCGACGTCGGATGCTGCACCCTCGGCGCCCACTTCGCCGACAAGGACGACGAGGTGCGGGTCGCCGGCTTCGTCGCGCAGCTCACCCCCGACGACTGGCAGCTGCACCCCGGCCGCTCGGTGAAGAGGTCCGACTGGATCGAGACCGACGACGACGGCGAGCGCAAGACGCTGGCCGTGGAGCGCGACGGCCAGCAGGCGTGCGTGTTCCACAACCGCACCGACTTCACCCCCGCCGAGGGCGGCGGGGGCGCCGGGTGCGCCCTGCACGGGCTGGCCCTGCGGCAGGGCCGCAACCCGCTGGAGACCAAGCCCGACGTGTGCTGGCAGCTGCCGATCCGCCGCCAGTACCGCACGGTCGAGGTGCAGGACCAGACGTCGTACGTCGAGGTGTCAATCGGTGAGTACGACCGTCGCGGCTGGGGTCCCGGCGGCCACGACCTCGACTGGTACTGCTCCGGCAACACCGAGGCGCACGTCGCCCTCGAGCCCGTCTACGTCACCCACGAGGCCGAGCTCGTGGAGCTGATGGGGCGCCCCGGGTACGCCGAGCTGGTGCGCCACTGCGAGGCGCACGTCCGCTCACGATCGGCCCTGGCGTTGCACCCGGCCGACCCGCGCTGAGCCGACCACGGATTCCGCACCCCAAGAATTGCTCGACATCAAGAGAATTCGACCCCGGTGTCACGGGTCACGGGCGCACCGCACAGAATCTCTACATGCGCCTGGACCACGTCAGCTTCGCCGCCGGCCCTGATGGACTTGCCAGCACCGCCCAGCGCATCGGGGGCATGCTCGGCACGGAATTCGTCGATGGTGGTGTGCACCCTCGCTTCGGCACCCGCAACATGATCCTGCCGCTGGCAGACGCCACCTACATGGAGATCGTGGAGGTGCTCGACCACCCCGCCAGCGACAAGGCCCCCTTCGGCCAGGCCGTGCGCGCCCGGTCCGCCCTCGGCGGCGGCTGGATGGGCTGGGTCGTCTCGGTCGATGAGCTCGCCCCCATCGAGGAGCGTCTGGGCCGTGAGGCGGCCAAGGGCAACCGGCACCGCCCCGACGGCACCGAGCTGCTCTGGAAGCAGATCGGTGTCCACGGTCTGATCTCCGACCCCCAGCTCCCCTACTTCATCAGCTGGGACAGCCCCGCCGAGCTCCGCCCCGGCCACGGCGCCACCGGTGACTACTCCCTGGCGTGCCTGGAGATCGCCGGCGACCCGCAGCGGGTCAGCGAGTGGCTCGGAGAGAGCGTCGAGGCGCCGCTCGAGGACGTGAAGGTCGAGTGGGTCGCCCCCAACGGCACCCCCGGCATCGTCGCGGTCCAGCTCCAGACGCCCAACGGCCTCGTCCGCATCTGAGCTTGAAGCCTCGCCCCTCCCCCAACATCTGGCACACCCCCGAGCTCTACGAGGTCGAGAACCGGGCCGCCGACCCGCACGACCGGATCGCCGGCGCGATGCAGGAGATCGGCGACTGGGCCGGGCGCACCCTCCTCGACATCGGTTGCGGCAGTGGCTTCCACCTGCCCCTGTGGGCAGCGACGGCCGACCGGGTGATCGGAGTGGAGCCGCACCGTCCCCTGGTCAGGCTCGCGCGCCGTCGTACGAAGCGGATCGGCAACGTCACCGTCCTCGAGGGGATGGCCGAGAAGCTGCCCGTCGCTGACGCGTCCGTCGACGTGGCGCACGCCCGGTGGGCCTACTTCCTCGGCCCGGGCTCCGAGCCGGGGCTGCGCGAGCTCGACCGGGTCATGCGCCGCGGGGGCACGGCCTTCGTCATCGACAACGACGCGACGCGGTCCACCTTCGGCGGCTGGTTCCGCCGTGGCTACCCCGAGGTCGACCCGGTGGCGGTGGAGCGGTTCTGGTCGGCCCACGGCTGGAGCCGGCGTTCGATCGACATGGGCTGGTCCTTCACCTCGCGTGAGGCCCTCGAGGCGGTCGTGCGCATCGAGCTGCCGCCGGCCGCCGCGGACGAGGCGCTGGCCTCGCACACGGGGACGGACGTCGACTACGCCGTCAACCTGTGGTGGAAGTCCTTCTAGGACGCGAACCTGACCTCGTCGCTGCCGGACCACGTGTAGGTCACCTCTCGTCGTTGCTCGTCCCCGGCGCGCTCGCGCTCGCCGGTCGAGACGGAGCAGCGGCGGCGAGACCGGTGGTAGGCCTCCTGTGCACCCTTGCGCCGGATGCGCGGCCACGCGACGTACGCCTTCTCCAGCGCCGTCTGCACCAGGTCCTCGGCGGCGTGCCGGTCACCTGCCGTCAGCAGTCGCGCCGTCCGCAGCAGGGGCTGCAGAACGAGCATCCACGAAGGCGACGAAGTCGTCGTCTCGTCGGGCCACGGCATCTCCTCGGGTTCGGTGCGGACCTCTGCCCGTGAAGTCGACGGCGGGGCTGGTCCGGTTGACCGGGGAGCTAGGACGATTCGCGGATCGCGAGGGTCGGCGTGAGGAGGACGCCCCGCGTCTCGACCGGCTGGTGCGAGAGCAGCGCCCGCAGCGTCCGGACGATCTCGACCGCCACGTCCTCCAGCGGTTGGCGTACCGACGTGAGGCCCACGGGGTAGACCTGTGCCACCTGCGAGTCGTCGAAACCGACCACAGCGATGTCGGTGCCCGGCGCGAGCTGGCGGATCCAGAGCGTGTGGAGCACGCCCATTGCGAGCGTGTCGGACGCGCAGACGAAGGCGGTGGGGGCGGACTCGTCGAGGAGCACGGCGGACGCCTCGGCGCCGCTGTGCACGACGTCCTCGACGCGCGAGGCCAGACCGGTGGTGGGCAGGTCGTTGGCGCGCATCGTCGAGAGCCAGCCCGCGCGGCGGTCCTCGCCGATGGGCGAGTCCTTGCGCCAGCCGATCCACGCGATCCGGGTGTGCCCGCGGTCGATCAGGTGCTGGGTGGCCAGGGCCGTGCCGGCCGCGCCGTCGACGTCGACCCAGGCGTGCCGCGCACCGCCGTCGTCCCAGGGTCGACCGAACGCCACGAAGGGTGCCCGCTGCTGGCTCAGCCAGGTGGCCTGCGGGTTGCCGAGGTAGGTGTCGGTGACGACGAAGGCGTCGACGGCGGTCGAGCGCAGCAGGTTGTCGTAGCCACCGATCGTGTCCTCGTCGTCGCCCGGGAAGAGCAAGATGGCATACCCGGCCTCCTCGCTGGCCTCGACGAGCGAGTGCACGAACCGGTCCATCATCGCGTTGGCGGTGCCCTCCTGCGCCGGGTTGAACCGGAGCCCGATCAGCGAGGACGTGCGGGTGCGCAGGTTGCGTGCGGCCCGGTTGGGCGAGTAGCCGAGCTCGGCGATGGTCTGCCGGACCCGCTCGAGGGTGTCGGGGCGGAGCAGGTCGGGGTTGTTGACCGCGTTGGACACCGTCTGGCGCGAGACCCCGGCGCGCTCCGCGACGTCGGCGAGGGTCGGCGGCGTCACCGGCAGCTGGCTGCCGAGTCGATGGTCGCTGCGCCCCACGTCGCCCCCTTGATCGATCCAACCAGCCCCAGCATAGGCCGCCGGTCGCCGCAACGCTGCACCGCCGAGGGACGACGGGGCCGTGTCCCGAACGCCCGTCGTACGCCACTCCTCCACAGGAAGTGGCCCGTCCATCCCCAGCCCGGAGCTGCTTCTCCACAGGTTCCGGGCACGGTCCACAGGGTGGCCGGGCGGTCTGGGGAGAGGTGGTCCGGACCAGTCGGCGGGGAGTGCCGCGCGCCCACGCGCGGGTTGTCGGTGCCCTGACCTAGCGTGGCGCCCATGTCGACGAAGGCCCCTCGCCAAGCCAAGGCCCGCCCCTCCTACCGCTGCTCCGAGTGCGGATGGGAGACCGGCAAGTGGGTCGGGCGCTGCGGGGAGTGCCAGGCCTGGGGCTCGGTCGCCGAGGCCAGCGCCCCGACCCTGCGCGCCACGGCCGGGCCGGTGTCCACCCCGGCCGTCCCGATCGGCCAGGTGTCGACCGACGAGTCCGTGGCCCGCCCGAGCGGCGTGCCCGAGCTCGACCGGGTGCTGGGCGGCGGGCTGGTGCCGGGAGCGGCGATCCTCCTGGCCGGGGAGCCGGGGGTCGGCAAGAGCACCCTCCTGCTCGAGGTCGCTGCCCAGACCGCACGCGTACGACAGCGCACCCTCTACGTCACCGGTGAGGAGTCCGCGGCCCAGGTGCGGCTGCGCGCCGACCGCACCGGCGGCGTCCACGACGAGCTGTTCCTCGCCGCCGAGACCGACCTCGGCGCGGTGCTGACCCACATCGAGGAGGTCCGTCCGACCCTGCTGGTGGTCGACTCCGTCCAGACCATCAGTGCCTCCGGCATCGACGGCGTGCCGGGCGGTGTCACCCAGGTCAAGGAGGTAGCGGCGGCCCTGATCCGTGTCGCCAAGACCCGCAACATCACGACGGTGCTCGTCGGCCACGTCACCAAGGACGGCTCGATCGCGGGCCCGCGCGTCCTCGAGCACCTCGTCGACGTCGTCTTGCACTTCGAGGGCGAGCGCAACTCGCGCTTCCGCATGCTCCGGGCGATGAAGAACCGCTACGGCCCGGTCGACGAGGTCGGCTGCTTCGACCTGTCGTCCGAGGGGATCTCCGCGGTCACCGACCCGACGGGCCTGTTCATCGAGCACCACACCCAGGACGTCTCCGGGACCTGCGTCGCCGTCACCATGGAGGGCCGCCGCCCGCTGCTCGCGGAGGTGCAGGCCCTCGTGACCGCCTCCCCGCTCGAGCGGCCGCGGCGCACGGTCTCCGGCGTGGAGTCCTCCCGCGTCGACATGGTGCTGGCCGTCCTCCATCGCCACGCCCGTCTGCGCATCGCCAACAGCGACGTCTTCGTCGCGACCGTCGGCGGGGCCAAGCTGAACGACCCGGCGGCCGACCTGGCCATCGCCGTCGCCGTGGCCAGCTCGCACCTCGGGCTGGCCGCCCCGCGCGGCGCCGTCGCGATCGGGGAGATCGGCCTCGCCGGCGAGCTCCGACGGGTGCGCGACCTGCCCCAGCGCATCGCCGAGGCCGCCCGGCTCGGCTTCCGGGTGGCCGTCGTGCCGCGAGGTCGTACGCTCCCCAGCGAGCGCGGGATCCCCGCCCGCCGCACGGTCGACGGCCTGACCGTGATCGAGGTGGACGACATCGTCGGGGCCCTGCTCACCCTCGACCTGACGCCCCCGCTCTAGTCCTCGGGGGGCCGGACGCCCCGGCGCCCGGTGGATGGATCGGTGCATCCGGGTCGCGCGCCCCTACACTTCACCCGATGGCGCACGGGGGCGCCCAGAGCGCACGTGGAGGACCGGTGGCAGAGCGCATCGACGACCAGCTGAGGTTGCGCGCGACCCTGGCCTCGATCGCGCCCGGCACCCCGCTGCGCGACGGGCTCGAGCGGATCCTGCGCGGTCGCACCGGCGCGCTGATCGTGCTGGGGCAGGACAAGACCGTCGACTCGATCTCGACCGGCGGCTTCACCCTCGACGTGCCGTTCACCGCCACCGGCCTGCGCGAGCTGGCCAAGATGGACGGCGCGATCATCCTCGACAAGGACATCACCCGGGTCCACCGTGCGGCGGTCCACCTGATGCCGGACCACACGATCCCGTCCGAGGAGACCGGCACCCGCCACCGCACGGCGGAGCGGGTGGCCAAGCAGACCGGTCATCCGGTCATCTCGGTCTCGCAGTCGATGCAGATCATCGCCGCCTATGTGGGCGACATCCGCCACGTGCTGGAGGACTCCGGCAAGATCCTCTCCCGCGCCAATCAGGCCCTGGCCACGCTCGAGCGCTACAAGCTCCGCCTCGACGAGGTGTCCGCGACGCTGTCCGCGCTCGAGATCGAGGACCTCGTCACCGTCCGCGACGTGGCCGTGGTCGCGCAGCGGCTGGAGATGGTCATCCGGATCGCCGAGGAGATCGAGGACTACGTCCTCGAGCTCGGCACCGACGGTCGCCTGCTCTCGCTGCAGCTCGAGGAGCTCGTCACCGGCGTCGACGCCGAGCGCGAGCTGGTGGTCCGTGACTACCTGCCCGGCGGCAAGCGGCGCCAGGCCAGCCCGGCGTCGCACCTGGCCGAGCTCGAGGCCCTCTCCCCGACCGAGCTGGTCGACCCGGCCTCCGTGGCGCGCGCCATCGGCCTCGGAGGCGCCGAGCACCTCGACGCGGCCGTCGCCCCGCGCGGCTACCGGCTGCTGGCCAAGGTCCCGCGCCTGCCCTCAGCCGTCGTTGACCGGTTGGTCGACCACTTCGGCGGTCTTCAGCAGCTGCTCTCGGCGGGGATCGACGACCTCCAGGCCGTCGAGGGCGTCGGTGAGCTGCGGGCCCGCAGCGTGCGCGAAGGACTCTCCCGCCTCGCCGAGTCCAGCATCACCGAGCGCTACATCTGAGACGCCGAGCGGGCACTTCGTTCCCGTCCCATCCGCCGAGCGGGCACTTCCTCCCCGTCCCATCCGCCGAGCGGGCACTTTCTCCCCGTCCATCGAGACGCTCGAGAACGAAGTGCCCGGTCGGCGATCCTGACGGGAACGAAGTGCCCGGTCGGCGATCCTGACGGGAACGAAGTGCCCGGTCAGCCGACGGAGTTGCCGCCGCCGTCCTCGCCGGGCGTGTGCGCCTGGTTGCCTGACTTGTTCTTCTTGCCGCCCTGCTCCGGCGCAGCGGTCTGGGTGACCACCGCCGGGGTGGGCGTGACCAGCTCGAACTGGACGTCGGTGCCGTCGGCACCGAGGGCGGCCGCCTCGACGTGGTAGAACCCCGGCTTCGCCCAGTCGGTCCGACCGGAGCAGGTCTCGTCCGAGCGCTTGCCCTCCGCCCAGGTCACCACGACGGGTGTGTCGACGGCCGAGCGGATCACCAGGTCCTGGACGGGAATCGCCGCCGGGCACTCGCGTGTGCTCCAGATGTAGTCGTCCCCCGAGGTGATGGTCACCGTCAGCGTCTGCGGGGACGCCTGCCAGGTGCAGGCCTCGGTGACCGCGGTGCGCAGGTTGATCGGGATCAAGATGTCAGAGCCACCCGGCGCGGAGGTGAGCGCCGGGGTGGCGACGATGTCGGAGTCGGAGCAGGGTCCGGAGGGCTCGGCCAGGACCGGCTCGGGCGGCGCCGTCTCGCGGTTGCGCTTCTTCTCAGCCCTCCGGGCCAACTTGGCGCTCTTCGCCCCGACTGTGGGGCCCGCGATCAGCGCCGGCGAGGTGGCTTCCACGGTGGCACCGGCCTGGGTCGCGGTGCCGGTCGCCCGGTCCGCACCGTCCGAGGAGCCGCCGAGCACGCGCGCCAGCACGACGACCAGCAGCACCGGCACGCCGAGCACGAGGAGGCGCCGGGTCCAGTAGACCCGGGCCGGGAGCGGCCCGCGAGGTCGCACGGTCGAGGGCATGGACTCAGGCTAGGCAGCGAGGCGCCCCTCTCGGCGGAGGCGCACCGGCTCACCTACGATCGCCGTGATGGACGCCCCCTCCCCCGACGCCCTGCACGAGGCCGTGCTGGCCTGGTACGACGACCACGCGCGCGAGCTGCCGTGGCGGGGTGCGCAGGCTTCGGCATGGTCGGTGATGGTCAGCGAGTTCATGCTCCAGCAGACGCCCGTCGGGCGCGTGCTGCCGGTGCACGCCGCGTGGCTCGAGCGATGGCCGACACCGGCTGCCCTCGCCGGGGAGTCCACGGGCGAGGCGGTCCGGATGTGGGGCCGGCTCGGCTATCCACGACGCGCCCTGCGACTGCATGCTGCCGCCGTCGCGATCCTCGAGCGCCACGGTGGCGAGGTGCCGGCGTCGTACTCCGACCTGCTCGCGCTGCCCGGCGTCGGTGACTACACGGCCTCGGCCATCGCCAGCTTCGCCTTCGGCCACCGGCACGTCGTCCTCGACACCAACGTACGACGGGTGTTGGCGCGCGCCGTGTCGGGCGCGGAGTTCCCGGCCGCAGCGGTGACGCGTGCCGAGCGCGAGGTGGCCACGACGCACCTGCCCGACGACCCCGCGACCGCCGCGACCTGGGCCGTCGCGACGATGGAGCTGGGCGCGCTGGTGTGCTCGGCGCGCCAGCCCGCGTGCGATGCCTGCCCGATCGCCGAGGCCTGCGTGTGGCGGGGGGCCGGCTTCCCGGCGTACGACGGGCCGCCGCGACGCGGACAGGCCTGGACCGGCACCGACCGCCAGTGCCGCGGGCGCATCATGGCGCTCGCCCGCGAGACCGAGGGATCGGTGGGCACGGCCGCGATCGAGTCGGCCTGGCCGGGCGCCGACCAGCGCGAGCGGTGCCTGGCGAGCCTGGTGGCCGACGGCCTCCTGACGCAGGTCACCCCGGGGCGCTGGGCGCTCCCGGGGTGATCTGGTGAGGCTGGACCTGAGCGGTCAGGTCTCCTTCGGCACGTCGGTCGGACCGTCCGTGTCGTCGGGACCCAGGACCGGAGCACCCTCGCTGTCGACCGTCTCGAGCGGCGGCATGTCCGGCACCGCCGAGTTCTTCTGGCCCTTGAAGGTGAAGCTCGCCGCGGGGCCTTCGCCCTCGACGCCCACCAGGACGATCTGGCCGGGACCGACCTCGCCGAAGAGCATCTTCTCGGCGAGCACGTCCTCGATCTCGCGCTGGATGGTGCGACGCAGCGGTCGCGCTCCGAGCACCGGGTCGAACCCGCGCTCGGCCAGCAGCTGCTTCGCGCCGTCCGTCAGCTCCAGCGACATGTCGCGGTCCTTCATGCGCAGCTCGACGCCCGCGATCATGTTGTCGACCATGGCGACGATCTGCTCCTGCGACAGCGGCGGGAAGACGACGATCTCGTCGACACGGTTGAGGAACTCGGGACGGAAGTGCTGCTTGAGCTCCTCCGAGACCTTGCTCTTCATCCGCTCGTAGGAGCCGGCCGGGTCCGCCCCGACCGCGCCGAAACCGAGGTTGACGCTCTTGGCGATGTCACGCGAGCCGAGGTTGGTGGTCATGATGATGACGGTGTTCTTGAAGTCGACCACACGGCCCTGCGAATCGGTCAGACGACCTTCCTCGAGAATCTGCAACAGGCTGTTGAAGATGTCGGGGTGGGCCTTCTCCACCTCGTCGAAGAGCACCACGGAGAACGGCTTGCGGCGCACCTTCTCGGTGAGCTGGCCGCCCTCCTCGTAACCGACATATCCGGGCGGTGAGCCGAAGAGTCGCGACACGGTGTGCTTCTCGGAGAATTCGCTCATGTCGAGCTGGATGAGCGCGTCCTCGTCACCGAAGAGGAATTCGGCGAGCGTCTTGGACAGCCACGTCTTGCCGACACCCGAGGGGCCGGCGAAGATGAACGAGCCACCGGGACGCTTGGGGTCCTTCAGTCCGGCACGCGTACGACGGATGGCGCGGCTGAGGGCCTTGACGGCCTCCTCCTGGCCGATCACGCGCTTGTGGAGCTCGTCCTCCATCTTGAGCAGACGGGTGGACTCCTCCTCCGACAGCTTCACGATCGGGATGCCCGTGGCGACCGCCAGGACCTCGGCGATCAGCTCCTCGTCGACCTCGGCGACCTCGTCGAGGTCACCGGCACGCCACTGCTTCTCGCGCTCACTGCGGCGCGCGGAGAGCTGCTTCTCCTCGTCGCGCAGGCGGGCCGCGGCCTCGAAGTCCTGCCCGTCGATGGCGGCCTCCTTGCGCTGGCGTACGTCTGCGATCTTCTCGTCGTACTCGCGCAGGTCCGGCGGCGCGGTCATCCTGCGGATGCGCAGTCGCGAACCGGCCTCGTCGATGAGGTCGATGGCCTTGTCCGGCAGGAAGCGGTCGGAGATGTAGCGGTCGGCCAGGGTCGCGGCCGAGACGAGCGCCTCGTCGGTGATGGTGACGCGGTGGTGCGCCTCGTAGCGGTCGCGCAGGCCCTTGAGCATCTCGATCGTGTGCGCGATCGAGGGCTCCTGCACCTGGATCGGCTGGAAGCGACGCTCGAGCGCGGCGTCCTTCTCGAGGTACTTGCGGTACTCGTCGAGTGTGGTCGCGCCGATGGTCTGCAGCTCGCCGCGGGCCAGCATCGGCTTGAGGATGCTGGCGGCGTCGATCGCGCCCTCGGCCGCACCGGCGCCGACGAGGGTGTGGATCTCGTCGATGAAGAGCACGATGTCGCCGCGGGTGCGGATCTCCTTGAGGACCTTCTTGAGACGCTCCTCGAAGTCACCGCGGTAGCGCGAGCCGGCGACCAGGGCACCGAGGTCGAGGGTGTAGATCTGCTTGTCCTTGAGCGTCTCGGGCACGTTGCCCTTGACGATGTCCTGCGCGAGGCCGGCCACGATCGTGGTCTTGCCGACACCGGGCTCGCCGATGAGGACGGGGTTGTTCTTCGTGCGGCGCGACAGGATCTGCATGACGCGCTCGATCTCCTGCTCGCGACCGATGACCGGGTCGAGCTTGCCCTCGCGCGCAGCCTGGGTGAGGTTCTGGCCGAACTGGTCGAGCACCAGCGAGCTGGACGGCGCCTCGCCACCCGAGCCGCTGGTCGCAGCGCCCGCGGCGGCCGACTCCTTGCCCTGGAAGCCGCTGAGCAGCTGGATGACCTGCTGGCGGACCCGGTTGAGGTCGGCCCCGAGCTTCTGCAGCACCTGGGCGGCGACGCCCTCGCCCTCGCGGATCAGACCGAGCAGGATGTGCTCGGTGCCGATGTAGGAGTGGCCGAGCTGGAGCGCCTCGCGCAGCGAGAGCTCCAGCACCTTCTTGGCGCGCGGCGTGAACGGGATGTGCCCGGAGGGGGCCTGCTGGCCCTGGCCGATGATCTCCTCGACCTGGGCGCGCACGGCCTCCAGGGAGATGTCGAGGGACTCCAGCGCCTTGGCGGCGACGCCCTCGCCCTCGTGGATGAGCCCGAGCAGGATGTGCTCGGTCCCGATGTAGTTGTGGGAGAGCATGCGGGCCTCTTCCTGGGCCAGCACGACAACTCGCCGGGCTCGGTCGGTGAACCGCTCGAACATGTGCGCTCCTCTACGTCTGCGTGGTCCGCGGGTCCGACGCAGGCGGCCGGTTGCGGACACTGGGCTCAACGCCCGGGATCAGCCTACGTGTTCCCGCCCCACACACGAGAGCGTCCGCTCACAGCGAACGCCCCCGAGAGCTGTAACGCCGTGTTACTGGCTGTACCGACCCCGATGCATGGGGGTGGGTAGTTGCAGTAACACGGCGTTACAGGGGGGTCAGCCAAGTTGATTCAGTGGGCGGCGTCGTAGGCCCGCTGCACGTCGGCGGAGATGCGGCCCCGCTCGGAGACCTCCATGCCCTGCGACTTGGCCCACTCGCGGACGTCCTTGGTGTTGGAGGACGAGGCGCCGCTCGCCTTGCGGGGGCGGCGCGAGCTGCCGGTGACCTTGCGGGCGTGGCCGACGTAGCCGCTCAACGCCTCGCGGAGGGCTGCGGCGTTGGCGTCGTTGAGGTCGATCTCGTACGACGCCCCGTCGAGGCCGAACGTCACCGTCTCGGTGGCCTCGGTGCCGTCGAGATCATCGACGAGAACAATGTTGACCTTCTGTGCCATGTGTCTATTTCCTTTGCCTTCATGCGTTCGGGGGTAAACGCGGGGACAAAGGCAGTGTGTCAGCAAATCAATTGCAGGACAAAAGGACTCAGGAATTGCGTTCGAATACGAGTCGCAAACCCTGCAGTGTCAGCCACGGCGAATGCACGGTGAAACAACCGCAGTCATCGACGATCAACGGCGCCCAATGACCGGTCGAAATGACGGTGACGTCCTCGGCTGCCACGCCGAGCTCGGCGATCATCCGCGCGACCAGCCCCTCGACCTGGGCAGCGACGCCGAAAAGCATCCCGCTCTGCAGGGCCTCGACCGTGTTCTTGGCGATCACCGAACGGGGCCGGACCAGCTCGACCTTGCGCAGCTGCGCACCGCGGCGCCCGAGCGCCTCCAGGGAGATCTCGATCCCGGGCGAGATCGCCCCGCCGACGTACTGACCCGAGCCGTTGACCACGTCGAAGGTCGTCGCCGTGCCGAAGTCCACGACGATCGCGGGGCCTCCGTGCAGGGTCGCGGCCGCGAGCGAGTTCACGATCCGGTCGGTGCCGACCTCGCGCGGGTTGTCCATCAGGACCGGGATGCCGGTGCGCACGCCGGGCTCGACGACGATCGCGGTCACGTCGCCGAAGTGCCGCTCCAGCATCTCGCGCCACTCGTGCAGGACCGCCGGCACGGTGGCGCAGACGGCGATACCGTCGACGTCATCGACGCGGTCGGCCAGCAGGCCCCGGATCAGGACCGACCACTCGTCGGCGGTGCGGCGCTCGTCGGTGTTGACCCGCCAGTGGGCGCTCACCACCTCGCCGTCCAGCAGACCGAGGAACGTGTGGCTGTTGCCGATGTCGGCAGCGAGCAACGTCATGGTCGCGCGCCGTCGGCGGGGTCCGCGCGCCGTTGGGCGGTGGAGCGCAGCGGCGACGAAGGTCGTGGGGTGTCCTGCAGGTCCATGCCGATGTCGAAGACGACCACCGAGTGGGTGAGCGCGCCGACCGAGACGAAGTCGACACCGGTGGCGCCGATGCGCGCGGCCCGCTCGAGGGTGATCCCGCCGCTGGCCTCGAGCGGCACCCGCCCGGCCGTACGGCGTACGGCATCGGCCATCAGCTCGTCGCTCATGTTGTCGAGCAGGATCCGCTCCGGCGGCTCGGGAAGCGCCAGCAGCTCCTCCAGCTGGTCGAGCGTCGTCACCTCGACCTCGACCGGCAGGCCGGGGAACCGGCCGCGGATGGCCTCCAGCGCCGGCAGCACTCCCCCCGCGGCGATGACGTGGTTGTCCTTGACCATCGCCATGTCCTGGAGGCTGTGGCGGTGGTTCACTCCACCGCCGCAGCGCACGGCGTACTTCTGCAGGGCGCGGAGACCGGGCAGGGTCTTGCGCGTGTCGAGCACGCGGGTCGGCGAACCCTCCAGCGCCTCGACCCAGCGGGCGGTGGCGGTCGCGATCCCGGACAGGTGGCAGGCGAGGTTGAGCGCGGTGCGCTCGGCGACGAGCATCCGTTGGGTGAGGCCGGAGACGCGCATGACCACGTCGCCCGTCTCGACACGGGTGCCGTCGGGCAGGCGTCCGGTGACGGTGGCGTCCGCGCCCATCATGAAGAAGGTGACCGCGGCCAGGCCCAGGCCGGCCACGACGCCCGACTCGCGGGCGGCGAAGACCGCCTCGCCACGGGCGTCGG
The DNA here is from genome assembly GCA_963726515.1 of uncultured Actinomycetota bacterium. Lineage (GTDB taxonomy): Bacteria > Actinomycetota > Actinomycetes > Propionibacteriales > Nocardioidaceae > Nocardioides. Next base: position 78,340 of record CAVSCW010000016.1, read on the forward strand.
GCGCGATGGTGGAGGAGCTGGTCGGGTCGTGCATCGAGGGGTCGGGCAGGTCCTCGCTGACGGCGCGGCCGATCGTGTCCCACACGAGGTCGAGGTCGAGGCCGGCGGCCGTGAGCTCGTCGCGGAGGTCGCGGGGTACGTCGTCGGGGCTGGTCATGGTGCGGGAACCTCACGGGTGCTCGGGTCGGTCGAGGGCGCATACGTCCACTCGACGCGGATCGTGCCGTCGACGTCGAGCCACGAGTCGATGTGGCCGGCCCTGCTGTCGTCGCGGTCGGGGAAGTCCTCGCGCCAGTGGGAGCCACGCGTCTCGGTGCGCAGCGCGGCGGCCTCGGCGAGCGCGGTGCTGATGGCGAGCAGGTTGGTGGTCTCCCAGGCGGCGGGACCGACCTCGGCGTCGCCGGGCTCGAGCGAGCGGAGGAAGGCCAGCGCCTCGGCGAGCCCCTCGGCCTGGCGGAGCACGCCGACCCGGGTGGTCATCACGTCCTGCATGCCCGGTCGCAGGTCAGCGTCGACGAGGCCCTCGCTGCGCCCGTCGAGCGAGGGCTCGGCCCACGCGCGCAGCTCGCCGGGCAGCACGCCGGCGATCCGGCGCGAGAAGACAAGACCCTCGAGCAGGGAGTTGGACGCGAGCCGGTTGGCGCCGTGGACGCCGGAGCAGGCGACCTCTCCGGTGGCGTAGAGGCCCGGGACGGTCGTTCGTCCCCACAGGTCGGTGACCGCGCCGCCGGAGGCGTAGTGCTGGGCGGGCGCGACGGGGATCAGCTCGGTGACCGGGTCGACGCCGTGCTCGCGGCAGACGCGAAGGATCGTCGGGAACCGCTTCTCCCAGAACTCCGCGCCGAGGTGGCGGGCGTCGAGCCACATGTGCGGCTGGCCGGTCTCCATCATCCGGCGGGTGATGGCCTTCGCGACCACGTCACGCGGTGCGAGGTCGGCGAGCTCGTGCTCGCCCTGCATGAAGCGGCGGTCCTCGAAGTCGACGAGGAAGGCGCCCTCGCCACGCACCGCCTCCGAGATCAGTGGCTGCTGCCCCTGCGAGTCCGGGCCGAGCCACATCACCGTGGGGTGGAACTGGACGAACTCGAGGTCGCGCAGCCGGGCACCCGCCCGCAGGGCCACCGCCATCCCGTCCCCGGTCGACACGCTCGGATTGGTGGACTGGCTGAACACCTGCCCGAGTCCGCCGGAGGCGAGCACCACGGCACGGCAGTGCACCGCGCCCACACCGTCGCGCTGGCCCTCGCCGAGCACGTGCAGGGTCAGCCCGGCGACCCCGCCGTCGGCGGCGCGCAGCAGGTCGACGGCCAGCGCGTGCTGGATGACCTCGATCTCGGGGGCACGCTCGACCGCGGCGATCAGGGCACGCTGGATCTCGGCGCCCGTGGCGTCGCCGCCGGCGTGTGCGATCCGGTCGCGGTGGTGACCGCCCTCGCGGGTCAGCGACATCTCACCGTCGGGATGGTGATCGAACTGGGTGCCGAGCGCGATCAGCTCGTGGACCGCCGCGGGGCCCTCGGTCACCAGGATGCGTACGGCGTCGACGTCGCACGCACCGGCCCCCGCCACGAGGGTGTCGCGCTCGTGCTGCTCGGGGGTGTCGCCCGGTCCGAGGGCCGCGGCGATGCCGCCCTGGGCCCACTGGGTCGACCCGGCGCTGAGCACGTCCTTGGTGACGACGAGGAGGTGGAGCGAGGGATCGGCCGCATGGATGCGCAGCGCGGCGGTGAGCCCGGCGATGCCGGACCCGACCACCACGACGTCGGCACGGATGGTCCAGCCGGGTGCGGGCGCGCGCAGGCGGCCCGGGACCGGCCGGTGATCAGTCATCCGTGCAGGCTAGCGATCGACGGCGTCGCCGCGGGTCAGGGCCGCGTCGCCGAACGTCTCAGCGGGGTCGAACCCGGTGGCCAGCACCGCGTTGTCGGCGTCGACGAAGACCACGTGCGGCGTGAGCTCCCTGGCCTCCGCGGTCTCCATCTGGGCGTAGCCGATGAGGATGACCGTGTCGCCGGGGTGCACCAGCCGTGCGGCGGCACCGTTGATGCCGATCACGCCCGAGCCCCGCTCGCCGGCGATCGTGTACGTCTCGAGGCGCGCGCCGTTGGTGACGTCGACGATGTGGACCAGCTCGCCGGCGAGCAGGTCGGCGGCATCGAGCAGGTCCTCGTCGACGGTGACCGAGCCGACGTAGTGGAGATCGGCCTGGGTGACGGTCGCCCGGTGGATCTTGGACTTCATCATCGTGCGCAGCATCAGCTGCTCCTCTCACTGGTGGTCGAGCCCACGAGGGTGCCCGCCGTCATGTCCGGGGTGACCCGGTCGAAGCTGATCGCCATGTTGTCGATCAGGCGCGTCGTGCCCACCCGCGCGGCCACCAGGATCCGGCCCTCGCCGGTCTCCGGGGCAGGACCGAGGTCGGGCGAGGTGAGCGCGAGGTAGTCGAGCTCGAGACCGGGCTGGGCCCGGAGGACCGACATCGCGGCCCAGCGCGCGGCAGCTGCGCCGTACGCTGCGCGCTCCTGCGCCGCCCGCAGCGCCCGGCTCAGGGCGAGCGCCGTGCGCCGCTGCTCGGCGTCGAGGTAGCGGTTGCGGCTCGACAGGGCCAGCCCGTCGTCCTCGCGCACCGTCTCCGCGCCGACGATCTCGATGCCCAGGCAGAGGTCGCGGACCATCCGCCGGATCAGGGTCAGCTGCTGGTAGTCCTTCTGCCCGAAGACGGCGAGGTCGGGGCGGACCAGGCCGAAGAGCTTGGCGACCACGGTCAGCACCCCGTCGAAGTGCCCCGGCCGCGACTCGCCGTCGAGGATCGTGGCGAGTGCTCCCGGAGCGACGGTGACTCCGCCGTGGACCGAGTCGTGGCTGAAGCCGCCGGGATACATCTCCTCGACGCTGGGGGCGAAGACGATGTCGACGCCCTCGGCGGCGCAGACCTGGAGGTCCTCGGGCAGCGTGCGGGGGTAGCGGTCGAGGTCCTCGGTGGGGGCGAACTGCATCGGGTTGACGAAGATGCTGACCACGACCGGACCGTTGGTCTCGCCGCGAGCAGCACGCATCAGGCTGGCGTGGCCGGCGTGGAGCGCCCCCATGGTCGGCACGAAGGCGATGCGCTCACCCGCGCCACGGGCGGCGGCGAGCAGGTCGGCGAGCTCCTCGCGCGTGTGCGCGAGGACGGGACCCGAGGTCATCGAGGCAGGTCGCTGATCGAGGTGGGAGGCAGTCCCGTCGCGAGACCCGCGACGCGCGCCTCGGCGGCATCGAGCACCCGCAGCATCTTGGTGGCGCGGATCGGCAGGAGCCGGCCGTCGGTGACGGCGCGGTCGAGGGTGGCGCGCGCCATGGTGACGTACGACGCCAGCGCCTGGGGCGCCGTGGCCGCCAGGTCGGCGACGTGGGCACGAACGGTCTCGACGTCGCCACGCACGATCGGACCGGTCAGGGCGGCGTCACCGTGCTGGAGGGCGTTGTCGAGGGCTGCGGTGAGCAGCGGGCGCAGGGTGGCGGCGGGGTCCTCGGCGCCTGCAGCGGACAGGATCTCCATCGCCTCGGTGACGAGCGTGACGAGGTGGTTGGCGCCGTGGGCCAGACCTGCGTGGTAGAGCGTGCGGCGGTCCTCGGGGACCCACATCGCCCGCCCGCCGAGGTCGGCGACGAGGTCCTCGGCGAGGGGACGGTCGGCCTCGTCGGCAGTGACGCCGAAGACACATCCGGCCAGCCGCGGCAGGTCGACCGCGGTGCCGGTGAAGGTCATCGCCGGGTGCATCGCGATGGTGCGCGCACCGGCCTCGCGGGCGGGCTCGAGCACGGCGAGGCCGTGCCGGCCGCTGGTGTGCACGACGACCTGGCCCTCACCGATCGCGCCGCTCGCGCTGAGCATCGTCACGACGTTGGACAGCATGTCGTCGGGCACCGTCAGCAGCAGCAGGTCGCAGGCGCGGGTGACGTCGGTCGGCTTGGCCCCCTCGACGCCGGGCAGCAGGGCGTCGATGCGTCGGCGCGAGGCGTCGGACTCGCCGGCTGCGGCCACGATCTCGTGACCCGCAGCGCGGAGCCCGGCAGCCAGAACGGCGCCGACGCGGCCGGCCCCGACCACGCCGATGGAGAACTTCGTCATCTCGACCTCTTCGTTTCAGTCCCTCGCGGGTACCGATCTACTGCGATCGCCGTCGAGCCTACGCCCGCGGATCGAGTGGTGGAACAGGGCGCGGAGGTGACGCGCGCCACGCTGAGCGCGTGGGTTGACAGGCTGACTAGTTGGTGTGACTATCTAGTCATGGAAGCAACTAGCGCCGCGGTCACGTGGCCGACGGAGTGGCTGCGAGGGGCGCTGAACGTCTGCGTGCTGCACGTGGTCGCTGCCGGCCCCACCTACGGCTACGCCGTCGCCAGCGCACTGACCGACGCCGGCCTCGGCCCGATCAAGGGCGGCACCCTCTATCCGCTCCTCGCCCGCCTCGAGGAGGCCGGTCTGGTCACCGTCGAGTGGCGCGCCGGTGACGGCGGCCCGGGACGCAAGTTCTATGCCCTCACCGAGGCCGGCCGAGCCGAGCACGACCGCCAGATCGCCGACTGGCAGGACTTCACCGCAATCACCAGCTCGTTCATCAGCAGTCCCACGTTCGTGGCCACCTCCCGGAAGGACCCCTCATGAAGATCGACACCCACACTCCCCACGTCGAGCCCGACTGGGCCGAGGCCTTCCTCCTCGAGCTGCGGCTCCGGAGGGTCGACGGCCGGCGCATCGGAGCTGCTCTCGCCGAGGTCGAGGCGCACTGCGCCGAGAGCGGCGAGTCCGCCCGCGAGGCGTTCGGGGAGCCGGCGGCGTACGCCGTCGAGCTGGCGCCGGAACCCGCTGCCGAGCCGCAGGAGTGGCGCCGCGAGCTGGTCTCCTCCGCCCTCGGGCTCGGCGGCATGATGACCACGCTGGCGGCGTTCGGCGCGTGGCAGAGCGGCACCGAGGTCGAGCTGACCACGGGAGCCGTGGGCGTGCTCCTGCTCGCGCTGGTCGGCACGGTGCTGATCGTCCGCAACGCCGAGCGCCTGCTCCGAGCGGTGGCCACGCACTGGTGGGTCGCGGTCGTCGGCGCGATCGGTCCGATCGCGGTCTTCGTCGCGGTGCTCCTGCTCGGGCACCAGACGCTCGTCTCGATCCCGGTAGTGCCCACGCTGGTGGTCGGCCTGCTGCTCCTGGTCGCCAACACCGTCGTGGCCCTGCGCCACCTCGGCGGGGGTGATCGCGTCGTCGGCCCCGAGGGCGCCGGCGGTGCCGGGACGCTGGCCGAGGGCGCGGTGTCGCGAGGCCTGGCGCGGGTCGGGCCGTGGCTGTTCCCGGTCCTGACCGCCGTGATGGCCCTGCCGTTGCTGCTGCTCTGAGTCAGGCGCGCAGGTGCAGCTTGGCGTGCTCGGGGTCGTCGACCACGAACGGTCGGGGGGCGCGCGGGAGCCAGGTGTGGGTGACGTGGTCGACGACGTGCACGCCCTCGGGGGCGACGATCTCGACGACGCCCTCGGGCACCTCGCCGGCGTGCAGCGCGTTCCAGACCAGCCACTCGCGGCGCTTGCGACGGTTGCGGATCGAGGTCGCGAACGACTCCGGGTTGGTCCAGTGGGCGAACTCGTCGCCGTCGAGCCACTTGAGCTCGACGCACAGGCCCTGCGGCAGCGCGAACATCTCGATCCGGTCGGGTGTCGTGCGGATCTCCCACTCCGGCGCCTTGGCATAGACGTAGTCGGGGCTCATCGGGAACCCCCACTCCTCGATGTTGCGCAGGCCGAGGTCGAGGTAGGCCTTCGACTCCGACGCGATGTAGAGCCCGTGGCGCGGGAACCGGATGACCGCCTCGGCCATGCCCACCTGCCAGGACAGGTCCGCCATCGACACCTCGCCCTCGGTGGTGAGGACCATGTCGCCGTCCCACTTCCACGAGTAGCGGGTGCGGACGTGGGAGAAGCACCAGTTGTAGAAGTAGGCCAGCGAGTGCACCGACCGTTCGTTGACGGCGAGGTGCTCGCCGCCGGCCCGCGCCACGGCGAAGGGGTACTCCTTCATCGTGAACTTGTGGGCCAGCCCGTGCTCGGCGGCCACCCGCAGCGCCTCCTCACCGGTGCCGTCGTCGGAACCGTTGTCGACCAGGAGCACGTGGTCGCAGGCTCGCAACAGCGGCGGCAGCACGAAGCGCAGCCCGGGCGCCTCGTTCTTCACCCGCAGCACCGCCGTGGCGCCCCGGCGCAGGCCGCCGGGCTGGTTCCAGGGCCAGACGAGGTCGAAGTCCTCGTGGCCCTCGAGGTTGGTCAGCCCGTGGCCGGAGCCGATCGGGATGCTCACTGCTCGTCGCCCGCCGCGTCCCGGCTGCGGCCGAGCGCCTTGCGCACCCCGCGGCGCACGGACGGCGGGATCGCAGCGCGTACGTCGTGGGGCACCCGGTCGGTGAGCGAGCGGGCCGGCTCCTGCGTCGCGGCCTCGGCCAGCGCGCGGCGACGTCCCTGGAGGCGCGCGTGCTCAGCGGTGGATCGGCTGATCGCCTCGGCCTCCTCGTAGAGGTCGACGTACTCCGCGCGCAGCTGGTCGAAGCTCGCGTGCGCCTCGGTGGTGTCGCCCCCCTCGTCGGCGAGCTTGTTGAGCTCCTCCCAGGTCTGGCCGGTGAGGTCGTGCAGTCGGCGGGGCAGGGCGAGGTCGTCGAGGCTGGACGAGACCCGGCGGAGGTTGGGGTCGATGAAGCGGTGCACCTCGCGGATCTGGTCGCTGCGGGTGTGGATGATCGTCTGGAGGTCGAGGGCGTGGCCCATCGCCGTCGTCGTCCTGACCCAGTCAGTGAGGAGGTCCTCGTAGCGCACGAACACGCGGCCGCCGTCACCCTCCGCCGGACGGGTCGCCCGCTCGGTGTGGAGCAGCATGTTGACCCAGCTGGCCGCCAGGTGCGCCGAGCCGAGCTTGTTGGCGTAGTACTTCTGCTTCGACCCGACCACCTCGGCGGGCGGGCGCAGCATGGTCGCGAAGACCGGCGTGGCACCTGTGCGGATCGCCGCGACCCGCCACAGGCCGAGGAACCAGCTGAGCCGCGGGTCCTTCACCACCAGCTCGGGGTGCTCGGCGAAGTGCGGCTCGAGCCAGTCGCTGACCCGCATCCGGGCGGGCTCGCGACTGCAGATGCGACCGGTGTCGAACCACGCGTTCGGACGCGAGTCGCTGACCTGGACGAGCGCCTCGGCGAGCCACTCGTCGTGGACGTCGACGACCCACTGCGGCTCGCTGAAGCCGCGCGGGTTGGAGTCGTCCGGTGGCACCTCGGGCAGCGGGACGTGCATGCCGAGCCTGGAGACGATGCCCGCCAGCGTGCTGGTGCCGCTGCGGCCCGCTCCGGCGACGAGGAGGACCTTCCGCGGCACTCCGTCGGGGTTCATCTCGTCGATCGCTCTGGCCGGCTCAGTCACGGCGGGCAGCCTACCGGCGGCACGGCTCCGGGGTCGGACACGACTAGGCTCCGGCCGCATGAAGCGCCTGTTCTCCCGCGCGCCCCTCCTCGGCGTGGTGATCCCCGCATGGGGCGTGGAGGACTACCTCGACGACTGCATCCGCTCCCTGCTCGCGCAGACCCACCGGCGCTGGCAGGCGGTGATCGTCGACGACGGGTCCACCGACCGCACCGGCGAGATCGCCGACGCGTGGGCGCACCGGGACGCGCGCATCAGCGTGGTGCACTCGGTCAACGGCGGCCTCGGCGCGGCCCGCAACCTCGGCACCCTGCAGGTGCGCGGTGACTACCTCGCCTTCCTCGACTCCGACGACGTGCTGCCACCGACGGCGTACGCCGACCTGCTGGGCGCGCTCGAGGAGTCGGGCTCCGACTTCGCCACCGGCTCCCTCGTGCGCTGGGAGGGCGACGACCTGGTCGAGCCGCCCTGGATGCGCCGGCTGCACGGCCGCCTGCGCGGCGCGCGCGTCGAGGACCGGCCCGAGATCCTCGGCGACGTGTTCGCGTGGAACAAGGTGTGGCGTCGCTCCTTCTGGGACGGCGCCGGGCTCGCCTGGCCGGAGGGCGTGCGCTACGAGGACCAGCCCACCACCACGCAGGCCTTCCTCGACGGCAGCTTCGACGTGCTGGAGGAGGTGGTCTACCGCTGGCGGATCCGCGAGGGGTCCATCACCCAGACCCGCGCGTCGTCGGTGTCGGACCTCTCCGACCGCTGGGCGACCAAGCGGCAGGCGCTCGCGTCGGTGCGTGCGCACGGCTCGGCCGAGGTCGAGGCGGTCTTCGTCGACCGGGTCCTCGCGGGCGACCTCTGGCGCTACTTCCTCCTCGTGCCGGGTGCGTCCGAGGAGTGGTGGCGGCTGCTGCGAGCGGGCGTCCTCGAGTTCTGGGGCCGCCGATCCCTGGTGGACAGCGGCCTGCCGCCGGTGCACCGGCTCGCGGGGTGGCTCGTCGCCGAGGACCGTCGCCCGGACGTCACCGCGCTGATGGAGTGGGTGGCCGCGCTCGAGGGGCCCGCGCCACGCGCGCAGGACGTCGCGACGGGGGTCTGGCGGCTCGCGGTGCCGCACGCGGTGCTGGACGGGGCCACCGTGGACCCCGCGGCTCTGGCCCTCCGCGACCACGAGGTCTGACCGCCCGCTGTAACGCCGTGTTACAGCAACTACCCACCCTGTTGCATCAGGGTGGGTAGTGCCACTAACCGGGCGTTACAGCGGGCGGGGTCGGCTCAGAGCAGGCCCTCGGACTCCAGGAAGTCCTTGGCGACGTCCTCGGGCTTGGCGCGGTCGACGGAGACCTGGCCGTTGAGCTCGGTGAGCTTCTCGGTGGTCAGCGCCGCCATCAGGTCGTTGAGGATGCCCTCGACGTCCCCGTTGTCGGCCAGCCACTGCGAGGAGACGGCCGGGACGAGGTTCTGCGCCGGCTGGATCTGCAGGTCGTCCTCGAGCAGCACCATCCCCTGCGACTCGAGGGTGCCGTCCGTGGTGGAGGTCAGCCCGAGCTGCGACTCGTCGTCGGCGACGGACTTGAAGACGTCGGCGGACGCGAAGCCCAGCGGGAGGAACTCGGTGACGTCGATGCCGTAGTCGTCGGTGAGGCCCTTGCCGCAGTCGGTGCGGTCCGCACAGTCGGGGGCGGCGGCGACCACGACGGACTTCCCCTCGAGGTCCGAGAGCTTGGTGACGCCCTGGTCCTGGGAGAACTCCTCGGTCACGAAGAAGGCGTTGGTGTCGACCGCAGCGGACGGGTCGAGCAGCGTGATGCCCTTCGCCTCCAGCAGGTCGGAGGCGGCAGAGATCGACTCCTCCGCGTCAGGCGTGGTCAGCGGCTCCGCATCGGCGCCGTTCTCGGTGGTGTTGAGGAAGTCGACGATGCCGCCGACGTACTCCGGGACGAGCTGCACGGACTCGGGGAACTGCCCCGCGCCCATGTAGACGTCGCGGGTGCCGACCAGCTGCACCGAGGCGTCGTAGCCCTCGGCGTCGAGGAGCTGCTCGTACATCGAGGCCACGATCTGCACCTCACCGAAGTCCTGGCCCGAGATCTTGACGGTGCCCTTGTCACCTCCGTCGGAGCCCGAGCCGGAGCCCGCATCGTCGCTGGCCAGTTCGTCGCCGGCGCATGCCGCTCCGAGCAGGACCGTGCTGACTGCCAGCGCGCTGGCAGCGATTCGTCGTAGCTGCATGTCATTCACCTTCTGTGTCCCGCGGCCTGGCGGCCACGCGTGTCCGGTCGCTGCTCACGTGGTCGTGGGCAGTGGGGTGGGGTGTGGTGCGGTGGTGTCGATCTCGTCATCCGTAAGGCGGCTGGGACTGCGGGGCACCGGGTCGATCGCACGCTGTGCGAACGCGGCCAGCACCTCGAGGACCATCGCAACGACAGCGACAACCACGGCCCCAGCGATTCCCTTACCGTAGTTGCTGTTGGCGAACCCGGAGGTGATGATCCGGCCCAGCCCCGGCCCGGCGACGAGCGCGGCGATGGTGGCGGTCGCCCACACCTGCACCAGCGCGAGGCGTACGCCTCCGGCGACCAGCGGCAGCGCCAACGGCAGCTCGACGCGGCGGAACTGCTGCCACCCGGTCATGCCCATCCCGCGCGCCGCCTCCTTCACGTCGCTGGTGACCTCTCGGATCGCGACGTAGGTGTTGGTGATGATCGGCGGGAGGGCGAAGAGGGTGAGCGCGATGAGGGTGGCGATCCCGGCGCGCCCGAAGGGGCCGAAGGTCGCGATGCCCGGCCAGTCGGCGGTGACCAGCAGGGCGAGGAGCGCGAAGGTCGGGATCGCCCGGCCCACGTTGGAGATGTTGATGGCCAGGAAGCCGCCGCGGCCGATGTGGCCGAGCCACATCGCGAGCGGGAGCCCGATCGCGAGGGCCAGCACGAGAGCGGAGCCGGTGAGCAGGAGCTGCTGGACGAGGTAGCCCCAGATGCCGCCGGTGCCGGTCCAGTTGCCGCCGGTCGCGAGGTAGTCCCAGACGTCTCCGAAGATGTTCATGCATCCACCTGCGTGCGCGTCCACGGCGTCACCAGTCGCTGCGCGCCGACGATGAGCGCGTCGAGCAGGACCGCGATCACCACGCACAGCACGCAGGCAGCCATCAGCTCGGCCTTGAAGTTGGTCAGCACGCCATCGGCGATGAGGTTGCCCAGACCACCGTTGGCGACCAGCGCGCCGACCGTGGTCAGGGCGACGGTCGAGACCGTGGCGACCCGCAGGCCGCCCATCATCACCGGCAGGGCCAGGGGCAGCTCGATCTTCATCAGCTGCGACGCCTGCCCGTAGCCCAGGCCCCGTGCCGACTCGCGTACGTCCTCGGGCACCGACGCGAGCCCGTCGAGCATGCTGCGCACCAGGATCGTCAGCGCATAGAGCGCCAGGCCCAGCACGACGGTCGTCGCGGTGATGCCGGTGAACGGCACCAGCAGCGGGAAGAGCGCCAGCGACGGCACCGTGTAGAGCGCCGTCGACACCCCCATGATGGCGGTCTCGAGGCGGCCGAAACGCCGCGCGAGCAGGGCCATCGGGAAGGCGATCGCCACTCCGAGCACGACTGCGGTGACCGTGATCAGCAGGTGCTGGACCGTCGCGTCGACAAGCTCGGCGCGGTAGTCGGTGAGGTAGGCCGCGCACCACCAGTCGTTGACCGTCCGGTTGTAGCAGCTCGGCTCCGCCGCGCTCACCAGTAGGGTCACCGCATGGACGCTACCGCCTCCCCCGCGACGCCGACCTCACCCGTTGCGGCGAAGGCCGACTCGATGATCCGGCTCGAGGGCGTGGGCAAGACCTACCCCGACGGGACGGTCGCGGTCCACGAGCTCGACCTCGACGTGGCCCGGGGCGAGATGGTCTGCCTGGTCGGACCGTCGGGCTGCGGAAAGTCCACGACGTTGAAGATGATCAACCGGCTGATCGAGCCCACCACGGGCCGGATCTGGCTCGACGGCACGGACGTCACCGACGTCGACCCGGTCGAGCTGCGCCGCGGCATCGGCTACGTCATCCAGCAGATCGGGCTGTTCCCCCACCAGCGCATCGAGCAGAACGTGATGACTGTGCCGCTGCTCTACGGGGAGTCGAAGTCGACCGCCCGCGAGCGCGCCCACGAGCTGCTCAGCACCGTCGGGCTCGATCCGGAGCAGTACGCCCGTCGCTACCCGCACGAGCTCTCGGGAGGTCAGCGGCAACGGGTCGGCGTCGCGCGGGCACTCGCCGCCAACCCACCCGTGCTGCTGATGGACGAGCCCTTCGGCGCGGTCGACCCGGTCGTCCGTGGCCGGCTCCAGGACGAGTTCCGGCGACTCCAGGACGAGCTCGGCAAGACCGTCGTGCTGGTCACCCACGACATCGACGAGGCGATCCGGATGGGCGATCGGGTGGCGGTCTTCGCCGCGGGCGGACGGCTCGCCCAGTACGCCACGCCGGTCGAGCTGCTGGCCCGGCCGGCGGACGAGCAGGTGGCCGACTTCGTCGGTGCCGGCGGCCTGCGGACCCTGACGGTGACCCGGCTCCGCGAGGAGCACCTCGAGCCGCTCGACGGCGTCGCGGCCGGCGACCTCGGCTCGGCGATCGACCTCGACTCCTCGCTCGAGGACGCCCTCGCCGCGATGATGCGCGACGACAAGCCGATGATCGGCGTGCGCCGCGGCGCGCGGTTCCTCGGCGTGCTCACCCCGGCCGGGGTGCACCGCGCACTCCGGGAGTCCCTGCGCTGATCAGACCTGCACGTCGCGGTGCCAGGACTCCGTGACGTACTTCGTGCCCCATCCCATCGCCGTGTAGAGCCCGTCGGCGCCGGTGGGTGAGTCGGCATCGACCTCGAGGCCCACGCGGTCACGCCGGCGCGAGGCGGCGTCCGCGATGATCGTGCGCAGCAGCCCCGTGGCCACGCCGCGGCCGCGGGCGGACTCGAGCACGCCGAGGTAGGAGACGTAGGACCCGTCGGGGCCGGTGGTCGACTCGCTCACCGTGCCGACCAGGGCGCCGGCCGCCTCCACCTGGTCGCCGTCCACGATCTCGGCGAGCCACCAGTGGTCCCAGCGGTGGCCGGGATCCTCGCGCAGGCGGTGGATGAACTCGTCGAAGGTCTCCTCGGTCGAGTTGAAGTGGTCGGTGAACGCACCCTCCAGCACGTCGTGGATGGCGCGGAGGTCGGCTTCGTCCGGCATGCCGCCGGACCCGGGCCCGCCCTGGCGCTCCACCAGCCGGAAGACGACGCCCTTGCGCTCCCACCACGCGGGATCGGGAACCAGCTCGGCCTCCTCGGCCTCCACCGAGCGGCTCATCTGCCACCAGGTGCGGACCCGCTCGAAGCCCGCGCCCGTCAGCCAGGCCTGCTGGCGCTCGTCCCCGGCGAACGCACCGGTGTCGATCTGCTGCACGCCCAGGCCGCGCGCCGCGCCGACCGACCTCGCCTGCACCTCGGCCCACTCGAAGAGCACGTCGCTGCACCGCTGGGCCAGGCGATCGTCGAGCTCCCGGTCGACGACGTGGACGAAGAGCATCCGGCCCTCGGCGCGGTCGTGCACGCTGCCCCAGGCCCGGATCAGCCCGTCGGGGTCACGGACGACCAGGTTCTCGCGGGTGATCGTGCCGCGCTCGGAGATCTCCACCCGGACGTCGTCCTCGGTGGAGCCTGCCCAGCCGCGGCCCGCCCGCTCGTGCCCGCGCAACAACCCGGTCAGGCGCTCGACGGTGGGCCGGTCCGAGGGATCAGGTGTGTCGACGGCCCAGCCCTCGGGAAGACCGGGGTCCTGCGGCAGGACGTCGTCGGGGTCGCTCTCGAACCGGTTGTCCTCAGGGATCACGAGCGGTCATTGTTCCGTACGCACGGCGCTGGCTCGCCCACCGGCGCGCGCGAGCGGTGCTCCAGCCACGTTCTCCGCTCCCCGAAGGTGGCTCGGCCACCGCTCCTCGGTGGTGGGTGGGTCGCTCAGGCGCTGCGGTGCCCCCGCTGCGCGGCGGCCGCGTGGAGCGCCTGGACCTCGGCGCGCAGGACGTCGACCTCGGCCTCGAGCTCGGCGACGGTGACGATGGCCTCGGCGGCACGCGTCTCGGCGTCCTCGCGCCCCTGCTCGGCGGCCGCGCGGCCCTGCTCGGCCGTGTCGGCTCGTCGAGCCTCCTGACCGCGCTTGAGGGTCTGCGCCGCGACGCTCTTCTGCGCCGACGACAAGGCGCGCTCGAGGACGTCGAGGGCCTCTTCACGCTCGAGGATCTTGCGTCGCATGTCCTTGGCGAAGGCCGCCGACTCAGCCGTACGACGCTCCGTCAGGGCGCTGTACTCCTGCGCCTGCACGGCCCGGTCCTGCGCGGCCTCGCGGCGCGCGAGCATCAGCTCGGAGTGGGTGATGCGGGTCGCGGCGGCGCCGGCCAGCACGGCCAGGACCGCGGAGACCGCGGTGAGGGCGCCCGATGCGGACGCCAGTGCGCCGACCACCGTCACGGTGGCGACGGTGAGCAGGGCGACGGCAACCACCAGGCGGGTGCTGCGCTGACGACGGCGAGCGGGCGTGCGGGACGCCTGTGACTGCTGGGGCTGCTGGGAAGGCATGGGGTCAGACTAGGGCTGCGGACGCCCGCCATCGGTGCGACACGCACGTTCGAGCGCGAGCGAGGCGAGCGTCACCCCCAGCCCCCCGAGCGCCGCGACGACGGAGCGCAGGATCCACCGGTCGGCGTACTGCGACGCATCACCCAGCCAGCTGACGGCGTACCCGACGTAGCCGGACGCCACCAGGGTGGCGCCGAGGGCACACGCGCGCGCCAGGACGAGGCGGTTCACCGCCTGCTGCGGCTCGAGGCGCTCACCGCGCACCTGGACGGTCTGCCAGGTGTGCCAGGCGAGGAAAGCCATGATCACGGCGACCAGCACCAGCGCCAGCGCCTGTGTCCACGACACCAGGGGCGGGTGGCCGGCGAGTCGCACCATGACCGGGTGGATCCCCCACCCGATCGCCAGCCCGCCGACGGCGCAGGCCGTGAGCGCCCGGGCCGAGGTGGGGCGCAGGGTGCCCTGCGGCTCCGGAGGCTCGTCCGGGCCGGCCTCGCTCACTCGGTCTGCCCGCGGCGTCGTGCGGGAGAGCGAAGCGGAGGAGCAGGACGTCGTGGGGTGTTCACTCAACCTCGAGGACGAGGTCCTCGCGCCTGCGCACACCCGAGGAGTCCGTCGCATGGAGCAGGTCGGCGATGGGTCCGAGCTCGGGGAAGACGGCGTCGGGCTCGAGGTCGAACCACGGCTGGAGCACGAACGCACGCTGGTGCGCCCTCGGGTGGGGCAGGTGCAGGAAGTCCTCGTTGGAGCGTCGGTCGCCCACGACGATCAGGTCGATGTCGAGCGTGCGCGGGGCGTTGCGGACCGCGCCGCGCTCACGTGCGAAGGCGTCCTCGACCGCCAGGGCGCGCTCCATGAGGCGGGCCGCGGGGAGCGTGGTGTCGGCCAGCAGCACGGCGTTGAGGTAGGGGCCGGACTCCTCGGGCGCGTCGACCGCGTCGGTCTCATAGACCGGGGAGACGCCGGTGACGAAGAAGTCAGGCGTGTCGGCCAGTGCCTCCACGGCCCCCTGCAGGGTCGCCATCCGCTCGCCGAGGTTGGAGCCCAGGGCGAGGACCACGCGCCGGATCGGGTGCATCTCACCGGTGAGGGAGTCGGCATCCACGATGTGGGGGTTCGGGGACTCAGTCATGAGCGTTGCCTCGCGTTCTGGTGATCGTCAGCGCGACGTCCGAGAACGTCGCGTCGATGGGTGCATCAGGTTTGTGGAGCGTGACTCGCGCCCATTCAACACGACTGTCCATCAGGCACGAATCCGCGATGCGTTGAACGACGGTTTCTATCAGGTCGACCGGATCGCGCTCCACGGCGGCCTTCACGTCGGCGACCAGGCTGCCGTAGTTGACGGTGTCGCCCAGGTCGTCCGAGGCCGCCGCGGCGCGGGTGTCGAGGCCGAGCACGAGGTCGACCACGAAGGTCTGGCCCTCGCGCTTCTCGAAGTCGAAGACGCCGTGGTGGGCCCAGCACTCGATGCCTCGCACAGCCAGCTCGTCGGTCATGCGGTCCTCATCCCTCGTCGGTCATCGCGGCGAGCACGGCGAGTGCGTCGCGGGTGGCGCGTACGTCGTGCACGCGCAGGCAGTCGACCCCGCGCTGGGCCAGCAGCACCACCAGCGCCGCATGGGCGTGCTCGCGCTCCTCCACCGGCCGGGCGACGCCGCCGTCGGCGAGCAGGGCGCCGAGGAACGACTTGCGACTCGCGCCCACCAGCAGCGGGCAGCCCAGCTCCTCCAGCGCGTCGAGCCCAGCCAGGAGCTCCCAGTTGTGGCCGGGGCGCTTGGCGAAGCCGAGGCCCGGGTCGAGCAGCACCCGCTCGCGGGAGATCCCGGCGGCCTCGACGGCCTCGAGGCGTGCGCCCAGCTCGCGTCGTACGGTCGCGACGACGCCGTCGGGGGCGTAGTCGGTGAAGTCGCGCATGCGGTCGGCGTGGGCGCGCCAGTGCATGGCCACGTAGTGCGCGTCGCTGCCGGCGACGACGTCGAGGATCCGCGGGTCCGACAGCCCTCCGGAGACGTCGTTGACGATCCGGGCACCGGCGGTCAGGGCAGCCTCGGCGACCTCGGCGCGCATGGTGTCGACCGAGACGAGTGCTCCCTCGCCCGCGAGCTCGCGGATGACCGGGACGACGCGGTCGAGCTCCTCGGCCACGAGCGGCCGCGTGGCGCCGGGGCGGGTGGACTCCCCGCCGATGTCGAGCAGGTCCGCGCCCTGTGCGAGCAGGGCTCGGCCGTGGGCGACGGCGCGCTCCGCGGTGTCGTAGCGACCACCGTCGGAGAAGGAGTCCGGGGTGACGTTGACGATCCCCATCACCCGGGGAGCTCGTGCCCGGGGGGCCACGGTCACCTGGTGCCGGAGTGGATCAACGCCATCGCCTCCGAGCGGGTGGCCTGGCTGGTGAGGAAGGTCCCGCGCACCGCGGAGGTGATGGTGCGTGCGCCGGTCTTGCGCACACCGCGCATGGTCATGCAGAGGTGCTCGGCCTCGATCACGACGATGACGCCGCGCGCCTCGAGGATCTCCATGAGCGAGTCGGCCACCTGCGTCGTCAGCCGCTCCTGCACCTGCGGGCGCTTGGCGTACACGTCCACCAGCCGGGCGAGCTTGGACAGGCCGGTGATCTTGCCGGTCTCGGCGGGGATGTAGCCCACGTGCGCCACCCCGGTGAACGGCACCAGGTGGTGCTCGCACATCGACCACAGCTCGATGTCACGCACGAGCACCATCTCCTCGTGGCCGATGTCGAAGGTGGTGGTGAGGACGTCGTGGGCGGTCTGCCGCATGCCCTGCGTCAGCTCGGCGTAGGCACGTGCGACGCGTGCCGGCGTCTCGCGCAGGCCCTCGCGTTCGGGGTCCTCCCCGATCGCGGCCAGCAGCTCACGGACGGCCGCCTCGGCGCGGGCTTGGTCGAACTCGGGCACGTCCCCGGGCGCGCGCTCGGGAACGGACACCGGATCGATCATCGTGCGTCCGGGGTCGGCGGGGTCGGCGTCTCGGGTCCGAACTGCGGCGTGCCGTGCACGTCTCCCCCCGCGCCGGGCGGGGTGAGGATCGCGCCCGCGGTCTCGGCCTGCTGGGCGGCCGCGCCGGCGCTCAGCCGGTCGCGGATCTCCTGCGGGATGTCGACCGGCGGGATCGAGGACGGCACCCGCTCCGGCGAGCCGGTCCAGGCGGGCCGCGCCGGGCTCATGTCGAGCGCCTCGAAGATCTCGGCGATCTCGGCCTTGTCGAGCGTCTCCTTGTCGAGCAGGGCGAGCACGAGGGCGTCGAGGACGCTGCGGTTGCGGTCCAGGATCTCGAAGGCCTCCTGGTGGGCGTGGCCCAGCAGTTCCTTGACCTCCCGGTCGACCGCCGCGGCGGTCTCCTCGGAGTAGTTGCGCGAGTGGCCCATGTCGCGGCCCAGGAAGGGCTCGGCGGCTCCGTCGCCGAGCTTGACCGCGCCGAGGCGCTCGGTCATGCCGTACTGGGTCACCATCGCCCGGGCCAGGTTGGTGGCCTTCTCGATGTCGTTGCCCGCACCGGAGGTGACGTCGTGGAAGATCAGCGCCTCCGCGGCCATGCCGCCGAGCATGTAGGCGAGGTTGTCGAGCATCTCGCTGCGCGTCTGGGAGTACTTGTCGCGGTCGGGCAGCACCATCGTGTAGCCCAGCGCACGACCGCGCGGCAGGATCGTGACCTTGTGCACCGGGTCGGTGCCGGGCAGCGCCGCCGCGACCAGGGCGTGGCCGCCCTCGTGGTAGGCGGTGATGAGCTTCTCGCGCTCGCTCATCAGTCGCGTACGACGTTGCGGGCCGGCGATGACGCGGTCGATGGCCTCGTCGAGCGAGGCGTCGGTGATCAGCTTCTCGTTGCCGCGAGCGGTGAGCAGGGCAGCTTCGTTGAGCACGTTGGCCAGGTCGGCACCGGTGAAGCCGGGCGTGCGACGGGCGATGCTCAGCAGGTCGATGTCCTGCGCGATCGGCTTGCCGCGGGAGTGGACCTTGAGGATCTGGTGGCGCCCGTTGAGGTCAGGGGCGTCCACCTGGATCTGGCGGTCGAAGCGGCCGGGGCGCAGCAGCGCCGGGTCGAGCACGTCGGGGCGGTTGGTCGCTGCGATGAGGATGACCCCGCCGCGGACGTCGAAGCCGTCCATCTCGACGAGCAGCTGGTTGAGGGTCTGCTCGCGCTCGTCGTGGCCGCCGCCCATGCCGGTGCCGCGATGGCGGCCGACGGCGTCGATCTCGTCGATGAAGACGATCGCGGGCGGGTTCTCCTTGGCCTGCTCGAAGAGGTCGCGGACGCGGCTGGCACCGACGCCGACGAACATCTCGACGAAGTCCGACCCCGAGATCGAGTAGAACGGGACGCCGGCCTCGCCCGCGACGGCTCGCGCCAGCAGGGTCTTGCCGGTGCCGGGCGGTCCGTAGAGCAGGACGCCCTTGGGGATCTTGGCGCCGACGGCCTGGAACTTCGCCGGGTCGGTGAGGAACTCCTTGATCTCGCCGAGCTCCTCGATCGCCTCCTCGCAGCCGGCGACGTCGCTGAAGGTCGTCTTGGGCATGTCCTTGGTGATCAGCTTGGCCTTGGACTTGGCGAACTGCATGACGCCGCGTCCACCACCGCCACCGGCCTGGTTCATCAAGAAGATGAAGAGCAAGATGATCAACGCGAAGGGGAGCAAGGTGGCGAGCAGCGAGCCGAAGAAGCTGGGCTGCGGGTACTCCGAGTTGGACTTCTCGATCGTCTCGGCCGCCACCTGCTCGTCGACCGCCGCCAGGATGGTCTCCTGCTGGCCGTCGATGTAGTGCGTGACGACCTTGGCGCCGTCCGCGCGCACGCCGTCGTCGAGGGTGGCCCGGATCTCCTGGTCGACCCCGTTGAACTCGATCTCCTTGACGTCGCCGTCGGCGATGTACTGGGAGAGGGTCGAGGTCTCGACCTCGTCGTAGCCATCACTGGGCGCGAGGAACTGGATCGCCAGGAGCACCGCGAAGGCGGAGAGGACGATCCACAGCCAGGGACCCTTGAATATGCGCTTCACAGGCAACTTTCACCGGTTCGGAGTTGGTGGGGCGACGCTACAGGTCGCTCGGGTGGCCATTGTTTCAGGCGGGGTGAAGTCGAACGACCGGAGACGGCCGCCGGGGCCCTGAGTCAGGAGTAGACGTGGGGGGCGAGGGTGCCGATGTCGCGCAGGTTGCGGTAGCGCTCGCGGTAGTCAAGGCCGTAGCCCACGACGAACTCGTTGGGGATGTCCCAGCCGATGTACTTCGGCTCGACGGGCATCGACAGCGCCTCCGGCTTGCGCAGCAGCGTGGCGATCTCGACGCTGGCGGGGTTGCGGCTGGACAGGTTGTTGACCAGCCAGCTCAGCGTCAGGCCGGTGTCGATGATCTCGTCGACGATCAGCACGTCGCGCCCGCTGATGTCGGTGTCGAGGTCCTTGAGGATGCGCACCACGCCACTCGACTTGGTGCCGGAGCCGTAGGAGCTGACGGCCATCCAGTCCATCTCCAGGTGGCGCGGCATCGCCCGCGCCAGGTCGGCCATCACCATCACCGCGCCGCGCAGCACCCCGACCACGAGCAGGTCGCGGCCCTCGTAGTCCTCGGTGATCTGGAGGGCCATGTCGGCCAGTCGTTCCTGGATCTGCGCCTCGGTGAAGAGGATGTTGACCAGGTCATGCTCCACGTGGGACGAGTCCATGGCTGCAGCCTAGGGCGCGGGGGTCGTCTGCCGACCCCGGCCCGATGGATTTCCACTCGAGCGAGTGGAAGTTCAGGTGCCCGGGGCGGGTTCCACGCTCATGGCCCGATGGACTTCCACTCGAGCGAGTGGAAGTTCAGGCTGCGGCACGACCGGGGAAGTGCGGGCGCCAGTCCTCGCTCGGCCGCTCCGGCAGGTCCTCGAGCCCGCGGGAGCGCAGCAGCCGGAAGACGCGATGGACCGTGGTGCCGGGATCGGTGTAGACACCGTGCGCCACCACCACCAGGATCCGCCACCCCTCCTCGTCGATCTCCTCACGTCGCTCCAGGTCCGACTCCCACTGCTCGATCCGTTCGACGTGGTGCCGGCCGTCGTACTCGACGATCACGCGCACCTCGGGCCAGCTCAGGTCGAAGCGCCGCACCGGCTCGCCGTCGACGTCGCGGACGCTCAGGTTCACCACGGGCTCGGGGATGCCCGCCAGCACCAGGAGCATGCGCACGCGCGACTCCATCGGTGAGTCGACGCGGGGCCGCACGTAGGACGCCGCCTTCCTCGCCAGCTGTCCGGCCCGCCCCGGAGCGTCCTTCGCCGCACGCCGCAGGTCCTTGATCCGCACGCCGTGCCGCCGGACCATCCAGTCGCCGGCCACGACCAGCTCGACCAGGGGGAGCTCGTCGGCCAGCTCCACGAAGAGGTCCGTGAGCATCGAGACCCGGACGCCCTGGCGTACGGCGACAGCGGCTCCAGGCCGGTGGTGGGTGGTCAGGCCCGCCCGTCGAAGCCGATGGGTGTCGTCACTGACAGTGACGTGCTCACCCGGCCGGGTCTGGACGGGCACCTGCCAGACCCGCGCCGCGGAGGAATGACTGGCGTAGGCGTCGTCGAAGCAGCACGCGAGCGCGGCCTTCACCCGCAGCAGGGCGGAGTCGGGCACGTCCGCGGCGACGATGATCCCGTGCAGCAGCCGGCGGAAGGCGGGCGAATCGACGCTGGCGCGCGGGAGGCCGGCGTTGAGCGCGCGGAATCGCGGGAAGGGTTGGCGGGGGTCGAACGGGCGCTTGTGGTGCACCTCCTCAGCGTGCCCGGATCGCTTCGCCCGCGTCGTACGTCATCCACAGGCGGCGTCCCGGCCGGATCCGCCACCCGGGCGGGCGGAAGGGGGCGCGAGCGCGGGACGAGGAGGGTCACGGAGCCTCGATCACGAGCAGTCCCTCACGGCGGAGCGCGCGCCGCGGACCGGGCAGGTCGACCCAGCGCTGGCCGCGCCAGGCGACGAGCAGCTTGTCGACCTCGAGCACGTGCGCGCGGGTCAGCTCGGCGGGGGGTACGCCGGCCGCGAGCGCGGTGCGGTGCAGGGCCCGGTGGCGCAGCGCGGGCGCAGCGGCGACCAGGACGTCGACGGCGAGGCCGCCGTCGCGGACCGCCTCGGCCAGCAGCCGGTCGGTGAGCTGGTCGAGCAGCACCGTGTCCTCGCGGAGCTGCTCGGCCGTGCGGGCGAGGGCCTCGGTGATGCCGGGCCCGAGCTCGGCCTCGAGCACCGGCAGCACCCGGTCCCGGACCCGGACCCGCGTGTAGGCGGGCAGGTGGTTGTGCGGGTCGTCCCAGGCGTCCAGGCCCTCCACCAGGCAGGCGGTCACGGTGTCGTCACGGCGTACGCCGAGCAGCGGGCGCGCGAACATCCCGAAGGCTGGGCGCATCCCCTGCAGCGACCGCCCGCCGGAGCCGCGCGCCAGACCGAGGAGGACGGTCTCGGCCTGGTCGTCCAGGGTGTGGCCGAGCAGCACCAGTCGGGCGGTCAGCCGGGTCGCGACCTCCTCCAGGACGGCGTACCTCGCCTCGCGTGCAGCCGCCTCGGGACCGAGGCCGGAGGTGGCGTCGACGGTGACCCGCGCGGTCACCGTCTCGTCGACGCCGAGCGCCGCGAGCTGCGCGACGACCCGGCCGGCCTGCTCGGCGGAGCCGGGCTGGAGGCCGTGGTCCACGGTCACCCCGACGACCCGCAGGGCTCGCTTGTGGGCCTCGAACACCGTCGCCGACGCCAGCGCCAGCGAGTCGGCGCCACCGCTGCAGGCGACCACGACGACGTCGCGCTCGGCGAGGCCGGACACGGCTGCCCGGACCGGGAGCCGGACCGCCGCGACCGCGGGGTGGAGCGTCACAGCACGCGGGTGACCCACGCGTCGGGGTCGGTGATCTCGGCCTTGGACGGCAGGGACTCGGGGCCGTTCCACACGGCGTTGAACTCGTCCATGCCGACCTTGTCGACGACGTGGCGGACGAAGACGGCGCCGTCGCGGTACTGCGCCATCTTGGCGTCGAGCCCGAGCAACCGCCGCAGCATCCGGTCCAGTGTGCCGGCGCCCTTGCGCCGCTGGTTGAACTTCTTGCGGATCTGCTCCACCGAGGGGATCACCGTCGGGCCGACGCCGTCCATCACGACGTCGGCGTGGCCCTCCAGCAGCGACATGACGCCGGTGACCCGGTCGAGGATCTCCTTCTGCTCGGGCGAGGACACGAGGTCCAGGACGCTGCCACCACCGCCGCGGACCGCCTCGACTCCCCGGCGCAGGCCCTCGAGGAGCGCGGTCGGCTCGATCGTCTCGGCGATGGCGTTCATCTGGGTCATCAGGTGCTCGCCGAGCCACGGGTTCGCAGTGAACTGCACGCGGTGGGTCTCCTCGTGCAGGCACACCCACAGGCGGAAGTCGTGCGGGTCGGCGTCGAGCTCGCGCTCGACGTGGACGATGTTGGGTGCCACGAGCAGCAGGCGCCCGTGCGGGTCGAAGAACGGGTCGAACTGACCGAGCACCTTGGTGCCGAGGAAGCCGAGCATCAGGCCGACCTCACCACCCGTGACGCGTGACCCGATGGCCTCGGCGAGGGGTGAGGGTGCACCCTTCCTCTCGCTGATCTTGTCCACGATCGGGGAGAGGATCTTGGCGAATCCGTCGGCGTTGGCCTGGACCCAGCCCGCCCGGTCGACGACGAGCACCGGGGCGGTGCCGGCGGTGGTCTGCAGCCCGGTGAAATCGCTGACGAGCGGGGTGGACCGGTCGGCCCCCTCGCGCAGCTCGACCACGGCGGCGGCGGCCTCCTCGGCGGAGACCTCCGGCCCGGGCCCGGCGACCCGGGACCCCACGGTGACGGCGAAGTCCCAGTCGACGAGATTCATAGCGAGACCCTAGCCGGGGGTTCGTGAGCAGCGGCAGGCCGCGAGAGCGCCGGCTGCCCGGTCGAGCGCCTCCTGGGCGTCGTACCTGTCCGCGTCGGACACCTTGTCCGCGGCGAACACGAACGCCATCGGCGCCCCGTCGCGGCCCACGGCGATCCCGGCGAGCGCGTGCACCCCGCTCAGGGTGCCGGTCTTGGCACGCACCGTCCCGCGAGCGATCGCCGGCCCCTCGGCGAAGCGGTCGGCCAGCGAGCCCGTGAACCCGGCGACCGGCATCCCGGTGACGAGGCTGCGCAGCGCCTCCCCGTCCGGTCCGGCGGCGCGCTGGAGCAGCGCGAGGAGGGTGGTGGTGCCCACGCGGTTGCGTCGCGAGAGGCCGGAGCCGTCGTAGACCTCGTCACCGCTGACGTCGAGGCCCAGCCCGCCCAGGGTGTCGAGGACGCCGGCCGCGCCGGCCGTGAAGGACCCGGTCCCGGACGTGGCGAGCCCGACCTGGTGGGCCACCACCTCGGAGCCCTCGTTGTCGCTGACGTCGAGGATCCGCTCGGTGATCTCGGCGAGCGGCGCGCTCGCGACCGCGGCGAGCTCCTCCGTCCCGGGCGGTACGACGACCCGCTGCGGCTCGCCGACGACCTGCAGGCCGGCGGAGGTGAGGGCGGCGGCGAAGGCGCGGGCCGCGGCGAGGGAGGGGTCGTCGGCGCGAGCACTGCCGTCGGGCTCGATGCCGCTGTCGACCATCAGCGCGGTGATCGGGCTGACGATGTCGTCGGGGACGTAGTCACGTCGCCAGGCCGGGTTGTCGGTGGGGCCGGTGAAGAGGCTGTCGTCGAAGCGGACCTTCACCCGACGCTTCCCGTCCCCGTCGGCGTCCAGTGCCTCGGCGGCCGCGAGGGCGAGCGAGGTCACGTCGGCGCGGACCGGGTAGGCCGAGCCCGCCTCGGCCACGGTGGGTGGCTGGCTGGCGAGCAGCGGATCGCCACCGCCGACCAGCACGACCTCTCGCGCGCCTTCGCCACGGACCACGCGGGTGGTGAAGGTGTGCTCGGGCCCGAGCGTCGCCAGCGCTGCGCCGAGGGTGAGCAGCTTCGTCGTGGACGCCGGGAGGTAGCGGCCGTCGCCGGAGGTCCAGATATCGGAGCCGGGCGAGAGCGACGTCACCGCGCCGACGACGTGGCGACCGAGATCGGGGTCGCTCAGCTCGGGGGTCACGGCAGCCGCCACGAGGTCCGGCGCGATCGGGGCTGCGGCGCTGGTCGCGTCGGCGTCGGTGGGCGGGGGCAGCCAGTCGGGCAGCTCCAGTCCGGCGGGTGGCAGCACGGACTCCGGCTCGGTCACCGGGTCGGCGGTCAGGCCGGGCAGGTAGCGCGGCCCCCACTCGAAGCGGTAGGCGCCCACGCCAGCCGCCAGCAGGGCGAGCACGAGCAGTGGTGGCACCCACGCCACGACGAGGTGGCGCACCCCCCGTCGTCGACCTTTCGACCCTCTCGCTTCGCGCATCGGGGCCATTGTGCGCGAGACTGCACCTCACAACAACGCGTCGGGCCCTCGTCGGACGCGGCAGAGTGTCACCTTGAGACGGCCCGACGGCGTGCCGAGAGTGTGGAGGAAGACGTGCTGAACTTCGACGTGCTGATCGAGATCCCCAAGGGCGAGCGCAACAAGTACGAGGTCGACCACCTCAGCGGGCGGATCCGCCTGGACCGCATGCTCTTCACCTCGACCGCCTATCCGGCTGACTACGGCTTCATCGAGAACACCCTCGGCCAGGACGGCGACCCCCTCGACGCGCTGGTGATCCTGCAGTCGCCGACCTTCCCGGGCTGCCTCATCGAGTGCCGCGCGATCGGCATGTTCCGCATGACGGACGAGGCCGGCGGCGACGACAAGGTGCTCTGCGTCCCGAGCCACGACCCGCGCCTGGAGCACCTGCGCGACATCAACCACGTCTCCAAGTACGACCGGCTGGAGATCCAGCACTTCTTCGAGGTCTACAAGGACCTCGAGCCCGGCAAGTCCGTCGAGGGTGCCGACTGGGTCGGCCGGGTCGAGGCCGAGGCCGAGGTCCACGCGTCGTTCGAGCGCTTCAAGACCGAGGGCCACGGCGACGACGTCGACAACCTCGCCGACGAGAGCCTGGGCGAGCACGCCTGAGGGTCGTCCGCGCGATCTCGGATCAGGACCGAGGGCCGTACGCCGCCAGGAACGTGGCCACGGCGTCGCGGACGTGAGCCTGCTGCTCGACTGCGCCCGGCGCGACGTCGTCACCGAGGAACATCGCCGCGTTGGTCGGCGCCCCCATCACCAGCCAGTTCAGCTGCTCGGCGGCCATGGCCGGATCCGGCACCAGCACCCACCCACGCGCGTCGAGCTCGCGCAGGAGCGCCTCGAGGGTGGCGATGGCGCGACGCGGGCCGTGCTCGAACACCGCGCCCGCGAGGTCGGGGAACCGGGACACCTCGCTGATCACCAGGCGACGTAGCCGGACCAGGCGTGGCGACAGCACCACCGCGAGCTGGTGGCCGAGCACCCGCTCCAGGGTCGCGGCGACCTGGGCGCGGGTCTCGGGCACGGCCGACTCGGCGAGCACCGCGTCGCCGGCCGCACGCGTCATCGCGGCGACGAGCTCCACGAAGAGCTGGTCCTTGGTGCCGAAGTGTGCGTAGACGGTCTGCTTCGACACCTGCGACAGCTCGGCGATCTCGTCCATGGTGACGCTGTCGTAGCGGGCGGCGAGGAATGCCTCCTCCGCGGCGGCCAGGATCGCGCGTCGCTTCGCCAGCGACGAGGGCCGCAACCCACCTGACCCTTGACTCTTCACACCAGTGAGTCTACTTTGTCAGACATCACACTGACCAGTCCATAAACTGCTGCGGGGGTACCAGCCATGGGACGTCGGACGGACTTCCGCAGTGCCTGCTCAGCCGACGGCACGCACCTGGCCTACGAGATCCACGGCAACGGTCCACCTCTGGTCTACGTGACCGGAGCCATCTGCCACCGCACGTTCGGGCCGATCCGCTCCGGCGCGCAGGTGCTGTCCGGCGCCTTCCGGGTCCTGACCTACGACCGGCGTGGCCGCGGGGACTCGGGCGACAGCGCCGAGTGGTCCCTGGACCGCGAGGTGGAGGACATCTCAGCCCTGATCGACGAGCTGGGTGGCAGCGCCCTGCTCTACGGGCACTCGTCGGGCGCCGTGCTCGCCGTGCATGCGGCCCGGCGCCTGGGCGACCGGGTGCAGCGCGTCGTGCTGTACGACGCGTCGTGGGTGGCCGACGAGGGCGAGGCCACGACGTACGCCGTCCTCCGCGCCGAGGTGGACGCGCTGCTGACCCGCGGTCGGCACGGACGCGCACTTCAGCACTTCCTGGTCGGCATCGGGATGCCGCGTGTCTTCGCCGCGCTGCTGCCCCTCATGCCGGGCTGGAGTCGTCTGCGAGCGCTGGCGCCCACCCTGCGCCACGACATGGACCTGACCGCACAACCACCGCCGCTGGACGCTGCTGCCGAGATCACCGTCCCGGTCCACGTCATGGTCGGGGAGCGCAGCTCCGTCGATCTCCACCTGGTGGCGAGTGCGCTGGCAGCAGCGATCCCCGGTGCCACCCACGAGGTGCTGGCGGGCCAGGACCACATGGTCTCGGAGAAGGTGCTGCTGCCCAGCCTGATCCGGGCGCTGTGCCCCGACGCAGCGGCTCGCTGACGCTTGCCAGCGCCTCACAGCCGGGCCAGGAACGCCGCCACCGCCCGCGCCACCTCGAGGTGGATCTCGGCGGTGCGGACCGCGTCCGGCGTGCCCATGCCGTGGTCGGCGTCCGCGACCTCGAGCACCTCGCACCCGTTGTCGGCGAGCTCACGTGCGACAGCGGCGTCCCACAGCTCGTCGGCCAGTCCCCCGACGAGGAGCTGCCGACCGGCGTTGGCGGCGATCGCCTCGGCCACCTGCGGCTCGACGAGGAGGGGGGTGAACCAGATGGCGTCGAGCCCACGCTCCGCGGCGTACGACGCTGCGCGGGTGCCGAGCGACTTGCCGACGACGAGCACGTGGTCGGCGTCCTCCTCGGCGAGCGCGGCCTCGACGTGGCGGCGTACCCACGCATCGGGGTCCTCCTCACCGCGGGCCGTGCTGTCCCACCAGAGCTGCTGGACAGTGAAGCCGTGCTGCACCAGCGCCACGCGGGCGAAGTCGAGCAGCGGGGCCGAGGGCGGGTAGGCGCGGCCGGGCGCGACCAGCGCCAGCCCGCGGCTGGTGCCGGCAGGTCGCCAGCGGGTCGGCAGTCCTCCGAAGGTCATCACACCTCTCCTCTCACACCCCGGAAGTAGCCGAGGGCACCGTGCAGGGACAGCCCGACCTCGGAGCAGCCTGCGCCTTGCAGCCAGGCGCGCGCCTCCTCGCTCGTGCACATCGGGCCCAGGATGCCCAGGCGCGTGCCACCCCGACGGATCGGCTCGTAGCGCGGCCCGGTGTCGGTGAACAGCGAGCTGCCGGTGATCGCGCCGCCGGGGGCGAGCATGCGCACCATCTCGCCGATCGCCCGTCGCGGATCGGGGAAGCAGTGCAGCCCGGTGAACGAGACGACGAGGTCGAAGGATCCGTCGGCGAAGGGCAGCTCGCCCACGTCGGCGACGACCGCCCGCACCTGGTCGGCGACACCGAGGCGGGCTGCGGTGGTCCGGGCGCGCTGGAGCATCGTGGCGGAGATGTCGGTGACGACGACGTCGAGCCCCTGCCCCCGGCGCACGCCCCGCAGGGCCACTCCGGAGCCGGTGGGCACGTCGAGGACCCGCGCCCCCGCCGGCAGCGTCCCGATCTCGGCCGCAGCCGCGTGCAGCAACCGGAGGTCGCTGCCCATCCCGGCGCGCCAGGCAGCGCGACCGACGGGACCCGAGTCGACGAGCCAGGGGTAGACGTAGGACCACAGCGGGTCCTCCCGCCAGCCGCCGAGCCCGGGCAGCCTCATGTCGGATCCAGCCTCACCCGATGAGCTCGTCGGCGCGCAGCACCTGCTCGGGGACACCGAAGGCGTCGACGAGGTCGACGGCCAGGGGGCGGATCTTGCGGCACAGGGAGTTGACCTCGCGACTGAGCGCCTTGGAGCGGGCGCTGGAGAGGCGGCCGTGCTCCATGAACCACGCCCGGTCGGCCTCGATCGTCGTGAGGGCGTGCAGGTCGCACAGGAGGTTGAGCGCGACCTTGAGGTCGCCGTCGGGAAGCTCGGCGGTCTTGGCGACGAACGCCTCGAGCACCAGCCGCTCGGTGTGCGCGCGGGCGGCCGCCATGACGTGGTCCTGCACCTGGGAGAAGACCGCGCCGGCATTCATCTCCTGGTCGATGCCGCGCTTGAGGCGACGCGCGACGCCGCCGATCATGTGCTCCTCGCGGAAGCGCAGCATGGCGAGCTGGTAGGCGGGGTCGAGGAGTCCGGCCTCCTGGTCCCAGGCATCCCCGCCGGGGAGCAGGTCGCGCACGGACTGCACCAGCTTGTGCACCGCGGTCCGCTCCACGACGGTCTCCACCGCCAGCCCCGCCACGAAGCGGGCCATGCCGAGCTGGTCCATGTCCTCGAACTCGCTGGAGTAGTCGGTGAGCAGCCCCTTGGCGACGAGCTGGAGGAGCACGTGGTTGTCGCCCTCGAAGGAGGTGAAGACGTCGGTGTCGGCCTTGAGCGCAGCGAACCGGTTCTTGCTGATGTAGCCCGCACCACCGCAGGCCTCGCGACACTCCTGGATGGTGCGGGTGGCGTGCCAGGTGCCGAGCGCCTTGGTGCCTGCGGCCCGCGACTCGAGCATCCGGCGGGCGTGCTCGTCGTTGCCCTCCTCGGTCGGCCCGGGCCCGCTGAACACCTCGTGCAGGTGACCGGCGACGACCTCCTGCGCGAAGTGGAGCGCGTAGGTCCGCGCGAGCAGCGGGAAGAGCCGGCGCTGGTGCATGCCGTAGTCGAGGAGCAGCTGCTCCTCGTCCGGTGTGGCGGCCTCGAACTGGCGACGGCGCACGGCATAGCGGGTGGCGATGGTGAGCGCGACCTTGGCGGCGTTGATGCCGGCACCGCCGACGCACACGCGCCCCTGCACGAGCGTGCCGAGCATCGTGAAGAACCGCTTGTCGGGGTTGTCGATCGGCGAGAGGTAGCGGCCCTCGGGCGTGACCTCGGCGAACTGGTTGAGCAGCGCCGTGCGTGGCACCCGGACGCCGTCGAACCAGATCCGGCCGTTGTCGACACCGTTGAGGCCCATCTTGGGACCGCAGTCCTCGATGCGCACGCCGTCGAGCACACGCCCGTTCTCACGCAGCGGCACGACGAACGCGTGCACGCCGTGGCGTACGCCGTCCACCTCGAGCTGGGCGAAGACCGCGGCCAGCTCGGCGTGGGCCGCCGCATTGCCGATGTAGTCCTTGCGGGCGCTGTCGTCGGGGGTCGTGATCACGAACTCCTCGGCCGCGGCGTCGTACGTCGCGACGGTGCCGAGGGCCTGCACGTTGGAGCCGTGCCCGGACTCGGTCATCGCGAAGCAGCCCATGGTGCGGCCGCTGACGAGATCGGGCAGGTAGGCGTCGTGGTGGGCCCTGGTGCCGAGCTGGAGGATCGCACCACCGAACAGGCCGAACTGCACGCCGACCTTCACCAGCACCGAGAGGTCCCCGAAGGCGAGCGTCTCGAAGGCCGCCACCGAGGCGCCGATGTCGCCGCCGCCGCCGTACTCCTCCGGGAAGCCCATGCCGGTCTGGCCGGTGCCGGCCATCATCACCACGACGTCCTTGACCCGCTCGCGGAAGTCGGCGGTGCTCAGCTGCTCCTCGTCGAGGAGGACCTGTGCGTGCTCCACGAGGTTGGCGCGCACCAGGTCGCGGACCTCGCGGTAGCGGCCGTCGAGCAGGACCCGGAGCGCGTCGACGTCGACCTCGGGCTGCCGGTAGCCCGTGGTGTCCGCATGGACGGCGTCCTCGTCGACCTCCACCCCCTGCTTCTCGGGGACGACGGTGGGCATCTCGTCGGCCATGGGCGGCGCCTCGTCGGTGGTCATGGCTCCCACGGTAGCCATCACGCACCAGTGCGGCACGGCGAACGAGCGCGGCGCGTGGGCAGGGAGGTCGAGCACACCCGCGAGCCAGCCTGCGAGGTCGCGACGAGACGTCGAAACCACGGTAGGTTCACCGCGATGAACGAGTCCGCCTCCTCCGCTCCCCTGGGCGAGATGGCCTACAACTACGCCGTGGTCGGCGTGCAGAAGGGCGGCACGTCCACGCTGGCGGTCACGCTCAACCAGCACCGCCTGGTGTGCCAGCCGCCCGACAAGGAGCGGCACTACTTCGACGACGAGACCGTCGACTGGTCCGCGCCGGACTATGCGCGCGACTACTCCGCCCCGCGTCGGTCGGCGGTCCACCGGCTCGTGGGCGATGCGACCCCCACCTATCTCTACTGGCCGCGGGCCATGGAGCGGATGCGTGCCTACGACCCGGGGATGCCGCTCATCGCCGTCTTCCGCGACCCGCTCGAGCGGCTCTTCTCACACTGGGTGATGTTGCGCTCGCGCAACCTGGCGTGGCCCGACTGGCCCGACTTCCTCATCGAGTGGCCGCACACCGCGCTGCCGGACACGGTCCCGACCGACGTACGCACCATGCGGTGGCGGCACATGACCGGCCTGGCCCGCGGGTTCTACGGCGAGCAGCTGCAGCGCGGCTTCGAGCTCTTCGGTCGCCAGCAGTGGCTGCTGCTCGAGCTGCGCGCGATGCTGGGGGACTTCGAGCAGACCGTCCACCGCACGACCGACTTCCTCGAGCTGCCGCGCTTCGAGCACGTGCCACCGCTGAAGAACTGGCACGCCGGTGCCGACCAGGTCCCCGGCACCGCTCCGACGGCCGATGACCTGGCGCGGGTGGCCGAGCTGTACGCGAAGGACCTCGCGCTCTTCGAGGAGCTGTCGGGGCTGGACACGACGGCCTGGCCGACGCGGCTCATCCTCGACGGTGACCTCGATCCCGGCGAGCTGGCCGCGAGGTTCGCCCGCAAGGTCCGCTAGGCCCTGTCTCCACGGGTCGAGGTCGGACGGGTCCCGTCCCCGGCCCCCACGGGTCAGGGGCGAGCGAAGAAGTTGGGCGCACGCCAGGAGTACATCGACTCCTGGCTGACGTTGCGGCCGGTGCGGGGGGCGTGGATGATCTGGCCGTCGCCGATGTAGATCGCGACGTGGTAGATCGAGCCGGGGCTGCTCGACGAGCCCCAGAAGACGAGGTCGCCGGCAACGAGCTGGCTGGCACTGATCTTCGTCGACTGCGTGTACTGCGCGACCGAGTAGTGCGGCAGCGACGTGCCGCCGCTGGCCCAGGCCGCAGCCGTGAGGCCCGAGCAGTCCCACGCGTCGGGACCGGAGGCGCCGTACTTGTAGGGCTTGCCGATCTGTGCGGTCGCGAAGGCGATCGCCGCGGACGCGTTCCCGGGCGCTGGAGCGGGCGGGGGCGTGGGGGTCGGCGTGGGAGTCGGCGTGGGCGTGGGCGTCGGGGTCGGGGTCGGGGTCGGCGCCGGAGTCGGCGTCGGCGTGGGGGTCGGGGCGGGGGGCGGGGTCGGGGTCGGCTTGCTGGTCGGCGTCGCCGTGGGCGTCGGGGTCGGCTGCTGCTCCTGCTGCTCGGCCAGGGCCTGGGCCTGGGCCTCGGCCTGGGCCTCTGCCTGGGCAGCTGCCTGGGCCTCTGCCTGGGCAGCTGCCTGGGCTGCCGCCTCTGCCTCCGCCTGGGCTGCGGCGGCCGCTGCTTCGGCGGCGGCTTCCTCGAGCGCGGACTGGCGCTTCTCGGCCAGCCGGACGCTGATCCCCTGGAGCGCGGCGAGCTCGGCGATCAGGTCGGCCTTGGTGGCCGCGACCGCCTCCGCCTGGGAGCCGGCGTCGGCCTCGGCCGCGGCGGCCGCGTTGCGCGCCTGCTCGGCCTCGAGCTCGGCGGCGGCTGCCCGCTCGGATGCCCGGGCGGCGGTGCCGGCCGTGACGTCGGCGACCACCGACGAAGCGGTGTAGGCGTCGTACTGGGAGTCGAGGGCCTCGGAGGTGTTCCCCATCGTGACGCTGCGGTCGATGAGGGACTCGATGCCGTCGGCCTCGACCACGGCGGCGAGGCCCTGGACCTGCGAGGCCTCCTCGTAGGACCGCACGACCGTGGCGGCGTACAGCTCGCGCTGGGCGGCGACGTCGGCGCGGGCGCTCTCGGCGGCGGTCTCGGCCCGGGCGGCCTCCTCGATCGCCTGCTCGGCGCGCCACCGGGCACCGTTGTAGGCCTCCGCGGCCTGGGCGGCGGTGTCCCCGGCCGCGTCGAGGGCGAGGTTGGCGCGGATCAGGTCGCCCTGCACGGCCGAGACGTCCCGGTCCTTGTCGGCCGCCTGCTCCCGGGCGGCGGCGATGTCCGCCTCGGTGGGGACCTGGTCCTCGTCGGCGAACGCGGCACCGTGGCCACCCCAGGCCAGGCCGGCCACGAGGACGACGGCCGTCGCCCAGCGCGCTGTCGTACGACGCGGCGCAGGCGTGGCGTATGGCGGTGGAGCGACGGGCACGGGGGTTCCCTCAGGGGTCTCAGGGTCCGTGCGACTTCCCCATCGCACGGGCAACTCGAGGCACGTTAGTGAACTTTCGTCACACTGGGAACACTTTTCTCATCTTTTTGCCATGCCATCGGCGTGTCGGCTTGACGAACTACACTCTTGTAATTCGTTCGGCGGCGCCGTCGGCGGCTGCCTCGGGGTCGTCGGAGTCCCCGGGTACCCGGTGAAACTGGAGCCTCCACCCCGAAACTTCGCACTGGAACCTCCAGTTTCCCCGGGTACCCGGGGAACGCGACACGAGCCCGACCCCGCAAGGCCGTACGACGCTCACCCGGCGTCGACAGGCACCTGGGAGGTGGTGGAGGTCGGGTGGGACGCCAACCCGTGCCGATCGAACTTCTGCCCGCTCGCGAGTCCGCCGAGCCAGAAGGAGAACAAGGCGATGACGACGCCGGCGAGGTCGTCGGCGATGTAGTGCCAGCCGAAGTAGAGGGTGGCGACGACGGTGATGGCGAAGTTGGCCCAGAAGACGATGTGGAGGATCCGGCTGCGCAACGTGTACTGCACCATCAGCGCCACCAGGAGGGTGATCGCGACGTGGAGGGAGGCGAAGCCCGCCACGGACTGGACTGCACCCTCGCTTCCGTCACGGAGCACTCCCGAGCGCCCGTAGGACAGCGCTTCCATCAGTGCGCTGGACCCAGTGTCGGGCAGGTCGGTGTAGAGGTAGCTGTACTGGAAACCGGGCCCCAGGGTGGGCAGGGCGTAGTAGGACGCCGTGCCGAGCGTCCACGCCAGGCACTGCGAGGTGGCGAACCAGTAGCCGAAGGTGATGTTGCGCGACCACACCAGCCAGGCCGCGAGCGCCAGCGGGACCAGCGGCAGGAACCACAGGTAGATCGTGGAGAGGAAGTGCGCCGAGATCCCGGTGCCGAAGATCGTGTGCAGGATCGTCGCGGGCTCGTGGCCGAACATCAGCGCCCGGTCGATCAGGTGCAGCTCACGGTCGTACTTGTCCTCACCCATGATGAAGGGCAGGAACGACTTGAGGTTCCGGTAGCAGACATAGGTGATGTAGAAGGACACCAGGCCCAGGACCGTGAGCACGATCCGCTCGCGGTCCCAGTGGGCCTTCACCCGCTCCCTCGCGATCGCCGGCATCAGCGCGAACTTCATCCGCGAGCCCCACAGCGTGCGGGGCAGCAGGTCGAGCAGGAACGCGCCGAGCACCAGCAGCGGCAACCGCAGCCACGACGGCCCCAGGAAGCCCTCGGGGTCGACGAGCGGTCGGTCGAGCACGAACGCGGCCGTCAGAGCCAGCACGCCCATGGTGGCGGCGACTCCTACGAGCAGGGCATAAGCCGGTCGGTACACGCAGGTCAGTGTAGGGACGGGTCAAGCGCCGGACGTGATCGGCAGGACTGCGAGACGCGTCACCTCGACGCGGAGCGCGACGATGTCGCCGGGCGACACGCGGCTGCCCAGGGCTGCCACCGCATCGACCGTGCCGACCCCGTCGGCGACGACCGTGAGGCGCACCCGCTCCGGGGTCACCCGGGCGGACTCGACCCGCGCCTCGATCGGCCCGGAGGTGTCGACCACGAGCGCGGAGCGGCGCAGCGCCACCGCGGGGGTCCTCGGCAGGCCGGCGGCGCCCAGCACCCGCGCGGCCGACTCGCCGCGGAGCACCCGCGCATAGCCGAGGAAGAGGGCGGTCTCCTCGTCCACCGGCGAGCGCCACACCTCCTCGATCGCACCGGACTGCACCACGCGGCCGTCCTGCATCACCGCGAGCCGGTCGGCGAGCGCGAAGGCCTCGTCGTGGTCGTGGGTGACCAGGAGCGCGGTGGTGCCGGCGGCGTGCAGGATCTCGCGCAGCTCGCCGGCCAGCCGCTCGCGCAGGGTGGCGTCGAGGGCCGACAACGGCTCGTCGAGCAGGAGCAGCCGCGGCTCGACGGCGAGGGCCCGGGCGAGCGCGACGCGCTGGCGCTCTCCACCCGACAGCGTGCCCGGCAGCCGGTCGCCATAGCCGACGAGGCCCACCAGCTCGAGCAGCTCCCGCACCCGCGCTGCCACGCGCGCGGACGGCGTACGACGGAGCTTGAGGGCGTACGCCACGTTGCGGGCGACGGTGAGGTGGGCGAAGAGCTGGCCGTCCTGGAACATCAGCGCGAAGCCGCGCCGGTGGGTCGGGGTGCCCGCGAGGTCGGCGCCGTCGCACGAGATCGAGCCCGACGACAGCGGCTCGAGCCCGGCCACGGCCCGCAGCAGGGTGGACTTCCCGCACCCCGAGGGTCCGAGCACCGCGAGCACCTGGCCCGCGGCCAGGTCGAGTGACACGTCGTCGACGGCAACGGCGTCGCCGTAGCGGACGGTGACGTCGGTGAGCTGCAGCATCGTCGACGAGCCTGTCATCCCAGCGGCCGTCATCCCAGTGCTCCCACACCTGGCACGCGCAGCCGCTCGACCGCCAGCATCACCACGGTCGTGGCAGCAGCGAGCACGACCGAGGCGGCCAGCGCCATGCCGTAGTTCATCTCGCCGGGGTGGCCGATCAGCCGGAAGATCACGACGGGCAGGGTCGGGTTGTCGTCGCGGGCGAGGAAGGAGGTCGCGCCGAACTCCCCCAGGGACACCGCGAACGCGAAGCCGCTGGCCGCGAGCATCGGCTTCCACACCACCGGCAGGTCGACGGTGAGCAGGGTGCGCCACGGCGACGCGCCGAGCGAGGCGGCGGCCTGCCGCTGCCGATCGTCGATGGCACCCAGCACAGGGGTCAGCGTGCGCACCACCAGCGGCAGCGCCACCAGCGCCTGGGCCATCGGCACGAGCAGCGGCGAGTCACGCAGGTCGAGCGGCGGCCGGTCGAGGGTGATCAGGAAGCCGAAGCCCAGCGTCACCGCACTCACCCCGAGCGGCAGCATGAAGAACCCGTCGAGCACGGACCGGACCCGGCGCTCGGTGACGGAGTGTGAGCGGCGGGTGACGATGAGCGAGACCAGGCCGCCCACCAGCAGCGCCATCCAGGTCGCGTCGACGGCGGTGCGCAGGCTGGTCAGGAGCGCGGTCGTCACCGGCACCAGCAGCGCCCGGTTGTCGCCGGCCGTGGTGAGTGCGCGGTAGTTGCCGAGGCCCCAGCCGTCGGCCACGCTCAACGAGCCGAGCACCAGCGTGAGGATCGGCAGGAGCACCGCGGCCAGCACCAGGACCGTCGCGACCACCGCGGGCACGTCGCCACGACGTACGGCGCGCACCGGCGTGAGCGTGCGGTGGGCCGTCGGGTCGGGCGTCGCACGCAGCCGCGCCGCGGTGGCCAGCAGGGCGATCACGACCACCAGCTGCAGCACCGAGAGCGCGGCGGCGGCCTGCAGGTCGAACACGGTCGTGGTCAGCAGGTAGATCTCGGTCTCGACCGTCGCGTAGCGGACCCCGCCGAGGGTGAGCACGATGCCGAAGGCGGTCGCGCAGAAGAGGAAGACGATGGTCGCGGCACCGACGATCGCAGGTCGCAGCGCGGGCAGCGTCACCGTGCGCAGCACCTGCCACGGCGAGGCGCCGAGCGCGGCGGCGGCCTGCGCGGGACGCGGGTCGAGCGACTCCCAGGAGACGCCGACCGTGCGGACGACCACGGCGACGTTGAAGAACACGAGGCCGCAGATGACGGCGACCGGCGTCTGGTCGAGCCCGAGGAAGCCGAGCGGTCCACCCTCCCCGAGCAGCTGGCGGAAGGCCACGCCGACGACCACCGTCGGCAGCACGAACGGCACCAGCATGGCGGCGCGCACGGCGGCGCGGCCGGGCAGCGCGAGCCGGTGCAGGGCGTACGCCGCCGGCAGTCCGAGAGTGACGGCGAGGAGCGTCGCGGTCGCGGACGTCCACACGGTGAACCACGCGACCCGGTGCACCCGTGGGCGGGCGAGCACCTCGAGCACCGCGCCGGGGGCGAACCTGCCGTCGACCACTGCTCCCTCCGCGACCATGCCGGTGACCGGCAGGACGAAGAGGACTCCGAGCACCAGCACCGGCCCGGCGGCCAGCAGGAGGAGGGCGGCGACGCGCCTCACCGCGAGATGACGTCCGTCCACTCGGTCAGCCACTGCTCGCGGTTGGCCGCGATCTCCTCGGACGCGACCTCGTAGGGGTCGGTGGGCTGCGGGGCGAACTGCGCCCAGTCGGCCGGGACGACCGCGTCCGGCATGACCGGGAAGACGTACATCGACTCCGGCAGGGCGCTCTGCACCTCGTCGCTGAGCATCCAGTCGATCAGCGCCGCTGCGCCCGCGGGGTTGTCCGCTCCGGCGAGCACCCCGGCGTACTCGACCTGCCGGAAGCAGGTGTCCAGCAGCGCCTCGGTCGTCGACGTGCCGTCGCTGACGGTGAAGGCCGGGGAGGAGTCGTAGGACACCACGATCGGTCGGGTGCCGGTCTCGGAGCCGGCGGTGAAGTCGCCGTAGTAGGCGTCCTCCCAGCCGTCGACGACCGTGGCCCCGTTGGCGAGCAGGTCGCTCCAATACATCGGCCAGTCGTCGCCGTACTTCGCGACGGTGGCGAGGAAGAAGGCCATGCCCGGGCTGCTGGTCGACGCGCCGGGGGTCACGAGCAGGTCGGCGTACGCCGGGTCGGTGAGGTCGTCCAGCGTCCGCGGCGGGTCGATGCCCTCGGCGGCGAACCAGGTCGTGTCGACGTTGACGCAGACGCTCGCGGAGTCGATCGGGACGAGGCGATCGCCGCCCTCGGCCAGGGCGTACTCCGCCGGCGGGGTCAGCGACGGTGTGACCTCGGCGAACGCCCCTTCGTCGAGCGGGCGCGAGGCAAAGGTGTTGTCGATGCCGAAGGCGGCGTCGGCGATCGGGTTGTCGGCGGTGAGGCTGAGCTTGGTGGCGAGCGTCCCGGCGTCACCGGAGGCCCGGACCTCCAGCTCGTAGCCGGTCTCGGCCTCGAAGGCCCGCACCAGCTTCTTGGGCAGGTGGAAGGACTCATGGGTGGCGAGGACGACGGTGCCGCCGGCCGGATCCGTGGTCGAGGAGGTGGCGCGGTCCTGGGCCTCGCTGCTCGTGCCGGCGAGGCTGCAGCCCGCGAGCAGGGCGGCGATCGCCGTGGTGAGGGCAGCGCGGACGGGTGGTTGCTTCATCGTGACTCCCTATCGCCGGTGCTAACCGGATCAGGTTCAGAGGGTCTGCGGCTGGTCCGCACTCTCAGCACGTCGGGCGTGCTCCCCTGTCTTCGCCGCCCAGTCTACCGACCTGCAGCCGGATCTCCTCGCCACCCGGTGGTGAGCCCTCGGTCGTGAAGGACGCGGGGCATCTCACGGCTCGGACGGGCGGCATGGTCCGAAGTGACCATCTTTGCTGGCCAGTCCCGCCTTCTCCCACGGGGGTTGGTGAAACGCGGTCTGATGCTCGGAGCGCGACCGTCGGGTACGTGCTTCGAACTCGGAAAGGTTCACATGACCATGCCTTCCCGACGGACCTCGCGCCTCGCGCGCGGCATGTCCGTCGCACTCCTGTCGGCGGCCAGCGCCGTGGCGCTCGTCCCGTCGGCGGCCTCAGCGGCCACCTCGGCGATCATCGACGACCCGGGCTGCGCGGACACCGTGACGCCGCTCAACGACGACAACTCCTTCGGCCCGACCCCGCTGACATCGCCCGTGAGCTTCGCGGGCACGACGTGGTCCGACGCGTACGTGAGCAACAACGGCTTCATCTACTTGCCGGGTGACATCGGCACTGCCTACCTGTGGGCGTTCTCCGCCGACCTCGACACCCAGTACACCGGCACGCCCATGACGTACGGCCAGACGACGTACGCGGGTCGCCCGGCGTTGTGCGTGAACTGGCTCGACATCGGCTTCTTCGCGCGGGGCACGACCTACCGCAGCGACATCCAGGCACTTGTGGTCGACCGGTCCGACCTCCAGTCGGGTGATTTCGACGTCGTCTACAACTACGGTCGGATCGACGCCCCCTACGGGGCCACCCTCGGCTACAGCTTCTACCTCACCGACAGCAGCGAGGAGTTCTACCTCCCTGGCTCTGGCGACGGGGCGGCACAGAGTGACGGCAACACCGAGACCGGACTGATCCACACCTCCCGTGGATCCGACGTCATGGGTCGACACGTCCTCAGCTTCCGCAACGGGTCCCTGGTCGACGTGGACGCGCCCGACACCAGCATCACGTCCGGTCCCGAGGAGCGCTCCAACGTCGCTCCGACCTTCACCTACACCTCCACGGCCACTGACGAGGACCACGAGCGCTTCGAGTGTCGGATCACCCCCGTGGACGAGACGCCGGGCGCCTTCACCACCTGCGACGACGAGGGCCAGACCTACGAGGACCTCGCCGACGGGACCTACACCTTCGAGGTGCGGGCCGTCGACATCAACGAGTCGGTCGACTCGACCCCCGCCTCCGCGACGTTCACCGTCGACACCACGGGGGCCGAGACGGAGATCGACAGCGCCCCGGCGGCGCTGAGCAACGACAGCAGCCCGTCCTTCACCTACTCCAGCAGCTCGCGCGATGCCGAGTCCTTCGAGTGCACGCTGAACCGTCCCGACAGCATCGACCTCCCGGCCTGGGAGGCGTGCGACGCTGATGGCACTGGCTTCACCGACCTGGACGACGGCGACTGGACCTTCGACGTCCGCGCCATCGACGATCTTGGCAACGCCGACCCGACGCCGGCGTCGTACGACTTCGTCGTCGACACCGAGGCCACGGATGTGAGCATCGAGACCGCGCCCGACATGCTCGGCAACAACGCCACGCCGAGCTTCACCTACCTGGCCGAGCCGGCTGGCGACGTGGACTCGTTCGAGTGCTTCCTCGTCCCCGCCGATGCCGCATCGACAACCCCGTCCCCTTGTGACGCGGAGGGCTTCACCTCCGAGGAGCTCGAGGACGGCGACTAC
Organism: uncultured Actinomycetota bacterium; assembly: GCA_963726515.1. GTDB lineage: Bacteria > Actinomycetota > Actinomycetes > Propionibacteriales > Nocardioidaceae > Nocardioides. The sequence continues at coordinate 117,651 of CAVSCW010000016.1, forward strand.
ACCTTCGGCGTCCGGGTCACCGACCGCGCCGGCAATGTCGGCGACACCGCGACGTACGACTTCACCGTCGACACCGTCGCCGGTGACACTCGGGTGGCCTCGGCTCCGTTGGCGCTCAGCAACGACACGACCCCGTCGTTCACCTACTCCAGTGACGCCGAGGATCTCGACTTCTTCGAGTGCCGCCTGGTCGGAGCCGGCGGCAAGGGCTTCGTGGACTGCGACACCGAGGGAACGTCGTTCGGCCCGCTCGCCGACGGCGGCTACACCTTCCAGGTGCGCTCGGTCGACGAAGCCGGCAATGCCGACCCGACGCCGGCCGTGCACGAGTTCACTGTCGACACCACCGCTCCGGAGACCACCGTCACGGCGGCACCGGCAGCCGTGGTGGGCACGAGCTCGGTGACCTTCGGCTTCGCCTCGGACGCGGACCCGGCCACCTTCGAGTGCCGCATCTCCGGTGCGACCCAGGCTGCCTGGCAGTCCTGCGCGGGCACGACGAAGACCTTCTCCGGCCTGGCCGACGGCGGCTACACGTTCGAGGTGCGGGCGACCGACGCCGCGGGCAACACCGATGCCACCCCTGCGACCGGCAAGGTGCAGGTCAATGTCGGCAGGCCCACGATCACGGCCTCACTCTCCAGCGAGTTCCCCGCGACCGAGTTCGGGTGGCACCGCTCGCCGGTGACCATCACCTACACCTGTGAGGGCAACGGCAGCGCGCTGGTCGGCTCGTGCCCCACGCCCCGACTGGTCCCTCGGGCCCAGCACGGCCGCACCTTCACGGCAGCAGTCAGGACGGCTGACGGCGACTCTGCCTCGGTGAGCACCACGCTCCACATCGACAAGGGCAGGCCGAAGGCCACGATCAAGGGCTTCAGCGGCAAGAAGGCCTACCGCTCCGTGCCGGATTCGATCCGCTGCGTGGCCTCCGACCCGCGGTCGGGCCTCGACGACTGCACCGTCTCGGTGACCAAGGTGAAGCGCAAGAACGGCAACAGGGTGATCGTCGTCCGCGCCAAGGCCACGGACCGGGCGGGCAACGTCCGCGTGGTGAAGAAGAAGGCGCGCCTCCGGGCCGCCTGACCCTCACCGCAGCCGCGGGGTCGGACGGAACGAGATCCGTCCGGCCCCGTGGCGCATCCGTAGGCTGCCCACGTGCCCAGCCTCCGCCACCACCTGTTGGCCGCCCTCGTCCCCCGGGTCCGCAGGGCCCGCGAGCTGGACGACGAGGCCTCCGAGCGCTCCCGCGTCGAGGCGTGGCACCGCACCCTGGTGCGGACGCTGCCGACCCGGGCCACGCCCGGCTTCGCCAGGCGCTGGGACGTGTCGATCACCGACATCGGCTTCCCCTCCCACCTCCTGACGCCCCGCGGGCGCACGGCACACCGCACGCTCTACTACGTCCACGGCGGCGGCTTCATGGCGCCCATCGACGGATTCCACGTGCGGTACGCCACGCGGCTGGCCGACGCGATCGGGGCGCGGGTCGTGATGCCCGACTACCCGCTCGCACCCGAGCACACCTGGGCCGACTCGCACGACGCGCTGGTCGCGGACGTGGCGCGGTGGACCGACGAGGAGGACGGCGTGGTGCTGGCCGGCGACTCGGCCGGTGGCGGCCTCGCTCTCGCCCTCGCGGTCTCGATGCGCGAGCGCGGCCTCAATCCGGCGACGCACCTGGTGATGCACGCGCCGTGGGTTGACCTCACCACCTCGACCCCCGAGACGCGGGCCGTCGACGCCATCGACCCGTGGCTGTTCCTCGGCAAGGTGCAGGCGTACGCCGCGTGGTGGGCGGGGTCGGCCGAGGACCTGGGCCGCGCCGAGGTCTCGCCGGCACTCGCCGACCTCACCGGGCTGCCCCGGGCCGTGATGCTCTACGGCACCCGCGACCTCCTCCACCCGGGCTGCCGGCTGCTCGCCCGCCGGGCCGCCGAGGCCGGCTGGGACCTGACCTCGATCGAGGAGCCCGACCTGATCCACGTCTACGGACTGCTGCCCTTCACCCCGGAGTCGCGCCGCGCCTTCGGCCAGGTCGTGGACTTCCTGCGATGAGCACCCAGGTCCGCACCGTCGGCTTCGACGAGCTCGATCCCCGGACGGCGTACGAGGTGTGGCGGCTGCGCCAGCAGGTGTTCGTGGTCGAGCAGGACTGCCCCTACCCCGACCTCGACGGCCGCGACCTCGAGATGGCCACCCGGCACGTCGTGCTGCTCGAGGACGACGTGGTGGTCGGGACCCTCCGGGTGCTCGACGACGGCGACTGGGCGCGGGTGGGCCGGGTCGTGGTGGCGCCGGCCGGACGTGGCCGCGGCCTCGCGGCGCTGCTGATGGACGAGGCGATGACCGTGTGCGGTGAGCGTGAGGTGCGGCTCGACGCCCAGACGGGGCTGACCGGCTTCTATGCGTCCTACGGCTTCGAGGTGACCGGTCCTGCGTTCGACGAGGACGGGGTCATGCACGTGCCGATGCGTCGGCCACGACCATGAGCACCGGCCCGAGGACCTCCTCGCGCACCAGCCGGGACTGGGGTCCCAGGCCGCTGATGACGGTGGGAGCGATCCACCAGCCGTCGCGGTCGAGGGCGTGCCCGCCGGCCTCCACGGTGCCCCCCTCGGCGCGGGCGAGGGCGACGTAGCGCAGGACGCGGTCGCGCGCCACGGGCGAGCGGAGCGGTCCGCACCAGGTGTCGGACTCCGTCGGGTCGCCGACCACGACCCCGGCCATCGCCGCGACGGCCGCGCGTCGGGCCTCGTCGTAGCGGTGCGCCGGCACCACCACGCTGGCCGGCAGCCGGCACCCCTGGCCGGCGTTGGCCGCGACGGTGACCGCGGCGTCCGCGACGACGTCGACGAGGTGGTCGTCGTCCTCGACGTGGCGCACGAGTGGGGCGCCGACGTCGAGGCGTACGCGCTTGCCGGCGCGCTCCGCCGCCACCCGGACCCGGTCCGCGGCGACCGCCGACCCGGTCAGCGAGACCTCGTCGACACGGTCGTCGAGGGTGAGCGCGATCGCGACGTCGACGTCGCGCGTGGAGACGACGTTGAGCACGCCCCGGGGCAGGATGTCGAGCGCGATCCGACCGAGCTCGAGTGCTGCGGTGGCCGCCTCGGGAGCCGGCTTGAGGACCACGGTGCCACCGGCGACGAGCACGCGACCCACCTCCGCCAGGGCCGCCGCCAGCGGTGAGGTGGCCGGGGTGATCACGGCCGTGACTCCGGGGGACTCCTGCTGAGCCGCACGCACCTGGGCGATCGGGGCGTCGAGGTGGATGGCGCGCAGCGCCACGGGCACCCCGGTCTCGGCGGCGAGGAGGAGGGCCAGGTCGTCGGAGCGGGCGACGAGCTCGGCCTGGAGACGCCCGATCGCGTCCGCACGCAGCTCCCGGTCGGTGCTCCACGCGGTGTCGTGGAAGGCCCGCCACGCCGCCTGTGCGGCGACCCGGACGTCCTCGAGACCAGCGTCCGGCACGTCCCAGAGCGTCTCGCCCGTGGCGGGGTTGCGGGCCGCGAAGGTCCACCCCTCAGCGGTCTCCCGTGGCACGCCGTCGACCGGCAGTCCCGGGCGCGGCCCGGCGTGCTTGCTCATGGGAGCACTCCATCACGTGCACCTGTCGACTCTCGCCACCCCTGCGGGTCACTAGCCTCGACCCATGCACGACGACCTGGGCGCCGACGTCCCCCTCACGGGTCCGGCGACCCGCATCGTCTCCCTCGTCCCCTCCCTGACCGAAGCGCTCGCCGCGTCGGTGCCGGACCGGCTCGTGGGCGCCACCGACTGGTGCACGCACCCGGCCGACCTCGACGTGGCCCGCGTACGGGGCACCAAGAACCCCGACCTCAAGGCCATCCGGGCCCTGGCCCCCGACCTCGTCGTGGCCAACCAGGAGGAGAACCGCGAGCTCGACGTCCGACGCCTTCGCGAGGCCGGGGTCGCCGTCTGGGTGACCCGGATCGAGACCGTCGAGGAGTCGCTCGAGTCGATGTCGCGTCTCTTCACGACCGCCCTGGGCCTGGCCGACCCGCCCTGGCTGGTCGAGGCGCGCTCCCTGTGGGCGACGCCTCTGCCTCGCCGGTTGGCGGTGGCCGTGCCGATCTGGCGCGACCCGTGGATGGTCGTCGGGTCGCAGACCTTCACCGACGACCTGCTCACCCGGGCCGGGCTGGCCAACGTGCTCGCGCACGGTCCGGCAGAGCGCGACGGGCGCTACCCGACGGTGCCCCGCTCGGAGATCGACGACGCCGGCGCGGACGTCGTACTGCTGCCGGACGAGCCCTACGTCTTCACCGCCGACGACGGACCGGAGGCCTTCACCACCCCGACTCGGCTGGTGTCGGGCCGGCTGCTGACGTGGTACGGCCCGGCGATGGTCGAGGCGCACGCGGTGCTCGCCACGCTCGGTGGCTAACCTCCAGCCATGACCCGCGACCCGATCGGCGAGGCCCACCGGCAGTGGGTGGCCCACGGCTGGGCGGACGCCGCCGACGGGATGGCGATGGTGACCTCGGTGGTGCGGGCCCAGCAGCTGCTCATGGAGCGCATCGACGGTGTCCTGCGACCGCGTGGCCTGACCTTCGCCCGCTACGAGGTGCTGCGGCTGCTGTCCTTCACCCGCGAGGCGGCGATGCCGATGTCGCGGCTCGGCTCGCTCCTGCAGGTGCACCCGACGAGCGTCACGAGCGCGGTCGACCGGCTCGTGGCGCAGGGCTACGTCGAACGCGTGCGCGGCGACGCCGACAAGCGCGTCGTGCGGGCGGTGCTCACCGACGCTGGCCGCGAGGCGGTCGAGGAGGCGACGGCGGCGCTCAACGGCGCGGTCTTCGAGGACCCGGGCCTGCCCGAGGGCGACGTACGCGACCTGACCGACCGGCTCACCGCTCTGCGGACGGGGCTCGGCGAGTCGCTCTGAGCGGCCAGCCCCTGTAACGCCCTGTTACTGCCACTACCCACCCCCATGCATCAGGGTGGGTACAACCACTAACAGGGCGTTACAGCGGGGTCGGGCTGGTGACTCGCGAGTAATACTTGGAAGTCCTACTATCAATCCATGGCCGACCCGCACAGCACCGCCCTGCACATCCCGCAGCACCCGATCCGGCTCGTCACCGCCTCCGCGCTCTTCGACGGCCACGACGCGTCGATCAACATCATGCGGCGGATCTTCATGAGCCAGGGCTGCGAGGTGATCCACCTCGGGCACAACCGCTCCGTGCAGGAGGTCGTCGACGCGGCACTGGAGGAGGACGCCCAGGGAGTCGCGGTGTCGTCCTACCAGGGCGGCCACGTGGAGTACTTCGAATACCTCGTCGAGTCGCTGCGGGCCCAGGGTGCCGGGCACGTGAAGGTCGTCGGCGGTGGTGGCGGCGTCATCGTGCCGTCGGAGATCACCCGGCTCCGAGAGTCGGGCGTGACGATCTTCTCCCCCGAGGACGGCCAGAAGATGGGCCTGGTGGGAATGATCAACTCCGTCGTCGCCGACTGCGACGTCGACCTCTGGTCCGACCGCGAAGTCACGGCCGAGCAGGTGCTCTCAGGTGACCGGTTCGCCGTCGCCCGCGCGATCACCGGCGCCGAGGGCGGTCGCCTCGACGAGGCGATGCTCACCGAGCTCCGACAGGCGGCCGCGCGCCGCGTCGTGCCCGTGCTCGGCATCACCGGCACCGGAGGGTCGGGCAAGTCGTCGCTGACCGACGAGGTCGTACGCCGCTTCCGCACCGACCAGCAGGACAAGCTGCGCATCGCCGTCATCGCCGTCGACCCCACCCGCCGCAAGGGGGGCGGCGCGCTGCTCGGCGACCGGATCCGTGCCAACTCCCTCGACGGCGACCGGGTCTTCTTCCGCTCGCTCGCCACCCGCGGCGCCCACGAGGTGCCCGACCACCTGGCCGACGTGATCGACGTGGTGAAGGCCGCCGGCCACGACCTGGTGATCGTCGAGACGCCGGGCATCGGCCAGGGCGACGCGGGCATCGTCCCGCTGGTCGACCACTCGCTCTACGTGATGACGCCGGAGTTCGGCGCCGCCTCGCAGCTGGAGAAGATCGACATGCTCGACTTCGCCGACAGCGTGGCGATCAACAAGTTCGAGCGCCGCGGCGCCAAGGACGCGCTGCGCGACGTGGGCCGCCAGCTGGTGCGCAACCGCAACGCGTTCGGCAAGCAGCCGCACGAGATGCCCGTCTTCGGCACCAGCGCGGCGACCTTCAACGACGACGGCGTCACCGCGCTCTACCAGCACCTGCGCGCCGAGCTGGCCGACACCGGCCTCGAGGTCACCGACGGCACGCTGCCCCACGTCGACGTACGCCACTCCTCGGGCATCCGGCAGGTCGTGCCGGCCGACCGCGTCCGCTATCTCAGCGAGATCACCGAGACCGTGCGCGGCTACCACGCCCGCACCTCCGAGCTCGCCGAGGCGGCACGCGACCTCCAGCGCGTCCAGTTCGTCGCCGACCAGCTCGGCGACGGTGACGCGGGCGGCGTCGCGGAGCTCCTTGAGTCCGCGCGCAAGGCCGTCCCGCACGAGGTCGCCGACCAGATCGCGGGCTGGCCGGCCGTCGTGGAGTCCTACTCCGGCGACGAGCAGGTCGTCGTGGTGCGCGAGAAGGAGATCCACACCCGGCTGACCAAGGAGTCGCTCAGCGGCAACGCGATCCCCCGTGTCGCGCTGCCGCGATTCACCGACCACGGTGAGCTGGTCCGCTTCTGGCGCAACGAGAACCTGCCGGGCTACTACCCCTTCACCGCGGGCGTCTTCCCCTTCAAGCGGGACAACGAGGACCCCGCCCGGATGTTCGCGGGCGAGGGCGACCCGGCGCGCACCAACCGTCGCTTCAAGATCCTCAGCCACGGCAACGACGCGACGCGGCTGTCGACGGCGTTCGACTCCGTCACCCTCTACGGCCGCGACCCCGACCCGCGCCCGGACGTCTACGGCAAGGTCGGCACGTCCGGCGTCTCGGTCGCGACGCTCGATGACATGAAGGCCCTCTACGACGGCTTCGACCTGGTCTCGCCGACCACGAGCGTCTCGATGACGATCAACGGTCCGGCCCCGACCGTGCTGGCGTTCTTCCTCAACACCGCGATCGACCAGCAGGTCGACGCCTTCACCGAGCGGGAGTCCCGCGAGCCGGACGCCGAGGAGCGCGCGCAGCTGGCGGCGTACGCCCTGGCGAACGTGCGCGGCACCGTGCAGGCCGACATCCTCAAGGAGGACCAGGGCCAGAACACCTGCCTGTTCTCCACCGAGTTCTCCCTGCGGATGATGGCCGACATCCAGGAGTGGTTCATCGAGCAGCAGGTGCGCAACTTCTACTCCGTGTCGATCTCCGGCTACCACATCGCCGAGGCCGGGGCGAACCCCATCAGCCAGCTCGCCTTCACCCTCGCCAACGGCTTCACCTACGTCGAGGCCTACCTCGCGCGCGGGATGAGGATCGACGACTTCGCGCCCAACCTGTCGTTCTTCTTCTCCAACGGCATGGACCCCGAGTACAGCGTGCTCGGCCGCGTGGCCCGCCGCATCTGGGCGGTCACGATGAAGGAGAAGTACGGCGCCTCGGAGCGCTCGCAGAAGCTGAAGTACCACGTCCAGACGAGCGGCCGGTCGCTGCACGCGCAGGAGATGGACTTCAACGACATCCGCACCACGCTGCAGGCGCTCATCGCGATCTACGACAACGCCAACAGCCTGCACACCAACGCCTACGACGAGGCGGTGACGACGCCGACGGAGGACTCCGTACGCCGTGCGCTGGCGATCCAGCTGATCATCAACCGCGAGTGGGGCCTGGCGATGAACGAGAACCCCCTCCAGGGGTCGTTCATCATCGACGACCTCACCGACCTGGTCGAGAAGGCGGTGCTCGCCGAGTTCGACTCGATCAACGAGCGCGGCGGGGTGCTGGGAGCGATGGAGACCGGCTACCAGCGTGGCCGGATCCAGGACGAGTCGATGCTCTACGAGCACCGCAAGCACGACGGGTCGCTGCCGATCATCGGCGTCAACACCTTCGTCAAGGAGTCGGCCGCCGACGCGCAGCCGCAGGAGATCGAGCTGGCGCGAGCGACCGAGGCCGAGAAGGAGTCGCAGCTGTCCCGCGTGCGGACCTTCCAGGCCGCGCACGGCGCAGAGGCCCAGGAGGCGCTGTCCCGGCTCAAGGACGCTGCGATCTCCGGCGACAACGTGTTCGCCGTGCTGATGGACGCAGCCCGTGTCTGCTCGCTCCAGCAGGTGACGGAGGCGTTCTTCGAGGTCGGCGGCCAGTACCGGCGCAACGTCTAGGGCTCTCAGCCGGGGTAGCCCCTCAGGTTCCGGCCACGGTCCAACCGGACGGCCGATCCGTTGAGCCAACCCCGGCCGGGCACCGACAGGCCCGGCTGGCGCAGCTCGCAGGTGTCGTCGCGATAGTTGGTCATCTGCCCTGCCAACCCTGGTCCGAACCGGCAGATGTCCCTGCCACCGGCATCGCCGTACAGCCGGTTCCAGTGGTCGCGCGGGGCGTCCTGCTTGGACTGTGAGGTCCCGCCGCCGTCGAGGTCGTCGTTGCCGCCGCCGCCGCGCAGCACGTCCCGGCCGAGGCCGCCGTTCATCTTGTCGTCGCCCCCGTCCCCGTCGAGGTAGTCGTGACCGGTGCCACCGAGCACCTTGTCCTCCCCGGCGCCGCCTGCCATGAGGTCGTCGCCGTCCTCGCCCCACAGGCGGTCGTCGCCCGCGCCGCCGGCGACGTCGTCGTCCCCGGCATCGCCGTTGACGTCGTCGTTGCCGTCGCCTCCCGACATGTCGTCGTCCCCGGCGCCGCCGTACATCACGTCGTTGCCGTCGTCCCCGCTCAGCACGTCGTTGCCTGCCTCGCCCAGGATGTTGTCGTTGAGGGCGCCTCCGGAGACCCGGTCGTTGCCGGTCCCGCCGTAGAGCTTGTCCAGTCCGTCACCGCCGCTGATCACGTCGTTGCCCGCTTCTCCCCGGAGCGTGTCGTCGCCGGTGTCGCCCACGAGCGTGTCGTTGCCGTCGGCACCGTAGATCGCGTCACCGCCCCAGCTTCCCCGCAACGTGTCGTTGCCAGAGCCGCCACGGAGCGTGTCGGTCCCGTCACCGCCGTCGACCGTGTCGTCCCCGCCCCCGGCGTCGATGGTGTCGTCGCCGTTGCCGCCATTGATGACGTCGGCTGCGGAGGTGCCGGTGATCTGATCGTTGCCGTCGTCGCCGTTGACCAGACCGACGGTGCCCGAGATGGTGTCGTTGCCCGGGCCGCCACTGACCGCACCGACGGTGCCCGAGATGGTGTCGTCCCCGGGTCCGCCGCTGACCGGGCCCCTGGTCGAGCCGACCTGGTCGTTCCCGGCCCCGGCGTCCACCGACCCGGTCGTGCCAGCGATCGTGTCGTTGCCGTCCTCACCCAGGACCGTGCCGGCCGAGGAGGTGATGCGGTCGTCGCCGGTCCCGCCACGGACGGAGTTGGCGCCGCTCCCGGCGTCGATCGTGTCGTTGCCGCCGGCGCCGTCCACGGTGTCCGCCCCGTCACCGGTGGTGATGGTGTCGTTGCCGTCGCCGCCGTCCACGGTGTCGAGACCGGGTCCACCGGTGACCGTGTCGGCACCGGCGCCGGCGGTGACCGAGCTGTTGCCGGAGCCGGTGTCGATCCTGTCGTTGCCGTCGGCGCCGTCCACGGTGTCGGTCCCGGCGCCCGTGCTCACGACGTCCGAGCCGGCGCCGGCGCGGACGGTGTCGTTGCCCTGGGCGGTGGTGATCGTGTCGTCGCCGTCAGCCCCGCCGATCACGACCGTGGCAGCGGCGGGAGCCGTCGTACTGCGCGAGCCGGGGCCGTAGGAGACCGAGGCACCGGAGCCGACGGTCCCGGTGGGCCCGTAGCCCCAGACCACGTCGTCGCCACCCCTGCCCAGGATCTCGTCCGACCCACCCCCACCACAGATGACGTCGTCACCGGTCGTGCCGAGCAGCGTCCCGGCGGGTCCGCTCTGGTTGGATGAGTCGCCCCAGATGGTGCACGCGAACGTGGCCTCGACCCTCAGGTCGATCGTGGTGGTCGCCCCCGGACCGACTGAGCCGATCGCGCACGTGACCGGCCCGTCGGCGTCTGGCGACGAGCAACCGGCGGGCAGCGCACCGACCAGGCTCAGGTCGGCGGACAGCGGCACGGTCAGCACAGTGTTGTCCGAGGAGACCGGACCGCTGTTGGTGAGGGCTGCCCGCAGCACGAAGTCGTCGCCGAGGCCGGTGGTCGACAGCGGTGCGCCGCCGGTCGTACGGGCCGCGATCAGGACCGCGAGCGTGGGATCGCCCTGGACGGCGACGGTGAAGTCACGGGCGGCCACCCCTCCGACGAGCCCGGCTGCGTTGGTCGCCCGCACCTCGAAGCGGTGCGCGCCGGCCGGAAGGGCGACGTAGGCACGCGGTGTCGAGCAGCCCGCGAAGGGGGCCGCGTCCATCCGGCACTCGTACGTCACCGGGTCGTCGTCGGAGACGAACGAGAAGGAGACGTCAGCGGTCGCGACGGTGCCCGCCGGACCAGCGGTGATGGTCACCGTCGGCGCAGTGGTGTCGACCACCCAGCTACGCGTCGCCGTGCCGACGTTGCCGAAGGAGTCCGTGGCCCGCACCTGGAACGCGTAGGTGCCGTCGGCCAGACCCGCCAGGTCGACCGGCGACCCGCAGGGCGCGAAGGCCGCGGTGTCCAGTCGGCAGGCGAGGACCGCCGTGCCGTCGTCCACCGTGAACTCCAGGTGGGCCGTCCGCGCGGTGGTCGCGGCCGGCGGGCCGCTGGTGAAGGTCACCACCGGCGGCGTGGCGTCGACGAAGAACGTCCGGCCCTCGGCGCCGGGGTTGCCCGCCGGGTCGGTGGCCTGGACCGAGAAGGAGTGCGGCCCGTCGATGAGCCCGGTGTAGGTCCGCGGGCTCGAGCAGGGCAGCCAGGTGCCGCCGTCGAGCAGGCACTCGACCGTGGCACTCGCGTCGTTCACGGTGAAGGTGTAGGTCGCGGTCCGGCTGGCGTGGTTGCCGGAAGGACCCGAGGTGATGACGACGTCCGGCTCGGTCCCGTCCACCGTCCACGACATCACGCTCGTCTGACCGACGTTGCCGGCCTCGTCGGTGGCACGGATCCGCACGGTGTGGGAGCCGTCGGTCAGCACCGGGTCGAACGGGCTCGTGCAGGGCTGCCACGTGCCGCCGTCGACCTGGCACTCGATGGGCCCGGCCTCGTTGACCGAGAAGACGAACCTGCTGCCGACGATGCTGCTCACGCCCGTGGGCCGCTGGGTCACCGTCACCACGGGGGCGGTCGCGTCCACCGTCCACGTGTACGTCGCGGGGGTCGGGTCCGCGAGCCCGGCGGCCACCGCCCGCACCCGGAAGGTGTGCGACCCGTCGGCCAGCGGAGCGACCTCGATCCCGCTCGAGCAGGACGTGAAGGTCGCGGCTCCGTCCAGCCGGCACTCGAAGGTGGCGCCTCCGGTGTCGGAGCTGAACGTGAAGACCGGGGTGGTGTCGTTGCTGACCGCGGCGGGGCGCGTGTCGATCGTGGTCTCGGGCTCGGGCGTGTCCACCGTCCAGGTGCGTGAGGCGATGGGGCCGGTGTTGCCGGCCGCGTCCGTCGCGCGGACCTGGACGGTGTGGGCACCCTGGTCGAGCCCGGAGTACGTCGCCGGGCTGGTGCAGATGGCGAAGGCGGCGCCGTCGAGGCTGCAGCGGGTGGTGACCGGCGACTCGTCGACAGTGAAGGTCACCTCGGCGGTGGTCTGCGCGACGGTCCCGATCGGACCGTCCGTGATGGTCACGGTGGGGGCCACCGTGTCGACGGTGAGCACCCGCTCGGCGACCGGCCCGGTGTTGCCGGCGGCGTCGGTCGCCCGGATCTGCAGCCGTCGGACTCCGTCGGCGAGCCCGGTGAAGGCGTGCGGGGAGGTGCACGGGGTGAAGGTGCCGGTGTCCACGCGGCAGAAGGTGTCCGCGGCCTCGCTCACGGTGAAGCCGAGCGTGGCGGCGGTCGTGGTGATGGAGCCGGTGGGTCCGGTCGTGATCGAGACCACGGGGGCGGTCGTGTCGACGCGCCACTGGGCGGACGCGATGTCCGAGACGTTGCCTGCCGGGTCGGTCGCGCGGACCTCGAGGACGTGCGGGCCCTCGGTGAGGCCGCTGCGGGTCGACGGCGAGGAGCACGCGCTCCATGCGCCTGCATCCATTCGGCACTCGGCCGTGGCGGTGGCGTCGTCGACCGTGAACGTGACGGTGCCGCTCGTCTGCTGCGTGACGGCGGACGGCTGGCCGGTGATGGTCACCACGGGGGCGACGCTGTCGATGCTCCAGGTGCGGGTGGCCTCGGGCCCGAGGTTGCCGGCCGCGTCCGTGGCCCGCACACGGAACGTGTGGCTGCCGGAGCCGAGGGCGCCGAGGCCCTCGGGAGAGGTGCAGGCGTAGGCCGCCTCGCCGTCGAGCCGGCACGTGAAGGTGGCGGGCTCGTCGGCGGTGAACGAGAACGAGGCGGGGCCGGCGCCCACGGTGCCAGAAGGGCCCGAGGTGATGGTCGTGGTGGGCGCGACGGTGTCCACGGTCCACGTGGCCGCCGCCGGGGAGGGGTCGCGCAGCGACCCCTGCAGGACCGCACGCACCTCGACGGTGTGCGAGCCCTGCGAGAGCCCGGTCAGCTGGAGCGGGCTGGTGCACCCGGCGTACGCCGCCCCGTCCAGCCGGCACTCGAAGGTGACGGGGCTGTCCGGGGACGTGAAGGTGATCGTCGCCGAGGTCGAGGAGGTGGCGCCGGACGGCGCCGAGGTGATCGTCGTCTCGGGCGGGTCGGTCACCAGCGTCCACTCGCGTGACGCGACGGGGCTGCGGTTGCCGGCCCGGTCGATCGCCCGGACCTCGAACCGGTAGCTGCCGTCCGGGAGGCCGTCGTACGACATGGTGGAGCCACAGGGCACGAACGAGGCCGGGACCAGGCGGCACTCGAAGGTCGCCGGCTCGTCGGCCTGATAGGTCAGCACGGCCGTGAAGTCGGGGTCGACCACCACCCCCGAGGGTCCGGTCAGGTCGATCACGGTCGGGTCCACCGTGTCGACGGTCCAGGATCGGGTGGCCGGCGTGGCATCGGTCTTGCCGGCCAGGTCGACGGCACGGACCGCGATGGTGTGCTCCCCCTGCGAGAGCCCGGACAGGACGTGGGGCGAGGCGCAGGTCGCGTAGGGGCCACCGTCGAGGCTGCACTGGAAGGTCGCGGTCTCGTCCGCGGTGAAGGTCAGCGAGGCGCCGGTCGAGGAGACGAAGCCCGACGGGCCGGACGTGATGGTGGTCTCCGGCGCCTTGGTCTCGACCGTGAACTCCACGCGGGTGAGGGGGCCGTAGGCGCCGCCGGTCGCCTGCGCCTGGACGCGCAGCACGTGGGTGCCGTCGACGAGGTTGGTGAAGGTCTGCTGCTGGGCGTAGGCGCCGTTGCCCACCGGGTCGTAGCAGGGCTGACCGGCAAGGTCGTCGTCGGCGCCGTCGATCTCCCAGCGGAAGCAGCTCGCTCCGGGGGCCGACCAGGCCATCGCGGCCGTCCCCGTCGGCAGCACCTGGCGGGGCTGGGACGAGACCGTCACCCACGGGCCGCTGTTGACCCGGAACGTGCGTGTCGTGACGGGACCGAAGGACCCGGCGGACGACCTGGCCTGCAGGCGGAGCGTGTGGAGGCCGTCGGCGAGACCGGTGAACGACTGGGCCTGGGCGTAGGCACCGTTGCCCGTCGGGCTGTAGCAGGGCTGGCCGTCCAGGTCGGCGTCGGCGCCGTCGAGCTCCCACCGCAAGCACTCCGCCTCGTCCACGGCCCAGGAGAAGGCTGCCGCGGCGGTCGGGATCGTTGCGTCCTCGGCAGGCCCGGAGACGAGCCGCGGCCGGGCGGCGGCGGTGGTGTCGACCGTGAACGACCTGGTCGTGACCGGCCCGTAGGTCCCTCCCGACGAGCGACCCTGGAGCCGTAGGGAGTGCGGTCCGTCCAGGAGCGTGCTGAACGCCTGCGTCAGCGCGTAGGCACCGTTGCCGGTCGGGCTGTAGCAGGGTTGGCCGTCGAGGTCGGCGTCGGCGCCGTCGAGCTCCCAGCGCAGGCACTCGACCTGATCGGCCGTCCAGGCGTAGGCCACGCCGGGGCTCGGCAGGGTCGCGCCCTGGGGCGGCCCGCTGGTGATGCGGGGCCGCGTCGCACCCGCGGTGTCCACCGTGAACGATCGGGTGGTCACCTCTCCGAAGCTGCCAGCGCCGGACCTCCCCTGGATGCGGAGGACGTGGATCCCGTCGGACAGGCCCCCGAAGCCCTGCGCGAGGGCGTAGGCACCGTTGCCGGTCGGGCTGTAGCAGGGCTGACCGTCCAGATCGGCGTCGGCGCCGTCGAGCTCCCACCGGAGGCACTCCGCCTCCGTCGCCGACCACGACAGTGCCACCCACGGCGTCGCGACGGTGCCGCTGGGCCCCGAGGTCAGCTGCGGTCGGGACACGGCCGAGGTGTCCACACCGAAGGTGCGGGTCGCGACCGCGCCGTAGTCACCGCCCACCGACCGGGCCTGGACCCGCAGTGTGTGCACGCCGTCGCCCAGGCCGCCGAAGGTTTGCGCCACCGCGTAGGTGCCGTTGCCGGTCGGGCTGTAGCAGGGCTGACCGTCCAGGTCGGCGTCGGCACCGTCGATCTCCCAGCGGAAGCAGTCGACGTCCTCGGCGCTCCAGGCGAAGGCCGCCCACGAGCTCGTGATCGTGCCCTGCGCACCGACGACGATGTCGGTGTCGGTCGACGCACCCGAGGCCGGGACCAGGGTGAAGGTCGTGCTGGCCACGGGACCGGGGCCGGTCGCATCCACGCCACGTACGTCGAGCTGGTGAGTGCCGGGGTCCGCCGTGCCCGTCGTGTGGCCCTCGGCCCCGGACCCGCAGACCGACCAGTCCCCGCCGTCGAGCCGACACTGATAGCTCTGCGCGCCGGCGGACCGGAACGCAGCGGCGTACGACGTTCCGCCCAGGGTGCCGGTGGGCCGGACCTCCCAGAAGACCGCTCGCTGCGGCGCGATGGTGAAGTCGGTGGACGCGACCGGCCGCGGCCCCCGCAGGTCCTGTGGCCTCACGTCCAGGCGCCAACCACCGTCCTCGAGCACGGGAGAGGTCCACCAGCCCTGCTGGGTGTTGCCGCAGAAGCTGAAGTCCGGCAGCTCGGCCGGGACAGGGTCCGTGCGGTAGGCCCGGCACTCGTAGGTGTGCACACCCGGTGCACGGAAGGTGGCGGAGACGACGCGACCGTCGATCGCCGCGGCGGGACGCGAGACCCACTGCACGGTGTCGACGACCCCGACGACGAAGGCGCTCGATGCGACGGGTCCGTCCTCCACGCGGTCCACCCCACGGACGTCGAGACGCCACGCGCCGTCAGCGAGCTCCTCGCTGGTCCAGAGGCCTTCTCGGCCGAACCCGCACGCGCTCAGCACGGGGAGCGGGTCCGGTAGTGGATCGGTCCGCACCAGTCGGCACTCGTAGCCGCTGGCCCCGGCTGCGGTGAAGCGCGCGGTCACGGTCCGCCCGTCGGAGACGTCCACGGGCTCCTCGAGCCAGGTGAGACCCAGGGGCTCGGCGATCGCGAACACCGCTGTCGCGACCGGGCCGACGACCGAGCTGCGCGAGGCCCGGACCTGCAGGGTGTGCGACCCCACGGGGAGCTGCGAGGACGTCCAGAACCCGTCGCGTCCGGAGCCGCACGGCGAGAAGGGTTCACTGTCGAGCCGACACTCATAGCCGGAGGCGCCCGAGGCGGAGAAGGTCGCGGACACGACCCGGCCCGAGTAGCTGCCACTGGGCTCGACGATCCACTGCACGACGGGCACCGACGTCACGGTCCAGTCCCGCGTCGAGCTCGGACCGGCGCCGCCCGCGTCGCGACCGCGCACCTCCAAGGTCCACGTGCCGTCTGCGAGCGCAGGCGTGAGATGGCTCCCGGACGAGCCACAGTCGTCATACGGCGGGCGGGAGGCGCCCGGGGTGCCGGCCGGGAAGACCCGGCAGTCGTACGACTCCGCGCCCGGGGCGTCGAAGGTGAAGGCGGCGTACGGCGACTCCACGGTCGCCGACGGGTGACCCGTGATCGCGGGGGCGCCCGGTACGGCGCCCACGGGGGACGGCGCGAGCGCGATCCCTGTCGCGACCAGCAGGCTGGTCATCCATGCGGCGAGCCGGTACATGGCGCCTCACTCACGAGCGTCGGCAAGTCGTACCCGAGAAGTGACCCGCGGTCAGTGGTGGTGGTCCCGGGCCTGAGCGAAGCGGCCGGGACCTACTCGCAGTGGTAGACCTGCGGAACCACCCACCGCACCCCGCAAATCGGGTAAGGATCGCCTTGACGGCAAAGGATCCGTTCGTGGGCGGTCTCGCCGCTGGTCGATTTCTCTCTTGTCGGTTTCCCCGGGTACCCGGGGAAACTGGAGCCTCACCCCCGAAACTTCGCACTGGAACCTTCAGTTTCCCCGGGTACCCGGGGATCCCGACGACGGCAAAGACGAGCCGGCCGCGGCGGACCTACGCGCTGGCCAGCACGTCGGGAAGCGCCGCGGGGGACGCGGGGGACGCGGCGGCCACGGGCGTCGCGGCCGGCAGGTCGAAGCGGAACACCGACCCCTGACCGGTCCCGGCGGTCAGGCACTCGATGGTGCCGCCGTGGCGCTGCACGATGGTCTGGCAGATCGACAGCCCCATCCCGGTGCCGCGGAAGCCGGCTCGCACCGAGTCGCTGCGGTGGAACCGCTGGAAGATCAGGGTCCGCTCGTGCTCGGCGACACCGACGCCGTTGTCCTCGACCTCGATCACCACCCGTGACCCCCGGAGCTGCGCGCTCACGCGGAGCTGCGCCGGCACCCCGGGACGGGCGTACTTCACGGCGTTGCCGACGAGGTTGGCGAAGAGCTGGGTGAGGGCGAGCTCATCGCCGTGCACCGCGGGCAGTCCGGCGTCGGACACCTCGAGGACGTCGTGCGGACCCAGGAGCGTCGCGGCCTTGACGAGCGCTCCCCCCTCACCGGTGAGGGCGACGTCTCGCGCGACGAGGTCACCTGCCTGGGCCATGGCGTGCGCCAGGAGGTCGTCGATCAGGTCTGCCATCTGGACCGAGGCCTGCTCGGCGCGCTGGATCGAGGCCAGGGTGTCGCTGTCGGCAGCCAGGTCGAGGGCAGCGAGATCCAGCCAGGAGCGGATCGCCGTCAGCGGCCCGCGCAGGTCGTGGGCGGCCGTGGACGCGAAGCCGACGAGCGGGCGCAGGCCGCGACGATGCTCGGTCACCTCGCTGAGCACCAGGAGGACACCGGAGCGACCGTCGTCCCCCCGCGACAGCGCGGTGCGCGAGACGGCGAGCACGAGGTCCTCGCCCGTGGCCAGTGGCACCTGGACGTCCCCCACGCCGAGCTCCGCCCGCGATGCCCCGGTGTGGTCCGAGGCCGGGTGGAGCACGAGCTCCACCAGGGCGGCCAGCGCCTCCGCATCGGGCGCGCCCGGTCTGACCCGGTGGGCCAGTCGCCGACTGGCCCCGTTGCTGCGCTCGATCGTGCCCGCACGATCCAGCACGATCAGTCCCTCGTCCATGCTCTCGGTCATCTCCGCGAGCAGCTCGGCCTGCTCGGCCGCTCGCGCTCGCGCCCGCGCCATGTGGACGACCATCTCGTCGATGCGATCACCCAGCGTGCCGACGGCGAGGCCGGTCAGGAGCACCGCGAGCAGGAAGATCTGGGCGACCAGGACCTTCTGCACCGGGTCGTCCATGTTCGCGGAGGGGCCGTGTCCGGCGAGGGTGAGCAGCAGGGCGCCGATTCCCAGCGCGAGCGCGTGCAGTGCGGCCAGGAAGGTCGGGTAGCGGGCTGCGGACCACACGCACATCGGCATGACGAGGAAGACGATCGGGAGCGGCTGGAGGAAGATCGCGCCGACCACGAGCACGGACACCGCCCACAGCACGACGAGCTCCGTCGACGACCCGCCCCGCGCACGCGGCGCGACCCGCTGGGTGCGCCACTCCCACGCCAGGTGCCCGATGCACCCCACCACGAGGAGGCCGGTGAGGTGCCTGCCGAACCACGCCTGCACCACCCAGGTGTCCCACCCGTCACCGGCGAGGCGTACGCCGAGCGCGCCGATCGCCGCGCCGGCGGCGCTGCCGAGGATCGCGGCCGCACACGTGTAGGCGAGCGTGCGGGGTGAGCGGAAGCTCTCGGTGCCGCCGGCACCGAGGAGCGTCGGGCACCAGCGCCGGAGCAGCGCCACCGTGATCCAGGTCTGGCACGCGAGCGACACCGCGCCGAGGACGACCACCTCCGGCGGGGCGCCCGTGACCCAGGAGACGCCGGCGTGGATCACCGTCAGCGGCGCCAACACCCGCCACTGCCGGTGGGGGGACTCCGCGAGCAGCCACAGCATGGCGACTCCAGCACCGGGCCACAGCAGGCTGACCGTCTGGCCGTCCGCGACGGTGAGGCGCGCCAGCGCCGCCATGGCGCAGTACAGGATGCCGAACCCCAGGGTCCAGGGCAGCGGGAGCGGGGCGCGTGTGCTCATCGTCCTCCCCGGGACCGGTCTCGACGCCTCAGACGGAGGAAGGGACGGCACCGGGAACAGACACACGCGATGAACAGTAGTGCCTCAAAAGGTCACACGTGGGTAACAACCAGAGAACGGTCCATGGCCGTACGCCACCCCGCCCCTCAGAGGTTGATCGTGATGTCGGCGTCCTTGCGCAGGACCTCGACGAGCCCCTGGGCGACCTCGCCCACCTTCTGGGACGTGGCCTGCTCCACCAGCTGCGCGCGGGCCTTGGCGAACGACGGGAGCGTCTGGGCGGTCTCGCCCGACTGCGCCGCCTGCTGCTTGACCTGCGCGTAGAGCGCGCGCAGCTCCTTGTCGGTCGGCTCGATGGGGCCGTCCTCGTCGGCGACGAGCTGCTCCACCATGAGCTGGGTCCCCACCTGCTCGCGCGCCTGCTCCGCGGTGACCCCCTGTGCCTCGACAGCCGCCAGCAGCTCCTCGGCGGACCCGAGCTGGTTCTGCTCGGCGAGGTCGGTGAGCTCGGCATCGATGTCGTCGTCGCTGACCTCGATGCCACGGGCGTCGGCCTCCTGGGCCAGGAGCTCGGTGTCCACGAGGTTGTCGACCGTCTGCTGCTTCAGGGCGTCCTCGTCGGGGGCCTGGCCGGTGGACTGGGCCTGGGCGGCGGCCTGAGCGAACTGCGACTCATAGATCGGGACGAACTCGTCCTTGGTGACCTCCTCGCCGTTGACCTCGGCGACGACGTCCGGGATGCCCTCGAGGTCGGGCTCGGCGCCTGCGGGGTCATCGGCGCCCGCGCTCGCGGAGGCGCCGGCGGAGGGGTCGGCGTCGGCGTCGGCGGAGGGGTCGGCGTCGCCTCCGCCGCAGGCGGACAGGGTGAGCAGCGCGGCGGCCGTGACCAGGCCGAGGACGGTTCGGGCGCGGTTTCGCATCGTGTGAGTCATCGCGCTCGACGGTACGCATCGAACCTGAGCGCGTTCCTCAGGTTCGAGAGGCGCTGACCCACCCGAACCGCCCGAAACCGCTCAGAGCGAGTCGGGAACGATCAACGCGTCGGGGTCCTGGCGCACCGGGAGGTGCGCGAGCGCCGCACGCACGAGCGTGACCTTGGCGGCCACCGCCACCTTCTGCCCCATCTTCCCACGCAGCCCACCGACGCCGCTCTCACCGAGGGTCTCCTCGACCGCGGCGACGACCTGCTCGTCGGTGAAGGTCGGGCGGGTGCCCGCCTCGACCTCGACGTCGGGCAGCGCCAGCAGGACGGGGAGCACCTGGCTGCCGGCTGCGTCGAGGAGGTGGTAGCGCTCCAGCTTGGACATCGCCTCCCACGCGGCGTCGTCCGTGCCGCGACGACGGATCCTGCCGCCGGCCACGGTCCTGGCCGCGGCGGTGACGGCGACGGTCAGCTCGTGCTCGGTGAAGCGCATGACGCCAGCATGCCAAACCTTCGACGATGCTGGAGACATGAGACTGCCCGACCTGACCCCCGCGGAGTTGACCGAGGAGCAGCGTGGGATCCACGCACGGATCGCCACGGGACCTCGCGCCACCGGTCCCCAGCACTTCCCGCTCACGACGCAGGACGGCGCCCTGACGGGCCCCTTCGGCGTGATGGTCCACCACCCCGCCCTCGGCAGTCCCCTGCAGGAGCTCGGCAGCGCGATCCGCTACCGCACCGGTCTCTCCGACCGGGTGCGCGAGATCGCGATCCTCGCGGTCGCGGCGGCGACCGGCAGCGCCTTCGAGCAGTACGCCCACGAGCGCGTCGGCCGCGCCGTCGGGGTGAGCGACGACGAGCTGGCGGGCCTCGCCGGTGGCACCTTCACCAGCGCCGACCCCGGCGAGGAGTCGGCGTACGCGCTGTGCCGGCGGCTGCTCGACGACCGCTCCCGCCTCACCGACGACGAGTACGCCGACCTGGCGCAGGCGCTCGGCACCACGACCATCACCGAGCTGGTGGTCCTCGTCGGCTACTACCGCACGCTCGCGCAGCTGCTCGACGTCTACGACGTGGGTGTCCCGGAGGGGCCGCGGCCAGCTCAGTAGTGCGCACTCATCACGTGCTTGATGCGCGTGTAGTCGTCGAAGCCGTAGCCCGAGAGGTCCTTGCCGTAGCCGGAGGCCCCGAACCCGCCGTGCGGCATCTCGGAGACGAAGGGGATGTGGGTGTTGACCCACACGCACCCGAAGTCCAGCTCGCGGGTGAGCCGGTCGGCGGTGCCGTGGTCGCGGGTCCACACGCTGCCGGCGAGACCGTAGGGCACCCCGTTGGCCAGGGCGATCGCCTCGGCCTCGTCGTCGAAGGGCTGCACGGTGAGGACCGGACCGAAGACCTCTTCCTGCACGATCCGATCGTCCTGCCGCACGCCTGTCACGACGGTCGGAGCGAAGAAGAAGCCCGCCCCACCGTGGCGGGCGCCACCGGTGCGGACGCTCGCGTGACCCGGCAGGTCGGTCAGGAACGCCTCCACCTTGGCGAAGTGGGACGCGTTGTTGAGCGGGCCGTAGTCGGCCTCGGCATCCGACGGCGGACCGGGCCGGGTGCCCTCCGCCTCGGCCACCAGCAGGTCGACGAGCTCGTCGTGGATGCTGCGGTGCACGATCACACGCGTCGCGGCCGTGCAGTCCTGGCCCGAGTTGAAGTAGGCGGCTGCGGCGATGAGCTCGGCGGCCCGCGGCAGGTCGGCGTCCGGCATCACGACGACCGGCGCCTTGCCGCCGAGCTCGAGGTGCGCGCGCTTGAGGTGCCGGGCGGCCGACGAGGCCACCGCGATCCCGGCCCGCACCGAGCCGGTGATGGCGACCAGCCCCGGAGTCGGGTGCTCGACGAGCAGGTGGCCCGTCGAGGCGTCGCCGTTGACCACGTTGAGCACCCCCGCCGGCAGGATCGCGCCGGCGATCTCGGCGAGGAGAACGGTCGAGCGGGGCGTGGTGTCGCTGGGCTTGAGCACGATGGTGTTGCCGGCGGCGAGAGCCGGCGCGATCTTCCAGATCGCCATGGCGAACGGGTAGTTCCACGGCGTCACCTGGCCGACGACGCCGATCGGCTCCCGGCGGATGCTCGAGGTGTGCCCCTCGAGGTACTCCCCCGCCGACTTCCCCTCCAGCAGCCGCGCGGCGCCGGCGAAGAAGCGCAGCTGGTCGACACCCTGGTCGACCTCCTCGCTCGCGATGTAGCGCACCGGCTGGCCGGTGTCGCGGGCCTGGACCTCGCTGATCTCGTCACGACGCTCGGCCACGGCGGAGGCGAGGTCGAGCAGGTAGGCCTGCCGACGACCGGGCGTGAGCCGCTTCCACGACTCCGACGCCCGCGCGGCCGCGGCGTAGGCCCGGTCCACCTCCTCGGGCGACGAGACCGGGGACCGGCCGTCGAGCTCGCCGGTGACCGGGTCGACCAGGTCGATGAAGTGGGTGGTCGCGGACTCGACCGGCTCGCCGTCGATGAAGTTGCGGATCGTCTGGTCCGTGCGGTCGGTCATGGCGCTCATCCTGTCGGTCACAGCTGGTCTGGCGTTGGTCAGGCGACGTAGATCTTGCGGAGGGTCTCGCGCACGACCCAGGTGGTGTGCTCGCCCGAGCGCAGCCGCACGACCGAGCCCGGTGCGAGGTCGACCTGCTCGCCGTCGGTGAAGGACACCGTCGCGGAGCCCGACAGCACGACGAACACCTCGTCGACCTCGACGTCCGTGGCCGTCCCGGGGCTCATCTCCCACACGCCGACCTCGACGCCGGCCACCGCGGCCAGGGCCCGCGAGCCGGCCTCGGGGGCACCGGCGACGACCGTCGCGGGGTCCAGCGGCGTGGTCGGCACGGCGGCATCGACGTCGAGGACACGGAACATGGCGCCATCGTCCCCCGCCGGAGAGGCCGAGGCGGCCCGACGATCTGTCGTCACTTCGTCGCCTGGCCGGACAGAACGCCAGCCCGGTCGCCGGCCAGCCCGTCGGCCAGCTCGTCGGCCAGGAGCGCGACGTGCAGCGAGACGCGTACGTCGGGGTCGTCGAGGTCGGCGTCCAGGATCGACTCGATCCGGGCGAGCCGGTCGTAGAACGCCGCCCGGGAGAGGTGCAGGCTCGCGGCCGCCTCGGTCTTGCTCGCCGGGTGCAGCACCAGCGCGCGCAGGGCGGCGAGGAGGTCGGTCCGGCTCCCGTCCGCGCGGTCGTGCCGCTTGAGCGGCGCGAGCTCGCGCTCGACGAAGAGCCGCAGCCGGTCGTCCTCGCCGAGCAGGGCGAGCAGCCCGCGCAGGTGGAGATCGGCGAGCCGGTGCACGTCGGGGTCCTGCTCACGGCGCGACTGCGGCGCAGCGTCCGCGACCTGCCCGGCCTCGGTGAGGGACCGCGCGATGCCGTCCCGCTCGTTCACCGCCCGCCCCGCGGCCAGTACGACGTCGTGCTGGGCGAGCACGCGCGCCGCCAGCCGGTCGACGAGGTCGTCGGCGTCCGCCGAGGGTGCGGCCGAGACCACCACGCGGAGGTCGCGCTCGACCTCGCAGACCAGCGCGGGCAGCCGCAACCCGTGGGCGGCCCGGACCACGACGGCGGCGACCTCGTCGAGGTCGGCCGGCGACGCCGAGCCGATGCGGGGGCGCACCACGAGCCCGACGAAACTCCGTCGGCGCACCGGGAACCCGGCCAGCTCGCAGCGCCGTTGGACGTCCTCGGAGTGGGGTTCGTCGCTCAGCCCCAGGACGAGATCGCGGTGCGTGCGTCGCAGGTGGGTGCCGCGGTCGCGGTCGTGGAGCCGGTGCAGGGCCAGTGCGGCGGCCGCGCGCTCGGCGACCGCGACCAGCCGCTGGGACGGTGGCGTCGGGGAGCCGATCACGAGCCGCCCCCACGCCCGGTCGGCAGGACCGATCCGCGTGACCAGCCATCCGTTGGCGGCGTCCCAGCCGGTGCGCGCGGCGACCTCGACCCGGCGCGACCGGGCCGGCCAGCCGTCGAGGAACCCGCCCGCGTCACGGGGCCCGGCGAGGTAGTCGAGTGGGCGGTGCTGGGCGTTCTCGACCACGACCGGCCCGACGGCCAGCCGCTGCACGGCCTGAAGGATCTCGGCCGGTCCGGCGGCGCTGTTGCTGAGCTCGGTGAAGGTCTCGTGCACCCGCTGGGCCTCGCGCAGCTCGGTGAGCTGCTGGTCGACGACCCGCTCGCCGACCTCCTGGGCGAGCGCGGCGAACCGTGCCTCCTGGCGCAGGATGACCAGCGGCAGCCCGTGCCGCTCGCACTCCTCGACCAGCGCCGGCGGCAGGGTGGCCTCCCACCGCTGGCCGAGCTCCACCACCAGACCCACGCAGTCCACGTCGACGAGCGCGGCGACGAAGGCCCCGAGTCCGGCGGGGTCGTCCGGCAGCCCCGTCCCCATGGTCAGCAGCAGGTCGCCGGCCCGCAGCAGCTGGCCCACGTCGATGCGCTCGGTGGCGTGGACCCAGCGGATCGCCCGCTCCAGCCCCGACCTGCCGGCGACCACCTCGGGCGCCGCCAGCGCGAACGTGGGCAGCGCGAGTGCCTCCTCGAGCGTCACCCCGGGCGTCAGGTCGGTCACGGCAGCAGCCTACGCGGGCGCGGGGCGACGGATTGTCAGATGCTGACCCGAAAAGCCTACGTTCCGACACCCACGCCGGCAGGCAGGACGGCGCAGGATGAGGCGTATGGACGACATCGTGCACTGGGTCGACGGCGCCTCGCTGACGGGTTCCCCCGCCGGCTGGAGCGACGTGACCAACCCCGCCACCGGCCGGACCACGGGGCGCGTCGCGCTCGCCAGCGAGGCCGACGCCACCCACGTCATCGCATCCGCGGCGCGGGCCGCCCGACCGTGGGCCACCACCTCGCTCGCGCGACGTACCCAGGTCCTCTTCGCCTTCCGTGAGCTGCTCAACAGCCGCAAGGGCGAGCTCGCCACGATCATCACCGCGGAGCACGGCAAGGTGCACTCCGACGCGATGGGCGAGATCTCCCGCGGCCTCGAGGTGGTCGAGTTCGCCTGCGGCATCTCCCACCTGCTCAAGGGCGGGCACAGCGAGGAGGCGTCGACCGGCGTCGACGTCCACTCCAAGCGCGTGCCGCTCGGCGTCGTGGGCATCATCAGCCCCTTCAACTTCCCGGCCATGGTGCCGATGTGGTTCTTCCCGATCGCGATCGCGGCGGGCAACGCCGTGGTCCTCAAGCCGAGCGAGAAGGATCCCAGCGCTGCGAACTGGATCGCCGCGCTGTGGCAGGAGGCCGGCCTCCCCGACGGCGTCTTCAACGTCCTGCACGGCGACAAGACCGCGGTCGACGCGCTGCTGACGAGCCCGGACGTGCAGGCGATCAGCTTCGTCGGCTCCACCCCGATCGCTGAGTACGTCTATGAGACCGCAAGCCGCCACGGCAAGCGCGTCCAGGCCCTGGGCGGCGCGAAGAACCACATGGTCGTCCTCCCCGACGCCGACCTCGACCTCGCCGCCGACTCCGCCGTCAACGCCGGCTACGGCAGCGCGGGCGAGCGGTGCATGGCGATCAGCGTGCTCGTCGCGGTGGACCCCATCGGCGACGAGCTGGTCGCCCGGATCGCCGACCGCACCCGGACGCTGCTCATCGGCGACGGCTCACCCGGTGCGACCTCGGCCGCCGGCTCGGGCAAGGAGGCCGACATGGGCCCCCTCGTCACCCGGGCCCACCGCGACCGGGTGAGCTCCTTCATCGACTCCGGCGAGGCGGCCGGGGCGAAGGTCGTGGTCGACGGTCGCGACGTGGCTGCCCGCGGCGGCGAGGAGGGCTTCTGGCTCGGCCCCACGCTCTTCGACGACGTGACGCCGGACATGGACATCTATCGCGAGGAGATCTTCGGCCCGGTCCTGTCGGTCGTGCGCGTCGGCTCCTACGACGAGGCGGTCACGCTGGTCAACGCCAACGAGTACGGCAACGGCACCGCCGTCTTCACCAACGACGGTGGCGCAGCACGCCGCTTCGAGGCGGACGTCACCGTCGGCATGATCGGCGTCAACGTCCCCGTCCCGGTGCCGGTGGCGTACTACTCCTTCGGCGGCTGGAAGCGCTCGCTGTTCGGCGACACCCACGCCCACGGCACCGAGGGCGTCCACTTCTTCACCCGCGGCAAGGTCGTCACCACCCGGTGGATCGACCCTGCCAACCGCCCCGAGGGCGGCCTCGAGCTGGGATTCCCGCGCAATGACTGACCAGATGACCACCGTCGCGAGCGACCTGTCCAGCACGTACGACGCCGGGCGGGCCTACGAGCTCGACCGTGCGCACGTCTTCCACTCCTGGTCCGCCCAGGCCGAGATCTCCCCGATGGTGATCACCCGTTCCGAGGGCAGCCACGTGTGGGACGGCGACGGCAGGCGCTACCTCGACTTCAGCTCGCAGCTGGTCTTCACCAACCTCGGCCACCAGCACCCCCGGATCGTCGCGGCCATCCAGGAGCAGGCCGCGCACCTGTGCACGGTCGCCCCGGCCGTCGCCAACGGCGCCCGCTCCGAGGCCGCCCGGCTGATCGCCTCGCACACGCCGGGCGACCTGGACCACGTCTTCTTCACCAACGGCGGCGCCGACGCCAACGAGCACGCCGTACGGATGGCGCGGCTGCACACCGGCCGGCACAAGGTGCTGACCACCTACCGCAGCTATCACGGCGGCACCCACCTCGCGGTCAACATGACCGGCGACCCGCGCCGCTGGGCCAGCGACCACGGCTCGGCGGGGACCGTGCACTTCTTCGGCCCCTTCCTCTACCGCAGCGCCTTCCACGCGACGTCGGAGCAGGAGGAGTGCCAGCGCGCGCTCGAGCACCTCGAGCAGGTCGTCGCGCTGGAAGGTCCCGGCACGATCGCGGCGATCGTGCTCGAGGCCATCCCCGGCACCGCCGGGATCATGATCCCGCCGCCGGGCTACCTCGCCGGGGTCCGCGAGATCTGCGACCGGCACCAGATCGTGCTCATCGCCGACGAGGTGATGTCGGGCTTCGGTCGCGCGGGGCGCTGGTTCGCGGTCGAGCACGCCTCCGAGGGCGAGGGTGTCGTGCCCGACCTGATCACCTTCGCCAAGGGCGTCAACTCCGGCTACGTGCCGCTCGGCGGCGTCGCGATCAGCGACGAGATCCACGCGACCTTCGCGCACCGCACCTACCCCGGCGGGCTCACCTACTCCGGCCACCCGCTCGCCTGTGCGGCGGCCGTCGCCACCATCCGCACCATGGAGGACGAGGACGTCGTGGGCCGCGCGGCCCGGCTGGGCGAGGACGTCCTCGGGCCGGGGCTGCGTGCCCTCGCGGAGCGGCACGAGTGGATCGGCGAGGTGCGCGGCACGGGTGCCTTCTGGGCGCTCGAGCTGGTCAGCGACCGCTCCACACGGGAGCCGCTGGCGCCGTACGGCGGATCGAGCCCGCAGCTGGGCGCCATCGTGAAGGGCTGCCAGGAGCGCGGCATGCTGCCCTTCAGCAACTACAACCGCATCCACGTGGTCCCGCCGCTCACCACCTCCGACGACGAGGCCCGCGAGGGCCTGGCGATCCTCGACGCCGCCCTCACCGCGGCCGCCGGCTGAGCCGCGCCCGCGCCGACATGTCCGCCCATCGCACCGCCTACGAGCGGCACGCACCCGACCCCCGACTGGTCGAGCGCTCGCTCGCCGACAGCGCGCAGGCGGTCTTCTGGCTCACGGACGCGGGCACACCGCCCACCCACCCCGAGCTCACCGCCTCGACGCGCGCCGACCTGACGATCGTCGGCGGCGGCTACCTGGGCCTGTGGTCGGCCGTGCACGCCGTGCGCCGCGACCCCGGCCGCCGGGTGGTGCTGCTCGAGGCGCACACCGTCGGCTGGGCGGCCTCGGGCCGCAACGGCGGCTTCTGCGAGGCCTCGCTGACCCACGGAGAGGACAACGGTCGCAGCCGCTGGCCGGACGAGTACGACGTGCTCGAGCGTCTCGGGCAGGAGAACCTCGACGCCTTCGAGGCCGACGTGCGCGACCTCGGCCTGGAGTGCGAGTTCGAGCGCACGGGCATGCTGTCGGTCGCGGTCGAGGAGCACCAGGTCGAGTGGCTGCGCGCCGAGCCGCACTTCCTCGACCGGTCGGCGGTCCGTGCCGAGATCGACAGCCCGCTCTTCCTGGCCGGGGCCAGCGATCCTCGGGAGAACGCACTCCTCCACCCGGCCCGGCTCGCACGAGAGCTCGCCCGGGTCGCGGCCGACCTCGGGGTCGAGATCCACGAGCACTCGGGCGTGACCGGCCTGCGCCGCGTCGCGGACGGTGCGGTCGAGGTGCTCACCGACCGGGCCACGGTGACCTCCGACCACGTGGTGCTGGCCACCAACGTCTTCCCCTCGCTGCTGCGGCGCAACCGGCTGATGACCGTCCCGGTCTACGACTACGTGCTGATGACCGAGCCGCTCTCGGCCGACCAGCTCGACTCGGTCGGCTGGGCCGGACGGCAGGGGCTGGGCGACCTCGCCAACCAGTTCCACTACTCCCGGCTCACCGCCGACCACCGCATCCTCTGGGGCGGCTACGACGCGATCTATCCCCCGGGCGGAAGGGTCAGCGTCCGCCACGAGGACCGACGCGAGAGCCACGCCCGGCTGGCCTCGCACTTCCTGGCGACCTTCCCCCAGCTCGAGGGCGTCCGCTTCACGCACCGGTGGGCCGGACCGATCGACACCTGCACCCAGTTCACCGCGTTCTACGGACTCACGCACAGCGGCCGGGTCGCCCACGCCGCCGGCTTCACCGGGCTCGGTGTCGGGGCCACGCGGTTCGCCGGCGAGGTGCTGCTCGACCTGCTGGCAGGCGTGCCGACCGAGCGCACCGAGCTGCGGATGGTGCGCGAGCGCCCGCTCCCCTTCCCGCCGGAGCCGCTCGCCTCGGTGGGGATCAACCTCACCCGATGGTCCCTCGACCGCGCCGACCACCGGCAGGGCCGGCGCAATGCCTTCCTGCGCGCCCTCGACGCGGCCGGACTCGGCTTCGACTCCTGAGCAGCCCTGCGTCAGGCCGCGGGTGAGCCCACGAGGTTCGCCCGGAGGTCGGCCAGGATCCGTGTCAGCACCCGGGACACCTGCGCCTGCGTCAGCCCGACCACCTCCGCGATCTCCTTCTGGGTCCGTCCGTCGAAGAAGCGCAGCTGCAGGATGCGGCGGTCGCGTGGCGCGAGGTGTCCGACGGCGGGCGTCAGGACGATCCGGGCCTCGGCGGAGGCGAGGTCGGCGTCCTCACCGGCGAGGAGGTCCCCCAGGGTGGACGAGCCGTCCGCTGCCGGGGAGTCGAGCGAGGTGGGCGCGAAGCACCCGTCCGTCGCGAGCGCCTCCACGACATCGGACAGCTCCTCCCCCAGGTGCGCCGCGACCTCGCTGGGCCGAGGCGAGCGGCCGAGTCGTGCCTCGATCTCCTCCTGCGCACCGGAGATGCGAGCCTGGAGGTCCTGGATCCGCCGCGGGGGCCGGATCATCCAGCCCGCGTCGCGGAAGTGTCGCCGGACCTCACCGCGCACGGTCGGCACCGCGAAGGACAAGAAGTCATGACCGGCGGCCGGGTCGAAGCGCTGGGCGGCCTTGGTGAGACCGAGGAGTGCCACCTGCTCGAGGTCCTCGAGGTCGATGCCCCGGTTGCGGTAGCGGCCGGCGATCGAGCGGGCGACACCGAGGTTGGCCTCGATCAGGTCGTCGACCAGCGCCTGGCGCCCGGGGGTGCCGGCAAGCGTGTCGCGGAGTCCGGTGACGATGCCGTGGGTACGACGGGCGCGGGGGTTGCCGTCGGTGGGGCGGACAACGGGAGGGTCGGGAGAGCCGAGAGGGGTATGCGTGAGGACAGAAAGCGGGAACCACGGGATCGGTTCCTTCCAGCGGGTGGGGCGCTCACCGTGGTCTCCAGCGAGTTCGACCACTGTGCCGGAGTGCTCACCTCGACGGCGACAGCCGCAAAACGAACCGCGCCGTCACGTCTCCGCGCGGTGCAGGGTCTGCCGCGGGTTCTCGTCGAACACCTCCCGGTAGTCGGAGGCGAAGCGACCCGGGTTGAAGAAGCCGTACCTCGCGGCGGCGTCGCTCACCGACTCGGACGTGCCGTCTCGCAACGCCAGCCGGGCGAGGTCGAGGCGGATCCGGCGCAGGTAGTCCTGGGGGGTGCAGCCGAGGTGCCTGCGGAAGGCGTACTGCAGCGCGCGTGGGCTGACGCCGCACTCGCGGGCGAGGTCGGCCGGCCCGAGGTCGTTGAAGCCGTGGGCCTCGACGATCCGCGCGGCACGCTCCAGCGTGGACGGGGACGTGTCGCGGCGGACGTCGACCGGGTCCGCGGACCCGGCACGCACGCTGACGTTGTTGGGGAAGGTCTCCAGCAGGGTGTGGACCAGCAGTCGCGTGGCCTCGTCGTGGGCCGGCTCGTCGCTCTCGTCGGGGAAGTGGGCGCTCAGCTGGTCCACCGTCGCGCGCCAGCGGGCGCCCGCGGCCACGGAGCGGGGGAGGTAGGAGGTGAAGGTGATGTGCTGCCACGGATAGTCGGGCGCCACCTCCTGCACGGCCGCCATGAGCGCCTGGCCGGTCACGGTGGTGGCGCGGAGCTCCTGGTGCTCGCTGCGCCCCGTGAATGGCATGTTCCAGCCCGCCACCAGGACCGAGTCGCCATCCTCGACGCGGTCGGTCACACCGTCGCGCGTGTAGTGGGTGACCCCGCCCAGGACGTCGACCACCACCAGGGCGGGCATCGGGTCGGAGTCGAAGGTGATGGATGCGTCGATGAGGATGTGGTCGAAGGCCACGCTGCCGTGGTCCTCGCGCCGGTGCTGGACGCACCCCAGGGGCCCGGTCATCCGCAGACTGGTCCCGTAGACCGCGTCCAGCCACGCGCGCGCCTCGTCCCCCGACCCTTGGAAGTCGAAGTTGTCGGGCGGACCGCGCCGAGCTCGCGACTGAGGCACTCTGATCTCCACATGAGCAGTAGGTCGACCCGTGTCTTGAGTCGCCCAAATGCTAGACCACCGCTGGCCATCACCCCCTTTAGGAGGGTGTGTGGGGGTTGTAGAGTTCTCGTGTTCGAAGAAGCGCTCCGCCCTGTGTCCGCGGACCTGACGTCATTGAAAGGTGACGCGCATGTCTGGCAAGCACTCCCCCTCCGGCGACCCCTCCCAGCCCCTGAGAGCCACCGAGGCCCCCGAGGCGCTCCGGGACGAGGTGGCACACCTCCACGAGGCGATGAAGTCGCAGCGCGACATCGGCATGGCCATCGGCCTGCTGTCGGCGCGCTTCGGCTGCAGCACCGAGCAGGCGTGGCGCACGATGCTGCGCGTCTCGCAGGACAGCAACACCAAGGTCCGCCACGTCGCGCGGGTGCTGGTCTCGACCCACGACGGGTCTCCTGACGCGGCGGCACGCGCCCTGCTGGAGACCTTCGTCGAGCAGCTGCCGCCCTCCGGTTGGCCCGCAGGCCCCTGGACGGGGGAAGATCGCGCTCCATGAGCATCGATGAGGTCGCGCTTGCCGAGAGCCTGCGCCGGCTCACCCTCTCCCGGGAGGACAACGGCAGCGTCATCTCCTCCCTGCACGGGGTCCTCGCTGCGTGTGTCGACCTCTTCGACGTCGGCGGCGCGGGGGTGCTCATCGCCGACGAGCAGGACATGCTCCGCTACGTCGCGGCCACCGACGGACCCGGGCGCATCCTGGAGAGGACGGAGGTCGACGCCGGCGAAGGCCCCTGCACGGAGGCGTTCGTCACGGCCCAGGTCGTCACCAGCCGCGACGTCACCACCGAGGCCGACCGGTGGCCGGTCCTGGCGAAGACGCTGGCCGACCAACCCGTGCGCGCGGTCCTGGGGGTGCCCGTACGCCTCGGCGGCGTGCCCGTCGGCACCCTCGACGTCTACATGGAGACGCCCCACACCTGGGACGACAGCGAGGTCGTGGCCCTCACCCGCTATGCCGAGGTCATCGCCACGACCCTCGCCGCCGCCGTGCAGGCCCACACGGCGGGAGAGATGGCGCGGCAGCTGCAGTACGCCCTCGACTACCGCGTCGTCATCGAGCGCTCGGTGGGCTACCTCATGGCCAAGGAGTCGATCGACGCCGTGGCGGCCTTCAACTCCCTGCGCACCGCCGCGCGCAGCCGTCGCACGAAGATCGGCGTCGTCGCCGAGCACGTCCTCGAGCACGGCTCCCTCCCGTCCGAGGAGTGAGCGCCCTTGCATGGGCCCGCACCCACGGGGTACGACGAGGACATGCAGACGAGGAACGCATGAGCACCACGAGCCGGTCGATCGCGGCGACACCCGAGCAGGTCTGGTCGGTGCTGGCCGACGGCTGGCTCTACCCCCTCTTCGTGGTGGGGGCCTCACGGATGCGTGAGGTCGACGACCCCTGGCCCGCCGTCGGGTCGCGACTGCACCACAGCGTCGGCTCCTGGCCCCTCCTCCTCGACGACACCACCGAGGTGCTCGAGGTCGAGGAGCACCGGCGGCTCCTGCTCCGCGCCCGTGCGTGGCCGGCAGGCGAGGCGCACGTCGAGCTCACCTTGCGGGCCGACGGGCCTTCCACCCTGGTGACGATCGTGGAGCAGGCGACCTCGGGACCCGGTGCCCTCGTCCCCAAGCCCGTGCAGGACGTGCAGCTGCACGCCCGCAACGTGGAGACCCTTCTCCGCCTGGCCTTCGTCGTGGAGGGCAGGACCCGGTGAACGCGTCGGTGGCGCGCTCGTACGACGCCATCGTGATCGGAGCCGGACCCAACGGCCTGGTGGCGGCCAACGTCCTGGCCGACGCCGGGTGGCGCGTCCTCGTGCTCGAGGCGCAACCCACCCCGGGGGGCGCGGTCCGCAGCGACCGTGAGGTGCATCCCGACTTCGTCCACGACACCTTCAGCGCGTTCTACCCCCTGGCCGTGGCCTCCCGGGCGATCAGATCGCTCGCGCTCGAGGAGCACGGACTGCGGTGGGAGCACGCGCCGGCCGTCCTCGGGCATCCGTTCGGTGACGGCCAGTGGGCCGTGCTGCACCGCGACCGCGAACTCACCGCGGCCGGGATGGACGCCCAGCACACCGGTGACGGTGCCGCGTGGCTCGACCTGTGCAGCACCTGGGACCGCATCGGGCCGTCGCTGGTGGACGGCCTCACGACGCCCTTCCCGCCCGTGCGGGCCGGGGCCAGCCTGCTGTCGGCCCTCGCGCGCGCGGGCGGGCTGGACACGGTGCGGCGGTTGGCCACCCCGGTCGCCTCGCTCGGTCGCGACCTCTTCGGCGGGCCGGCCGGGGGACTGCTGCTGGCCGGCAACGCGGGGCACGCGGACTTCCCGCTCACCTCGCCCGGCTCCGGAGCATTCGGTGTCCTCATGACCATGCTCGGGCAGACCGTCGGCTTCCCTGTGCCCCGCGGGGGCGCCCAGGCGCTCACCGACGCCCTGGCGTCCCGCTTCGCCGCCCGCGGTGGCCGCCTGCAGACCCACGCCGAGGTGACCCGGATCGTCGTACGCAGCGGCCGGGTGACCGGGATCGAGACCCGGGACGGGGAGCGCCACGCCACCGGCACGATCATCGCCGACGTCGCAGCCCCCCACCTGTTCGGCGGGCTCGTCCCCCGCGAGGACCTTCCGGCCCGCCTGGTGCGCGGCATGCGCGACTTCGAGCTGGATCCCGGGACCGTGAAGGTCGACTGGGCGCTGTCGGGCCCCGTCCCCTGGACAGCGGCCCCGGCCCGGATGCCCGGGACGGTGCACGTCGCCGACTCGGTCGAGGAGATGACCCGGACCCTGGCCCAGGTCTCCTCCGGCGTGGTGCCGGACCGGCCGTTCCTGCTGGCCGGGCAGATGACCACCAGCGACCCGTCCCGCTCCCCTGCGGGCACGGAGTCCTTCTGGGCCTACACGCACGTCCCGCAGCCCGGAGCCACCTCCGGCGATGCCGGAGGCGAGGTCGACGGGCGCTGGGACCACGACGACCGCGAACGCTTCGCGGACCGCATGCAGGCACGCATCGAGGCGCGCGCCCCCGGCTTCGGGGACCTCGTCCTGGCCCGGCGTGTGCTCGGGCCGCACGAGCTGCAGGCGCGCAACGCCAACCTCATCGGCGGCGCCGTCAACGGCGGCACCTCGCAGCTGCACCAGGAGCTGGTGTTCCGGCCGGTTCCCTCCATGCGTGGACGTGCCGCGACGGGGGTCGGTGGTCTCTTCCTCGGCTCCGCGTCCGCACACCCCGGCGGCGGCGTGCACGGCGCTGCGGGAGCCAACGCGGCCCGGGCTGCACTCTGGGAGCACCGCACGCGCGCCGTGCTGCGCCCTCGTCGGCGCTAGCGGCGCGGGATCACCTTGTGGGTGCCGTCGCACCACGGCAGCCGGCTCGACTTGTCGCACCGGCACAACGCCACCACGGGTCGCTCGACGGCGTGCACCGTCCCGTCCGCGTCCTGGACCGACGTGGCCCCCCGCACCAGCATCGGACCGTGGGGCTGCAGCACGACGTCCGGGTGCGCGAAGTCGTCCTCGCTCATGCCACTCCCCACACACCGAACAACGCGGCGGCGACCCGCGACTCGAGGTCCAGGCAGGTGAACGCACCGAAGAGGATCTCGGCGGCCTGGTCGGGCTCGTCCTCGGCGAGCGTGCCGCAGATGTCGCGGGCGGCCAGGTGCTCGTGGACCGAGTCCGCCTCGACGTGCTCGTCGTAGTAGCCCATCATCGCCCCGGGCAGGCCGAGCCGGTCGAGCCCCTGCGCGATCTTGCGCGCGGGCAGTGCACTGGTCATCTCGAACGCAGCGAGGTGTCCCATCGCCGCTCCGCGCAGCCGCCGCTGCAGGCCGAACATGGACAGCGTGTTGTTGAGCTCGAGGGTCTCCGGCAGCGCGTCGTCGACGTAGGCGCCGTACTCCGATCGCAGGCCGACGGACTCCAGGCCGCGCGCGAACAGATGGGCGTGCAACCGGTTGGGGTTGCCGTTGCCGTACTCGTCGAACTGCAGCTCCATCAGCGCCGCCTTGGCCCGCACGGGCAGGCGGGGCACCACCCACGTCGTGGGGTCGGCCTCCTTGAGCTGGTAGACCGAGCGCTGCCGCAGCATCTCCCGCACCTGGTCGAGGTCCGCACGGCGGCGTACGTGGTCGGCGAGCGACGGCCCGTCGTCGGCAGCCACCAGGGCCTCGAGTGCCGACGGCACGTCGGCGGGGTCGACGGCGCGCGGTCCGGTCCACCGCGAGCGCAACCGGTCCTCCAGCCCCGCCTCGAGGTCGTGGCGCACCTCGAGCACGTCGGGGTGCCGCTCGGCGGAGTCCGAGGCGTCCTCGAAGCCACGGTAGGACAGCTCGTGGAGGGTCCACAGGGCGATCGCCTCGTCGTCCCACGAATCGGCACGGGGTGCAGTGGAGCGGCGGTCGCGGGCCGTGTCATCGGCGAGGCGGGAGGTGACCCACTCGCTCAGAGGGCCACGTGGCTTGGGCATCCTCATGGGCGAAGATCTCCGGTGTTCATGCACTCCCAGTGCCCAGACATCCCGTGTCCATGCGTCGCCTCGCCCCTTCGAGCGTGGCGCCCGCCGCGAACCGGTGTGAGGCTCGCACCGTGACCGACCAGCCCGCTCCCGACCAGCCCTCCCCCGAGCACCGGCGACCCGACGGCGTCAGCGACGAGACCGTCGAGGCCCTCGGCAAGCTCTCCGCCGCCATCGACCACGTCGAGGACGCGCGTGGGCACCTCTACGCCTTCCACCGGCTGATGGGCAGCGCCGAGAGCACGCTCGAGGAGGCCACGGACCTCATGCGGGAGGCGGGTCACGACGCCCTCGCCGATGCGCTCGACCGTGATGTGCTCGGTGGCAACCCCATCCCCGGCATGTGGTCGTTCCAGATGGTCGAGGCCTACGACGACGGCTTCTACGCCCGCGCCAAGGGTCTGCACCAGCGCGCGCTCGACGAGCTCGTCGACGGGCAGCGCCACGTCTTCGAGGCCGAGATGAAGGAGCTGCGGCGCACGCGCGGGCGCCCGGGCCACGAGGCCAGGCCGGCTGACGTCCAGGGCGACCCCGAGCACGACGCCTAGCCGACGCGCCGGAGCTCGGGCAGCACGTCGGAGCGGTTCGCCGCGAGCGACGCCTGGGAGAGGAAGCAGCAGAAGCGGGTCATGCCCGAACAGGTTGGGCAGCCGTGCGCCGCCCCTCCATGACGACCTCGCCGGAGACCAGGAGGCCGTGCTGGATGGCCCACAGCACCGCCTGGGACCGCGAGGAGACCTCGATCTTGGCGTAGGCACCCCGGATGTAGGACTTCACCGAGTTGATGCTGAGGTTGGTCTCCTCCGCGATCTCGCGGTTGGCGCGACCCGAGGCGATCATCGCGAGGACCTCGGTCTCCCGCTGGGTGAGCGGCCACTTCTCCGCAGGCTGCTTCGTCGCGGGCGTCTGCCCGGTCCACGCGTCGACCACCACACGCCCCTCGGAGATCTGCAGCAGGTTCCCGACCAGGCGTCGCGCCGGGAGGTACTTGCTGACGAAGCCGGCTGCCCCGCGAGACATCTCGGTCGACACCGCCTCCGGGCTGCAGTCCCAGCCGAAGGCCACCATGCGGCTCGGGAACCTCCTCGGGACCGCCGGCTTGCCGGTGGCACGCCGGTGGGCGGCGGGCTCGTAGAGGGTGAGGTCGCACAGGGCCGCGGCCCCGTCGGCGCGGTGGGGCACCAGGGTGACGAAGGCGGCGTGCGGCTCGAGCATCGTGCGCAGGCCCTGCACGACGAGCTCGCTCTCGTCCATGATGGCCACCTTGACGTGGCGGGCGCCGGTGGCGACGTGTCTGTCCATGCCCCTCGGTACCCCCGCGGCAACCGAACATGCGCACGAGGCGCGACCAGCCCTAGCCCAGAAGGGTGCGCGCCACCAGGCCCACCTGCGCCCGGGGGAGTCCGGCGACCTCGGCAGCCGCAGCCAGGAGGTCGACGGCATCGTTCGTCGTCACGCCGACGCGCGCCGCGACCAGGCCGACCGCCACGTCGAAGAGGCGTTGCTCGCGCAGCCGCTCGGGAGCCGCCTCCGCCCTGCGCAGGGTCTCGAAGCCCAGGTCGGCGTTGGTCACCGCACCCGCCTGCCACGCGCCCAGCGCGGCCACCAGTCCGTCGACGCGGTCCCGGAAGGCGTGGGCGGTCGAGGCGTAGAGATCGATGTTGAGCACGGCGCGACCGTGCTCCACGACCGGGAGGCAGACGGTGCTGGCGATCCCCGAGAAGGCCCGCTCACGAGCCATCTCAGCCCATCCGCCCTCGTCGAGCGCGTGTCCGGCCGTCGTCTCGACCGGTCGCGGGAACACACCTGCGCCACGGTCCGGGCGTGCACCGCGCGGAGAAGTGGCCGGGTCGACCAGGGTGAAGGTGAGGTCCTCGTCCAGCAGGGTGACGCTCAGCGCGACGCACTCCGGCACGGACTTCACGGCCCAGCCCTCGATCACCCGCAACAGGCCTTCCACGTCGTCGACGGACAACGTGACGTACTCGTCCAGGGCCTCCCTGCTCTGGGGCAGCAGCTCCATCGCAATCCCTTCGCATTCCGTCGGTCTGATGCTTCGATGCTCCTCCTGCCACGGTGGGAGCCACCACACCCGCCCGGGCGGTGACTTCGGCGCATGCGGACATGCGGGTCTGGGTACGCCCAGGGCGTGGACATCGAACTGCACCTCCCCGTCGTCGTGCTCGACCTGGATGGCACCCTCGTCGACTCCGTCTACCACCACGTCGTGGCGTGGCAGGCCGCCTTCCACGACGTCGGGCTGCATCCCAGCGCGATGCGCATCCACGAGGCGATCGGCATGGGTGGCGACCGGCTCGTCGCCCACGTCGCCGGGGCGGTGACCGAGGCCGCGGTCGGTGAGGACGTCCGGACGCTGCACGACAAGCACTTCCGGGCAGGCCTGCGGAGCATCTGTGCACTTGACGGTGCGACCGAGCTGGTCGAGGCGCTGGCCGAGCAGGGCCACCAGGTGGTCGTGGCCAGCTCGTCGGAGGCCGAACTCGCCGACGAGCTGCTCGACCTGGTGGAGGCGCGCCCCAGACTCACCGCCGTCGTCACCGGGTCCGACGAGGCCGCCAGCAAGCCGTCGCCCGACCTGGTCGAGCTCGCCATCTCGCGAGCCGGTGGCGGGAAGGCCGTCGCAGTGGGCGATGCGGTGTGGGACGCCCTCGCGGCCGAGGCGGCCGGAGTGCCGTGCATCGGCCTGCGCAGCGGCGGGGTCGGCGCGGACCGCCTGCGGGGCGCCGGCGCCTCCTGGGTGTACGACGGCCCTCGCGACCTCGTGGACCAGCTCTCGCACAGCCCGCTGCGCGCCCACTGACCCCTGAGGGCCGGGGACGCCCGGATCAGCCCGCGGGGTAGGGAGATGTCGCCAACATGGTGGCCAGGTGGGTCGAGTTGCGCGCCAGCATCCTGGTCGTGGCGTCGGTCTTCTCCGGCGTCGCCGACAGATCCTTGTAGTCGACCGCCTGCATGGCCTCCCCCACCCAGTAGGTGGCGGCCTGGGCGGGGAGGGTGAAGCCGACGTCCATGAGCGCCTGGGCCAGCTCAGCGCTCACGTGGTGCGCGCCGTCCTCGTTGCCGACGACACCGATGCCGGCGACCTTGCCGAAGGTCAGCGGGCGACCCTCCTCGTCGGTCTGGGCGAGCTCCGCATCGAGCCGCTCGAGGACCATCTTGCACACCGATGACGGCTGGCCCATCCAGATGGGGCTCACCAGCACGAGCACGTCGGCGTCGAGCATCTTCTCCCGCAGCACGGGCCAGGCATCCCCGTCGCCCTCGTCCGTGCTCACCCCGAAACGGACGTCATGGTCGACGACGCGGGTCATGGAGCCCCCCACGCCGAGCTCGGCGAAGGCGGCCAGCACCTGATTGCCCAGCAGCTCCGAGCTCGACTCCGCAGGCGAGGGCTTGAGGGTGCAGCTGAGGACGAGGACGCTCAGGTCAGGCATGCACGGACGGTACCCACATCCACGCTACGCATGCCCGGCCCGGCCAGGCGGGCCAGCGCCGGGGGACCCTCGCACGGCGTACGGGAGGGTGCCCCCGGCGGGGCTCGCCGCTGGCCGTCGAGGTCGCGGCGAGACGACCTCGACGTGACCCCCGGTACCCAGCGGTGGCACAGTCATGCAGCGTCCGATGACTTTTTCGCCTGAAGGTGGGTACGGAGCGGGAGTCCGCACTCCACCCCTGAAGGAGAGCCCATGGCACACCCTGACGACTCCGGCACCGAGCCGCAGTCCGACCCGCAGACCCACCTCGACACCGATCCGACCAACAAGCCGGACGTCGAGGACGATCCCGCACACGACGCCGGCAAGGACGAAGGGTGGACGTCCGAGGGCGGCGCGACGGACGCGGGGCCGGCGACCGACACGTGACCGCTGTCGGCCCTGACCCCGATCAGTAGGCCGTGACGCCCGACCCACCGCGGTCGCGGGTGGTGAGCACCCGTGCTGCCAGGAACCCGCCGATCGCACCGAAGAGGTGGCCCTGCCAGGAGACGCCGGGCTGCCCGGGGAGGACGCCGAGCAGTGCGCCGCTGTAGAGCAGGAAGACCGCCACACCGATGAGGATCTCGGTGGAGCGCCGGTTGAGGAAGCCGCGCACGATCAGGTAGACGATCCACCCGAAGATCAGGGTGGAGGCACCGGCGTGGTTGCTGTCGGGCTGGGCGAAGACCCAGACGCCGAGGCCGCCGACCACCCAGATGATCGCGGTCGCGGCCAGGCCGCGCGCGATGCCGGTCGCGAGGGTCAAGAACCCGAGGACGACGACCGGGACCGTGTTGCTGATCAGGTGGTCGAAGCCGAAGTGCAGCAGCGGCGCCACCGCCACCCCGACCAACCCGTCCTCCGTGCGCGGCTGCACGCCGTAGGAGTCGAGCGGGTGACCGGTCGCGGCGTCGAGGATCTCGAGAGCCCACAGCACGACGAGAAAGCCGCCGGTGAGCAGGGCGGCCTGCTGCCAGGCGGGCTCGCGGGTCGCGGTCTGCATGCCTCCATCGTGACAAACAGGGTGAAAGCCCGCCTCAGAGCGTGGTCAGCTGACCCGTGTCGTCAGGGTGCGCAGAGTGTGCTGGAGGTCGGAGAACTCCTGGTCGTCCAGGGCGAGGGCGTCCTTCATGTCGCAGTGGATGCGGTTCGCGTGGGCGCGGAGGGCGCGCCCCTTCGGCGCGAGCGAGATGATCACGAAACGCTCGTCGTTGTGGTCGCGGTGGCGGGCCACGAGCCCCCCGCTCTCCATCCGGCGCAGCAGCGGCGTCAGGGTGCCGTGGTCGAGACGCAGGGTGTCGGCGATGTCCCGCACCGTGCAGCTCTCCCGCTCCCAGAGCACGATCAGCACGAGGTACTGCGGGTACGTCAGCCCGAGCTCGGCCAGCGCCGGCCGGTAGGCCGCGGTGACCGCGCGCGAGGCGGCGTACAGGTCGAAGCACAGCTGGTCCACCAACGGAGGTGCCTCGTTCTCGGACATGGGGTGCATTCTCGCACGAAAGTGCGCTACCTTGTTCGCAAGTTGCTTGGGCACAAGGTGTTTGTGCGGACGTACCACCATCGGAGAGCCACCATGGCCGCAGGCACTGCCCCGAGGACGCTCCCGCGCGACCTCCTCTCCGCAGAGCTCCTCCGCGTCGCAGCCGGAGACTCCGAGGCGTTCGCCCGGGTCTACGACGAGGTGAGCAGCCGCGTCTTCGGCATCACCTTGCGGGTGATCGGTGATCCGCACCAGGCCGAGGAGGTCGCCCAGGAGACGCTCGTGGAGGTGTGGCGCACGGCGACGAGGTTCGATCCCTCCCGGGGGTCGGCGAGCGCGTGGATCTGCACGATGGCGCACCACCGAGCCGTGGACCGCGTCCGCTCGAGCGCCGCGACGCGCCGGCGGGACGTCGCGTGGCACGAGCAGCGCCGCGACGACATCGAGGACAGCACCTACGAAGCAGCCCACGCACACCTGCGCACGCGGTCGATCTTCGCAGCGCTGATGCAGCTGCCTCCCCAGCAGCGCCGGGCGATCGAGCTCGCCTACTTCGGCGGCCACACCTATGCGGACGTCGCCCGGCTCATGCAGGCCCCCCTGGGCACCACCAAGACACGCATCCGCAACGCGTTGCGTCTCCTGCGTGAGTCCGTGGACGCCTCGCTGGTCGAGACCGCCTGAGCGCCGGCCTGACCGCTCGGGCGCGCCTGCGGGGTCACCAGCGGTCGTGGACCTGTGGGCGGATCCTCCGGTCGTAGAGGTCGGCGATCGCGGCGAGCAGCGACGCCGGGAGCTGGACGACGTCTCCAGCCGCCGCATTGGCCCGCGCCTGGGCGACGTTGCGGGCGCCGGGGATGACGGTGGTGACGCCGGGCTGCTGCCACACCCATGCGAGCGCGGCCTGGGCCGCGGTGACGTCTTCGAGCCCGCTGTCGCCAACGAGGCGGCTGAACTCCTGCGCCGCCTCGACCCCGGTGGTGTAGTCGACGCCGGAGAACGTCTCGCCGACGTCGAAGGCGCTGCCGTCGCGGTTGTAGCTGCGGTGGTCGTCGGCCGCGAACGTGGTCTCGAGGTCATACCTGCCGGACAGCAGTCCGGAGGCGAGCGGCACGCGGGCGATGATGCCGACCCCGGCATCCCCGGCGGCGGGCAGGACCTCGTCGAGGGGCTTCATCCGGA
This sequence comes from uncultured Actinomycetota bacterium, assembly GCA_963726515.1. Lineage (GTDB taxonomy): Bacteria > Actinomycetota > Actinomycetes > Propionibacteriales > Nocardioidaceae > Nocardioides. Next base: position 158,814 of record CAVSCW010000016.1, read on the forward strand.
AGGCGTTGAGGATGACCTGCACGCTCGCGACGTGCGGGCGGGCGATGGCGCTGAGCGCCTGTTCGGCGGTCTCCACGCTGACGCCGTAGGCCGCGATGACCTGCTCCTCGACGAGCCGGTCGAGGGCGTCGTAGGTCGCGTCGTCGTCGATCGTCGCACTCGGCGGGCAGTGCAGCTGGACCAGGTCGATGGTGTCGACCCCGAGGTTGCGCCGCGAGCGGTCGAGCCAGTCGCGGAAGTGTGCCTCGACGTAGTTCTCCGGCACCTGCTCCTCGCGGCGGCCGATCTTCGTCGCGACGGTGAAGCCGGCGTCGGGGTGCGCGGCGACGAAGCGGCCGACGAGCTGCTCGCTGCGGCCGTCACCGTAGACGTCGGCGGTGTCGAAGAACGTGACGCCCGCCTCCGCGGAGGCCTCCAGGACGTCGCGCGCGTCGCTCTCGCTCACCTCGCCCCAGTCGGCGCCGAGCTGCCAGGTGCCGAGGCCCACGACGGAGACCGGCCGATTCGTACGTCCCAGGGTTCGCTGCTGCATGAACGCGAGTCTGGCAGGGCATCGCAGGGGTGCGGCTCACCGATAGGGGTTGTTGTGCGGGCGCCTGCGCCGCCACCATGGGAGCGCCGACAGGAGGCGACACACATGGGCGACGATCCCGACCCGAACCACGACGACCGCTACACCAGGAAGGGCCGCCTGCGGGCGTCGGCGTACGACGCGGAGATGGAGCGCCTGCAGGAGCAGCTGGTGCTGCTGCAGTACTGGATCCAGTCCCAGGGCCTGAAGGTCCTCGTCATCTTCGAGGGTCGCGGGTCCGCGGGGAAGGGCGGCGTGATCAAGCGGATCACCGAGCGCACCAGCCCGCGCACGGTGCGCATCGTCGCGCTGCCCAAGCCCACCGACCGGGAGCGCACCCAGTGGTACTTCCAGCGCTACGTCGAGCACCTGCCCGCCGCCGGGGAGATGGTCCTGTTCGACCGCAGCTGGTACAACCGGTCCAACGTCGAGTGGGTGATGGGCTTCTGCACCGAGGACGAGCACCAGGAGTTCCTGCGCAGCTGTCCCGAGTTCGAGCGGATGCTGGTGCGGTCCGGGATCGTGGTGCTGAAGTACTGGTTCTCCGTCAGCGCCCAGGAGCAGCAGCGGCGCTTCGAGGCGCGCAACGCCGAGCCGCTCAAGCGGTGGAAGCTCTCCGACATGGACCTCGCCGAGCGCGAGCTCTACATCCGCTACTCGATGGCCAAGGACACCACCTTCCAGCACACCGACATCAAGCAGGCACCGTGGTACGTCGTGCCGTCGGACGACAAGCGGGCGGCGCGGCTCAACTGCATCACCCATCTGCTCTCGCAGTTCGACTACGAGGACGTGGCGCCGGACCCGGTGGTGCTGCCGGAGGTCAAGGACATGCCCTACGTCCGCACGCCGATGCACGAGCAGTCGTTCGTGCCGCGGGTGTGGTGACGCCGGCCAGGCTCCGCACGCCCTGGTCAGCGGCGGACGGTGGCGCGGCCCGCTGCCGCTGAAAAGTCCACGGCGGCCGCGCAGCGAGCCATGACCGACGGTGCGGAGCAGCACCGTCGCCGACAACCCCGACGGCACGAAGACGATCACCGCGACGGGCAACTCCTGCGTCGACGTCTCGGGCGCATGCCGTGACGGTGTCCACCCGATCCTGTTGACCCCGGCTCGCTGAGTCGCGGCGAGGGTCAGCGGTGCTCTCGCGTCTGAGACTGACGCCACCGCCCCCATCCGGACCGGAGCGGGGTTGGCATTTGATGATCCTCGTGATTGCCTGAGTGAGAGGCGCTTTCGGCTGGAGCTTGGTTCTGTCGCGTTGTGCTCCGCCGGAGATGTCTCCCGGGATTCTCGTGCGAGCCACCCCCAAGGAGCCAGGTCATGCCGACGATCCCGCGTCTCTCTCCGCGTACTTCCTTCGTCGTGGTACTCGTTGTCGCGGCCTTCGTGCTGTTCGGCACGTCAGTCGCGTTCGCGCAGGACAACAGCCTTGGCGGAAAGGTCCGCAGTGGTCAGGACGTGGTGGTCCCTGCCGGGCAGACCGTGGAAGGCAACCTGTATGTGTCGGGCGGGACCGTCCGTGTCGATGGAACAGTCACCGGGGACCTGGTCGCGGCCGGCGGCGAGGTGAAGGTGTCGGGTGAGGTCAAGAATGATCTCCTGGTCACCGGCGGGATGATCGACGTCTCCGGAAGGGTCGACGGTGACGTTCGGCTGGCTGGCGGCCAGGTCACGGTGAGCGGATCGATCGGCCAGGACCTCGTGCTCGGGGCCGGGCAGGCGACAGTGACGTCGTCCGCGCGAGTCGGGCAGGACCTCGTGTTCGGAGCCGGGCAGATGACGCTCGACGGCCAGGTCACAGGCAGCGTGCTTGGCTCCACCCCGAACTACACCAACAACGGCACGGTCGGTGGCACCGAGAACGTCACAGTCGCCGAGCAGGGCGAGAAGGCAGAGCCCACTGTCGCGTCTCGGCTGGTCGACGGACTTCAGAGATGGATTGGCATCCTCGCGGTCGCGGCACTGGCCTTGTGGCGGCTTCCCCGCATCGTGCGAGGGACCGCCGACGGCGTCCGCCGCCGCCCGCTGCCCAGCCTGGGATTCGGCGTCCTCGGGATCCTCAGCCTGGTCGTGTTCGTCGTCGCCGTGCTGATCGTGACGGTCTTGCTCGCAGTGGTCTTCGGGTTGCTGGGCCTGGGGGATGTCGTCGCACTCGCGCTGTTCGGCGCGCTGACCTCGGTGGTCATCGCCGGTTTCGTCCTCTTCGCCATCGTCACGTTCCTCGCCCCAGCAGCGGTCGGCCTTGCCCTCGGTGTTCTCGCACTCGGCGACGACCCGCGGAGCCGACGCTGGTGGGGCCTGGTCCTCGGCCTGCTCGTCGTCGTGATCCTCACGTCGCTTCCCGTGGTCGGCGGCTGGCTCGGATTGCTGGTCATGCTCCTCGGCCTTGGTGCGGCCCTCCGCCTCGCATGGTCAGGGCGACGACGCCCCCGTGGGCAGGTGGCCGTGGAACCTGCGGCAGGCTAGCCGGTCCCCCGCAGCCTCTTCCGAAAACGACCGAATCTGCAGCTGTGCAGGAAAGGGTGTTTCCGAAGCAGGTGTGGTGTGCGACCACGACGTCGGTCGGCGGGCGGTCGACCACCCGCCGATAAACCCCCAAGTTGTGGGGTCCCACAGTGCGCACACATCGATACCGTTACCTCCTCGGGCAACCGTGTCGTAGATCAGACCCGGGGTTGTCATAACCCCGACGCAACCGAGAGCAAGAAGATCAGATGAAGAAGATGATGGTCGCACTGGCGACCACGACTGCCCTCGTGGGCAGCACGCTGATGGCGGCGGCACCGGCTCAGGCCACTGCCACCAACCGGCAGGCGCAGGCCAAGTGCGTCAGTCAAGGTGAGTACAGGGCTGTCAAGCCGGGCATGACCAGGTCCAAGGTCAAGCGGGTCCTTGGTGGCCAAGCTCCCTACCAGACCGACGAGTTCCGCCGAGCGTGGTACCGCCCGTGCGATGAGTGGACCGTGGGACTGTTCCCCACTGTCGCGTATACGGCGACGGGCAAGGTGAAGTCCAAGGCGCTCAAACCGGGCGGCAGCGTTTCCTAGTCCTTCTCGACCCCCACACGGGCTCGCCAGCCTCTTGCCGCGCCAACACGCATGGGGACAAGTTGAGGCATGGCCTCGTCGTGGTGCGAGACCGTGGCCCCTCCCCCGTCTCACGTCACGTATGCCAGCAATGGACGCAGTCACCGGGCTGTCACCTGGAATCCGGCTCATCGGACGCAGAAGACGCCCCGGGGTCTCGGGTCCCCGGGGCGTCTCGAGCCGCCTGTCAGAATCGAACTGACGACCTAGTCATTACGAGTGACTCGCTCTACCGACTGAGCTAAGGCGGCGTGGCCTGCCGAGCATGCTCGATGGACCGCGGGCAACTATACGGAGAGCGCTGGCCCGGACCGAAATCCGGGGGGCGGGGTGGCACCGGATACGTTCGAGACCGAACGCAACCACCACATCTCAGGAGACATGATGCCCACTCGCTCCGCACGCACTGCCTGGAACGGCGGACTCATGGACGGTGCCGGCCAGGTGGAGCTCTCCAGCTCCGGCGCCGGCACGTTCGACGTGTCGTTCCCCAAGCGCACCGCAGAGGGGGCCGACGGCACGACCAGCCCCGAAGAGCTCATCGGCGCCGCCCACGCCTCCTGCTACGCGATGCAGTTCTCGGCCCTCATCGCCGAAGCGGGCGGCACCCCGCAGTCACTCGAGGTCACTGCCGATGTGACGCTCGGCGCCGACGAGGCCGACGGTGGCCTGCGAATCACCGGCATCCTGCTCACCGTCCGCGGTGAGGTCGAGGGCCTCGACGAGGCCGGGTTCCAGGCCGCGGCCGAGAAGGCCAAGGCGACCTGTCCCGTCAGCAAGGCGCTCGCCGGTGTCGAGATCAGCCTCGACGCCACGCTGGAGAGCTGACGCACCACCACCGAGGCTCGCTCCGCCCCGCAGATCAACCTGCGGCGGGGCGGGCCTCGCGTCGCAGTTCGGCCAGTCGCTCGCGCAGGACCGGGTCACGCATCACCTCAGCGACCGTCGGACAGTCCTCCGGCCCGGTCGCGCCGGGCACGCACAGCGTGCAGAAGTCGCCCGGGCGCAGGGGGCAGCGCGCGGCGACGGGTGCGGACATACGTCCACGCTAGGTCTGCGGCGAGCCGGGCAGCAGGGTCGAAGGTCCTCGTCGGCGTGCGCGCATCCGTGGCGCCGGCCCAGGGTCTCGTGACAGGACTTCGTCCTTCCTCGACCAACCGGGGCGCTCAACAGCTCGACGGATCGTCGGGGACCGCCCCCTCGATGAGGTAGTCCTCGACGATCGTGTCAATGCATGCGTTGCCCGAGTTGTACGCCGTGTGGCCGTCGCCGTCGCGCTCGACGAGCACGCCCGACTCGAGCTGTGCCGACAGCGCCTCGGCCCACTTCATCGGAGTCGCCGGGTCCCGGGTGGTGCCGAGCACCAGGATCGGTGCGGCGCCCGCGCCGCGGATGTCGAGCGGCTCCTGGCTCGACTGCACCTCGATGCCGCGGCACCCGGTCATCGCCCAGGCGAAGATGCGGCCGAAGGTGGGTGAGGCCTCCTCGAAGGCCGGGAACAGCGACGGCACCTGCGCGAACGGCACCGACGTCGGGTCGTCGAGGCAGTTGATCGCGTAGTTGGCCTCCGTCGAGTTGTCGGCGTAGGAGCCGTCGGCGTTGCGGGAGGCGTAGGCGTCGGCAAGCTGCATCAGCGCCGAGCCCTGGCCCTCGAGCGCGGAGGAGAGCGCGGTGCTCAGCAGGAACCAGTAGTCGCGGTTGTAGAGCGGCGTGACGATGCCGTAGAACGCGTTGCCGACGGTGAGCTCGCGATCCCCCGCCGGCAGCGGCTCGTCCTCGATCGAGGCCAGCAGCCCGGCGATGGTGTCGAGTCCCTCCTCGACGGTGTCACCGAGGAAGCAGTTGTCGGTGGAGTCGAGGCAGTTCTGCACATAGGCGCGCAGCGCGGTCTCGAAGCCCGCTGCCTGATCGATCGCCATCGTGGTTGCGTCGAGCGAGACGTCGACGGCGCCGTCGAGGACGAGGCGGCCGACCATCTCGGGGAACAGCTCGGCATAGGTCGCGCCCAGCTTGGTGCCGTACGACGCCCCCAGGTAGGTCAGCGCCTCCTCGCCCAGTGCGGAGCGCAGCACGTCCAGGTCGCGCGCGGCCTCGATGGTGGTGACGTGTCCGAGGACCGGCCCGGAGCTCTCCAGGCACCGGGCGCCGAAGGACAGCACGGACTTCTTGTACGAGGCCACCTCGCCCGGATCGTCCGGGGTCGGGTCACCGCTCAGGTAGGCGTCGAGCTCGGCATCGCTCAGGCAGTCGACCGGAGCGGACCGGCCGGTGCCCCGTGGATCGAAGCCGACGATGTCGAAGGCCTGCAGCAGCGGCTCGCGGAAGACCCGCCCCGCAGCAGCGGCGTACGACGTCCCGGGTGCGCCGGGGCCGCCGGGATTCACCACGAGCGAGCCGACGCGCGCGCCGGTGGCGGGCACCCGCAGCAGCGCCAGCTCGAAGGTCTCACCCTCCGGGTCGGCGTAGTCGATGGGCACGGTGAGGGTGCCGCAGTCGTGGTCGGCGTCGGTCGCGCACGGCGCCCAGTCGATGCGCTGGGCGTAGAGGTCGGCCAGGACCGGCTCCGGTGGCTGCGTCACGGTGGGCGGCGGCGGGGTCGTCGGCGACGGGGTGGGCCGAATCGAGGACCTGTCGGAGCTCCCGCCCTGCAGCGCGAGACCGACCGCGACGAAGGCGGACATCGCGAGTGCGAACACCGCGATGACCGCGAGGACCTTCTTCACTGATGGCCTCCGGGGAGTCGCAGCGCGACCGTCATCGACTCGAGGGCCAGCTGTGGCGGCACGTTGAACTCCAGCATCTGTTCGCGGGCAGTGAAGATGGCGTCGATCATCCGCAGCAGCTCCTCGGGCGACGCGGCTCGCGTCAGGACCGCGACGTCGCCGCGGAGCTCCTCGTTGACCAGCAGTCCCGGGGCGCCGACGGCGAGGGCGATGGCGTCGCGGTAGACCGAGACGAGGTCCATCAGCGCGCGGTCGATGACGTCGAGCACGCGTCGCTTGGCCTTCTGCTTCTGCAGCTTCTCCAGGTCCGACAGCGCGGCACGGTAGGTCCGGGACGAGGTGTCCTTGCGCTCGGAGCCGAGCATCGACTGGAGGCCCTTGAGCTCTCGCTGCTCGGTCTCGGCCGTGATGGCCTCGGTCTCCTCCTTGGCGAGCTCGTTGAGGTTGGTCGCCGCGGTCATGCAGCTCCCGATGCTCGTCAGCCGGGCCGGCAGGGAGACGATCTCGCGGCGACGCGTGCGCGTGCCCTCGTCGACGCACAGGGCACGCGCCCGGCCGATGTGGCCCTGGCTGGCGCGCGCCGCGAAGGACGCCATCGTCGCGTCGACACCGGACCGGGCGAGGAAGTCGGTGATCTGCTCGCCGGTCGGCGTGGCCAGGGTGACGTGCCGGGAGCGCGAGGCGATGGTCGGCAGCACGTCGGCGCGCGTCGGCGCACACAGCAACCAGACCGTGCGCGGCGTCGGCTCCTCGATCGCCTTGAGCAGGGCGTTGCCGGTGCGGGGGTTCTCGGGCGTGCCGAGCCGATCGGCGTCCTCGATGACCACGATCTGCCAGCGACCCACGGCCGGGAACTTGGCAGCCGCCAGCACCAGGTCGCGCATGTCGTTGACGTAGAGCACGGACGTCTCGGACTTCACCCACTTGATGTCGGGGTGCGACCCCTTGACACCGAGACGGCACGGCTCGCACTCACCGCACCCCGTGCGGCTCTCGCACTGGAGGGCGGCAGCGAAGGCGCGGGCCACGTTGGAACGACCAGATCCGGGTGGGCCGGTGAAGAGCCACGCGTGGGTCATCCCGTCCCCGGCCGCGGCACTGCGCAGGGTGTCGATCACCGGTTGCTGGCCGACCAGGTCGTCCCAGACGCTCATCCGTCCTCCAGCATCGGCGCGACCCGCTCCCGGATCGCGATCGCGATCTCCTCGATCGGGGCCCGCGCGTCGAGCACGAGGTAGTGGTCGGGGTCGGCGGCGGCGAGGTCCAGGAAGCCCTGACGGACGCGCTGGTGGAACTCCAGCGACTGCCCCTCGATCCGGTCGCGCTCGTCGAAGCGACCCAGGCCGGCCTCCGGCGCGAGGTCGAGCACCACGGTGAGGTGCGGTCGCAGGTCGTGCGTGGCCCAGCGGGCGACGGCCTCGACCTCCGCGACGTCGAGCGTGCGGCCGGCGCCCTGGTAGGCCAGCGTCGAGTCGACGTAGCGATCGGTGATGACGACCTCGCCGCGCGCCAGCGCCGGCAGCACGACGTGGTCGACGTGCTCGGCCTTGTCGGCGGCGTAGAGCAGGGCCTCGGTGCGGTCGGACAGCTCGCCGGTCGCCGGGTCGAGGACGATCCGGCGCAGCTCCTTGCCCACCCCGGTGTCGCCGGGCTCGAAGGTGAGCAGCACGGTGCGGCCGCGCCCGACCAGCCAGTCGCGCAGCAGCGACGACTGGGTGGACTTGCCCGCCCCCTCGCCGCCCTCGAAGCAGATGAAGAGGCCGTGTTCCGAGAAGGCTCCGGCGCTCATGGGGCACACCCTACGGGCGGGGTGGGACACGAGGGCCGGGGACGCAGGAGTCGGGCGTTCGCTCCGTAGACGCGCGGACATTGGTGGACCTGAGCCTCAGCGCTCCCGCCTGCGCGGCAGGAACCCCGTGACCAATGTCCGCGCGTCTGCGAGGACCCACCGTCAGGACTTCTTGGCGGCAGCCTTCTTCGTCGTCTTCTTCGCGGCGGTCTTCTTCGCGGCGGTCTTCTTGGCCGGCGCCTTCTTGGCCGTCTTCTTCGCGGGCGCCTTCTTCGCGCCCTTCTTGGCCGCCTTCTTCGCCGGCCCGCGCTGGCGCCGCTCCTCGAGCAGCTCGGCCGCCCGCTCGAGCGTGATCGACTCCACCGAGTCGTCCTTGCGCAGCGTCGCGTTGTACTCGCCGTCGGTGACGTACTCGCCGAAGCGGCCCGCCTTGACCACGACCGGCTGCCCGGAGACGGGGTCGTTGCCGAGCTCCTTGAGCGGCGGGGTGGCCGCGCCGCGACCGCGCTGCTTGGGCTGGGCGTAGATCGCCTGGGCCTGGTCGAGCGTGATGTCGAAGATCTGGTCCTCGCTGGTGAGCGAGCGCGAGTCGGTGCCCTTCTTCAGGTAGGGCCCGTAGCGACCGTTCTGCGCGGTGATCTCGGTGCCGTCCTCGTCGGTGCCCACCACGCGCGGCAGGTCGAGCAGCTTGACCGCCTCCTCGAGCGAGACGGTGTCGAGGGTCATCGACTTGAAGAGCGATCCGGTGCGGGGCTTGGCACTCTTGGGCGCGTCCTCGGGCAGCAGCTCGGTGACGTAGGGCCCGAAGCGACCGTTCTTGGCGACGATCTGCAGGCCGGTGTCGGGGTGGTTGCCCACCACCTGCTCCTCGCCCGCGGGGTTGGCGAGCAGCTCCTTGGCCATGGCCACGGTCAGCTCGTCGGGCGGCAGGTCGTCGGGCACGTTGGCGCGGATCGGGGCGCCGTCGCCCTCCTCGGGCGCCGGCCCCTCGACGTAGGGGCCGTAGCGGCCGACGCGGAGGTTGATGCCGTCCTCGGGCGTGCCGATCGGGAAGGTCGCCATCTCCTTGGCGTCGATGTCGCCGAGGTCGGTGACCAGCGTCTTCAGGCCGACCACGTCGCCGGCGCCGTAGTAGAACTCGCCGAGCTCGGTGGCTCGGTCGCGCTGCCCGTTGGCGATCTCGTCGAGCACGTCCTCCATGGAGGCGGTGAACTCATAGGACACCTGGCGCGGGAAGTGCTCCTCCAGCAGCCGGATCACCGAGAACGCCAGCCACGCCGGCACCAGCGCGGTGCCCTTCTTGTAGACGTAGCCGCGGTTGAGGATGGTGCCGATGATCGAGGCGTACGTCGACGGACGTCCGATCTCGCGGTCCTCGAGCTCCTTGATCAGCGTCGCCTCGGTGTAGCGCGCGGGCGGCTTGGTCTCGTGGCCCTCGGGGGTCAGGGTCGCGGCGGAGACCGCGGCACCCTGGCTCAGGTTGGGCAGGCGGGTCTCGACGTCGTCGCGCCGCTTCGACGCGTCGTCGATGTCCTCGACGTAGGCCTTGAGGAATCCGTGGAAGGTGATCGTGCGACCGCTCGAGCTGAAGACCACGTCGCGCCCGTCGGTGGCCGCGCCGCCGATGCGGATGGTCACCGAGTTGCCGACCGCGTCCTTCATCTGCGAGGCGACCGTGCGCATCCAGATCAGCTCGTAGAGGCGGAACTGCTCACCCGACAGCCCGGTCTGGGCGGGCGTGCGGAAGGACTCGCCGGCCGGACGGATCGCCTCGTGCGCCTCCTGGGCGTTCTTCACCTTCGAGGCATAGGTCCGCGGCGCGTCCGGCAGGTACTCAGCGCCGTAGAGCTCGCGCACCTGGTCGCGGGCCGCCCCGACCGCGCCGCCCGAGAGCGTCGTGGAGTCGGTGCGCATGTAGGTGATGAAGCCGTTCTCGTAGAGCCGCTGCGCGACCGACATCGTCACGCTCGCGCTCATGCCGAGCTTGCGGCTGGCCTCCTGCTGCAACGTGGTGGTGCGGAAGGGGGCGTACGGCGAGCGGCGATAGGGCTTGGACTCGACCGAGCGGACGTCGTACGACGTGTCACTGAGCCCGGCGGCCAGCGCCTCGGCGTCGGCGCGGGAGAGGTGGACGCGCTCGCCCTTGCCCTTGGGCACGCCGGTGTTGTCGAAGTCGGAGCCGCGGGCCACGCGGACGGCGTCGACGCTGTAGAGCTTGGCGGGGAACATCCGCGGGTCGTGGCCGGAGCCGGCGTCGAAGGTGGCGTCGAGGTCCCAGTAGGAGGCGACGCGGAACTTCATCCGCTCGCGCTCGCGGTCGACCACCAGGCGGGTCGCGACCGACTGGACGCGGCCCGCGGAGAGGCCGGACATGACCTTCTTCCACAGCACCGGGGACACCTCGTAGCCGTAGAGGCGGTCGAGGATCCGGCGCGCCTCCTGGGCCTCGACGAGGTCGTCGTTGATCTGGCGGGGGTTCTCCACGGCGGCGAGGATCGCGGCCTTGGTGATCTCGTGGAAGACCATCCGGTGGACGGGCAGGCCCTTCGGCGGCTTGAGCTCGTCGAGGAGGTGCCAGGCGATGGCCTCACCCTCGCGGTCCTCATCGGTGGCGAGGTAGAGGGCGTCGGCGTCCTTCACCAGCTTCTTCAGCTTGGCGATGTGGCTCTTCTTGTCGCGCGGCACGACGTAGTAGGGCTCGAACCCGTTGTCGACGTCGACCGCGAGGCGGCCCCACGGCTTGTCCTTGATCTTGGCGGGCGTGTCCGCGGCGTTGTTGGGCAGGTCGCGGATGTGCCCGATCGAGGACTCGACGACGTAGTCCGTGCCGAGGTATCCGCCGATCGTGCGGGCCTTGGCCGGTGACTCGACGATGACGAGCTTTGCCACTGTTGATTGCTCCCTAGGTTGCTTCCAGCGCCGCAACGGTAGCGCCACATCCGCACTTCGCCACTCCGGGCGACGGTCGGGCCCTCACCGTGGACCACGTCCACCTGCGTTCCGCACCCGGTCCGGACCCGGTCTGGACCGGGCCTGTCGGACCCCCATCAGGGGCCACTGTCGCACCTCCGGGCTGTGGATGACGCACTCCGGGCACCCGCCTGTGGACGAGCGCGACGCGATGTCGGTGGCGATCCGGAGCGTGGTCGTCGACACCCACGACCACCGCCGACTCCCTGGAGGACCGATGTACGACCACCGCTACCACGACGACCTGCTCTGGCACGACCCCCGCGACCGGCTCCTCGACGGAGGCCGGTTGAGCCACCTCGTCTTCGTCGACGGCCGCCTCGTCGACGCCTGGAGCGAGCGCGTCGAGGACACGTCGTACGCCGACGTGGCGCGCCGCCACGACGAGGACCGCCGGCCCCAGGTGGTGCAGAGCCCGCCGCCGCTCCCGCTGCACGTCCAGGCCCTGGCGTGGCTCGACTCCGTGGCCGGCGACCGTGAGGAGCTGCTGGCGATGACCGGCTCCCCGGTCGCCCTGCCACGCCTCGGCGACCACCTCGACCCGGTGGTGGACGAGCCGTGGCTGGTGGCCGACGAGCTGCTGAGCGACCTGCGGGAGTCGCTGCTTCCTGCTGACCTCGCGGCCCCGCTGCGCGAGTGCCTGCTGCTGGTGCGCGACCGGTTCCCCGAGCTCGCGGAGCGGATGACGCCGGCCCGGTTGGCGGCCGGGGTCGCGTGGGTGGTCGGCAAGGCCAACGCCGCCATCGGCCCCGAGGGACCGCTGACCCAGGTCAGGATCGCCGACCACCTCGGCACGACCACGCTCAACGCCTGCGGCAACCAGGTGCTCGGGCACGTGCGCCGCCTCGGCTGGGCCAGCCCCCGGCCCTGGGCGTGCGGTGCTCCGGCGCTCCTGGCCGTCGGGCGTGTCGAGCTGCTGTCGGCCACGGTCCGACGCGACCTCGTGGAGCTGCGGGACCGCTCGCTCGCCGATGCGCGCACCGACACCGACACCATGCCGGCCCTATGAGCCGGCGCCGACCTCGAGGAAGCCCTCGCCGACGAGCTCGCGCACCACCGGGAGGTAGGTCGTCCGCAGCTCGTCGGCGTCGGTGCCGGTGAGCTGGGCCAACGCGCCGAAGAGCTGCCCGACGCTCAGGTCGCCGTCGCATGCTCCGACGAACGCGGCCTCGACCGTGTCGGCGGTGCGGGCCCGGCGGAAGCCGCGCTGCTGGCGCAACACGATCGCCTCCGGGTCCTCGGCCCCGGGCCGGCCGACGGTCTCCTGCTGCACGTCCTCGCGGGCGCGCAGGGTGCTGGCCACCAGGTGGTCGTCGCTCAGCCCGCGCAGGTCCGCGACGGCGGTGCCCCAGTCGCGGATCGCGGGGCCGATCGGCTGTTCGACGTCGTAGGGCCACTCGATCAGCTCGTGGTGCCCGCCGGACGAGCCGGAGCCGCCGCGGCGGACGTTGATCCACCCGAAGCCGATCCCCTCGATGCCGGTCTCCTCCATCCACGACAACCAGGTGTCGTAGCGCTGGGCGTAGTCGGGACCACCGTGGTGGCCGCTGTCCTTGAGCCACAGCTCGACGTACGCCGCCGGGTCGAGGGTCTCGCGCTGGACCACCAGCGCGTCGCAGTCCTCGCGCAGCCAGGAGCCGAGCCGCTCGTCCCACGGCCGGCCGTCCGCGATCGCCCAGTTGGCGAGCACCTGCAGCCACCCGCCGTCGGCCAGGTGGTCCGGGCCGGTGCGCACGATGTGCTCGACGACGCGGTCACCGGGCAGTCCGGAGTCGCGGTAGACCAGCCGTTCGCCGGTCGCCGGGGAGATGACGAAGGGCGGGTTGGTCGAGATCAGGTCGAACCGCTCGCCCGCCACCGGCTCGAAGAAGGAGCCCTCGCGCACCTCGACGGCGGCGCCGTTCAGCTCGGCGTTGAGGCGGGTCATCCACAGCGCGCGGGAGTTGACGTCCGTCGCGACGACGTGGTCGGCGTGGCCCGCGAGGTGCAGCGCCTGCACCCCGCACCCGGTGCCGAGGTCGAGCGCTCGACCGACAGGCTCACGCATGGTCAGCTGGGCCAGGCTGGTCGAGGCGCTCGAGATGCCGAGCACGTGGTCGGGCCCCACGGCCACCAGCGCACCGTCGAGGCCGGGCGTCAGGTCGGAGACGACCCACAGGTCGCGGTCCTGGCCTGCCTCGAAGGTCGCATAGGGACGACAGTCCATCCGCGCGGCGACCTCGCTGACGCTCTGCTCCAGCAGCCCGGCGTTGCACAGCTGGTCGACCAGTCCCGGCAGGGCCCGGTCCGCCGCGTCCCGTGCCACCGGGGTCTGCAGGAGGAAGAGCCGGACCAGCGAGTCCAGCGGCCCGCCCGACGTCGTACGACGCAGCGCAGGGAGGGTCTCGTTGCGACCGAGCGCGCGGTGCGCCTCCTCGCCGATCGCCTCCGCCACGCGGTCGTAGGTGAAGTCGGCGGCCAGCAGCGCCTCGCGCAGGGGCCCGGTGAAGTCCATGGCCCCAGCGTCCCAGACCACCCGGCACGGGACGTCATGAGAATCCGGGGTGCGCACCGGTGACTCCCATGACGTCCGTCGTCGCCCTCAGGACGCCCGACAGGCCTCGCGCCGCTCCTGCACCTTCACCGCCACCTCCTGCACGCGCTCGCCGTACTCCCCGGCCAGGGCTCCGGCCCGGATCTCGCGGTAGGCATCCAGACGATCCTCTCCGGCGAGCCGGCGGGCCTCCCGGAGGTCGGCCCTCATCTCGGCCGGGAGTGCGCGGCGGATCGCCCGCAGTCGCTCGCTCCGGCGCTCGGCGAAACGCTGCACGCGGGCACCGTAGTCGCCGTCGCGAGCATCGCGGCGGATCGCCCGCAACGCGGCGGCCTTCTCCCCGACGGGCAGCTCGCGGACGGCCGCGAGGTCGGCCTGCAGGTCCTCGGGCAGCTGCGACCAGATCGCGCCGCACGGGACCAACGGACCGTCGTCGGAGGCGGTGGTCGGGGTCGCGCCGGCGAAGAGGGAGGAGGTGGTCAGGAGCCCGGCCGCGAACAGCCCGGCGGTCTGGATGAGTGGCATGTCGATCTCCTTGTCGGTGGGCCGGCTCTCGTGCCGACACCTGGCAACGACGGTGGTCGTCGCGGGTGGCGGCAGCATCAGCGTGGTGTTCGGGTTTGGTAAGGGCATGGCACAAGGGCCGGTCGTCGGCGCCGAAGCGCACTAGCGTTCGTCAGGTGGACCAGTCGCGCGGACTCGTGCTCGTCGTGGAGGACGAGCCGGCGATCAGCGACCTGGTGCGCCGCTACCTCACCGCGGCCGGCTTCGGCGTCCACCTCGCGAGCACCGTCGCCGAGGGGCTGGCGGCCGTACGCCGACTGCGTCCCGCGGTCGTGCTGCTCGACGTCGGACTGCCGGACGGCGAGGGCACCGAGGTCTGCCGCGCGATGCGCGACGCGGGCGACTGGACCCCGGTCCTCTTCGTCACCGCTCGCGACGACGAGGTCGAGCGGGTGCTGGGGCTCGAGCTCGGGGCCGACGACTACGTCACGAAGCCGTTCTCGCCGCGCGAGCTCGTCGCGCGTGTCAAGACCGTGATCCGCCGCAGCAGCGCCCCCAGCGGCCCGAAGGTGGTCCGCGACGGGGCCGTCGCCCTCGACCCGGGCTCGCGGACGCTGACCGTCGACGGCGAGGTCTGCCACCTGACCGCCACCGAGTTCAACCTGCTCGAGGTCCTGATGACCTCCCCGGGCAAGGTCCTCGACCGTGCCGAGCTGCTGTCGCGCGCCTGGGGGCACGCCGACTACGGCTCCAGCCGCACCGTCGACGTCCACGTCGCCCAGCTGCGCGCCAAGCTCGGCGAGCACTGCCCGGTCGAGACCGTGCGTGGGATCGGCTATCGGGCCAGGAGGCGGGCATGAGGAGCACCGGTCTCACCGCCCGCCTCGCCCTCGCCATGGCCGCTGTCGCCGTCGTGTCGGCCCTGCTGGCCGGCGTCCTCGTCGCACCGCTGCTCTCGGGGGCCCGCGAGGAGGCGGTGCGCGCGCCCCTCGCCCGCCAGGCCGAGCTGCTCGCCCGACTCCCCCGACTCACCCTGACCGCCGACCGGCTCGACCGGGCGACCGAGGTGTCCGGTCTGACCATCGGCGTCGTCACCGCGGCGCGCGTCTCCGGCGCTGGCGCGGCCCTGACCCCGGAGGAGGTCTCCCGGTTGCGGGCCGGCACCGCCGTGTCGACGAGCGGTGAGCTCGCCGGCAGACCCGTGCTCGTCGAGGCCCGCCCCGCACCCGGGGGTGGCGCGGTCGTGCTGGCCGCGGACGTCGGCAGCGCGGACGCTGCGCTGGCGTCCGTACGCCGCCGCGTGGTGCTGGCGCTCGCCCTCGGGTCGCTCGTGGCGCTCGCGCTCGCAGCCTGGCTGGCCCGACGGCTGGCGGGGCCGCTGACGCAGACCGCTGCCGCCGCGCGCCGGCTGGCGGCCGGCGAGCGCGGCGTCAGCCTCCCCAGCACGGGTCCGGACGAGGTCGTCGCCGTCGCCGAGGCGCTGGGCCAGCTCGACGCGGCCCTGACCGCCAGCGAGGCCCGCCAGCGCAGGTTCTTGCTGTCGGTCTCCCACGAGCTGCGCACCCCCCTCACGGCCGTCCGCGGCTATGCCGAGGGGCTGGCCGACGGGACCGTGCCGCCCGAGGACGCCCGGGAGGTCGGCGCGACCCTGGTGGATGAGGCCGGCCGGCTCGAGCAGTACGTCGCCGACCTGCTCGCGCTGGCCCGGCTGGAGGCCGACGACTTCCGGATCGAGCTCGCCGGCGTGGATGCTGCCGCGCTCGTCTCCGCCACCGCGCAGGCGTGGCAGGCCCGCGCCCGCGACGCGGGGATCGCGGTCACCGCGCATGCTGGGCCCGTCGTCGTGCACGCTGACCCGGCACGGCTGCGCCAGGTGCTCGACGGCCTGCTGGACAACGCGCTGCGGGTGACGCCCCGCGGCGGGTCGATCGTCCTTGCCTCCCGAGAAGGCGGAGTGGTCGAGATCCGCGACTCCGGACCCGGTCTGGCTCCTGAGGATCTGGCCGTCGCCTTCGAGCCCGGGGTGCTGCACGAGCGCTACCGCGGAACCCGACCCTCGGGGGGGCAGGGCCTCGGCCTGGCGATCGTCGCCGGGCTCGTGCGTCGGATGGGCGGTGTGATCGGCGTCGGCCCCGCGCCGGAGGGCGGGGCGATGTTCACGATCACCCTGCCGACGCGACGCGGAGCGGATCAGTGAGGATGGCGGGGTGCTCGAGCGACCACCGGACGTGACCGACGACGACATCCTCGAGGTCGTCCGACAGCACTGGGAGCCGGGCGCCGATGCCGTGGAGCACCTTCCGGTCGGATGGGGTGCGCACCACTGGCGCGTGGACGTGGCGGGCGAGCCGACCCTCTTCGCCACCCTGGACCCGGATCTGCCGCGCCACACGGCTGAGAGCCTCGAGGGGGCGTACGCCGCGGCGGCCGCGCTCGACCTCGACTTCGTCTGGCCGTCGCTGCCGCGGATCGACGGCGGCTACACCGTGCCGTGCGCCTCGCGCACAGCCAGCGCCACCGGGTGGCTGGCCGGCGAGCGTCCCAGCACGTCGGTCGCCGAGCTCCCCCGGCTGCTGGACCAGCTCCATGCCGCGCCCGCTCCGGAGGCTGCCTTCCCCTGGACGACTGAGATCCCACCGGACCTGACCGACCGGGTCCACGACCTGCTCCACGGGGACTGGAGCGAGCCGCTGGGGCCGTCGGCCCGTGACCTCGTCGTGGGTCACCTCGCCCAGCTGGGGGCATGGACGCGCGAGCACACACGTCTGGTCGACCTCGCCGACCCCGCGACGTACGTCGTCACTCACGGCGAGCCGCACGTGCTCAACCAGTGGATCGCGCGCGGTCGCACCTGGCTGGTCGACTGGGAGTCGCTCCTGCTCGCCCCACGCGAGCGCGACCTCGCCACCTTGGTGCACGAGGGACGCGACGTCGACCACGACCCGGAGATGGTGAGCCTCTTCGACCTCGAGTGGCGACTGTCGGAGATCTGGTCGTTCGCGCAGTGGTTGCACCGACCGCACACCGGCGACGCCGACGATCGCACCGCACTCGGAGGGCTCGCCGAGGAGCTCACCCGCCCACCTTTCGGCCGGCGCTGACACGACAACGGCCCGCCACCCCCGAGGGGAGTGACGGGCCGTTGAGGTCGTGCGGGTCAGGCGTTGTGCGGGTCGGGCAGGTGCGGGGCGAACGACGACGAGCCGGTGCTGTCACCGTCGTCGGCGATGGTGACCCCGCGCCGCTTGGAGATGATCACCGCTGCCGCGATGATCGCGACCGCGACGAGGGCGATGACGATGCGGAGCACGTCGTTCTGGTCCTGACCGACGCTCAGCGAGACCACGGCGCTCGCGATGAGCAGCGAGACGAGGTTCATCACCTTGATGAGCGGGTTGATGGCCGGGCCGGCAGTGTCCTTGAACGGGTCACCGACAGTGTCACCGATGATGGTGGCCTCGTGGGCAGGCGAGCCCTTGCCCCCGTGGTGACCGTCCTCGACCAGCTTCTTGGCGTTGTCCCAGGCTCCACCCGCGTTGGCCAGGAAGACGGCCATCAGGGTGCCCGAGCCGATGGCTCCGGCGAGGAACCCGGCCAAGGCGGTGGCGCCGAGACCGAAGCCCACGGCGATCGGCGCCAGCACGGCCAGGATGCCGGGCGTCACGAGCTCGCGCAGCGAGTCCTTGGTGACGATGTCGACGACCTTGCCGTACTCCGGACGGCCGGTGCCCTCCATGATCCCGGGGATCTCGCGGAACTGGCGGCGCACCTCGTAGACGACCGCGCCGGCAGCACGGGCGACCGCGTTGATGGCGAGGCCGGAGAAGAGGAACACCACGGCCGCACCGAGCAGCACGCCGACGATGACGGCCGGGTTGAAGACGCTGAAGTCCAGGAGGTAGGCCTCGTCGGGGCCGACGTTGGCCTCGGCGAGCGACTCGAACACCGACGTGGCGTAGGACCCGAACAGGGCGGTCGCGGCCAACACGGCGGTCGCGATCGCGATGCCCTTGGTGATCGCCTTGGTGGTGTTGCCGACGGCGTCGAGCTCGGTGAGGATCTGCGCGCCCTCGGGGCTGACGTCACCGGACATCTCGGCGATGCCCTGCGCGTTGTCGGAGACCGGGCCGAAGGTGTCCATCGCCACGATCACGCCGACCGTGGTCAGCAGGCCGCAACCCGCCAGGGCCACCGCGAACAGGGACACGGTGAGAGCCGCCCCGCCGAGCAGGTAGGCGCCGAACACGGCCGCGCCGATGACCAGCGTGGTGTAGACCGCCGACTCGAAGCCGACCGAGAGGCCGGACAGGATGACGGTGGCCGCCCCGGTGAGCGAGGTCGTGCCGACGTCCTTGACCGGGCGGTACTCCGTGCCGGTGTAGTAGCCGGTGAGGGCCAGGATCCCGGCCGACATCACGATGCCGATGACGACGGCGGAGGCGGCGATGAAGCGGGGGTCGCCCTCGGCGCCGGCCAGGCCCTCGGCGATGTTGGTGAACTCCGAGAAGCTGCCCGGCAGGTAGACGTAGGCCAGCACGACGCTCGCCACGGCAGCGATGCCGGAGGAGATGTAGAACGACCGGTTGATGGTGGTCAGGCCGTTCTCGGCGGGCTTGGGCTTGGTGAGGTAGACGCCTGCGACGGCGGTGAGTGCGCCGATGGCCGGGATCAGCAGCGGGAAGACCAGGCCCTTGTCACCGAAGGCCTGCGAGCCGAGGATCAGCGCGGCGACCAGGGTGACGGCGTACGACTCGAAGAGGTCGGCGGCCATGCCGGCGCAGTCGCCCACGTTGTCGCCCACGTTGTCCGCGATGGTGGCGGCGTTGCGCGGGTCGTCCTCGGGGATCCCCTGCTCGACCTTGCCGACCAGGTCGGCGCCGACGTCGGCGGCCTTGGTGAAGATGCCGCCGCCGACTCGCATGAACATGGCGAGCAGCGCGGCGCCGAAGCCGAAGCCCTCGAGCACGTCGGGGGCGGAGTCCTGGAAGAACAGCACGACGAGGCTGGCGCCGAGCAGGCCCAGGCCGACGGTGAGCATGCCGACCATGGCGCCGGTGCGGAGCCCGATCGTCATCGCCGGCTCGCGCCCGGTGGTCTCCGCCGCAGCGGCCACCCGGAGGTTGGCCCGCACGGCGAGACCCATGCCGAGGTAGCCGACAGCCCCCGAGAACGCCGCACCCACGAGGAAGAACACGGAGCGGAAGATCCGCACGGTGGTGTCGTCGGCCGGCAGCACGAGCAGCGCGAAGAACGCGATGGCCGCGAAGATGCCGAGCGTGCGGAACTGCCGTGTCAGGTAGGCGTTGGCGCCTTCCTGGACCGCCTGGGCGATGGTCTTCATGTTGTCGGTGCCCTCGCCTGCGGCCAACACCTGGGACCTGAACATCGCAGCCATCCCGAGCGCACCGAGTGCGATCAGGGCGACGACGACGACCAGGACCAGGTTTCCACCTGCGAGCTCGGGCTTCACAACCGCGGGCAAGATCCCCGTCATGCGAGTCCTCCTAGGACTGAAGTTGATCCGTGAACGCGCCGGAGTCTACGCAGAGGTGATCCGGATCACGGGGCAGGGTGACCCATGCCACACCGCTGTCCGCGGGCTGGGCGCGCAGAGACCCCTCCGGACACGTCCGGAGGGGTGGATCGCAGGCGCCGATCAGGCGCCGGGGGCGAGCCCGACGGTGTCGTGGATGACGAACACCTTGGCCAGGCCGGTGATCCGGAAGATCTTGAGCAGCCTCTCCTGCGTGCAGACGAGGTCGAGCGAACCGTCGTGGGCCCGGACCTTCTTCAGGCCGCCGACGAGCACACCCAGGCCCGTGGAGTCGAGGAACTCGACCGCCTCGAGGTCGATGACGATGTCGTAGCTGCCGGCCCCGACGAGCTCGGTGATGCAGTCACGGAGCTTGGGTGCGGTGTAGACGTCGATCTCCCCGCCGACCGCCACGACGGCGCGACCATCCACCTCGCGTGTGGCAAGGGTGAGATCCACGACTGCTCCCCGGTTCCCGAAATCAGTTCGGACAGTACGCCTGCAGGGCACACCTCGTGACCTGCTCTTCGTTCCGGGTGGTATCAAACCACGAGTCCCTCCCGTTGCGCAGGAGTCCCCGACACTTCTCCACCCCTTGTCCCCGGTTGTCCCCGGCCGACGATGTCGTGGCCGTTTGCCAGACTTCGCAGGTGAGTCCCTCCCGCCCCGACGCGCTGCCTCCGGTCGAGGCGCTGATCCGTCGGCTCACGGGCGTCCCGGGCCGGGAGGACCGGCTGCGACATCTGGAGGTGCTCCCCGCCCGGGAGGCGGTGCACGAGGACTGGCCCACCTGGGTGCCCGACGACGTACGCGCCGCCTACGCCGCGCAGGGCGTGGACCGGCCGTGGCGCCACCAGGTGGTCGCCGCCGACGCCGCCCACGCGGGCGACCACGTCATCGTGGCGACGGGCACCGCTTCGGGGAAGTCGCTCGCCTACCAGCTGCCGGCGCTCTCCGCGATCCGCGGCGCCCGCGGCTCACTGGGCCAGCGCGGGGCGTCGGTGCTCTACCTCGCCCCCACGAAGGCGCTCGCCCACGACCAGCTCGCCGGGCTCGCGTCGCTGCGACTCGACGTACGCCTCGCCACCCACGACGGCGACAGCTCGCGGGAGGAGCGCGACTGGACGCGCGACTACGGCGAGTACGTCCTCACCAACCCCGACATGCTCCACCGCTCCCTCCTGCCGTCGCACCACCGGTGGTCGCGCTTCCTCGGCTCCTTGCAGTACGTCGTGGTCGACGAGTGCCACCACTACCGCGGGGTGTTCGGGGCGCACGTCTCCCACGTGCTGCGCCGGTTGCGTCGCGTGTGCGCGATGTACGGCGCCCACCCCACCTTCGTGCTGGCGTCCGCCACCGTCGCGCAGCCCGAGGTGACGGCGGCGCGGCTGACCGGGCTCGAGGTGGTGGCGTTGTCGCGTGACGACTCCCCGCGCGGGCAGGTGTCGCTGCTGCTGTGGGAGCCGTCCTTCACCTCGCTGGCCGGCGAGAACGGCGCACCCGTGCGGCGCGCGGCCTCCTCGGAGGTGGCCGACCTGCTCGCGGACCTGGTGGCCGAGGACGTCCGGACCCTCGCCTTCATCCGGTCACGACGGGGGGCCGAACAGGTGGCGCTGACGGCCGCCGACCTGCTCGCCGAGGTCGATGCGTCGCTGCCTGGCAAGGTCGCGGCCTACCGCGGCGGCTACCTCCCGGAGGAACGCCGGGCACTGGAGGCCGCGCTCCGCCGCGGCGACCTGATGGGCCTGGCCGCGACCAACGCGCTCGAGCTGGGCATCGACATCAGCGGTCTCGACGCCGTGCTGATCGCCGGCTTCCCCGGCACCCGCGCCGCCTTCTGGCAGCAGGTGGGCCGGGCCGGTCGCGGGGCGCAGGACGCACTGGGCGTGCTCGTGGCCAAGGACGACCCGCTCGACACCTATCTCGTCACGCACCCGGAGACGCTGATCGGTGCGCCGGTCGAGGCGTCGGTGTTCGACCCGTCCAACCCGCACGTGATGGGTCCGCACCTGTGCGCGGCCGCGCAGGAGTCGCCCCTCACGGAGGTGGACCTGCCGCTCTTCGGCCCGACGGCGCGGGAGGTGGTCGAGGAGCTGACCTCCCTCGGGCTGCTGCGGAGACGCCCGCGCGGGTGGTTCTGGACGCACAGCGGCCGGGCCGCCGACCTCGCCGACATCCGCTCCGCGGGCGGGTCGCCGGTCCAGCTGATCGAGGCCGGCACCGGCCGCGTGGTCGGCACCGTCGACGCCGGCGGTGCCCACAACCAGGCCCACCCCGGCGCGGTCTACGTCCACCAGGGCGAGACCTGGCTGGTCGAGGACCTCGACCTCGAGCACCACGTCGCGGTGATGCGGCGCGACGAACCGGCGTACAGCACGACGGCGCGTGAGGTCACCGACATCAGCATCGTGTCCACCCGCGAGCGCCGGTCGTGGGGTGGCTGCGAGCTGTCGCTCGGCGAGGTCGACGTCTCCCACCAGGTCGTCTCGTTCCTCAAGCGCCGCCAGCCCGGCGGCGAGGTCCTGTCGGAGGAGCCACTCGACCTCCCCGAACGGTCGCTGCGGACGACCGCGGTGTGGTGGACAGTCCCCGACGACGTCGTCGCCGAGGCCGGGCTGCTGGCCCTCGACGTCCCGGGCGCCGCCCACGCCGCCGAGCACTGCTCGATCGGGCTCCTCCCCCTCTTCGCCACCTGCGACCGGTGGGACATCGGCGGCGTCTCGACCGCCAGGCATGCCGACACCGGCGTGCTCACCGTCTTCGTGTACGACGGCCACCCGGGCGGAGCCGGATTCTCCGAGCGGGGCTTCCGCACGGCCCGCGCGTGGCTGGACGCGACCCGCGAGGCGATCGCGAGCTGCGAGTGCACGAGCGGCTGCCCGTCGTGCATCCAGTCGCCCAAGTGCGGCAACCAGAACAATCCGCTCGACAAGGCCGGCGCCGTGACACTCCTCGACGCCCTGCTCACCGGTGCGCCACCGTCCGAGGATTGACGCTAGGTTCGGACCATGGTGTTCCTCGGTCTGGCTCTCATCATCCTCGGCGCAGTCGCGATCCTGTCGGCCGTCTTCGTCAGCGAGCCCGGCTCCGGGGGCGAGCTCCTCGGCTTCGGGGTGACGACGCTGGAGTCGTTCCTCGTCGGCGTCGCCGCGGGTGCCGCGATCCTCTGGGGCTTCTCGATCCTGAAGTGGGGAACACGGCGTGGCCTGGCGCACCGCAAGGAGCGCAAGGAGATGACCAAGCTCAACGAGAAGCTCGACCGGGCCGAGGCCGAGCGCCGCGACGACGACCCGGGCAGCACCCGGTCCTGACGCTCCTCCACCAGCTCGGGCGCTCGCTCAGCCGGGTCCCGCACGCGCCTCCGCGCTGACGCGCAGGTCCCGACCCGACATCGTCGGCCCGGCGACGGACACGACCACGAGCACGTCGTCGCCGAGGACCTCACACCGGTCGAGAGTCGCGGCGTTGGCGGCTGCCGTCGTCAGGGCCCGGGCGCAGGCCCCGGCATCGAGCGCGGCCGCCGCGGCGAGGGCGGCCAGGTCCGCTGCGGACTGGGCCCGGCGCTGGGCGGTGACGAGCCCGGCGATCGCGGCCAGGCCGACCATCACGAACATCAGCACCCCGGCCATCGCCACCACCAGCACCGTGGCCGACCCGTTGTCGAGGCGCGGTCGGCGGGGACTCACGACGACTCCACCAGGGCGATCGCGTCGGCGCTCACCATCACCCCCGGCAGCGACCCCAGGAGTCCGCCCGGTCCGGCGACCCGCACGCTGGTCGTGACCACCACCTCGCTGTGGCCGACCTCGATGCGCACGTGAGCCGCCTCCGGCGCGATCCGCAGGGCCACGGCCTCCGCGCTCGCGACCTCGTCGCCGCGGGCCACGGCCCTGGCCGCCTCCCGTGACGCGTCGATGACCTGCACCTGCGCCGCGCCCACCGCCAGCATCCAGACCAGCCCCGCCGTCAGCGCCACCAGCAGCGGGATGCCCAGGGCCAGCTCGGCCGTCGCGGCACCCCGATCGGCTGACACGTGGTCACGCCGCAGCCCTCGCATCAGCCGATGCCCAGCAGGCCCATGACGTGGTCGAAGAGTCGCCCCAACAGTTGGTCGCCGAAGCTGCCGGTGAGCAGCTTGTAGAGCAGGCCGGCGAAGCCCGCCCCTGCCGCGGTGCCCACGGCGTACTCGGCGGTCGTGATGCCCGACTCCTCGTGGCTCGTCGTCGTGATCCTCATCGGTCCCCCTGTCGCTGCGGGGCTCCCGATGAACCCCGTCCGGGCCCCACCTTCTGAGAACCAGCGGACCGGCGCACGCGCAGCCGGCGCCGGCTGTGGACGAGGCGCAGGTCCGCGGCGCTGTGGACAGCCAGTGGCCCTCACGGCGCGACCGAACCGATCAGCGAGGCCACGGTCGGCACCACGCCGAGCAGCAGGAACGCCGGCAGCAGGCACACCCCGAGCGGGACCGCGGCGGACACGCCCACCCGGTGGGCGACATCCTCGGCCCGGGCGAGTGACTCGCGCTCGAGCTCGTCGGCGAGGCGCTCGACGGCCTGGACGACGGATGCCCCGGAGGCATGCGAACGCATCATCGCGCGGGCCAACGGGGCCAGCGCCTCGTCGTGCGCCATCGGGGCCCAGGTCTCCGCGCCGGACACGCCCCAACGTGCCTGCTCGAGGACGGGCGAGATCCGTCGGGCTGCGGGGCCCGGCAGGGCGACGCACACCTGCGCCAGACCGGCGAGTGGCTCGGCACCGGCCCGCAGGGTCGAGGCGAACAGGGCCACGAGGTGAGGCAGGGTGCGCTCGACCTCCTCTCGCTCGCGGCGCCTCGAGGGCGCCTCTGCTCCTGTCAGCACACGCCATGCGAGGGCCGCTGAGACAACACCTGCCGCCGTCCCGGGCGTCCCGCCGACGATCGACCAGGCGAGCAGCCCGACGCCCACGGCGGCCACGGGTCGCAGGCTCGGACCGCTGGGCGCGCTGACGCGGGGCACCCCGACCACGCCGGGCACCCAGCACAGGACCGCCGCCGCCGCGCAGAGGGCGCTGACCCAGGTCACGGCGCGGCAGCGCGGTCGGCGAGGCGTTCGATCCACGCCAGCCCGAGGCCGATCAGACCGAGGCCCCCGACCAGGCACGCCCAGCCCACCGGACTCGCCAGCAGGAACGTCCACGGGTCCGACCCGGCTCCCGATCCCATCAGCAGGACGGCGAGCGGGAGGGAGGCGACGAGTCGTGCCGTCGCGCGGGCCGAGGCCAGCTCGGAGTCGACGAGACGTCTCGTGCGCCGACGTGCGCGCAGGCCACCGGCCGTGCGCTCCAGGGCAGCGGACAGCCCCCGGCCGGAGTGCTGGGCGACCTGCCACGCTCCCGCGACCCAGCGCAGGTCCCCCGCGCCGGGTCGCGCCTCGGACAACCGGCGCAGGGCATCGGGGACGTCCGCGCCGAGGCGTGCGGCCTCGACCGCCGCCACCAGCGGTGGCCACCTCTCGCTCGCCGCCGCGAGGGCGGCGCCGGGTGGTCGCCCGGCGGCCAGCTCGGCAGCCAGCAGGTCGCACACCTCCAGCACCGCGGCCCGGTCGGTCGCGACCTCCCGCCGTCGACGGATCAGCCCCGGCGCCAGGGGCCCGTGCGCGGTGGGCCCCGGCGAGCGGCGCGGCGACGACTGCGGGCCCGACGGCAGCCACGCCACCGCGGCGAGTGCGAGCAGGAGGGCCGGGAGCCAGGTGCTCACCACCCCACCTCACCCAGCCGCTCCGCCAGGGGGCCGGCAGCGGGTCCACGCACCACCCGGTCGGGTTCGAACGTCACGGCGGTGCGCAGCGACACCAGCCCGTTCCCGTCACGCTCCGGCACACCGAGCTCCCGGACCCGGCGGCGACCGTCGCGCCCCCGGCCGAGGTGGACCACGACGCCCACGGCCGCGGCCAGCTGGCTGTGTGCGGCCTCCCTCGGCAGCCCGGCAGCCAACGACAAGGCCTCGATCCGGGCCGGCACGTCAGCGGCGGAGTTGGCGTGCAACGTCCCGCAGCCACCTCCGTGGCCGGTGTTGAGCGCGGCCAGGAGATCGACCACCTCGGCGCCGCGCACCTCCCCCACCACCAGCCGGTCGGGCCGCATCCGGAGCGCCTGCCGCACCAGTGTCTGGAGCGTGATCTCGCCGGCACCCTCGATGTTGGGCGGGCGTCCCTCCAGCGCCACGACGTGCGGGTGGTCGGGTCGCAGCTCGCTGGCGTCCTCGACCAGGACGATCCGCTCGCCCGGATCGACCAGCGACAGCAGGGCCGAGAGCATCGACGTCTTGCCGGTGCCGGTGCCGCCCGTCACCAGGAAGGCGCACCGCGAGTCGACCACCTCCTGGAGCACGAGGGCCCCGTCGGTCGGCAGCGCGCCGGCGGCCACGAGCTCGGCCAGCGTCCACACCCGTCCCCGCGGCACCCGCAGCGAGATCACCGTCCCCGGGCGGGCCACCGGTGCCAGCACGGCGTGGAACCGGGTGCCGTCGGGCAGACGTACGTCGGCGTGCGGCGACGCATCGTCGAGCCGGCGCCCGGCGGTGGCTGCCAGCCGCTGCGCCAACCGCCGCACCGCAGCGTCGTCCGGGAAGGAGACCGCGACCCGCTCCAGCCCGCCACCGCGGTCGATCCACACGTCGGCAGGACCGTTGACCAGGACGTCGGTCACGTCGGGCAGCCGGAGCAGCTCCTCCAGCGGGCCGGCCCCCAGCACGTCGCGCCGCAGCAGGTCGTGCACCGCCAGCACGGTCGCGTCGCCCACCGGCGATCCGCTCGCCCGCAGCGCCTCGGCCACCCGGTGCGGCGTGAGCTCCCCGGCCGAGACCGCCAGTCGACGGCGTACGTCGTCGAGGACAGCCGTCGGCACCGGCGCACTCATGCGGCCTCGGACAGCAGGTCGCGTGCGGCCCGGGCCAGTGGGCCGCGCCCGGCCAGCGGGCCGAGCCCCCGGTCGACCGAGGCCGCCAGCCCGCGCTGGTCCGCCACCGCCGCGACGACCGGGAGGCCGGTGACGCGTTGGGCATCCGCGTCGCTCAGCCCACCCGGTCGCACCACCAGCCCCGCTCGGCCGGTCCTGCCGAGATCGGCGACCAGCCGCGCGGTCGCGGCCAGCCCCGGCACCGAGGCCGGGGTGACGACCAGCAGGTCGTCACACCTGTCGACCAGCTCGCCCAGGGCCGAGCCACCGTGCCTGGCCAGGTCGAGCACCACCAGGTCGTGCCCGCGCGAGGCGGCCGGCAGGATCCGTCTCGCGGTCGGCACCTCCAGCTTGCGACGCAGGCCGGTCCACGTCAGGACGCCGAGGTGGCCGCGTCGCGGCACGCTCTCGCGCAGCGCCCTCCCTCCGAGCCTGCCGGCGGTGTCCACCAGCCCCTCCCACCGCACGCCGGGCACGTCCTCCATGCCCAGCAGCCGGTCGAGCCCCGGGCCGAGCGGATCGGCGTCCACGAGCAGCGTCGGCGCACGGGCCGCGTGCCACTGGGCGAGCGCGCACGCCAGGGTCGTGGCACCCGCCCCACCGGCGCCGCCCACCACCCCGACGGTGCGCCCTGGCGAGGCCCGCTCGCCGACGTCGGCCAGGGCATCGACCAACCACGCGGCCCCCTGGGGGAGGTCGATCACCGACGCCGCCCCCAGCTCCACGGCGGCACGGAAGACCGCATCTCCGGGCGCCACACCGACCACGTGCACGCCCGGTCGCCGCGGAGGCGCGAGCGCGACCACCTGGTCGGCGACGTCCACTCCGACCAGGACCAGGTCGGCGTCGCTCCAGGCGGCCAGGACGAGGGTCGGCTCGGCGCACTCCCGTGCCTCCACGCCCGCGGCGGCACACAGCGGGACGACGGCGTCGTGGAGCGAGGGGGAGGAGGTCACGAGGAGGACGGGCATGTCGACCAGCGTCGGCGGTGGCACCGACGGCACACAGCGACCAGGCCATGCGGGTGTGGACAACCCACCCGTACGGCGGCCTGTGGACGTCGTAGGGCCCGGGACCGGCGGCCGCTGGCCCCTACGATGGGCGGATGTCCCGCCCCACCGCGGCCTTCTTCGACCTCGACAAGACGATCATCGCCAAGTCGAGCACGCTGGCCTTCAGCAAGGAGTTCCAGGCGGGTGGACTCATCTCCAGGCGCGCGATGCTGCGCTCGGCGTACGCCCAGTTCGTCTTCTTCACCGGTGGCGCCGACCACGACCAGATGGACAAGATGCGTCAGTTCATGTCGCAGCTCTGTGCCGGTTGGGACGTCGCCACGGTGCGCGAGATCGTGCACGACACGCTCAACAACATCGTGGAGCCGCTCGTCTACGACGAGGCCGTCAGCCTGATCGAGGAGCACCGGCTCGCCGGGCGCGACATCGTGATCGTCTCGGCGTCCGGGGCCGAGGTCGTCGAGCCGATCGGCCAGCTGCTCGGCGCCGATCGCGTGATCGCGACGCGGATGGAGATCGTCGACGGCAAGTACACCGGCAACATCGACTACTACGCCTACGCCGAGGAGAAGGCCCGCGCGATCGAGCAGCTCGCCGAGACCGCCGGCTACGACCTCGCCGAGTGCTTCGCCTACAGCGACTCGGTCACCGACGCGCACATGCTCGAGGTGGTCGGCCATCCCTTCGCCGTCAACCCCGACCGCGAGCTGCGCCGCATCGCCATCAGCAGGCAGTGGCCGGTCCTCACCTTCGTGCGTCCGGTGGCGCTGCGACGGCGGGTGCCCCTCCCTCCGGCCAGGCCGACCCTCGCCGCGCTGGCGGTCGGGGGTGCCGTCGCCGCCGGAGGCGTCATCTGGGCCAACCGTCGCAAGCGCTCCTACGACACCTGAGCGTGCCGGCGACGGCACCCACCGACCGCCGTCAAAGTCAACCCTTGTGGACGCCCCCCGGCAGGGCTAGAACTGAAGCAGCAACTCAAGAGACAACACGTGAACCGGGTACCCACGCGGCGATCCACCCATCCGATGGGGTGCTAGCCATGCGGGACATTCCCGAGGGCAGCGACTAGAGAAGTGCACGCTTGGTAGCCACGGCATCACGTGTCAGCGGCGGCACCCGATCCTTGTGAACGGGTGCCGCTCGCATGTGCCGGTCCGGGTTCGTGTGGGCTATCCCCGCAGCGGACTCGCCTCGGCGCCTGCCGAGAACGCCTCGGCACCATAGAGCGCCCACGCGTGCACCCCGCCCGGACCCCCGTCGCGGTAGGCACGCAGGTTGGACTCGTACGCCGCCCGGTGGGCCAGGTGCCCGGCCTCGGGCACGACGAGCGACTTGGCGTCGACCCCGCGCGAGACCAGCACCAGCCTCTCCAGGGCACGGGCCACGATGCCGTTGTGGGAGGCGAACGGCGCGGCCGTCGCCACGTCGGCGTGGGCGACCGCGGCGACCAGCAGGGCCGGCGCCTCCGTCCCCGACAACAGCAGCTCCGCCACCCCACGCAACCGGTCGGCCGAGGCCGCGTCGCGCGGGCGGCCCAGCTCCTCGGGGCCCAGCGCCCCCGACCCGACGACGGCGTGCAGCCGCGCGATGGCCTGCAGCGGGGCGGTCTTGAGCAGCGGCGCCAGCGCCAGCATCGAGGCGGAGAGCCGCACCGCGTCGGTCGCGATCTCGTCGGTCTCGCCGGCGCGCACCTGCTCCAGCGTCGCGCTCGATCCCTCGAGAACGGCGCTCGCGTGGGCGCCGCGCAGCAGCGACTCCGCCGTCATCCCCGACGAGGTCTGACGCAGGCCGCGGTCGCGCAGCATCACGTCGATCCCGTCGCGGGTGCCGGCATAGGCCGAGCGGACCCCTTCGAGGTCGGTCAACCAGGCGAGCGGGTCGGTCATGGGGAGGACGCTAGTTGACGACAACTTCCTGGTTGGTCGCTGCATCCCACCTCCGTAACGTGGAAGAGAAGCAACCTCGGAGGCCCACATGATCCGCACGACCATCCTGCCCGCCGCCGGCCTGCTGGCCGCGACCCTGCTGATCGGCGCGCCCACCGCCGCGGCAGGCGAGACGTGTCGAGGCGAGTCCGCCACCCTGGTCGGCTCACCGCAGACCCTCAACCTGACCGGCACCGAGGCACGTGACGTGGTCGTGACCAACGGCAGCCAGATGCTCTGGGCGCTCGGCGGAGACGACCTCGTCTGCGTGACCGGCTATGGCGCCCAGGTGTTCGCGGGCGACGGGGACGACATCGTCGACGCGACCATGCTCAGCGGCCGCTACGGCGCCCAGGTCCGCCTCGGGGCGGGCAGCGACCGGTTCGAGGGATCGCCGGCCGGCGACGTCGTCTGGGCCGGCACCGAGGACACCTTCAACACACCTGCGGTCGACACCGAACGCGACGTGATCCTCACGGGAGCGCCCAGCTCGTCGTCCTCCGACCGCGACTCGGTGGTGTCGGGCCAAGACGGCATCGCCAACGACGACGAGATCCGGATGGACGGCGGGTTCCTCCGCTGGGCCGGCATCCCGACGCCCGCCACGGTCGTCGACGGCGGCAGCGACAGCCACCTCGGCCTGCGTGCCGAAGCCGACGAGTCGATCGCCCTCGACAACGTCACCGGCACCCTCGCAGTGGACTCCCAGCCCCTCCTGCGCTTCACCGGGTTCACCGGCTTCTCGTTGGAGGCCCAGGGGCCGAAGTCCTTCCGCTTCCACGGAAGCGCGCGCGACGAGCAGCTCAACCTCTATCTCTCCGACGCGCAGGCGCACACCGTCGGGATGGGCGGCGGCGACGACCGCCTCCAGCTCTACTCCATCGGCAAGGACAGCGTCGCCGCCCGGACGTCGTACGACGGGGGCTCGGGTCGCGACCTGCTCGAGCTGGTCCTGCCCGACGAGGTCGACGTCGACCTCGACCTGGCCCGGGGCCGGCTCTCCACCGGGCGCAGAGCCGTCGAGGTGACGGTGCCCGCCCGCCGCTTCGAGCACGCCTCGGTGATGGCGAAGGACGTGGAGCTGGCCGGCACGTCCGGACGCAACACGCTGCGCGTCTACGCGTGTCGCTCGAAGGTGAAGGGCCGCGCCGGCAAGGACAGGCTCACCACGTACGACGAGGTCATGGACGAGGGGCTCCCGTGCCGACGCCCGAAGGCCCGCTTCTTCGGCGGTCGTGGTCATGACGTCCTCGTCGGCAGCCGCGGACCCGACCGTCTCATCGGCGGGCCGGGCCGCGACCGGCTCGACGGCCGTCAGGGCCGCGACGTCTGCCAGGGCGAGAAGATGCGTCGCTGTGAGGTCCGGCGTTGAACGATCGGACCCGACGCTGCATCCTTCTGCCGTACGTTGACCAGCCGCTGACCTCTGGGGGAACCACATGCTGCGCACCACCGCCCTGCCCGCCGCCGCACTGCTGGGCCTGAGCCTGCTCGCGCCGACGACCGCGACGGCCGTCGCTCCGACGACGTGCCGGGGCCAGGCGGTGACGATCGACGGGCGCGGTGCCGCCGTCGTCGAGGGCACCGAGGGCAACGACGTGATCGTGAGCGACGGCGCCGATGTGCGCGCGCTGGGCGGCGACGACACCATCTGCATCACCGGCCACACCAGCCCGTACGTCTACGCCGGACCTGGCAACGACGTCGTGGACGCCACGGCTGCGACCGGTGGCACCACGACGACCCTCGGTGACGGCGACGACACCTTCCTCGGCTCGGCGGCGCACGACACCGTCATCGCGGGGGCCGGCCCCAACGACGACGACGGCCACGACGTCATCGACACCGGCCCGCGCGCCCCGGTCCCGGACGTCGTCGAGTCCGGGACGGGCGGCCAGCCCAATCCGGACGAGATCGAGGGCGGCTGGATGCAGCTGTTCTGGGTGGGTGTGGCGACGCCCACGAGCCGCCTGGACGGGGGCGAGGGCAGCACCTTGCGGATGGACCACGCCAACGGCGTGCGCAACCTCGCCATCGACACGGACGCAGGCACCCTGGGAGCCGGTGCCTACCGCCAGCTCGAGCTGCGCGGGTTCACCGACTTCCTCGTGCGCGACTACCGCGCCCTGCGCGTCTTCCTCTTCCAAGGCACCAGCTCGGACGAACGCGTGGACCTGTCGAGCTCGAGGCGGGTGCAGGTGCGGATCAAGATGGAGGGCGGTGACGACCAGGTGCAGGTCGGCGGGTTCGCGGGGACCAGCCGCTTCGACGGCGGGACAGGTCGCGACCGGATCTACACCGGCTCACGGTCGAAGGTCGCGCTCAACCTGGCTCGCGGGCAGCTGAGGACGGTCGCGGGGGGGAAGACCGTCCACGTCCGGGCCAACCGCTTCGAGGATGCGATCCTCGCCGCTCCCCGCGTCTCCCTCACCGGCACCGACGGTGCCAACACGCTCGAGGTCAACGCCTGCCGCGCCACCGTGCGGGGGCTCCGCGGCCGTGACGAGATCTCCGCCTTCGACAAGACCCCCGACGGGTCCCGCGTCCGCTGCCGTGCGGGTCGCCGGATGCACCTCCTCGGCGGTCCCGGCGCGGACGACCTCGTCGGGTCGCGAGGCCGCGACGTCCTGATCGGGGGACCGGGACGCGACCGGGCGGACGGCGCCCGCAGCCGTGACGTGTGCCTGGCCGAGAGGACGAAGCGCTGCGAGGTACGGCGCTGACCGATCGGGCTCGCTCCCGCTTGTAGCCTTGCCCCGATGAGCGACGAACCTGCCGAGAGCCCCACCCCCGCCGACATCGCGCGGTCGTTCGGTGCCGTCGCCGAGACGTACGACCGGGGCCGGCCGGGCTATCCGCCCGCGGCGGCTGCCTGGCTGATGGGTGGCGAGGCCCAGGTGGTCCTCGAGCTCGGCGCCGGCACGGGCAAGCTCACCCGCGAGCTGGTCGACCAGGGCCACGCGGTGTTCGCCACAGAGCCGGACGAGGCGATGCTCGCGGTGCTGCGTCAGCGGGTGCCCGAGGTGAGCGCCAAGGTCGCGACCGCGGAGGAGATCCCCGCCAACGACCGCTCGGTCGACGTCGTGGTCGTGGCGCAGGCCTTCCACTGGTTCGACCACGACGTCGCGCTCCCGGAGGTCGCGCGCGTCCTCAAGCCCGGCGGCCACCTGGCGCTGGTGTGGAACTTCTTCGACCAGCGCATCCCGTGGGTGCGCCGCCTGGTCAACGTCGTCGGCGAGCAGGCGTCGTCCTCGCACGCGTCCGCGGACGTGCTGGCTGACCACGAGCTGTTCGAGCCCGCCGAGCGCACGACTTTCTCCTTCTGGCAGGACGTCACCCGCGACACCCTGGTCGACATCGTCGCGTCGCGCTCCTACGTCGCCTCGCTCCCGGAGGCCGAGCGCGAGGCCAGGCTCGACGCCGTACGCGCCCTCTACGACGAGTACGGCCGCGGCCACGACGGCATGCAGCTGCCCTACGTCACCGAGTGCTTCCGGGCGAAGGTCCGCGACCTGCGCGAGGAGCCGGCAACCAATCCCGGCGACGACGCATCACACGAGGGACCGGTCGTGAGCGACGGGACCGACACGGACATGTTGCTCATCGACTTCCGCTGACCGCACCTCCCGGGGGACCCATGCGACGCACGACCACTCTGACCTCGGCGAGCCTGCTCGGCCTGGCCCTGCTGGCTCCGACGACGACGGCCACGGCCGCCGGCGAGACCTGCCGCGGCGAGGCGGCCACGATCGTGGGGGCACCACGCACCTCGATCGTCGGCACCGAGGGCCGCGACGTGATCGTGACGAACCGGAGTCAGGATGTCGACGCCCTCGGGGGCGACGACCTGATCTGCATCACCGGTCCCGACCAGCGCGACGGCTACCGCGTGGTCGAGATCGACGCCGGGCCGGGCAACGACGTCGTGGACGGCACCGCGGCACCCGACTGGCCCGTCTCCGGCCGGCTCGGGGAGGGCGCGGACACCTTCTACGGCGGCGCAGGAACGGACTACCTCGTTGCGGGCAGCCGCTCGTCGGACTTCGCCCACCTCGACGCCGACCACGACGTCCTCAACGGTGGTGGCGGCCGGGACAGCTTCGTCTCCGGCCAAGGCGGCACGCCCAACACCGATGTCGTCGACCTCGGTGGCGGTCACGACCACCTCAGCTACCAAGGCACCGCCGCCGGCGGGAGCTCGGTGAGCGGTGGTGCGGGAGACGACGCGCTGTCCGTCAGCTCCCCTGCGGCCGCGCTCACCATCGACAACAGCGTGGGCCGGCTCACCGAGGACGGGCAGCCGACCCTGGCCTGGACAGGGGTCGAGGGCTTCAGCGCCTGGTCGACCGGCGATGGCAGGCAGGACGTGGTGTTCTGGGGAACCGGCGCCGACGAGAGCCTGACCGTCTTCGCCGATGCGGCGGTGGTGCGCGCGTCCATGAAGGGCGGGGAGGACAGGTTCACCACCAGCTCCGTCCTCCTCGAGGGGAGCACGGTCGACGGCGGCGCACACCGCGACCACTTCTGGGTCACCGACCGCGACCGCGACCTCCGCCTCGACCTGGAGAAGGAACAGTTCGTCGTCGCCGACGCCGGGGCGGCCCACGAGTCGACCGTCGAGGGCTTCGAGGACGTCGACCTCCATGCCAGGACCGTCGAGCTGAAGGGCGACACCGGGCACAACGAGCTTTCCGTCTCCGCCTGCCGCGGAACGGTCCGCGGCCGCAGCGGCCGCGACGTCCTGCGCCGGGCCTACGACTCGTTCTTCGAGACCGGGCCCGGGTGCAAGGAGCGCTACGACATGGCCGGCGGCTCGGGTGACGACGAGATCGAGGGGTACGGCGGCGCCGACCGGCTGGTCGGCGGCAGCGGCGATGACCAGCTCAGTGGCAAGGGCGGCGCCGACACGTTGCTCGGGGGCAAGGGTCGTGATCGTGCCGACGGCGGGCCGGGCCGTCCTGACCGGTGCGTGGCCGAGCGCAAGCGACGCTGCGAACGCTGACGGGCGCGCACACCTCGGATGGCAACTTTCTCGACGGGTCGTGCATCACACCACTGACAGACGACATCGATCTTCCTGGGGGAACCAATGCGTCGTACGACGCCACTCACCGTTGCCGCCCTGCTGGGCCTGGCCTTGCTCGCACCCATCTCGTCCGCCGCCGCCGCGGGCGAGACCTGCCGCGGCGAGGTCGCCACCATCGTCGGGACGGGCCCCACGCTGATCGGCACCGAGGGGCGCGACGTGATCGTCACCGGCGAGTCCGGTGATGTCTTCGGGCTCGGCGGCGACGACCTGATCTGCGTGCGCGGCAGCGGCGGCAACTCCAACCTCCTCGACGTCGATGCAGGCACGGGCGACGATGTCGTCGACTCCACGGGGATGCGTGGCGGCTACTACGTCGACGTGGTGCTCGGCGCCGGAGCCGACACCCACATGGGCGGCAAGGCGAGCGAGTCCGTCATCACCGGCACCGGCGACGACCCGATGGTCGACGTGGACGCGGACACCGTCTCCACCGGCGACAGTCCCGACACCGTCGTCACCGGCTCAGCCTCCGGACCGAACGCCGACGTCGTCGACACCGGCGCCGGTCGCGACATCCTCCACCTCGGGTCCACCGCCCTGGCACCGGGCGGGGCCCTCACCGGAGGCGCTGACGGGGACTCGTTGGTCCTCGACGCGACGTCAGGTGACGTCTCGGCCGACATGGCTGGGGGCACCCTCACGACGGCGGCGGGGACGGCCGCCTTCTCGTCCTTCGACCGGCTGACGCTGACGGTCGGGACGGGCACGGTGAACTACCGCGGCACCGAGGGGTCCGACTCCCTCACCGTCCACCCGAGGACGGGCACACCGACCCTGGATGTCGCCACGGGCGGCGGCGACGACGAGATCGTCGTCGAGCCCGCCGTCGTCGCCGCCGGGAGCCGCCTGGACGCCGGTCGCGGCGAGGACACCTTCGTCACCGCCACCAGGATCGGATCGGTGGCGCTCGAGCTCGGCTACCACCGCCGCCTGTCCATCGACGGAGTCGTCGTGTCCACCGCTGACGGGATCGAGAACGCCTTTGTGATGGCGCCCGAGGTCACGATGGTGGGCAGCAACGCCGACAACGAGCTGACCTTCAACGGCTGCGACGCCACCCTCCACGGCGGTCACGGACGCGACAGCCTCAACAACGTCGGCGACTACGTCTTCGACTCCTTCGTCTTCGACTGCGCCGCGACCGCCCGGATGTACGGCGGGCCGGGGAACGACCGCCTCCGTGGCGGATCCGGCGACGACCGGCTCGATGGTGAGGGCGGCAACGACCGCATCGAGGGTCGCGGCGGCAAGGACAGGATCCGCGGCGGTGCGGGCAACGACAAGCTCGACGGAGGCGAAGGCCGCGACAAGATCAGCGGCGGCGCCGGCAACGATGTCCTCAACGGCCGCGCGGCCGACGACGTACTGCTCGGTGGCGGGGGCCGCGACCTGGCGGACGGGTCGCGCGGACGGGACCGCTGCGTGGCCGAGCGCAAGCGCCGCTGCGAGCGCTGACCCCCCTGCGGGTCGAGTGCGCTCGCGGTCCTGGTCCGCACGGAGCCGCGCACTCGACCCGGGCCGGTTAGGGTCGCGGCTATGTGGAGCTGGCGGCGTACGTCGTTGGGCGGCGAGGCCGACCGCGCTGCCTTCCGCGCGCTGCACAACGCCACGCTGGCCGGACCGCCGCTGCGGGAGGGCCTGACCTCGGCGAGCGCCGAGCGGTCCGTACGTCACCTGCGCGCGCTGCTCGGCACCCCCGCCGCGGGGCTCGGCGACTCCAGCGGGCTCCTCGCGTGGGACGGCCTCGGCGGCCATCACCGGAGCCAGCTCGCAGCCACGATCGGCCAGGTCGCGGAGACCGGGCGCACGATGATCGTCGACGAGCGGACGCTGGTGTGCGACGACGGCGGCTGCCAGGTGCAGCAGGCGATCGTCAGCCCGCTCGTCGTCGAGGACACCCTCGTCGGGGCGCTGGTCGTGGGCGCCCCGCACACCACCGGCGGCCTCGTCCGCGCGGCGGACGAGGTGGCGTCGTGGGTCAGCGGCCAGCTCGAGCTCGCCGAGCTCGACGCCTCGCGCACCCGGCTGATGGAGGCCGAGGTGCGCGCGCTGCGGGCCCAGATCAGCCCCCACTTCATCTACAACTCCCTCGGCGCGATCGCCAGCTTCGTGCGCACCGACCCCGACCGGGCGCGCGAGCTGCTGCTGGAGTTCGCCGACTTCACCCGCTACTCGTTCCGCCGCCACGGTGAGTACACGACGCTCGCCGAGGAGCTCCGCTCGGTCGAGCGCTACCTGTTGCTCGAGCAGGCACGCTTCGGCGAACGGCTCCAGGTGACGCTGCAGATCGCGCCGGAGGTGCTGCCGGTGGCGGTGCCGTTCCTGTGCATCCAGCCGCTCGTGGAGAACGCCGTACGCCACGGGCTGGAGGCCAGCGCCGACAAGCCGGACGGCGTCGGCCGGCTCTCCATCACCGCCCGCGACCTCGACCAGGAGTGCGTGCTCGAGGTGGAGGACGACGGCACCGGCGAGGACCCCGAGCGGGTGCGGCAGGCGCTGGCCGGCGACGCGTCGATGGACTCCGTCGGGCTGGGCAATGTGGACGCAAGGCTTCGCAACGCCTACGGGGACGACTACGGTCTGGTGGTCGAGACCGCGCCAGGCGCCGGCACGAAAGTGATCGTGCGGGTGCCGAAG
The DNA here is from genome assembly GCA_963726515.1 of uncultured Actinomycetota bacterium. Taxonomy (GTDB): domain Bacteria; phylum Actinomycetota; class Actinomycetes; order Propionibacteriales; family Nocardioidaceae; genus Nocardioides. Next base: position 196,126 of record CAVSCW010000016.1, read on the forward strand.
TTCGCCCCGGGGGTCCAGGTATGACGCAGCTCAAGGTGCTCGTGATCGACGACGAGCGCCCGGCCCTCGACGAGCTCACCTTCCTGCTCGGCCGCGACCCGCGCATCGGCGAGGTCCGCGGCACCGACTCCGCGACGGAGGCACTGCGGGTGCTGCAGGCCGAGGAGGTCGACGCGGTCTTCCTCGACATCCAGATGCCCGGCCTGACCGGCCTCGACCTGGCCCAGGTGCTGTCGCGCTTCAAGCAGCCGCCGCCGGTGGTCTTCGTGACCGCCCACGAGGAGCACGCGGTCGCGGCCTTCGAGCTGCGCGCGGTCGACTACGTCCTCAAGCCGGTGCGCGAGGAGCGCCTTGCCGAGGCAGTACGACGGGTGGTGGAGGCCGGCGGCCCGGCACCCTCGGGCGACGTGCAGATCCCGGTCGAGCGCGGCGGCGTCACCCGCTTCATCAACCGTTCCGAGATCACGCACGTCGAGGCGCAGGGCGACTACGCGCGACTCCACACCGCGGACGGCTCGCACCTGGTCCGGACGCCGCTGGGGTCGCTGGCCGAGCAGTGGGCGGACGCCGGCTTCGTGCGGATCCACCGCTCGGTGATCGTCGCGCTCCCCCACGTCGAGGAGGTGCGCAGCGAGGGTGGACGGGTCAGCGTCGTGATCGGCGGCACCGAGCTGCCGGTGAGCCGGCGACACACGCGCGAGCTGCGGTCGGTGCTGACGCGACGCCAGTCATGAGGGCGGCGTGAGCGAGCAGCCGCCACCCCGGGTGCGGGTCACCGGCCCGCCGCGACGGCGCGCGGACGTCGTCCGGTCGGCGGGCGCGCGGGAGATCGACGCGGAGACGGCGCTGGGCGAGGTCTTCATGCGCTCGCTGCTGCGCGAGCAGCTGAGGCTGGCGCTGCGGGTGCTCGTCGCGCTGGGACTGACGGTCGGCAGCCTGCCGCTGCTGTTCCACCTCCTCCCCGCGCTGGGTGAGGTCCGGGTGGGACCGCTGCCGGTGGCGTGGCTGCTGCTGGGGGTGCTGACCTATCCGTGGCTGATGCTGCTGGGCTGGTTCTACATCCGGCGATCGGAGGCCAACGAGCGCGACTTCGCCGACCTGGTCGGGACGGTCCAGCCGGAGGAAAGGCTGTGAACACCGACGTCGTGCCGGGCGTCGTCGCGGTCGTCCTGGTCTCGCTGGCGACGCTGGCGATCGGCACGTGGGGGCTGCGGATCTCGCGCACCACGAGCGACTTCTTCGTCGCCTCGCGCACGGTCCGGCCGCGGCTCAACGCGAGCGCGATCGGCGGGGAGTACCTCTCGGCCGCGTCCTTCCTCGGCGTCGCCGGCCTGCTGCTCACCTTCGGCGCGGAGATGCTCTGGTATCCGGTCGGGTGGACCGCGGGTTACCTCGTCCTGCTCGTCCTCGTCGCCGCCCCACTGCGCCGCTCGGGCGCCTACACGCTGCCCGACTTCGCCGAGGCGCGGCTGGGCTCGCGTGGGGTGCGCAAGCTCTGCTCGGTGCTGGTCGTCGGGATCGGGTGGCTCTACCTGCTGCCGCAGTTCCAGGGCGCCGGCGTCACACTGCGCGCCACCATCGGCGCCCCGCCGTGGGCCGGCTCTCTGGTCGTCGCGCTGGTGGTGCTGGCATCGGTGAGCCCCGGCGGGATGCGGTCGATCACCTTCGTGCAGGCCTTCCAGTTCTGGGTGAAGCTCACCGCCCTGCTGGTGCCGGTCTTCATCCTGCTCGCGGTCTGGGCCTCCGACGGTGCGGCGGACCCGACCTCCGCTGCGCCCGCGTCGTGGTCGGTGCCGCTCGCCGCCCCGGGGGGCGGGATCGGGCTCTACACGACGTACTCGCTCATCGTCGCCACCTTCCTCGGCACGATGGGCCTGCCGCACGTGGTGGTGCGGTTCTACACCAACCCCGACGGCCGCGCCGCCCGTCGTACGACGCTCGCGGTGCTCGGGCTGCTGGGCATCTTCTACCTGCTGCCACCCGTGTACGCCGCTCTCGGCCGCATCTATGCCCCCGACCTCGTCGCGGGCCGGTCCGACGTGCTCGTGCTCGAGCTGCCGAGCCTCATGGTCGGCGGGCTGCTGGGCGCCGTGCTCACCGGGCTGGTCACTGCAGGCGCCTTCGCGGCCTTCCTCTCGACCAGCTCGGGCCTGACCATCGCGGTCGCCGGCGTGCTGTCGCAGGACGTGACCGGCCGGCGGTGGGGTGCCCACCGGCTGGGCGGGGTCGCGGCCTTCCGTGTCGCCGCGGCCATCGCCGTGCTCGTCCCACTGCTGGTGTCGCTGCCGGCCCAGGACGTCGCGGTCGCACGGACCGTCGGGCTGGCCTTCGCCGTGACCGCCTCGACCTTCGCGCCCCTGCTGATCCTGGGGATCTGGTGGCGCGGCCTGACGCCCTCGGGCGCGGTGGCCGGACTCTTGGTGGGTGGCCTCGGGTCGGGTGCAGCCGTCGCCTGGACGTTGGCCGCATCGCCGTCGGCAGGTTGGGCTGCGGCCCTCCTCGGCCAACCTGCGGCCTGGTCGGTCCCGGCCGCGCTCGCCACCATGGTCGTCGTCTCCCGTCTGACAGCCGCCTCGGTGCCGGCGCACGCGGGCCGCTTCATGGTCCGTCTCCACACCCCCGAGGCAGTGGACCTCCAGCGCTGACCGCGGCGTTGGTCCACCGCCGCATGTTCCTTCGACGGACGAACAGCACCGCTGGTAGAGGTGGGACGGGGTCTTTGTCACGAATCCCCGTATCTTCGCGCGCGCACTGGGTAATGTCATGGCAAGTCGTCCGCCGCCCTCCTGAGTGCGGCCCCTGGCAATGGGACGCCAGGTCCGAGGACGCATTGACATGGGGGTGGCATGGCATGGGGTGGAGTGCGCTCGTCGCGAGGTTGGCCGGGGTGGCTCTGCTGCCCCTGACGCTTCCCGCAGCTGCCGGACAGGCGGCCTCCGCCGACTCCGAGGTGGTCGGCCTCTGGGACTCCGGCTTCGGGGCCCAGATGACGCAGGAGGACTGTGGGGAATGGCGACTCGACGCGCGGGGATTCTGCACGGCCAACGACTCTCGCAACGGGGTCGAGCTCGGCGTGAAGTTCCAGGCGTCACGCAACCTGCTCATCACCGGCGTACGTCTCTACCGCACTGACCTCAACACCATCACCGGCTCCCTGTGGAACGCGGCGGGAGCCCGGCTGGCGACCGGCACCTTCGCGCCGGCGGCGACGACGGGGTGGCAGGACCTGACCTTCTCCGAGCCCGTCGTGATCTCGCCCGGACAGACCTACATCGCGTCCTACCACTCGCCCGCCACCAAGTACGCCTTCCAGTACGGCTTCTTCGACGATGAGCTCACCCGCGGACCGGTCACCGCACTGCGAGCCGTGGCCGGCGACCCCAACGGTGTCCACTGCTACGACAGCGCGCAGGGGTGCTCCTTCCCGACGATGGCCTACTACAGCTCGACCTACTGGGTGACCCCGTTGTGGCAGAACCCGCCCGGCCAGCCTGTCCCGCCGCCGCCGGCGGTGCCGACGCCTCCCGCTGATGTCGTCCCGCCCAGCGTGGACCAGTCCAAGCCGAGCAACGGCGCCAAGCGCGTCGGCCGGCGCAGGTCGATCAAGATCACCTTCTCCGAGAACATCCGCTCCGCACTGCTGACGAGGGACACCGTGCGCCTCAAGCAGAAGGGCCGGAAGAAGCGCGTGGCCATACGCCTGAAGTACGACGAGCGCCGCAACCGGCTGACGCTGGCCCCGGTCCGTCGGCTGCAGCCCCGGACGACGTACCGCATCGTGATCGCGACCCGCGTGGTCGACATCGCGGGCAACCGCCTCGACCAGAACCCGCGCCGCGATGGTGCCCAGCAGGCGAGGTGGCGGTTCCGCACCCGCTAGCGGCCCCCGGCCGCGCTGGCTGAGCAGGGACCGACACCCAGAAGGCGTGGGGTCAGCGCTCGCACCGCAGTTCGCGCTCAGCGCGGCACAGGTCCTTGCGGCCCGGCCCACCGTCGGCGTGGTCGCGAGCCGTGCCACCGAGGAGCCGGTCGTTGCCACGGCCGCCCCGAAGGACGTCGTTGCCGTTCGCACCCCTCAGCTCGTCGGGTCCACTGCCGCCGATCAGCCGGTCGGCTCCAAGACCCCCGTCGAGGAGGTCCCTTCCACGGCCGCCGCGCATCACGTCTCGACCGACCGTGCCCTTGAGATCGTCCCTGCCGCTGCCGCCGTCGAGGTGCGCCTTCGGGAAGCGAGGGCAGAAGACCGACTCGAACAGGGAGTCGTAGTAGCGGGCGATCGTGTCCGCGCCGCCGCGACCGCGGAGGTTGGCGTCGCAGGCGGAGAAGCTGAGATCGTTGCGGCCGTCCGTGCCGCCGAGGACGACCCGGCGGGCGAACAAGGAAGCATCCTCGAAGTTCGTGGCCGAGGTGGTGTACGGCGACCCGGCATCCGCCACCAGCTTGCCCCTCCTCAGGTCGAGGTCCAGCAGACCCGCCTCGCTGGTGACGTAGAAGAGGTCTCGGCCATCGCCACCGTCGATCACGCTGCCGGCACGTGGCGCTTGGTCCGCCAGAAAGCTGTCGTCACCTGCGCCGAAGGTGGCGCGGACCCGGCCGGACACCTCGGCGTAGACGGTCTCGTCGGCCGCGGTGCCGACGAACACGAGGTCGTCGCCACCTCTCGTCGAGGTCCAGAACGTCTCCAGGCCGGACCAGGTCGCCACGACCTGCTGGTCGATCAGGAGGCGTCCCACCTCGTTGTCGATCACCGTTTCACCCGAACGATGGTGTGTCGACGGGAAGAACTCGTCCACTCCGGCGCCGCCGTCGATCGAGCCGCCGGCGGTGACGCCCCCATAGAAGATGGAGTCGTTGCCGGCGCCCAGGGCGATGACGTCGGGGTTGGGGTGCCCGAGGGCGCCGCTCTGAACCCCGTCCGAGCCATCTCCGCCGATGAAGACGTCCTTCTCGGTGTCAGCCTTCCCTGTGTCGGCCGGTGCAGCGTCGAGGTATGCCCCGCCGACAGAGTTGCCCGCGTCGCCTCCCTCGAAGCGATCAGCCCCCGCACCCAGCTCGGCCTGCACGCCCCAGTCGGGCGCGGTGGTGCCGTCCACGATGTCGTCGCCGGCACCCGCGTCGATCATCACTCGCTTGACTGAGGACGCACCACCCGCGGTCACGCAGATGACGTCGTCACCACCCAGGGTCGAGACCTTGAAAGCGCCGTTGGTCACGACCACGTCCCGTCCCTCGGTGCCGGTGATGCCGTCACTGCCCAGCAGGGCGGGATTGCCGGGGAAGCCCACGATGGTTGCGGCCTCGCCGCGGCAGGTCTCGCCGGCAGCACCGGCGACCGGGATGGGGCCGAGCACGGCCAGGCCCAGCAGGCCGGCGGTGATCAGCGTCGTCGTACGCAAGAGCTCATTCCTTCCGGAGATGGAACATCGGGCCACTGTATGACTCACGACTCGAGGAGAAAGTTGCCGCCGTGGCAGTTGTTGCTGGCTGGGCCGGGCGACCCGATCCGCTTCGACACCCTCATCCGTGTCGCCATCGCCGGAGGCACCGATGCCGGTGGGCGTGCGCTCAGGTCCGGCGTCGCACGTGTCTGGCCGCGAGCCAGGTCTCGAAGCGCCCGGCAGCCGTCGCCAGGTAGCGGCGTACTCCCGCTTCCAGCTGCGCGACCTCGCCCCGCAGCCCGAACATCTCGTAGTCGGCCCGGCGTTCGGACGAGCACTGGTGCTCCCGAAGGGCGGTCCGGTCGACCGACGCACCGCACACGTGACAGGGCATGTACCTGGACCTGAACATCACACTCACCTCACCCCCAAATTGTACTGATTTCCACGGATTCCAGCCTTCTCATCCCGTGGCGTCGGGACTAGCGTGGGCCGGGTGGGCTGGCGCCAGAGCGGAGGCTCAGATGGCAGACAACGCAGACCTCGCACGCAGGTTGCATGAAGCATGGAACGAGCGGAACTTCGACGAGATGGCCGAGGCGACAGCCGCGGACGCAACGATCACCGTGGTCGGCTCGGGAGACACCTTCGAGGGCATCGAAGGCTCACGGCGCTACAACACGATGTGGGCCGACGGCTTCCCGGACGGCCGGATCACAGTCGACCGGGTGATCGAGTCGGGCGACTACGTCGTGGTCGAGTTCACCGGCCGGGGCACCCACACCGGGACCCTGGCGACCAGCATGGGAGACATCCCGGCGACAGGGCGATCGATGACCCTGCAGCTCTGTGACGTCATGGAGTTCAAGAACGGCAAGGTCCAGAGTCAGAAGACGTACTTCGACACCGGATCCATGATGGCTCAGCTCGGCCTCACGGCCGAACAGACGGCATCCCAGCACCAGTAGATCCAGCAGCACAACCGGCGTCGGCTCACCGTCGGGGGTGTCGTGGCTCAGCGCCCGCGCACGTCAGCATCGCCACGCGGCTGATGGCGCGCCACTGGTCGCGCGAGATCTGGCACACGCCGGAGGGGCTCCATGGACGAGAGCTCGCCCGTATCGGACCAGGCCTTCCTGGAGGAGTTGCGGCGACATCGCGCGCAGCTGCGCGAGTCGATGAGCGCGTTGGAGGACGCCCTCGCCGGGCCGGCCACCGCCGATCAGTCACGCTGGGCCGCCCGCGTCCAGGCCGCCCTGGTGGAGGTGTCCGGTGACTTCCGTGCGCACGTCGACATGACTGAGGGTCCCGAGGGTCTGTATCGCGAGCTCCTCAAGACCTCGCCGCGGCTGACCGGTGCCGTGGACACCCTCACCCGGGAACACCTGCTGATCAGCGGTCAGATCGACCAGCTGCTGACTCGGGTGAGTGCCCCGGACGTCATGGCTCACGTGGACGACGTCCGCGGCCCGGGCACGACCCTGCTCGGTGGGCTCGTACGGCATCGACAGCGAGGCTCCGACCTGGTCTTCGAGGCCTACGAGTTCGACATCGGGGGCGAGACCTGAGCGGACCGTGCCCGACAACGACGATCCGCTGGCGCCTGCTCATGCAGAGGAGGGGAGGAATCGGATGTTGTCGCCGGGCTCACCGAATGTTTCGGCAGGAGAACTGGGTGGCACGGCTCACGCCCGGGGCTCGCGCCAGCTCTCGGGATCGGCGACGACCGCGCACAACGACCTCAGCGGTAGGGGTCCGTCACTTCGCGGAGTCGCTCCAGCGCCGTCCGCAGCTGTCCTGCGAGCTCGGGACCGAGGTGGTCGACCCACTCCTCCTCGACCCTCATCACCACCTCCCCGGCCTCGCGCGATGCCGCCCGGCCCCGATCGGACAGGCGGATCAGGCGCGCCCGCCCGTCCTCCGGATCGGGCACCCGCTCGACGATGCCCTCGCGCTCCAGTGCCGTGACCAGGAGGCTCGCGGTCTGCTTCGTCACTTGGGCGCGCTCGGCGAGGTCCGTCAGCCGCGAGCCGTCGTCGGCGATCCGCTGGGCTAGCCGCGCCTGCGCGACGGTCACGTCGTACCCCGCCCCCCGCAGCGCGCCCAGGACCCGCTCGTCCATCGCGCGGTAGGACACGAACATCAGCGTGGCGAGATCCATCGCACCTCTTGACATTAGTCAGCATCGCTGACCATTATGGTCAGCATCCCTGACTATCATAGGGGCGGTCATGACCAGACTCCCACCCGTGAGCGTCGCGCGCGCCGCGACCGGCGTGCGCACCGCGCTCCAGGTCCTCACCCGCCGGATGGTTCCTGCCGAGGTGGGCGTCCTCGAGCTGACGTCGGGCTTCATGGCGACGCACGCGGCGTACGCCGCTGCCAGGCTGGGGCTGCCCGACGCGCTGGCGGGCGGCCCGCGCACCGCCAAGGAGGTCGCCCTCGAGATCGGCACGAACCCGGATGCCACCTACCGCCTGCTCCGGGCCTGCGCCATGCACGGCCTGTTCGGTGAGGACGACCACGGCCACTTCACTCTGACCCGCCTCGGCACCACGCTGCTGTCGGACTCGCCCGACTCGATGCGACCGGTCGTGCTGATGATCGGCGACCCGCGCTATCAACACGTCTGGGGTCGGCTGTCCGAGTCGGTCACCACCGGCACACCTGGCGCAGAAGACGTCCACGGCGTGACGATGTGGGAGGCCCTCGACCGGGACCCGGAGTTCGCCGCGATCTTCAACGACGCCATGACCCGCCTCGCCGCGCTGGACTGGCCGACGGTCGCGGTGGCCTACGACTTCACCCGCTTCGGCACGATCGTTGACGTCGGGGGTGGGCACGGGCAGCTGCTCGCGAACATGCTGGTCGCCGCCCCGGCAGCCCACGGGGTGTTGCTGGAGCAGGAGAGCCTCCTCCCCGGCGCCGAGGAGAGGCTGCGCGAGGCCGGCGTGCTGTCACGCTGCCGGCTCGAGGCGGGGTCGTTCTTCGACACCGCGCCGGACGACGGAGACCTCTATGTCCTGCGGCGCGTGACGCACGACTTCGACGACGCCGCCGCCGCCGCACTGCTGGCCAACCTGCGCCGCCACATGCCGCGCAGCGCAACCCTCCTGCTGATGGAGAGCGTCGTTCCGCCGGGCGACGAGCCGCACTTCGCCAAGTCCCTCGACCTCGACATGCTGCTGTTCGCCGGCGGGCGAGAGCGCACTGAGACCGAGTACGCCGCCCTGCTCGGTCGTGCCGGCTTCCGGATGACCCGTGTCGTGCCGACCATCTCGACCATCTCGCTCGTCGAAGCCCGACCGGTCGACTGACATGGACACGATCGCTCAGGTCTGCGCAGGCCTCTCGGCCGTCATCCTGATCGCCGTCTTCCCCCTCGAAGCCTTTTTCATCGACCGCCCGCGGGTGCAGGCGTTCCTCGGCATCGAATCGCACGACATCGCCCACGTCCGCCTCTGGTCGTTCTGCATCGGCGCGCGCAACGCACTCGCCGGCGCGGGCACGCTGATCGGGCTCTGGATGGTCAATCGCGGCGATGAGTCGGCCGGCACCACGGTCGTCGTCGGAGGCTGCATCTACATGCTGCTCGCCTCGCTGTTCATGAGCCTGGCCGACCTGCTCGGCTACTGGCTGCCGCGCGGGGGCAGCATCCGGGGAACCGTGGCGTCCGCGGTGCTGCCGGCAATCGCCCTGGTCACCATCGCCACCTGACCCCAAGGGAGCGTCGCACCGCCGCGGGCCACGGTCCCACAGCCAGGACGACGAACGCCGGAGACGACAGCCGTTCAGCTTGTCGTCACCGGCAGGTGCAGCACCACGTCCTTCAGCGTCATCGCCCCCACGACGCGGCTGCCGAATCCGGCGTACATGTCCGAGACCGGCGACACCGTCAGGAAGAGGGTCTGCCCGGCAGGTACGTCGACCGCGACCGACGGCAGCTCGACCCCCGAGCGCGGCTTGTTGATCGCGATGCCGTTCTCCCGCATCGGCAGCATGTTGTTCTGCACGATCCTGGCGTCGGCCGGGCTGGTGCCGACGGACAGCGCGAGGAAGGCACGGTTGTCGAGACCGAGGGTGGTGATCGTGCCGTCGAGCGTCGGGGAGCCGGCGATGGTGAGCGGCCCCTGCGCGACGGGGTAGGCGATCGGCACGCCGACCCCGACGGTGCTGACGACGTCGCCGAGACGCACGGAGGTGCTCGGCGAGACGGCCGGGACGGTGACGCACCGATCACCGCCTGCGGTGGTCAGGTGGAACTTGCCGAAGCCGGTCAGCCCGGACTTCTTGCCCTGCAGGTTGTGCTTCAGGAAACGCAGACCGAGGTCGGCGAACGTCGGGCTGCCCAGCCGGGGCGAGCACGCGTCGCTGCCCGTGGTCACGGGGATGTCGAGGTTGCTGCCACTCGGCAGCACCGACGGGAGTGTGTGCCCGCCGTTGTAGCCCACGAAGATGCTCCTGGCCCGGGCCTGGGGGGTGAGCGCGCGGTTGAAGTTCTTCAGCCCCTGGTCCAGCGGGAACAGGTTGTCGGTCTCGCCCTGGCCGAAGAGCACCGGGATGTCGAGCTTGCGACCCTGCCGCACGTGCCACTCCGGGCCGTTCTTGTCGAGGAAGTCGTGGAGGTACGCCGGCACGTTGCCCGTCGCCGTCGTCTCGGCGAAGCCCCGCAGCACGACCGGCGGCAGCGCGTCGGTCGGCAGGGCGGCCGCGGTGAGCGCCGAGGCCCACTCGGTGCGAGCGACGCCCTGCGGGAAGAGGCTCTCGGTGAGGCTCCACCACGTGATCTCGGGGACCAGCGCGTCGAAGCGGGTGGTGCCCGTGTCACGGAGCTCGCTGAAGGCGCCGACGAACTGGTAGCCACCGCCGTAGGAGCCGCCGATCGCGCCGAGCACCGGATCGCCGGGCTTCTGCTTCTTGACCCAGTCCTGGGCGGCGACGAGGTCGACGATCCTCTGGACGTCCTTGCCCTCGATGTCGGGGTTCTCGATGTAGGCCTGGCCGCCGCTCTCACCGAAGCCGCGCTGGTCGAAGCTGAGCACCCCGAAGCCGGCGTCGGTCAGGTAGGCGAACGCGCCCGGGTCCGTCGTACGGCTCCCGCCCCACCCGTGACTGTGCAGCACCATCGGCACCTGGCCGGCGCTCGTGGCCCCCGCCGGGCGGAAGAGGGTGAAGCAGATCTCGACCGGCGCCGTGGTGCCGGGATCCGGCACGCTCTGCAGGCAGCCGTCGGTCGTGGTGACCTCCGCGGCCGTGGCCGGAGGGGCGAGGAACGGCAGGGCTGCCGCCGTGATGGCGCTGACGACGGCGGCAGCGATGGTTCGGTGCATGACGGGGCCTCTCGAGCGACGACAGTCACCACGACCAACGAGTAACCAGCCGCATGGCTACGCGGCGCACCTCGCGCCCGGGCGGTCGAAGCCGTCCGGGCGCGAGCGTGAGCGCGCTGCTACTGCAGATCGCTGCAGGAGAGGGCGTCGGGGTCGTCCGCCGCGCCAGGCACCCAGCGCACGTTGGCGAGGGCGGCCTCCATCGTCCCTTCGGTGTAGAGCAGGAACGGCGTGTTGATGTGGTCGAACTCGAGCGTGCCGGTGTCCAGGCACGCCACCGGGACCTTGACCGTGTGCTTGACCCCGTCGGCGCGATCGGCGAAGACCTTCGTCATCGAGACCTCCGAGAAACAGGGGTAGGTGCAGTGCGCGCTGAGCACGACCCGCTCGCTCGGCGCCTGGGTCACGATCGTGTCGAACACGACAGCGGCATCGCCGTTGAGGTAGGGAAGCAGGTCAGCCTCCTCCGCCTGCAGGTAGAACTGCCCCGGACCGCCCTTCCAGGTGATCTTGCGCGCGTCCTGCTGGACGTTGACGTCCGAGGTCCGCGCCTCGATGTTGGTGTGCGAGGTCACCGCGCTGGGGTCGTTGCCCAGCTCCGTCCCGCCCCAGTTGTCCGGCGAGCCGATGTAGCTCTTGTAGGGGGCGACGTCCTGGCGGACGAAGAGCTCGAGCTCCTCGGTGGCGGTGCCGCCGCCTCCTGCGTCGATACAGCGGGCGACCGACTCCACCGGCAGCTGCGGGACGGTGGCCCGCTGCCCGTTGCGGAGGCCGTAGCCGAGCTCGAACAGTGGCGCGTAGTCCTCGTCGCCGGCGTTCAGCGGGGTCTGGCACGGGGTCGCCGGCCACGAGTAGGACAGCGTGCCGGTGAAGCCCTTGCCGGTGTGACGGCCCTTGACCAGGAGGTCGGTGACGCCCTGGCCCTCCGTCCCGGGCAGCCAGCCGGCCACGAACGCATCGGAGCGGTTGAGCTCCTGGTTGACGTAGAGCGGCCGGCCCGCGAGGAACACGGTCGCGACCGGTGCACCCTTGCCGGACACGCGGTCGAGCACCGCGAGGTCCTCCGGGTGCAGGCGGGCGTGCTCGAGCGAGCGCCTGCCGAGGTCGCCGCTGCCTTCGGCGTACGGCGTCTCGCCGATCACGGCGATGACCGCGTCGTAGGCGCTCGGGTCGACACCCTCGCCGGACTCGGAGAACGTCACCCGGCTGTCGCCGAGCGCCTGTCGGAGCCCACCGAGGACCGTGGTGCCGTTCGGGAAGTCCGCGTTGGAGTTTCCCGTGCCCTGCCAGGTGAGGCTCCACCCGCCCGTCTGGTTCTGCAGCGAGTCCGCGGACTTGCCGACGACGAGCACGTGGGACTTCGGCGAGAGCGGAAGCAGGCGCTGCTCGTTCTTGAGCAGGACCATCGACTCACGCACCGCGCGGCGGCCGAGCTCGGCATGCTGCAGGGCCGACTGCTCGCCGGCGTGCTCGCGGGCCGAGGGCTTGGGCTGGTCCATCAGACCGGTCCGCAGCTTCACCCGCAGGATCCGCGTGACGGCGTCGTCGATGCGCTCCATCGGGATCTCGCCGGACTGGACCTGGGCGACCGTGTTGGCGATGAATGCCTTCCAGTCGTTGGGGACCATCACGATGTCGAGGCCGGCATTGATGGCCTGCGGGCAGCTCGCATTCGTGCAGCCCTCGACCTGACCGATGCCGTTCCAGTCCGAGACCACGAGGCCGTCGAAGCCCATCTTGGCCTTGAGGATCTCCGAGAGCGCCTGGTGGCTGCCGTGCAGCTTGCCCTCGTCGATGCCGAGCTCCTCGTTGGTCCACGAGTTGAAGGTGACCATCACGGTCTGCGAGCCCGCCGCCAGCGCGCCGTAGTAGCCCTGGCCGTGGATGTTGATCATCTCGGACTCCGACGACGGGTTGACGCCCTGATCCTTGCCGTCGGCAGTTCCGCCGTCGCCGATGAAGTGCTTGGCAGTGCCGATCACGCCGTCCTCGCCGATGCCGTGCCGGCCCTTGCCCTGCAGGCCGCGGACCGCCTCGTAGCCGTAGGCGCGCGTGATGCGCGGGTCCTCGGAGAAGCCCTCATAGGTGCGGCCCCACCGGTCGTCGCGGACGACCGCGAGGGTCGGGGCGAACGCCCAGTCCTGACCGGTCGCGCGCACCTGCTCGGCCGTGGCGGCCTGGATGTCGCGGATCAGGCACGGGTCGTGCGCGGCACCGAGGCCGATGTTGTGGGGGAACAAGGTCGCGCCGAAGATGTTGGAGTTGCCGTGCACGGCGTCGATGCCCCAGATCGCCGGGACGCCGGCGGCGTTGCCCGCCTTGGACGCCGCCCAGTAGGTGTCGGCGAGCGCGAGCCAGTCCCCGGGGGCCGCGTGCTTGTTGGCCTGGGGCCACGAGCCGCCACCGTTGAGCACCGAGCCGATGTGGTGGTCGCGGACCTCGTCCGGCGTGATCGCCGAGATCTCGGGCTGGGTCATCTGCCCGATCTTCTCCTCCAGCGAGAGCGTCGAGAGCATCGAGCGGACCTTCGCCTCGAGCTTCTTGGAGTCCTTGATGCCGCTCTTCACGCGCGGCCAGTCGCGCAGGGTCGGCAGCCGGTCCTCGATCCGCGCGCAACCGTGCTTCATGCGCGGCGTGCCGACGTCCGGTGTCGAGCGCTCGTGCGACCCGCTCACCGAGCCGGCTCCGCTCGCGACGGGCACGCCCGTCACACCCACTGCCGCGAGCACTCCGGTTGCGAGCAGCCCGACGCCCCCGTTCCTCATCCGCCTCGACAACCTGCTCATGACGTTCCCTCCAGTTGCGCACGCTCACCCGAGTATTTCTTGCGATTTCGCAGTATGTCAGCGTGATTCGCCCAAGCACAAGGCACTGTTGGTTCGACATCGACCGAAAGGCCACCAGCTCCATGACCGCATCCGATCAGGCACCCCTCAACGCGCGCGCCCGCCTGTTCGGAGCGCTCGCCCTGCGCGGCCAGTGCTCGCGCGCCGAGCTCGCTCGCTCGACCGCGCTGGCCCCGTCGACGGTGTCGGCAGTGATCGCCGACCTCCAGGCGGAGGGGCTCGTGGTCGAGCTCGTCGCCGACGGACAGCCTCGCGATCCCGGTGCGATGGGCCGCCCGCCCGTGCTGGTCTCCCTCCACCGTTCGGCCGGCGTCGCGCTCGGGCTCGACTTCGGCAAGAGCCATCTGCGCGTGGTGCTCGCCGACTTCGCGCACGTCGTCCTGGCCGAGCGCCATGAGCGGCTCGACACCGACCTGCCCGCGGCCGAGGCGACCGTGGTCGCGGCCCGGCTCGTCGGCGAAGTGCTCGAGGAGGGCGGCGCGGCAAGCGAGACGGTCGCCGGCGTGGGGATGGGCCTGCCCGGACCGGTGCACCGGCCGTCCGGGGAGGTGGGCGACTCGACGATCCTGCCGGGATGGGTCGGGGTGCGGGCCGCGGACGCGATGTCCGAGGCGTTGGGACGGCCCGTCGAGGTCGGGAACGACGCCAGCCTCGGCGCCCTGAGCGAGTGGCTCTGGGGTGCGGGAAGGGGCGTTGTCGACATGGCCTACCTCAAGCTCGCGACGGGCATCGGCGCCGGCCTGATCGTGAGCGGGCAGCCCTTCGAGGGAAGCGGTGGCACCGCCGGGGAGATCGGCCACACGGTCATGGCCCCGGGTGGCCCGATCTGTCGTTGCGGCAACCGCGGCTGCCTGGAGACACTCGCCGGCTCGACGGCGATCGTCGAGTCGCTCCGGGACGTCCTCGACGAGCCCCTCACGCTCCAATCCGTGATCGCCGCCGCGCACGACGGTCACCCGGGCTGCCGGCGGGCGATCGACGACGCCGGCGCCATGATCGGCAGCGCCGTCGCGAACCTGTGCAACCTGTTGAACCCCCGCCGGATCGTGGTGGGGGGCGACCTGGCCGCGGCCGGGGACCTGCTGTTCGAGCCACTCGCCGAGTCGCTGCGCCGCGGAGCGATCCGCTCGGCAGCCGACGACGTCGAGGTCGTGCCGGGCGCACTCGGTGGCCGCGCGGAGGTGCTCGGCGCCGTCGCGCTCGTCCTGCGGCGCGGCGACCGGCTGTTCAGCAACGGGACGGCGCGGTCGCGCCCCGGGGTGCGCGGCTGACCCGGAGCCGGCCGGCAGGAAGCGTGGGCCTGCCGCGGCCCTCGGTTTGTACGTGAGGCGGATCCGAGCAAGGGTGGAGGGGACACACACTCGATCCGGAAGGAGAGCCATGCTTGCTCTCACCGAGAACGTGACCGACATCGTCAAGAAGCTCGCGGAGGAAGTTCCGGCCATCTCCGGGCTCCGCATCGCGGCCGAGGCAGACGGGCAGTCCCTGTCGGTCAGCCCCGCCGACCATGCCGAGAGCGACGACCTGGTGGTCGAGCAGGACGGCGCCACCGTCTATCTCGACGCACCAGCCTCCGAGCTGCTCGCCGACAAGATCCTGGACGGCCAGGTGGACTCGGAAGGCAACATCGAGTTCGCACTCGGCCAGCAGGCCTGAGGCGGCACCGACGACGGAGCCCTGGGCCCCATGGGGGGTCCAGGGCTCCGCTCATGCCCGGGCCCACGCGGGGGCCATGCTGCAAGACTCACCCGCATGGAGTGCTACCGAACCCCGGACACCGCTTTCGACCACTGCCCGGACTTCCCGTGGCAGCCGGCCTACGCCCAGGTGCGCGACCCGGACGGCGGCACCCTGCGGATGGCGTACGTCGACGCGGGACCGGCCGACGGGCCGATCGCGCTGCTGCTGCACGGCGAGCCGTCGTGGTCGTTCCTCTACCGGCACGTGGTCGGCGAGCTCGTCGACCGTGGGATCCGGTGCGTGGTGCCCGACCTGATCGGCTTCGGCCGCTCCGACAAGCCCCTCCACCCGGACGACTACACCTTCGCCCGGATGGTCGAGTGGACCCGCGAGCTGGTCTTCGACCACCTCGACCTGCGCGAGGTGACCCTGGTCGGCCAGGACTGGGGTGGGCTGATCGGCCTCCGGCTGGTGGCGGAGCACCAGGACCGCTTCACGCGCGTGGTCGCGGCCAACACCGGTCTGCCGACCGGCGACTTCGACATGCCGGCGATCTGGTGGCAGTTCCGTCGCGCGGTCGAGTCCGCCGAGGTCCTGGACGTCGGTCGCCTGGTCGCTGCGGGGTGCGCGCGTCCGATGACCGACGCCGTACGTGCCGCCTACGACGCGCCTTTCCCCGAGGAGCGGGCCAAGGCCGGCGCCCGAGTCATGCCGACCCTGGTGCCCACCCGGCCGGACGACCCCGCCAGCGACGCCAACCGCGCGGCCTGGCAGGTGCTCTCGACCAGCGAGCTGCCGTTCCTGCTGGCGTTCAGCGACAGCGATCCGATCACCGGCGCGATGGCACCGGTGATGCGCAAGCTCGTCCCCGGCACGCGCGGTCTCGACCACCCGACCATCGCGGGCGCCGGCCACTTCCTCCAGGAGGACGCCGGCGCCGCACTGGGCCGGGCGGTCGCGGACTTCATGCTCGACTGACCGGCCGGGCCGTCACCGCCTCAACAGGAGCGCCGAGTCACCGAACTCGTGCCAGAGGTAGCCCTCGGAGACCGCAGCGTCGTACGCCACCTGCGCCAGGCGTTCGCCCGCCACCGCCTCCACGAGGAGCAGGTGCGATGCCATCGGGTCGTGCCAGCCGGTGATGAGGCCGTCGACGACGCGGGGCGGGACGGCGGGCGTGATCACCCGGTCGGTCCAGCCCCGGCCGGAGACCACGTGCCGGCCGCGCACCGTCGACTCGACCGCCCGGGTCGCCGTGGTGCCGACCGCGATCACCCGTCCACCGCTGTCCCGGGCCGAGTTGATGGTGCGGGCGCTCGAGGGCATCACCTCGAACCACTCGGGACCCGGCGCCTCGCCCGCCTCCTGCGACGAGACGCCGGTGTGCAGCGTGACAGGCGCGAAGAGCACCCCCTCGGCGACCAGGCGGGTGACCAGGTCGGGAGTGAAGGGCCGCCCCGCCGAGGCCATCTCGGCGCTGCCGGGACGGGTCCCGAAGACGGTCTGGTAGGCCGGGAGCGGGTAGCGCCGGTCGAGGTAGCCGTAGGCGATCGGCCGCCCGTTCCACGCGAGCTGCCGCTCCAGTTCGCCGCTCGTCGAGGCACGCCAGAGACGGTTGCCGGAGCCGGTCGGCGACGAGGGCGTGTCCGTCGGCCAGTGAGCGCGGAGCCGCAGCCGCACATCGCCGATCTGCACCACGTCACCGACCGACGCGTCGAGCAGTGCACGAGCGGCGTCGGGTGCCGAGCGCAGCTCGACGACCGCGTCGCCGTCGTCCAGCCGGTGGGCCACGTGCAGCACGATCGGCGCACCGTCCAGGACCGCGTCGACCTCGGCGTTGACGGTCGCAGACGTGTTCACGACCAGGACGTCGCCGGCGCGCAGGTGGTCCGGCAGGTCACGGAACCGGCCGTGCGACAGCCCGTCCGGCGTGGCGACCATCAGCCGCACCTCGTCGCGCTCCAGCCCGCGCTCCTCGGCCGGCTGCGGCGCGAACGTCGAGGCAGCGAAGTGGGTGTGCGGGGTCTCGTCGAGCAGCGTCATCCGAAGACCTCCGCCCGGTAGCGACCCGACTCCGGCCGGGCGTCGAGCAGCGCCAGCAGGCGCGGCACCACCGTCGCCGGCAAGGGCCGGTCGGAGATGTCCTCGCCGGGGAAGGCGTCCTGGTGCATCGCCGTGCGCATGTCGCCGGGGTCCACGGCGTAGCCGGTGACACCGGCCTCAGCGGCGTACGTCATCGTCACGTGGTCGAGCGCGGCCTTGCTGGCGCCGTAGAGGCCCCAGCCCTCGTAGTGGTTCACCGCTGCGTCGGAGCTGATCGAGACGAGCACGCCGTCGACCTGCTCGAGCCACGGCAGCAGCATCGAGGTGAGGACCAGCGGCCCACCGATGTTGGTGCGCCACACGTGCTGGAGATCGGCGACGTCGACGTCTGTCAGCGGGCGCATCGGCAGCGGGCCGAGTGTGCTGGCGTTGTGGACCAGCAGGTCGAGCCGGTCGCGCGAGGTCACCTCGGCCAGCAGCCGCTCGCGGTGACCCGCGTCGGTGAGGTCGCCCACGACCACCGTCACCCCCTCGGGGAGCTCGGCCTCCTTGAACTTCTCCGCGTGTCGGCCGTCGGTGATCACGGCCCATCCCTGCGCTGCGAGCGCCCTGGTCAGGGCCAGGCCGAGCCCGGCCGATCCTCCGGTGACGAGTGCCACCCGTTCTGTCGTGTTGGTTGTCATGCACCTATGTTTCAAGTTCAAGTGAACTTGAGTTCAAGCCGGTGAGGAGCTCTCTCGATCTGCTGCCGACTCGAGCGCAGCCCGCCGGCACCACAACTGGTCTCGACCACCTGTCCGCGCCGCGCCATCGGCAGTAGCGTCCGAGGACCGGGAAC
The DNA here is from genome assembly GCA_963726515.1 of uncultured Actinomycetota bacterium. Lineage (GTDB taxonomy): Bacteria > Actinomycetota > Actinomycetes > Propionibacteriales > Nocardioidaceae > Nocardioides. The sequence goes on from CAVSCW010000016.1 coordinate 214,241, forward strand.
GGAACGGGGAGGAGCCCATGGCAAAACCTGCCATCCTCGCGGTCGACGACGACGTCGCGGTGGTCGCCGCTGTCGTACGCGATCTCCGCCAGCGCTACGGCGAGGACTACCGCGTCCTGCGCGCCACCTCCGGCGCCGAGGCGCTCGAGATCCTGGCCGACCAGCTGCTCAAGGACCGGCCGGTCGCGGCCGTCGTCTCCGACCAGCGGATGCCGGGCATGACCGGCATCGAGGTGCTGCAGGAGGTGCGTCAGCAGTCGCCGGACTCCAAGCTCCTGCTGCTGACGGCCTACGCCGACACCGACGTCGCGATCAGGGCGATCAACGACATCGCGCTGGACTACTACCTGATGAAGCCGTGGGATCCGCCCGAGGAGCGGTTCTACCCCGTGCTCGACGAGCTGTTGCGCGACTGGGCGCACGGCCACCCCGACCGCGACTCGGAGGTGCGTGTCGTCGGCCACCGCTGGTCGGGGCGGACCGTCGAGGTGAGGACCTTCCTCACCCACAACCACGTGCCCTACCGCTGGCTCGAGGTCGGCAGGGACGAGGAGGTGGAGGAGGCGACGCGGCTGCTGGAGATCGCCGGCGCCGGCACCGACGACCTGCCCGTCGTGGCGCTGCCGGACGGCGTCGCGCTCCGCTCCCCCACCACCATCGAGCTCGCCGACGCGCTCGGCCTGCGGACCCGGGCCGAGAAGCTGCTCTACGACCTCTGCATCGTCGGCGGCGGCCCTGCCGGCCTCGCCGCCGCGGTGTACGCCGCCTCGGAGGGCCTGGCGACCGTGGTCGTCGAACGCGACGCCCCTGGCGGCCAGGCCGGTCAGAGCGCATCGATCGAGAACTACCTCGGCTTCCCCAAGGGCCTCTCCGGCGCCGACCTCACCCACCGCGCGGTGGCGCAGGCGTCGCGGTTCGGCGCCGAGATGGTCCTGGCGCGCGACGTCGTCGGCTTCGAGACCCGCGGCCCGGTGCGCGCAGTGCTCCTGGACGGCTCGGCCGACATCGAGGCACGCGCGGTCCTGGTGGCCAGCGGGGTGTCCTACCGCCGTCTCGAGGCGCCCGGCCTCGACGAGGTCGTCGGGCGCGGGCTCTACTACGGCGCCAGCGCGAGCGAGGCGACCCAGACCGCTGGCGAGGACGTCTACGTCGTCGGCGCGGCCAACTCGGCCGGTCAGGCGGCACTCAACCTCGCCCGCTACGCCAAGCGGGTCGTGCTCGTCGTGCGCGGGGGCACGCTGGAGGCGTCGATGTCGCACTATCTCGTCGAGCGCATCCTCGCCACGTCCAACGTGGAGGTGCGACTGCGCACCGAGGTGTCCGGCGCCCGCGGTGACGGACACCTGGAGGCGATCTCACTGTCCGACCGCGACACCGGTGCGGTCGAGGTGGTCGAGACCGGATGGGTCTTCGTCTTCATCGGCGCAGCGCCGCACACGGACTGGCTCGGCTCGTCCGTGGCGCGGGACGGTCACGGGTTCGTGCTCACCGGTCCCGAGCTGCCCGCGGATGCCGGCTGGCCCCTGGACCGCGCGCCGTTCGCACTGGAGACCAGCGTGCCCGGGGTCTTCGCGGCGGGAGACGTCCGCCGTGACTCGATGAAGCGCGTCGCCTCCGCCGTCGGCGAAGGCGCGATGTCCGTCTACCTCGTCCACCGCTACCTGGCGCTGACATGACGCTCGTCGACGAGCTGCGCGCAGTCCCGATCCTGGACGGCTTCACCGACGCCCAGGTGGCCGACCTCGCCGCGTCCGGGACGGAGGAGACGTACGCCGCGGGAGTGCGGCTCTTCGACGAGGGACGCCCGGCCGACGACTGGTGGGTGCTGCTGGCCGGGCGGATCGACCTCGTGCGGCGGATCGGCCACGAGGAAACGGTCATGGCGACCATGGAGAACCCGGGCCAGTGGGCCGGCGGGTTCCGGGCGTGGGACGAGAACGGCGTCTACATGGGCTCGGGGCGCGTCATGGCAGCGAGTCGTGTCTTTCGCCTCCCGGCACAGGAGCTGGCGCGTTTCGGCGAGACGTGGTTCCCCTTCGCCGTGCACCTGCTGCGCGGGCTCATCGGCACGGCCCGCCGCATCGAGCACAACGCCCGCCAGCGCGAGGCCCTCGTCGCGCTCGGCACGCTCGCCGCCGGGCTCGCCCACGAGATCAACAACCCGGCGTCCGCTGCGGTCCGCTCGGTGGGGGCGCTCCAACAGTCGAGCGACGACGTCTTCGGCTCCCTCCAGCGGCTCGCCGCGGAGCGGATCTCGGCCGCACAGTTCGTCGCCCTCGACGAGCTGCGGCGCTCGATCGACCCATCGTCCGCACCGACCGGAGTCGCCCTCTCCGAGCTGGAGGACTCGCTCACCCAGTGGCTGGCTGCGCACAGCATCGACCGGGACTGGGTGATCGCCCCGGCCCTGGCCGGGGCGGGCGTCTCGACCTCGTGGCTGGACCGCACTGCTGCGGCGTTGTCCGGTTCTGGTCTGCAGGCGGGACTGGAGTGGGTGGCCAGCTCGGTCACGATGACGGCCCTGATCTCCGAGGCCCAGGACGCCACCCGCCGCATCTCCGACCTCGTCTCGGCCGTGAAGTCCTACTCCCAGCTCGACCGCGCCGCCGTCCAGGACGTCCGCGTCGTCGACGGCCTCGAGAGCACCCTGATCATGCTCGGCCACAAGCTGCGTGACCAGATCACGGTGGTGCGCGAGTACGACGACTCCGTCCCCGTCGTCACCGCCAACCCCGGCGAGCTCAACCAGGTGTGGACGAACCTCATCGACAACGCGGTCGACGCCATGGACGGCTCAGGCACCTTGACCATCCGCACGTCTGCGGACGAGCGGCACGTCGTCGTCGAGATCTGCGACACCGGCCACGGCATGACGGGCGAGGTCGCCGCCCACGTCTTCGAACCGTTCTTCACGACCAAGGAGGTCGGTCAGGGCACCGGCCTGGGGCTCGACATCTCGTGGCGGATCGTGGTCGAGAGGCACGGGGGCGCGATCAGCGTCGACTCGAGGCCGGGCGACACGACGGTGCGCGTACGCCTCCCCCGGGGCTCGTCCGTCTGACAAGGACCCCGCATGCACCCGTGTGCCGCGCCGTTCCGTCGTCCGTGCCGTCATGCCACGATGCTCAAGTTGAGGTGAACGTGAGCTCAAGGGGACGACGATGGATTCTCGCGATCTGCTGCCGATGGGCGAGATCTCCCGGCGCAGCGGGTTTGCCGCGTCGGCGATCCGCTACTACGAGTCCGAGGAGCTGATCGAGGCCCACCGCTCGGGTGGCGGCCAACGACGGTTCGAGCGCAGCGTCCTGCGGCGGCTGGCCTTCATCCGGGCCGCCTCCAACGTGGGCCTCACCATCGAGGAGATCCGCGACGAGCTCGCCCGCCTGCCCGGCAACCGCACCCCGACCAAGGCCGACTGGCAACGCATCTCCCGGCACTGGCGGCAGCGGCTCGACGACCAGATCGCCGCGCTCGAGCGGCTCAAGGGCGGGCTCGACGGCTGCATCGGGTGCGGGTGCCTCAGCCTGAGGAGCTGTGCCTTCTCCAACCCCGGCGACGTGGTGGGCGAGCGGGGGTCAGGGGCGCGGTTGCTGCCTGACTCGCTGCGACGGCCGCACCCGACGCGGAGGGGCGCGGACTGATCAGGGCTCGCCCGGCGTGAAGAGCGTGAGCTGCATGCCGTCGGGAGCCGCCACGCGCGCGTTGCGGTCCCCCCAGGGCGTGTCGACGGGTGCCGCGACCGGGACGGCTCCGGCCTCGACGAGGGTGGTGGCCATCGCGTCCGCGTCCGCCACCTGCAGTGCGAAGCGGACCTTGCCCGAGACCCGCTGACCGACCTCGAGGCCGTCGACCATCGCCGCCTGCGCCTCGTCGAAGAGCTCGAGCGTCGCTCGGCCGGCGTCGAGCAGCACGACCCGGCCCTCGTCGCTGCTCCAGTCCGCGACCTGTGGCAGGCCGAGCGCGTCGCGATAGAGCTGCACTGCGGCGTCGAAGTCGTCGACGGTCAGCGTGATCCGGAACTCCTGGACATCGGTCATGGGTCAATCCTCCGACCTCAGGTGCACGCGGGGTCAAGAGCGCGGTCGTCCCGGCCCCGATGGATTTCCACTCGCAGGAGTGGAAGTTCAGGCCCCGATCGGCGGTTCTGAGCGTGCAGGCCGATGGATTTCCACTCGAGCGAGTGGAAATCCATATGGGGGTGTCAGCCGACGACGACCGGGGCGGGCGTCGCCTCGCCGAGCAGGCGGCGTACGACGTCGGCGCAGCCGCCGCAGCCCGTGGTCGCGCGGGTCCGGTCGACGCACGCCACCATCGACCCGCAGGCCCGGACCTCGCCGGCGGTGACACCGGCGCACGCGCAGACCTGTGCCTCGTCGGGCAGTGCCGCGGGGGCATCGGCGGCCACCGGCAGCAGCAGCTGGCCGGGCTCGTCGGGGCCGAGGATCGTGCCGCGGTCGTAGAGCTGGGTGATCAGGCCGATACGGGACAGGTCCCCGACGAGGGCAGCCGCGACGATCCGGCCCCCGTGCACGACGAGGCGCCGATGCGATCCGGCGATCGGGTTCGTCACCTCGACCACCTCGCCCTCCGCGTGCTCCGGATCGCCGAGCACGGCCACCTCCAGGCCGGTCGCACGGAGGCGGGCCACGCTCCGCAGGCCGTCGTAGGCCGCCTCCTCCCCGCGCAGCACGCGCGCCAGCACCTCCGCCTGCTCCCAGGCGGGCGGGACGAAGCCCGTCGTACGGCGCCGGTGCTCCGCGCAGTCGCCGATGGCGTGGATGCGGTCGTCGGAGACGCTGGTCAGGGCACTGTCGACGACGACGCCGCGTCCGACCATCAGTCCCGCGCGGCGGGCCAGCGCGGTCGACGGGCGCCCGCCCGCGGTCAGCACGACGAGGTCGGTCGGCAGGACGGCGCCGTTGTCGAGCCGGACCCCGTCCTCGGTCATCCGGACGGCGCGGGCGCCGGTGTAGACGTCGGTGCCGAGGCTGCGGAGGTCGCGGGTGAGGACACTCCCTCCGGCGGAGCCGACCTGGCTGGCGAGAAGGTGGTCCGCGCCCTCGACGACCTCGGTGAGCACGCCGCGGACGGCCAGCGCCCGAGCGACCTGGAGGCCCAGCAGCCCGCCGCCGATGACGACCGCGCGCGGTGTCGTGACGGGTGGTCCCTCGACCAGCGCTGAGACCGCGTCGTCGAGGCGGCGGCAGTCGGCGAGGCTGCGGAAGGGATGGACCTTGGGGTGGAGGGTCCCGTCGCGGCGGACCAGACCGCGGATCGGCGGGAGGGTGGGGATCGCTCCGGTCGCCAGGACCAGCCGGTCGTAACCCAGCCGTTCCCCGTCGACCAGCAGCACCTCGCGGGCCTCGCGGTCGACCGCGAGCACCCGAGCCGCGAGCCTCAGCTCGACGCCCCGCGCCTCGAACCACGCCGGCGAGCGGAGGGTGAGCGCGTCCGCGGAGTGGGTGCCCTCGAGGACGGCGGAGAGCAGGATGCGGTTGTAGGGCGCATGCGGCTCGTCGGCGAGCACGGTGAGGTGCACATCCGCACCGACGAGCTGCTCGACGAGGCGGACGGCGGCCATCCCGCCTCCGACGATCACGACGCGTTCAGCCATGGGTGGCCGGGTTTCGTGACGGTCGCGGCGCGACCTCCTCCACCAGCGGGGCGACCGACGCTGCGCACACCTTGAACTCCGGCATCCTCGACGCCGGGTCGAGGGCGTCGTTGGTGAGCCGGTTGGCGCCGACCCAGTGGAAGGGGATGAAGACCGTGTCCGGGCGGATCGTCGTCACCACCCGCGCGGGCGCGGTCATCGAGCCCCGACGCGTCGAGACCCGCAGCGCGTCGCCGCTCACCACGCCCAGGCGACCCGCCAGCGACGGGTGCATCTCGACGAACGGTCCGTCGTCCGGCAGCGCGCGCACCCGCCGGGTCTGGGCGCCGGACTGGTACTGCGCGAGCACCCGCCCGGTCGTGAGGTGGACCGGGAAGTCGTCGTCCGGCTGCTCCGCCGCACCGCGGTGCTCGACGGCGTGCATCCGGGCCCTGCCGTCGGGGTGCGCGAACGAGGAGCCGAAGAGTCGCTCTCCGCCCCAGAAGACGCCGTCCTCGTCGCGGATCCGGTCATAGGTGATCGCCGAGTAGTCGGCCGGACCACCCTCCGACGCGCGGCCCAGCTCGGCGAAGACCTCCTGCGGCTCGGTCGCGAAGACGACCGGCGAGTCCAGTCGGACGGCCAGGTCCGCGAGCACGTCGAGATCCGAGCGCACCCCGACGGGCGGCGTGATCGCCTTCTGCCGCAGGATCACCCGACCCTCGAGGTTCGTCATGGTGCCGGTCTCCTCGGCCCACTGCGTCACCGGCAGCACCACGTCCGCGATCGCGGCGGTCTCCGACATCACGAAGTCGCAGACCACCAGCAGGTCGAGCGACTCGAGCCGCGACGTGACGTGGGTGGCATTGGGCGCGCTGAGGACGATGTTGGAGCCGAGCACCAGCAGCGCCGAGGGCCCGGTGTCGGTGCCGAGCGCGTCGAGGAGCTCGTACGCCGACCGCCCGGGCCCGGGCAGCGAGTCGGGCTCGACTCCCCAGACCCCCGCCACGTGGGCGCGGGCGACGGGGTCGTCGATCCGGCGGTAACCAGGCAGCTGGTCGGCCTTCTGGCCGTGCTCACGACCGCCCTGGCCGTTGCCCTGGCCGGTGAGGCAGCCATAGCCGCCGCCCCGCTTGCCGACCATGCCCAGCGCGAGCGCCACGTTGATCCATGCGAGAACCGTGTCGGTACCGGTGGAGTGCTGCTCGGCGCCCCGGGCGGTGAGCACCATGACCCGAGGGGACTCCGCCAGCATCGCAGCCAGCGCACGCACCTCCGAGGCCTCGATCCCGGTGACCCGCTCGACACGCTCGGGCCACCACCCGGCGACGGAGTCGCGCACGTCCCCCCAGCCGGTCGTCCGGGCAGCCAGGTAGTCCTCGTCCGCCGCGCCGGCGGCGACCAGCAGGTGCAGCACGCCGAGCGCAAGGGCGAGGTCGGTCCCCGGCACGGGCTGGAGGGCGAGGTCGGCGCGGTCCGCGGTCGGCGTACGACGCGGATCGATGACGACGACCCGGCCACCGCGGGCGCGGAGCCGGTCGAGGTGCCGCGCGGCCGGCGGCATGGTCTCGGCGAGGTTGGAGCCGACCAGGACCAGGACGTCGGTCTCCTCCACGTCGGCGAGCGGGAAGGGCAGGCCCCGGTCGAGCCCGAAGGCGCGGATGCCGGCCGACGCTGCCGACGACATGCACCACCGGCCGTTGTAGTCGATCTGCGAGGTGCCGAGCGCGACCCGGGCGAACTTGCCGAGCGAGTAGGCCTTCTCGTTGGTGAGCCCCCCGCCGCCGAAGACCGCGACCGAGTCCGGACCACCGCGAGCCTGGGCGGCCCGCAGACCGGAGGCGACCCGGTCGAGCGCGTCGTCCCACGTCACCGCCATCCACTCCCCCGTCGCGCGGTCGCGGACCAGGGGCGAGGTGAGCCGCTCGCGGCTGCCGTACAGACCCGCCGCCGACCAGCCCTTGCGGCACAACGCCCCCTGGTTGACCGGGAACTCCTCCCAGGCCGAGACCTCGGGCACTCGCCGACCCGACAGCCTCATCCCGCACTGCAGGGAGCAGTAGGGGCAGTGGGTGGTGGTCACAGTCACCAGTCTCGGGTCAGATCTTCGCGGCGGCCAGGCCGTAGGCCCGGACCGGGCGGCGGAGGTAGAGCACCCACGTCATGCCGCCGCACAGCACGTAGTAGGCGGCGAAGACCGCGAAGGCGCCCTTCGTCGACGACAGCGGGTCAGCAACCCACGGCGCGGAGAAGGCGAGCGGGACCAGGAAGCCACCCATCGCGCCGACGGCCCCGATCACACCGAGCGCAGAGGACGACTGTCGCGTTGCGCTGGCCAGTGCAGCCGCGCGCTCCGGCGTCCCCGGCGCCGTCGACCGCTCCGCCCCGGCCTTCCAGAGCGACGGGATCATCTTGTAGACCGAGCCGTTGCCGATGCCGGTCGCGGCGAAGATGCACAGGAAGAAGCCGAGGAACAGCGGGAACCAGCCGGCGTTCTGCGTCGCGATCGCGGGGTCGGCGAGCGGGTTCGCCGCGAGCTGGCCGACGGTCCACAGCACCCCGAGCGTGAAGACGGTCATCGCGACGAACGCGCCCAGCGTGACCCGCGCACCGCCCCACCGGTCGGCCAGCCAGCCCCCGAAGGGACGGGTCAGCGAGCCGACGCCGGCACCGAGGAAGGCATAGAAGGCGAAGTAGATGCCGGTGCCGAGCGGCGAAGGCTCGGGCACCCAGAAGTTCAGCTTGATCAGCAGTGGCATCGCTGCGGAGTAGCCGATGAACGAGCCGAAGGTCCCGATGTAGAGCACCGACAGCAGCCACGTCTGGCGCTGTTTCACGACCTGCAGCTGCTCACGGGGCGACGACGTGACGGTCGAGAGGTTGTCCATCCAGAGCCACGCCGCGGCGGTGGCGAGCAGCGCCAGGGCGGCATAGGCGTACGCCGCCCGCTCGAGGTGGATCCCACTTCCGGAGGCGCGGACCAGGCCGAAGATGCCGGCACCGCCGACCACCACCGGGAGCAGCAGCTGGATCAGCGAGACGCCGAGGTTGCCGCCGGCCGCGTTGAGGCCGAGAGCGGCACCCTTCTTGTCGGAGGGGTAGAAGAAGTTGATGTTGGCCATGGAGGAAGCGAAGTTGCCGCCACCCACGCCAGCGGTCGCGGCGATCAGGCAGAACACCCAGTACGGCGTCGAGGTGTCCTGCACGGCGTAGGCGAACAGCAGCGTCGGGAACAGCAGCATCAGGCCGCTGGCGACGGTCCAGTTGCGGCCGCCGAACTTCGGCACCGCGAACGTGTAGGGCAGTCGCAGCAGCGAGCCGACCAGGTTGGGAAGCGCGACCAGCAGGAAGAGCTGCTGGGGCGAGAACTCGAAGCCCTGCGCCAGCAGGAACGCCGACGAGACGCTCCAGATCAGCCAGACGGAGAAGCCGACGTGCTCGGAGAAGATCGACCAGACGAGGTTGCGACGGGCGACGTTGCGGCCTGTGGTCTCCCAGAACTCGGCGTCCTCGGGGCGCCAGTCCTCGATCCAGCGGCGGCTGCGGCGGGTGGGCGTCTGCATGCTCATGGCGAGGATCGTGGTGCCCGCCTGTGACGGGACCCTGCCGGTGCGGTGGCCGCGCCGTCACATTCTCCTCACGACCTCACATCGTGAGGTGGTGAGGAGAATGTGACGGCCGGTCAGGACCGCGTGCGGGTGTGGAGCCGTACGTGGGTGCCGGAGTCGTCGTGACCGACGTCGACCGCCGCGCAGAGCTGGCGCGCCAGCCAGAGCCCGTAGCCGTGGTCGGACATGCTCGCGGGTGGCAGCAGCCCCATGAGTGGGTCCATCGGTCCGGACCCGGTGTCGTGGACGTGGCAGACCCACGTGGCGCCCTCGGCGTACACGTGGAGGAGCGCAGGCGGTGCACCGTGCACCAGCGCGTTCGTCAGCACCTCGGTGACGGCCAGCGCCAGGTCGGCGACCTCGTCCTGATCCAGACCCGCCTCGGCACCCCGCTCCCGGACCAGGCCGCGGGCACCGGAGACGTCCGCCTCGGACGAGCAGTCCAGGGTGATCGCACCCGGCGGCGGGAGCACCACGCCGGCGAGTCCGGTGAGCATGTCGAAGGGGTCGCCGAAAGCAGCATTGGGGGACAGGCCGCCGTCCGCGCGGACCGCCCCGTGCGTGTGCACCCCGATCTCCAGCAGGTGCTCCGGCAGCGAGCCGTCGTAGGGGCACAGGAGGTCGACGTCGTGCTGGGCGAAGACGAGGTTCACCGCCGCCTCCAGCCGGCGGTAGTCGACCACCTCGGCGGGAGTCCGATGAGACAGGGTCTGCTCGGCGATGACCGTCGACCGGACCCCGGGCGCCGCTGCGGCGAAGTCGACCAGCACGCGGTAGACGTTCCACTGGGGCGCGTAGGCGACCGAGTCATCGACGAAGGTCACCTCGTCGGCATCACGCGCCAGCGCAGCACGCAGCTGGTCCACCCGTTGGGGAGGTGCCATGACCAGGGCGCGGTGTCCGCGCTCGAGGCCTTCGCGGAGGAAGCCGCCGGCCTCGACGGCGTACTCCCGGGCACCCTCGTAGAACAGGCTGCTGTGTGTTGCCGGCGTCGTCGTGGTCCCCACCTCAGCCTCTCCAGCTGCTCAGACGTCCACTGTAGGGCGACGCTGTGCGACCGGCCAGAGAACACCGAACACCGACCCACGCACGAGAGCCCCGACCGCACAGGCGGTCGGGGCTCTCAGTGGGTGAAAATCAGGAGACGCGAACGTTCTCGGCCTGGGGACCCTTGGGGCCCTGCGCCAGGTCGAACTCGACCTTCTGGTTCTCGTCGAGCGACTTGTAGCCGCCGGACTGGATCGCGGAGAAGTGAACGAACACGTCCTCGCCGCCGCCGTCCTGGGCGATGAAGCCGAAGCCCTTGTCAGCGTTGAACCACTTGACGGTGCCTGAAGCCATGATCTTTTCCTTTGTTCGGTGCCGGTGGCAGTCTGCCGCCGAGCCGCTGAAGACATCCATCTGACTGATGTCCAGCGAACCGAAAACCAGGAGTACGAGATACGAGCCGCAGCATCGTGCGCGGCCAGGACGACTTGCGGTCGTCCCTTCAACACCACCCATCCTACGACACTCACAGTCAGATGGCACTTCGGGTCGGCCCCTGAGCGGCCGAGGGGTTCGTGACGGTCGCGGCGCCACCTCCTCGACCAGCGGTGGTCCGGGCCCGCGACCTCCTCGACCGACGGTCAGAGGCCGGCCTTCAGCTCGGCCAGCGCATCCTCGAGGGAGACCTGCGGGGTCCAGCCCCAGCCACGGGCGCGGTCGGCGCGGACCTGGCCGGTCCAGGCGGGCCCGTCCTCCCACGTCGGCTGCAGGCCCAGCGCGGATGTCACGGCGCCCAGGTAGTCGCGCTGGGTGGCCGGCGAGCCGGCGACGTTGACCGGCGTACAGGCACCCACCACCGGGCCGGTCGACACGTCGTCGCCGACGCGGATCGAGCCGGTCACGAGGTCCGCCGTGAGGGCGGCCAGGTCGTCGACGTGCACCCAGGCGAAGGACTGGTCCGCGATCGCGTGCCGACGCGATTCGTCCGCGGCGACCTCGGCGGGGTGGGCGGTGTTCCACACCGACGAGCCACCCGGGCCGAGGATCGCCGGCGGGCGCAGCAGTACTCGCGTCGTGCCCTCGAGCCGGTCCAGCGCGGCGTCGACGTCACGCTTGACCACCGCGTAGTCATTGGCGTCGTCGGACACCAGCTCGGAGTCCTCGGTGATGTCGCCGACGCCCGGGCTGCGGTCGTAGACGGCGGCGGTCGAGACGTGCACGACCAGCGGCACTCCCGCCGAGGTGGCGGCGTCCGCGATCACGAGCGTCCCGTCGAGCCCGACCCGACGCTGGTCGTCGCGGCTGCTCCCCATGGGGTGCACGGTCGTGACCAGCGCGTCGGCACCGGCGACCACCGAGGCGGCGAAGGCGGGATCGGCGAAGTCGCCCACGTGCTCCTCGACACGCGGAGCGGTCGGCGCGGTGCCGAGACGGCGTACGACGGCGCGCACGGTGGCTCCGCGCTCGCGCAGCGCGCCCACGACGTGGCTGCCCACGAGTCCGTTGGCCCCGGTCACGACAACGATGCGAGAGGTCATGCCTCCACTGTGTCAGGGAGGCGAAGCGCTGTTCCGGGCTGCACCGAGGTCAGAGCGACAGCAGCCGCACGAGTTGGCGCCACCGATAGGTCTCGCCGGGGCGCAGGACCGGGGAGGGCCACTCGGGGTGGTGCGGGCTGTCGGGGTAGAGCTGCGGCTCGAGGGCCACACCGGGGATCGTGCCGCCGCCCGTGAAGACCTGGAGGCCGGGTTGGTCGGTGGCGAGCTCGAGACGAAGCGCGTCGCTCTCGAGCATCGCCACCGTCCGCATGCCGTGACCGTCGAGGACGAAGCAGTGGTCGAGGTCGAGGTCGCCGGCCCGCACCGGAGCCGTCACGTCGTACGCCGTGCCGACCACGGGCAGGAGCTCGCCGGTCGGGATGCCCCGGTCGTCGACGGGCAGCACGCGCTGCGCGTGCACCGTCAGTCGCTGGTCGCCGGATCCCCCGTCGAGGGCGTAGTAGGAGTGGCTGCTCAGGTTGAGCACGGTCGGCGCGTCCGTGACCGCGGTGTAGGTCGTCCGCAGCTCCGGGCCGGTGACCTCGAAGCGCGCACGCACCGTGACGGTGCCGGGGTAGCCCTGGTCGCCGTCGGGGCTGACCAGCTCCATCTCCGCGTGGCAGGGCCCGCGGTCGACCAGGGTCCACGTGCGGGTGTCGAACCCCTCTGGTCCCCCGTGCAGCGCATGGCCGCGGTCGACCACACCGACCCGGTGCTCGACTCCGTCGAGCATGAAGCGGGCGTCGCGGATCCGGTTGGCGAAGCGGCCGACCGTGGCGCCGACGTAGCCGCCGGGGTAGGCCGCGCCCCGTGGGTCGGAGACCACCACCTGCCGGCGCCCGTCCCCGGCCAGTGGCGCGCTCAGGCCGGTGATGCGCGCACCGTAGGTCGAGAGCTCGACCTGCAGACCGTCGGGATCACCGAGTGTCATCACGTGCAGAGCCTTGCACCCCGACCGCTCGTCGTCCGCCACCGACCGCTGGGCGCGGAGCCGCGTCCACCGACCGACCGGCCCCCGCGGCCCCCTCCCTCGCGCCGTGTGAGCGGTGTCACGGTGACGCAGGACCACACCGATGTGGTCGCCAGCCACTGTGCGAGAGGACTACGCCGTGACCACCCAGCCACCCGATCAGGCCGCGCGCCACGATCCGGTCTATGACCGGCTGCACGAATCCAGTGATTTCGTCGAGCTGCGGAAGCGCTACCGCGGCTTCGTCATCCCGGCCACCGTCGCCTTCCTGGCGTGGTACCTGCTCTATGTCGTCATGTCGAACTGGGCGGGCGGCTTCATGGCCCAGCAGGTCGTCGGCAACATCAACGTGGCGCTCATCTTCGGCCTCCTCCAGTTCGTCACGACCTTCGGGCTGGCGTACACGTACAGCCACTACTCCAACACCAGGCTCGATCCGCTGGCCCGCAGCCTCGAGCAGTCCTACCGCGACCAGGCCGGCACCGACGCGAAGCGAGGCCAGGCATGAGCGACCAGTTCCTCACCACGTTCCTCTTCCTCTCCGTCGTCGCGCTGACGATCGGCATCACCTTCTGGGCCAGCCGCCAGACCAAGACCGCGGCCGACTTCTACTCCGGCGGTCGCTCCTTCTCCGGGTTCCAGAACGGCCTGGCCATCGGCGGCGACTACATGTCGGCGGCCTCCTTCCTCGGCATCTCCGGTGCCATTGCCGTCTACGGATACGACGGCTTCCTCTACTCCATCGGCTTCCTGGTCGCCTGGCTCGTCGCGCTGCTGCTCGTCGCCGAGATGCTGCGCAACGCGGGCCGCTACACGATGGCCGACCAGCTCGCCTTCAGGATGAACCAGCGCAAGGTCCGCACGGCGGCGTCGATCTCCACCGTCGTGGTCTCGATCTTCTACCTGCTCGCCCAGATGGTCGGCGCGGGCACGCTCGTGGCCCTGCTGCTGGGCGTCGACAACCAGGCGATCAAGAACATCACCATCATCGGCGTCGGCGTCCTGATGATCTTCTACGTCGTCGTCGGCGGCATGAAGGGCACGACCTACGTCCAGATCACCAAGGCCGTGCTGCTCATGATCGGCTCGGCACTGATCGTGGTGCTGGTGCTCGCGGAGTTCAACTTCAACCTGTCCTCGCTGCTCGGCGCCGCCGCCGAGAACTCGGGCAAGGGCGACGCCTTCCTCCAGCCCGGACTCCAGTACGGCAGCACGCTGACGTCGCAGATCGACTTCATGTCCCTCGGCCTGGCCCTCGTGCTCGGCACCGCCGGCCTGCCGCACATCCTGATCCGCTTCTACACCGTCCCGACCGCGCGTGACGCGCGCAAGTCGGTGCTGTGGGCGATCGGCCTGATCGGCGCCTTCTACCTGATGACGCTGGTGCTCGGCTTCGGTGCCGCGGCAATGCTGGACCGCGACGTCGTCGACCCGGCGGCCGGCGGCAACCAGAACCTGGCCTCGCCACTCCTCGCCGAAGCCGTCGGCGGCGGCGACGGATCCACGGGTGGCGCGATCCTGCTCGCCCTCATCGCGGCTGTCGCGTTCGCGACCATCCTGGCGGTGGTGGCCGGTCTGACCCTTGCCAGCTCGTCCTCGGTGGCGCACGACCTCTACAAGGGGGTCTTCAAGAAGGATCAGGAGGTCAGTGAGAAGGACGAGGTGCGTATCGCCCGCATCGCGGCCTTCGGGATCGGTGCGGTCGCCATCGTGCTGTCCATCCCCGCCCAGCGCCTCAACATCGCCTTCCTCGTGGCCCTGGCCTTCGCGGTGGCGGCGTCGGCGAACCTGCCGGCGATCATCTACAACATGTTCTGGCGCCGCTTCAACACCCGCGGTGCCACCTGGAGCATCTACGGCGGTCTGATCTCCGCCGTAGGCCTGGTGCTGCTGTCGCCCGTCATGTCAGGTCTGCCCACCTCGATGTTCCCCGACTCCGACTGGGCGATCTTCCCGCTCAACAACCCCGGCATCGTGTCGATCCCGCTGGGCTTCCTGCTCGGCTACATCGGCACCATCTCCGGCCGGGAGCCGTCTGCGGAGGACCGCTTCACCGAGCTCGAGGTCCGCGCCCTCACCGGCGCCGGCGCCGAGGGGGCCACGCACCACTGACCCACCCCGCCCCACAGCGACGCCCCGGAGGCCTTGGCCTCCGGGGCGTCGTCGCGTGCAGACGCCCTCTCGTCGACGCACGTGGCCGTCCGGCGCAGCCCACTGACCGCCCGTCGCTCGGCCGGGCCGGCACCCTGCCGTCGACCAACCTCCGCCGAGTAGGTTCGGGTGACGACGATCACGTGCGCGATGGGAGCCCCCGAACATGAGCAGTGAAACCCTGTCCAACCTGGCCCGCGAGGACCGGCGCTTCGAGCCCCCGGCGGACCTGGCGGCGAACGCCAACGTCACGGAAGAGGCCTACGCCCGCGCCGACTCCGACCGCGAGGCCTTCTGGGCCGCGGCCGCCGACCGGCTGGACTGGGGCCAGAAGTGGGACCAGGTCCTCGACTGGTCCAACCCGCCGTTCGCGAAGTGGTTCGTCGGGGGCACCCTCAACGCCTCGGTCAACTGCGTGGACCGCCATGTCGACGCCGGCAACGGCGACAAGGTCGCGCTCCACTGGGTCGGCGAGCCCGACGACGACACCCGCGACATCACCTACTCCGACCTCAAGGACCTCGTGTCGAAGGCGGCCAACGCCCTGACCGAGCTCGGCGTGAAGAAGGGCGACCGGGTCGCGATCTACATGCCGATGATCCCCGAGGTCGTCGTCGCGATGCTCGCCTGTGCCCGCCTCGGCGCCCCGCACACCGTCGTCTTCGGTGGCTTCTCCGCCGACGCCCTCGCTTCGCGCATCACCGACTGCGAGGCCCACGTCGTGATCACCTCCGACGGTGGCTACCGCCGCGGTGCGGCCAGTGCCCTCAAGCCGGCCGTGGACGAAGCCGTCGAGAAGACGGGCGACCTCGTGCGCCACGTGCTCGTCGTACGACGCACGGGCCAGGACGTCGACTGGAACCCGGCGGAGGAGGGTGGCCGCGACGTGTGGTGGCACGACGTCGTCGACGGCGCGTCGGCCGACCACGAGCCCGAGATGCACGACTCCGAGCACCCGCTCTACGTCATGTACACCTCCGGCACCACCGGAAAGCCGAAGGGCATCCTGCACACCACCGGCGGCTACCTCACCGGGACGTCGTACACCCACTGGTCGGTCTTCGACCTCAAGGACGACGACGTCTACTGGTGCACCGCCGACGTCGGCTGGGTGACCGGCCACTCCTACATGACCTACGGGCCGCTGGCCAACGGCGCGACGCAGGTGATGTACGAGGGCACGCCCGAGAAGGGCCGCTGGTGGCAGATCATCGAGGACTACAAGGTCTCGATCTTCTACACCGCGCCCACCGCGATCCGGACCTTCATGAAGCAGGGTCGCGAGATCCCCGACGGCTACGACCTCTCCTCGCTGCGGCTGCTCGGCTCGGTCGGTGAGTCGATCAACCCCGAGGCCTACATGTGGTACCGCGAGGTCATCGGCGGCGAGCGCTGCCCGATCGTCGACACCTGGTGGCAGACCGAGACCGGCCAGATCCTGATCAGCCCGCTGCCCGGCGTGACCGCGGGCAAGCCGGGCTCAGCGATGAAGGCGCTGCCGGGCGTCGCGATCGACATCGTCAACGACGAGGCGGAGTCGGTCGGCGACGGCAACGGCGGCTACCTCGTGATCCGCGAGCCGTGGCCTGCCATGCTCCGCACGATCTGGGGCGACGACGAGCGGTTCGAGGACACCTACTGGTCGCGCTGGCCGGGCCTCTACTTCGCCGGCGACGGCGCCAAGCTCGACGACGACGGCGACATCTGGCTGCTGGGCCGCGTCGACGACGTGATGAACGTGTCGGGCCACCGACTCTCCACCACTGAGATCGAGTCGGCCCTCGTGTCGCACCCCAAGGTCGCCGAGGCGGCCGTCGTGGGTGCTGCAGACGCGATGACCGGCCAGGCCGTGTGCGCCTTCGTGATCCTGCGCGACTCCGCCGGGGACGGCGGCGACGACATCGTCGAGGAGCTGCGCAAGCACGTCGCCAAGGAGATCGGCGCGATCGCCAAGCCGCGCCAGATCATGATCGTCCCCGAGCTCCCGAAGACGCGCTCGGGCAAGATCATGCGCCGCCTGCTCAAGGACGTCGCAGAGCACCGCGAGGTCGGCGACGTGACCACCCTCGCCGACTCGACGGTGATGGACCTGATCAAGGGCAAGGAAGGCTCGGCTGCCTCCGAGGACTGACACCTCGGATGAGGGGGCGCTCACTAGGGTGACCGGGTGAGCGACTCCCCGCAGGCCGACGTCGCCGTCATCGGCGGCTCCGGCTTCTACGCCTTCCTCCCAGAGCCGACCGAGCACACGCTCACCACGCCGTACGGCGACCCCTCGGCGCCTATCGGCATCGCCGAGGTGGGCGGTCGGCGGGTCGCCTTCCTCCCCCGCCACGGCCGCCACCACGACCATCCGCCGCACGGCATCCCCTACCGCGCCAACGCGTGGGCACTGCGGGCGCTGGGCGTACGCCAGGTGCTGGCGCCCTGCGCCGTCGGCGGGTTGCGGGACGCCGTCGCCCCGGGCGACCTCGTCGTCCCCGACCAGCTCGTCGACCGCACCCACCGCCGCGTCGGCTCGTTCGTGGAGTCCGGCGCGGTCCACCTGCCGTTCGCCGACCCCTACTGCCCCGGCGTCTCGCACGCGCTGGCCGCGGCCGACGACGACGTCCGGATCGGCGGCACGATGGTCGTCGTCGAGGGCCCGCGGTTCTCGACACGCGCGGAGTCGCGGCACTACGCCGACCAGGGCTGGGACCTGATCAACATGACCGGCGCCCCCGAGGCAGCGCTGGCCAGGGAGATGGGCCAGTGCTACGCCTCGCTGGCCCTGGTCACCGACATGGACGCGGGTGCCGAGTCGGGCGAGGGAGTCGGGCAGGAGCAGGTCTTCGCGCTGTTCCGGCAGAACCTGGAGCGGCTCACCGGCCTCCTCACGACCGCCATCGCGGCACTCCCGGACCCCGACGGCTGCGCCTGTGGCACGTGGTCCGACGGCGTGGACCTGACCTACGAGGTGCCCGGCCGGTGAAGGTCCTGCTCACCGGTGCGGCCGGCTTCATCGGCTCCGCGATCGAGCGGGCCCTGACCGACGACGGTCACGAGGTGGTCGGCGTCGACCTCATGCTCGACTCCGCGCACGGCAGCACCGAGCCGCCCGAGGGTGTCCGCCGCCTCGACGTCCGCGACGCGGCCTCGCCCGAGTGGGCGGCGCTCCTCGAAGGAGTCGACGTGGTCTGCCACCAGGCGGCCCTGGTGGGCGCGGGCGTCCGCGTCGGTGACCTGCCGGCGTACGCCTCCCACAACGACCTCGGCACCGCGGCACTGCTGGCAGCCATGCACGAGGCGGGCCTGCACCGACTGGTGCTGGCCTCGTCGATGGTCGTCTACGGCGAGGGGCGCTACAGCTGCCCCGAGCACGGCGACCAGCAGCCGCCGCCGCGCGCGGTCACCGCCCTGCAGGGGGGCGACTTCGAGAACCACTGCCCGGCCTGCGACCTTCCCCTGGAGTGGGCCCTGGTGCCGGAGGACGCGCGTCTGGATCCCCGGAGCAGCTATGCCGCGAGCAAGCTCGCCCAGGAGCACTACGCCTCCTCGTGGGTGCGCCAGGCCGATGCCACCGCAGTGGCGCTGCGCTACCACAACGTCTACGGCCCGCTGATGCCGCGCGACACCCCCTACTCCGGCGTCGCGGCGATGTTCCGGTCCTCGCTCGAGCGGGGCGAGGCGCCGCAGGTCTACGAGGACGGCGGACAGGTGCGCGACTTCGTCCACGTCGACGACGTCGCCCGAGCCAACGTCCTGGCGCTCGAGTCGGTGGTCGCCGAGACGACCGCCCGCTACGCCGCCTTCAACGTCTGCTCCGGCCGCCCGGTCACCATCCTCGACGTCGCCTCGCGCGTCGCGGAGGGCACCGGACGCGACATCGCCCCACAGGTGACCGGCGGCTTCCGCGCCGGCGACGTACGCCACGTGGTGGCCTCGCCGGCCCTCGCCGCCAGCGAGCTCGGCTTCACCGCCGCGGTGCACCCCGACGAGGGCCTGCGGGCCTTCGCCACCGCGCCGCTGCGGGCCTGAGGCTCACCAGCTCGTGTAGAGCAGGTGCTGCACGAGCAGCGCCGTCATCACCTGCAGCGCGAGCCCCCAGCGCCGCCACCCACCCGGCAGCAGCGCCAGCGACAGCGTCAGCCACGGCACGAACGGCAGCCAGATCCGTTCCACCTCGGCCTTCGACATCTGGCTCACGTCGGCGAGCGCGACCGTGAGGGCGGCCGCACCCGCGAGCAGCGCGACCGTCCGTGCCTGGCCGTGGTGCCGCCGGGCGGCCACGGCGAGCCCGGCTCCGAGCAGGGGCCCGCCGGAGACCAGCAGGGCGCCCAGGTTGCCCCACATCCAGTACGACGCCGGGCGGGTGCTCGCGATGCCGCCCCAGTAGCGGTCGACGAGCACCGGGTAGGCCTCCCACCACGCGAAGCCGAGGGCGGCGAACACCAGCACCAGGCCGAGGGCCGTCAGCGCCGCGATCGGCAGCGGCGACCAGCGGCGAGCCGACCAGAGCACGGACAGCGCCAGCAGGCCGAGCAGCGGGAGGCCGTAGGAGCTCAGCACGCACCAGCCCAGCAGCACCCCCGCCACCACGCCCCAGCCCACGAGCCCGCCGCGACGCACGGCCGTCGCGGCCAGCGCGAGGGCGGCCAGCCCCCATGCGGCGAGCACCGCGAAGACGGCGTCGGCCGACACCGCCAGGAAGACCGCCGCCGGGCTGAGCACCAGGAACGGCGCTGCCAGCCGGGCCAGACGCTCGGCGTCGAGGACCCGCAGGGTCGTCATCGTCGCGAGCGGGAGGCTCGCGGCGATCGCCACGATCACGAGGGCGGCGACCAGGTCTCCCCCGAGGCCGAGCCGCACCAGTGCGACGTGGAAGAGCACCGCGCCGGGCGGGTGCCCGGCGAGGTGGATCGGCCAGTTGTCGGGATGGGACTTCGGGATCCGGTCGACGTAGCCGCTCAGCATGGCGGGGACGTCGGTGATCTGCCGGGCGCTGACGAGGTACTCGTCCGGGTTGGTCATCACCCGCGTCAGTCCGGACTCGCCGTCGACCAGCGCGAGGGCGAGCAGCCAGCCCAGCCCCACGACGTACGACGTCAGCAGCAGGCGGCGCCACGACAGGGTGCGGGCGAGGGCCTCGCCCCGCCACACCCCGGCGACCGCGAGCAGGACGGCGAGCAGGCTGGACGGCGCCACCTTCGCGTCGAGGTAGCCGTGCGTGGGGGGCAGCCCGAGCATGTCGCTGCGGGCGTCGACGTCCCAGCCGAGGAGCGGGGGGACGACGAACGACGCGGCCACCAGCACCACCGCCACCGCGAGGCCGACGGTGGCTCGGCGCAGCGTCGCAGCTGGGTCCACGGTCGGCTCGGTCATGGCGGCCAGCCTAGGGAGGCGGCGGCGGCGGACCAGTCCCGCGGCCACACGTCATGACTTCGTAAGGCGCCACCCATCGAGTTCGCCGCCCCTCCTCACTAGCGTCGGAGCGTGCCCACCTGCGATCTCGTGCTTCCCTGCCGCGACGAGGGCCCCGCCCTGCGCGACCTGCTGCCCCGGGTGCCCGCGGCCTTCTCGGTGATCGTCGTCGACAACGGCTCGAGCGATGACACCGCTGCGGTCGCCCGGGCCCTGGGGGCGCGCGTGGTCACCGAGCCGAGGCCCGGCTACGGCGCTGCCGTCCACGCCGGCATCGAGGCCGCGACGGCCGAGTTCGTCGCGGTGATGGACGGGGACGGCTCCTTCGACCCCGAGCAGCTCGGGCCGATGCTGACCGAGGTGGCGTCGGGGCGGGCCGATCTCGCGGTCGGGCGACGGCGCCCGGTCCGCCGGGGGGTCTGGCCGTGGCACGCCCGGCTCGGCAACGCGGTCATCACGACCTGGCTGCGCCGCCGGATCCGGATGGACGCCCACGACATCGCCCCGATGCGCGTGTGCCGGCGCCAGTCCCTGCTCGACCTGGGCCTGCAGGACCGCCGCTTCGGCTACCCGGTGGAGCTGTTGCAGGCCGTCACGGTGGCCGGGTGGCGACTCAGCGAGCACGACGTGGACTACCACCCGCGGGCGGCGGGAACCCGTTCCAAGGTGTCCGGGTCCGTGATCGGGAGCGCTCGCGCGGCCCGCGACTTCGCCCGGGTGCTGCGATGAAGGTCCTGGTGGTCGCCAAGGCTCCCGTGGCCGGACAGGTGAAGACCCGCCTCGGCGCGGGCATCGGCGCCGACGCGGCCGCCGGGCTCGCCGCCGCCGCCCTGCTCGACACCCTCGACGCCTGCCGCGAGACCGGGGCCGAGGGACACCTGAGCCTGGCCGGGGACCTCCGCGACGCCGTCGAGGGCGAGGCCATCGCCGCCGCGCTCACGGGCTGGACCATCACCCCCCAGCGCGGCGAGACGTTCGCCGAGCGACTGGTGCGGGCCCACCTCGACGCCGGGCCGGGGGCCGTCGTCCAGATCGGGATGGACACCCCGCACGTCACCGCCGCCGACCTCACCGCCGTCGCGGACGGCCTCGCCGACCACGACGCCGTGCTGGCCCCGGCCACGGACGGCGGCTGGTGGGCGCTCGCCCGGCTCGCGCCCGACGTCGTACGACACGTGGCCACCGTGGAGATGTCGGCCACGAGCACCTACGCCGACACCCGGGGCGCGCTCGAGCGGGCCGGCTGCCGGGTCGGATCGGCCGCCGCGATGACCGACGTCGACACCGTCGCCGATGCCGACCTGGTGGCCGCCCTGGCGCCGCACACCCGCTTCGCCCGCGCCTGGCGCGGCGTGTCGACCGGGGGCCCCCGATGATCGACGAGTCCTTCAGCAAGGTCTTCGCAAGCGCCCTCGAGGGGTCGCCGACGGTGGTCGTGCGCC
Source organism: uncultured Actinomycetota bacterium (assembly GCA_963726515.1). Classification (GTDB taxonomy): domain Bacteria; phylum Actinomycetota; class Actinomycetes; order Propionibacteriales; family Nocardioidaceae; genus Nocardioides. Next base: position 235,930 of record CAVSCW010000016.1, read on the forward strand.
ACGGCGAGGAGCCGGTGCTGCTGCCGGTCGACCTGTGGCAACGCACCGCCGACGACGCCGACCGGGGCCTGGTGGCGCTCTGTGTCGGCCCGACGCTCGACATCGGGTGCGGACCTGGGCGGATGACCGAGGCCCTGCAGGCTGCCGGACATGTCGCGCTCGGGATCGACGTGGTCGACGCGGCCGTGTCGCTGACCCGGCAGCGGGGGGCCTCGGCGTTGAGGCGTGACGTCTTCGACCCCCTGCCGGGCGAGGGACGCTGGCAGACGGCGCTGCTGGCCGACGGCAACATCGGCATCGGCGGCGACCCGACGACGCTGCTGCGGCGGGTGCGTGGCCTCCTGGCGCCGGGCGGGCGGGTCGTGGTCGAGGTCCACGGTGCCGGAGTCGGCCTCGTGCAGGACTGGGCCGTGCTGGAGGCGACGGGCCGCCGCAGCCGCCCCTTCCGGTGGGCGACGCTCGGCCTGGACGACCTCCCCTGCATCGCAGCCGAGGCCCAGCTCGTCGTCCACTCCGTCCACCGGCTCGGCGAGCGGCACGCTGCGATCCTCTCCCGGGCCTTCTGATGGCACTGCGCGTGGCGCCCCCGACCCCCGAGGCGTTCACGTCGCGGCTGCGCAGCCCGGCCGTGGCCGCGAGGGTGGGGCTGTGGCTGGGCGTCTCGTTCGGGCTGTGCTTCGTGACCGGCCTGATCAGCCACTACGCCCAGCTGCCGTCCCACCCGATCCCGTTCGCGACCAGCCCCGCCTGGGGCTACCGCCTCACCCAGGGACTCCACGTCACCTCGGGCGTCGCCGCGATCCCGCTGCTGCTCGTCAAGCTGTGGTCGGTCCTGCCGAAGCTCTTCGAGGGCCTGCCGCTGCGCGATGCCCGACGCCTGCTCCTCGCCGTCGCGGAGCGCGGCTCCATCGCGGTGCTCGTCGCCGCGTCGATCTTCCAGCTGACCACCGGCCTGCTCAACGCCGCCCAGTGGTACCCCTGGACCACGTTCTCCTTCCGCACCGTCCACTACGCCCTCGCCTGGGTGGCCATCGGTGCGCTGATCGTGCACATCGCGGTGAAGCTGCCGATCACGCGTGACGTGCTCTCCGGCGACATCGACGCCACCACCCACGACCGGCCCACCGCCACGGCACCGGGAGCGCTGTCGCGCCGCGCCCTGGTCCGTACGTCGTTCGCTGCCGCCGGCCTCGCGGTCCTCGCCACCGCCGGCGGCACCGTGCCGTGGCTGCGGCGGGTGTCGGTGTTCGCCACCCGCACCGGGGAGGGCCCCGGCGGCGTGCCGATCAACAAGTCCGCGCAGGCGGCAGGGGTCGAGGAGTCCGCCCGCTCCGCGGACTGGCGTCTCGAGGTGCTCGTGGACGGCGTGGTCGCCACCACCTTGTCGTACGGCGACCTCCGCGCGATGCCGCAGCACACGGTCGACCTGCCGATCGCCTGCGTGGAGGGCTGGAGCGCCCAGGGCACCTGGTCGGGTGTCCGGGTGGCCGACGTGCTGAACGCCGCCCACGCCCCGGCCGACCTCGACGTCGAGATCACCTCGCTCCAGCAGTCCGGGGCGTTCCGCCGCACCCGCCTGCCGGCGAACTTCGCGGCCGACGACCGCACGCTGCTGGCACTCGACCTGTCCGGCGAGCCGCTCGCCCTCGACCACGGCTTCCCCTGCAGGCTGATCGCGCCCAACCGTCCGGGTGTCCTGCAGACCAAGTGGGTCTCCCGCCTGGAGGTGACGTCGTGAGAGCGCGGCTCCTCCTCGGCGCGTGCGGCGTCGCGCTGGGCCTCTACGGCGTCTTCCTCCTGCTGTCGCGCCAGGACCCCGGCCAGTGGTTCGAGGTCGGGATCTGGCTCGGTGCCGGGGTGGTGGCCCACGACGTCGTGCTGTCCGCGGTGGTGGTCGGCGTCTGCCTCGTCGGGTCCCGGCTGCTGCCGCGGCCCTGGCGCGCGCCGGCGGTGGTCGCACTGGTCGTCTGGGGCACCCTCACCGTGACGACGGTCCCGGTCCTCACCCGCGCGGGCGCCCGCCCCGACAACGCCACGCTGCTCGATCGGCCCTACCTCGCGACCTGGTGGGCCATGAGTGCCATCGTGGTGCTGCTCGTGGCGGTCACCGGGTTCGTCCGATCCCGCCGGCCGCGCAGCGGGGAGTGAGCCGATGGCGAAGGTGCTGGTGGTCGACGACGACGCCACCGTGCGCGAGGTGGTCGTCGACTACCTCCGCAATGCCGGGCACGAGGTCCACGAGGCCGTCGACGGCGCCGGGGCCCTCGACGCCGTACGCCAGGCCGACACCGACCTGGTCGTCCTGGACGTGATGATGCCGGGCATCGACGGGCTGGAGGTGTGCCGTCGGCTGCGCCGGCACTCCGACGTCCCCATCGTGCTGCTCACCGCGCTGGGCGAGGAGCAGGACCGCGTCGTCGGGCTCGAGATGGGGGCGGACGACTACGTCACCAAGCCCTTCAGCCCCCGCGAGCTGGTGCTCCGGGTCGACTCGATCCTGCGCCGGTCCGCCGGCGGGGTCGACACCGACGTCCCGTCCGTCATCGTCGACGGCGACCTGGTGGTCGACCGCGATCGCCGGGTGGTGATGCTGGCCGGGCAGGAGACCGCGCTGACGGTCCGCGAGTTCGACCTGCTGACCTTCTTCGCCGCCAGGCCGGGCGTCGCCTTCTCCCGCGACGACCTGCTGCAGCGGGTGTGGGGCTGGTCCTTCGGTGACCAGTCGACGGTCACCGTGCACGTGCGACGACTGCGAGAGAAGATCGAGGCCGACCCCACCACCCCGACCCGCCTGCTCACCGTGTGGGGCGTGGGCTACCGCTGGGAACCGCAGGGCCCCGACCGCACCGAGCGCCAGGAGGCGTGATGAGTGACCTCACCGAGATCTGGATGGTCGCCGTCGCGAGCGGTGTGGTCGTCGGGGCGCTCGGGCTCCTCGCCGGATGGGGCCTGCGGCACCGGTCGCTGCGCTGGCAGCTCACCGTCGTCGGCGTGGTGACCACGCTGACGGTGCTGTTGGGTGTCCAGGCGATCTCCCGGCGGATGCTGATCTCCGACCACGACCGCCAGGTCGTGCTGATCGTCACGAGCGCGGCCGCCGTGGTCTCGCTCGGGGTGGCGCTGGTGCTGTCCGCCGCACTGGTGCGCTGGTCGCGCTCGCTGCGCGACGACGTACGACGAGTCGGCGCGGGCGGCACCATCGTCGCCGGACGCCGCGGCCCGGCCGAGTTCCAGGAGCTCGCCACCGAGCTGGCGACCGCCCACGACCGGCTCGCCGAGGCCCGCCGGCGCGAGCAACGGCTCGAGGAATCGCGGCGCGAGCTGGTCTCGTGGGTCTCGCACGACCTGCGCACGCCGCTGGCCGGGATCCGGGTGATGGCCGAGGCCCTGGAGGACCAGATCGCCGCCGATCCCCCGCGCTACCACCGCCAGATCCGAGGCGAGGTCGACCGGATGGTGACGATGGTCGACGACCTCTTCGAGCTCTCCCGGATCCATGCCGGCCAGCTCGTGGTCGATCCGCAGCCCATCGTCGTCGGCGACCTGGTCAGCGAGGCCATCGCCGCCGCCGACCCGGTCGCCCGGTCGCTGCGGGTGAGGCTCGGTGGCGAGGTCCCGCACGGCCTGCAGGTCGCGGCCGATCCCGCCGGGCTCTCACGCGTGCTGGCCAACCTCATCGTCAACGGCATCCGGCACACCCCGGCCGACGGCACCGTCCACGTCACCGCCGCCCCGGTGGTCGGCGGTGTCGAGCTCATCGTGACCGACGGCTGCGCGGGGATCGCCGAGGACGACCGCGAGCGGCTCTTCGAGGTGGGCTACCGCGGGACCAGCGCCCGCACCCCGGACAACCCGCTGCACGACGTGCACACCGCTCGAGCCGGCCTGGGGCTCGCCATCGTCAAGGGCATCGTCGAGGCCCACGACGGCCAGGTGGCCGTCGAGAACGTGGGGACGAGCGCCTCACCCGCCGTGGGGTGCCGCTTCCGCGTGCTGCTCCCCGTCCGCTGACCCGTCGCCCGAGTCGAGGTCGGCGTCGGCTTCCTTGGACGTCCCCGCCAGCAGGAGCACGACGCCGACGATCGCGGCGAGCACCGACGCCAGCAGGATGGCGATCTTCGCCTCCTCCGTCAGCAGGTCGGAGCCCGGGAACGAGAGTCCGGCGATGAAGATCGAGACGGTGAAGCCGATGCCGCCGACCGCACCCAGGCCGAAGACCATCGTCCACGAGGTGCTCTCCGGCAAGCGGCCGAGCCCCAGACGTACGGCCAGGAAGGAGAACACGAGGATGCCGACCGGCTTGCCGACCACCAGGCCGAGCATGATGCCCAGACCCACCGGCTCGGTGAACACCTTGCCGATCGCCCCCAGCTCGACGCCCGCGTTGGCGAGCGCGAAGACCGGCAGCACGACGTACGCCGACACCGGGTGCAGGGTGCTCTGCAACCGCTCGACGACCGACACCGACTCCTTCAGCAGGAACCGCAGCTTGGCCAGCTCGTCGGGGTCGAGCACGTTGTCCCGGAGCGCCTGGCGGGCCTGGCCCCGCGCGATGTCCTCCTTGAGCAGGGGGCCGGCCGGCGTGAGCAGGCCGATCGCGACGCCGGCCAGGGTGGCGTGCACACCCGACTCCAGCAGCGCGAACCAGACTCCGACACCCAAGATGGTGTAGACCACGATCGTCCAGATGCGCAGCGTCCGAGCGACCACGATGGCCGCGAGCAGGCCGATCGCGACCGCCAGCCAGCCGAGGGAGAGGTCCTCGGTGTAGAAGACCGCGATCACCAGGATCGCTCCGATGTCGTCGACGATCGCCAGGGTCAGCAGGAACAGCCGGGCAGCCGAGGGGATGCGCCGCCCCAGGATCCCGAGCACGCCGACCGCGAACGCGATGTCGGTCGCCATCGGGATGCCCCAGCCGGCACTGCCGTCGCTGCCGGGCGGGTTGAGCGCGAGGTAGAGCCCGGCCGGCACCACCATGCCGCCGATGGCGGCGACGATGGGGAGGGCTGCCGTCTTGGGGTCACGCAGGTCGCCGTTGACCAGCTCGTACTTGATCTCGAGTCCGACGACGAAGAAGAACACGACCATCAGGGCGTCGTTGACCCAGTGCTGCACGGTCTCCTCGAGGTGCAGCGGACCCACGTCGATGGTCAGGTAGGCGTGCCACAGCGCGTCGTAGGAGTCCGCCCACCCGCTGTTGGCCCAGATGAGCGCGGTGGTCGCGGCCAGCAGGAGGAGCAGCGAACCGGCCGCCTCCACGCGCAGGAACTCGCGCACCGGACGGGCGACATAGCGCGCCAGGGGCTTGTTGCTCGCGATGTAGGACGGGCCGCTCTCCCACAGGTCGTCGCCGATGCTCGGGTCGTCGTGCGGGTTGTGCGGACGTGAGGCCATGGGGGAGCTGGTCCTTCCGGGGTCGTCGACTTCCATCATGACCGAGGCGACGCGCCACGGGCCGACCAGTCTTCCCGGCTCACCTGAGAGCCGAGTCTAGACGGAGCCGTTGGTAGGGTCGCATCGTCAACTTCCCGGCGTACACCGAAGGACCGCACCACATGGCCAACGAACCGATCAAGGACACCGATCCGACGCTCGGCAAGCTCGTCATGGACGCGCAGCGAGACATCTCGAGCCTCGTCTCCAAGGAGATCGAGCTCGCCAAGAGCGAGATCAAGGTCAGCATCAAGCACGGCGGCGTCGGCATCGGCCTCTTCGCCGGTGCGGCGTTCCTCGCCCTGCTGGCGATCATCATGCTGTCGGTCTCGATCGCCTACTTCATCCACTGGGCGGGCCTGGGCCTGCACTGGTCGTTCCTGATCGTCTTCGGGCTCTACCTGCTCATCGCCGGCCTCCTCGCCTTCATCGGGCTCAAGCAGGTCAAGCAGGTCAAGGCGCCCGAGAAGGCGATCAAGCAGGGCAAGCAGATCCCCTCGGCGCTCAAGGGCCACGGCTGACGTACGCCGCTCAGCGCACGCAGGTGCCCGTGTCCACGGGTGACTCCCGTGTCACGCCCAGCGCGGCGGACTCCGAGACCTGGCTCGCGGTCAGCGCATAGCCGGTGTCCCGGTCACTGACCGAGGCGGCGAACACCATGCCGGCGACGTCGCCGGCCGAGGTCAGGATCGGTCCCCCGGAGTTGCCCGGACGGATCAGCGCACGCAGCGAGTAGACCTGTCGGATCACGGTCCCCTCGCCGTAGATGTCGGGTGAGCGGAGCCGTTGCTGGGAGCGGATGCGGCCCGCCTGGACGTCGTAGGGCCCGTCCTCGGGGTAGCCGACCGCAGCCACGTCGTCACCGGGCTCGGCGGCGATGTCGAAACCCAGGTGCGGGACGCCCACGTCGGGCAGGGCGAGCACCGCGATGTCGAGGTCGGCGTCGTAGAGCACGACCGAGGCGACCACCGACGACCCGCCCACCTCGACCTCGGGGCGGGTGACGCCGGCGACGACGTGGGCGTTGGTCATCAGCCGACCGGGAGCGAAGAAGAAGCCCGTGCCCTCGACGCCGCCGCCGCAGCCGTTGGCGCCACGGACCTTCACGACGCTCGTCTGGGCGGCGACCACGTCGGGGTCGGTGAGCATCCGCGGGTCGCCGGGCGCGACCGCGACGATGCGCTCGGGTGCGAACGGCTCGAGGTAGCGGGGGAAGAAGGTCGTGCCGACCACGTTGTTGAAGGTCTGCAGGACGTTGCTGGCGTCGGTCGGCAGGACCCGGTCGACCTTGGCCAGGATCGTGGAGTCGCGCACCAGGGGGGTGATCGCGCCGATGCGGGTGCCCGAGACGGCCACCCCGAGCGCCCACGCCACCAGGAGCACGGCGACCGCGCTGAGCGCCGACCCGCCGACGGCGTCGACGGCCCGGATCGGCTGCCAGGTGATCCGGGCGCGGATCCGTGCGCCGGCGTACTGGAACACCGCCTGGCCCAGCGACGCCGAGATGATGACGATGAAGAGCGCGCCCAGCGAGACCCACAGGGACGGGGCCGCATCACCGAGCGCGGTGGGGGCGGCCCAGATGCCGAGCAGACCGCCCAGCAGCAGGCCGGCGGTCGCGAAGGCGCCGGTGATGAAGCCCTGCCAGTAGCCGGAGAGGGCGTAGATCCCCACGAGTGCGACCAGGCACCAGTCGAGGACGTTCATGCGCCTACTCCTCGAGCCTCGTGTTGGGTGCCAGGTCGGTGCCGCTGGGGACACCTTGCAGCATGTGGTCGGGCAGGTCACGCACGCGCGCCCGGTCCCAGTCCTCGTCCCAGCCGAGGTAGCCGAACAGCCGGGCGATGATCCCGGCGGTGAAGCCCCACAGGATGACGTCGTGGTCCGGGCCGATCAGGAAGCCCGGGCCGGTCCAGCCGCTGGGGTGGCGCACGTTGATCCGGTGCTGCGGGTCGAGCAGCTCGGCGATCGCGACGTGGTGGATGGCGTGCACCTCGTCAGGACTCTCGATCCGCACCTCCCCCGGGTCGCGCCAGTAGCCCAGGATCGGGGTCACCGCGAAGTTGCTCGGCGGCAGCCACAGCTCGGGCAGCTCGCCGAAGACCTCGACCTCGGCAGGCTGGAGGCCGATCTCCTCGTACGCCTCGCGCAGCGCGGCCTCGCGGGGTGTCTCCCCCTCGTCGAGCGACCCACCCGGGAAGGACACCTGCCCCGGGTGCGAGCGCATGTGGTGCGCGCGCTCGGTCAGCAGCAGCTCGCCGCGGTGGGCGAGGTCGTCGGGCGCGCTGGGGTCGTCGTGGCGATCGGCGAACACCATCAGCACCGCGCCGCGCCGGGCATCGGAGCCCGCCGGCGGCATGAAGCGGGTCAGCTCGTGGACGGTGATCGACGACGCGGCCTCGACCACGGGGGCCAGCCACCCGGGCAGCGCGCTCACCGTCGTCGCTCCCGGCCGGTCACAGCGTGATCCCGAGCTGCTCGGCCACGAGGTCCTTGACCTCGGCGACCGTGTCCACGCCACCGGAGGCCTGACCGACGACCGCACCGCTCGCATCGACGAAGACGAAGGCCGGCAGGCCGCGCCGCGCGACCGCGAACGTGTCCTCGGCCATCAGCTCGCCTCCGGGGTCCGCGATCGAGGGATAGGTGGCACCGGTCTCCTCGACCAGCTGCAGCGCGCGGTCGGGGTGCACGTCGTTGAAGTCGATGCCGAGCACCGCCACCTGGTCGGCGTAGCGCCGGTGGAAGGCCTCCAGCGCCGGCATCTCCTCGCGGCACGGCCCGCAGTTGGCCGCCCAGAGGTTGATCATGAGCGGCCCCCGCAACGAGGAGAGGTCGACGTCGGGGCCTCCGCCCAGGCACGGCAGCGCCAGCTCGGGCAGCCCGCCGTCGACCGGCTCGCCGTCGCCGGGCACGCAGTCCTCCATCCCGATGCGCGCCTTGACCTCGCGCAGCGCCGGGGTGTCGACCTCGACGTCGGGAGGGCGTACGTCGATGCCGCCGCCCGACGCGCACGCGCCGAGCGACACCGTGAGGAGTGCCGCGAGGAGGGCCTTCCTCATGCGGGACCCTGGGTGGTGACCAGCTTCTCGGCCTCGATCGGGTCGGTCGGCCCGGCCCCGAACGACGGGCAGAGCCTCGCCAGCGGGCAGGCGCCGCAGGCCGGCTTCTTGGCGTGACAGCGGCGCCGGCCGTGCCAGATGAGGTGGTGGGACAGCATCGTCCAGTCGCGCTTGGGGAAGAGCGCGCCGACCGCGTGCTCGACCTTGACCGGGTCGGTCTCCTCGGTCCAGCCGAAGCGGCGGGCCAGTCGCCCGAAGTGGGTGTCGACGGTGATGCCCGGCAAGCCGAAGGCGTTGCCGAGGACGACGTTGGCCGTCTTGCGGCCGACGCCGGGCAGGGTGACGAGGTCGTCGAGGCGGGCCGGCACCTGGCCGTCGTAGGTCTCGACCAGCGCCTGGCTCAGCTTGAGCACGGAATCGGTCTTGGCGCGGAAGAAGCCGAGCGGCCCGAGCAGCTGCTCCAGGTGCTCGCGCGGGGCGGCGGCCATGGCCTCAGGGGTGGGATAGGCGGCGAAAAGTGCCGGGCTCGCGGCATTGACCCGGCGGTCGGTCGTCTGCGCCGAGATCACCGTCACGACCAGGCACTCGAAGGCATTGGTGAAGTCGAGCTCGGCCGCGGCGTCGGGGTAGGTCTCGGCGAGGATCCGGTCCATCCGACGCGCCCGCCGGACCAGGGCGGTGGCGGGCTTGGCGATCTCGGTCGGGGCGGGCACGCACTCAGCCTACGGTCCGCTCCCGACACCCCGCCGGGGGGCGCGAACCGCGTGGCATACGGGCAGAGTGGCCTTTGTGACCCAGGGCACGGCTAGGATCGTGCCCGATCCCGAGGGCCCGGTGACAAGGCATGGTCCGGGACTCACCGACATGGAGGAATGACGTGGACAACGACGTGCTTCGGCAGGCACCGCTGTTCAGCTCGCTCGACGACGAGGCGGCCACCGCCCTGGGCGGCTCCATGGCGGAGACCACCCTGCGCCGTGGCGACGTCCTGTTCCACGAGGGCGACTCCGGCGACAAGCTCTACGTCGTCACCGAGGGCAAGGTGAAGCTCGGCCGGTCGGCCTCCGACGGCCGCGAGAACCTGCTCGCGATCATGGGCCCCGGTCAGATGTTCGGCGAGCTCTCCCTCTTCGACCCCGGCCCGCGCTCGGCCACGGTCACCGCGGTCACCGACGCCACCTTCGCCTCGCTGTCCCACGAGGACCTGCTCAAGTGGCTCGACGGCCGCCCGATGGTCGCCCGTGGACTGCTGTCGCAGCTCGCGGGACGCCTGCGCAAGTCCAACGACGTCGTCGCCGACCTCGTGTTCTCCGACGTCCCCGGACGCGTCGCCAAGGCGCTGCTCGACCTCGCCGACCGCTTCGGCCGCACGGCCGACGACGGCGTCCACGTCCACCACGACCTCACCCAGGAGGAGCTCGCCCAGCTGGTCGGCGCCTCCCGCGAGACGGTCAACAAGGCGCTCGCCGACTTCGCCTCGCGCGGCTGGCTGCGCCTGGAGCCCCGCTCCGTGGTGATCATGGACCTCGAGCGCCTCTCCCGCCGCGCCCGCTGACTCCACCGCAACTTTCTTGCGCTGACTGACCCCCGGGACGGCGCCTGCGTGCGTCGTACGTCGTGAAGGGGGGTCGGTGTGATCACTGACGACGAAGCCGGGTTCGCCGCGTTCGTGGCGGGACGGGGCGCCGCGCTTTCGCGCACGGCCTACCTCCTGACGGGTGACCACCACCTGGCGCAGGACCTCGTGCAGGCCGCGCTGCTGCAGGCCGCGAAGCACTGGGGGCGGATCCACACCTCACCAGAGGCCTATGTCCGGCGCGCGATGTATCACCAGAACATCTCCTGGTGGCGACGTCGCAAGCTCGCCGAGTCGCCTCTGTCCCACCATGACCGCGCGGCAGCAGCCTCCGACACCGACCTGCGGCTCACCCTCGACCAGGCGCTGGGGCGCCTGACGCCCAAGCAGCGCACCGTGCTGGTGCTGCGCTTCTACGAAGACCTCACCGAGGTCGAGACGGCCAAGGCGCTCGGGATCTCCGCCGGCACCGTGAAGTCCACGAGCCGTCAGGCGCTCGCCCGGCTGCGGGCCCTTGCGCCCGAGCTGGCCGAGCTGATCGGAGCAGACACGTGACCGAAGAACTGCGCACCAGGCTCCACCGCGTCGCTGACTCCGCCCCACCGATGCCGGTCGCCGACGACCTCTGGCGACGCGGCCGCGCCGCGCGTCGCCGCGGCCAGGTGCTCGCGGTCGCGGCCGCGCTGGCGATCGTCGTGTCCGTCGGTGGCGTCGCCTCGCTCGTGGCCACGACGGACCGCGAGGCGCGTACGGCGTCCAGTGAGGTCGGGCCGGAAGGCGCTGTCCCGAGCCGGATCGAGGATCCGGGCAACCTGGCTCCGGAGGACGACCTCGTCGTCGGGACCGCGTCGGTGGCCTTCGTGTCCGAGAGCGGTGCAACCATCGTGATCGGTGCCGCCACGGGCACCTATCACCACCTCGCGCTGCCAGACGCCCCCGAGGCTGACGGCCCCCTGGCACTGTCGCCCGACGGACGACGACTCGCGTGGTCGAACCGTCAACGGATCCATGTCGTCGACCTTGAGTCGGGGGAGGAGTCCTTCTACCCGAACACCGAAGAGCCCGTCACGCAGGTGACGCACCTGGCGTGGGTGCCGAACTCGGGACAACTGCTCTGGAACGGCATCGACGACCAGGGAGCGGACATTGGCGGGGTCCTCCCCGTCTCCGGTCAGGCTGACGGCCCGCTCTCGCCCAAGGCTCTTCGCGGCATTCCCTCGCCGAGCGGTGATCTCGTGGCGGTGACGTCGCCGGAGACGGTGACAGCCGCTCGGTTCCTGCGAGCGAGCGACCGCCCCGTCGACCGCAGCCTCCCGACCGACCTCTACCCCGCCGGTGCCTCCATCGCACCGCTCGGCTGGGCCGCCCCCCACCTGGTGCTCGCAGAGCTCGACGCACCTGCCGGCAGCTACGTCGAGGGCCATCACCTGGTGCTCCTCACCTCGCCCGACCGACCCGAGTCGGAGTGGACCCTCCGCATAGTGGCGCGTGACATCCCGCAGAACGGCGCTTCCCTGAGCGTTGCTGTCGACCTCATCCCCGACCTCGACGGCACGTCCTCGCAAGAGCTCACGCACGACTTCGGGGAGAGCTCGGTCGGTGCCTCCGGCTGGGTCTCGCAGGTGTACGCCCTTGCCGGCGTGCTGGCTGTGCTGTCTGGGCTCTTCTTCCTCGCGACGATGGGGCGACGCGCCCGCTGAGCCTGGGCTGGCTATGGCGCCGCTTCACGTAGGCGCGCGGGCATTGGTCGTTGGCACCGGGGCGCGCGAGCGTGACGCAGGCGACCCCGCAAGACCAAGGTCCGCGCGTCTACGACGCGGACGAGCTCAGGCCTGCGGGTCGCGGCCGGCGAAGGCCACCAGCCGGTCGTAGGCCGGAGCATCCGCTGCCACGTCGACCGGTGCGCCGAAGACCTCGCCCCGATCTTCCTCCGTGAGCCCCTGCTGCAGGAAGGCCAAGCCGCGTTCGGCGACCTCGTCGTCCAGCTCCACCGGGCGCCCCAGCGCCCGGACGAGGTCCCAGGTGTGCACGCCCAGCTCGGCGCTCTCCCAGTCGGCCCGGGCAGTCTGGTCGGTGGGTTGTCCGTGCCAGTGGTGGATCAGGTCGTCGGCGTCGGCACGGAACCGAGCGACCCAGCCACGCTCGGGCCCGTCGGGGACCGCGCTCCAGTCGACCTCCTCCCCGCGCGCCATCTGGAGGAAGTGACCGGGTGTGCCACTCAGGTGCGCGGCGAGGTCGCGCACCGACCAGTCCCCGCACGGGGTCGGTCGGTCCCAGTCGTCGGTGTGGATGGAGGCGAGCGCGTCGCCTGCCTGGTCGAGGGCCCGGGACAGCACCACGACCGGCTGAATGTCGGTGTCCATGGGTCCCACTTCACTCCTGCAACCACGTGGCCGCAAGCCCCTCCAACCGCAGGAGCACCACCCTGCAGCCCGACCCGGCGCGCCACCCAACGCCCCCCACCCTGTGTAGTCCCCATCAAATAGGTTGCCCGAACCCGCTCGGGGCAACCCGTCCGATGGGGACTATCGGGGGGAGGAGAGGTACGCCAGCTGCGCGCGCACCGACAGCTCGGCGGCACCCCACAGCACCGGGTCCACGTCGGCGTAGACGATCTCGACGATCGCCCGCGGCAGTGTCGCGTGGGGGAAGGACCCGCCCTCGCGCTCGATCGCGTGCAGGTCGCGCAGCGCGTCGCGCACCTGGTCGAGGCGCTGCTGGCGGTGCGCGAGGTAGAAGTCGAGGGCGCCGAGCGCGTCGTCGATGACAGGCCCGTGGCCGGGCCAGACGGACGTGATCCCCTGCGACCCGCAGAGCGCGTGCAGCCGCTCGAGTGAGGAGAGATAGGCGCCGAGCTGCCCGTCGGGGTGCGCCACGACGGTCGTGCCGCGGCCGAGCACCGTGTCGCCGGTGAGCACCGCGCGGTCGCGCGGGACGACGAACGACAGCGAGTCGGCGGTGTGGCCGGGCGTGGCCACGACGTGCACCTCGAGGTCGCCGTACGCCACCACGTCCCCGTCGCCGAGGCCCTCCGAGCCCAGCCGATGGGCCGGGTCGAGGGCGCGGACGCCGCAGCCGTGGCGCTCGGCGTACTCCCGCGCGGCCTCGCTGTGGTCGGCGTGGTGGTGGGTCAGCAGCACCACCGCGACGTCGCCGGCGGCCGCGTCGATCGCGTCGAGGTGGGTGGCGATCGACGGCCCCGGGTCGACGACGACCGAGCGGGAGGAGGCGGGGTCGCGCAGCACCCAGGTGTTGGTGCCGTCGAGGGTCATCACGTCGGCGTTGGGGGCGAGCACGCAGGTGCCGGTCGCGCCGAAGGAACCCCCCGACCAGCCCGAGTCGCTCATCGCGCGGCCATCAGCGCGGCGTAGGCCGGCGGCGTGGACAGGATGTAGTCGTCCCCCTCGGCGATCACCTCGGGCATGAACATCTCGACGCGACGTCCGTGCGCCTCGTCGAGCGCGTCGTCGGGGTCGGCGTACTGCGCGACGTCGAGGCAGGTCAGCCAGGTCGGCGGCATCATGAAGATGTCCCCCCTGTCGACCTGCGCGACCGCCTCGAGGGCGCCCTCCCACGTCACCGACGACGCCTCGGACGAGACGTCGCGGGTGACCTGGCCCTCCGGGAGCCGCGCCACGAAGAACCACGTGCGATAGCGCCGCGGCTCGAAGACCGGGGTCAGCCAGCCCGACCAGGCGCCGAGGAGGTCGGTGCGCAGCACCAGCGAGCGCCGCTCGAGGAAGGCGGTCAGCGACAGCTCGCGCGACTCGAGGGCCACCCGGTCGGCCTCCCAGTCGTCCCCGGTGGTGTCGGCCACGACGTCGTCGCCGCTGGCCCCGGCGAGCAGGACGCCCGACTCCTCGAACGTCTCCCGCACCGCGGCGCACACCAGCGCCCGTGCCTTCGGCTCCTCACACGCCAACCGCTCGGCCCACTCGGCCGGCGACGGCCCGGACCACAGGCCGCGGTCGACCAGCTCGTCGTCGAAGTCGCGCGGGTCGACACCGCCGCCCGGGAAGACGCACATCCCGCCGGCGAAGGCCATCGAGGTCTGCCGTCGGAGCAGGTAGACCTCGGAGCCGCCGGGCCCGGGGCGCAGCAGCACCACCGTCGCGGCGTCGCGCGGCTCAGCGGGCGTGGCTCCGCCGGCGGCGTACGACCTCGCCCGGGCGACGAGTGCCTCGGGAAGTGGGAGCCGATCCACTCAGACCTCGACGACGATCTCGACCTCGACCGGCACGTCGAGCGGCAGCGCCGAGACGCCGACCGCCGAACGGGCGTGCTTGCCGGCCTCACCGAAGACCTCGCCCAGCAGCTCGGAGGCGCCGTTGGCGACCTTGGGCTGGCCGGTGAAGTCGGGGGTCGAGGCGACGAAGACGACGACCTTCACGATGCGCACGATGTCGTCGAGCGAGCCGATCTCCGCCTTGACCGCGGCCAGTGCGTTGAGCGCGCACTGGCGGGCGCACTCGTAGCCCTGCTCCTCGGTGACCTCACCGCCGACCTTGCCGATCGCGAGCATCTCGCCGTCGCGAGCCGGCAGCTGGCCGGCGGTGAAGACGAGGTTCCCGGTGCGGGCAGTGGGCTGGTAGGCGGCCAGCGGCGGGACGACCTCGGGGATCGTGATCCCGAGCTCGGCGAGCTTTGCCTCGGCACCCACGTCAGGCGGCCTTCGCACGCTTGAGGAAGGCCACGAGACCACCCTGGGCGTTGGTGTGGATGGCCACCAGCTCCCAGCCGTCCTGGCCGAAGTTGTTGAGCATGAGCGCTTCGTTGTGGAGCGGAATCGGCGCCACCTGGTATTCCCACTGGGTCATGGATCGCACCCTACTCGGGACCGGATCTCCGGCCGGAGCCAGATGGATGACGACACCGCCCGCACGCGAGGACTAGCCTCCGCGCATGGAGCGCACCGAGGCGGCCGAGAGCCGCGAGAACAAGGACGGGCTCGACCTGTTCGAGAAGTTCGTCGAGCTGTCGACCCGGCTGATCAGCCGGGCGCCGTTCTTCGCGGTCGTCATGGCCGTCATCATCATCTGGGCCGTCAGCTTCCCGCTGTGGAAGAGCACGACCAAGTGGGAGCTGTCGATCCACACCTTCGGGGCGGTGCTCTCGCTGCTGCTGCTCGTGCTGCTGGAGAACGCCGGACGCCGCAACACCGAGACGATGCAGGAGAAGCTCAACGTGCTGGCGGAGGGGATCGCCGCGCTGATGGAGTCCCGCGCCGCGGACGACCCCGAGCTGCGGGAGGCGGCGGAGAACCTCCGCGAGGCCGTCGGCCTGGAGGAGCGCCACTGAGCCACGGGCCCGCCCGGGGGTCAGGCAGCGAGCAGCCGGAGCGTGGTCTCGCGGTTCGGTGAGGTGGTCACGTCGGTGCCGATCGTGGCGCCGGCCACCGGGTGCACCATCACCTCGTCGACGCCGTACGTCGTCGCCAGCTCCTCGAGGCGCGTGCGGGCCTGGTCGGCGGATCCGACGATCCAGCGCCGTGCCATGGCGTGCCCCAGGGCACGCTGGTCCGCGGTCATCTCGACCGCCTCCGCCTCCTCGACGAGCCGCTGCTGGTGCAGCGGTGCTCCGGTGCGCAGCGCGATCATCTGCTGCACGTTGGGCAGCGCCTGGCGGCGCGCCTCCTCCTCGGTCTCGGCGACGACGGCGTTGACCGTGAGGAACGTGCGCGGCTCCGGGTGCTCCGCAGAGGGCTGGTACGACGAGCGGTAGAGGTCGAGCGCGGCCCCCGTCCCCTCGCCCGAGAAGTGGTGGGCGAAGACGTAGGGCAGGCCCTTCTCGGCCGCGAGGCGGGCGGAGTAGTCGGAGGACCCGAGGAGCCACATGTCGGCGATCGTGCGGGCCGCGGGCGTCGCCCGCAGCGGCTGGCGGCGCGGCCCGACCTGGACCTCGACCCCCTCGGGCGTCATCAGCGTGCGGATGTCGTCGACGTACTCCGGGAAGCGGGTCACCGCGTCGTCGGCCGACGCGGCGCTGCCGCCGCGCAGGACGTACCTGGTGAGCGGGTCGGTGCCGGGCGCGCGTCCGATGCCGAGGTCGATCCGCCCGGGGAACGCCGCCTCCAGCAGCGCGAACTGCTCGGCCACGACCAGCGGCGTGTGGTTGGGCAGCATGACGCCGCCCGATCCGACCTTGATGCGCGAGGTGGCCGCGGCGAGCATCGCGATCAGCACGGGTGGGTTGGTCGCGGCGACCGCCGGCATGTTGTGGTGCTCGGCGATCCAGTAGCGGCGGTAGCCCAGGTCGTCGGCCGCCTGCGCCAGCCGGCGCGAGGCCGAGATCGCGTCGCCGGTCGTCTGGTCGCTGCGGACGGGCACGAGGTCGAGCACGGAGAGAGCAGTCACTGTCGGCCCAGCGCCGGGCCGGTCGCGGATATTCCGATTGACCTCAGGTGCACGTGAGGACCTAGCGTCACCCGGGTGACCCTCCGCACCACCCCACCGCGCGAGGGGATCCTCGCGCCCGCCTACGCCACGACGACCGTCGGGCTCTTCTCCCTCATCGTCTTCGCGGCCTTCGAGGCCATGGCGGTCACCACCGTGATGCCGACCGTGGCCCGCGACCTCGACGGCTTCGACTACTACGCGCTCGCCTTCGCGGCGCCCTTCGCCAGCGGTGTGGTGGGCATGGTGGTCTCGGGGATGTGGACCGATCGCAGCGGTGCGCTGAAGCCGCTGTTCGCCTCGATGGCCCTGTTCTCCCTCGGCCTGGTGGTGTGCGGCACCGCGCCGACGATGGAGGTCCTCGTCGTCGGACGGGTGCTCCAGGGCCTGGGCAGTGGCGCGATGATCGTCGCGATCTACGTGGTGGTCGGTCTCATCTATCCGGCCGTCCTGCGCGCCGCGATCTTCGCGTCGTTCGCGGCCGCCTGGGTGCTGCCGGCGCTGTTCGGGCCGGCGCTCGCCGCCTTCGTCGCCCACACGGTGGGCTGGCGCTGGGTCTTCCTCGGCATGGTCGCGCTGGTGGCTCTCGCCGCGGTGCTCGTCGCACCCTCGATCCGTTCGCTGCCGATCCCGGACACACCGGGTACGACGCCGCGTGCGCAGCTCGGATGGGCTCTCCTGGCGGCCGCAGCCGTGCTCTCGCTCGAGCTCCTGGGCTCCGGGAGCGGAGCGACCCTCCTCGCGGCGGCCGGGGCGTTCGTCCTCGTCCTGGTGGGACTGCGTCCGCTGCTCCCGGCCGGCGCACTCCTCGCACGGCGGGGACTGCCTGCGGTCATCGTGACCCGCGGCCTGCTCAGCGCGGCCTTCTTCTGCGCGGAGGCCTACATCGTCTACGCCCTGCAGGAGCGCTGGGACCTCACGCCCGGCCAGGCCGGCATCGCCCTGACCTGTGTCGGGGTGGTCTGGGCGGCCTCCAGCCAGGTCTCCTCGCGCCTGGGCACCCAGGTCGGCAACGTGGCAGCGATGCGGTTCGGCACGGCGGTCGTGCTGGCCGGTGTCACCGCGGTGGCCCTCGTGGTCCTCCTGCGCTCACGAGGCGTGGACCTGCCGGCTGTGGCACCGATCGCCGGCTACGTCTTCGCGAGCATCGGGATGGGCTTCGCCTACCCCCGCACGAGCGTGGCGATGCTCGCCGTCACCACCGACGCCGACCGTGGCTTCAACTCCTCCGCCCTCTCGGTCGCGGACTCCCTCGGCGCCGCCCTGGCCCTGGCGCTGAGCGGCATCGCCTACGCCGCCGCGGTGCGCTCGGACGTCGACCCGTTCCCCGTGGTCTACGGGATCGCCGTCGCGATCGGGGTGCTGGGCGTGCTGGCGGCCCGTCGTACGTCGACTCCGACCGCTGCGTAGTCCGGGGACAGGTCCGGCCGGCCCCACGGGGAGAGGGCCGGCCGGACGGTTCAGGGATCGATCAGGTGCTCAGGACGCCTGCTCGAGCGTCGGGTAGTCGGTGTAGCCCTCGGCGCCGCCGCCGTAGAACGTGGCTGTGTTGGGCTCGTTCAGCTCGGCCCCCTGGCGCCACCGCTCGTCGAGGTCGGGGTTGGCCAGGAACGGGCGGCCCACCACCACGGCGTCTGCCAGTCCGGTCTCCAGCAACCGCTCGACAGAGCCGAGCGTGGTGACGTCACCGAAGCCGTCGTTGAGCAGGACGACACCACCGAAGCGCTCACGCAGGTCGCGCACCAGGGCCTCGCGGGGCTCCAGCGGGCTGGCCAGCAGGCTGAGGTAGGCCAGGCCGAGCGGCGCGATGCCGTCGACCACGGCGCGGTAGGTGGCGGTGAGGTCGGCGCCGACCTCCTCGCCGACGCCGTTGAACTGGTGCGCCGGGCTCAGCCGCAGGCCCACCCGGTCGGCACCGATGGCGTCGGCGACGGCCGTGACGACCTCGACGACGAAGCGCGCCCGGTTCTCCGGCGTCCCGCCGTAGACGTCGTCGCGCAGGTTGATCGTCGGGTCGAGGAACTGGTGCAGCAGGTAGCCGTTGGCCGCGTGGACCTCGACGCCGTCCAGCCCGGCAGCGACCGCGTTGCGGGCCGCGGTGACGAAGTCGTCCACCAGGCCGGCGATCTCGTCGGTGGCGGGAGCACGGGGTACGTCATGGGGCTGCGGCCCCGACGCGGTGACCATCTCGCCGGGTGCCTGCACGGCACTGGGGGCGACGGTCTCCGCGCCGTCCTTGTTGTCCGCGTGCGCGATCCGGCCCGCGTGCATCAGCTGGGCCACGACCACGCCACCGCGGGCGTGCACGGCGTCAGCGACGAGGCTCCAGCCGGCGACCTGCTCGTCGGTGTAGAGGCCGGGCACGTCGAGGTAGCCCTGACCCACCTCGCTCGGTGCGGTGCCCTCGGTCACGATCAGCCCCGCACCGGCGCGCTGCGCGTAGTACTCGGCGTTGAGGGTGGTGGGCGCGTGACCGGCACCGGCGCGGTTGCGGGTCAGGGGGGCCATCACGAAGCGCTGCGGGAGCTGCCAGCGGCCGACGGTGAGGGACTCGAATGCACGGGACATGAGGGGTGCTGCCTCCAGAAGAAGTTGAGGACTGTACGACTTTCCTCAGCGTCCCTGGGGTCCGGGTTGTTCCCCGACGAGACAACGCTCACACCGCCGAAGCCCGGACTTGCGGCCAGCCGTTGACCTGAGGACGTCCTAGCCTCGACACCATGGACATGACGCTGGAGCTGGTGATGGTGCCCGTGACGGACGTCGACCACGACCACGAAGTCAGCGACGACGTGCGGTTCGTCCAGCTGACGCCTGACCCACCGGGGATCAGACGAGCTCGGGCTCGGTCTTCTCCCGGACCTCGTCCTCGCTCACACCCGGCGCGAGCTCGACGAGCCTGAGCGCGCGGTCGCCGAGGGTGCCGGACGCGGCCACCTCACCGGTGGCGGGGTCGATCACGTCGATGACGGCGAGGTCGGTGATGATCCGCTGCACGACGCGCTTGCCGGTGTAGGGCAGGTCGCACTCGTGGAGGATCTTCAACGACCCGTCCTTGGCGGTGTGCTCCATCAGCACGATCACCCGCTTGGCGCCGTGGACCAGGTCCATCGCCCCGCCCATGCCCTTGACCATCTTGCCGGGGATCATCCAGTTCGCGATGTCACCCACCGCGGAGACCTGCATGGCGCCGAGGATCGCGGCGTCGATCTTGCCGCCGCGGATCATCCCGAAGGACTGGGCGGAGTCGAAGAAGGACGCTCCCTTGCGCAGGGTCACCGTCTCCTTGCCCGCGTTGATCAGGTCGGGGTCCTCCTCGCCCTCGAACGGGTACGCCCCCACGCCGAGGATGCCGTTCTCCGACTGCAGCACCAGCTCCACGTCGTCGCCGACGTAGTTGGGCACCAGCGTCGGCAGCCCGATCCCGAGGTTGACGTAGGAGCCGTCCCGCAGCTCCGAGGCCGCGCGCGCAGCCATCTCCTCACGCGTCCAGCTCATCTCAGCCTCCCAGTCCGTGCGTCGCCGCGTCGTCCACGAGCGCCTGCTCGGCCGCGTCGGGGCGCGGCCGGGTGGTGACGCGTTCGATCCTCTTGTCCACTGCCTGCTCGGGGGTCAGCGCGACCACCCGCTGCACGTAGACACCGGGAGTGTGTACGTCGTTGGGGTCCAGCTCGCCGGGCTCGACGAGCTCCTCGACCTCCGCGATCGTGACCCGGCCGCACATCGCGGCGAGCGGGTTGAAGTTGCGGGCGGAGTCGCGGTAGACCAAGTTGCCGTGCCGGTCGCCCTTCCAGGCCCGCACCAGTCCGAAGTCGGCGACGATGGCCTCCTCCAGGACGTACTCCTTCTCACCCTCGGCGGTCGAGAAGACCCGGGTCTCCTTCGGCGGCGACGCCACCACCACGGTGCCGTCGGTGTCGTACTTCCACGGCAGGCCGCCCTCGGCGACCTGCGTGCCGACCCCGGTGGCCGTGAAGAAGCCGGGGATGCCCGAGCCGCCGGCCCGCATCCGCTCGGCCAGCGTGCCCTGCGGGGTCAGCTCGACCTCGAGCTCGCCGGAGAGGTACTGCCGGGCGAACTCCTTGTTCTCCCCCACGTAGGAGGAGATCATCCGCCGCAGCCGCTTCTCGACCAGCAGCCGACCCAGGCCCCAGTCGTCCACTCCGCAGTTGTTGGAGACCGCCTCCAGGTCCGAGGTGCCTGCCTCGAGGATCGCGTCGATGAGCACCGACGGGATGCCGCACAGGCCGAAACCGCCCACCGCGAGCCTCGCGCCGTCCGGGATGTCGGCGACCGCGTCGGCCGCCGAGCTGACCACTTTGTCCATGTCACGACCCTAGCGGCCGTGTGACGACGCCCACTGTGTGGGCGGGGACCACAGTTCACACCCGAGTGTGTGCGGCGGCACCCCCTACGCTGGTCGGGTGAGCGACTGGCCGAAGGTGCACCTGCACGTGGTGACCGGCAAGGGTGGCACCGGGAAGTCCACGGTCGCCGCCGCGCTCGCCCTCGCGCTGGCCACCTCCGGGAAGAACGTGCTGCTGTGCGAGGTCGAGGGTCGCCAAGGCATCGCCCGGATGTTCGATGTCGACCCGCTCCCCTACGAGGAGCGCCGCATCGCCAAGGGCGCCCCCGACCGGGACGGTCGCGCCGGCCAGGTCTACGCGCTCCACATCGACGCGGAGTCAGCGCTCCTGGAATACCTCGCGATGTACTACAAGCTCGGTCGCGCCGGGAAGGCGCTCGACCGCTTCGGCGTGATCGACTTCGCCACCACCATCGCCCCCGGCGTGCGCGACGTCCTGCTGACCGGCAAGATCTACGAGGCCGTGCAGCGGCCGCGCCGCACCGCCAAGGGGACCGCCAAGGGGAGCGACAAGGGGACCGCTCGGAGGGCCGGCAGGGGCCACGCCCGCGAGGCCATCACCTACGACGCCGTGGTGCTGGACGCACCGCCCACGGGACGGATCGGCCAGTTCCTCGGGGTCAACTCCGAGCTGGCCGGACTGGCCAAGGTGGGCCCGATCAAGTCGCAGGCCGACAAGGTGATGGAGCTGCTGCGCTCGGAGCGCACCGCCGTCCACCTGGTCACCCTGCTCGAGGAGATGCCCGTCCAGGAGACCTCCGACGGCATCGCCCAGCTCCGTGCCGCCGGCCTTCCTGTGGGTGGCGTCGTGGTCAACCTGGTCCGGCCCCGCGCGCTCGGCGCGAACGCACTGGCCCGGGTGCGTGACGACGCGGTCGACCCGACGGACATCACCTCGGACCTCAAGCGCGCCAAGGTGGACGTCGACGCCGCACTGGTCGCCTCGCTCCTGGGCGAGGCCCGCGACCACGCCGTACGCCGTCAGCTCGAGGACGAGCAGCGGGTGCTGGTGCAGGACGAGGCGCTGCCGACCTACGAGCTGCCGCGGCTGGCGTCCGGCATCGACCACGGAGCCCTGATCGACCTGGCCGTCATGCTCCGTGAGCAGGGGATGGCATGAGCGCGCCACGGACCACGCGCAGGCAGCCCCCCGTGCTGGACATCGACGCGCTGCTCGACGACCGCACCACCGAGATCATCGTGTGCTGCGGCTCGGGTGGGGTCGGCAAGACCACGACCTCCGCGGCGCTGGCGCTGCGAGCCGCCGAACGGGGCCGCAAGGTCGTCGTGCTGACCATCGACCCGGCCCGCCGGCTGGCGCAGTCCATGGGGATCGAGGAGCTCGACAACACCCCGCGTCCGGTCCCGTCCGTCGACCCGGTCGGGGGCGGATCGCTCGACGCGATGATGCTCGACATGAAGCGCACCTTCGACGAGGTCGTCGAGGCGCAGGCCAGTGCGGAGAAGGCCAAGCAGATCCTGGAGAACCCGTTCTACGTCGCCCTGTCGAGCTCGTTCGCCGGCACCCAGGAATACATGGCGATGGAGAAGCTGGGCCAGCTCTACCGCCAGGCACGCGAGGACGGCAGCCACGACCTGATCGTCGTCGACACGCCGCCGTCGCGATCGGCGCTCGACTTCCTCGACGCGCCGGAGCGGCTCTCCAGCTTCCTCGACGGGCGGTTGATCCGGCTGCTCGTGGCGCCGGCGCGCGGCCCGGCCCGCCTGATGACGGCTGGCCTCTCCGTCGTGACCAACGCGCTGGCCAAGGTGCTGGGCGGGCAGATGCTGCGCGACGTGCAGACCTTCGTGACCGCCCTCGACACGCTCTTCGGCAGCTTCCGGCAGCGCGCGGACCAGACCTTCGCGCTGCTGCAGGCGGACGCGACGGCGTTCGTGGTGATCGCCGCGCCCGAGCCCGACGCGCTGCGCGAGGCGGCGTACTTCGTGGACCGGCTCACCGACGACCACATGCCGCTGGCCGGGTTGGTCATCAACCGGGTCAGTCCGTCGGCGCGCACCGAGCTCTCGGCCGAGGAGGCGATCACGGCAGCCGAGCGGCTCCGGGCGGGCGACTCGTCGTCACTGGCCGCCGGTCTGCTCCAGCTGCACGCCGACCGGGTGCGCATCATCGAGCGCGAGCAGCACCTGCGCGAGCGCTTCGCTGCCTCGCATCCGCACGTGCCGACGGCGCTCATCCCGGCGATGCCCGGCGACATCCACGACCTCGACGGCCTGCGGATGATCGCGGAGCGGCTGGCCGAGCAGGCCTGAGCCCCTCGGTGGTCGCTTTCCCCGGTTACCCGGGGAACCTGGAGGTTCCAGTGCGAAGTTTC
This sequence comes from uncultured Actinomycetota bacterium, assembly GCA_963726515.1. Classification (GTDB taxonomy): domain Bacteria; phylum Actinomycetota; class Actinomycetes; order Propionibacteriales; family Nocardioidaceae; genus Nocardioides. The sequence continues at coordinate 259,098 of CAVSCW010000016.1, forward strand.
GGGGGTGAGGCTCCAGTTTCCCCGGTTACCCGGGGATCGCGACCGACGGGCAGGACGCAGCGATCAGACCGAGACGGAGGGCGACTCGACCTTGGTGCGGGCGGTCTCCAGGATGGAGCGCCACGACGACCCGGGGCGACGGCGGAGCAGGGCGCGACGCTCACGCTCGGTCATCCCGCCCCAGACACCCCACTCGATCTGGTTGTCCAGCGCCTCGGCCAGGCACTCGGTGCGGACGGGACACCCCGCGCACACCTGCTTGGCCTTGTTCTGCTCCGCACCGCGCACGAAGAGTGCGTCGGGCGTGTCCGCCTTGCATGCGGCGCGTGCTGCCCAGTCCTCAACCCACATGGTCTTTCCCCACGTCTTCTGTGTGGAGCCGATCGGCCGCCCCCATAGCGGCCATTCCCGACTCGAAGAGAAAAGTAAACGAATCCACCCCGGTGCTGACAGGACCAGGTGGCTCAATTCGCGTAGTCCAATGTGACTATCCGGCTGCGCGGTTGGAATTGAGGGTGCTATGCCCTTCACACGTACTCTGGGTCTCATGTTCTCGAGCTCGAAGCGCCCAGAGGCACGCCCCGAGGCCGGCCGCGTCGCCTCCCACCTGGCGGTGATGGCCGCTGTCGCGGTCGTCATGGGTGTCCTCACCGCGTGCCTCGCCATCCCGTTCGCGGGTCTGGTGGGCGTGGCCGCCAAGGACGTCAGCCAGGGCATGGTGAACCTCCCCGAGTCGCTCGAGGCCAAGGACCTGTCGCAGAAGACGCGCATCTACGACGTCAACGGCAACCTCATCGCCTCCCTCTACGACCAGAACCGGATCAACGTCCCCCTCCAGTCGATCTCACGCCCGATGGTCAAGGCCATCGTGGCGATCGAGGACTACCGCTTCTACGACCACGGCGCGCTCGACCTCCGGGGCACGCTCCGCGCGTTCGTCACCAACCAGGCCAGCGGCGGCTCGGTCCAGGGTGGCTCCTCGATCACCCAGCAGATGGTGAAGCAGACGCTGCTCTACCAGGCGGAGACCGACGAGGAGCGCGCGGCCGCGACCGAGGAGACCTACGCCCGCAAGATCCGCGAGCTGCGCTATGCCATCGCGTTCGAGAAGAACCACACCAAGGACTGGATCCTCGAGCGCTACCTCAACATCGCCTACTTCGGCGACGGCGCCTTCGGCGTCCAGTCTGCCGCGCGGCACTTCTTCTCCAAGAACGCCAAGGACCTCACCCTCCTCGAGTCGGCCACCCTCGCCGGGCTGGTGAAGAACCCCGTCGGCTACGACCCGATCGACAACCCCGAGCGGGCCGAGAGCCGCCGCAACACGGTGCTCGACCGGATGGCCCAGCTCGGCGTGCTGTCCGAGAAGAAGGCCGAGCGGCTCAAGGGCCGCCCGATCAAGAAGACGCTCAAGATCGAGAACGCCGCCAACGGCTGCCAGCAGTCGCAGGCACCGTTCTTCTGCGACTACGTCGTCAACTGGCTGCTCAAGGACCCGGTCCTGGGCGACACCGCCAAGGAGCGGCGTACGACGCTCAAGAACGGTGGGCTCACCATCAACACCACCATCGACCTCGACATGCAGAAGGCCGCCGACAACGCCGTGGCCGCCCACGTCTACCCCACCGACCAGGCCATCGGCGGGCTCGCGATGGTCGAGCCGGGCACGGGAGACGTGCGCGCGATCGCCCAGTCGCGCCCGATGGGCAAGAACAAGAAGGCCGGTCAGACCTACCTCAACTATGTGGTGCCCGAGAAGTACGGCGACGCCAACGGGTTCCAGGCCGGCTCGACGTTCAAGGTCTTCGTCCTCGCCTCGGCCATCAACCAGGGCATCCCGCTGAGCACGAGCATCAACTCGCCGGAGTCGCTGCAGATCGACGACGACGAGTTCGAGAACTGCGACGGGCCCTATGCCGGCGACGGCGAGGGCTGGAACGTCAGCAACTCCACCGGCTCGGGCACCTTCGACCTCTACTCCGGCACCCAGCAGTCCGTGAACACCTTCTTCGCCCAGCTCGAGACCAGGACCGGCATGTGCGAGCCCCTGCAGCTGGCCAAGGACATGGGCGTCAAGGTCCCGCTCGCACAGAAGGTGCCGTCGTGGATCCTCGGCGTCTCCGACAGCAACCCCCTCGAGCTGGCCCAGGCGTACGCCACCTTCGCCGCCCGTGGCCTGCACTGCGATCCGCGCCCGGTCACCCAGGTCCTCGACTCGCAGGGCCAGACGCTCAAGGACTTCGCCACTGAGTGCGAGCAGGTCATGCCCGGCGCGACCGCCGACGCCGTCAACGACATCCTGCGCGGGGTGATGGAGCCGGGCGGCTTCGGGCAGAACATCGCCATCGACAAGCCCTCGGCCGGCAAGACCGGCACCAACCAGCAGAACATGTCGGTGTGGTTCGCCGGCTACACCCCCGAGGTCGCCACGGTCGCCATGGTGGCCGGGGCCAACCAGTTCGGCGAGTGGGTCAGCCTCAACGGCCAGACAGTGGGCGGCGGCTACATCAGTGAGGCATTCGGCTCGACGATCGCCGGTCCCATCTGGGGCGAGGCCATGGCCGCTGCTTCCGCCAAGCTCGACTACGTGGACTTCCAGGCGCCGCCCGGCGACGAGATCGCCGGGGTGCTGACCAGCGTGCCCGACGTGGCAGGGCAGTCCGTCGAGGCCGCCACCTCGACCCTCGAGTCGGCCGGCTTCACCGTCGCCGACGGCGGCCAGGTCAACTCCGAGGTCGGGGAGGGCCTCATCGCCTACACCTCGCCGTCCGGTGGCGCCTCCCTGAGCAGCGGCGACACCGTCACGCTCTACACCTCGACCGGCTATGTGCCCCCGCCCAGCAACGGCGGCGGCAATGGCAACGGGAACGGCAACGGCGGCCGTGGCAACGGCGGCGGCCGGGGCAACCGCTAGCACCGAGCGGGCACTTCCTCCCCGTCAGCCGAGCCGAGCGGGCACTTCCTCCCCGTCAGCCACGCCGAGCGGGCACTTCCTCCCCGTCAGCCGAGCTGCTTGCGCACCTCGGCAGCAACGGCGCCGCCGTCCGCGCGACCCTTGACCTGCGGCGTCACCACGCCCATCACCTTGCCCATGGCGCGCATCCCCTCCTCGGCGGCGCCGGTGCTCGCGATGGCGGCGGTGACCAGGTCGGCGACCTCGGCCTCCGTCAGCGGGGCCGGGAGGTACTCGGCGATGACGACACCCTCGGCGGCCTCCTTGGCCGCCATCTCCGTGCGACCACCGTCGGCGAAGGCGGTGGCGGCCTCGCGGCGTCGCTTGGCCTCGGTGGACAGCACGCCGAGGATGTCGTCGTCGGAGAGCTCGCGGGCCTCCTTGCCGGCGACCTCGGCGTTGGTGATGGAGGTCAGCACCATCCTCAGCGTGGAGGAACGCAGCTCGTCTCGCGCCTTGATGGCGGTGGTGAGGTCGGCGCGGAGACGATCCTTCAAAGCACTCATACGACTCATTGTGGCAGCCTTGCCGCATGGCTCTCCTCCCGATAGTGCGCCGCACGCTCACGCTCGGCGCCGTCGCCGGTGCGGGCCTGACGACGTACGCCGCCTGGGAGGCGCGCCAGTACACCTTGCGGCGGGTCACGGTGCCGCTGCTGCCGCCCGGACACGCGCCGTTGAAGGTGCTCCACCTCAGTGACATCCACATGGCTCCCGACCAGCGGGCCAAGCAGGACTGGCTGCGCGGCCTCGCCGAGCTCGAGCCGGACCTGGTCATCAACACCGGCGACAACCTGTCCCACGCCCGCTCGGTGCCAGTGGTCACCGACGCCCTCGGCGGCCTGCTCGACGTGCCGGGTGTCTACGTCCTCGGCTCCAACGACTACTACTCGCCGGGCATGCGCAACCCCCTGCTCTACCTGCTGCCCGACACGGGCAAGCGCAACACGAGCACCCCGCAGCTGCCCTGGCCCGACCTGAAGGACCGCTTCAACGCCGCCGGCTGGCTGGACCTCACCAACGGCTTCGGCTCCCTCACGGTGGGTGGCACCTCGATCGCCTTCGCGGGAGTCGACGACCCCCACCTGAAGTACGACGACCTGGCGCGGGTCGCCGGCCCGGCCGACCCGGAGGCCGACCTGCGGCTCGGCGTCACGCACGCGCCGTACCTCCGCGTCCTCGACCAGTACGCCGCCGACGGCTACGACGCGATCATCGCCGGCCACACGCACGGAGGTCAGGTGTGCCTGCCCGGCGGGCGGGCGCTGACCACCAACTGCGACCTCGAGCCGGCCCGAGCGCGCGGGCTGCACCGCCACCCCGCCGACTCCTCCCCCGGTGACCCGGGCTCGTCGTGGCTGCACGTCTCGGCCGGGATCGGCACCAATCCCTACGTCCGCCTGCGCGTCGCCTGCCGTCCGGAGGCGACCCTGCTCACGCTCGTCTGAGGCCCGTCGGCTGACCGCTCGCTGTCAGGAGTCACCGCTGAAGCGGTGACTCCTGCACGTCTTGGCCGTTGCAACACCCCAGGAGCGCCGCACTCGCCCCACCCGGTCCGCCGCCCGGGGCGATTTCGGAGGGCACCTCCGGCTCCGGTATGCTCGCCCGCGTTGCCCAGCCGGATCTCCGGCCGGGCGGCGGCGGGCTGTGGCGCAGCTTGGTAGCGCGCCTCGTTCGGGACGAGGAGGCCGCAGGTTCAAATCCTGTCAGCCCGACCGTGTGATGTCTCAAGACATCGGAAACCGCCGGACCTGCATTAGCGGGTCCGGCGGCGGTCATTTCCGGGGCTTTCGGGTGGGTCCGTCCCGGGCCCCAGCTGACGTGGCACACTGCCGGGCATGGCAGACACGGGTGAGCCCGAGGACCGACCCACCCTGGCCATGCCGTCGCTCTCCCTGCGACGCAGGAAGGGCCGCGGTGACCACAGCGCCCCCGACGCCGCCCTCCCCGATCACGTCGACGAGCCGCCCGCTCCCGGGGCAGTTCACGAGCCCCGCCCGCGCCGCGAGCTCCCGACGATCGCGCTGTCGGGGCTTCCGGCAGCAGCAGCGACCGGCGTCGTGGTCGGCGCCCTCGCCGTGCTCCTCGCCTCCCTGGCCACCGGCGCCTGCGACGTCGTACGCGGCACCTCCTCGTGCGGCGGCGGGCCGGGGCTGCTGGTCCTCGTCGTCGTCCTTGTCGCGCTCGCCTACGCCGGCAGCCTGCTGCTGCGCGTCTTCAACGTCCCCGGGGCGGGGTCCACCAGCACCCTCGCCGTCGGCATCATGGCCGTCCTGGTGCTGGTCTTCCTGCTCGGCTCGATCGACGAGTGGTGGATGCTCCTCGCCATCCCGGCCACGGCGGCGATCGCCTACTGCGCCTCGTGGTGGGTCACCACCGCGGTCGCGGGCGAGGACACCGGCGCCGACGCCCCGGAGCCGCACGACGTGCGCTGATCAGCGAGCGGCAGCGATCAGCTCGGCGATCTGCACGGTGTTGAGGGCAGCGCCCTTGCGCAGGTTGTCGTTGCTGATGAACAGCGCCAGCCCGCGGTCGTCCGGCACTCCCGGGTCCTGGCGGAGGCGACCGACGTACGACGGGTCCTTGCCGGCAGCCTTCAGCGGGGTCGGCACCTCGTCGAGCTCGACGCCGGCCGCCCCGGCCAGGACCTCGCGGGCGCGCGCGGGGGTCAGCGGACGCTCGAACTCGGCGTTGATCGCGAGCGAGTGACCGGTGAAGACCGGCACCCGCACGCAGATGCCGGAGACGAGGAGGCCCGGCAGTCCGAGGATCTTGCGGGACTCGTTGCGCAGCTTCTGCTCCTCGTCGGTCTCGTTGAGGCCGTCGTCGACGATGGCGCCTGCCATCGGGAGCACGTTGTAGGCGATCGGCTCGACGTAGGTCACGGGCTGAGCGAAGGCGATCGCCGAGCCGTCGTAGGCCAGCTCGCGGGCCTTCTCGCCCGCCTCGGCCACGCCGCCGGCGAGCTCGTCCACGCCGGCGACGCCGGACCCCGAGACTGCCTGGTAGGTCGAGACGACGAGGCGGGACAGCCCGGCCTCGTCGTGCAGCGGCTTGAGCACGGGCATCGCTGCCATGGTGGTGCAGTTGGGGTTGGCGATGATGCCGCGCCCCGCCTCGATCACCGCCGCCATCGCCTCGGGGTTGACCTCGGAGACCACCAGCGGGATGTCGGGGTCCTTGCGGAACGCCGAGGAGTTGTCGACCACGATCACGCCGGCCTCGACGAAGCGGGGCACCAGCGCCCGCGAGGTCGTGGCGCCGGCGGAGAAGAGCGCGATGTCGAGCCCGGCCGGGTCGGCGGTCTCGGCGTTCTCGACGGTGATCTCGCGGTCACCGAACGGGAGCACCGTGCCGGCGGAGCGGGACGAGGCGAAGAAGCGCACCTGGTCAGCGGGGAAGGCACGCTCGAGGAGGATCTGGCGCATGGCGACGCCCACCTGCCCGGTGGCTCCGACGATGCCGATGTTGACGCGCATGTCAGCGCCCCGACCCGCCGTAGACGACGGCCTCGACCTCGTCGGCGTCGAGGTCGAACGCCGTGTGGGTCGCCCGGACCGCGTCGTCGACGGCGTTCTCGTCGACGATCACCGAGATCCGGATCTCGGAGGTCGAGATCATGCCGATGTTGACGCCGGCGGAGGCGAGGGCGCCGAAGAACTTCGACGTGATGCCCGGGTGCGAGCGCATCCCGGCGCCGATCAGCGAGACCTTGCCGATCTTGTCGTCGTAGAGGAGCTTGTCGTAGCCGACCTCGGCCTGGATCCGTGCCAGCGCGGTCATCGCGCCCTGGCCGTCCGTGCGCGGGAGCGTGAAGGAGATGTCGGTCAGGCTGGTCGCGGCCGCCGAGACGTTCTGCACGATCATGTCGAGGTTGACCTGGGCGTCGGCCAGCGCCTCGAAGATCCGGGCCGCCTCGCCGACCTTGTCCGGCACGCCGACCACGGTGATCTTGGCCTCGCTGCGGTCGTGGGCGACGCCGGCGATGATGGGCTGTTCCATGGTGTCTCCCTGGCTGGGGTCACTGGGCGAGTCGGTGGGCGAGTCGGTGGGCGCGGGGTCGTTGACGACCCAGGTGCCCTCGAGCTGGCTGAAGGACGAGCGGACGTGGATCGGGATGCCGTAACGGCGCCCGTACTCCACGCACCGCAGGTGCAGGATCTTCGCCCCGCAGGCGGCGAGCTCGAGCATCTCCTCGTAGGAGACCCGGTCGAGCTTGCGGGCGCTGGGCACGATCCGCGGGTCGGCGGTGAAGACGCCGTCGACGTCGGTGTAGATCTCGCACACATCGGCCTCGAGGGCCGCGGCCAGCGCCACCGCAGTGGTGTCGGTGCCGCCGCGACCCAGCGTGGTGATCTCCTTGGTGTCGGCGGAGACGCCCTGGAAGCCGGCGACGATCACGATGTGGCCCTCACCGATGGCCTGGGTGATGCGTCCGGGCGTGACGTCGATGATCTTGGCCTTGCCGTGCACCGAGTCGGTGATCACGCCGGCCTGCGAGCCGGTGAACGAGCGGGCGGTGAAGCCGAGGTCGCTGATCGCCATCGCGACGAGCGCCATCGAGATGCGCTCGCCCGCGGTCAGGAGCATGTCCATCTCACGGGCCGGCGGGAGCGGCGAGACGCCGGTCGCCAGGTCCACCAGGTCGTCGGTGGAGTCGCCCATCGCGGAGACGGCCACGACCACGTCGTGGCCGGACTTCTTGACCTCCACGATGCGTCGCGCGACGCGCTTGATGGCGTCGGCGTCGGCGAGCGAGGAGCCGCCGTACTTCTGCACGACAATGCCCACGGTTGGTCCTCGGGTGTTCGGGGTGCGGCCCCACGGGCCGCGTACGACGGATGGCTCCCGCCGGCGCCGTTGCCGGGAGGGCCACCACGATTCTACGGCGCAGCGCCGGGCTGGATCTCCAGCATCTCATCCGCGACGGCGACCGCCTCGGCGTTGGCCTCGAAGTCGGTGTCGAACCGGTCGTGCGCGACGACCGTCAGCAGCGCGTTGAGCGCCGCGCCCCCGAGGTTGCCCCAGTTGTTGACGTAGGAGAACTGCCACCACCACAGCGCCTCGTCGACATTGCCGGCGCGGAAGTGGCGCAGCCCGTTCTCGAGGTCGATCGCGATGGAGGCGAGGTCGTCGGAGAGGCGGCTCTCGACCACCTCGGGCACGTAGGGGTCGAAGACGAAGGTGTAGGCGTCGACGCCCTCGAGCATCTGGGCCAGCCGCAGCCGCAGCTCGTCGATGTCGGCCTCCGGCCCGACGTCGGGCTGGAACTCCTCGTGCGGGCTGAAGTCGGTCTGCGCACCCAGCCGGGCGCCGGCCAGCAGCACCTGGCTGATCTCGAGGAGCAGCAGCGAGATCGCTTGCGACCCGTTGCCCTCGCGGGCGATCTCGCGCAGGGCGAGCAGGAAGCTCGTCACCGAGTCGGCGATCTGCTCCTCGAACCTGATCTGGCTGTCGTCGGTCATTCGGCTGATCTCCTTCCGGCGAATGCTCGGCCGAGCGTGACCTCGTCGGCGTACTCGAGGTCACCGCCCACTGGCAGTCCACTCGCCAAGCGGGTCACGCGCAACCCCATGGGCAGCAACAGTCGCGTGAGATAGGTCGCGGTGGCCTCGCCCTCGAGGTTGGGATCGGTGGCGAGGATGACTTCGGTGACGACGCCGTTCGCCAGGCGCGGCATCAGCTCCTTGACGTGGAGCTGGTCGGGCCCGATGCCGTCGATGGGCGAGATCGCCCCGCCCAGCACGTGGTAGCGACCGCGGAACTCGCGGGTGCGTTCGATCGCGACGACGTCCTTGTACTCCTCGACCACGCACAGCACGCTGGGGTCGCGGCGCTCGTCGCGGCAGATCCGGCACTGCTCGTCCTCGCTGACGTTGAAGCAGACCGAGCAGAACTTCACCTTGGCCTTGACCTCGATCAGCACGTCGGCGAGACGGCGTACGTCGGCGGGCTCGGCCTGCAGCAGGTGGAACGCGATGCGCTGGGCGCTCTTGGGACCGACGCCGGGCAGTCGGCCCAGCTCGTCGATCAGGTCCTGGACGACGCCCTCGTACAACGCAGTCCCTCAGCCCAGGCCGGGCAGGCCGCCGCCGAGGCCGCCACCCAGGCCCTCGGTCAGCGGCCCGAGGGAGTCGCCGGCCAGCGCCTCGGACTTGGCGCGCGCGTCACGGTAGGCGGCGACGATCAGGTCGGAGAGGTCGGACAGGTCGTCGGGGTCGCTGCCGTCGAACTCGCCGGAGCGGATCGTCACGCCGACCAGCTCGCCCACCCCGTTGGCGGTGACGGTGACCGCGCCGCCGGCGACCGTGCCGTCGACGGTCTGCTTGGCGAGGCTGGCCTGCGCCTCCTCGAGCTGCTGCTGCATCTGCTGCGCCTGCTGGAGGAGGGCATTCATGTCGAAGCCGCCGCCGAGGGCGTCGAACGGGTTCTCGGTCATCGGGTCTCCCACGTCGTGGATGGGTGCTGGTGGAGCGGGGGTGGAGCGGGCTCAGTCGTTCTTGATCTCTTCGATCAGCCTGGCGCCGAGCGTCTGGCTGAGCAGCGACTCGGTGTCGAGGGCAGCCGACTCGGCGTCGGGGTCGTCGCGGTCGACGTCGTCGTCGGCCGACCGGATCGGCTCGACCGGCTCGGCGATGCCGCCGGCACGCGCGGCCTGCAGGGCCTCGCGGGCCGGGGCCGCGGAGACGGGCGGCTCGGCCGGGCGGCGGACGAGGCCGGTGCGGCGGCGTCACCCGTGACCCAGTCGGGTGGCCCGGCGGGTGCGTCCGGGGCTGGCGCCGAGCCCTGACCGGTGGCCTGGGCAGGGGGCGAGTCGGTGGCCGACTGGCGCACGACCGGGGCCTGCGCGGCAGCGCCGCTGGGGTCGACGATCGACTCCACCCGCCAGTCCATGCCGACCACGTCGATCGCGGCCTGGCGCAGGATCTCGTCGCACCCGCCGTTGACGAAGGAGTCGCGCGCTCCGGCGTTGGCGAAGCCGACCGTCAGGCGGGTGCCGTCGACGTCGACGACGTGGGCGTGCTGGGAGAGCACCATCCAGGCCAGCCGGCGACGGTTCTTGGTCTGCTCGAGGATGTCGGGCCACAGGCGGCGTACGTCGACGAGGCTGAGGCCGCCCTGCGGACCGGCCGGCTGCTCGGCGGCCTGCTCGTCGGCGACGCCGAGGCGGCTGCGGGGACCGGGTCTGCGGCCGCGGGCTCGGGCTCGGGCGCTGAGGTCGGCATCGGCGGGGGCGGCGGCGGGCCGTCCTGCACCGGGGACGCCGTCGGAACCGGCGGCGGAGGCGCGGGCTCGTCGCGGCGGGCGCGCGGCGGCGGCGGGAGCGGCGGTGGACGGGTGCCGGGACGCAGGCGCCGGGCGTGGGCGCGCGCCGGGTGCGGCGGCGGGGGCCGGGCGTGCCGGTCACGTCGAGGCGCCGCTCGAGCCGCTCGAGGCGGGCCATCACGCCGTCGGAGGTGTGGTCGGCGCCGGGCAGCAGCACCCGGGCGCAGAGCAGCTCGAGCAGGAGCCGCGGCGCGGTCGCGCCGCGCATCTCGGTCAGGCCCGCCGCCACGATGTCGGCGGCGCGGCTCAGCTCGATCGCGCCGAAGCGCGCGGCCTGGGCGACCAGCCGCTCGCCCGCGTCCTGGGGTACGTCGATGAGCCCGGTCGCCGGGGCGTCGGGAACGGCGGTGACGATGACCAGGTCGCGCAGCCGGCGCAGCAGGTCCTCGGTGAAGCGGCGCGGGTCCTGGCCGGTCTCGACCACCTTGTCGACGACCGAGAAGACCGACGCACCGTCGCGCGAGGCGAACGCCTCGACGACCTCGTCGAGCAGCGAGTCTCGGGCGTGAAGCCGAGCAGGTCGGTGGCGAGCTTGTGGGTCACGCCCGGCCGGGCCGGCGCCGCCGAGCAGCTGGTCGAGCACGGACAGCGTGTCGCGCGCGGACCCCGCCCCGGCGCGTACGACGAGGGGCAGCGCGGCCGGCTCGATCGCCACGCCCTCCTCGCCCGCGAGCTGGGAGAGGTAGTCGCTGAGCAGGCGCGGCGGGATCAGCCGGAAGGGGTAGTGGTGGGTGCGCGAGCGGATGGTCGGCAGCACCTTGTCGGGCTCGGTCGTGGCGAAGATGAACCGCAGGTGCGGCGGCGGCTCCTCGACCAGCTTGAGCAGGGCGTTGAAGCCCTGCGTCGTGACCATGTGGGCCTCGTCGATGATGTAGACCTTGTAGCTTGTCGCGCACCGGCGCGAAGAAGGCCTTCTCGCGCAGGTCGCGGGCGTCGTCCACGCCTCCGTGGGAGGCGGCGTCGATCTCGATCACGTCGATCGAGCCGGGGCCGCCGCGGGCCAGCTCGCGGCAGCTGTCGCACTCGCCGCACGGGTCGGACACCGGTGCCTGCGCGCAGTTGAGCGAGCGGGCCAGGATGCGGGCCGAGGTGGTCTTGCCGCAGCCGCGCGGCCCGGAGAAGAGATAGGCGTGGTTGACCCGGTTGGCCGCGAGCGCGGCGCGCAGCGGCTCGGTCACGTGATCCTGCCCGATGACCTCCTGGAAGGTCTCGGGCCGGTAGCGGCGATAGAGCGCGAGCGGTGACTCCACGTCGTGAACCCTAACCGGGGGCACCCACAGCGACCACCGGCCGGTCCACCCACGTCAACGGGACATGAAGAGGCCCCCCACGCACCCGTCAGAGCTCACTTGCCCTTGCTGCCTTCCGGCCCTGGGGGATTGGGCGAGGTGACGCCGCGTGGGGGGTTGCCGGGGAGTCTAGGCGAGCGCCGATCCGGCCCCCAAACCCAGGGCCTCGGCGACTCGGCACGGGCGATTTCACCGTCCCCCGAGCCGACCGGTACTCTCCTCGGCGGAGGTATCGCCTAGTGGCCTATGGCGCTCGCTTGGAAAGCGGGTTGGGTTAACGCCCTCGGGGGTTCGAATCCCCCTACCTCCGCCAGAGGAAAACAGCCGCTGACCTGGGCCTTCTTGGTCCGGGTCAGCGCCCTTCAAGGGCTCATGTGCCGAAATATGTGCTAAGCCTCGTCGAGGTGCGCAGCGAAGCGATCCACCGCGGCCCTCTGCATCGTTGGAGTGACGTGGCTGTAGATGTTCATCGTCGTGGTGATCGTGGAGTGCCCAAGCCGCTCCTGAACGACCTTCGGGTGCTCCCCCAGCTCGAGCAGCAGGGTCGCGTGTGTGTGCCGCAGGCCCTTGAGGGTCACTCGCGGCAGTTCGCCCAGCTCGGCCTGCGCCCGCTCGACGCGGGTGATCCAGCGCCGGCTGACCTCGTTGGGCGAACGAATCTGGCCCGCGTTGTTGCCGAACACGTAGGCATCCGCCCGGGCAAGGGTCAGCGAGATGGCTCCCCGCTTTGCCTTGTATGTCTTGAGCACTGCGAGGGTGTCGCTGTCGAGGTCGAGGACTCGCGCTGATCCTGTCTTGGTGGTCTTCGCCAAATTGCGGATCGTCACATCGGCAGCGCGCCTGATGGCGAGCCTGCCAGTGGTGAAGTTCAGGTCGCCCCAGCGCAGGGCCAGCGCCTCGGATCGGCGCATGCCGCTGTAGGCGATGGTGCGCCACAGCGGGAGGAGTTCGTCACGGTATTCGTCTCGGTCCCAGGCCAAGAAGGCGTGGAGCTCTGGGCCGGTCCAGGTGATGATCTCCGGCTTCTGTGCGCGCACCTGGCTCGAGCTGGGTGGGTTGACCGCTCGCTTCTTCTTGGCGGGATTCACCAGGATCAGCCCGTCATCGACGGCGGCGTCGAGCATCGAGGCGAGCAGGACGTGGACCTTGGAGACGGTGTTGGCCGACAGCGGCGTCCCGTACCCGGTTCTGTCGCGGCGCCCGGAGGTCTCCAACTGTCGGTAGTGGGCCGCGATCCTGGTGGCGGTGAGCTTGTCGAGTCGGATTGATCCGAGGTAGGGCGTGACGTGGTTGCGGATGACCTTCTTGTAGCCCTCGATGGTGGAGTTTTGCAGCCGCAACCCGGCGATCCAGTGTTCGGCGTAGTCTCCGATGGTGGGCGCCTTGGCCTGGAACCGCGCGTTCGCCTTCTTCTTCGTCAATGCCTCTGCGAGTACTCGTTGTGCCTCGTCGAGGCTCTTGAACCCGCCGCGGGTAAGCCGCTTGTCGCCGGCCTCGGGCCGCTCGGGGTCCGCGGGAACGTAGATCTGGAACTTCCAACGCTGCCCACTTTGAGTCTCGTACGACGTGATCGATCCGGCGTGCCGGGACCGAGAACGACGGCCCGGCTTCTCGGACATGTCAGGCCCACCCGTCAGCCGTGTCGTCACGAGGTGCCGGCAGCGCCTCGGGGTCGAGGGCGAGGAGCCGGACGCGAGCAGCATCACGACGTGCACGGAATGCGGCCAAGCGCTCCTCGTAGGTCGCGCGGTGCAGCTGGTTGCCCTCGCGTCCCTCTGCGTACTGCATCATCAGGTTCTCGTAGTAGTGGATGGAACTGACCGCGGAGAAGTACTCGTCCTTCCAGTAGCGAGCCAGGTCCTCGGTGGTGAGCTTGGCCTGGCCCCGGACCCATGCCTGGATCTCCTCGTGGTTGAACTGGCCGCCAGGCAAACCGGTTGGCGGCGAAGCACCCTCGGGTGGTGCCAGCAGCGCGGCCGGCGTGCTCTGCAGGATGTTGGCGAAGACGGTCAGGTCATCGACGTCCACGCGCCGGTCGCCGTTCTCGATCTTGCTCAACGCCGAGGTCGACATGGCTCGTCCGGTCTCCTTGACCCGCTCGGAGAACGTCCGGAGGTCCATGCCGATCGCCTGCCGCGCACTGCGCACGTTCGCCGCTACATGCGCGTTCGTGTTCCCGGGGGGGTTCCCTCGTTGGCGTTGCTCCATATAGGAAACATACACCGTCGCTCTTGAAACATCAAGCGCGAACGTGTACAGTCGCAGACCTCCACAGGGCGCGGGATATTGGGAGATGCGACATGAGAGCAGCCACTATGACGATTCAGGCGCTGCGCAGCGCGCCCAGCCTGGTCATCACCCGCACGGACGCCGCAGCAGCCCTCGGGGTTGACCCCCGGACAGTCACGGCCGGTATCGAGAACGGCACGATCCCCTCGGTCAGGCTCGGCCGTCGCGTGCTGATCCCGCGGGAGAAATTCCTCAAGCTCTTCGACCCCGACGAGTGAACTTGACGATCGGTGGATGAGTCACACGCCTCCCTTGACTGGGATCACGCCGGAGTCGGTGAGTTGCTGCGGACGGAAACCACTCGTTCCTCGCCCGATCGGAGGGCGCACCGAATAGCCTCCGCGTCCCGGGAAACGTTCCGGACGGGCTATACGGTGCCGGTTGCAGAGACGGCATTCGGCGTCCCCCGTTTTGCTGGGTGTTCGTCAGTCAGGGTTCGGCTTGCGGCCATGCTTGATTTGCAGGTGATCCCTGGTGAGCTGACGCGTGCCTGGTCTGATGGAGACTCCACTGAACCCGGCACGCGACACTACGCAGATCGGCCACGGGCCGCTGCATGCGCCCGGCATCGAGTCCGCCGTACAGGCCGCAGGAGCGACGAGGGAGCGTGACCCTGCGCGATTCCTTCCGCTCTCAGATCCAGCGCTGCAGCCAGATCCGGGCGTCCCACTCGGACTTGGTGAGGAGCACGTCGGTCCAGATCGGCCAGAACCACGCGAAGGCGACCAGCGCCAGCACGGTGTAGCTGCCGGCCACGACGACCCCGAACGTACGCCGCGGGGTCGGCACGTCGGAGGTGCCGATCAGGTGCCCCATCGCCAGGACGACGGACAGCACCAGGAACGGCAGGCTGGTGATGGCGTAGAAGAAGAAGATCGGCCGGTCGTCGTAGAAGAACCACGGCAGCCAGGTGCTGGCCAGCCCGAGCACGGCGACGCCGTGGCGCCAGTCGCGCGCGCCGATCCACAGCAGCAGCGAGGCGATCATGGCCAGGCAGCCGCCCCACCAGATCACCGGGTTGCCGATGAGCAGGATCTGCCGGATGCACGTCGAGCCGGTCGGTGCGTCGCACCCCTGAGCGCCCGGCTGGATGTCGGTCTGAGCGTCGACGCCGACCGGGCGGCCCATCACCAGCCAGGTCGACGGCTTGCTGGCGTAGATGTGGGTGGAGTCGTTCAGGAAGTGGGTGTGGAAGGTGTAGACGTCCTGGTGGTAGGACCAGAGTGATCGCAGCGACTGCTTCACCTCGCCGAACCCGTGCGCGTCCGGCTGCGACGCCGTCGGCCACGGGTCGTCACCACCGTAGGTCGTGTATTGGCTGTTGGTGAGCGTCGAGCTGCTCTCATACGCGTCGGCGTGCATGAGCCACCCGGTCCAGGTCGCGACGTAGGTCACCAGGGCCACGCCCACCAGGGCGAGGAAGGCGGGGATGCCGTCGAGCACCACCGAGCGAAGCAACGGCCGGCGCTGACCGAACGCGCGGCGGGCACCGGCGCTCCACAGCCAGGCCAGCAGGCCGAAGGCCGCGAGCGCGTAAACGGCCGACCACTTGGTGCCGCACGCGAGGCCGAAGGCGACGCCGCCGGCGAGCAGCCACGGTCGCCACCACATACGCCACCACCTCTCGCGGGTTTCCGCCGCGAGGCGGTCGCGCAGCCACTGGCGGTCGGCGACGACGCAGTGCACGCCGAGCAACGTGAAGAACGCTAGGAAGATGTCGAGCAGGGCCAGCCGCGACAGCACCAGCTGGAGGCCATCGACCGACAGCAGCAACCCGGCGACCACGCCGAGCACGGTCGAGCCGGTGACCCGGCGCACGAAGCGGCACATCAGCAGGACCATCAGGGCGCCGATCACCGCCGACGCCATCCGCCACCCCGACGGCTCCATGCCGAAGACCTCGATGCCGGCGGCGATCAGCCACTTGCCGACCTCGGGGTGCACGATCATCGACGGGTCGTCGCGCCACAGCCCGGTCACGTTGCCGTTGAGGATCGTCTTGTCGGCGTCCTCGACGTAGGCACGGACGTAGCCGAAGTTGAGCAGCGACCAGGCGTCCTTGGCGTAGTAGGTCTCGTCGAAGGAGAACTGGTGAGGGGTGCCGAGATGCCACCGACGCAGGAAGAAGGCCAGGCTCGCCAGGCAGATCGCGCCGACCCAGCCGGGCAGCCTGTCCTCGGACCTCCAGCGCGGGGTGTTCCGCTCCGCAGCAGTCGGGATCACGCGGGAACTCTAGCCAGAGGCGGTCACCCGTACGCGCTGCACTCTACGAGTTAGCGACTTCCGGAAGCTGTAGTACGGCCGCCGTAGGACCCTTGCTCTCGGACCCTTGACGGAACGGATGAGACGCGAGCACACTCGCTGCACGCGTGAGGCCGCTATTCAAGCTGGCGGGCCGCGCGTCTTATTCAGGCCAAGACTCTCGGGGGACAACATGACACGAACCACATCACGTCGGGGTGGCTGCGTCGTTGCAGCGCTCGCAATTGTATTCCTTACGGCACCTTCCGCCTCCGCCAATTACATTGCTGGCGGTTCGAAGACATGTGGACCCGACCAGCAGGTTCGCATCGGCGCTACTACCGACGGTGGTACGTCGCTCATCGACTGGATCACTTCGAGCGGCCAGTTGAAGCAGTCGAGTAAGACCGGGACAAGTTTTAGCGTGTACACCGGCTCCCGGTCAATCACTCACTGGGAAGTAATCAACAATGACACCCGAGTGAATACAGCCGGGGTCTCCTGCGTCTAAGCACTGGTGCACAGCCACTCAGCAGCCCGGTTCGCCGTGTCCGGCCGCGGGATGCAAGAGCCGCGTCATCCTTAGCGCCAAGGACGCTCAGAAGACTTTGTCCAGGGCGCTGAAGGCTTGACGCCTACACCGACAGGCGCCATGGCACGCATCAATATTCGGAAATAAGCGACGCCCATAGCAGCCAAAGGGGCTCGGACACTCAGCGCGTTCGCTCGGATATCTTTCGACACTCCACTGTTGGCTGGTCGGTAAGCATGGCGATGCGCAGCACGAGCACATCGGCGACCTCAACACCGGTCACGGATCCCGCACTGGCACGCTCCGCGAGCCGATGGGCTCGCGGGACGCGCCTCAGTCAGGATCTGGCCTGCGTTGTTGCCACATGGCGAAGGTGCTACTCGGTATCGATTTCGACAACCTTCAGCGGCCCGCCTGCATCTCATCAACGAATGATGGACAGGTGCGACCGGCCGGCTATAAGTTCCCTTCACCGTCATCGGGGCGGGACAAACTCACGGGGGTGAGCATGACCAGGACTAGTACCAGAGGGTTGCGGGCTGCGATGGCAGGCGCCTTGCTAGGGAGCTGTCTGATCAGCACGGCGGCATTCGCCGGCGTTGCGTTCAGCGCGTATTCGGAGATGGGTCCCTTTGGCGGGTACTCCTACGAGTACCGCACTCGAGTGTCGACGGACAACGGTGGTGACGCGAACGGCGCAGTGCAGATGGGAACCAAGAACGGTGCGCAGGTCCCCACCGGTTACATCGGCACGCAGGCATCGCTATGGAAGAGCAACGGGACGCTCTGCGTAGACACACCCTGGCGGTACAACCCGTACCCCATCGTCTCGACCCTGGATAGCACGGCCGGGTACGGGGACTGCGGTGCCGGCAACTACTACGGTGACGGTCAGGTTGCGGCCTATCGGCCCGGCGCTGGCATTTATGCATACGGCTACCCGCCCGGGTCGCCCGTCCAGTACCAGAGCAACTAACGGGGAATGGTCATGCAGATGAAGCTTCGGAACGTTGCGCTCGTCGTGGGGAGTTCGCTTGCAGGCGTACTTGCTGGAGCGTTGGTCTTGGGCCCAAACCTCTCAATGGCGTTTGATGGCGATCGTGAGAGTGTGTCGTCTCATACATCGTCTGACGATGGCCGGTTTCGAGACCCTCGGCCTGAAGAGGTGGTCGCAAGTCCGCCGTATCCGGTCAACACGAACGGTCAGACGTATGGCTCCGGTATGAACATCGACGCCGACAACCCCGGGCCTGACCTGATCGCTGCATACGGAACGAACGGCGCCTTCGGCTACGTCCTCGCGACCGATCGGCCTCAGCCAGCGACCAGCCTAGTGAAGGACTTCACGCGGCAGAAGACGACAACCGCGATCCCGTTGTATGAGGTAAATGGCGAGACCGTCGTCGGCGAGTTCGCCATCGTTCCCGGCGAATCGTCCAGTCGCTAATCGCTGGACGTGGTGATATCAAGCGCGTGAGCCACCACTCCGTGTAGAGGTTCTCCTTGAGAGTGGGGGGACGACGAGGGTGGCAGCCGCACTGCCACTTTCCCGTTGGGTGAGCAGCCAATCTGCCCGACATCGGTCGGGCGAGTCTTGAACTCGTCCATCACCTCCTGTCGTCGTTCGGGGGCCGCTTCCCGATCAGGGATCCCGCACCGGGGCGCTCCGCGAGCCCATCCGCGACTGGAACGTCCCCTCTCTGCTACGCCTACTTTGACGACGTCGGCCGAACTCGGGGATCTCTGCAAAGTTCGCGGCGGGCGACTCGAGAATCTTTCGCTGCATCTCGACAAGTGTCGGTGCTGGGTTCGTGGGGTTTGGAAAATTCGGTGAGCTCGAGGTGTCCGATCCGGGTCGGTCGAGGTTCGCCCTATGGGACGGGTCGCGTCTCCCGACGTCGACTGAGCGGCTGAGCACCCGGTCGCGGAGCCGCGTCGAACCGGCTCCCTTCTGCTGTCAACCGGTGGTTTTCGAGGGACCTCTTTCGGGTTGACGATCGCGGGCGTAGCGTCGTGTGCGCGAGTCCGGGAAGTGGCTGAGCCGAAGTGTCGATGAGCGGGACCAGATCGACCGCGCTGGCTTGAAGAGTCGCCCCGCAGTGCCCTCCCGGACCCGTGCCAACGCTTCGAGCGGCTGGAGGGGCTCGCCCGCGCCTTTACACGGCAATAGGCTGCGCGACGTCGGCGGATCCGACTTGAGGTTGCGCCGCGGAATCGACTACGGAAGATGAGTTAACTTGCAACTTGTTTAGGGGTTCATCAGGGATTCATCTGTGCGCGGCGATTGGCCCATTGACCTCCCCGCCTAGCGTCCCCACACTGGAGGCGCGCGTCTACCCGACGCTATCCAGTGGCGGGTAACACAATCTCTCGGGAGCCGAAGTGAAGAAAGTCGCATGTGCAATTGCCGGGGCATTGGCATTTGCTGCCTCAAGCCTCTCCGCAGCACCCAGCCCCGCGGCATTGCCAATGGCCGATGCCGCGTCCGCCGCTCAAATGGAGTTTGACGGATTCGCCGACCTCTACGCCACGCGAAACTCGTATTATCTGATCGGGTTTGAAGCACACGCAGGCTATGGGTCGGAATACGCCGCCGGCCAACCCGAAACTGGCTACGCATGGGCTATGGCCGACTACAACGGTGACAACATCCCCGATCTGTACGGCGCAGGCGGCTACGACGCCCGATTCACCATCCTGGACGGAGCCAGCGGCTTCCGGCAATCCCTGTATGGGACCGCCTGGTATCCGGGCTCCGGCATGGGGTGGGGGTACGAGAACCTGGCCGCCGACTGGGACGGCGACGGTCGTGGCGATTGGTACAGCTTCTACCAACAGGGGTCCTCAACGGCGGTACAGGTCTCCACCGCTTCTTCGAACTTCTTGCAGGGCCTCCCGACAACCGCGATGCCGTCCGTGCCGTACAACAGCCAGGTCAGTTTCGGGTTGGGAGATTACGACGGCGACAAGCGGTTCGACGTTTACGCCATTCGCCCCAACGGCACCGGCGGCGCCAAGCTCACGATCCTGAGCGCGGCAAGCAACTTCCAGACCACTCTGCTGCAAAAGGACATCGCATTCGACGCGGCTAGCGTGTACGAAACCGTCGGCGACTACGACGGCGACGGCCGTTCGGACCTGATCACCTCCAAGCCGACCAGCACGGGCCAGTCGACGGTGAACGTCTACTTGGCAGGAGCCGGCTTCGTCGATCCGGCGCTAAGTCGCACCGTGGCGGGCACCTACTTGATGGCCCCGGGGATGACCCGCCCCGAGGACGAAGCCGACGAGGGAGCCGTTGACCCTTACGACCAGGACGTCAATAACGAGGTGCTCGACCCCAAGCTCTACCCGGGTCAGCGGGTGGAAGTGCTCTCTCGGGCCAGCGGCGGGTCGACCTCACTAGCCCAGGTTGCCGCAGACGAGATCCCCTTCAACGGGTGGTCTGCCTGCGGAAACTTCGACGGACGAAGCCACTTGGTCAAGGCATACGACCGACTCAAGTGGCATGACCGCATGGTCGGAACATACGCCTCCCTACGCTGCGGCATTGCGGAGCGGGACGGGACCACGTCTGCCTACGGGTTCCGGCACATCGAGTTCAGGCACGGTCCTCCCACTGCACAGGGCTCCAAGTGGTCGACGCTCTCCGCGAAGATCGGCCGAGAGTGGCGGGACCTCGCTGCCTGGGCACTGGACGCCACCGCTGATGATCCGGACACTGTGGTGAAGGCTGGGGACAAGCGCTTCTGCATGGACCGAATGTTCGGTTTCGGAGTTGACGACGAGATCACAGAGAGATGGCGCGCCGTTCTCATCCTGGGCAAGACGGGCCGCCGCATCATGAATTTGATTCCGGCAAAATCGAGCTTGAGCAGCGACAGCGGATACCAGTGCAGGAAGGCAGACACACTGCCTTCGGACATCATCTTCGCTCAGATGCCTCGCGTGTAAGGAGATCGATGGACAACGAACCCACTGGCACCGCCGCTTCCTGGCCGGCTCAGGGGTCGGCACTCAGGTCGCGGTCGATCGAATACGTCAGGGCGGCCCGAAGCGGTCCCCAGAGCCGTCGAGAGTGGGACGAGCCGCACGGCTACCTCCTGCTGATGCCAAGCGAGTTGTTGGAGATCCCTCTATGGGACGAGGAAGGAGTGTTGACGACCGAGCCCGACTATCTCAGCGAGGTCCTTGGCTTGACGGACGAGCTCATCGTCGACTTGATCGAATGGGGCCTTGCGTACGCGGAGCATGAGAAAGTCCCGCAAAGCGCGTACATGCAGCGCGGTGCGGCCCTTGTCGAACGCCTACGCGCGGAGGTCGGCACGAAGTACCCCGTCCAAGCAGGGCCCTTCCGGTAACAGTCTCCGCGAACGAAGGACGGCCCCGCCGACCCTCCTGGTCGGCGGGGCCGAACGACCCACTTGACCCCCGGGCGCAGCAGGAGAGGGCGGCTTCCGTCGTTCCTCAGGGAGACGAAGCGTGCCAATGCGGGATCCCGTACTAATCACGCTCCGCTTGACGAGATTCAGTGGGCAGGTAACTTCTTCGCATGCCGACTGACGTTCGCGTGGCCGTTCGGATCGTGCTGTTGGACCCGTCCTCTCGGGTGCTGCTGTTTGAGGGGCGGGACTTGTCTGACACTGGCGACACGGTGCGTTATTGGTTCACCGCTGGCGGCGGAGTCGACGAAAGCGAGTCGCTGACGGATGCCGCTGAGCGCGAGTTGCTTGAGGAGACGGGCCAGTCGGGGCTGAGTCTGGTCGGACCCTTCCATCGCCGAGACGTCGACTTCCTCAATCACGGTGAGCCGCAGCGTCAGGTCGAGCACTTTTTTGCTGCGAGGACGACCGACACCACCCTTTGTGCCCATGGCTGGACTGAGCTGGAGCACAGAGCCATGACCACGTGGCGCTGGTGGTCGGCTGAAGACATCGCCACTGAGGACGTGCAGATCTTTCCCGAAAATCTGGTCGACCTCGTCGTGCAGGCATCTGACCTGGTTCATCCCCAAACGGCCAACCCGTAACGCGTGCTTGTCGACCATGTTCGAGGTCGACCACGGCCCTCCGCCGTAAGCGGATCCCGCACCGGGTCGCTCCGCGAGCCCATCGCCGGTCAGGAACCGCAACGCGCCACCCGGCGTCACAGCACTATGCGCACGCGACGGCTGCTGGTCCTTCTCATCCTGACAACGCTGACTGCTGGCTGCGGCACCCAGCGCGGGACGGACTCCGCAGCGCCCTCGTCGCCCGGGTCTCCGTCGCAGCAGATGCGCGCCGGAGAACGCGATGCAGTCGAAGCGCTGGCACCAACAGCCGCCGGAGACGCTTCCGACTTCCAATGGGGCGACCAGATCTTCCACTTCCTTACCGAGGACGGCCGGGTCCTCGACGAGCAGCCCTGGTCCGCCTGTCTGGGCACCGGCTGCTGGGACGGTGGGCCCGGTCTCAGTGGCCCCATCCCCTCGGTCGGCTCCCCGGAAGCGCTGTACTTCGCCTTCGACTACCCCGGATGGAAGTTCCACTGGGTGAGCTTCAACCCGGTCGACGACGAGTGTGGCGGCCGCAGCATCACCGTGCGCGCCACACCCGTGACCGACCGGATTTTCCGCGTCGACCCAGCCGGATTGAGTGGGGAATGGCGGGTCGACGCATTCGGTCGGGCACCAGCAGGCGGCGACGCCGTGACGTCGGTCCTATGGACCACGCCGGGCAACGGGGCCATGCCCGAACCGGGCGCGACCGGCTCCCTGTTCACCGATGAGGACGGCACGCGGGTGGCGCCGTATGGCGGGCCCGAGCTGCACCTCGCGGACCTGGCGCGCACGCCAACGACGGCTACGGCGTCGTGGACGGTGACCGACCGCGAGGGAACCGCCGTTGTCATCCCACTGCGCCGTGAGGAATCGCGCTGCGAGCGAGATGGAGCGGTGTCATTCCAAGGGTCTGAGCTCACCCCCGCCGAGTTGGAAACTTTGTCGGGCGAGTCGGTGATCTACGCCGTGGAGCTGTCCCTCGACGGCAAGACCTACACCGGGACCGCGCAGTGGCCGCAGGACGAGACCGCCGAGGCGCCGTACACCAGGTTCACCTTCGACCCACCGCTGCCCGCCTACCGCGGCTGAGCGCAAGACTCCCGTGCGTTCGCCCACCTGAGCGGGCAATCCCCCAACTCATAACCATGTCGTGGGGCAGGAGATCGGCGGATCCCTGGCGAAATCGTGCCCTGTTCGCTTGGGCAACGCAGGCCGGGCGAGCTCCGTCCGCAAGCAGATCCGCATCCGGCGACGGAGAGGGGTTCGGCACCCCTCCGCATAGTCGGCTCGCTAGGAGCCTTCCGCTGGGTACCAGTCGGGCCACACTGGGCCTACATGCTGCGTCCGAGCTCAGGGTCTGCTCGCCCGATCCGGCGTTCCGTCGGCACGCCGAGCCTGGCGCTGTGGGTGGCGGCTGTTCGCTCGACCTCGACCTGCAGGGCTCGAGCGCGACGTGACTCGATGAACTGCACGGCGCGTCCGATCGGCAGGGATTCGATGCGGGTGAGATCGGCGCGCGCCGCGTCGGCGTACTGCCGCCAACGTTGCGCACGAGCCTCGACACTGTGCACACCGCTGATTGTTCGGACAGAGGCCGCATCACGTCGACCGTAAAGCCGGAGGGTGAGATCTTCGGTCTCGGCTCGGTGTCGCCACCGGGTCTGCTTGAGCGCCTCCTCGGCCCGCGCGACATCCTGGCGAGCACTGGCCACGACGGGCTGGGCTTCGGCGCATCGATGCACAACGCGAGCGGCCCATGCTTCGAGCCTGTCATGAGTCGTAGCGGCCCACTGGCCGGTGGAGGGCACACTGCCCCATCGGATCAGTACGGTCGCCTGGGCATCGCCGGTCACCGCTTGTGCCGTGTCGAGCCTTCGCTGGGCGGCGCGCCTGCCTAGCCGCCCCGTCGAGCGGTGCGCGTCCCACGCGGCGGCTTGTTGGGTCTGCGCATCGACGTAGGCCTGTCCGTCGACGATGGCTTGGACCATCAGTGGTCGCACGGCTTTGTCGAGGACCGTCGTCGAGTGGGCTTCAGCTATGACAAGGGCGTCTCGGCCGGATGCCTCCTCGCGGGCGTGGATTTCCGCTTGGGTGACCAGCAACCCGCCGGCGTGCTCCCACCGTGCCGCTTCCCAATCTGCGTTTGCGATGACCTCGACCAGCCGTGCTCGTTCGTCGTTGACCACCTTCACCGGTCCCTCGGCCACCAACCCCGCGATGGCGACCTGGGCTCCAGAGGTTGCTGCCTGGAGGCCTCGGTCGGCGCGGTCGCGCTGGAGCGCGTCGATGAAGTGCTCCCGTGCCTCGTCGAGGTTGTCGGCGACGATGTGCAACACGTTTGCGTCGCGGCCGCGGGTCATGCCGACGTACACCCCGGATGCGTCCAACGCCTCCGACAGCAGGGTGTGGGCGCTGGCGGTGGTGACACCTTGGACGCCGTACGCGGTCGCGGCGTACGCGAGGTGGGCGTGGTCGCTCACGTACGAGCTGGGCAGGGCGACCGACCGTGGATGCTTGCGCGGGCTAGCTGCGTCGAGCGCCCACACGGTGCCGTCATCGCCGATGGTCTGGACTGTCCAGGTTTGCCGATTGGCGACTCCCAGGGTGCTGTCGTTCTTCCGCGTGGTGATCACGTCGCCCGCACCGATGGGCAGCCCGTCGTTCCCGGACACGGTCGCCGTATCGTCGACTTCGCCTCGAGCGACGCGTTGGGTGCGGATGCGGTCGTTGAGGGAGCGGGCCTCGTCATTGGTGGCGACTGTTGCGGCGACCGTCCTCGTGGACTCGATCGCCGCCGTGGTCGCGGTGGCGATGGCCTCGTGGGCGTCGTCGGTGCTGCGGTGTAGTCGGACATGTCCGAGCGCGTGGAGCCTGTCTAACAGGTGCGCCGGGTTGTCCCCGGCGCGGAGCCGGAGGGTGAGGTCGGCGTAGGTCGGGTCGGTGAACCGGTGGACCGAGTCCATGTCGAACACGGTTCGGCCACTTCCGGCGGCCAGCGCTGCGGCCAGGTCGAGCACCCCACCGCGTCCCACGGCCGGCAGCTGTGCCCGGTCCCCGACCAGCGCGACCGTGGCCGCGGCGTCGCCCGCCACGGTGAAGAGCGCGATCGCACTGTCCTGATCGAGCATCCCGGCCTCGTCCACCACGATCCGCTCACCGCGCGCCAGTCGCGCCCACGCAGGAGGCCCGCCGTACGTCTTGCCGGTCTCGGTATCGCGATCCCCGATGGCGAGGCGGGTCCACACGCCGTCGCTGTTCCACCGCCAGCCGTGGGCGTGGAGCAACTTGGCGACCGATTCGGCGGGTACCCCAAGCTCACAGACGACGACGGCGGCGGCCTTCTTCGTGGGAGTCACGACCTTCGTGGCGCGACCCGCCGCATCGGCGGCACCGATCGCGACGGCGAGCATCGTCGTCTTTCCCGCGCCGGCAGCGCCCTCGACCACCACCAGTGGGTCGGTGGATGCGATGGCTGCGGCCGCACGAGCCTGTTCCGGAACCAGCCTTTGTTCGGCGGCCAGCGCCTCCACATCGGGGAGCTGGGTGGTCTCGGTGGTGGAGGTGCGGGTGGTGAGCAGGTCGCGCAGCCGCATCTCCGCGGCGATGACCTGGAGGCTGGTCAGGTGTGCGACATGCTCTGGTTGAGCGGTTCCGGGTGGCAGCACCGACAGACAGTCGCCAACGGCAAAGGCGGTCGCGAGCGTGACCAGGTCGCGCAGTTCCGCGGGTGCGGCGCGGACGCCGTACTCGGTGACGATGCGCGTCACCTTCTCGGCGACGGTGTGGCGGGTCCAGGTTGACGCGGCTGCGGCGCATCGGTCCAGCGCCCGTGAGGCGAGGGTGAGTACCTGGAGATCCTCTGGAGAGACCGGCGCCAGCCGATGGCTGCCTACTTGGGGCGACGAGAACAGCTCGGGGTCGTACCCGGCATCGGCCAACTCCCGACGCCAACCGTCCTCGTGGGCGAGCGAGGTGGGCCGCTTCTGCGGACGGTCCCTGGCCCAGGCCGCAGCGGTCATCCGGGACGTGACCACCGGACCAGGCTCCCGCCCGGGGTGCCGCTCGGCCCACTCGGCTTCCAGCTCGCTGAGGTTCTTCTCCACCTGGCCGGCACGCTTCGACATCACCGCATTGAACGGCACCAGCTCGACCACCTCGCCCGTCACGGGGTCCAGGGTGAGGCCGTGACGGTCCAGGACCTGGGTGAGCCCCGGGTGCGCAGCCAGGACGGCAGTGCCGAGTGCACGGATAGCTCCCTGCTGCTTGAACAGGGCCACGGTGTCCAGGCCGCGCCACCTGCCTGCTGCCCAGACGCGGGTGCCGATCTGGAAGTGCACGTGCCGGTGCGGGTCGCCAGCCCTGCTGGTCTTGTGGACCACCGCGACGGTCTGCAGCCGCTCGACCGGCACCACCTCCTGGCGGTCTCGCGGCCCAACTCGGGTGACCGAGTGCAACCCGAGGAACCGGCGGATCTCGGTGACCGCGTCCGCCTGGGCTGTGTCCAGCGCGTCGGACACTTCGGGGTGCAGCGCGGCTGCTACCGAGAGCGACTTCGGGGTGTTCACAACCATCTCGGCGAACCGTGGCGAACCGTGCTTGGCGGTGCCCTCCTCGCCGGGCAGCCGCGGCTTGCCCATCGAGGTATCGGTCAGCGGGTCGATCCAGTCCACCCAGGAGGCGTAAGCCTGGGAGCCCAACTCGGAGGTGGCCAGCACCCCGCCGTTCCCGTCGCTGACGGTGAACGCGGCCAGCGCCGTCCCGCCCTCCAGGTAGTAGTCGTCAGCGCGCGAGCGATCCGACTCCAGGTACCGGCACGCCGCTGCGCCCGTCCCCCGGAAGAGGATCACTCCACCCTTCATCCTCGCTCCACTGTGTTTCTTGTAACGCGTCACCTGTACCTACCACGGTAGCATACGTACATTCGAGAGTGAACTGACTGACAAGCAGTGAAGAGAGGGGTGGAGTGAGGAAGGGGAGCGCGGCGCGAAAAGAGTGCTGGGCATGGAGCTTGGCGTTGGAGCCGAGGGAGGAGAGGGGAGCTGACGGGTGAGGATGGCAGTTGATTGCGACGACGCCGGTAGAGGTCAAGCAGGTCACCTACAGTCAGATGCGGTCGTGAATGATCACGCCCGAGCGATTGATCTCCAGGTAGTGGTAGGTCGCTATCGCGGCCGTGAATTCGGGCCGGTGCTGGTCGAACAGGGCGAGAAGATCGCGAGTCGAGATGTTGCCGCAGGTGACATGAAGCAGCCGTGCAGGTGACCTGCCTAGCAGATGAGAGATGCGGAAGTCGTCATCCTTGGTAACGACGAAACGATCTTCGGAGTCCGCCAGGCGCGTAATGTCTAGGTCTGGCATTGTTGTGCCACCGGGGTAGTCCTTGATGTGCCGCGCGTCTTGACCATGCTCGGTCAGGTACGTCGCGAGCGCCTTCGGCAGCTGCTGATCGACCAAGAACGCAGTCACGCCACAACGCGTTGCAGGCGGCCTGCAGAATCAAGCGCGGCGAATTCGAGAACGGCGAGGATGTCGTCTCGCTCGAGCTCTTCGTAGTCGGTAAGGATCTCGTCGTAGGTCATCCCAGAGGCCAACAGCTCAAGGACGTCCTGCACCTGCAGGCGCATGCCGCGGATCGTCGGCGCGCCGTGGCAGATCAGTGGGTCGACGGTGATCCGGTCGAGACGGCTGACGGCTTCGCTCATGGTCGGAGTCTACGCGTTGCGTTCGACGTCCGGCTGGACCTCAAACGAGCCGGCTCGAGTCCTGCTCATGTGCTAACTCATGTGCTACCGACCCTGCAGATCCCTGCACCACAACGATGTCATTCGATGTCCCCACACGGATTTCACGCTCAGTTTGAGCGTGAATCGGGGTCCCGGGGTTCGGGCGTGCTCGGCGGGCATCGTCAGTTCGAATCCCCCTACCTCCGCCGGCCGTCGGCCCCGCACCCCTGGTGCGGGGCCTTCGTCGTCCTCGCGGGAGTCACCTGCCACGCAGGCGGCGCTGCACGGCACCCAGCACGACGGCGGAGCCGAGCGCCACGAGCACCTCCTGCGGCATCCGGGCCGACGACTCCCGCGTCTGGATCCGCGCGTGGAGCTCGTCGACCACCCGCGGGAACGGCGACCTGCCGAAGAACACCACCCCCGGCTTGTCCAGGTCGGGCACCGATCCCCCGGCCATCCCGGCCAGCACCCGCAGCCGACGCTGGGGCGGCGTACGCCACCACACCACGCCGATCACGGCCAGCCCGGTGAGCCCGTCGGCCACCGCGATCGGCAGCACCTCCTCGATCGGACGATCGCCCCAGTGCGGTACGACGTCGAGGGCGACGTGCGAGGCGACCCCGCCGAGGAACGCGCTCACCGGTCCCGGCGCGGCGAGACCGACGAGCGCCCCTGTGAGCACGTGATTGGTGACCAGCATCGGATGTACGTGCTCAGCGCACCTGTGCCTTGAGCCCGTAGCGCCACTCCTCGGAGATCAGCAGGCTCCCGTCGTCGAGCCGCCGCTCGACGGCCTCGACCAGCATCCGCGAGGCGCCCTCGGGGTAGACGCGCTCCCACGACAGCTCGCCGCGGTGCTCGAAGACGTTGTGGATGACGCTGGTCATCAGCGCCTTGTCGATCGGCGGGGCCAGGAAGTTGCTGCCGGCGAGGAAGGTCTCCGAGCGGTCGGAGCCGAAGCGCAGGGTCACGCACGGCACCTCGAGGACGTTGGCCTCCTCCACGATGCTGCCCGAGTCGGTCACGATCACCGCGCACATCGACATCGCGGCGACGACGTCGAGGTAGCTGTCCCACACGGGCGTCGAGATCAGCGCGTCGCCGTACCTCGCCTCGAGGTCCTCGAGCCACTGGCGGCGCCCGAAGTTGTCGATGGCCGCCTCGGTGCCGAGCAGGCGGATGAAGAGGATGTGGTGGCCCTGCTCCAGCAGCGACTCCATCGCGTCCATCAGCAGGTTGAAGCGGTCGCGGTTGGTCGTGTTCTCGCGGCGGTGCACGCAGAAGCGCAGGAACGACCCGTCACCCATGGCAGGGAACTTCTGCAGCACCTGGTTCTTGTCGCTGCCGGCGATGGCCTGGGCGAGCGCGTCGACCACCGAGTTGCCCACGACGTCGATCGCGGCGGGCGCGAAGCCCTCGTCGACCAGGAACTCCCGGTTGAGCTCGACCGGGGCGGCGTGCAGGTCGGTGCCCGCGTCGGCGACGCGCGTGTTGAACTGCTCGGGCGACGGCTCGCGGCTGCCCTTGGACCAGCTGTTGCGGTCGATCGACTGCTCCCGGAACGACGCCCAGTCGAGGTCGGCACCCTGGTCGAGCCAGCCGCGCAGCACCTCGGGCTTCGGCGACAGCGTGCGCAGGCCGGCCTCGACGTGCACGAGCGCCTGCCGCTCACCGAAGGTGGCGAGCGCGCCGGCCATCGCGGTCGTGGTGTCGCCGTGGACGTACGTGATGGGGAAGCCGCCGCGCTCGGCGAAGCCGCGCAGGTAGAGCGCGAGCTTGGCGGTGATGCCCGAGACCAGGTCGTTGACGCCGCCGCGCACCTCGAGGTTGACGTCCTCGCGCACGCCGAACTCGTCGAGCATCGACTGCGACAGGTTGTGGTCGTAGTGCTGGCCGGTGTGGCACAGGACCACCTCGTGGCCCCGCTCGCGCAGCTCGTGGTAGATCGGCGCCTGCTTGATGATGTCGGGCTTGGTGCCGACGACGACGATGTGCTGG
Source organism: uncultured Actinomycetota bacterium (assembly GCA_963726515.1). Classification (GTDB taxonomy): domain Bacteria; phylum Actinomycetota; class Actinomycetes; order Propionibacteriales; family Nocardioidaceae; genus Nocardioides. The sequence goes on from CAVSCW010000016.1 coordinate 288,489, forward strand.
CTGTTCTCGTGGGACATGGATTCCTTCGGAGTCGGAGGCCTGAGGGAGCCTGGCGGGCTTCAGGTCAGAGGAGGTCCTCGCGGGTGCTCGCCGCGAGGAGGGAGCGCAGGCGCTCCAGGGTGGGCGTGTCGAGGGCCTTCTTCTTGTCCAGGACGTAGACCGCGTCCTCGTGCGTCACCACGATGAGGCCGCGGGCACCGAGCGTGACGACCGGCCGGCCGTCCATGCTGGCGACGAGGGTGTCCTCCGCGTCGAGCTGGAGAGCGGGGCCGATCGAGGTCACCCGCTGGTCGTTGAGGACCTGCTCGAGCCGGGTCCAGGTGCCGACGTCGGTCCAGCCCAGCTGGCGCGGCACGACGAGACACTCCATGCCGGCCCACATCAGCGGGTAGAGCTCGTGCCCGCCGATGGCGGCGCCCCGGTAGCCCTGGTCGCCCTGCTCGGTGCCCTGCGTCCGGGCGAACCGCTCGATGGAGTCGAAGATCAGCGGCAGGGCACCCCGGTAGGCATCGCACGCCGCCTGGACGCGTACGCCGTAGCAGGCGGTGTTCCAGTAGAGCCGGCCCGACTCGCCGAGCTCGTCCACCAGGCCTTGGTCGGGCTTCTCGTGGAAGGAGTCGATCACCTGCACCGGGCCGTCGTCGCCCTTGGTGTGGATGTAGCCCAGGCTGGGGTCGAAGCGGGTCGGCTCGGCGCCGAGCACCACCATCGACTCGGGGGTCCTCGTGAGCTGGTCGAGCATCTCGCGGGAGGCGGCGTTGAAGGCCTCCTCCTCGTTGATCAGGTGGTCGGAGGGAGCGATCAGCGCGGGCACGTCGCCGTAGAGGTGCGCGAGGGTGGCGATGCTCAGGGCGAAGGCGGTCGCGGGACCGGCGGGGTCCTCCTCCAGGATCAGGTTCTCCGGCGGGACGGGTCCGAGGTTGGCGCGGGCCGCGTCCGCGAACCGGGTCCGGGTGGAGACGTGGATCCGGCTGGGGTCGACGATCTCGCTGAGTCGCTCGATGGTGCCGGTCAGGAGCGGCCGGTCACGTACGACGGGCTGGAACTGCTTGGGGGCGCGGTCGCGACTGATCGGCCACAGTCGCGAGCCCTGGCCACCGGCGAGGATCACGGCGACGGGCTCGTGCGAGGTGTCGGTCATGGGGCGATTCCATCATGGGAGGCGGGATCGCACGTCAGGGTCGCGACAATCAGCGCCGGAGCAACGGACGCAGCATGAAGGCGAGCGCGAGAAGGGACCCGGCGACCAGTCCCGACCACAGCAGGATCACCCTGGGCGTCCCGAACAGGTCGATCCGCTGGGGCGCTGGCGGCGCCTGCGCGTCGGTGCGCGTCTCGCGCAGGGTCGTCTCCACCTTGCCCTGCCGCCCGGGCTTGAGCTCGCGCGTGAGCGCGTCGTGCGCCTGCACCACGCCCGCACCGGTCCAGGGGTTCACCCGCGTCCGCGGTCGTCCCCCCGGCGCCCTCGCCCCGACGGAAGCGGGTCGCCTCCGCCCTCGGTCGTGGCCTCCAGCCGGGCGACGAGCTGGCGCGGGGTCTCGCGCGGATAGGTCTCGCGCAGCAGGGCCAGGATGCCGCTCACCTCGGCGGCTGCCCACGACGTCGCGACCTGCTGGACGACACACACCTGGCCGCTCGCGTTGACCGAGATGGCACCGGACGTGGGAGCGGCCACGTCCGTGTCGAGGTTGGGCTTGACGTAGGTGGCGGGGTCGCTGCCGTCGGGCGTGGTGGCGCTGACCGCCAGCACGCCCGGGTAGTCGGCCGGGTAGACCTCGGCGTCGTTGCCCGGCGTGCCCGCGAAGTCGTCGTCCGCCGAGGCGTCGCCCTCCTCCTTGTTGCCCGAGGCCGCCACGACGACGAGGTCCTGCGCCACGAGCCGTGCGACCGCGCTCTCCAGCGCCGGGTCGGAGGTCTCGACGGCGAGGGAGATGTTGACGACGTCGAACTTCTCGCGACGGTTCGCCTCGATGACCGCGTCGATCCCGGCGACGATGCCCGCGGACGTCAGCGGCTTCTCGCCCTGCGTCGTGTCGGCGTTCTCGACGTCGAACACCTTGACGTCGAAGACCTGCGCGTCAGGAGCGACGCCGTGCTTGCCGGCGATCAGGTTGGCGACGATCGTGCCGTGACCCGACATCAGGACACTGGGGTTGGCCCCCGCGATCGCGAGCCCGCCGTAGGGCGTGAGGCCCTCGGTGCTCGCGACGCCACTGTCGATGACGGCGACCTTGACGCCCTTGCCGGTCGCGACCTCCTGCGCCCGCTCCACGTGCATCCGGTCGAAGGCCGGGTTGTCCTTCTCGTGCGTGTCGGCCAGCCGCTCGGAGTCGGGCAGCTCGGTGATCGCGCAGGGAGCCTCGTGCTCGGCGCTCGCCGGGCCCGCCCACACCGGCACGATCGCCGAGACGACCACCCCGGCCGCGAGCGTCGTACGCCACCGCTGTCCTCATCAACCGGCGTCCGCTTCCGACTCGGCCGGCGGCGCATCCTCCGGCACCCGTCGGGCGCTGTTGGTCGACAGCGCGACACCCTCGTCGAAGAACGCCATCCAGGTGCTCGGCACCAGCGGCGGCACGACGCTCTCGTAGCCGATGAAGGTGGGGACGGACGGCCCGAGCTCGTACTTCTCGCCCTTGGAGTCGATGACGTAGGGGGTGCCGCCGGCGGCGGCCTCGTCGGAGCCGGCCAGGACGTAGGCCCCGGCGCTGGGCGCGACGTCGACGTCGTGGCGGCCGGGACCGATCGGGTCGGGACCGGCAGGGTCGGCCGCTCCGGTCGGGTTCGTGGCCAGGCTGACGCGGGCGTCCGCACCGGGCGCCGGGTGCAGCACCCCGCACAGCGCGCCGGTCGTGACCGCGGCCGGCACGCTCTGGGGCCACTCGGCGGGGTACTCGGTGTCACCGAACTTCGCCGCCAGGTCGTCGGGGACCTCGGTGGCCCGCTCGCCGACCACGTCGTAGACGTCGGCGGCGAAGTCGCCCAGGTCCTGGGGGCTCTCGTCGCCGAGCAGGAAGTAGTTGCCGGAGGCGGAGCGCAGCAGGTCGCCGATGCGGAAGCGGGAGAGGTCCTGGGCGGTGTCACCGTAGGGCACGGGCTGGCCGGCCTTCGTCACGCCGAACGACGTCGCCTCGAGGGGATCGCCGGCCGGGAACAGGTTGAGCCACTGCTCGTCCACCTCGATCGGCGAGGCGCCGAAGCCGAGCCGGATGCCCAGCGTCGACGCCTGCGTCTCGTCGGCCGGCATCGGGAAGCGGTAGGCCCGGCCCTCCTGGGTGCCCTCGGGCGGTGCGGTCGCGATGAGCCACTGCTCGCCCTCGCTGGAGACGAGGAACGACGACCCGGTCAGGTCCTCGACCGCGGGGGCCTCCTGGACCGCGATCTTGATGCCGAGGCCCTCGCCGCTGCACGCGGTCCAGCCGTCGTCGACGAGCTCGGCGGCACTGGGCAGTCCGGCCGGAGCGCCCTCGATGCCGAGGTCCTCGCCGAGCTGCACGGTGCGGATGTACTTGTCACGGACGGTGAACGGCGTCAGCTCCGCCTTCCCCAGCAGCAGCTGGGCCGAGACGTAGTTGGGCACCCGCTGCAGCAGCGGGTCGTCGCCGCCGCGCATCACGACGTACTGCTCGCCGGTGTCCTTGGAGATGACGAAGCTGCCCTCGCTCGAGCCACTCGGCGGGCGGGCGGCCGAGCAGGAAGCCGGCGATCGCAGCGCCGGCCAGCAGCAGCACCGACAGGGCGACGCCGCCGATGAGCACGCGACCGGGGCGCACCGGCTCGACCTCGCGACCGCCGGGAGCACCCGAGACGAACGCCGTGACCAGCCGGCGTCGGCTGAAGGCGTGGGCCTCGACGAGGTCCTTCTTGGTGGCCATCGATCAGCCCGCCACCGCAGCCACGAAGCCGGCCGCCAGCACCATCAGGGGCAGCAGCGCGAGCAGGGTGACCGTCTCGACGATGTCGCCCATCCGGCCGCGGCGCACCGAGGCGGAGGCGGGCACGAGGGTGAGCGCGAGCAGCACGGCACCGACGGCGGCGAGGCCGATCGCGGCACCGGCGCGCCAGCCGTCGTGGATCAGCAGCATCGACACCGCCACCGAGACCAGGCCGAGGATGCCGGAGGTGAGGCCGGCCAGCACCTCGGCACCGGTGCGGTACTGCCGGGTGCGGAACATGACGGCCAGGCAGCACACCGCCGCCAGGACGGTGCCGTAGACGCCGCGGTCGACGGCGAAGGGGGCGAAGAGGACGAGCAGGGTGCCGACCGTGGCGGACGACCGCGAGCAGGATCTCGTGGCCGACGCGGGCGTCGCCGGCCACCTCGTCGGGGTCGATCTCGTCGGGGTCGGCGGTGATGTCGTGCAGCGAGTAGAGCTGGTCGACGCTGGTGCCGGTGACCCCGAGGGCGAGCCACGGGAAGATGCTGCCGGCCAGCACGACCAGCGTCATCAGCACGGTGAAGACCGGGCCGGGCTCGAGCGAGGCGACCCGGATCAGCACCGAGCTGGCGACCAGCACGGCGCCGACGACGATCGCCGGGATCACCAGCGGGCGGCCGTCCTGGAGGCCGACGACGGCGACCAGGCCGACGGCGAGGACGCCGAGGCCGGCGAAGAGCAGCGGGTCGGTGAAGAAGGCGTCGGCGAGCGGCCAGCTCCAGCGCGGGCAGGTCGCCCGGCGCGAGCAGCAGGCCCGGCCACCCCGGCGTAGAGCGGCGGCGAGGAGCGACGACCGCGACGCCCGGCCTCGGGCTCGCCCTGGGCGCGGGCGAGGACGATCCCGCCGACCACCAGCAGCGCCGGCGATCACCGCGGCGGCGACGCCGCCGAGCAGGCTCTCGCCCTGCAGCAGCAGGGCCAGGGCGCCGAGGCCGAGCAGGATGCTGCCCGCGCCCAGCGCCGTACGCCGTCCGGCCGCCGGCTCCCACGGCCGGAGCTCGTTCTCCACGACGTCGGCCATCGCCTCGACCACGTCGTCGTAGACGCGCGGCGCCTTGTCGTCGACGCCGGCGGTGACGGTCAGCAGGCCGCCGTCCTCGATGCCCTGCATCGTCAGGCCGGCGTTGTCGGCCAGGATCCGGCCCTCCTGCGTCACCAGGCGGTAGCCGCCGTAGACGGTGGAGGCGTCGAGCAGGCCGACCGAGCGGGCCAGCTCGGGCACGAGCTCGGCGACCGGGATCGAGCCCGGCAGCACCAGGTCGACGCGCCGCGATCCCGAGGCGATGGTGACCCGGACCAGTCCCGAGGCGACCGAGGACCCCTGACTCATATGGTGTTCCCCCTGATTGAGCGTGCACCTGCGCCGGCCGTGGCGCCGGGGCATCGAACGGGGAGCAGCCTAGGCGACCGCTCCGCGGAAATGGGCCGAGGCCGGTCATCCCCGGAGGGACGACCGGCCTCGGACGAGCGGTGTGCGCTCAGAAGCGGTTGGCACCGCGGGCGTCGGCCGCCTTGTACTCGGCGTTGGACGAGTCCACGCCCTGGCTGGCCTGCTGCAGCAGGAGGGTCATCTCCTGCATGGCCTGGTCCCACTTGGCCTTGGCCTGGTCGTACGCCATCTTGGCGTTACCGTTCCAGTCCGACTTCAGCGGGTTGAGCTCGCTCTCGAGCTGGTCGAGGCGGGCCTCGATGTCCTTGGCCGCCTTCATCACGTCGGCGGCACCGGCGTCGAGGTGGCCGTGCTGAACCTTGATTCCGTCGAAGCTCATCATCGATCTCCTAAGTCTGTGGAGGGGCTCGGCGTCAGCCGAGACGGCCCTGGAGGTTGGTGTGGGTGGCGGACTGGTTCTCGTCGGTCGAGACGTTGTCGCGCTCCGTCTCCTTCATCGACGCGGAGAGCTGGTCGAGGGCCTTGAGGATGGTCTCCTGCTTCTGGTCCCACGAGATCATCAGGTTGTTGAACGCGGAGGCACCCTGGCCGCCCCATCCAGCCATCATGGTCTGGATGTTGCCGGAGAGGACGCCACACTTGTTCTTGACGTCACCGCGGGCCTGGTCGACGTAGTCGGCGCCCTTGGAGAGGGCCTTCTCTGTCTGGCCGTACATGTCGCTCATGGAAGTTTCCTTCTCCCCCGGCGGTCGAACCGTCCGAGTGTCTTGTGTGTGGTGGTGATCCACTGTCGTGGGTGATCCTGATGCTCGGGGAGACGTCCCGGCCCCCCGCGCTGACGTGCATCTACCCGACGGAATCGGGGCTAAACATGTATCCACCGATTCTCGGATGGATCAGGACGTCATCTCCCACAGGCGTGCGGAAGACACCGGCGGCCACGACCGCCGCGGCGAAGGCGAAGCTGCCGCAGAGCGACTCCGCGACCTCGGCCCGACGCGACCACCAGACCGAGCGCCAGCCGCGGCCGGTGGCGACCGCGGCGGCCAGCGCGACGACGCCGAGACCCACGGCGACGTAGAAGAAGGTGTCGAGGTGCGCGGCGCCCGGGCCGACGACCAGGTGGACGGCCAGCGCGGCCAGGGCGCCGAGGCCGGCCAGGCGGAGGAAGGCACGGGCCGCGGCGTGCCGGTAGGAGCGGGCGGCGAGGAGCAGCGAGCAGCCCGCGAAGAGGACGAGGCAGCGCGCACCGATCCGGTCGAGGTCGATGGTCGCGCTGTGGAGCAGGAGCGGGCTGGCCACGACGGTGGTCACCATGATCGCGACCGCGGCGCCGGTGACGATCCGCGAGGCCCGGCGGACCAGCCGCTCCATCGCCTCCGCGCCGACGACGATGCGGCCGCGACGCCCGCCGCGCTGGGTGTCGCGCGCCGACCACGCCGTGACCGCGAGCCGGTCGAGGTCGAGCAGGGCCTCGTCGGGCACGTCGATGGCGAGGGACGGAGCGAAGCGCGCGGCCATCATCGACAGGAAGACCAGGAGGGTCCACGCGACCCGGGCGTCCCAGCCCAGCATCGCCGGGACGGCGCAGCACGCGAAGACGACAGGCCGCTCGCGATCCACACCGTGCTCGTCTCGTCGGTGCGCACGGCGAGCGCGCGACCGATGCCGGCGACGACGGCGGCGGAGATCCCGGCCGCGCCGAGGATCGCGGGCAGGAGGTGGACGCCGGGCTCGTAGAGGGCGGCGAAGGCGGCAGCGGCGGCGAACGCGGGAGCGGCGGCCGCCCGCTGCCGCGTGTGCCGTCCGACCGGGAGCACCCCGACCAGTGCGCACGCCAGCAGGATCCCGACGGCGACGGTGCGGACGGTCTCCTCGCCCGCGCGGGCGGCGTACCAGGCGGCGAGCACGGCAGCCCCGCCGCGACCGTCGCGATCATCGAGGCGAGCGCCGGGCTCTCGGGAGCGTTCTTGGCCGCGTCGAGCAGCGTCGTCCTGCCGCGGACGGTGCACGCCGCTGGTGGCGACCAGCACGTCGCCCGGCTGTACGCCGGCCTCGCCCAGCGGGACGCTCGCGTTGAGCCGCTCGCCCAGCGCGGTCTGCAGCAGCGGGATGCCGGGTACGGCGCCCGCGACCTCGACCTGCTTGGCGTACTCACGGGCCACGTCGACCGCGGTCGCGCCGGTGGGGACGACGAGGTCGAGCACCCCGGCCGGGCCGTGGATGCTGAGCGACCATGGTCGCGTCGGCGGAGCCGGGCACGACGACGTCCGACACGGTTCCCCCTTCTGTCCCCCTTCGCGTGCATCGAGCGCTTCTCCGCTGGAGAGTAGTCGCAGTCGCGACCCGCAGCGGAGCACCTATCATCGACGCGACGTCAACGGGTGAGGCATCGGGGGACACGTGAGCACGACACTGCGGGGCGGCCAGCGGCTCGACGAGCCGGAGATGCCGGGCGGTCAGATCGTCCTGCAGCCGCCCCCGGAGCTGCAGGAGGGCGAGGGCGCGAGCGGCGTCCTGATGAACGCCATCCCGATGCTCGGCAGCCTGGGCTCGATCGTGCTCGTGGCGACGATGGGCGGCGGCGCCAACCGCGGTCGCAGCTTCCTGGCGGCCGGCATGTTCCTCTTCGCCACGCTCGGCTTCATCGTCGTCCAGATCGACCGGCAGCGGAAGCAGCGGGCCCAGCAGGTGACCGGCTCGCGCACGGAGTACCTCCGCTACCTCAGCAACATCCGCAAGGTGGCGCGCGAGGCCGCCGACCAGCAGCGCCGCGCGCTCAACTGGCACCACCCCGAGCCGTCCGCCCTGCCCTCGCTGGCCGAGGACCGCACCCGCCTCTGGGAGCACACCGGCACCGACGACAACTTCCTCCACGTGCGCTACGGCCTGTGCTCGCAGCCGCTGTCGCTGGAGCTCGTGCCGCCGGAGAGCGCGCCCGTCGACCAGGTCGACCCGGCCGCCGCCTCCGCACTGCACCGGCTGCTCGTCGTGCACCGGCTCCAGCCGCACCTGCCGGCGTCGATCGACCTGCGCGCCTTCGACCGCATCGAGCTGTGCGGTGAGTCCGAGGAGGTCCGCTCGACGGCCCGGGCGATGATCTGCTCGGCCACCGCCTTCCAGAACCCCGACCAGCTGATCGTCGCGGTGCTGAGCTCGGAGCAGAACCTCACCCACTGGGACTGGGTGAAGTGGCTCCCCCACGCCCAGAGCGCGCGCGAGGCCGACGCGGTCGGCCCGATGCGGCTCGTGTCGACGTCGCTCGACGACCTGGGCAACCTGCTCCCGCCCGACCTCAGCGACCGCCCGCGCTTCGGCGCCGACGAGCGCGCCGCGACCCCGCACATCCTGCTCGTCATCGACGGCGGGCACCTGCCGCCGGGCAACCACATCGTGCCGCCCGACGGCCTCCACGGCGTCACCCTCCTCGACCTGCCGGCCCGCTGGGACGAGCTCGAGGACTCGACGAGGCTCCGGCTCGAGTTCGCCGGCGGTCCCGACGAGCTCGGCAAGCGGCCCGTGCGCGCGCTGCGGCTGCGCGGCGAGCCGGTCAAGGCCCTCGCCGACCAGTGCGACATCGCGACGGCCGAGGCCTTCGCCCGCCGCATCGCGCCGCTGAAGACCGCGAGCGCCGAGTCGTCCTCGGCCGGCGGGGCGGTCGACATCACCTCGACGACGCCCGACCACATGGACCTGCTCGGCCTCGGCGACATCTTCACCTACGACCCCGCCACCGCCTGGCGACCGCGCCCCGTGCGCGACCGGCTGCGGGTGCCGATCGGCATCGGCGACTCCGGCGGCCTGATCCACCTCGACATCAAGGAGTCGGCCCAGCAGGGCATGGGCCCGCACGGCCTGGTGATCGGCGCGACCGGCTCGGGCAAGTCGGAGTTCCTCCGCACGCTCGTGCTCGGCCTGGTGATGACGCACTCCTCCGAGCAGCTCAACCTCGTGCTCGTCGACTTCAAGGGTGGCGCGACCTTCGCCGGCATGGCCGACATGCCGCACGTCTCGGCCGTCATCACCAACCTGGCCAACGAGCTCACCCTCGTCGACCGCATGCAGGACGCCCTGTCCGGCGAGATGACGCGCCGCCAGGAGCTGCTGCGCGACGCCGGCAACTACGCCTCGGTCCGCGACTACGAGAAGGCCCGCGCCAACGGCGAGCCCCTCGAGCCGATGCCGTCGCTCTTCATCGTGGTCGACGAGTTCTCCGAGATGCTCTCGGCCAAGCCCGAGTTCATCGACCTCTTCGTCGCCATCGGCCGCCTCGGCCGCTCGCTCGGCCTCCACCTCCTCCTCGCCTCGCAGCGGCTGGAGGAGGGCCGCCTCCGCGGCCTCGAGTCGCACCTCTCCTACCGCGTCGGCCTCCGTACCTTCTCCGCCGGCGAGTCCCGCGCGGTCCTCGGCGTGCCGGACGCCTACGAGCTCCCCGCCGTCCCGGGCCTCGGCTACCTCAAGCCCGACCAGTCCACGCTGCTGCGGTTCAAGGCGGCGTACGTCTCGGGGCCGCCGTCGAGCCGCACCCGGGTCACCCGCGACGAGGGCGGTGGCATCCGCGGCATCCTGCCCTTCACGATCTCCGAGGTGCAGGCGCTCGAGCCGACCGGCGACGAGCCCGTCGAGGTCGCGGCCCCGCAGCCGCAGCAGCAGGGCGAGCAGCCGTCGCTGCTCGACGTCGCCGTCACCCGGATGATCGGCAAGGGACCCGAGGCCCACCAGGTCTGGCTCCCGCCGCTCGACGTCCCCGACACCCTCGACGAGCTCATGCCCGACCTCGCCGCGCACCCCGAGCTGGGCCTGACGTCGCAGCAGTGGCGCTCGGTCCCTGGCCTGGTCATCCCGCTCGGCACCGTCGACCGGCCGCGCGAGCAGCGCCGCGACACGATGACGCTGAACCTCACCGGCGCGGCC
>CAVSCW010000017.1:0-93748 GCA_963726515.1 uncultured Actinomycetota bacterium
CGCGAGGGCGTCGTACGACGCCTGCACGACGCCGCGACCGGTCTCGTCGAGCAGCTTGGCCACGTCGGCCTCGTCGCGCGTGAAGGAGGCCTCGTCGACGAAGAGGAAGCCGAGCATGTCGGGCGCCTCGGCCAGCTTGTTGATCCGCTCGGCGACCAGGGGCATCGCCAGCTCGAGCAGCTGGGCGTCGGCGTCGGTGACGGGATCGCTGACCACGCCCGCGGCCTTGAGGAAGGGCAGCGCACGGTGGGTGATGTCCTCGACGGACAGCAGCCGCATGTGCGAGGCGTTGATCGCCTCGGCCTTCTTGAGGTCGAAGCGAGCCGGGTTGGGGTTGACGTCGCCGATGTCGAACTTCTCGACCATCTCGGTGAGCGAGAAGATGTCGCGATCGGCGGCGATCGCCCAACCGAGCAGCGCGAGGTAGTTGAGCAGGCCCTCCGGCAGGAACCCCTGCTCGCGGTAGGCCAGCGCGTGCGCCTCGGGGTCGCGCTTGGACAGCTTCTTGTTGCCCTGGCCCATGACGTAGGGGAGGTGACCGTAGGTGGGGACCTCCCGCGCGATGCCGAGGTCGACGAGCGCCCCGAAGAGCGCCAGCTGGCGAGGCGTGCTGGAGAGCAGGTCCTCTCCGCGCAGGACGTGGGTGATCTCCATCAGCGCGTCGTCGATCGGGTTGACCAGCGTGTAGAGCGGGTCGCCGTTGGCGCGCGACAGCGCGAAGTCGGGCACGTTCTCGGTCTCGAAGGTGATCTCGCCGCGAACGGCGTCGTCCCACGTGATCGAGCCGTCGGGCATCCGGAAGCGCACGACCGGCGAGCGGCCCTCGGCCTCGAAGCCCTCCCGCTGCTCGCCGGACAGGTCGCGGCAGAAGCCGTCGTAACCCTGCATCTTGGAGCCGCTCGCCTTGCGCCGGGAGTCGACCTCCTCGGTGCGGCAGAAGCAGTCATAGGTGTACGACGACGCGTGCAGCCGGGCCAGGACGTCGCGGTAGATGTCGCCTCGCTCGCTCTGCTTGTAGGGGCCGTGGGGACCACCGACCTCGAGGCCCTCGTCCCAGTCCAGACCGAGCCAGCGCCACAGCTCGAGGATCGCGTCGTAGGACTCCTGGGTGCTGCGCTCCTTGTCGGTGTCCTCCATCCGGAACACGATCGACCCGCCGTGGTGCCGGGCGAAGGCCCAGTTGAAGAGGGCGGTGCGGACCAGCCCGACGTGGGGCGAACCGGTGGGCGAGGGACAGAAACGGACGCGGACGGGGGTCGTCATGGGGATGCTCAGGCTCTCTTGGCTACGGGGTTGGTCAGGGCGCCGATGCCGGCGATCGAGATCTCGACCTCGTCACCGACCTGCATCGGCCCGACGCCCTCGGGGGTGCCGGTGAGGATGACGTCGCCGGGCAGCAGCGTCATCACGGAGGAGACGTAGGCGACCAGCGCGGGCACGTCGAAGACCATGTCGGCGGTCGTGCCGTCCTGGACGACGTCGCCGTTGAGGTAGGTCTGCACCGCGCGGCCGTCGATGAAGTCCTGCGGGTCGAGGTCGGTCTCGATCCACGGACCCAGGGGGCAGAAGGAGTCGAAGCCCTTGGCGCGGGCGAACTGCACGTCGGACTCCTGCAGGTCGCGAGCGGTCACGTCGTTGGCGATCGTGTAGCCGAAGATCACGTCGGTGGCCTGCTCGAGCGGCACGTCGCGGCAGATGCGGCCGATCACGACGGCGAGCTCGCCCTCGTAGTGCAGGTCCGAGGTCTGCGACGGGTAGAAGATCGGGTCGCCGGGACCGACCACCGTGGTGTTGGGCTTGAGGAACATCAGCGGCTCGGGCGGCACGTCGTTGCCGAGCTCGGCGGCGTGGGCGGCGTAGTTCCTGCCGAAGCCGACGACCTTGCTGCGCGGGATGATCGGGGCGAGCAGGCGTACGTCACTCAGCGGGTACTGCTCCTCGAGGATCTTGACCCCCACATAGAGGGGGTCGCCACCGAGGGCCACGACCACCGAGTCGTCGGCCGGCTGGCCGAACTCGTCGACCTCACCGGTGACGACGCCGAAACGTGGCTCTTCGCCCGTGCTGAACCGACAGATGCGCATGCACCGAGCCTATCGAGCAGCCGCGCGCCGCAGCGCATCGAGACTGGCCTCGACATCCGCGGCCGTGGTGGACCAGTTGCTCACACTGACCCGGAGGACCGCCCGGCCGCGCCACCGCGAGCCGGTCGTCCACGCCGTACCGTCCGCGAGCATCGCGTCGACGACCCCGCGCGTGCGGTCGTCGTCGCCGAACGCGGCGCACACCTGGGTGAACTCGACGTCGTTGAGCACCTCGGCCCCGTCGATCGCCGCGATGCCGTCGGCGAAGGTGCGGGCGTGCTGGCAGAACCTGTCCACGAGGTCGGCCACGCCCTCGCGTCCCAGCGACCGCAGCACCGCCCAGACGGGGAACGCGCGCCCGCGCCGGCTGATCTCGGGGACCTTGTCGAACGGCTCCCCCACCGCGTCGTGGATGAGGTAGTCGCCGTGCATGCCCATCGCGGCGCGCAGGGCGGCCCGGTCCCGGACGATCGCGAGGCCGCAGTCGTAGGGGACGTTGAGGGTCTTGTGCGCGTCGGTCGCCCAGGAGTCGGCGCTCTCGAACCCGGCGACGAGGTGGCGCCGGCGGGGTGAGGCGGCCGCGAAGAGCCCGAAGGCGCCGTCCACGTGGACCCACGCACCCGCGTCGTGGGCGGCGACGATGCACGCCTCGAACGGGTCGAAGGCGCCGGAGTGCACGTTGCCGGCCTGGAGGCAGACGATGGTGGGGCGGCCGTCGCCCGCCTCGAGTGCCGCGGCAAGAGCCGCAGGCTCGATGCGGCCCTGCTCGTCGGCCGCGACCGGCTCGGGGCTGCCCAGGCCGAGGTAGCGCAGCGCGAGGTCGATGGTGTCGTGCCGTTCGGCACCGACCAGGACGCGTACGCCGGGCGAGTCGACGAGGCCCTGGGTCGCGACCTGCCAGCCGTGGCGGCGCAGCACCTCGTCACGGGCGGCGGCCAGGCAGGTGAAGTTGGCCGTCGTGCCGCCGGTGACGAAGCCGACCGCGCTGCCCGCCGGGAGTCCGAGCAGGTCGACCAACCAGGTCTCGGTGAGCTCCTCGACCGCCGAGTGGGCGGGGGTGAGCACCCGTAGTCCGGCGTTCTGGTCCCAGCTGCTCACCAGCCAGTCGACGGCGAGCGCCGCCGGATGGGTGCCGCCGATGACGAAGCCGAAGAACCGCCCTCCCGGCATGGCGGTGAGTCCCGGTTCGCAGGCCGCGGCGAGCTCGTCGACGACCCTCGCGGCGTCGGTCGGGCCGGCAGGCAGCACCCGCTGCAGGCGAGCGGCCATCTCTTCGCAGGTCAGCCGTGGGGGCACCGGGCGGTCCGCCAGCGAGGCGAGCCACTCGAGGGCCAGCGCGTGGGCGCGGTCGAGTCCGGCACTGCGGTCGTCCATCCCGGTGTCCATCTGGCCAGTCTCTGCCCAGCAGGGCTCGTGGTCGAGGGTGCTGGCGCGTGGTCCGGCCACTAGCCTTGCGTCAGTGAGGGTGCTTGCGGCGGTCGAGTGGCGTCCCCTGGCCGACGCCCATGCCACCCGCGTCGACGCATTCGTCGCGCCGCACCTCGCGCGCCGGGCGGAACAGGTGAAGCATCCCGTCCACGACTTCCTCTTCACCTACTACTCCCAGCGCCCGGCCCAGCTGCGGCGCTGGCACCCGGGCTTCGGCGTCGCGCTCCAGGATGGGGAGGACTACGCCGGCCTCAAGGGCTATGCCGGCCCCCCGCCGGTCGAGGAGGTTGCCCAGCAACCGTCACGAGACCCGGTCACCGTCACGCCGTCGTACGTCGCTTCCCAACGCGCGCTCCTCACCCAGCTGCGAACCCTCCTCTCGGCCACCGCCGGACGTCCGCCCCAGTTCGGCTGCTTCGGACTCCACGAGTGGGCGATGGTGCACCGTGCCTCCGAGTCAGGCAAGCGCCACGACTGGCCGCTGCGTCTCGGTCAGGAGGGCACGGACGCGGTGGTCGAGTCGCACCGGATCGGCTGCTCGCACTTCGACGCGTTCCGGTTCTTCACGCCGTCGGCCCGCCCGCTCAACACGCTCCAGCCCGGACGCGACGACCGGCCGGAGTTCGAGCAGCCGGGCTGCCTGCACGCCGGGATGGACCTCTACAAGCACGCCTTCCGACTCACACCGATGATCCCGAGCGACCTGGTCGCCGACTGCTTCGAGCTCGCGCGCGACATCCGCGAGCTCGACATGCGCGCGGCGCCGTACGACCTCGCCGACCTCGGCTTCGAGCCGGTCAGGATCGAGACGGCGGAGGGCAAGGCGGCGTACGTCGAGGCGCAGCGCGGCTTCACCGAGCGTGGCGCACCCTTGCGGGCGCGGCTGGTCGCGCAGTGCGACCGGCTGCTGACGGCGCCGACGTCATGAGCATCCCGTGTTCGGACCGGTCGTTCTCATGACGTCCGATACGGGCTGGGGCGTCCGTCAGAACTCATAGCCGAAGGCCTCGATGGTGTCGGCGAACACCGTCGCCACCCGCTCCTTCGAAGCAGGTGTGTAGAGCTCGCGGTAGTGCCCGGCCGGTCGCGCGTTGCCCTTGGCGCGCGGCAGGTCCGGCTCCCCCGGCAGGTCGAGCTGCTTCCACACCTCGGTCAGCTCGGCGTCGAGGTTCTCGTAGCGCAGGACCCGGTCGAGCGCCATCTTGCCGCGGATGCGGTAGAGCCGGCGGTTGTTGGAGAGCTGCTCGATCCAGATCTCCTGGACGTAGGTCTCGAAGTCCGGCAGCTCGGGGCGGTCCTTGTACTTCCAGAAGTAGAGGGAGACCACCGCGTCCCACGGGTTGCGCTCGATCGCAAAGGTGAAGTAGTCGTCGAAGGCCTCCGGCCCCACCAGGTCGCGCACGGCCTTGGCACCCATGTGGTTGTAGGCCTTGCGCGGCTGCGGCGGCGACTCGAAGTTCTGCGGCGCCCGACCGCCGGCGGCCTGGCGGAGCGCCTCGTCCTCGGGGCTGATCTCGGTGATGATGTCGTCGGGTCCGCACACCTTCGACAGCGCGATCTCCACGCTCGTGCCCGCCGTCTTGCGGGTCTTGAGGAAGATGAAGCGGTGCTGGTGGGACGCGATCACGGGCATGACCCTATCCGTCGCGCCCGGATACGGTTGCTGCCGTGACCGACCCCCAGACAGCCACAGGTGCGCACCTGCGCAGCGAGGACTGGTACGGCGACGACCTCGGGGCGGCCCGGTTCGTCGAGTGCACCTTCACCGACGTCGACCTCTCCGAGGCGCGCACCGCCGGCGCGGTGTTCGAGCGCTGCACCTTCCACGGCGGGCGGTTCAACGCATCGGTGCACACCGCGACCGCCTTCGTGGGCTGCGACTTCCGGCGTACGTCGTTCTTCGACGCGACGCTCGACGGCTGCAAGCTCGTCGGCACCACCTTCTCCGAGTGCGTGCTGAGACCGCTCACCGTCACAGGAGGTTCCTGGCTCGGCGTGACCATCCGCGGCACGAACCTGTCGCGGCTCGACCTGTCCGGCGTCGATCTCCGCGAGGCCGATCTCTCGATGTCCGACCTGACCCTCACCACGCTCGCCCGGGCACGGCTCGACCGGGCGATCCTGCGGCAGAGCAACCTCGATCGCACCGACCTGCGCGGCGCGAGCCTCGACGGTGTCGACCTGTCGAGCGCGGTGCTCAAGATGACGAGGCTCGACCTCGGCGGGGCCGTGCTGCTCGCCGAGCTCCACGGGGCCGACGTCGACACGTCGGCCTGACTCAGCCCAGCCGCGCCTGCAGGCCGGCGATCACCAGGTCGAGGCCGAGGTCGAAGTCGGGCAGCGACTCCAGCGAGCGCTCGACCGCGCCGAGGCTGATGGCCTGGCGGGCGGTCTGCTCCTCGAAGGCATGGCCGAAGACGTAGTGCACCAGTGTCCGCGAGGCCACCGCGACGAGCTCGACGGGCGCGTCGGCGTCCTTGAGGATCTTCTCCATCTCGGCCACCGGCGCCGACGCGCCGAGCCCGAAGGCCCACACCGTCGCGACCACGTCGGCCCCGTCGGTGCAGGCGAGCATCGCGTGCCGGAGCTCCGAGCAGACCTCGCGGAGCTGGCCCGGCCACTCGTCGGCGGTGCGCGGCCGGGAGCCGCGGGCGAGGATCTCGTCGGCGACGGCAGCGAGCAGGGCCTGCTTGTTGGCGAAGTGGTGATAGATCGCACTCGGCTGGACGTCGAGCTCGGCCCCGAGCCGGCGCATGGTCAGCGCTGCGAGGCCGTGGCGGTCGAGCAGTGTGACGGCGTGCGCGAGGACGTCGCCACGGTGATGAGCCACACACCCTCCCGGTCCCCGGACTGCGTTGACGAGGTGAACGCGACCACCCTAACCTGAACACCGTTCAGGTCGCCCGCAGCGCTCAGCAAGGATCACCGATGACTGCCACCACCCGGCCCGAGGCCAGCCACGACTCCGGCGTCGGGTCCGCGTCGCCGACCCGGGACATCGCGCTCGTCGCGGCCTTCGCCGCCCTCATCAGCGCCAGCGCCTACATCGGCGCGATCCCGGTGGGCAGCGCCGGTGTGCCGATCACGCTGCAGACGCTGACCGTGATGCTGGCCGGCTGCATCCTCGGCCCCCTGCGGGGCTTCTCCGCGGTGACGCTCTACCTCGCCCTCGGTGCGGTCGGCCTGCCGGTCTTCGCCGAGCACTCCTCGGGCATCGGGGTGTTCAACGGCCCCAGCGGTGGCTACCTGCTGTCGTTCCCGATCGCCGCGGCGCTCGGCGGCTTCCTCGTGAAGTACGTCGCCCGCGAGCGTCGTACGCGTGCGCTCTTCATCTTCGCCTGCTCGATCACCGCCAGCATCCTCGTCATCCACCTGTTCGGGATCCTCGGCATGATGCGCTACTTCGACGTCTCGTTCCGCGAGGCCGGCACCTATGACATGCCGTTCTGGATCGGCGACCTCGTCAAGACCTCGCTGGTCGCGATGATCGCCGCCGAGGTGCACCGCGCCTTCCCGCAGCTGCTGCACCGCGACTGACGACTCCTTGCCCACGATCCAGCTCGACGCCGCGGCAGTCCGGGTCCCGCTGCCCGGACGTGGGGAGCGCGAGATCCTCGCGCCCACGACGCTGACGCTCACCGAGCGCCGCGTCGGTGTCATCGGCGCCAACGGCTCGGGCAAGTCCACCCTCGCCCGGCTCCTCAACGGCCTGGTCCGACCCTCGTCGGGCCGCGTGAGCGTGGAGGGCCGCGACGTGGTGCGCGAGGGAGCCGCCGTACGCCGGATGGTGGGGTTCTGCTTCACCGACCCGGCCGCGCAGCTGGTGATGCCGACGTGCGTCGAGGACATCGAGCTGTCGCTGCGACGCCTGGTCAAGGACTCGGCCGCCCGCCGTGAACGGGCGCTGGCCGTGCTGGCCGCCAACGGTCTCGCCGACCATGCCCACGACTCGGTCCACTCGCTCTCCGGGGGGCAGCGGCAGCTGCTCGCACTCGCCGGCGTGCTCGCGCTCGAGCCGACGATCGTGGTCGCCGACGAGCCGACCACGCTGCTCGACCGGGCCAACACGCGTCGGGTCGGCGACACGCTCTTCGCCCTCGACCAGCAGCTCGTGCTGGTCACCCACGACCTCGACCTCGCCGCCCGTTGCGACCGCGTGCTGGTGGTGGACGACTCCCGGGTGGTCGCCGACGGCCCGCCCGAGTCGTCGATCGCGCACTACACCGCGCTGGTCGACGCGTCGCACACCCCATGAGCGACCTGATGGCCGGGCTGCACCAGCCCGGCGACACGATCCTCCACCGGCTGCCGGTGGGCGCCAAGGTGCTCGGCCTCGCCGTGCTCAGCCTGGCGATCGTGGTGGTGCGCGACGTGCGCCCGGCGCCGGCCTTCCTGGCCGTGACCCTGCTGCTCGCCGCCCTGGCGCGGGTGCCGCTGCGCTCGGTGTGGCGCGCGGCCCGGGGCGTGCTGCTCATCGCCGTGGTGGCGAGCGCCTTCCAGTGGTGGTGGTACGGCGGGGAGAAGGCCGCCGAGACCTTCCTCGACCTGCTCAGCCTGGGCCTGGCGGCGCTGTCGCTGACGGCCACGACGACGGTCAACGAGATGGTCGACGCCCTCTCCCGGTGGGCGCGGCCGCTGCGGGTGATCGGGGTCGACCCGGACCGGGTCGCACTCACGGTCGCGCTGACGATCGGGGCGCTGCCGGGGACGATCGCCATCGCGCGCGAGACTCGCGACGCGGCCCGCGCCCGCGGGCTCGACCGCAGCCCCAGGGCGTACCTCTCCCCCTTCGTGATCCGCGTCGTCGCGCGGGCGCACGAGTCGGGCGACGCGCTGCATGCGCGCGGGATCGGCGACGAGCCCTCCACCTGACCCTTCGGATGGATTTCCACTCCAGCGAGTGGATCTTCATCAGCGGCTGAGCGTGGAACCCCCGAACCCGCCATGGACTTCCACTCGATCGAGTGGAAATCCATCGCGGGCGCGGGGGTCGACCGACCGACCGACCCGACCCGCTCACCAGCCGGGCGGGCGCCTGTCCACCCACGGCGCGGCTGCCTCGACCCGGGCCGACACCGCGAGCAGCAGCTCCTCCTCGGCCGGACGAGCGGCCAGCATCACGCCGACCGGCAGACCGCCGTCGGTCCGGTGCAGCGGCAGCGAGACGGCCGGCATCCCGGTGACGTTCCACGCGCTGGTCCAGGGCGTGAAGGCCTTCTGGAGGGCGAAGTCGCGCGCCGGGTCGGCGTCGTCGCGCAGCTCTCCGACGAGCGCCGGCGGCCGGGCGAGCGTGGGGGTGAGCACGATGTCGTACGCCGCGAGCGAGGCCAGTGCGACGGCCGCGTGCTGGCGCAGCCGGCCGATGGCCAGCCCGAAGTCGGGACCACTCACGGCGTGGCCGAGGTCGCTGAGCCAGCGGGTCAGCGGCCGCAGCCGGTCCTCGCGCCCGGGGGGAGCCGACGACAGCGCGGTGAGCACGGCCCAGCAGGTCTCGAAGTCGGCGACCGCCTCCGGCGGGATCGGCACCGGGATGTCCTCGACGTCGTGGCCGAGTGACTCGAGCAGGCGCGAGGCGTCCTCCCAGGCCGTCACGCTGGACGGGTCGACGTCCACGTCGGCGATGACCGGCGTGATGAAGCGCGCGACGCGCATCCGGCCGGGGTCGCGGTCGCACGCGTCGAGGAAGGACCCGGACGGAGCCGGCGCCCAGAAGGGGTCGCCCACCCGCCGTCCGGCGAGGACGTCGAGCAGCGCCGCCGCGTCGCGCACCGATCGCGCCAGGGTGCCGGCGGTCGCGAGCCCGACCGGGTCGCCGTACGTCGGGGCTCCGCTGATCCGGCCCCGTGAGGGCTTCAGGCCGACGAGGCCGCAGCAGGAGGCGGGGATCCGGATAGAGCCGCCACCGTCGGAGCCGGGAGCGACGGGCAGCAGGCCCGCGGCCACGGCGGCGGCCGCGCCGCCGGACGATCCACCGGCGGTGCGGGTGGTGTCCCAGGGCGTCACCGCGGGTGGCGCGACGTCGGGCTCGGTGTAGCAGGGCGAGCCGAACTCCGGGGTGTTGGTCTTGCCCAGGCTCGGCATGCCCGCGGCCTCGATCGAGAGGACGAGCGCGTCGGACTCCTCGGGCACGAAGTCGTCGTAGGCAGCCGAGCCGAAGGTGGTACGCACGCCGGCCGTGGGGTGGAGGTCCTTGATCCCGGTCGGCACGCCCCAGAGCGGACCCGCGTCCGCGGGGCGTCCCGCCTCGGTCAGTCGGCGGGCGTGCTCGCGCGCCAGGTCGTGGGTGGTCGTGACGAACGCACCCACCCGATCGGCCCGGTCGGCGTAGTGCTCGACCAGCTCGAGCGGCGACACGCCACCGTTGCGCACGGCGTCGCCCTGCTCGAGCGCGGTCAGGTCGTGAAGCACACGTACGACGGTAGCGGTGAGGTCGGTGGGAGGAGGGTCCCAGATCAGCGGTGCTGGCGCCGCAGTCCGAAGGTCAGCCCGTCGACCAGCGCACCCCACGACGCCTCGATGAGGTTGGCGCCGACCCCGACAGTGACCCACGACGACTCGCCGTCGCTGGTCTCGATGAGCACGCGGGTGATGGCGTCGGTGCCGTGCCCCTGGTCGAGGATGCGCACCTTGTAGTCGATCAGCTCGAACTTCGCGACCTCCGGGAAGGCCTGCCCGATCGCCTCGCGCAGCGCGGCGTCGAGGGCGTTGACCGGCCCGTTGCCCTCGCCGGTGACGACGTACCGCACGCCCTCGGCACGCAGCTTGACCGTCGCCTCGGAGACCGCTTCGCCGTCGGTGCGGGTCTCGGTGATGACACGCCACGACTCGACGTCGAAGTACGACGGCCGGGTGCCCTCCACCTCCTCGGCGAGCAGCAGCTCGAAGGAGGCGTCGGCAGCCTCGAAGGTGTGGCCGTTCTGCTCCATCTCCTTGACCCGGGCGGTGACGCGGGTGACGAGCTCCTTCATCCGCGGCGAGCCGTCGGAGAGGTCGTAGCCGAGCTCCCTGCCCTTGAGCTCGATCGAGGCGCGACCGGCCATGTCGGAGACGAGCAGCCTCATGTCGTTGCCGATGTCGAGCGGGTCCATGTGCTGGTAGAGGTTGGGGTCGACCTTGATCGCGCTGGCGTGCAGGCCGGCCTTGTGCGCGAACGCCGAGGTGCCGACGTAGGGCTGGCGCGACGCGGGCGGGACGTTGGTCACCTCCGCGACGGCGTGGGCGATGCGGGTGGCCTCGCGGAGCAGGCCGTGGGGCAGGACGGAGCGGTCGAGCTTGAGCTCGAGGTTGGCGACGACGGTGACGAGGTCGGCGTTTCCGGTGCGCTCGCCGTAGCCGTTGATGCACCCCTGCACGTGCGTGGCGCCGGCCGCGACCGCGGCCAGCGAGTTGGCGACCGCGCAACCGCTGTCGTTGTGGGCGTGGATGCCGACGCGGGCGCCGGTCGACTCGATCACGTCGAGGACCACGTCGGAGACCCAGTCGGGCAGCATGCCGCCGTTGGTGTCGCACAGCGCGACGACCTCGGCACCGGCCTCGGCCGCGGTGCGCAGCACCTCGAGGGCGTACGCCCGGTTGCCGCGGTAGCCGTCGAAGAAGTGCTCGGCGTCGAGGAAGACCGTCTGCCCCTCCTCGCGCAGGTGGGTGACGGTGTCGCGCACCATGGCGAGGTTCTCCTCCAAGGTGGTGCGCAGCGCGAGCTCGACGTGCCGGTCGTGCGACTTCGCGACCAGGGTCACGACCCCCGCGCCACTGTCGCGGAGGGCGGCGACCAGCGGGTCGTCGGCCGCCTTGGCGCCCGCGCGTCGGGTGGCGCCGAAGGCCGCGAGCCTCGCGTGGCGCAGGTCCAGCTCCTCGGCGGCGCGACGGAAGAACTCGGTGTCCTTGGGGTTGGCGCCCGGCCAGCCGCCCTCGATGTAGCCCACGCCCAGCCCGTCGAGCTGCCTGGCGATGCTCAGCTTGTCGGCGACCGTGAGGTTGAGCCCCTCCTGCTGGGCGCCGTCGCGCAGGGTGGTGTCGTAGACGTGGAACGCGCCGTGGAGGTCCATCGGTCTTCTCTCGGTCTGGGTCAGTGCTCTTCCTCCGAAGAGACTTCGCAGGCTCAGTCTCCTCGTCACAAGAAAAAACCTCCTGGGGTGCAGGAGGTCGGCGCGGCGGGGGGTCCCGTCGCGCTAGGCAATGATGATCGTGCTGGTGGTCACCACACAGATGGTGCCACCGATCCGGCCGACCTGGGACGGGCATCTCGCGATCCGGTCCCGATGCCGTGGTCACGGCACGGCGCAGGGTCTCCTGCTCCCCGGAGGGTGGCTGCTCCAGTGCCGGGCCGGACCCTTGATGCACTCGTCCATGGTGTGCTATTTTCCGTATCAGTTAATAAATAGATCTGGAAACTACAGAGGGCGATGTCATGGGATCAGCGGCGGCAACCCGCGAGGACGCGCGGTTGGACGAGACCTTCGCGGCCCTCGCCAACTCGACACGGCGCGCCATCCTCGCTCGCCTCTCCGTGGGCGAGGCGAGTGTCAACGACCTTGCCGAGCCCTTCGACCTGACCCTGCCCGCGATCTCCAAGCACATCAAGGTGCTCGAGCAAGCAGGGCTCATCACCCGAAGCCGACGAGCCCAGTTCCGGCCGTGCACCATCGCCGCGGCTCCGCTGGCCGAGGTGGCCGACTGGACCGAGCAGTACCGCCACATCTGGGACGACCGCTTCGACCGCCTGGACACCTACGTCCACAACATCCAGAAGAGCACCCCGACAGAGGAATGACCATGACAGAGACCCAGGACGTCCGGATCGAACGCACCTTCCATGCCCCCATCGACCTGATCTGGGCGATGTGGACCGAACCGACGCACTTCGCCAGCTGGTACGGCCCCCTGGGCGCTTCGATCCCACGTGCCGACATGGACGTCCAGGTCGGGGGCCGTCGGCACATCGCCATGCAGATGGAGACCCCGGACGGTCCGATGCAGATGTTCTTCGTCGGCGAGTATCGAGAGGTCGACCCGATGACCCGCCTGGTCTACACCGAATCCATGGCCGACGCCGATGGCAACGCCTTGACCGCCGAACAGGCAGGGATGCCTGGTGGCGCCCCGACCCAGACCTCCGTCGTGGTCGAGCTCACGGACCTCGGAGACCACACCAAGATGGTGATGACCCACCTCGGCGTGCCCGCCGACTCGCCGGGGGCACTGGGCTGGGGGATGGCGATCGACAAGATCGAAGCCCGAGTCGCCGAGGCCCGCGGCTGAGCCCGCCCGCACCACACGAGGCCCACCCGGCGGCCCTTGACGCCGGGCGCCGCGCTGATCAGGCTGGGCACGCGGATCGCCGACCGCTGGAGGATCAATGACCCGGAGCGCGCTCACCGACCTGTCGACGTCGACCTGGACGAACTGGGTCGGCAACCGGTCCTTCACCCCGGCACACACGGCGGCACCGCGCGACGAGGAAGAGGTCGCCGCGCTCGTCCGGATGGCCGCGGATCGGGGCGTCGGCATTCGCGTGGCCGGCGCCGGTCACTCGTTCACACCAGTGGTCGAGACCGACGGTCTCCTGCTCGACCTCACGGCACTGCGGGGGGTCGAGTCCACCGACGCGGCCCGCAAGCGGGCGACCGCGCTCGCCGGCACCCGGATCCATGACTTCTACGAGCCGTTGTGGGAGGCCGGCCTCGCCCTGCGCAACCAGGGCGACATCGACACCCAGCAGATCGCCGGCGCGGTGGCCACGGCCACGCACGGATCCGGGACCCGCTACACGAGCCTGTCGGGCGCGGTGCGGGGCATGCGGCTCGTCACCGCGACCGGTGAGGTGCTCGACATCGGCGAGGACGACCCCGACCTGCTGCACGCCGCCCAGGTCTCTGTCGGGATGCTCGGCGTCGTCACGCGGCTCGAGCTCGCGGTCACCGACGCCTACCGCCTGCGCGAACAGGTCAGCCTGCGGCCATGGGACGACGTCATGGAGAACTGGGACGAGCTCGTCTCCCAGCACCGGCACTTCGGCTTCTTCTGGCTGCCGACCGAGCAGTCGGGCGAGCTCTACAACCTCGACGGCCACGGCGAGCGGTTGGCCGACCGGTGCTACGTGAAGATCTACGACGAGGTCGGCCCGGACGTCGCCGACGACGACACCACTGGCCGCCGGGTCGACCGCTGCTACCGGATCTTCCCGATGGTCTACGACCCCAACTTCCACGAGCTCGAGTACTTCGTGGCGCTGGAGCGCGCGCCCGAGGCATTGCAGGCCGTCCGGGAGCTCATGCTGGCGAGCCTCCCGGACTCGGTGTACCCGATGGAGGTGCGGACCGTCGGCGCGGACCACGCCTTCCTCTCACCGCAGCACGGGACGGACACCGTCGTCATCTCGGTGTCCGGCAAGCCGGGCACCGACTACTGGCCCTACCTGCGCTCGGTCGACGCACTGCTCGCTGGCTTCGACGCTCGGGTCCACTGGGGCAAGCTGCACTTCCTCACGCCCGATCGGCTGCGCGAGCACTATCCGCGAGCAGACGACTTCATCGCCCTCCGGCGTGAGCTCGACCCCCGAGGCATGTTCCTCAACGACCACCTGCGAGCGCTGTTCACCTGAGCGGTCGCTCGTCCGGGACGCCTCCGGACACCGCGACGCGCTCCACCTCGGTCCGGACCTCGACCTGTCGCAGCAAGAAGGCCCGCTCGTCGAGCCGCTTGCGCCGCAGCCAGCCGGTGACCTCGTCGTTGCACTTGCTGGCGTTGCACGAGCGACAGGCGGGCACGACGTTGGAGAGCGTGTAACGACCCCCGCGGGAGATCGGCAGCACACAGTCGCGCTGCAGCTCCCCACCGGCTGCCCGGCAGTAGGCGCACCCACCCCAGACCGCCTTCAGGGCGAGCCACTGCTCGCCCGTCAGGTCGTGCTCGACGCCGTCCATGCGGCGCTTGCGGCGCTTGGCCGCCCGCACCTTCCGGCTGGTGCGCACCCGAGGCCCGCTCACAGCCAGCCGGGCAGGCGTACGCCCGACAACGGCGCCGAGTCGTCGGGCGTCCACGTCGTGCCCTGGGCCGACGCCGCGGCCCCCAGCCCCGACGCCCCGGCGGCGACCAGCAGGGTCACCAGCAGCCACGGCACGCCTCGCCGAGCCAGTGGGTCGACGGCGCGATGGACCGGTGAGCGCAATCGCTCGGCACCCGGCCCCCACCACAGCCCGATGGTGAAGGCGGCTCCGACGACGGCCAGCGACGTCAGCAGCGAGACGGAGGCCGCGAAGCAGAGCAGGGCGAAGGCGGTCCCGATGCCGAGGCTCCACAGCATCAGGAGGAGCGTGCCACCGAGCCCGGCCACGACGTGCCAGGGCGCGGCGAGCAGCAGCTGGACGCCGTCGTACCACTTGATCCCACGTCGGTTGCGGCGGTTGCCGGCCGAGGCCGCAGCCATCGAGCCGCTCCGCAGCAGCCAGACGGCGAAGAAGGTGGCGACGAGGGCGACATAGGGGGCCAGCGCGATCCCGGCGGTGACGACGGCGCCTCCCGCCACCAGACTGAGCGAGCGACGCAGCCGCTCCCCGGCCGGCACGCGCTCACGGACCGGGCCGTAGTCGGACCGGGCGGGCTCCGGGGTCCCGTCCGGCCCGATGCGGGTGTGCCGCTGAGGGACCGTGCCCGGGTCGCCCCATCCCTGCGCCCGGTCGTCGTCAGGAGCGTTCCAGTCGTCGGACCAGTGCACGGGTGGTGCGGCCGGCGTGCCCACGCGCGTCGGCGCTTCGAGGGCGTCGCGCATCGAGGCCACCATGGGCTGCGTCATCGGGTTCCCGTGGTCGCGCGTCGGGCCCCGACCGCCCTCCTCCACCGGCTCCTGCCCCAGGTCCCAGAGCCACTCACGCACCTCGTCCAGCGAGGGCCGGTCGGCGGCAGAGGGCGCGAGCGCCTCCTCGACCAGCGGCAGCAGCACCGGGTCGAGGCCGGTCAGGTCGTGCTCGCCGCGGCGGACGCGGTCCATGATCGCCACCGACGGTCCGCGGCCGAACGGCGCGCGGCCGGTGCCGGCGTAGGCCACGGTCGCCGCCCAGGCGTGCACGTCGGAGGCAGCGGTCGCGTCGTCGCCGTGGAGGATCTCCGGGGCGAGGTAGCCGGGTGTGCCGAGCAGCCAGCCGGTCATCGTGATCCGGGAGTCGTCGGCCACTCGGGCGAGGCCGAAGTCGATGAGGATGGGCGTGCGGCCCTCCATGATCACGTTGGACGGCTTGATGTCGCGGTGCAGCACCCCCACGTCGTGCACCGCGTCGAGCGCCTCCGCGAGGCAGTCGGCGAACCACACCAGGTCGCCGCCCGCGAGTGGGCCCTCCTCCTGCACGTGGTCGTGCAGCGAGAGCCCGGGGACATACCTGGTCGCGACGAAGGGGATCTCGCCCCAGGGGTCGGAGTCGACGATCTCGGCGATGCGGCGGCTGCGGACCCGGGTCAGCGAGCTCACCTCGCGGGCCAGCCGGTGGCGGGCCTCGTCGTCACCGACGACGTGCGGGCGCAGCACCTTGATCGCGACCGGCCGCTCCCCCGGCTTCTGGCCGAGGTGGACGACACCCATCCCACCTTCGCCGAGGCGCGCACGCAGCGCATAGCCGCCCACGGTCAGACCCGGCGGCGGCGCCTTCGGGGACGTCGTCACGCCATGAGGATACGGCCGACGGTCCGTGATCGGGCTGATCAACCCCACTGCGCGCCGCTGTCGCACCCGCGCCCCATCATGGGGTCATGGACGGACACCGGGAGCGCCTGGCGGCCCAGCGCCGGCTCGCCCTCGAGCGGCTGGCCACCCTGACCCAGGACTTTGACTCCGTGGTTGAGGCGTCGCTCGACACCAACGCCGACGACGAGCACGACCCGGAGGGCGCGACGATCGCCTTCGAGCGCTCGCAGATCGGCGCACTCCTCACCCAGGTACGCCGCCACCTGACCGAGGTCGATGCCGCCCTCGCTCGCGTGGACGCGGGAACGTACGGCGTCTGCGAGGGCTGCGGTGGGCCGATCGGCACGGAGCGGCTGGAGGCCGTGCCGGCGGCCCGCGCGTGCATCGCGTGCGCCTCCACGGTGCGATGATCACCGGGCCACCAGGAGCCGCGCTGGCGGAGCATGCGTGGGTCAGCAGACCCGGTGCATCCAGCCGAAGGTGTCGTCGGTGCGACCGAACTGCATCCCGACCAACGCGTCGCGCAGCTGCATGGTCAGCGCGGTGCTCTGCGGCGTCGCCGTCGTGCTCGACGGCGAGCGCAGCTCTCCGACGGGGGTGACCACGGCGGCGGTGCCGCAGGCGAAGATCTCGGTGATGTCGCCGGACGCGACGCCGTCTCGCCACTCGTCGATGGAGAACTTGCGCTCCTCGACGGCGTGGCCGAGCTTGCCGGCCAGCTCGATGATCGAGGCGCGGGTGATCCCCTCGAGGATGGTGCCGGTCTCCGGGGTGACGATGTGGCCGTCGGCGTGGACGAAGAAGAGGTTCATCCCGCCGAGCTCCTCGATGTAGCGGAACTCCTGGTCGTCGAGGAAGACGACCTGGTCGCAACCCTGCTCGATGGCCTCGCGCTGGGCGGCGAGCGACGAGGCGTAGTTGCCGCCGGTCTTGGCCGCGCCCATCCCGCCGCGACCGGCGCGGGTGAAGGTCTCCGACAGCCACAGGTTGACCGGCTTCACGCCGCCCTTGAAGTAGGCGCCCGCGGGCGAGGCGATCACCATGAAGGTGACGTGCTGGGCGGGTCGCACGCCGAGGAAGGTCTCCGAGGCGAACATGAAGGGCCGCAGGTAGAGCGACTTCTCGCCGCCCCCCGAGGCCGAGTTGTCCGGCACCCACCGCTGGTCGACGGTGACCAGGGCGTCCACCAGCTCGACGAAGGTCTCCACCGGCAGCTCCGGGAAGGCGAGGCGCTGCGAGGAGCGCACCATCCGGGCCGCGTTCTGCTCGGGGCGGAACGTCCACACGGAGCCGTCGTCGTGGCGGTAGGCCTTCATCCCCTCGAAGGTCTCCTGCGCGTAGTGCAGCACCGCCGTCGCCGGGTCGAGGCTGAGAGGCCCGTACGGCGTGATGCGCGCGGCGTGCCACCCATGGTCGGGCGTCCACTCGATCGTCAGCATGTGGTCGGTGAAGTGCGTGCCGAAACCGGGGTTCGCGAGTATCTCCGCGAGCCGGGCGTCGTCGACGGGGCTGGGGTTGGCGGTGGTGCTGATCTGCATGGGGTCAACCTATCCAGACACGACCCGGAAGCGGGGTCACAGGCGGGCGGCGATCGCGTCCCCGACCTCACTCGTGCGACGACTCGTGCCCGGCGCGCGCTCGCTGAGGTCGGCCAGGACGGCCGCCTCGATGGCGGCGGCCGCGTCGACGTGGCCGAGGTGGTCGAGGAGGAGAGCGCCGGAGAGGATCGCGGCGGTCGGGTCGGCCTTCTGCTGGCCGGCGATGTCGGGGGCGGAGCCGTGGACGGGCTCGAACATCGAGGGAGCGGTCCGGTCGGGGTTCACGTTGCCGGAGGCGGCCAGCCCGATGCCGCCGGTGATGGCGGCGGCGAGGTCGGTGATGATGTCGCCGAAGAGGTTGTCGGTGACGATCACGTCGAAGCGGGCGGGGTCGGTGGCCATGAAGATCATCGCCGCGTCGATGTGGATGTAGTCGGTGCCCACGTCGGGGAACTCCGCTGCGACCGACTCGAACAGGCGCCACCACAGGGAGCCGGCGTTGACCAGCACGTTGGTCTTGTGGACCAGGGTCAGCGTGCGGCGCGGCCGCTTCCGGGCACGGGCGAAGGCGTCACGGATCACGCGCTCGACGCCGTAGGCGGTGTTGACGGAGACCTCGGTGGCGATCTCGGCCGGGGTGCCGACCCGCAGGGCGCCGCCGTTGCCCGTGTAGGGACCCTCGGTGCCCTCGCGTACGACGACGAAGTCGATCTCGCCGCGCTCGAGCACGTGGTCGGCCAGGGGTGAGGCCGATCCGGGGAAGAGACGCGACGGTCGCAGGTTGACGTAGTGGTCGAGCTCGAAGCGCAGCCGCAGCAGCAGACCGCGCTCGAGGATGCCCGGCGGCAGAGCGGGGTCGTTGGGCTTGCCGCCGACGGCTCCCAGCAGGATCGCGTCGTGCTCGCGGATCTCCGCGAGCACCGAGTCGGGCAGCACCTCGCCGGTGGCGAGGTAGCGCTCGGCGCCCAGGTCGTAGCGCGTGGACTCGAACTTCACCGGTGAGGCGACCTCGAGGACCTTGAGGGCCTCCGCGGTCACCTCCGGGCCGATGCCGTCGCCGGGGATGACGGCGAGGGTCGGGCTCCCGGTGCCATGGGTGCTGTCGGCGGTCTGCGGGGTGTCGGGCATGCCGCGAAATCTAGTTGTCGTCGGGACGCAGGGCCCCGTTGTCTCGCAGGTCAAGAGCCCTCTGCAGGGCGGTGGCGGAGTTCTCCGCGCTGTGGGGGTTCTCGGGGTCGTGGGCCGCCGGGCCCCATGAGTCGGGATACAGGTCGTACATCGGTCTCACTCCTACACGTGCGGATGGATGGGGTGAGCTCGAAGTCACCGACACCGCGGCGGGTGAGGGAGCGGGGGTGCGGGGATCGCCCGGTGGCCCGGCTGCCGGCCGGCCCTGCGTTCGCCGAGGGACTGGTGTTCTCGGGCGAACCGGGTGCGGGTCACGCGTCCTGGGACCGGACCCGCCGCAGAGGCGGTGGCTTCGAGCTCGACTGAGTCGAGCACTTCCCTGAGCGGGAAGATGAAGGCCGGGCGGCGGAACCTCGTCAACGCCGAACACCGCGACGAGGTGGCCTTCTCTCAGGCCCCGCCGCGGCGAACGATAAGTACGAACACGCTCCGCATGATGGGGACACTGTACGACCGGTGGCCGGACGTGCGCATCCGCTTTCCGGAACGTGTCAGATCGTGAGATGCGGGACCGGCCCCTGAGACGTCGGGCGAGAGGTGACACACTCGCCGTCTCATGTCTGCCCCTCCCGATCTCCCCGACATCGTCTCCCGTGCCTTCGACGTGTGCCGCCAGGCCGGCTACGTCGCGTTCTGCCGCAACGAGACCGGCCGCCTGCTGGCGACCCTCGCCGCCACCCGCGGCGGCACGATGGCCGAGTTCGGCACCGGCTGCGGCGTGGGCACCGCCTGGCTGCGCAGCGGCGTACGCAACGGGGCGCGGATCCTGACCGCCGAGCTCGACGAGTCACTGGCCGGCGCAGCCGCCAAGATCTTCGAGGACGACGCCAAGGTCGAGGTGCTGGCCGCGGACTGGAACGTCCTGCGCGACCACGGCCCGTTCTCCCTGCTCTTCCTCGACTCCGGGTCGCCCTCGGAGGTGGGCGTCGACAACGTCGCCGACCTGGTCGAGCCCGGGGGCATCGTCGTCCTCGACGACTTCGCGCCCTGCGAGTCGTGGCCGCCGATCACCTACGGCCGCGTGGACACCCTGCGCGAGCAGTGGCTCACCGACGAGCGCTTCACCGCGGTCGAGGTGATGGTCGCTCCCGACGCGTCCGCCGTGATCGCGACCCGTCGCTGACCTCATGACCGCCCTGGCTCCATGACCGCTCTGGCCGTCGCCGCACCCAACCCCGCCGCGGCGGACGCGGCCGAGGAGGTGGCGCGGGCCGGCGGCTCGGCCGTCGACGCCGCCATCGCCGCGGCGCTGGTGGCGATGGTCAACGAGGTCGGGCTCGTGTCGCTGAGCTCGGGTGGATTCGTGACCGTGCAGCCCGCGGCAGGCTCGGCGTACGCGGTCGACGGCTGGGTGGACAGGCCCGGCATCGCCCGCGCGCGCGATGCTCCCCCGCCCGAGACCTGGGACGTGTCGACCGCCTACGGCGGCGGCGTGTCGATCACGATCGGCCCCGGCTCGGTGGCGACCCACGGCTCGCTCGCGGCGTTCGGCGAGGCGCACGCGCGCGACGGCCGGCTGCCGTGGCGCGAGCTGGTGGCGCCTGCCGTCGACGTGGCCCGCAGCGGGTTCCGGCTCGGCTCGGCGTCGCGCTACTACCTCGACCACGTCCACGACTCCGTGTTCGGGTGGGACCCCGAGAGCCGTCGCGCGCTGCACGACGCCGACGGCCGGCTGAGGGACGCTCCGGTGGTCGTCGCGGACCTGGCGGACACCCTCGAGGTCATCGCCGCCGAGGGTCCGCGAGCGCTCCACGAGGGCGACCTGGCCCGACTGATCGCGGCGGACCTGCACCGGCGCGGCGGGCTGCTCGACACCGCCGACCTGGAGGCGTACGCCGCCGTGGTCCGCGCACCGCTGACCACCCGGGTCGGCGCCTGGACCCTGGCCACCACTCCCCCTCCATCGGTCGGCGGGGTGGTCGTCGCGGCGATGCTCCGCCTGCTCGATGCGCACCCGCAGGCAGGGTGGGACGAGAGCGACGTCGCGCACCTGGTGCGGGTGCAGCGCGCGGTCCTGGGTCACCGTCGCGAGGTGCTGGAGACAGCCGCCGACCTCGACACGGCCTCGCGTGCCTGGCTCGACCTCGTCGACCGCGACCACCGCGCGGTGCTCGAGTCGGGCTCGACGGCCCACGTGTCGGTCACCGACGCGGACGGCGCCGCCTGCTCGATCACCGTGTCGTCGGGCTACGGCGCGGGCATGATCGCCGCCGGCACCGGGATCTGGCTCAACAACTGTCTCGGCGAGCAGGAGCTCAACCCGCCCGGGCGCCACGTCCCGCCCGGCTCCCGGCTGCTCTCCAACATGGCGCCCACCGTCGGCCGCCACGACGACGGGTCCACGCTGGCGATCGGGTCACCGGGCGCCGACCGGATCACCACCGCGATCGTCTCGGCGCTCGCGGGCTTCGTCAGCGGGGGGCTCGACCTGGCTGCCGCCGTCGCACACCCGCGGGTCCACGTGCACCGGGCAGGGCTCGTCGACGAAGAGGTGCGCGTCGAGGAGGAGCTGTCGATGTACTACGGCGGCGTGGGTGCCGCACTCACCCGGGGCGACCGGAGCCTCGACGCCGTCGCCGACCCGCGCCGCGAGGGTGTGGCGCGGATCGTCGACGGTCCGCGCCCTCCCGCCGACCCCGCTGCTTGAATGGCCGGCATGGGGGACGCGCTGCTCACGGTCCGCGGGATCACCCGCCGCTTCGCCGACCGGACGGTCCTGTCCGACGTCGACCTCGACGTCGCCGCGGGTGAGGCGGTCGGGGTGGTCGGGCCCAACGGGAGCGGCAAGTCGACCCTTCTTCGGTGCATCGTGGGCGCCGACGAGGCCGACGGCGGCACCGCGACCCTGGTGGGCCGTGACCTCGACGAGCGGGTGCCCCAGATCCGCCGCGACCTGGCCGTCGTGATGGACGACCTCGACTTCTTCCCCGACCTCTCGGTCGTCGAGCACCTCGACCTGGTGGCACGGGCACACGCGCAGCCGGACGCCGAGGAGATCGTCAACACGGTGCTCGCCGAGGTCGGGCTGATGGAGGTCTCGGGCCAGCTGCCCTCGACGCTCTCGTCGGGCCAGCGGCGGCGGCTGGCGCTCGCCAGCGCGTTCGTCCGGCCTCGACGCCTGCTGGTCCTCGACGAGCCCGAGCAGCGCCTCGACGTCGAGGGCGTGCAGTGGCTCGGCGAGAAGCTGCTCGCGGAGAAGGCGGCCGGGCGCGCGATCCTGCTGGTCAGCCACGACCCGGACCTCGTCGCGCGGGTCTGCGACCGCGTCGTGCGACTCGGGCCGGCCCCGGGCGCTGGCGATGACTGATCTCCTCACCCAGGCGCCCACCGCCGGCGAGGTGCGCAGCGAGATCCGCGAGTGGCGCCGCGGACGGGCCGAGCTGAGGTGGGGCGAGCTCCTCTCGGACGCCTACATCGCGCTCTTCTGCCTCGCGATGGTCGCCGCGATGGGCGGCAACGTGGTCCTCTCGCTGCGTCGCCTCGCCGACGACGCGTGCACGGGCTCGTGCAGCGACGTACGCTCCGCGGCCCCGTGGCTCGCTGCCCTGGCGGTGGCCCTGCTCGCCCTCGGTCTGGCGCGGCTGCTCGGGCCGGTCTTCAGCCCGCCGGCAGCCAACGGCTGGCTGCTCAGCACCCCCGTGGACCGCGGCGACCTCCTGCGCCCCGGGTGGTCACGGACCACCGCACTGACGCTGGTCGGCGCCACGCTGCTGCTGCTCGCGCCGGCCGCCCTCGGCGGCTTCGACCTCGTCGCGGGGGCCGTCTTCGTGACGGCCGGCGGCGCCGTCGCGGTGGCCTGCGTGGGCATCGCCGCCGTGTCGCAGGTCCACGAGAGGCCGGGCGCCCGGTGGCTCAGCTGGGCGCTCACCGGAGCACTCTGGTCGTTCTTGGGCATCTCGGCCACCTGGGGGCTGGGGACCCTCCCCGACGTGCCCACCACCGTCGGCCCGGCCCTGGCCGTCCTCGCGGTCCTCGCCGCCGGCACCCTGGGCTGGCGCGCCCGCGCAGCCGTCGGCCGCGTCTCGCGCCGGGTCCTCGGCTACACCGAGCACCTCTCCCCCAGCCTGTCGGGCGCCCTTTCCTCGGTCGACCTGGGGCTGATGTACGACGTCCTGCTGGCCCGCCGCTGGGGCCGGGGCGCCCACGTCCGCACGCGCACGGGTGGCCCGCTCGGCTGGTGGGCGCTCGTCCACCGCGACCTGCTGCGCGCGCTCCGGACCCCGCAGCCCTACGTCGTGCTGGCGGGCCTCGTGCTGGTGCCCTACGCCGCTGCCGATGCGGGCGCCGGTCGCGCGGTCGTGCTGGTCACCACGCTCGCCGGGCTGCTGGGCGGGCCGGCCCTGTGCTCCGGACTGCGGGTAGTCGTCCGCACGAAGAGCCTGGCGCGGATGCTGCCGCTGAACCGGCCGGCACTGCTCGGCGCCCACCTGGTCGTGCCCGGCACGGCCCTGATGCTCTTCGCCCTCACGACGACGTGGACGTTGCTCCCGACCGACCCCCCGGACGAGGCGTTCATCACGGCGCTGGCGTGCGGCGCGTCGAGCCTGGCAGCCACGGCGCGCTGGGTGAGCGGCAAGCCGCCGGACTATGCCGCGCCGATGGTCAGCACGCCCGCGGGTGGCGTGCCGAGCGGGGTCTTCGCCAGCGTGTTCCGGGGCTTCGACGTCTGGGCGCTCACCGCGCTGCCGCTGATGTTCGGTCCGGTGGGGGTGGTCGTGTCCGCGACGATCAGCGTCGCCGTGATCTCCTACCTGGTCTCGGACTCGACCGGCTGAGCCTGCGGCGCCGTCAGGGCGACGGTGAACCACGGCAGCATCAGCTGCGTGAGCGGGCCGATCGCGAGCGCGTAGACCACCGTGCCGAGACCGAGCACGCCACCGAGCAGCAGGCCGATGACCACGACGGTGACCTCGAGCCCGGTGCGCACCAGCCGCAGCGACAGCCCGGTGCGACGGGCGAGCCCGGTCATCAGGCCGTCACGAGGACCTCGACCGAGCTGGGCACCGATGTAGAGCGCGCTCGCGAGCCCGCACAGCGCCACCCCGCCGAGCATGAGGGCGGTCCGCGCCCACATCGCGTCCGGCTGCGCCAGGGCGGCGAGGGTCGCGTCGGCGGAGAGGCCGACGACGAGGGCGTTGCTGATCGTGCCGAGGCCCGGCATCTCGCGCAGCGGGATCCAGAGCACCAGCACCACGAAGCTGAACAGCACCACAGCCTGGCCCAGCGTCATCGGCAGGTGGCGGATGAAGCCGGAGTGCAGGACGTCCCACGGCGCGAGGCCGAGGGCGCCGCGCACCATCATCGCCAGCGAGACGCCGTAGAGGAACAGGCCGACGTAGAGCTGGGGCAGGCGTCGAGCCAGGCGCCCGGCGCGCAGCTGGGCGAGGGGGCCGAGGTCGACGAGGACGCCGCGGGGTGCGTGGACAGTGGTGCTCATGCCCCCCATCATGCGTCGGATTGGCCTTGTCCGACATAGCCAATCGTGGAACAGTGGCCTTCATGAGCCCTGTGATCACCGCCACCCGCATGGCCACCCTGGTCGGTGACTTCCCGCGCTCCCCCGCCTACCTCGGCCTGGCGGAGAGCCTGCGGGTGCTCATCGGCGACGGTCGGGTCGGGCTGGGCGTCCGGCTCCCCAGCGAGCGCGAGCTCACCGGCGCCCTCGACGTCTCCCGCACCACCGTGACCCGGGCCTACGAGGCGCTGCGTGAGTCGGGCTACGCCGAGTCGCGACGCGGCTCGGGCACCTTCACGACCGTCCCGGGCGGCCAGCGCCGGGCCCACGACCGCGCCCTGCTGCCCGGCCTCGGCGGCGAGGACGTCATCGACCTCAACTGCGCCGCCCACTCCGCCCCGCCCGGCATCGTCGAGGCCTACCAGCGCGCGACCGAGGAGCTGCCGGCCTACCTGAGCGGTCCCGGATACTTCCCGCTCGGCGTCCCGGCACTGCAGGCCAGGATCGCGGCGGCCTACGACGCCCGTGGGCTGCCGACCGTCCCCGAGCAGATCATGGTCACGGCCGGAGCGCTCGCCGCCGCGTCCGTCGTCGCCCACGCCTTCACCGCGCCGGGCGACCGGGTGGTGGTCGAGTCGCCGACCTACCCCAATGCCGTCCAGGCCGTGCGGCACGCGGGTGCGCGGCTGGTGCCCGCGACCATCGACCCCGACGGCTGGGACCTCGACGCGCTCGGGGCGACCCTGCGGCAGTCCTCGCCGCGGCTGGCCTACCTCATCCCCGACTTCCAGAACCCCACCGGCCACCTGATGCCCGACGGGCAGCGCGAGGAGCTGGCCCACGCCCTGACCCGCACCCGGACCGTCGCCGTCGTGGACGAGGCCCACCAGGCGCTCGCGCTGAGGCCCGGCCTGGCCGCTGAGATGCCGCGCCCGCTGGCGGCGTACGCCCACGACGCCCTCACGATCGGCAGCGCCAGCAAGTCCTTCTGGGGTGGCCTGCGGCTGGGGTGGATCCGTGCGCCCAGGACCCAGATGGACCGCTTGATCCACGCCCGGATCGGGATGGACCTCGGCGCACCCGTCCTCGAGCAGCTCGTGCTGGCCGACCTGATGGACCGTGCGGACGAGGTGCTGCCGGTGCATCGCGAGCGGCTGCTCTCCGGTCGCGACGCGCTCGTGGCGGCCGTCCGCGAGCACCTGCCGCAGTGGCGCTTCCGGGTGCCGGACGGCGGCCTGGCGCTGTGGTGCGAGCTCCCCGAGCCACTCGGCACGACAACGAGCGCCGAGGCCGAGCGGCGTGGCGTGGTGGTCGCGCCGGGGCCGGTCTTCGCGGTCGAGGGCGGGCTGGACCGGCACGTCCGGATCCCGTGGACCGCCTCGCCGGAGGACCTCACCGAGGCCGTACGACGGCTCGCCGCCGCATGGGAGCACGTGTCCACCCACGCCGGACGGCCGTCGTCGCCGCGCGCCGCGAGCCGCGTGATGATCGCCTGAGCGAACGCCCCTCAGGACAGGTCGACCGCCCGCACCGACACGGCCTGCATGGCCGCCTCGATCTCGGCCAGCGTGTCGGCCGGGATGGCCGAGTCGACGCTCAGCGCCACGAGCGCCACGCCGCCCTTGTCCTGTCGGCACACCTGCATGCCGGCGATGTTGACCTCGGCGTCACCCAGGATGCCGCCGACCGTGCCGACCATGCCCGGACGGTCCTCGTAGGTGAGGAACGCCAGGTGGGTGGTGGGCTCGATGTCGACGTCGAAGCCGTTGACCTCGACGATCCGCTCCTTCTGGGCGAGCCCGATCAGGGTGCCGGAGACCGACACCTGGGTGCCGTCCGCCAGGGTGCCGCGGATCGTGATCAGGTTGCGGTGGTCGGGGCTCTCGGAGTCGGTCACCAGCCGCACCTCGGTGCCGCGCTCGGCCGCGAGCAACGGCGCGTTCACATAGGAGACCTGCTCCTCGACGACGTCGGCGAAGACGCCCTTGAGCGCGGCCAGCTCGAGCACCTTGACGTCGTACTCGGTGATCTCACCGCGCACCTCCACGTCGAGCTGCTGGGCGACCTCGCCGGCGAGGGCGGTGAAGACGCGCCCGAGCTTCTCGGTGAGCGGGATCCCGGGGCGGACGTCCTCGGCGATGACGCCGCCCTGCACGTTCACCGCGTCCGGGACGAGCTCGCCGCTGAGCGCGAGCCGGACCGACCTCGCCACCGAGACTCCGGCCTTCTCCTGGGCCTCGTCCGTCGAGGCGCCGAGGTGGGGCGTGGCGACGACGTTCTCGAGCTCGAAGAGCGGGCTGTCGGTGCAGGGCTCGCTGGCGAACACGTCGAGCCCGGCGGCGGCGATCTGACCGTTCTTCAGGGCGTCGTAGAGAGCGGCCTCGTCGACGATGCCACCACGTGCGGCGTTGACGAGCACGAGGCTCTTCTTGGCCGCGCCGAGCTGGTCGGCGCCGATCAGGCCGACGGTCTCAGGGGTCTTGGGCAGGTGCACGCTCATGAAGTCCGACTCCGCCAGGAGCGTGTCGAGGTCGACGAGGCGCACGCCCATCTGCGCGGCGCGGCCGGCCTGGACATAGGGGTCGAACGCGATGACCTTCATGCCGAAGGCGCTCAGCCGCTGGGCGACGAGGACGCCGATGCGGCCGAGGCCGACGATGCCGACGGTCTTCTCGTAGAGCTCGATGCCGGTGTACTTCGAGCGCTTCCACTCGCCGCCCTTGAGGGCGGCGTGGGCGGGGCTGATGTGGCGTGCCGCGGCCAGCATGAGCGCGACGGCGAGCTCGGCGGCGCTGACGATGTTGGAGGTGGGCGCGTTGACGACCATCACGCCGGCCTGGGTGGAGGCCTTGACGTCGACGTTGTCGAGGCCGACCCCGGCACGGGCGACGACCTTCAGCCTGCTCGCGGCGGCCAGGGCCTCGGCGTCCACCTTGGTGGCGGAACGGACCAGGATCGCGTCCACGTCGGCGATCGCCGGGATCAGCTCGGCGCGGTCGGCACCGTTGCAGTGACGGATCTCGAAGTCGGGGCCGAGCGCCTCGATGGTGGCGGGGCTCAGCTCTTCGGCGATGAGTACGACTGGCTTGGCGGGTGCGTTCACAGCGGGGTCCTCGTGGAGGTTCAAGGGTGGTCCGGGACTGCACGACGCTGTGCCCGGCCCACACTACCCGCGAGTCCGCGGGCCTCCGCACCCGTCCCACTACCGCGTGCGCACTCGACTCGGGCAGGGTGGAGGGATGGGTGTGATGGACGACGCCGAGCGGCTCGAGCCGCGCACGGTCGAGGAGTGGAGCGAGTGGCTGCGTGAGCACCACCCGCAGCCGCACGGCGTGTGGCTGGTCACGGCCCGCCGGGCGGCGGACAAGGCGTTCTCCTACGAGGAGTCGGTGCTGGAGGCGCTGCGCTACGGCTGGGTGGACTCGACGGTGAGAGGTGTCGACGAGCACCGCACGATGATGTGGTTCGCCCCGCGCCGCACGGGCAGCGTGTGGACCCGCATCAACAAGGGCCGGATCTCCCGGCTCGAGGAGGCCGGGCTGCTGGAGCCGGCCGGCGCAGCGGCGGTCGCGGCCGCGAAGGACACCGGCATGTGGACGCTCATGGATCCGGTCGAGGACCGGGTCGTGCCGGACGACCTGGCGGCGGCGTTCGACCGACACCCGGGCGCGCGGGAGCACTGGGACTCCTGGTCACCGTCGGCGCAGAAGCTCATCCTCGCGTGGATCGTCCTGGCCAGGAGGCCCGAGACCCGCGCCACTCGCGTCGAGACGACGGCCGAGAAGGCCGCACGCGGGGTGAAGGCGCAATGACCCTCAGACGGCGCAGCCGTCCGGACCGCACACCTCGCCCGAGGCGAGCACGTCGATCGTGGGGTGCGACGCCGCCCAGGCCTTCTCCAGCACCTGGGTGAAGACCTCGGCCGGCTGCGCGCCGGAGACGCCGTAGGCCCGGTCGATGACGAAGAACGGCACCCCGGTGGCGCCGTAGGCCTGTGCCTGCTCGACGTCGGCGTGCACGTCGGCCTCGAACTCGCGGGAGGCGAGGACCTCGTCCACGCGTCGGGCGCCGAGCCCGGCCGCGATGGCGACCTCCCGCAGCACGGCGTGGTCGGCGACGTTGCGCGCCTCGGTGAAGTACGCCGCCAGCAGCGCTTCCTTGACGCGACCCTGCAGGTCGTTGCCGCCCTGCTCGTGCGCGAGGTGGATCAGCCGGTGGGCGTCGGCGGTGTTGAGGTGGAGGGTCTGCGAGAGCCTGAAGATGAGGCCCTCCTCGGCCGCGACGGCCTCGACCCGGTCCTGCATCTGCTGAGCGCCGCTAGCCGACTGGCCGTACTTGCGGGCGATCATCGTCGAGGACGCCTCGGTCGGCTGGGTCGGCGCGCCGGGGTCGAGCTGGTAGGAGCGCCAGTGCACCTCCACCTCGTCGGCGTGGTCGAACCCCGCCAGCGCGTTCTCGATGCGGCGCTTGCCGATGTAGCACCACGGGCAGACGACGTCGGACCAGATCTCGATCTCCACGCCCGCTCCAACAGCGGACCGCCTCAGGCTGTTCCCGACTCCTGGCGCCGGACCGTGGAGCGGCGCAGCAGGTAGCCGCCGACCAGGCCGATGAGCAGGGCCGCCAGCACCCCCACGTTGGCGAAGGCCCAGGTGCCGTCCTTGCCGCCGAGGCCGAGCGGTCCGAGGAGGTAGCCCTGCCAGTTGTTCCACGACGCGTCGTCGGCGAAGAGGTTGACGACGAGCCCCCAGCCGACCACCGAGGCGAGCGCCATGGTGCCGATCGCGGCCCAGTCGAAGGCGCCGTAGCGCCCCGAGGCGTCGAAGAGGGCCTCGTCGTCGTAGTCGCGCCGACGGAGGGCGAGGTCGGCGATCATGATCCCCGCCCATGCCGCCAGGGGGACGCCGAGGGTGATCAGGAAGCTCTGGAACGGGTTGATGAAGTTGTCGGCGAGGAAGACGACGTAGACCGTGCCGATCGTGAGCAGCACTCCGTCGACGGCAGCCGCCTGCGGGCGCTTGAGCTTCACGCCGAGCGAGAGCAGGGTGAGGCCGGAGGAGTAGATGCCCAGGACGGCCCCGCTGACCAGCGACAGGATCGCGGCCAGCAGGAACGGGATGAGGAACCAGGTCGGCAGCAGCGTGGCCAGCGTGCCGATCGGGTCGCCCGCGACGCCGTCCAGGATCTCGGTCGAGGACCCCGCCAGGGCCAGGCCGAAGAGCACCAGCACGACCGGTGCGAGCGCGCCCCCGAACGTGTTCCAGGCGACGATCGAGGGCCCCGAGGCGGTGCGCTTCTGGTAGCGCGACCAGTCGGCGGCGATGTTGATCCAGCCCAGCCCGAAGCCGGTCATCACCATCACGAGCGCGCCGATGACGGCCTGGGTCGAGCCGGACGGGATGTCCATGACGGCCGAGAAGTCGATGTCGTCGAGGGTCAGCGCCATGTAGAGCACGGTGACCACCCCGGTGATCCAGGTCAGCACGGACTGCATCCGCATGATGATGTGGTAGCCGGCCACGCTGGCCGTCACGATCAGGGCGGCCACCAGCACCGCGGCCACCACCTTGGTGCCGGTGCCGCCGCCCCATCCGAGGCGGGTGAAGATCGTCGACGTCGCGAGCACCGCGAGGATCGCGAGGAACGTCTCCCACCCGATCGACACCAGCCACGAGATCACGCCCGGCACCTTCTGCCCCTCGACCCCGAAGGCCGCGCGGCTGAGGATCATCGTCGGCGCCGAGCCCCGCTTGCCGGCGATCGCGATGATCCCGCAGAGCATGAACGAGACGACGATCCCGATGACCGACACGATGACGGCCTGCCAGAAGGAGATCCCGAAGTAGAGGACGAACGAGGCGTAGCTCAGGCCGAAGACCGACACGTTGGCCGCGAACCACGGCCAGAACAGGTCGGAGGGCTTCGCGGTGCGCTCGGTCTCGTCGATGATCTCGATGCCGGTCGTCTCGACGCCGAGCCGACGGGTCTGCTCGAGGCCCGAGCCGGTGGTTGCTGTCTTGCTCATGACGGCATCGTCGCGCACAGATGCGCCCGGGGCCAGCACCGGGCCGGTCTCGGTCGACACTCCGCGGACCCGCATGTGCGCGTCCGACAGGACGAACCCGGCAAGCGACCGGGGTGCGCGCACGAACGGCGCGCCGGGCAGGAGGTTCGTCCTGTCCGACGCGCCGGT
Organism: uncultured Actinomycetota bacterium; assembly: GCA_963726515.1. Classification (GTDB taxonomy): domain Bacteria; phylum Actinomycetota; class Actinomycetes; order Propionibacteriales; family Nocardioidaceae; genus Nocardioides. The sequence continues at coordinate 30,560 of CAVSCW010000017.1, forward strand.
ACGACGCGCGCGTGGCTCAGCGGGCGGAGGTGCCCTCGACGTAGTCGGTGTCGTGGTTCTTCACCCAGGCCATCAGCTTGCGCAGCTCGCGGCCGGTCTGCTCGATCGGGTGGGCCTCGCCCTGCTTGCGGAACTCGGTGAACTCCGGCGAGCCGTTCTCCATGTCGGTGATGAAGCGCTCGGCGAACGAGCCGTTCTTGATGTCGGCGAGCACGTCCTCCATGTGCTTCTTCACGTCGGGCGTGATCACGCGCGGACCGGAGACGTAGTCGCCGAACTCCGCGGTGTCGGAGACCGACCAGCGCTGCTTGGCGATGCCGCCCTCGTACATCAGGTCGACGATGAGCTTGAGCTCGTGGAGGCACTCGAAGTAGGCCACCTCGGGCTGGTAGCCGGCCTCGGTGAGCACCTCGAAGCCGTACTGCACGAGCTGGGAGGCGCCACCGCAGAGCACGGCCTGCTCACCGAAGAGGTCGGTCTCGGTCTCCTCGGTGAAGGTGGTCTTGATGCCGCCGGCCCGGAGGCCGCCGATGGCCTTGGCGTAGGACAGGGCGAGGTCCCAGGTCGTGCCCGACTCGTCCTTCTCGACCGCGACCAGCACGGGGACGCCGCGCCCGTCGACGTACTCACGACGCACGAGGTGCCCCGGGCCCTTGGGGGCGACCATGAAGACGTCGACGCCCTCGGGCGGGGTGATGTAGCCGAAGCGGATGTTGAAGCCGTGGCCGAAGACCAGGGTGTCGCCGGGCGTGAGCGCGGGCTCGATCTCCTCGGCGTAGAGCCTGCGCTGGTGCTGGTCGGGGGCGAGGATCACGATCAGGTCGGACTCCTCCGCGGCCTCGCGCGGGGTGAGGACGCGCAGTCCCTCCGCCTCGGCCTTGTCCCGGCTCTTCGAACCGGGCTGCAGGCCGATCCGCACGTCGACGCCGGAGTCGCGCAGCGACAGCGCGTGGGCGTGGCCCTGGCTGCCGTAGCCGATCACCGCGACGTTCTTGGCCTGGATCAGGCTCAGGTCGGCGTCGTCGTCGTAGAACATCTCAGCCACTGGGGGCTCTCCTTCATGGGTTGGTGTGGTGCTGCTGTGGGTGTGTCGGTGGATCGGGTTCAGATCGCCTTGGGTGGTGCCGGTACGGCGACCGGGCGCTGCGGTCGCTCGCTGATCGACCGGGAACCGCGGCCGATCGCGACCATCCCCGACTGCACCAGCTCGCGGATGCCGAAGGGCTCGAGCACCCGGAGCAGGTCGGCCAGCTTGTCGGAGTTGCCGACGGCCTGGACAGTGACGGCGTCGGGCGAGACGTCGACCACCTTGGCCCGGAACAGCTGGACGGCATCGAGCACCGCGCCGCGGGTCGACACGTCGGCCCGCACCTTGACGAGCAGCAGCTCGCGCTTGACCGCCACGGACCCGTCGAGCTCCACGATCTTGATCACCTCGACCAGCTTGTTGAGCTGCTTGGTGACCTGCTCGAGCGGGGACTCCTCGACGTTGACCACGATGGTCATCCGGGACACCTCGGGGTGCTCGGTCGGCCCCACTGCGAGGCTGTCGATGTTGAAGCCGCGGCGGGAGAACAGGCCCGCGATCCGGGCAAGGACGCCGGGCTTGTTCTCCACGAGGACCGACAGGGTGTGCTTGCTCATCAGATGTCGTCCTCGTCGAACTGGGGCGCGAGGTCGCGCGCGTACTTGATCTCGTCGTTGCTGGTGCCGGCGGCGACCATCGGCCACACCATCGCATCGCGGTGCACGCGGAAGTCGACCACCACCGGCTGGTCGTTGATCCCCATCGCCTTCTCGATCGTGGCGTCCACGTCCTCGGGCGACTCGCAGGCGAGGCCGACGCAGCCGTAGGCCTCGGCGAGCTTGACGAAGTCAGGGATCCGCTTGGAGTGCAGGTCGGTGTTGGAGTAGCGCTCGTTGTAGAACAGCGTCTGCCACTGGCGCACCATGCCGAGCGACTCGTTGTTGATGATCGCGACCTTGATCGGGATGTCGTTGATCGCGCAGGTGGCGAGCTCCTGGTTGGTCATCTGGAAGCAGCCGTCCCCGTCGACCGCCCACACGACCTCGTCGGGCATCCCGACCTTGGCGCCCATGGCGGCCGGGACGGCGTACCCCATGGTGCCGAGCCCGCCGGAGTTGAGCCACTTGTTGGGCAGCTCGTAGCCGATGAACTGCGCGGCCCACATCTGGTGCTGCCCGACACCGGAGGTGAAGATCGTGTCCGGGCCGGCGATCGCGCCGAGCCGCTCGATGACGCGCTGCGGGGCGAGACCGGTGGCGGGTGTGTCGTAGCCCAGCGGGTACTGCTTCTTCACGCCGGACAGGAACGCCACCCATGCCTCGTAGTCGCCGTCCGCGCCCTCGGTCTGCAGGAGGGCCACCAGCTGGCTGATGACCTCCTTGCAGTCACCCACGATCGGCACGTCGGTGTGACGGTTCTTGCCGATCTCGGCCGGGTCGATGTCGGCGTGGATGACCAGCGCGTGCGGCGCGAACGAGTCGAGGTTGCCGGTCACCCGGTCGTCGAAGCGCGCACCGAGACTGATGATCAGGTCGCTCTTCTGCAGGCCGGCGACGGCGGCCACCGTGCCGTGCATGCCCGGCATCCCGAGGTGCTGCGGGTGGCTGTCGGGGAAGGCGCCGCGGGCCATCAAGGTGGTGACGACCGGGATGCCGGTGAGCGCGGCCAGCTGGGCCAGCTCACGCGAGGCGCGGGCCCGGATCACGCCGCCGCCGACGTAGAGCACCGGACGGCGGGCTCCCTTGATCAGCCGCACCGCCTCGCGGATCTGCTTCGCGTGCGGCGTGGTCACCGGGCGGTAGCCCGGCAGCTGGAGCTCGTCTGGCCAGGCGAAGGTGGTCTGTGCCTGCAGCGCCGACTTGGCCACGTCGACGAGCACCGGGCCGGGCCGTCCGGTCGAGGCGATGTGGAAGGCCTCGGCGATCGTGCGCGGGATGTCCTGCGGGTCGGTGACGAGGAAGTTGTGCTTGGTGATCGGCATCGTGATGCCGCGGATGTCGGCCTCCTGGAAGGCGTCGGTGCCGATCATCGCGGCGCCCACCTGGCCGGTGATGGCGACGAGCGGCACCGAGTCCATGTGCGCGTCGGCCAGCGGAGTGACCAGGTTGGTCGCGCCCGGCCCGGAGGTGGCCATGCAGACGCCCACGCGACCGGTGGCGGCGGCGTACCCCTGGGCGGCGTGCCCGGCGCCCTGCTCGTGGCGCACGAGGATGTGCCGGATCCGCGTGGAGTCCATCAGCGGGTCGTAGGCCGGGAGGATCGCCCCACCCGGGATGCCGAAGATGTCGGTGACGCCGGCCGCCTCCAGAGAGGTGACGAGACTCTGCGCCCCGGTGACCTGTCCGCCCTGCTCCGTCATGGTTCTTCTTCCGTCTCGACCCAACAAAAAACCCCTCGGCCCGGTGGGCGACGAGGGGTGACGCGCGTGCGTTCGGTCGGTGACCTCAGCTCACGCGTCGCGTGCGTACAAGAATCTCGGTGCGCATGCGACAACCGTCGCCGCCGGGACGGGCCGGCGTCAAGCCAGTGTGACAGCCGTCCCAACATGTGGAACTGGCGTCCCAGGATGTGGCGGCGCTACTTCTTCGTCACCCCCGCCCGGCCCTCGTGCAGATGCAGGACCGGTTGCCGTCGGCGTCGGCGACCACCCAGAACGCCGGCGCCTCCGCGTCGCTGACGAGCGTGCCGCCGGCGTCGAGCACCGCCTGCAGCCGCCGCTCGCCCTCGTCGTGGGGCACCCAGACGTCGAAGTGCCAGCGCTGCTCGTGGTCCGCCTCCGGCAGGTGCTGCACCTCACCCTCCTCCCCCGTCCCCTGGAACCACAGGCCGGGCACCTGGCCACTGGGGTCGACGGGCTCGCCGCCCTCCACCTTGCCGCCCAGCAGTGCGGCGTAGAAGGCGCCGAGTCCCTCGGCCGCGGACGTGTCGAGGCCGGGCTCGAGCTGGGTGAGCCCGGAGACGTCGGCGCCGGCACCCAGATCAGCGGCGAACCCACTGATCCGCCGCGCGAGGTCGAGGTCGCGGCTGGTGATGCCGCCCACGTCGTGGCTCGACAGGGTGACGATCACCTCGGGGTAGGTCAACGAGACGTCGGGATGGTGGTTGGCCTCCTCGGCCGCCGCGCCGATGCGCTCGACCAGCGCCAGCCCGGTCGCGAAGTCGCCGGTGCGGAACCGGGCCCGGATGCCGGTCAGGAGCAGTCGCCAGTCGTCGAGGCCGGGAGCCTCGTGGACCTCGTCGACAGTCAGCTTCAGTTTCGGGTCGTCGGCCATGGATCCGACCTTGCCACGACCCGCCGACAGCGGCCACCCCCGGCCGCGGGGGTCTGGCAGGGTTGGCCCATGGCTCTCGGTGACCTCCTCGATCAGGCCCTTCACAGCGCCACCGTCGTGCCCCGGCTCTCCGTCGCGGCGATGAGGGCGGGCCTGGGCCCCTCGGGCACCGTCGAGGTGCTGCGGATCTCCGAGGCGGCGCTGCGGATCGCGGCCGGCCAGGGGCGCGGGGTGCCGGGTCGGACCAACGCGTTGCGCCACTTCATGTGGCAGGCCGTGCTCACCGCGCGCTTCGGCGTCGACGCCGCCCGCACGATCGCGGCGGCCCAGGAGGCCGGCACGCCGAGCCGCAAGGACTCCACCATCGACACGCACAACAACGCCGTCGGCCAGGAGTACGGCCTCGCGCACGCGGCTGAGCTGACGGGTGGCTCACCGTCGGAGGTCCTGACGATGCTGGTGCCGGTGGCCCTGGAGAAGTGGGAGTCCGACGAGCTGATCTGGGTGAAGCCGCACTGAGCGGTCACCAGGTGGCAGTCACCAGGTCGTGAGACCCGTGCGGTCGTGCTCGCCCTCGGGCCAGACCGCCCGGATCACCCCGGCCGCGGCGAGCGCCTTGCGGCAGCCCGGACAGGGAGGGTCGGTGATGTAGGCGGTCGCGCCCTTGGTGTCGCGGGTCGCGAAGAGCAGCGCATTGACCTCGGCGTGGATGGCGATGCAGAAGCCGATCGTGCCGGGGCGGTCGTAGTCGCCGAGCCCCGGCACGTCGTCGTACCCCAGCTGCCCGCGCGGGCAGGCCCCCATCAGGCAGTCGTCCTCGCCGGGCGCGGCGCCGTTGTAGCCGGTGGCGATGATCCGGTGGTCGATCGTCAGCACCGCGCCGACGCGGCGCCGGGTGCACTTGGCGCGGGCGGAGACGGCCACGGCGATGCCGAGGAAGTAGTCGTCCCAGCCGGGGACCCCGATGGTGCTCGTGGGCTCGCTCACGGCAGCACGGACTGCCCGATCTCACCGGGGTTGTAGGCCACTTCCCAGCGGAAGCCGTCGGGGTCGGCGAAGTAGCCGGTGTAGCCGCCCCAGTCGCGCTCGACGGCCGCACCGACCTCGGTGGCCCCGGCGACGCGCGCCTGCTCCAGCACGACGTCGACTCCTTCGGGGCTGGCGAGGTTGTGCGACAAGGTGATCGGGGGAACGCCGCCACGGGCCGGCGCGTGTCCGACCTCGGCGACGAAGCCCGACTCGACCCACAGGCTCAGCACGACCTTCTCGGCGACCCGGAACATCAGCACCTCGCCGGCCACGTCGAGCTCGGGCTCCCACCCGAGGCCGTCGACGTAGAAGCGGCGGGTCACACCGAGGTCGGCCACCACGAGAGTGATGAAGCTGACGCGCTGGTCCATGTCAGTGCTCCTTCCGGGACTGGTCCGACTGGGGCTGGTCCGGCTCAGGGGGGCGGGCGGCCAGGCGTACGCGCTGGCGGCCCATCGCGTCGAAGTTGCGGTCGTCGAGCCAGGCGTCGAGGGCCGCGCGCACCCGCGGCCACTCGCGGTCGGTGATCGAGAACCAGTCGGTGTCGCGGTTGCGGCCCTTGTGGACGACGGCGTTGCGGAAGCGGCCCTCCCAGATGAAGCCGAGCCGGATCGCCGCGCGCCGCGAGGGTCCGTTGAGGCTGTCGCACTTCCACTCGTAGCGGCGGTGGCCGAGGTCGTCGAAGGCGTGCCGCATGAGCAGCGCCATCGCCTCGGTGGCCGCGCGGCTGCGCTGCAGCTGCCGGCCGAACGCGATCTGGCCGACCTCGATGGATCCCATGGCGGGGTCGATGCGCATCAGCGAGCAGAAGCCCGCCGCGCGGCCGGTCTCGACGGGGACGATGGCGTACATGACCCGGCCCGGGTCCTGCCTGCCGTGGTCCACGATCGCGGCCATCGCGTCGCGATCGCCGGGACGCTCCCAGGACAGGTAGGTCCAGATCGGCTCGTCGTCCTCGCCGCAGAGAACGGCGTGGAGGTCGTCGACGTGCTGGGGCCCGATCGGCTCGAGGCGTACGCCCTTCGCCTCCAGCACGGTCGAGGCATCCGGCCTCGCCGCCGGCGTCCACTCGACCGGACGGCCGAGGCGCTGGCCGTGGGAGTTCACGCGTGCCTCGCTCATCGCAGTGCCTCCGCGACCGCGGCGATCCCGCGCTCGACCTCGTCGAAGGACGTCGACAGCGGCGAGAGGCCGATCCGCAGACCGCCGGGGTCGCGGTAGTCGGGGATGACATCGCGCTGCCACAGCCGCGCGGTGACCTCGCGCATCCGGTCGTGGTGGAGGGTGACGTGGCCGCCACGCAGCGCGGGGTCGCGAGGCGAGGCGAGGGTGACCTCGGGCAGGGTCGTGTCGGCGAGCTCGACGGCGTACGACGTCAGCGCGACGGACTTGGCGCGGATCGCCTCCATCCCAGCCTCCTCCACCAGCTCGAGCATGCTCTGCATCGCGACCATGCCGAGGATCGGCGGGGTGCCGGAGATGAAGCGGCGGATCCCGGCGGCCGGGGTGTAGCCCGGGCCCATGAGGAACGGGTCGGCGTGGCCCATCCAACCCTGGATCGGCTGGGTGAGATCGCCCTGGAGGCGGGCGTTGACATAGCCGAACGCAGGCGAGCCCGGGCCGCCGTTGAGGTATTTGTAGGAGCAGCCGACCGCGAGGTCGGCGTCCCACTCGTCGAGGTCGATCGGGACCGCTCCGGCGGAGTGGCAGAGGTCCCAGAGGACCAGCGCACCGGCCTCATGGGCGATCCGGGTGAGCTCGGGTGCGTCCGCGAGCCAGGCCGAGCGGTAGGCGACGTGGTTGAGCACCACGAGGGCCGTCCGCTCGGAGACCGCCTCGCGCAGCTGGTCCGCGGTGACGCCCTCGGACGTGTCGACATCGATCCAGCGCAGCGTCAGGCCCCGCTCGGCAGCGATGCCCTCCGCGACATAGCGGTCGGTCGGGAAGTTGTCGGTGTCGATGACGATCTCGGTGCGGCCGGGGTCTGTGCGCACAGCGTGGTCGACGGCAGCGCGCATCAGCTTGTAGAGCCAGACGGTCGTCGAGTCTCCGATCGCGGTCTGGCCCGGCGCCGCACCCAGGCAGATCCGGGCCAGGTCGTCGCCGAGGGTGGTCGGCAGGTCCATCCAGCGCTCGTCCCAGCCGCGGATGAGGCGCTCGCCCCACTGCTGGTGCACGAACTCGGAGAGCCGCTCGGCAGCAGCCGCGACGGGCCGGCCGAGCGAGTTGCCGTCGAAGTAGACGAGGTCGGAGTCCGCGCCGACGAAGCGCGCCCGGAAGCGGGCGAGCGGGTCGGCGGCGTCCAGGGACGCTGGCGTGCTCGAGGTGGTGGTGCTCACGACCGCAACCTATCCGGACCGCCTCACCGGGCTTGCGTCAGTAGCAGACGGCGCCGTGCGCGGCGGACTGCACGACCTTGCGGTACTTGCCGAGCACGCCTCGGGTGTACTTCGGGGGCAGCGGCTCCCAGCCGACGGCCCGCTCTGCGAGCTCCTCATCGGCGACGTGCAGGTCGAGGGTCATGTTGGCCACGTCGAGGGTGATCTGGTCGCCGTCGCGGACGAAGGCGATCGGGCCGCCGTCACTGGCTTCGGGGGCGATGTGGCCGACGCACAGGCCGGTGGTGCCGCCGGAGAAGCGACCGTCGGTGATGAGCAGGACGTCCTTGCCGAGCCCGGCGCCCTTGATCGCACCGGTGATGGCGAGCATCTCGCGCATGCCGGGGCCGCCCTTGGGGCCCTCGTAGCGGATCACGACGACGTCGCCGGCCTCGATGGCGCCTTCGCCGAGGGCGTCCAGCGCCTTGCGCTCGCCGTCGAAGACGCGGGCCGTGCCGGTGAAGGTGGAGTCGTCGAAGCCGGCGCTCTTGACCACGGCACCGTCCGGGGCGAGCGAGCCCTTGAGGATGGTGAGGCCACCGGTGGCGTGGATGGGCCGGTCGAGCTGGCGCAGGATCTCGCCGTCGAGCGGCTTGGGGTCGAGGTCGGCGAGGTTCTCGGCCATCGTCTTGCCGGTGCAGGTGAGCACGTCCCCGTGCAGGTGACCGGCGTCGAGCAGCGCCCGGAGCAGGACGGGGATGCCGCCGACGCGGTCGAAGTCGGTCCACACGAAGCGGCCGAACGGCTTCATGTCGGCGAGGTGCGGGACCTTCTTGCCGATGCGGGTGAAGTCGTCGAGGGTCAGGTCGACCTCGGCCTCGCGGGCGATCGCGAGCAGGTGCAGGACGGCGTTGGTCGACCCACCGAGGGCCATCGCCATCGCGATGGCGTTCTCGAAGGCGGGGCGGGTCATGATCTGGCGCGCGGTGATGCCCTGGCGCAGCATCTCCACGACCGCCTCACCGGACTTGTGGGCGAACCCGTCACGGCGCCGGTCGACCGCCGGCGGGGAGGAGCTCCCCGGGAGGCTCATGCCGATCGCCTCGGCGACGCTGGCCATCGTGTTCGCGGTGTACGCCCCACCACAGGCGCCCTCGCCCGGACAGATCGCGCGCTCGATCTCGTCGACCTTCTCGCGCGACATCTTGCCGGCCAGGCAGGCGCCGACGGCCTCGAAGGCGTCGATGATCGTGACGTCGCGTCCATCCACCTGGCCGGGCATGATCGTGCCGGCGTAGAGGAACACGCTCGCCAGGTCGAGGCGCGCCGCGGCCATCAGCATGCCGGGCAACGACTTGTCGCAGCCGGCGAGCAGGACGGAGCCGTCGAGCCGCTCGGCCATCATCACCGTCTCGACCGAGTCGGCGATGACCTCGCGACTGACGAGGGAGAAGTGCATGCCCTCGTGCCCCATCGAGATGCCGTCGGAGACCGAGATCGTGCCGAACTCCAGCGGGAAACCGCCAGCAGCGTGCACACCGTTCTTCACGGCCTTGGCGAGGCGATCCAGCGACAGGTTGCACGGAGTGATCTCGTTCCAGCTCGACGCGACACCGATCTGGGGCTTGTGCCAGTCGTCGTCACCCATGCCGACCGCGCGGAGCATCCCCCGAGCAGCGGTCGCCTCGAGGCCGTCGGTGACGGCGCGGCTCCGGGGCTTCATGTCGGGTGCGTCGGCTGCGTGGGTCATGCGGTCAGGCTAGTGGGCCGCTCGTCGCGCGGGTCGCGCCGTCTCACCCCGACACGCCGCCCGTCAGACCTGCTCGGCCTCCTGCTTCAGGGCGGCCAGGCCCTTCTCGAAGTCCGCTCCGATCAGCTTGTCGAAGTAGAGCTTTCCCCCCAGGCCCATGATCGCGCTGCGGGTGCCGGTCATCGTCCAGGTCACGTCGGTGGCATCGCCGCCGGGGGTCAGGGTGAACGTGGTGAGGTTGCGGGCCTTGAAGGGCTTGACGAACTGCAGGTCCACCGCGACCGAGGCCGGCGTGGACTCGATGATCCGCATCTGGCCCTCGCCGGCCTTCTTGTTGCCCGACCAGTGGTACGTCGACCCGACGCCGTGGTCGGGGCCGGTGTACTCGCGGTCGAGGGCCGGGTCCAGCCCCTCCCAGGGCGACCACTTCTGCCACTCGCGGAAGTCGTCGACGAGCGCGTGGACCCGGGCAGGGTCCGCCTGGATGCGGGTGCTGCGGGAGAGCGAGAACTCGGCCATGCCGGGAGCCTAGACCTCGGCGCTCAGGCGACCTGCGCGGCGCGGACGACGAGCACGTCCGGCAGGTCCTTGTGGATCTCCAGCCAGGACCGGCCCTCGTCCGGGGAGCACCACACGCCGCCGTTGCGACCGCCGAAGTACAGCCCGACCTCCTCGTGGTCGTCGGCGCACATCGCGTCGCGCATCACCGCGGCGTAGTACCCCTCCGGCAGGCTGCCCTCACCCAGCGCCTCCCAGGAGGAGCCCGCGTCCGTCGTGCGGTAGACGCGGGCCTTGCCGTCGACCGGCCAGCGGCCATCGGCCCCGTCGATCGGGAAGTTGTACGCCGTGTCGCCCCGGTGCGGGTGGGCGACCATGGCGAAGCCGAACTCGGACGGCAGACCGGGAGCGATGTCCTGCCACGACGCTCCGCCGTCGTCGGAGCGGTAGACGCCGCCGTGGTTCTGGAGGTAGAGCCGGTCCGGGTCCGCGGCGTCGCGCGCGACCTTGTGCACGCACTGACCGAACTCGGGATAGTTGCGCTCGCCGGGGAAGAACTCCGCCTTCACGCCGGTGTTCGACGGCGCCCACGACTCCCCGCCGTCGGAGGTGACGTACACCCCGCCGGTCGAGAGGGCGGCCAGGACCCGGTCGGGGTCGGAGGGGTGCGGGAGGATCGTGTGGAAGGCCTGACCGCCGAAGCCCTCGTTCCACTCCTCGCGGTGCGGGTGGTCCCACAGCCCGCGCACGAGCGAGAAGGTCTCGCCGCGGTCGGTCGACCTGAAGACCGCACCCGGCTCGGTCCCCGCCCACACGACATCGCCACCACCGTCGGCGGAGAGGCCGGGCTGGAGCTGCCAGACGCGCGCCAGGGTGGCGCCGGTGTCCTCGGGGAAGCGGGCCGCCCCGTTGGGCGTCTCGCCCCACGTCGTGCCGAGGTCGTCCGAACGCCACACCTGCGGCCCGAGCCAGCTCGAGGACGCCCCGGTCAGGAGGCGTGGCGTCTCGCCCCTGGTGTCGATCATGACGGAGTAGACCTCCTCCATCGGGAAGTGCGGGCCGGTCCAGCTCCAGGACGTGCGCGCGGCGTCGGAGGTGCCGAGCCACAGGCCCTTGCGAGTGCCGACCATGAGCAGGGTGCGCGACATCGAGGGCCTCCGAAGCGTGGGATGGCGGTGACGGGTCCGTGACTATTCCGATTAGGAACACTACTCTGCGACGGAGATGAGTCAAGACATCCCGGTGACCGGTTACGCCATCCTCGGACTCCTCACCTTCGGCGACGAGCTGACGGGGTACGAGATCAAGCAGCGCGCCGACGTCACGCTCCGCTTCTACTGGGTCTCCCCCGCGATGAGCCAGATCTACACCGAGCTGCGCCGGCTCTCCGAGCGCGGCCTGGTCGCCGCTGACACCCGCACCGACTCCGGGCGAGAGGTGACGTCGTACGCCATCACCCGAGCCGGGCAGGCGGCCCTGCGCGAGTGGATGGACCACACACCCGCCGGGTTCCCGGTGCTCAAGCACACCGTCCTGCTGCGACTGCTCATCGCCCACGCCACCGAGCCCACGCACACCCGGCAGATGCTGCACGACTACCTGGACGAGCTCGACCGTGCACTCGTCGACCTCGGCGAGGTCCGCGAGTCGCTCCGCGGTCGCGACCGACCGGGCGATGCGTTCCGCTTCCCCTCGCTCGTGGCGGACTGGGGGCTCGACTACTTCGCCGCGGAGGCCCAGCAGGCCAAGCGGGCGTTGGCGGGTCTCGACGAGGCCGATCCCGGGGCCCGCGACCGACCTGCATAGGCTGCGCGGGTGACACCCCGACCGAGCCGCACCCTGCTCGGACCCGTGGGGCTGGTGCTGGTCGGCATCTTGTCTGTCCAGCTCGGCGCTGCCATCGCGAAGGGCCTCTTCGGCGAGATCTCGCCGACCGCGATGGTGTGGCTGCGACTCGTCACCAGCGCCCTCGTGCTGGCCGCCATCGCGCGCCCTCGCCTCACCGGACGGACCCGACCGGACTGGCTGGTGGTCCTGGGCTTCGGACTGAGCCTGGCCACGATGAACTGGGCGATCTACCAGTCCTTCTCCCGCATCCCCCTGGGCATCGCGGTCACGATCGAGTTCATCGGCCCGCTCACGCTCGCGGTGCTCGGGTCCCGTCGGGCCCGCGACGTCGTCTGGGTGCTGCTGGCCGGTGTCGGCGTCGTCCTCCTCGGCTTCCAGCGCACCGGCCTCGACATCCTCGGTGTCGCCTACGCCCTGCTCGCCGGCACGGCGTGGGCGGCGTACATCCTGCTCAGCGCGAGCACCGGGCGCCGGTGGGCCGGCTTCGACGGTCTCGCCGTCGCGAGCGCCGTCGCGGCGGCCGCCATGAGCCTCCCGGCGCTCCTCACGGCCGGCACCAGCCTCTGGGACGGCCGGATCCTGCTCATCGGCGCGCTCGTCGGGCTGCTGAGCTCGGTCATCCCCTACAGCTGTGAGCTGGTCGCACTGCGCAGCCTGCGCCCCGCGGTGTTCGGCATCTTGATGAGCCTGGAGCCGGCCGCCGCGGCGCTGGCCGCGATCGTCGTCCTTCAGGAGCACCTCGCTCCCCTGCAGTGGCTGGCCATCGGGTGCGTCGTCGCCGCGTCCATCGGCGCCACCCGTTCGGCGACACCCGGCACACTGGCGACATGAGCAGGGGACACATGAGATCGCGACTGGTGCTGATGTGCCTGGCGCTCACGCTGGGTGCCTCGACCGGGTGCGCCAGCAACACGCCGGCTCCGCTCCCCCGGACCACGCAGCCGACCGACCTGCCCAGCCAGCCGACGCCGAGCGAGACGCCGGAGGGCACCACCTCGGACCGCACCGGCGACCCGAGGGCCGTCGGCACCCTCGTCGACCAGCTCGCGGTGCCGTGGGGCGTCGACTTCCTGCCCGACGGCGCCGCGGTCGTCACCGAACGCGACTCCGGCCGGGTCCTCCAGGTCACCGCGGACGGCACCCTCACCCGCCTCGGTGCGCTCTCGGCCGCGGTGCCACAGGGCGAGGCGGGCCTGCTCGGCGTCGCGGTGTCCCCGGACTTCGACGACGACCGGACCCTGTTCTTCTACCTCACCACCGGCACCGACAACCGGGTGCTCAGTGCACCGCTCGACGGTACGACCCTGGGCGAGCCGGCAGTCGTGCTCGACGGCATCCCACGGGGCTTCATCCACGACGGCGGGCGCATCGCCTTCGGCCCCGACGGCCACCTCTACGTCAGCACCGGTGAGACCGGCGACCCGGAGCTGGCGCAGGACCCCGACAGCCTCGCAGGCAAGATCCTGCGCATCACCCCCGACGGCGCACCTGCACCCGGCAACCCCGACCCCGACTCGCCCGTCTGGTCGCTCGGGCACCGCAACGTCCAGGGACTCGCGTGGGACGACCAGGGCCGACTGTGGGCCTCGGAGTTCGGCGACTCCGACTTCGACGAGCTGAACCTCATCGAGAAGGGCGGCAACTATGGCTGGCCCCGGGTCGAGGGCGTCGGCGGCGGGCCGGACTTCGTCGATCCGCAGCTGGTCTGGCCGGTCGACCAGGCGTCGCCGAGCGGACTGGCGTATGCCGATGGGGCCCTCTGGATGGCGGGGCTGCGCGGCCAGCGCCTGTGGCGGATCAACGTGTCCGCGGCCGGGAGGGCATCACGACCGAGGGCGTACTTCACCGAGGACTACGGCCGCCTGCGCACCGTGGTGACCGCTCCCGATGGCCGGCTCTGGATCACCACCTCCAACCGGGACGGCCGGGGGCGGCCGACGCCTGCCGACGACCGGATCATCATCATCCGGCCCTGAACCTCATCCGGCCCTGAACCTCATCCGGGCCTGACGACCGCACGGCGCGCGGCTCGGCGCAGCGTCGTCAGGATCGCCGGTCCCAGGACCACGATCGCGATCCCCGTGGTGATGGCCCGACCGGTGTCCCACCCACCGGTCGAGGTGAGCAGCGTGTAGACGAGGAAGCGGTGCGCGTTCTCGAGCACGGGGGCACCGGCGAGGTAGGCCAGCGAGCCCTCGTGCCCGGGCACCGCGATGCCGAGGGCGAAGGGCCAGAAGCTGAGGTTCATCAGCAGGCCGTAGAGGTAGGACGCGACCACGGCGTAGGCCACCAGCATCGCGATCTCGGCGCGGCCGCCGACCCGGCGGGGCAACAACCCGGCGCCCATCCCGACCCATGCCGCACAGATCATCTGGAACGGCAGCCACGGCCCCACGCCCGCGGTGAGCAGCGCGGACGCGAAGAGCGACGTGCATCCGAGGGCGAAGCCGAAGCCCGCCCCGAACACACGCCCGCCGAGCACGAGCAGGAAGAAGACCATCTCGATCCCGGCCGTGCCGGCGCCGAGGCCGCGCATCACGGCGTTGATCGCGGACAGCACCCCGAGCACCGCGAGGACCCGCGAGTCCATGCCGCCCTCGCCCATCTCCGCCAGGACCACGACGATGACCAGCGGCAGCAGGGCCAGGAACAGGAAGGGCGGCTCGACGCGCTGGCCGGGCTCGGCCTGGAGGAGCAGCGGCCAGCACAGCATCATCAGGCCGGCGACGGATGCGACCACGAGCACCGCGGCGGTGCGGGGGCCGATCGGCAGGGCGACGGCGTGCGGCACTCGCGGACGGGGGCGCGAACGGGGGCGCTCGACGGTGCTCACTGCGCCGTACTCCTCGCGAGTGCAGCGGCCACTTCCTCGACGACGAGCCACGGCGGGCCGAGCACCTTGGTGACCTGCGGGGCGAACGACGGCGACTCGGCCAGCACCCGCTGGGGCGAGCCGCTGGAGACGACCTCCCCCTCCGCCATCACGACCACCTCGTCGGCGACGTGCGCGGCGAACTCGACGTCGTGCGTCGCGACCAGGACTGCCCGCCCCTCGGCGGCGAGGCCGGCGACGATCCGGGCCAGCTCGGCCTTGCCGGCGTAGTCGAGGCCGCGGGTGGGTTCGTCGAGCAGCACGACCGGCGGGCGGTCGGTCAGCACGATCGAGAGCGCCAGCGCCAGGCGCTGGCCCTCGGAGAGGTCGCGTGGGTGGAGGGTCTCCTCGATGCCGGGGGCCAGCCGGTCGAGGAGCCCCCGACACGTCCCCGGACCGGCGTCCGCGCCGGCGTCGGCCGCGGCGCACTCCTCGCTCACGGTCTCGAGGTAGAGCAGGTCCGCGGCCGTCTGGGGCACCAGCCCCACGTGCGTACGACGCTGGGCGCCCGCCAGCCGCGCCGGGTCGTCGCCCGCGACGTCGAGCGTGCCCGAACGGCGCTTCCCGGAGCCCTGGAGCGCCCAGATCAGGCTGGACTTGCCCGACCCGTTGCGCCCCATCAGCACGGTGACGGTGCCGGCGGACAGGGTCAGGTCGAGCTCCCGGACGGCCACGGTGTGGCCGTGCACGACCGTGACGCCCCTGGCGGCGAGCAGGACCCGCTTGGTGCCGGGCACTCGGGTCGGCCCCTGGTCGGGGGGCGACAGCGTCGGCAGCGAGCGGGCGGACCGGCGGGCGTCACGGACGGTGAGCGGCAGCGGCTCCCAGCCGGCCAGACGGCCCAGCTCGACCAGGGGCGGTGCGACGGGCGAGTCGGCGAGAACCCGCTGCGGCTCGTCGACACGGATCCCGCCGTCGCCGGTGACCAGGCAGATGCGGTCGGCGAAGGGCACCACGCGTTCGAGGCGGTGCTCGGCGAGCAGCACGGTGAGCCCCAGGTCGTGGACCAGGCGCGTGATGGTGGCCAGCACGTCCTCGGCGGCCGTCGGATCGAGGGCAGACGTCGGCTCGTCGAGCACGAGGACCCGGGGGTGCGTGGTGAGCACCGACCCGATCGCGACCCGCTGCTGCTCGCCGCCGGACAGCGTGCGCAGGTCGCGTGCGCGCAGGTCGGCGATGCCGAGCAGGTCGAGGGTCTCCTCGACGCGGCGGCGCATCGTCCCGGGCGCGATCCCGAGCTGCTCCATGCCGTAGGCGAGCTCCTCCTCGACCGTGTCGGCGACGAATCCGGCCAGCGGGTCCTGACCGACGTAGCCCACGAGGTGCGCGCGCTCGCGAGGCGGTTGCTCGACGATGCTGGCGCCGTCCAGCAGGACGTCGCCGGTGAGCACGCCGCCGGTGAACCGCGGCACCAGCCCGGTGATCACGCCGAGCAGGGTGGACTTCCCGACACCCGTGCGCCCGGAGACGACCACCAGCTCTCCCTCGTCCAGGGTCAGGTCGACGTGCGCCAGCACGTCGTGCTGGTCGTAGCGGAAGCCGATGTCCCGCAGCTCGATGACACCGTTCCTGCTCACGCGGCCACCTCCTGCGTCACCTGGCTGCGCACGAAGGTGGTCGACGGGACCGGTGTGGCGACGGCCGGCAACGTGCCGATCAGGCCGACGGCCAGCGCCAGGGGCGACAGGTAGGGCACGACATCGACGCCCGGGTAGGCCACCGGGACCTGGGTGTGGCCGACGAGCCACCCGAGCACGGCCACGGCGAGCCCGACGCCGACGGTGAGGAGCTCCGGCGTACGCCACTGGTCGGGCCGGTAGCGGGTGCGGGCCACGCGACGGCCGGAGCTGACCAGCCCGAGCACCGCGACGACGACCCCGAGGCCGAGCATCGGCAGCGCCAGGATGCGCGGCGCGGTGGGGTCGAGCCAGGCGTAGGTCCCCACGCAGATGCCGGTGAGAGCCATCAGGAGCAACGATCCGGTGAGCCACCGCTCCCGCGGTGACGCACCGCCGGAGCGGCCGTAGCCGCGGGTGTCCATGCCGGCCGCCAGCGCGAGGGATCGCTCGAGCGCGTCCTCGAGGACCGGGACGAGGAAGCGGCGCAGCCGTCCCACGCCTGTCGTCGTACCACCGCGCAGCGCCTGGGCGGCCCGCACCCGTCGGGCACTGTCGGCGAGCTGCGGGAAGATCGTGACCGCGACGACGAGTGCGGTGCCGATCTCGTAGAGCGCGGGCGGCACGGACGCGAGCAGGCGCTTGGGGTTGGCGAGCGAGTTCGCAGCGCCGACGCAGATGATGATCGCGGCGAGCCGGAGCCCGTCGTAGAGCCCGGCCAGCAGCGCCTCGCTGGTCACCGGGCCGAGGAGCCGGATCCCGGCGGCCCAGTCAGGCAGCGGGATCTCGGGGAGGGCGAGCAGCACGTGGCCCACCTCCTGGCCGCCGAAGATGATCCGGAACACCACGCGGAGCACCACGGTGAGCGCGGCGAGCATCACGTAGAGCCGAAAGGACCGGCCGAACGGGTGACCGGATCGGCGCGCCATCACCACCACCGTGGCTGCCCCCATGATCAGGAGCAGCAGCAACGGGTTGGTGGTCTGCGACGCTGCGGTGGCCAACCCGATCGCCCAGGACCACCAGGCGATCGGGTGCAGGTCACGCGGCAGCCCCGTCAGAGGCGCAGCCGATCCGGTCACGACGCGTCAGACCCCCCGTCTACGACGCGCCACGACGGCGCTGCCGGCGATCGCGATCGCGAGCAGGCCGACGACTCCCCAGGTGACCGCGGCCGGGACCCGAGCCGGCTCGTCGACCGTGGGCGCACCAGCCTCCGCCGGCGTGCTCGCACGTGAGTCTTCGGGAGACTCAGCCGCCAGGCCCTCATCCGTGGCTCCCTCACTCGCCGTTGAGTCTCCAGGAGACCCAACGTCGAGGGTGGGGTCGTCGGAGGGATCGCCGGGCGCCGCCGCTGCCTCTGAGTCTGCTGGAGACTCAGGGGCAAGTGGTGACCTGCTCGGGGTCGTCGAGGGGCTGGCCGACGACGCGCCGGACCCCGACGAGGCCGATCCGGAGCCGCCCGAGGAGCTCGAGCCCCCTCCCGCGCCCGAGGTCGGGCTCGACGGCGACGGACTCGACGATCCGCCGCCGGACGGCGTCGGCGTGGGCGAGGACGACGTCGGCGACGCCGTGGGCGACGAGCTCGCTGAGGGGCTCGGGCTGGTGGGCGCGGTGGAGCTGGCGGTCACCGGCGGCGCGACACCCGGCGGCACGCTCGCGCCCGCCGCACGGTCCTGCTGCCAGGACCAGCCGACCGACCCGCCTGCGGGGACCGTGAGCCCGCCGACGCCGTAGGACGAGTAGGTCCACGACGCCTTCGAGCCGTCGGCCCACCACAGGCCCCAGTAGGCGTTGGCCGGGGAGGCGTTGACGCACGGGTCGCTGGTCGGCGCGCCGTTGACCCGGCACACGAACCCGGGCTGCCGGGTCGCATACGAGATGGTGACCCCCACCGAGGCGAAGATCGCGGCCGCGCTCTTGCCGCCACCGTCGGCGGCGCAGGCCGTGACGGTGCTGCCACCCAGCTCGCGGTAGTCGACGACCACACTCACCCCGCCCGAGGACGTGCAGGTGGCGGCGCTCGCCGCCGGGGCCGTGCCGAGGACGAACCCCGGACCGGCCACCAGCAGGACGGCTGCGCACACCACTCCACGCAGGGAGAGCGACGTCATCGCAGCGACACGATCGTCGAGCCTGAGCGCAGGCGGGCGAACTGCCCTGCGGCGCGGACACGGACCTTGGCCCGATCGCCGGGCAGCGCGACCCGAGTGACGAATCGACCCTTCCGGTTGGCACGACCCTTGGCGAGGGTCCTGCCCGCGACGATCAGGCGCACCTTCTCGCGCGGCGCCAACCTGCGGACCAGGATGCGCGTCCGCGACCCCTTGGTCTTCTTGGACGAGACCTTCAACGAGGTCTTGCCGAGCACTCGCACGTCATCGCCGACCTGGCCGTCGGCCCCGAGCAGGACGTAGGAGGCGGTCGTGGTCCTGGCGGGGAGCGTCACCGTGCGGGTCAGGGCGCCGTCCGACCCGGCGACCACCGTGACGTCGGAACCGACAGGGCTGCGGAGCACGAATCGCGCGCCCGGAGCAGCCCCGACGACCTCGAGGAGCGCCTTGCTGCCCCCCGCACGGAAACCTGCGGGTCCGACCAGTCGAACGCCCGCCACCGAGCCCTGGGCCGTCGCGGACTTCACGGCGACCGTGACGGTGGCGGCGCCGTCACGGCCGGTGAACCGGTAGCTCGCCGGACCACTGACGGCCGGGAGGACCACCTGGGTCGTGAGCGTGCCTCCGTGGCCCGCCACCACCGTGCGAGTGCCGGTGATGCCGGGGCCGCTCAGGCAGAATCGCTCGCCCGCCTTCGCCCCGGTCCCGGTCAGCGTCGCTGCGTGGCCCGGCTCGGCGCCCGACGCGGCGATCGCGAGGGACGCGACGGAGCCGCGCAGCTGGGTGAGTCCGGCGACGGCCTGGACCGTGGCTCGCCACCACTGGTCACGGGTGCCGTCGGTGATGCCGTCAGCGGCGGCCCTGGAGAGCGCGGTGGAGTCGTAGGCGAGTGCACCCTCCTCTCCGGCGAGCGACGAGCTCGCGGACTGCGGCCCCACCTGCAGTGTGGAGACCCACTCGGCGGCCTTCCCGGCCTGCTCGCACTTGCCCCCGGCGGCCAGCGCACTGGCGGCCAGACCCGTGCTGTTGGTGTTGGAGTCGGGTGTGTACGCGCTCCCGACGAACGATCCGTCGGCCTTCTGGGTGGATGCCAACCAGGCGGTGGCCCGGTCCATCGCGCCCTGGACCTGTGCGGATCGGGACGGGACGGCAGCCAGCTGGGCAACAACCATGGCCGTGGCGTCGGTGTCGGCGCCGTCGACACCCTCGACGCAGCCCTGGCCCTCAGCCGCGGGGTCGGAGTCGAAGAAGACTCGGAAGAATCCCGAGGAGCACTGCTGCTTCAGCAAGAAGTCCATGACCGCCCCTGCGTCGGGCGAGCCGGCGATCGCAAGACCGCGAGCGGCGAGCACCTGGCCGAAGGTGTTCGCGTAGTCGCCGTACGCGCTCAGGTCCGCGAGCCGACCGGTGCTCGGGCCTGAGGCCGTCACGCGGGCTTCGACCTCCTCCACCAGGTCGAAGCCGCCGTAGGCCCGCGGCTCGGCGCCCGAGACCTGCGCGAAGACCAGCGACTTGGCGAGCGGGCCGGAGTAGCGCTCGTCCGGCGTGCCGTAATCGACGCCGGTGACATAGTTGTCGACCTTGGCCGCCATCGCCGTGCGGATCTGCCGCACGAGCGCCTGGTCACTGCCGACCTCGTCCATGCTGACGCCGATGTCGAGGGTGAGGCCGTAGTCGTCGAAGCCACCGTAGTTGGGGTTGTGGATCACCCCATCGGTGAGCTGGGTGGCCAGCCATGCGGTGCCGGCTCGAGCGGCGGCGGGGGCCGGGACATCGGTCGCGGCCATGGCCGCCGGCGCAAGCAGGGGCTGGGCCAGGGCCGTGGTGGCAACCGCCAGCGCGAGTCCCGAGAAGATGCTTCTCGGCGGGGAGAGCTTCATGGTTCCTTCCCTCGCTGCGACAGCGAGGGAGACGGCATGCACCGCTCTGCCCTCGCTGCATTCCTCGACAGCGATGGTGATCAAGACGCGTCGAGGCGGGTGTTCCGGCTCGCACGGGATCGCTCCCGTGCCCACGGTTGCGGGTCAGCGCCGGTTTCGGACCGGCTTTCCCCAGCTCGGGCGTAAGTGGTGCCGACCCAGGTGGGTGCGGCGTGGGCAGCCTATCCCTCCACCGGCCCGGACGCACCCCGGCCCGGCGTCGTGGGACGCCGGGCCGG
The DNA here is from genome assembly GCA_963726515.1 of uncultured Actinomycetota bacterium. Lineage (GTDB taxonomy): Bacteria > Actinomycetota > Actinomycetes > Propionibacteriales > Nocardioidaceae > Nocardioides. The sequence continues at coordinate 51,062 of CAVSCW010000017.1, forward strand.
GGTGGTGGTGCAGGTGGTGCGGGTGCTGCTGTCCGAACGGATCAGTTGCGCACGCGCAGCGACGTACGCGCCAGGTCGTCGGAGGTCTTCACCAGGCCGACGCGACGCTGGTTGCCCGCGGGGAGCTGCAGCTTGCGCACGATCTTGTCGCCCGACTTCTTGCCCTTGACACGGCGGAAGTCACCCTTGACCTGCATGCAGGCGCTCTCGCTGGGGGCGAGGCCGTAGACACGGAACTGGACGCGCTCGCCGGCCCGGGCCTGCTTGCGCACCGAGACGATCTTGAGCTTGTCCTTGCTGGCCGGCGCGAACTGCAGACCGAGCACCGCCTGGGCGGTGGCGCGGCGCCACTCGTCACGGGCCGACGCCGGGATCCCGGTGGTCGAGGACGCCTTCACCCGGTCCTTGCGGTAGGCGACGGCACCCAGGTCCTTGGTCAGCGCCGTGCGGCACTTGTACTTGTCGACGGGCTGGTTCTTGCGCACCCAGAGCGCCGCCTTGAGCGCCGCGTCGCGCTCCTTCAGCAGACCGAGGGCGAAGCCGCCGATCGCGGTCGAGTTGGTGTTGATCTTGCTGATCGGCGCGGCGGCGCGGAACGCACCGCTGCCCCGCTGACGGCCGACGAGCCAGGTGCCGGCCTTGGCGAGCGCGGCCTGGACGGCCGGGGTCTTGTCACCCGACTCGATCAGGTTGATCACGGCGAACGCCGTGGTGTCCGGGTCGGCTTCGCTGCCCGAGGCGCCCTCGGTGCACGACTGGTTGGTCACGTCGGCCTTGTCGAAGCCGGCGCGGAAGTAGCCCGACGCGCACTGCTGCTTGAGCAGGAAGTCGCGCGCCGCGGCGGCCTCGGTCGACCGGGCGTCCGACAGCGCACGCACGGCGTAGGACTGACCCACGACGTTGGCGTAGTTGCCGTACTCGGACTTGTCGAAGATCCGCCCGGCGATCGCCGCCGCCTGCGGCTCTGCCGCCGGATCGGCAGGCACGTTGGCGGTGCGCTCCTCGAGGCGGGTGACGAGGTTGACCCCGCCGTAGCTGGTCGGGTTCTGCTTGGCCACCTTGGCGTAGACGGCCGCCTTGGCCAGCGGCCCGGCGTAGGACTCCTTGGTGCCGTCGCCGACGTACTCGCCGATACGGGCCTCCAGGGCCGTGGTGATCTCCGCGTTGACGGCACCCTGGTCGACGACCGTCGACAGGGCCATGCCGGTGTCGATGGTGAGACCGAAGTCCGGACCTTGCTCGCTGACCATCAGGCCGTTGGTGAGCTCGTCGGCGAGCCACGTGGCGGCGATGGTGGACGGCGTGCTGTCCGTGGGCACCGCGGCCTTGGCGGCTCGCAGCGCGGGAGTCGGGTCCGCCGAGGCGGGCGGTGCGGCGAGCATGCCGGCGCCGAGCGCGGCGCTCGACAGGACGATCGCTGCCGATCGGATGGGTCGAATGAGATGGTGCATGACTTCCTTCCCGCTCGCGAGGAAGGCGCGACGAGTCTGACGCGACAGAACAATCCCCGTTGGTGCGAGCGTTGGTTGGTGATGTGACTCATGTGACGCACGAGCACCATAACAAGTTGTCTAGACCGCGCAAGTCCCGCCAGGAGCCGAGGTCAGGCCAGCTTCTCCAGGATCAGCTCACGCACCCGGCCGGCGTCGGCCTGTCCGCGCATCTCCTTCATCACCGCACCGATCAGTGCGCCGGCCGCCGCGTGCTTGCCGTCACGGATCTTGTCGGCGACGCCGGGGTTGGCGGCGATGGCGGTGTCGACCGCGGCACCCAGGGCGCCGTCGTCGGAGACCACGGCCAGGCCGCGCCTCTCGACCACCTCGTCCGGGGTGCCCTCACCCGCCAGCACGCCCTCGAACACCTGGCGGGCCAGCTTGTCGTTGACCGTCTTGTCGTCCACGAGGGCCTGGATGCGCGCGACCTGGGCGGGCGTGATCGGCAGGTCGACGATGTCGACGCCGTCCTCGTTGCTGCGCCGGGCGAGCTCGCCGAGCCACCACTTGCGCGCAGCCTGGGGCGCGGCGCCCTCGGCGATGGTCTCCTCGACCAGCCCGAGCGCGCCCGCACCCACCGTGTCGCGCATCTCCATGTCGGTGAAGCCCCAGTCGGCCTGCAGCCGGGCGCGGCGCACGGTCGGGTTCTCCGGCAGCGTGCCGCGCAGCTCCTCCACCCACTCGCGGCTCGGCGCGACCGGCACCAGGTCCGGCTCGGGGAAGTAGCGGTAGTCCTCGGCGTCGGACTTCTCACGTCCGCTCGTCGTGATGCCGGTGTCCTCGTGCCAGTGGCGCGTCTCCTGGAGGATCGATCCGCCGCCGCTGAGGATCGCGCCGTGGCGCTGCATCTCGTAGCGCACCGCCCGCTCGACGGAGCGGAACGAGTTGACGTTCTTGGTCTCGGTGCGGGTGCCGAGCGCGCCGCTGTCCTTCGGAGCGAGCGACAGGTTCACGTCGGCTCGGAGGTTGCCCTGGTCCATCCGCGCCTCCGAGACGCCGAGCGCGACGATCAGCTCGCGGAGCTGGGCGACGTACGCCTTGGCGACCTCGGGTGCCCGCTCCCCCGCGCCCATGATCGGGCGGGTGACGATCTCGATCAGCGGGATGCCGGCGCGGTTGTAGTCGACCAGCGAGTAGTCGGCGCCGTGGATGCGGCCCGTGGCGCCGCCCACGTGCAGCGACTTCCCGGTGTCCTCCTCCATGTGGGCCCGCTCGATCTCCACCCGGAACGTCTCGGTCTCCCCGGCGTCGTTCTGGAGGTCGACGTCCATGTAGCCGTCGAAGCAGATCGGCTCGTCGTACTGCGAGGTCTGGAAGTTCTTCGGCATGTCCGGGTAGAAGTAGTTCTTCCGGGCGAAGCGGCACCACTCGGCGATGTCACAGTTCAGCGCGAGGCCGATCCGGATCGCCGACTCGACGGCCTTGGCGTTGACCACGGGCATCGCGCCGGGCAGGCCGAGGCAGGTCGGGCAGACGCCGGCGTTCGGCTCGCCGCCGAAGACCGCGGGGCAGCCGCAGAACATCTTGGACGCGGTGTTGAGCTCGACGTGGACCTCGAGCCCGATCGCCGGGTCGAAGGCAGCCAGCACGTCGTCGAGGGGCATGAGCGTGTCGGTCATCGGTCAGTCTCCAGTCCGGGCGCGCGGTCGAGCAGGGGTCCGCCCCACTGATCGGTGAGCAGCTTCTCCAGCGCGGCGCCGACCCGGTAGACCCGGTCGTCGGCCAGGGCGGGGGCGAGCACCTGGAACCCACTCGGGAGCCCGTCCTCGTCGGCGAGGCCGTTGGGCACCGAGATGCCCGGCACTCCCGCGAGGTTGGCGGGAATGGTGGCGAGGTCGTTGAGGTACATCGCCATGGGGTCGTCGAGCTTCTCGCCCAGCTTGAACGCCGTCGTCGGGGCCGTCGGCGACACCAGTACGTCCACGCGAGCGAACGCCGTCTCGAAGTCACGCGTGATGAGCGTGCGGATCTTCTGGGCCTGGCCGTAGTAGGCGTCGTAGTAGCCGCTGGAGAGTGCGTACGTGCCGAGGATGATGCGGCGCTTGACCTCGTCGCCGAAGCCGGCGTCACGGGTGGCGCGCATGACGTCCTCGGCACTGGGGTCGCCGTCGGGCGTGACCCGCAGGCCGAAGCGCATCGCGTCGAACTTCGCGAGGTTGCTCGAGGCTTCCGCGGGGAGGATCAGGTAGTAGGCCGCGAGCGCGTGCACGAAGGACGGGCACGACACCTCCACGACCTCGGCGCCGGCCTTGACCAGCAGCTCGACGGACTCGTTGAAGCGTGCCATCACACCGGCCTGCCAGCCGTCGCCTGCCAGCTCGGTGATGACGCCGACCCGAACGCCGGTCATGTCGCCGGTCGCGCCCTGCGTGGCCGCCTCGGTGAAGGACGGCCAGTCCTGCTTGATGGAGGTGGAGTCGCGCAGGTCGTGACCGCCGATCACGTCGTGCAGCATCGCGGAGTCGCGCACCGTCCGGGTGACCGGACCGGCCTGGTCGAGGCTGTTGGCCAGGGCGACGAGGCCATAGCGGGACACCCCGCCGTAGGTCGGCTTCACGCCGACCGTGCCGGTGACGGCGCCGGGCTGGCGGATCGAGCCGCCGGTGTCGGTGCCGATCGCAAGCGGGGCCTGGAAGGACGCGACGGCCGCCGCCGAGCCGCCACCGGAGCCGCCGGGGATCCGGTCGAGGTCCCACGGGTTGCGGGTCGGGCCGTAGGCGGAGTGCTCGGTGGAGGATCCCATCGCGAACTCGTCCATGTTGGTCTTGCCCAGGATCGGCAGCCCGGCGACGCGCAGGCGCTCGACCACGGTGGCGTCATAGGGCGGGACCCAGCCCTCGAGGATCTTCGAGCCGCAGGTCGTGGGGAGCCCGCGGGTGGCGAGCACGTCCTTGACCGCGATCGGTACGCCGTCCAGGGGGCCGCGTGCCTCACCGCGGGCACGACGGGCGTCGGACTCCGCGGCCTGCACCAGCGCGCCCACGCGGTCGACGTGGAGGAAGGCGTGCACACCGCGCCCGTCAGGGGCGGTGTCGACGGCGTCGATGCGGTCGAGGTGGGCCTCGGTGAGCTGGGTCGAGGAGACCCGTCCCCCGGCGAGATCCGCAGCCATCGCTGCCGCGGTCGCGGTGAGGATCGGTGGCGTGCTCATCAGGCCTCCTCGCCGAGGATGCGCGGCACCGAGAAGCGCTGCCCCTCGACGGCGGGGGCACCGGACAGCGCCTCCTCCGCACTGAGTCCGGGCACCACGACGTCCTCGCGGAACACGTTGGTCAGCGGGATCGCGTGCGAGGTGGGCGGCACGTCGTCGCCCGCCACACCGGTGATGGAGGCGACGGACTCGAGGATGACGCTCAGCTGGGGCGCCAGGTGGTCGAGCTCGGCGTCGGAGAGGTCGATGCGGGCGAGGGCGGCCAGGTGGGCCACCTCCTCGCGGGAGATCTCGGGCATGGGGTCAATCCTAGGGGCGACCCTCCACGACTCCGCCCGGGCCTCTCGAGAGGCCCGGGCCGGTGCTCGGCCCTCAGCAGCTGGAGCGCTTCTCGGCCGCCTTGCAGGTGTCGTTGCCGCCGCGCCCACGGGCGATGTCGAAGCCGCGGCCACCGTCGAGACGGTCCGGCTGCCGCGAGCCGATCATCACGTCGGCACCGCCGCGGCCGTAGATCATGGCGCGGTAGTCGGGGTGGGCGGCGATGATCTCCGAGTCGTTGCTGCCCTTGAAGATCGAGAGGGCGCGGGCCGGGAGGAGCACGTCGCTGAATCCGGTGATCCTGCCCTCCAGCGTGTAGGGCTGGAGGTCACGGATCGTGCTCCTCCTCTGCTGATCGATGCGCAGTGTCGGCTTGAGCACGGGGTTGGAGTTGGGCAGCAGGCGCAGCCGGTCCTGACCTCCGTGACCCTTGGCCACGAAGCCGGACTCCGCCGGGATCGGGAAGGTGATGGTGTCGTTGCCGGCGCCGCCGCGGATCACCTGATGGAGCTCCGAGGTCGAGGTGACGGTGTCCCCACCGCTTCCGCCGACCAGGGTGTCGCTCCCGGCGGTGCCGACGAGGGTGTCGTCGCCGGCCTCGCCGTAGAGGCGGTCGTTGCCCGTCGTGCCGGCCGTGTCGGCGGCGATCCTGTCGTCGCCGCCGCGGCCGAAGATCGTGTCGTCACCCCCTCGCGCGGCGATGACGTCGGCGGAGTTGGTGCCCTTGATCGTGTCGCCCAGCGGCGAGCCGTAGATCCGGATGCCGCCGTCGAACCCGGTCACGGTGTCGCTGCCCTCCGCAGCGATGGCGACCGTGGAGCCGGCACGGAAGTCGACGACGACCGCCGCCGGCGCGTTGGCGTACGACACCCCGTCGAGGACCACCTTGGTGCCCTCGCTCGCCGGGCGCGGGTCGTAGCCCAGGTCGATCGTGTCGTTGCCCGCGCCACCGGTGATCGTGTCGCCCTTCTTCACGACCCTGCCGAACTGGTCGATCCTCAGCAGGTCCGCCTCGCCGAAGAGGCGGTCGTTGCCGTCACCGCCGAAGATGGTGTCGGCGCCGTCCCCACCGCAGATGACGTCGTTGCCCCCGAGACCGCGGATGGTGTCGTTGCCCCCTCGGGCGACGATCACGTCCCGCTTGCGGGTGCCGGTGATCTTGTTGGCCTTGTTGTTGCCGACGATGGTCGCCTTCAGCCCACCGCACGTGGGCGCGGCGGCCTGGGCGGACGGGACGAGTGCCAGCGGGGCGGCGAGTGCCGCTGCCGCGACGAGGACCGGGACGAGTGGACGGGTGAGACGCATGCTGACTCCCAAGGATTAGTCGTTCAGGTGCTTGTGACCCCATCCGGGATGTTCCAAACCTGGGGCTCGCTCCCAACCGATGCCCCGGACGAGGCGTCTGTCAAGGTGAATCCATCTCGAGGAGCACTGATGAACAGCCACGAACAGGACGCGGACTTCGCGGACTTCGTTCATGCCTCCTGGCCCGGTCTCTACCGCACCGCCCACCTCCTGCTGGGTGACCACGGGCTGGCCGAGGACCTGACGCAGACGGCACTGGCCAAGACGTACGTCGCCTGGGCGCGGGTCCGGGAGCGGCAGGCGGCCTATGCCTACGCCCGCACGACCCTCGTCAACACCGCGACCTCGTGGTTCCGGCGCCGCTCGTGGCGCAACGAGCTGCCGCACGAGGACGTCGGCCGGGACCTGACGGGGCGCACGCCCGATCCCAGCGACCGCCCCGCCGTCCTCGACGCGCTGGCTGCCCTGCCACCGCGACAGCGCGCGGTCGTGGTGCTCCGCTTCTACGACGACCTGTCAGTGGCCCAGACCGCGGACGCCCTCGGCTGCGCCCCCGGCACCGTGAAGTCACAGACGTCGGCCGCCCTGGCTCGCCTGCGCGAGCTGATCGGTGACGACGCCGTTCCCACCTCTCCCGCGACCGCGAACGGAGCCCACTCGTGAGCGACCACTTCACCGACCAGCACCTGCAGACCCTCCTGCGCGAGGACCTGCGCGCCCACGCCGACCACCTCGGTGTCCCCGCTGTGCCCACCGCTGCCGTGCTCGGTCGTGGTCGTCAGCTCCGCCGCCGACGACGTACCGTCGGCGCCGTCGGGTCCGTGGCCGCCACGCTGGTCCTGGGTGGCTCCCTCCTCCTCTCCCTGCCGTCCGGGCGTCACGACAGCGCGCCCGACCCGGCCTCGACCCCCGGCACCGCAGCCGTCTTCGCCGTCGGCTCGCACGTCTACGTCGGTGGGACGTCGATCGACGTGCCCGGCACCGTGCACTCCCTCCACTACACCTCCGAGGGAGTCCTCGTGCGGAGCAACGACCGGGGCGGCGTCTCCGCAGACTCCGGCCCCGAGACGCTCACCCTCGTCGGCGGGGACGGACGGTCGGTCGACCTGGGCGAGGTCCCCGAGGGCTGGGGCCCCGCGACCGACCCCGACCTCCCCTACTACGCCCTCGCCGAGCAGCGTGGCGACCGGACGTACGCCGTGGTGCGTGACGTGGCGACCGGCGAGGTGGCCGCGAGCGTGCTCCTGCCCGACCTCGAGCCGGATGCCGGGGACGTGCCGTCGCTCTCGCTCGCGGGGGACGTGCTCTACGTGGACTTCGCCGACGAGCCGTATGCCGTCGACTGGCGCACCAGCAGCGAGGTCGCCGGCGTCGTCGACGCCGGCACCGTCCGCGGTGGGTTGGTCACCTCGGGAGAGGGAGATCGCCGCTTCGTCCGCACTGCCATCGGCGGAAGCACGTTCCTCACCGTGCGCCTCCCCGAGGGCGCCTACGGCTGGCTCGACCTCTCCCCCGACGGAACCCACGCGATGGAGTTCCTCGAGGAGCTGGCCGACAGCAGCGACGTCACCGAGACACGGGTGTACGACGTCGCGACCGGCGCCAGCGTCACCGTCGCGGGAGCGCCGTGGGAGCTGGGGTGGACGCGCGACGGCCACCTCTACCGGGTCGACGGCAACGTCGTGACGACCTGCTCGGCGACCACCGGCGCCTGCGTCGAGCAGACCGTCGAGATCGCCCGGGTCCCCGAGCCGGCGGCCGTCGACCGCACCGAGACGATCTGCGACAAGCGCGGCAAGAACTGCGGCACCACGACCTGGACCGAGGCGCCGGACGAGCCCGACAACAAGGTGACCCTCGCCGGCCGCTCCTACGAGAGCTGAGCGGTCAGGCCAGCGCCTCGGGACCCTGCGCGAGGAGAATGGTGAACTGGTCCTCGTCGAGGACCGGGACCCCCAGCTGCTCGGCCTTGTCGGCCTTGGACCCGGCGTTCTCGCCGACCACGACGTAGTCGGTCTTCTTCGACACCGAGCCCGAGGCCTTGCCGCCGCGGCTGATGATCGCCTCCTTCACCGAGTCGCGCGTGTAGTGCTGCAGCGATCCGGTGGCGACGATGGTCAGGCCCTCCAGCGTCCGGGGGACGGACTCGTCGCGCTCGTCGGCCATCGCCACGCCCGCTGCGGCCCAGGCGTCGATGATCGCGGTGTGCCACGCGGAACCCTCGTCGTCGAGCCAGTCGCGCACGGAGGCGGCGATCGTGGGGCCGACGCCGTCGGTGTTGGCCAGTGTCTCCTCCGACGCCTCCCGGATCGCGGCCATCGAGCCGAACTGGGTGGCGAGCGCCCGGGCAGCGGTCGGTCCGACGTGGCGGATCGACAGCGCGACGAGCACCCGCCACAGCGGCACCGTGGCCTTGCGCTCGTGGAGGTTGGCCAGCAGTCGCTGGCCGTTGGCGCTGAGCTGTGGACCCTCCTCGCCCTTCTTCGGAGAACGGGTGAACAGCGGCGCCCTCATCAAGGCCGCCTCGTCGAGGTCGAACAGGTCGCCCTCGTTCGTGATCGCGCCCGCGTCGAGCAGCGCGACGGCCGCCTCGTAGCCGAGGCCCTCGATGTCGAAGGCCCCCCGCCCGGCGACGTGGAAGACACGCTCGCGCACCTGGGCCGGGCATCGCTCGTGGTTGGGGCACCGGAGGTCCTTGTCCCCCTCCTTCTGCTGGGCGAGTGCGGTCCCGCACGCGGGGCACGTCGTCGGCATCCGCCAGGGCTTCAGGCCCTTCGGGCGCAGCGGCAGGACGGGGCCGAGGATCTCGGGGATCACGTCGCCGGCCTTGCGCAGGATCACGGTGTCGCCGGGGCGTACGTCCTTGCGCTCGACCTCGTGGGCGTTGTGCAGGGTGGCGTTCTCGACGGTGGACCCGGCGACCTTGGTGGGCTCCATCACGCCGTAGGGCGTGACGCGCCCGGTCCGGCCGACATTGACCTCGATCGAGAGCAGAAGCGTGTTGACCTCCTCGGGCGGATACTTGAAGGCGATCGCCCACCGCGGAGCCCGGCTCGTGGAGCCCAGCCGGCGCTGGAGCGAGACGTCGTCGACCTTCACCACGAGGCCGTCGATCTCGTAGCCGACGATGCCGTGCCGGTGCTCGCCGACGTGGGCGATCCGGTCCTCGACCTCGGCCAGCGTCGCCACGACCCTGACCTCGTCGGAGATCGGCAGGCCCCAGGCCCGCAACGCGTCGTACGCCGCGCTCTGGGCCGTGGGCTCGAAACCCTCCCGGGCGCCGATGCCGTGGCACACCATCCCCAGGTCGCGGGTCGCGGTCACCCGGGGGTCCTTCTGCCGCAGCGACCCGGCGGCCGCGTTGCGGGGGTTGGCGAACATCGCCTTGCCGGCCTCCACCATCGAGGCGTTGAGCCGCTCGAAGGCCTCGGTGGGCAAGAACACCTCGCCGCGCACCTCCAGGAGGGCGGGCACGGGGTGCTCGGCGGTGCCGATGAGGCGGTGGGGCACGGACGCGATCGTCTTGACGTTGGGGGTGACGTCCTCGCCGGTGCGACCGTCGCCTCGGGTCAGCGCGCGGACCAGGCGGCCCTGCTCGTAGAGCAGGTTGATCGCGAGGCCGTCGACCTTCAGCTCGCAGAGCAGGGCGGGCGCCTCGATGCCCTCGCGCAGGATGCGGGCGTGCCACGCGGCCAGCTCGTCGGTGGTGAAGGCGTTGTCGAGCGACTCCATCCGCTGCAGGTGGTCGACAGCCGTGAACTCGGTCGAGACCGCGCCGCCGACCTTCTGCGTGGGCGAGTCGGGCGTCCGGAGCTCGGGGAAGTCGTCCTCGAGTGCCTCGAGCTCGCGCAGCCGGACGTCGAAGTCGGCGTCCGAGAGAGTCGGGTCGTCGAGCACGTAGTAGCGCCAGCGGGCGTCGTCGACCTGCTCGCTGAGATCGCGATGGCGCTCGCGCGCCTCGGGCGGAGCGGTGGCGACACCGGTGTCGAGGCCAGTCTCGTCGAGCGTGCTCATGGGGACATTCTGCCGGTCGCCACCGACACCCGGCGGCACCCCTCGGGACAGACAGGAATAGATCCGCCCGGGCTCTGGTTGGTCGAAACGAAACCGTTCCGTTTCATCGTGAGCCCGACGCGAAAGACCTCCGTGACACCGACCGAGACCGGCACCCGCCCCCGCGTGGAGGGCGAGCGCGAGATGGAGATCCTCGAGGCGACCCTCGAGGTCCTCGACGAGGTCGGCTACGACCTGCTCACCATGGATGCCGTCGCCGCCCGCGCCAGGGCGTCCAAGGCCACCCTCTACCGCCGCTGGAACGGCAAGCCCGAGCTGGTGGTGGCGGCGATCATGGCCCACAAGGGCGAGGCCGTGGTCCCCGACACCGGCACCCTCAGGGGCGACCTGCTCGAGGCCTACTGCGGTGCCAGCGGCGGGCTCGACGACCCGCTCGCCCAGTCCGTCCTCTCCGCCGTCGTCACCGCGATGGGCCGCGACCCCGAGTTCGCCGAGGTCTACCGGCGCGACTTCATCGGCCCCAAGATCTCCGCCTCGCGCGCCATCTACGAGCGGGCCCGCGGTCGCGGCGAGGTCCACCCCGACGTCGATCTCTCGGTCCTCGCCCCGTCCCTCGCCGGGATCGTCCTCCACCGGGCGTTCCTGCTCGGTGAGCAGGTCACTCCCGAGCTCGTCGGGCGCGTCCTCGACGAGGTCATCCTCCCCGCAGCACTCCACGGCCCCGCACCCCACAGCCGGCACGCACCCCACTGTCAGACCTCTGTGCTTGGCTCGAACCCGACAGCACTCCCGAAGGACTCCCCATGACCGACACCGCTCCCGTCGCCGCCGAGGTGACCCCTGAGCAGCACCGGCGCCTGCGCTGGGCTCTCGTGCTCATCTCGCTCGCACAGCTGATGGTGGTGCTCGACAGCACCATCGCCAACATCGCGCTCCCCTACATCGGCGCGGACCTCGACATCGACCAGGCCAACCTGTCGTGGATCGTCACCGGATACGCCCTGACCTTCGGCGGCTTCCTGCTGCTGGGCGGGCGGCTGGCCGACCTCTACGGCCGGCGCCGCATCTTCATGACCGGCGTCCTGGTGTTCGCCATGGCCTCCCTGGTCGGTGGCTTCGCCCAGAACGAGGTCATGCTGCTGTCGGCCCGGGCCCTCCAGGGTCTCGGTGCCGCGATGGCCTCACCCGCTGCGCTCGCCCTGATCACCACCACGTTCCCGGCCGGCAAGGAGCGCAACCGCGCCTTCGCGGTGTACGCCGCCATGGCGGGCGTCGGTGCCGCGGTCGGGCTGATCCTCGGTGGCTGGCTCACGGGCCTCGATCCCCTCCTGGGCCTCGAGGGCTGGCGCTACACCTTCCTCATCGTCGTCCCGATCGGCCTGGCGGCCGCCTTCTTCGCACCGCGCTTCTTCGACGAGTCCGAGCGCCACACCGGCTGGCTCGACGTGCCCGGCGCCATCACCGGCACCGGCGCCCTGCTCGCCATCGTCTACGGTCTGTCCCGAGCCGGAGACGAGCGCTACGGCTGGGACGACACCACCACCGTCACGAGCCTGGTCGTCGGCGCGGCCCTGATGGGCCTCTTCCTGCTGCTCGAGTCGCGCGCCGAGCACCCGCTGATGCCGTTCCGGATCTTCAAGAGCAAGAACCGGGCCGCCGCGTTCGCCGTGATGATGATCGTCCCGGCCGCGATGTTCGCGATGTTCTTCTTCCTCTCGCTCTTCATCCAGCTGGTCGTGGGCTACTCCCCCCTGCACACGGGCTTCGCGTTCCTGCCGTTCTCGATCGCCATGATCATCTCGGCGACGGCCGCGTCGAAGCTGATCGCCATCGTCGATCCGCGCTACCTCTCGGGCGTCGGCACGCTGCTCTCCGGCGCCGCGCTCTACGGCTTCAGCCGGCTCACCGTGCCCGAGGACCCGTCGTCGATCCTCGCCTCCTTGCCCACCGCAGCGGGCGGTCAGGGGATCGCCCTCGGCGACGGGGTCAACTACTGGACCCAGATCCTGCCCTTCGTCGTCTTGATGGCCTTCGGCATGGGGCTCAACTTCGTCCCGCTCACCCTCGTCGCCGTCCACCACCTGCGGGCCCAGGACACCGGCATCGGATCAGGCGTCCTCAACACGATGCAGCAGGTCGGCGGCGCCCTCGGCCTGGCGACGCTCTCCACGGTGTCGCTGCACTTCGCCCAGAGCCGCGCCGACGAGATCGCGCCGGCCATCGCGAGGGCGGCGCCCGACCTGGACCCGGCCGCGCTGGGCCAGCTGGCCTCGCTCGGCTCCTTCACCGAGGGCGCCGCGATGGCGTTCTTCGTCGGCTCGCTGATGATGCTCGTCGCCTCGGCGATCGTCTGGCTCTTCCTCGACGTCAAGCACGAGGAGCTGGCGACCGAGTCGGCCCCCGAGGGCGTCGGGGTCCACTGACCCACTCCCTGGGCCACTCACCGGGCGACCCATCCGATTCCTGCGACCGCTCCGAAGGAGAAGCGTGACCGACCGGATCCTCACCAAGTACGACCCTCCCGGCACCGCGCGGGCCATGATCCTGGTGCTCCACGGCGGCAAGCCACGCTCGAGCCAGCCCATCGACGGGTGGAGCGCCTCGTGGCGCCGCGCCCTGTGGCTGCAGCGCGACATCGCCGGGCGGGCCCACGAGGCGGGTGCCGGCGTGTGGCTGCTGCGCTACCACGAGCGCGGCTGGAACGGCGGGACCGACCGGGCGGCCGATGCCAGGTGGGCGCTCGACGAGCTGCGGACGCGGCACGGGGAGGTCCCTGTCGTCCTGCTCGGTCACTCGATGGGGGCTCGCGTGGCCGTGCACGTGGCCGATGACCCGTCCGTGCGCGGCGTCGTGGGTCTGGCTCCCTGGTGGTCGGCCGACGACCCGGTGTCGACGCTCGCCGGCCGCACGCTCGCGGCCGCCCACGGTCGCCGCGACCGGATCACCTCGTTCCGGGAGACGACCCGCTACGTCGAGCGTGCGCGGACGGTCGCGGAGAGCGCCGACCTCCAGGACATGGGCGCCCTCGGCCACTACATGCTCTCCGGCTCGCGCCGCTGGCACGACGTCGCCATCGAATCGTCTCTCGAGGTGCTGAAGGCGCAGGTCCCCTTCCCGGATCGGTGAGGTCGTCCTAGGCTCACCGGACATCACCGCTGCCGGGGGTCCGTCCCATGTCACGAGTCCGAGTCGCTCTCGCCCTGATGGTCGCCCTCGTGCTGACGGCAGGTCTGGCCGCCAGCGCCGCAGCAGCACCGCGCACGTGGCCCAAGGGCCGCATCACCTATGTCGACCAGACGCGTGACCCCCAGGCGGTGAGGCTGGCCGTCCGCGCCTGGAACCGCAGCGGCGTCGACATCCGCTTCGTCAAGGTCGCGAGCGCCAGGAAGGCGCGGTTGGTCATCCGCAACAGCTCGCGGGTGCCGGGTGGGTGCGGCACGGGCCTCGCGACCCTCGGCTACCCCGGTCCGGGGCGCAAGGGCTTCGTCCACATCCTGCACGGCACCGATGCCGACGGTCAGTCGTGCGCGGTGCCCGGTCAGACGCTGGTCCTCGCGCACGAGCTGGGCCACGTGGTGGGCCTCGAGCACAACATGTCGGGCTGCTCCCTGATGAACACCTCGCACACCAACGGCGTGGCCCCCTCGCTCTGCCTGGACGGCACGCCGGACGCTGCCAAGCCCGGCCGGTGGCGATGCCGCTTGATGGAGCGGGTGGACCTCAAGCGCGCCCAGCGGCTCTACGGCGGCAAGGTCAAGGTCCAGGAGACCGAGTACTGCGACGCGATCGACCGGATCCCGGCCACCGGACCCGTCACGGCCGGCACCACCGACGGGTCGTACGTCTCCCTGACGGCCACCCGTGCAGCCGAGCCCGCCGTGCCGGCCTGGCTGGGCACCTGGGCCTACGGCGAGCCGGGCTTCGAGGTGCACGCCACCTCCGGCGCCTGCACGGCAGTGCCCGGGGACGACAGCACACAGGTCGGGCTGGGGTTGTGGGGCGAGACTCCCGTCGGCGGCACGGTCAGCGAGTTCCTCCAGCCGCTGCCTGCCGGTCCGGTGTGCCTGTCGGTGTGGCAGTTCGACCAGGGCTACAACTTCGCCCTGGCGCCGAGCACCGTGCTGGTCACCGGGACCGGCGCGCGCAGCCCCCGTCGTACGCCCGACCTGCCGCCGCGGTTGGCGGGGGCCCTCACCCGCACCCCCTTCGACTGACCGGTCGACCGGTCAGAGGTTGCGGGCCACGGTTGCCGCCAGGCGTACGGCGTCGGCCGTCCACGCCGGTGTCGCGCCGGCCAGTCCGCACGTCGGGGTGATCACGACGCGCTCCGAGACGGCGTCCTGGTCCAACCCGAGCATGTCCAGCAGTCGCTGGACGCGCTCGGTCAGGCGCGCGTCCGACGGCGGGGTGGCCGGGTCGCTGGACGGCACCACGCCGAGCGCCGCCGTGCGCCCCGCCTCGAGCGCCTCGGCGAAGGTGTCGAGGTCCCCCGGCGCGAGCATGTCGAGGTCGGCGGAGAGCCCCGTGACCCCGGTGCCGGCCACCAGCGACCAGGGCGTCTGCGGTGCGCACGCGTGCACCCACGCCTCGGCACCTGCGTCGGTGACCGCCTTGACCACCCACTCCAGGTGCGCGGAGGCCTCGGGCGGGTCGACGCGGCGGTGACGGCCGAAGCCGCTGGCGGTCGGGACCTGGGCATGGACGACGGCGGCGAGGGCCGGCTCGTCGATCTGCACGATCCAGCGGTCGACCCCTCGCACCCGGCGTCGGAGGTCGGCGAGGTGGACCGACAACCCCTCGGCCAACGCCTGCGCCAGCTCGCGGCGGGCACCGTGGTCGCTGAGGACCTTGTCCCCCCGGGGCTTCTCCACGGTCGCGGCCAGCGTCCAGGGACCGGCGACCTGGGTCTTGAAGGCGCCCCTGTAGTCCTGCGCCAGCTCCTCCACCACGTCCAGGTCCTGAGCGAGCAGGGAACGCGCCCGCCGGTGGTCGACACCGCTGGCGTCGGTCAGTCGCCACCCGGCGGGCTGGAGGTCGGCGGCCAGGCCGGCCACGAGGGCCAGGCCGCGGCCGGTCATCGCCGCCGTGACGCCGCGGGCAGGCAGCTCAGGCACGTATGGCAGGTCGGGCAGCTCACCGAGCACCAGTCGCAGGGCCTCGGCGTAGTCCGTGCCGGGCATCGACCCGACACCGGTCGCGGTGCTCATGCCTCACCTGTCTCGGCCAGCAGCCGCACAGCTGCGCCGTCGACCGAGCGGGTCGACGCGCTGACCAGCGCCACCCCGATGCCATGATCGCGGTCGATCCCCACGAAGGTGCGGAACCCGCCCGTGCCCCCGTTGTGCCAGGTGACGGTCCGTCGCAGCATCGAGCCCGTGAGCCAGCCTGCTCCGATCCGCAGCCTGCGACCGAAGGGGACGCGCGGGTCCAGCGCGTCGGAGCCGACGACCGTCCGGTCGAGCATGGCGCGGAGCAGCACCGCCAGGTCCGTGGCCGACGAGCGCACACCACCGGCCGGCGCGATCGCCTCGTTCGCCCAGGGCTCGACCTCACGCCCGGCGCGATCGCGGGCCGCGACGGCCCCCGGTCGGAGCTCGTGGGCGCCGAGCGGGACATAGGTGTCGACCAGGTCGAGCGGTGCGGCGATGCGCTGCGCGACGAGGTCGGGGTACGACATCCCTGCGGCGGAGGCGATGGCGTGCCCGAGGAGCTCGAAGCCGAGGTTGGAGTAGGAGGGCTTGGGCTTGCCGACCCGCACGTCCTCGAGCAGCGCCAGCAGACCTGCCAGGTCCTCGCGGTAGGGGTTGCGGCCCTCGCGCCACAGGTCCCAGGTGCGGCGGAGCATCGCGGAGCCCCCGGCGAGCCGGGGCAGCCCGGACCTGTGCGTGGCGAGTGCGGACAGCCGGATCCCGGCCAGGGCCACGGGCACCTCGAGGTGGTCACCGAGCACCGCGTCCTCGGCCACCTCGCCGCGGGCGACGGCGTCGCGCCACAACAGCCCGGTGATGCCCTTGCTCACCGAGCCGAGCTCGACGTCGCCGTGCACGTCGGTGCCCACCGCGTCGGTCTCCGCGCCGGCCGGAGTCACCAGCGCGACGACGTACGTCGTGTGCTTCTTCCCCAGCAGCGCTCCCGCCCGCTCCGCGAGCGAGCTCACACCGGCGCCCCGACCGGGCGGGTCGACTCGATGGTGGCCGACCCGACGACCCGGGTGCCGTCGTAGATCACCGCGGCCTGGCCGGGCGCGATGCCCTCAGCGGGCTCGAGGAGGTCGATGTCGACGCGGTCACCGGACACCTGCACCACCGCACGGTGCTCGGCGCCGTGGGCGCGCAGCTGCACGGTGCCCTCCACCCGCTGCGGCACGGAGCCGCACCACCGTGGACGGACCCCGGCGATGTGGTCGATCGCGAGCCGGTCGCGGGGGCCGACGGTGACGGTGCCGCTGACGGGCTCGATGTCGAGGACGAAGCGCGGCTTGCCGTCGGGGGCCGGGGTGCCGAGACGCAGCCCGCGGCGCTGTCCGATCGTGAAGCCGTAGGTGCCCGTGTGGGTGCCCACCGTCTCCCCCGTGGTCGCGTCGACGATGTCACCACCGTGGTTGGGCGCCCTGTCGCCGAGCTTGTCGCGCAGCCAGCCGGGTGTGTCGCCGTCGGCGACGAAGCAGATGTCGTGGGAGTCGGGCTTGTCGGCCACGAGCAGGCCGCGGGCCTCCGCCTCCCGGCGTACGGCCGGCTTGTCGGTGTCGCCGAGCGGGAACAGCGAGTGGGCCAGCTGCTCCTGGGTCAGCACACCGAGGACGTAGGACTGGTCCTTGCCGTGGTCGATGGCGCGGTGCATCTCGATCAGCCCGTCCGCGCCAGAGCGCAGCTGCGCGTAGTGGCCGGTCGCGACCGCGTCGAAGCCCAGCGCCCGGGCACGGTCGAGGACCGCGGCGAACTTGATCTTCTCGTTGCAGCGCAGGCACGGGTTGGGTGTGCGCCCGGCGGCGTACTCGTCCATGAAGTCCTCGACCACGTCCTCGTGGAAGCGCTCGGAGAGGTCCCAGACATAGAACGGGATGCCGATGATGTCGGCGGCACGACGCGCGTCGTTGCTGTCCTCGATGGTGCAGCAGCCCCGGGCGCCGGAGCGGTACGACGCCGGGTTGCGGCTCAGGGCCAGGTGCACGCCGGTCACCTCGTGACCTGCCTCGACCGCCCGCGCGGCGGCGACGGCCGAGTCCACCCCGCCGGACATGGCGGCGACCACCCTGGCCATCAGGCGCCCCTGGCGGCCCGCGCGCGCTCGACGACCGGACCGATCGCCGCGACGAGGGCGTCGATGTCGGCGGGCGTGGTGGTGTGGCCGAGCGAGAAGCGCAACGAGTGCCGGGCCTGGTCGTCGTCGCACCCCATCGCCAGCAGGACGTGGGAGGGCTGGGGAACGCCGGCGGAGCAGGCGGAGCCGGTGGAGCACTCGATGCCGCGGGCGTCCAGCAGCATCAGCATCGAGTCCCCCTCGCAACCGGGGAATCCGAGGTGGGCGTTCCCGGGCAGTCGCCCGGGCCCCGTCGGCGCGCCGTGCAGGTGCGCGTCCGGGACGACCTCGATGACCCGGCGCACCAGGTCGTCGCGCAGCGCGGAGACACGGACGGCGTGCTCGTGCTGCGCCTTCACCGACGCCTCCACCGCGGCCGCGAGACCGGCGACGGCGGGGACGTCGAGGGTGCCGCTGCGGATGTCGCGTTCCTGGCCGCCGCCGTGCACCAGGGCGCTCACGGGCAGGTCACGGCGTACGACGAGCGCACCGACGCCGTAGGGGCCACCGACCTTGTGGCCGGTGAAGGTCAGCGCGTCGACGCCGGAGGCGGCGAAGTCGACCGGCACCTGACCGAGCGCCTGCACGGCGTCGGTGTGCACGGGGATCTGGTGCTCGGCCGCGATCGCGACGACCTCGTCGAGCGGCTGCAGCGAGCCGACCTCGTTGTTGGCCCACATCACCGACATCAGCGCCACCGAGCCGGGGTCCCTGGCCACTGAGTCCCTGAGCGACTCCACGTCCAGGACGCCCGCGGTCGAGACCGGGAGCAGCTCGACGTCGGCGTGGTCGTACTTGCCGAGCCACTGCAGCGGATCGAGCACTGCGTGGTGCTCGATCGCGGTGGACAGGATGCGGGTACGACGCCGGTCGAGGTCGCGGCGGGCCCAGAAGATGCCCTTGAGGGCGAGGTTGTCGGACTCGGTGCCACCGGAGGTGAAGACCACGTCGGCGGGTCGGGCACCGATCACGCCGGCGATCGTCTCGCGCGACTCCTCGACGACCCGTCGCGCGCCGCGCCCGGAGGCGTGCAGCGAGCTCGCGTTGCCGACACCGGTGAGCTGGCGGGTCATCGCCTCGACCGCGACCGGCAGCATCGGCGTGGTCGCGGCGTGGTCGAGGTAGACGGGCGGCTGGGTCATGACCTGCCAAGCGTACGGGGCGACCCTGCGAACCCGTCCGCAGCGCCCGGGGTCCGTCTCATCGGTCGAGCCGGGCCAGCCAGGAGTGCTCCGGATAGAGCCGGCCGACGGCCTCGCGCAACCACTCCTGCGATGCGGCACCGAGCAGCGGCCACGTCACGGCCAGGTCGCGGTCGTCCTTGGGCCGGTGCAGGGCCGCCTTGTAGAGCAGGGTGATCTCGGGGCGCAGGTAGCGCACTCCCGTGCCGTCCACCCACGTGACGTCCTCGAGCGGGGCGACATGGTCGGGGTCGCGCTTGCTGGTCCACAGGCCGTCCCGGTCCGGGGTGATCGGGAGGTCGATGATCCAGGGATCACTCGAGCTGCCACGGATCCAGACCTGGCTGCTGACGTCGAGGACCTCGGGATGCCGGTCGTTGAACGGGCGGAGCGTGCCGCCGTCGTTGCTCCACAGGTGCCAGCGGTCGCCGACGTGCTCACGGAAGGCCGTCAGGTCGCAGGCGAGCAGGGAGAGATCAACGTCCTCGTGCTCGCGCCGTTGCCCGGTGAAGGCCTCGATCGACCAGCCCCCGACGATCCACCACGGGCGGGTGAAGCCGGCCATGAAGTCCACGAGGCCGTCGGGGTCGAGCGGTGCCCACGGGCCGTACCAGCGGAAGAACTGATCGTCCTCCGCGATCTCCTCAGGAGTCCGGTGCAGCGGCTCACGGGCGTCGGTCATGCTCCGACGCTAGCTCCAAGCCCGAGCGCTCGCTCCTATCTGCGTCGGTGGAACCTGAGGTCTCCGTTGGGGAGGCGGTCGGTGCGGTAGCCGGTGTCGTGGACGCGGTGGTGGTGGTGCTGGCAGAGCAGGACGGCGTTGGCGAGGTCGGTGGGGCCGCCGGTGTGCCAGGGGTCGGTGTGGTGGGCGTCGCACCAGGTGCCGGGGGTGTCGCAGCCCTCGGCCCGGCAGGTCTGGTCGCGGATCAGGAGGGCCTTGCGCTGGGCGGGGGTGAACAACCGCTTCGCTCGGCCGAGGTCGATCGGGAGGCTGTCGCCGCCGAGGACGGCGGGGAGGATCTTCGCGGTGCACGCGAGCCTGCGTGCTTGGGCGGCGGTGATCCGGTCGCCGGTGAGGTCGTCGCCGGGCACGAGGCCGGCGCCGAGGAGGTCCGCGGCACCGAGCTGTGCCTTCAGCGAGGCCAGGGGGATGGTGACGATGACGGTGGTGGCATCCCCGCCGTGGACGGGGAGCCGGGTGGGGTCGATGGCTTCGAGGAACTGGCACAACGCCTGGCCGAGGCGTCGGGGGTAGGGCAGCCGGGTCACCGGGTCGGCTGGCATTCGCCTCGGTCTTCCCGCCAGTGTTCCCGGCGGCGTTCGAGGAGCCGGCCTGCTGGCGGGGGTTGGCGAAGGCTTCGAGGTACGTCGCGAGGCGGGTGCCGATGGCGTCGGGCACGAGGCCGGAGATCCGGGTGGTGCCGTCGCCCTGGCGGCGCATCGTGAGCCGGGTCCGCTCCGCGGCGTTCTGCTCGAGGTCCGCGAGCCGGTCGGCCTCGGCCTGCTCGGCGATCTCGGGGGCGACCACGTCGAGGATCCGGCGGCCGAGGCGGCCGAGCTCCTTGGGCCCGAACTCCCCGGCATACGCCACCAGGTGCGCCTCGGCCAGCGCGACCGTCGACGGGGCGACCCGCGATCGGGCAGGGCGTCCAACGCCCGGCGGATGACATGGGCCTGCGCGAGCGTCACGTCCCCCTCGCGCATCCCCGCCGCCAGCACCGGACGCTCGAGATCCAGCGCCGTGGCGAGGGCGAGGTCGGCGCGGGCGTCGGTGAACCGGGTCCGGGTCTCGTGCGCCAACCACCCGGCCGCGTCCTTCGCGGCCGTGGCGTCGGCCAGGTCGCCGGCATCGGCCAGGACCCGCAACCGCAGCTCCGCCAACTGGGACTCGGCACGGACCAGCTCACATAGGGCGGTCGCCTTCTCCCGAGTGGTCAGGAACGTCGGGTTCGCCCCCGCCACCCCCTTCAGCAGCGCCCGGACCTCGGAGGCCACGACCACGATCGGGTGCTGAGTCTGGGTCATTCTGGGCCTCCTTCCGACGACGGCTCTCACCTCACGCGCACGCGTGAGGCTCAACGGTCGTCGCTCCTGGAGGCCCGGCCAGCCGGACTATTACGTCACCCTCGCAACTCGATCCGCCGATCTCGGGATAGCGCACTGGTGACTTGTCCTGGTGGCCCGACGATCATTGAAACGTGACACCGACCCTACCCGGTTGTAGGCACTTAACAAACACATGTTCGATCAAGAATCGGTCAAGCCCGCTCTGATCCGAGCCGCACGAGACACATCCGCCACCGCCCACGGTGGCACGATGACGCCCATGGGTTCGCGTCTGCTGGTCGTGGTCTCCGGTCTCCCCGCCAGCGGCAAGACGACGGTGGGGCGGGCGATCAGTGAAGGCCTGTCGCTGCCCCTCCTGGACAAGGACTCGATCCTCGAGGCCCTCTTCGACAGCCTGAAGTGCAACGAACAGGAGCAACGGGAACGACTGAGCCGGGCCAGCGACGAGGTGCTCTTCCGGCTGGCGGCCGCCTCCACGCCCGCCGTCCTCGTGAACTGGTGGAACCCCGGCACCGCTCCGGGCCGGCTGGCCGAGATCGCCGACCGCCTTGTCGAGGTGTTCTGCGACTGCCCCCTCGACGTCGCGGCTGCCAGGTTCGTGGCGCGCGAGCGACACCCGGGCCACCTTGACCATCTCCGGACCACGCGACAACGCGAGCAGGGGATCGAGCGGCTGCGGACCACCTACCGGGGGGCGCTCCGCCTGGGCGGACCGCTGGTCACGGTCGACACCAGCCGACCGATCGACGACGAGGCGCTGGTCGACACGGTCCGCGCCGCGATCGACACCTAGGGCGGCTCAGCCCAGGAGCACCAGGTCGTCGCGGTGGATGACCTCGCGCTCGTACGCCGCCCCCAGCGCCGCCTTGAGCTCGCTGGTCGAGCGGCCGAGCAGGGCCGGGATCTCGCTGGCATCGAAGTTCACCAGGCCCCGGGCCACCACGGCACCGTCGGGGCCCAGGAGGTCGACCGCGTCGCCCGCCACGAAGGTCCCGGAGACCCCCGTGATCCCCGCCGGCAGCAGGGAGGCACCGCGGGAGACCACCGCGCGTACGGCACCGGCGTCGAGGACGAGCGTGCCCAGGCCCGACGTGGCGTGGGCGAGCCACAGCAGCCGGGTGGGACGACGCTTGCCGGTGGCCCGGAAGAGCGTGCCGACCTCGGCGCCCGTGAGCGCCGCTCCGGCGTGCTCGGCCGAGGTGAGGACGACGTCGATGCCGGCGCCGGTCGCGATCCGGGCCGCGTCGACCTTGGTCGTCATGCCTCCGGTCCCGACGCCGGAGGAGCCGGCGGGGCCGATGGTCACGGCGGCGAGGTCGTCCTCGGAGCGGACGACCGGGATCAGCCGGGCGCCTTCCCGACTGGGCGGCCCGTCGTAGAGCCCGTCGACGTCGGAGAGCAGCACCAGCAGGTCGGCATGGACCAGGTGCGCGACGAGTGCGGCCAGGCGGTCGTTGTCGCCGAAGCGGATCTCGGAGGTCGCGACCGTGTCGTTCTCGTTGACGATCGGCACGACTCCGAGCTCGAGGAGCTTGGCGAAGGTCTGGTGGGCGTTGCGGTAGTGCACGCGTCGGGTGACGTCGTCGACGGTGAGCAGCACCTGACCGGTCACGATGCCGTGCCGGGCGAACTCCTCCTGGTAGCGGTGGGCCAGCAGGCCCTGGCCGACCGACGCAGCGGCCTGCTGGGCGGCCAGGCCGCGGGGGCGCTTGGCGAGCCCCAGCGGAGCGAGTCCCGCCGCGATGGCGCCGGACGACACCAGGACGACCTCGGCCCCGCCCGCCCGGGAGGCGGCCAGCACCTCGACCAGCCGGCGCACCCGCGCCGGGTCGATCCCGCCCGCGGCGGTGGTCAGGGACGACGAGCCGACCTTGACGACGATGCGCCGGGCACCGCCGACCAAGGTCGAGCGGTCAGTCGTCACTGCCATCCCAGTCGGGGTCGTCCTTGCTGCCGATCTCATAGGACATCGGGCCCACACCGGAGCTGCCGGTGCTGCGGTTGGGGCCCTTCTTCCGCTCAGCATCGAGGCGGCGGGCCACGTCGGCGCGCGCCTCCTCCTCGGACTTGGTCTCCATGGCCTCGGCGATCTCGGTGCGACGGTTGCGCGCCGGACGTTGCTCGCGCAGCCGCTCGTCCTCGCCGCGGCGGCCGAGCATCTCAGCACCTGCCTCGATGCTCGGCTTGAAGTCGAAGACGACCGAGTTGTCCTCGGCGCCGATGAGGACCGTGTCGCCCTCCTGGGCGCCCATCTGCACGAGCTTGACCTCGACCCCGAGCCGGTTGAGGCGGTCGGCGAGGAAGCCCACGGCCTCCTCGTTGCTGAAGTCGGTCTGGCGCACCCAGCGCTCCGGCTTGGCGCCGCGCACCCGCCACCCGTCGTCGGTCGCCACGACCTCGAAGTCGACGCGGCCGTCGACGGCCTTCGGCCGCAGCACGATCCGTTCGGGCTCGGCCTCAGGCTTGTCCACACGGGAGGCCGTCACGATCTCGGCCATCGCGAAGGTGAGCTCGCGCAGACCCGCACCGGATGCGGCGCTGACCTCGAAGACCCGCAGGTCACGCGCGCGAAGCTCCTCGACGACCATGTCGGCGATGTCCTGGCCGTCGGGCACGTCGACCTTGTTGAGGGCGACCAGCCGCGGTCGGTCCTCGAGCCCGCCGTAGCGGGAGAGCTCGCCCTCGATGATGTCGAGGTCGTCGAGTGGGTTGCGGCCAGGCTCGATGGAGGCCGTGTCGACCACGTGGACCAGCGCGGCGCAGCGCTCGATGTGGCGCAGGAAGTCGTGGCCCAGGCCCCGGCCCTCCGCAGCACCCTCGATCAGGCCGGGCACGTCGGCGACGACGAACGTCGTGTCGCCGGCGGTGACCACGCCGAGGTTGGGGATGAGGGTGGTGAAGGGATAGTCGGCGATCTTGGGCCGCGCCCGCGAGATCGCGGCGATCAACGACGACTTGCCGGCGCTCGGAAAGCCCACCAGGCCGATGTCGGCGACGACCTTCAGCTCGAGGCGTACGTCGAGCTCGTCGCCGGGCTCTCCCAGGAGGGCGAATCCCGGGGCCTTGCGCTTGGAG
This sequence comes from uncultured Actinomycetota bacterium, assembly GCA_963726515.1. Lineage (GTDB taxonomy): Bacteria > Actinomycetota > Actinomycetes > Propionibacteriales > Nocardioidaceae > Nocardioides. Next base: position 74,965 of record CAVSCW010000017.1, read on the forward strand.
GAGGCCAGCGCGGCGTTGCCGAGCCCACCGCGACCGCCCGCGGCGATCACGAGGGTCGTCCCCTGCCCCACCAGGTCGGCCAGCACGTTGCCCTGGCCGTCCTTGACGAGGGTGCCATCGGGAACCGTGAGGAGGAGGTCCTTGCCGTTCCCGCCGTTCTTGTGGTCACCCGCGCCCTGCCCGCCGTTCTCGGCGCGGCGCTTGGGGCTGTGGTGATAGTCGACGAGCGTCGTCACGCTCGTGTCGACCTCGAGGATGATCGAACCGCCCTGACCACCGTTGCCGCCGTCGGGGCCACCGAGCGGCTTGAACTTCTCCCGGTGCACCGAGGCCACACCGTTGCCACCTCGCCCGGCTGCGAGGTGCAGCGTGACGTGGTCGACGAACGTGGGGATGGCCATGGGGTTCCTTGCTGTGGTGACGGGGCGAGCGGAGTTGCCTGCTCGGGGGGTTGCTCTAAAGACGCGAAGGGCGCCCCCAGACAGGGACGCCCTTCGCAGAAGATCTCAGTGTCGCGGTGTCGTCACTCGCCGGGGACGATGTTGACGACCTTGCGGCCGCGACGGGTGCCGAACTCGACGGCGCCGGCCTGCAGGGCGAACAAGGTGTCGTCGCCGCCACGACCCACGCCGGTGCCCGGGTGGAAGTGGGTGCCACGCTGGCGGACGATGATCTCGCCGGCGCCGACGACCTGGCCGCCGAAGCGCTTCACGCCGAGGCGCTGGGAGTTGGAGTCACGGCCGTTCTTGGTGCTCGCAGCACCCTTCTTGTGAGCCATTGTTCAGTCCTTCTGAAGAGAGACGTGTCGACCTCGAGCGAGCGCTCAGAGGGAGATGTCGGTGACCTTGACCTGGGTGTACTTCTGGCGGTGACCCTGGCGCTTCTTGTAGCCGGTCTTGTTCTTGTACTTCTGGATGATGATCTTGGGGCCCTTGGTGCGGCCGGTGACCTCGACGGTCACGCTCGCCTTGTCGAGGCCGGTCGCGGTGACCGTCTCGCCGTCGACGATCATCACCACGGGAAGGGTCATGGTGTCACCGGCGGCGGCCATCGCGTCGATCTCGATGACGTCGCCGACGGCAACCTTCTGCTGCTTGCTGCCACTGCGCACGACTGCGTACACGGCGAGTCACTCTCCTCGATGCAGGAACTACAGGTAAAAGAACTTCGGGACTGCGCACGACACCGCCTGGACTTCGGGCGAGTACGCCTCGTGGCGGGCGCGCAGAATCGGTGTGTCGAACACCGAGGGACAAGACTACGGGATCGAGTGGCGACCGGGCAAAACGACGTAGGTCGTCGTCCTGCCGGCCCCTCTCCCCCACGGCTCAGCGCTTGCGTGAGCCCTTCTTCTTGACCGGGACGTGCTCGACAAACGGCTCGGCGTCAGCGGTGCCGGGCTCGACCAGGCCCGACTCCGACGGCGTGCCGGTCGTCCCGAGCGTGCTGGTCGCCGGCAGCGACGGCGGACCCGCCGGGCGGCTGGCCGAGCGCCGGCGCGTACGCGTGACCACCCGCGGCTTCTCGTCCTCGACAGGCGCCTCCAGAGCCTCTTGCGGAGCCTCTTGCGGAGCCTCTTGCGCAGCCTCCTGCGCAGGCTCTGCAGGCTCCTCGGTCGGCTCCTCGGTCGGTGTCTCGGCCGGGGCCTCGGCGCGGGTCTCGGCCGGGGCCTCGGTCGCGGTCTCAGCGGGAGCCTCGGCCGGGGTGACCTCAGCCTCCGCGTCCTCCGGCTCCTCGGCCGCCTTCTCGTGGCGCGCCATCGCTGCGACGTCCTTCGGCGAAGGGGCGCTGCCGCTGCCGTTGCCGCCCTGCTCCGCAGGCCGGTCGTTGCCCCGGTCGTTGCCACCGTTGCCGCCGTTGCCGCCCTCGTCGCCGGCTCCGCGGCGACCGCGACGGCGACCGCTGCGTCGTCCCTCGCCGTCGTCGGACTTCGCCTCGGGGTCGACGGGCTGGTCCTTGATGACCACGCCCCGGCCCTGGCAGTGCTCGCAGTTCTCGCTGAAGGCCTCGACGAGACCCGTGCCGATGCGCTTGCGGGTCATCTGCACGAGGCCCAGGGAGGTGACCTCGGCGACCTGGTGGCGGGTCCGGTCACGCCCGAGGCACTCGACCAGGCGACGGACCACGAGGTCGCGGTTGGACTCCAGGACCATGTCGATGAAGTCGACGACGATGATGCCGCCGATGTCGCGCAGCCGCAGCTGGCGCACGATCTCCTCGGCCGCCTCGAGGTTGTTCTTGGTGACGGTCTCCTCGAGGTTGCCCCCGGAGCCGGTGAACTTGCCGGTGTTGACGTCGACGACGGTCATCGCCTCGGTCCGGTCGATGACGAGCGAGCCGCCCGAGGGCAGCCAGACCTTGCGGTCCAGACCCTTGTGGATCTGCTCGTCGACGCGGTAGGTCGCGAAGATGTCGCCACCGGTGCTGCCACGCTCGAACTTCTGCACACGCTCGACGAGGTCGGGTGCCACGGACTCGACGTAGCCGCGGACGGTGTCCCAGGCCTCGTCGCCCTCGATGACGAGCTTGGAGAAGTCCTCGGTGAAGAGGTCCCGCACGACCTTCAGGGTCAGGTCGGGCTCGCCGTAGAGCATCTGCGGACCGGAGCCCTTGTTGGCCGACTTCTTCTCGATGTCCTCCCAGCGCGACTTCAGGCGCTCGACGTCGTGCGTCAGCTCCTCCTCGCTGGCACCCTCGGCCGCCGTGCGGACGATCACGCCGGCGGTGTCGGGGACGAGCTCCTTGAGGAGCGCCTTGAGGCGGTTGCGCTCGGTGTCGGGCAGCTTGCGCGAGATGCCCGACGTGGTGCCGTCCGGCACGTAGACCAGGAACCGGCCGGCGAGGCTGATCTGGCTGGTGAGGCGGGCACCCTTGTGGCCGATCGGGTCCTTGGTGACCTGCACCAGGATCATCTGGCCGCTGGAGAGGACGGACTCGATCTTGCGGGGCTGGCCCTCCTTGTGGCCCAGCGAGGACCAGTTGACCTCACCGGCGTAGAGCACGGCGTTGCGGCCCTTGCCGATGTCGATGAAGGCGGCCTCCATCGACGGGAGGACGTTCTGGACGCGACCGAGGTAGACGTTGCCGATGAGTGAGGTCTGCGACTCGCGGGCGACGTAGTGCTCGACGAGCACCTTGTCCTCGAGCACGCCGATCTGCGTCAGGTCCTTGCGCTGGCGGATCACCATGACCCGCTCGACCGACTCACGGCGGGCCAGGAACTCGGCCTCGCTGACGATCGGCGCGCGGCGGCGGCCGGCCTCGCGGCCCTCGCGGCGGCGCTGCTTCTTGGCCTCGAGGCGCGTGGAGCCCGCGACGGAGGTGATCTGGTCCTCGGCCGAACGGGTCTTGCGCACCCGGGTCACGGTGTTGGCGTCGCCGTCGTCGCTGCCACCCTCGTCGCCGGCACGGCGACGACGGCGACGACGGCGCGAGGAGCCCTCGCCGTTGCCGTCACCGTTGCCGTCAGCGGAGTCACCTGCACCGGACTGGTCGTCGGTGGACTCGGCGCTCGATGTGTCCTCGCCGGAGGCCGACACGCTGGAGGAGTCGGCGCCATCGGAGTCCGAGGAGTCCGAGGAGTCCGAGGAGTCCGAACCGTCACCCGACTTGCGCCGGCGACGGCCGCCGCGGCGGCGGCGGCGGCGAGCGGGTCCGCCGTCGGCGTCCCCGGACTCGTCGTCGGGTGCCGACGTGTCCTGCGACTCGTCCTCGTCCGCCTGCTCGCCGGCGGTGGCCTCGGCCTCGGTGTTCTGGTCTGCCTGGTCAGCCTGGTCAGGGGCCGCGGCAGCCGCCTGCGCACCGCCCGACTTCTTGCTCGCGGAGCGCTTGCGGGCGGGCCTGGTCCGGGGGGCCTCCTCGACCGCAGCGGTCTCGTCGACCGGGGCGACCTCGTCCTCGTCCTCGTCGGTCGGCTCCTCGACCGGCTCCTCGACCACGGGCTCGGCGCCCTTGCGCGTACGACGGGTGGTGGTGGCCACGGGTGCCTGGAACAGCACGGCGTGGCCCGTCGACTCGTCGGCGGGTGCCGCCTCGTCGGTCGTCGTGTCGGTCTGCTCGGGCGCCGGGTCCGCCTGCTTGGCGGCGGACTTGCGGGCGGCCGTCTTCTTGGCGGTGGACTTGCGGGCGGCCGTCTTCTTCGCCGGGGCGGCCTCGGCAGCCGGCTCCGACTGCGGGTCGTCCTCGACCGACGCCTCGGTGGCCACGGCCTTCTTGGCGGGGGTTCGCTTGGAGGCGGCCTTCTTCGCCGGCGCCTTGCGGGCGGCAGCCTTCTTGGCGGGAGGCTCGGCGTCCGCGGCGGGGGCCGGGGTCTCGGCGGACGGCTCGGGAGTCGCCGCGGTCTTCTTGGCGGGCGTCTTCCGCGTACGGCGCGTCACGACGGGTGCAGCGGGCGGGGCTGCCGCCGAGGTGTCAGGCGTGTCGCCGGTGCCGGCTTCGTTGCGCTCGGGCTGGTCGGAATCGAGCATGTGGTGCTCCTCGGGCACCGTCACGGTGCCGATACGGCGTCCACCGCTCACGCGCGAGCGATCCCGGGGACGCAAAGCTTCAGTGGCGGCGACACCCTCCGCGTCAGCGTCTCCGAAGGCCTTCTGCCACCTGCCGCGGTCGCCTGGCCCGGAGCCACTGTCACTGGCTCGGTGGGGCCGCGTCGCGGTCCGGTGACGTCCACCCGTCCGGGGTGCCGGCCACTGGGGTGACCGGCGAGAACGTCGTCGGCTCGACGGATCCTGACGGTTGCCAGGGGACGTCGAACGTGGCGAGTATCGCACATCGCCCCGTGGGCGTCCCTATGCGCGACGTGCCAGCGGGTCGCCGACCCCACCGGACTCGAGCAGCGGCCCCTGGGCCAGCCGGGTCATCAGCGGCGCCTGCCCGGGCGCGAGCCCGGCCACGGTCTCGAGCCCCCGCAGGACGTCGTCCGGGCGCACGGCGGGGGTTCCGTGGCGCAGCACGACAACGAGCGTCACGCGTCCCGGCATCGCCTCGTCGGGCGGCAGCAGCTCGAGGGCGAGCACGGCCCCGCGGGCGTCGAACTCACGCATGCCCTTCTTGGTCATCCGCTCGACGAGCGCCTCCTCGGCGGCGAGGAAGCGGGTCACCGCGTCGGCCGCGACGTCGTGCTCGGCGGCCAGCTCGATGCGCCACCGACTGCCCTCGAGGAGGTCGGACAGCGAGCCACCCGGCGACTCGACGACCTCGAGCACGTCCAGGCCCGGCGGGAGGGCCTCGTCGAGCATGGCGTGGACATCGGCCGGCACGACGACCTCGGCGAGCGCCAGCTCGAGGTACTCGGCCTCGCTCGCGGACCCGGTGGGGGCAGCGCCGGCGTAGGAGATGCGCGGGTGCGGGTTGAAGCCCGAGGAGTACGCCATCGGCACCCGGGCGCGGAAGACCGCGCGCTCGAAGGCCCGGCTGAAGTCACGGTGGCTGGTGAAGCGGAGACGGCCGCGCTTGGCGTACCGCACGCGGAGTCGCTGGACGGGCGGTGCCTGCTGCTCGGGTTGCTGCTTCACCGGGTCAGGCTAGACCGAGGCACGGTCCGACCAGGGACCGGCAGGCAACTACAGTGTGCGGCTGACGGTCAGCAACAGCAGGGGGAGATTCGTGAGTGAGGCACGGCGCCGACCGGCGCTGCCCTGGGGCGCCGCCGTGCTCGGCATGGTCGCCCTGGGACTGGTGGGCACGGTCCTCGGCGCGACGTCCTGGCCGCTCGTCGCAGCGGTGCTGGTCGTCACGACCGCGGTGCACTCCGGCCGCGCCGGGTGGCGTGCCTCGTTCTTCCTGACCTTGCTCGCAGCCCTCGTGCTGCAGGTCTCCTGGGCATGGCTCACACCACACCTCGGCGGCTCCATGGCCACGCAGAACACGATCGCCTGGACCCTGGCAGGGCTCGCCGCGGTGCCGTTCGCCCTGCTCCTCGGCGCGCCCTCGCTGACGCGCCGACAGGTCGGGGACGCGGTCGCCGTCCTGCTCGCGCCCGCTGCCGTACTGGCCTACCTCGCCTGGACCTCCGCGACCCGCTACTACGAGTGGCTGGGCTGGGCGATGCAGGGCGACTCGGCCAACAACATGCTGCTCGTCCGGGCGATGATCGAGGAGGGCGGCCTGCTGCGCTCCCAGGGCAACAACGCTCCGCTGTCGACCGTCCTCTACGCCGCCTGGGGCGCACCCGGTCTGGCCGGGACCGACGCGGGCGACACGGTCCATCACCTCGTGCTCAACGGGGGGCAGCTGACCCTGCTCATCGGCTGCGCGCTGAGCGTCATCGCCTCGCTGCTCGTGCTGCGGGTCAGCCGTGCCTCCTCGATGACCAACGTCGCGGTCGCGGTCACGGCCGGCCTCGTCCCGTGGCTGTGGTGCGTCATGGGCTACTCGTTCCGCCAGGGCTTCCAGAACGCCGCACCCGCGATGATGGTCCTGCTCCTTGCCTGGTCCTGCTGGGTGATCCAGCGTCGCCACCCGGTCGCCTCGCTCACCGGCCTGATCCTGGCGACCTGGGCCACCGCGGCCGTGTGGGGACCCGTCCTGGTCATCCCGGCCGTGTGGATGCTGGGCGTCGTCGTCCGCCAGCGGCGGGGACTGCTCGCCGCGGGCCGACAGCTCGCACTGCCGGGCGCCGCCCTCGTCGGCGCCGGCACGTACGCCGTCCTGGTCACGCTGCGCGACCTGAGCGCGACCGGCGGGGTGCCGGGCGTGGACGGGGGACATCCCAACTACAACCAGTGGTGGTCGCTGGGTGTCGGCATCGCACTGCTGGTCGTCAGCGTCGCCTGCTACCGCTGGCTGGCCCGGGAGATCACCTGGGGCTACTGGCTCGCCGTTCCCGGCATCGCGTTCGGCGTCCTCCAGCTGGTGCGGGCCCGCCAGGCCGCCGAGCTGCCCGCGTGGGGCTACTACCCGATCAAGTTCACCTGGATCGTGATGGCCACCGGACTGATGATCCTGTTCAGCGTGATCTGGCCGAGCCTGCACCGACTGTCCGGCCGGTGGGGCGGCAACGGGCTGCTGCCGGCCTTCCTGGTGTGCGTCGGGCTGATGTTCTGGACCACTCCTCCGGTGCGTCCGGCCACGCTGGGCTCCGTCATGACCCCCGTCACCCTCCACGACGACACCGGCCTCGACCGGGCCTACCAGCGGATGTTCGAGCTGATGGAGGACGACCCGCGGACCATCGTCTCCGGCTACGGCCAGCCGCCCCAGCCGCTCGCCTTCGAGAGCGCGATGAACTTCTGGCTGCTCCAGTCCGGTTCCCAGGACATCGGCGACCCGCTGCGCGTCTCGGCCTACACGATGGACTCCAGCAACCCCACCGCCCTCTGCACGGCGATCACCACCTGGGGCGGCGACGTGCGCGTCGTCACCCGGGACGCGACGCTCGAGAAGCGGCTGCGCAAGGAGTGCGCAGGGCCGTCGTTCACCGTCGAGCTCGTCGGTCAGTGACGTCGCCGAATCGGATGGCAGCTGCACGCGTTGTTAGGATCGCGGACATGTCCGGGGGTCTGCCAGCACCGCGTGTGCTGATCATCGTTCCGGCGTGGAACGAGCAGGACGCGGTGGGCCAGACGGTCGCCGAGATCCTCCTGACCGTGCCCGACGCCGACCTCCTCGTCGTCGACGACGGCTCGACCGACCAGACCGCGCTGCGCGCCCGCGAGGCCGGCGCCCAGGTGTGCCAGCTGCCCTACAACCTCGGCGTCGGCGGGGCCATGCGCACCGGCTACCGACACGCGCTTCGCCACGGCTACGACGTCGCCGTGCAGATCGACGCCGACGGTCAGCACGACGCCCGGTTCCTGCCCAGCCTCGTCGCCCGGCTCGCTGACGCCGACATCGTGATCGGTGCCCGGTTCGCGACGGCCGACGACCCCTACAAGGTCCGCGGTCCGCGCCGGTGGGCGATGGTGCTGCTCGCGACCGTGCTCTCCCGGCTGGCCCACACCCGGCTGACCGACGTGACCTCCGGTTTCCGGGCGTCCAACCGCCGGGCGATCGCGCTGTTCGCCACGCACTACCCGGCCGAGTACCTCGGGGACACCGTCGAGTCGTTGGTGATCGCCGCCAAGTCGGGCTGCCGGATCGTGCAGGAGCCGGTCACCATGCGCCCGCGCCTGGCAGGCCGCGCCTCGCACTCCCCCATCAAGGCCGCCGTCTACCTCTTCCGTGCCGTGGTCGCCCTGGTCCTCGCGCTGGTGCGCGACTGGTCCGCCCAGGTCGAGGAGGGCGCCGTGCAGCCGACCAGCCGACACTCTCCTTCCCAGGAGGTCAACCCATGAGTGGTGTGTCGATCCTCGGGCTGTCCGGATCGCTGATCATCCTGGCCGCCCTCTTCGAGATGATGCGGCGCAACCGACTGCGCGAGAAGTACGCGTTGATCTGGGCGCTCGTCGCACTCGCGGTGATCACGGTCGCCGCCGTCCCGGCCCTGCTGGTCGAGGCCTCGCAGGCCATCGGTCTCGCGGTGCCGGTCAACCTGCTGTTCTTCGTCGCCTCGATGGTCATCATGGTCATCACCCTCCAGCACAGCTCGGAGCTCGGCCGCCTCGAGGAGCGCACCCGCACGCTGGCCGAGGAGATCGCCCTCCTCCGGCTCGAGCTCGACACGCACGAGGGCGCCCTGGGCGACGCTCACGAGACGCGGCCCTCCGACGAGCCCGGCGAATGAGCAGCGGCTCCGCGCAGGAGAGCACACCGGGCACGCTCGAGGTCTTCATCCCCTTCTGGGGTGACCCGGAGCTGCTCTACGCGACGATCGAGAGCGTGCGTGCCCAGACCGACCCGGACTGGGTGATCACGGTGATCGACGACTGCTACCCCGATCCCACGGTCGCCGAGCACTTCGACGCCGAGACCGATCCGCGCATCCACTACGTGCGCAACGAGGTCAACCTCGGTATCACCGACAACTACCAGCGCTGCCGCGAGCTGGCATCCGGCGAGCTGATGATGTTCCTGGGCTGCGACGACCTGATGCACCCGCGCTTCGTGGAGACCGTGAAGGCGGCGCACCGGGAGTTCCCCCGCGCGGCGACGATCCAGGTCGGGGTGCAGGTCGTCGACGAGCACGACCAGCCGATCGACCCGCTGACCGACAAGGTCAAGCGTGCGATCCGTCCGCGCGTCGGGCGGCGTACGGAGCTGTCGGGCGAGCGCCTCGCCGCCAGCCTGCTGCGCGGCGCCTGGCACTACTGGCCGGCACTGGTCTTCCGCACCGAGACGCTGAACCGCTATCCCTTCCGCGAGGGCCTGCCGATCATCCAGGACCTGGCACTGCTGATCGACATGACCGCCGCCGGCGAGACGTTGGTGCTCGATCCCGAGGTCTGCTTCTCCTATCGCCGGCACACGCAGAGCGCGTCCGCGACCAGCCTGCTGCACGGCAACCGCTTCTCCGACGAGCGGCGCTACTACGCCGAGGCGGCCGCACAGATGGCCGCGCAGGGCTGGACCCGCGCCGCCCGCACCGCGCGGGCCCGCTGGACCTCGCGCCTGCACGCTGTGACATTGCTGCCGACCGCACTGCGGCAGCGAGAGCGCACCGCCGTACGGTCCCTGCTGGACCACACGCTCGAGCGCTGAGCCGCGGCGCTCAGCGGCGCCCGCCGAGCGCGGTCTTGAAGACCTCGAGGGTCTCACGTGCGACCCGGTCCCAGCTGAACTGGCTGGCCTGCTCGATCCCGGCGGCCGCCATCTGAGGCAGCATCTCCGGTCGCGTGGCGACCGTGCTCAGGGCACCGGCGATGGAGTGCAGGTCGAGGGGGTCGAACCACAGCGCGGCGTCGCCTCCGACCTCGCGCAGCACCGGCAGGTCCGAGGCGATCACGGGCAACCCTTCGGCCATCGCCTCGAGGATCGGGAGCCCGAAGCCTTCGGCGAGGGTGGGGAAGGCCATCGCGCGGGCACGGGCGCGCAGGTCTGCCAGCTCGGCGTCGTCCACCCAGCCACGGAGCTCGACCCAGTCCGTCATCCCCGCCTCCGCGACGACAGGGGCCAGGGGGTCCTCGCCACGGGCCCCGGTGATGACCAGGCGCGGCCGGACGTCCTCGTCCACGAGGGCGAGCGCGCGGATCAACCGGTCCCAGTTCTTGTGGGGGCGGCGCTGACCGCTGGCGACCACGAGGTTCTCGGTCCGGCGCTCGGTGGACGGACCGGTCGCGGGGTGATCGGCAGCGAGCAGGACGACGTGCAACCGTTCGCGCGGGAAGCCGAGGTACTTCACGATCTCGTCAGCGGAGACCTGGCTGTCGGTGACGACGTGGGCCGCATTGGCGGCTCCACGCCTCTCCATCCACATCACCGGCCGCGTGTAGAGCGGCGTCGTCATCAGCTCGGGGTGGCTCCAGTAGAGCATGTCGTGGATGGTGATGACGGTCGGCATCGAGGTCCACGCCGGGCCGAGGGTGGCCGGGGAGTGCACCAGGTCGGCCCGGCGCCGACGCGCGACCCAGCTCGAGGCGACCAGCTCGCCGAACGCCCACACGAACCGGTTCTCCCCGCTGATCCGCGATGCGATCACCTCGCCCGGGAACCACGACAGGTCGAGTCGCGCTCCCTCCTTGCTGGCGAGCGCCACGAAGTCCATCCCGTGGTCGAGGGCGCCGATCGCGCGGTAGAGCTCGCGCGTGTAGGTCTCCATCCCGCCCTTGGTGCCCGTGTAGGACAGCATGTCGACGAGCACGAGTGGGCGCTTGGGCACCGACGGTCCTCCCAGGAGATCAGGGTCGGGGGTCACTTGAAGCGTCGACCCTAACGGATGGGCCAGCGCCCCCCAGCAGGTGCACAGCCACCCCGACGACCGGCCCGACGAGCAGCGAGGTGACGACCCGTGTCTCCAGTCCCCACGGCAGCAGGAGGACGGCGACGGCTGCAGCCGTGGCACCCAGCCAGCCGGCGACGTAGACCGTGTGGTGGTCCAGCGCGACGGCAGCGGCGCCGCTCACAGTGAGGAGGGAGACCAGGCCGGCTCCCAGCACGAGACCCACGAAGACGGGGCCTTGGACGTGGTAGTCCGGGTTGACGATGCGCAGCGCCCACGGACCGATCGGCCACGCGGCCAGGGCACCGACCAGGGTCAGCCCGGCGAGCACGAGCACCACCGGCACGAGCGCCCGCACGCCGTGCGCGGCGACGCGCGCCACGACGACGTTCTGGTAGGCCCCGAGGGGAACGAGGAGCGGGGCGCGGCACAACGAGACAGCGAGCACGATGGGGGCGGCGCCGGCGAACACGTCATCGGGCGTGGTCACCCGCAGCAGCACAGGGAAGCCCACCAGCAGGAGCGCCGAGACGCCCGACGCCAGGCACGAGGCGACCAACCGGCGCACCAGCCCGCCCACGGTGCCCTGCACGCGCTGTGACCAGAGGTCACGGAAGCGTCGCGAGACCAGCGTCGCGGCCAGCCAGAACCCGGAGGCGATCGCACTGGCGAACGCGAAGCCGACCACCTCGGCGGCGACGATCGCGACCAGCACGAACAGCGCGAGCCGGGCCACCGTCTCCCCCGCCACCAGCAGGCTGTAGCCCGACCAGGCGCCACGGCCTGCAGCGACTCCGCCGATCGCCGCGTGGAAGGCGAAGAGGCCGGTGCCCAGGACAGTGGCCACCAGCAAGGGCGCCCAGTCCGGGCCGAAGACCCGCGGGGCCCACACGAGCCCGCTCACTCCGACGATCACGACCAGGGCGAGCCCCCAGCCCACCGCCACGGGCATCAGCGCAACCCCCGCGGTGGCCGGGTCACGAGACGTGGTCACGGCACGGGTCGTCTCGGTCGTGACCCCGATGAGGACGCCGTACATGGCGAACACAGCACCCCAGAAGACCAGGAAGTGGGCGTTGTCGGCCGGGCTCAGCGTCCGCGCGGCGAGGATGAGCGCGGCGTAGCCGGACAGCCCGCTGATGAGGGCGGCTCCGAGGACCGAGTACGTCGAGTTGGCCGGAGGTCGTGCGACCTCCGCGGCTGTGGGGGGCTCGGTCACCCGGTGATCCGGGCGAGGTCCGACTGCAGCAGGGAGTGGCGCCGGTCGACGACCGCCGCCAGGTGCCCCACGCCGTAGGCGACGGCGGGCCGAGCGACGACCGCGCGGGTGATCGGCGAGATCTTGCCCCGGTAGAAGTAGTGCACCAGGTCGCTGGTGACTGCACCGTCGAACCCGAGCTCGCGGGCGAGCCTCTGGAGGGAGTCGGGGGCGTAGAAGGTGATGTGCTGCCCGGACTCGGGCGTGTAGTACCACCACTCCCCCGGCCGTGGCGCCGGATCGGGCAGCACCTGCGTGGTCACCAGGAGCCGGTCGGTGCTCGCCGCGACCTCGCGCAGCGAGTCCACGGGGTCCGTCAGGTGCTCGAGAACCTCGAACGCCGTCACCAGGTCGAAGTGCTCGCCGGCGAAGCTGGTGACGTCGTGGCCCTCCGCGAACACGTTGGCGGCCATCGGGTCGGAGTGCTGGAAGTCGTAGCCCCGGTCGCGCAGGAGCCGGGTGAGGGTGCCGTAGCCGCCGGCCCAGTCCATGAACCTGCCGCCGCGCAGGCGCTCGGCGCGCAGCACGGTGGCCGTCACGTTGGCCAGGATCTGGCAGCGGTCGAGCAGACCGATGTCGAGCTTGGCGATCGCCGAGCCGTAGGCCTCGTCGAGCCACGTCGGGTCGAGCGCCATCACGAGACCGCAGGCTGGGCATCGGTGGTAGGTGACGTCGACGTGCCCGAGCACCTGGCCCTCGTCGAACGGAACGGTGTCGGTGCGACAGACCCGGCAGGGTTGCGACATGGAGGAGGGAACCTTTCCCGGTACGACGGTGTCTGGTGCCGCCATCCTAGGCGCAGGCGATCGTGCGCGCCTCGACCCGCCAGCGCGCCATCGCGGTGCCGGTGCGGATGAGGTGGGAGACGCTGCGCATTGCTACCCTCGCGCGTCATGGGAACACCCGCCGGGACACGCAGCGACGCGGACCGGCGACCCGTGGGGACGGTGCGCCTGGGTGAGCGTCTCGGCAGCCGCGACAACAACTTCGACGTGCTCCGGTTGTTCGCCGCGTGGGCGGTCCTCGTGTCGCACTCCTTCGCGCTGGTGGGCCAGGACGAGCCCCTGCACCAGTTCGGCACGACCCTCGGCAACGTGGGCGTGCTGGTCTTCTTCGGGGTCAGCGGACTGCTGATCCGGCGCAGCTGGGAGTACGACCCCTCGACGCGCGACTTCTGGATCAAGCGCGCCCTGCGCCTGCTGCCCGCACTGGCCACCGTGGGACTGATCACTGCCTTCGTCCTGGGGCCCGTCGTCACGTCGCTGTCGCTCGGCCGCTACTTCTCGAGCTGGGAGACCTGGATCTACCCGGTGCGGATCACCCTGCTCTTCCCCTTCGGCGCCGAGCTCCCCGGAGTCTTCGACCATGGCTACTACCCCGGCGCGGTCAACGGTCCGCTGTGGAGCCTGCCGGTGGAGGTCTTCGCCTACTTCCTGCTGTTCCTGCTCGGCACCAGCGGGCTGCTGGCGCGCCGGTCGGTCATCACCGCGATCGCCGCGCTCGGACTCGTGTGGGCGGCGGTGTGGGTCCCCCTCACGTCCGACGCCGTGGGTTCGACCTACGTCATCGCGGCCTTCGCGGTCGGCGCTGCCGCCTACTCATGGCGCGACCGGCTGGTGCTCACCTGGCCCGTCGCCCTGGCACTGATCCCTCTCTGCGTGGTCACCGGGCTCGGCCCGGAGCCGCTGCGCGTGGTCACGTGGACGCTGGCATCGGTCTACCTCTGCTACTGGTTCGCCTACGCCGTGCCGCCGCTGGGTCGGATGTTGACGCGCTTCGGAGACGCGTCGTACGGCGTCTACATCTGGGCGTTCCCGGTGCAGCAGACGGTCGTCCAGGTCGCCGGGACCGACATCAGCCCGTGGCTGGTGATCGCGGTGGCCACCCCGATCGTGTGGCTGCTCGCCATCGCCTCGTGGCGGCTCGTCGAGCGGCCGGCCCTGCGACACAAGCCGCGGCCGACCGCTCCCACCCCCTGAGCCGGGTCAGGCGCGGCGCAGCCTGCGCGCGACCGACTTCAGGCGGGTTCGCGGACGCAGCCGCTGACGGATCCCACCGGTGCGGGCGGGCGTCTCGCCGCCCCCCTGCAGCGCCCGGGTCCGCCGACGAAGCCGACGCAGCCGGATCTGCTGGTTGGCGGACTTCTTCTCCAGCCGGGCGATGTGCCGCTGCATCCGCTTGGCGCGCTTGCGCAGCTCGGTGAGCTCGAGCAGGTCGGTGCGCAGCTGGCGGGTCTCCCCCGCCGGCAGCAGGAAGGGACGCGCGTCGATGCGGCGCTCGATCTCTTGCTGGTTCTGCGCCCACTCGCCCTCCGGGTGGGCGGTGCGCGAGGACTCGCGGGTCTCCCACCAGCGGTAGATGGCGGTGCCTCGGCCGATGTCGGTGACGCCGGCCAGCTGAGCGGCCCGGAGCAGGAACTCCCAGTCCTCGGTGGTGGTCATCGAGTCGTCGTAGCTCAGCCCGAAGTCGGTGGCCAGCGACCTCGGGAAGATCCAGCTGATCGGCGGAGACTGGTTGGCGACGAGGTGACCGGCGAGCGAGAAGTCGTTGTCGTACGCCTTCTCCGGAGCCGTGGTGGACCGGATGCCGGGCAGGCCGCGGACGGTGTCGACCGAGGCTCCCTGCTTGAGGGCGATCGAACGCAGCAGACGGCCGCCGTGCTCGCGCTCGGCGTCGCGGAACTCCTTGACCCAGTCACCCATGACGACGTCGTCGTCGTCGAAGATCGCGATGTAGCGGCCGACCGCGTTGTCGATGCCCGCGTTGATCGGCGCGGAGCGGCGGCCTCGGTCGAGCAGCACCAGCCGGATGCGCTCGCGCAGCGCCGGAGGCTGGTCGTCGATCACGATCTCGACGGCCTTCTGCTCCTCGGCATTGGTCTTGTGCGCGACGACGAGCACCTCGAAGTCCTGGCAGGACTGGGCGCTCAGGCACACGAGCGCCTCGCGCAGCTCCTGGATGCGACGCCCCTGGGTGCGCATCACGACGGTCAGGAAGAAGTCGTCGGTCTCGGTGCTCGCAGGGTCGACGTAGTGCGGCGTCGGCTGCGCGGGCGCGGCCGTCAGTGCCCAGACGAACTGGTTGACCAGGCCGTTGGGCTCCGCGTCGCCTCGGACCGAACGTAGGTACTGCGAGAACGTGGTGACCGCGGACAGCCCGACGTGGTTGCCCGGGAAGTGCTGGTCACTCCTGGCGACGACCACGTCCTCGCGAGCGATCCGGCGCAGGCCCGCGGAGCGGAAGGCCGCGGTCAGGCTCTTCTCGCTGTAGAGCTGGTAGTGGGTGACGTCGAGCAGCCCCGCCTCGGTGTAGTCCCAGGTGCCGAGGAGCGTCTTGATGCCCACGTCGAGGTGGGTCACGTTGGGCACGCTGGTGACGGCCAGCGCGCGGTGCTCGGCGAGCAGCTCGCCGACCGCGTTGAGGGCGTGGGTGCCGTTGGTGAGGTGCTCGAGGCCGTCGAGGAAGGTGACCGAGACCAGCCGGCGTCCGTCGAGGATCTTGCGCAGCCGCTCACCGACGTCGGGATCGGTCAGGTCGGCCGCGTGCGCCTCGAGGCCCCGCTCGCGGAGCTGGTCGAGCTCGTGGTCGTCGACGTCGACGCCCACGTAGCTCAGCCCGAACGCGTCCTTGATCGGATCCGCGATGTGGCCGAAGCCGCACGCCAGGTCGAGGTGGACGCCGTTCTCACCCAGGTCGGCGGGCAGGTGCTCCTGGAGCAGACGCAACGTGTGCCCGAACTTGTTGTCGGGCTGGACGGCGTTGTCGTACTTGTGCTGGTCGTTCACAACGAGTACCTGTGCTCCGCGTAGCGGCCCTTGGCGAAGGTGCCGATCTTGTGGTGGGGGTCGCGCTGCTCGACCAGGGTCCCCTTGCGCTCGCGACGACGGAACTCGGCGGCGGCGGCCTTCTCCTCCGGCGTGGCGTCGTCGCCCTCGAAGCGGCGCAGGATCGACTTCACCAGGCCGGGCTTGGACCACTTGTGGGCGATGAGCAGGCCGGCCTGGGCCGAGAAGCGGATCTCCGCGCTGGTCGGCAACCACCGGCCGTCGGTGTCGAGGTACTTGTCGTGGAACACCACCGCGGCCGGCTGGAAGACGACCTGCCGACCGGCCTCGCGCACCCGCCACGAGTAGTCGACGTCGTCGCAGTACATGAAGAACGTCTGTGCGTCGAAGCCGCCGAGCTCGAAGAAGAGGTCGCGCGGCGTCATCGCGAAGGCCGTGGTCGCCCAGGACGTGAAGCCCGTGCCGCCGGCGTACTGCTTGGGGTGCTCGATGGGCAGCTGCTTGGCCTCCACGAAGCCCACCGCGGGGTCCTTGAAGGCAGCCAGCATGCGCCAGATCGCCCGCGGTTCGACGACCACGTCGGGGTTGGAGAAGATGATGTAGTCCGGGTCCTCGACGATCGCGGCCAGCTCGTTGTGGCCGCGCGAGGTCCCGACGTTGCGACCGAAGTAGTGGTAGTGGAGCTGGTGGATGTGGGGCAGCCGGGTGCGCAGCTCGGCGAGCTCCTCCTCGCTGAACAACCGCTCGGACGAGGCATCACCCAGGGTCACCACGAAACCGGAGCACAGGCCCTCGCTCTGTCCGATCCGCGAGGAGTTGTCGAGCGCCATCAGCATGCGCTCCACGCCGTCCAGCGGGGTGTGGAAGAGCAGTGACTGCACCCCCACGATGACCGGCGCATCGAGTCGTGGCTCATCGAGCACGCGCGTTCCTCCTGTGTGACTTCATGATCATGGGCGGGTGCACGTCCGCGCCCCCGCAAACGCCGAGCAGTATAGGTGCCCTCGGTGTCTCAGACGACGCTGAGCGGCAGCAGCGTCTGTCCGGTCGGACCGACCTGGATCTCCGTGCCCATCTCCGGGCAGACGCCGCAGTCGTAGCACGGCGTCCAGCGACAGTCCTCGATCTCGATGTCGGCGCCGTCGGCGGCCGCCAGGGCGTCCTCCCAGTCGCCCCACAGCCAGTCCTTGTCCAGGCCGGAGTCGAGGTGCTCCCAGGGCAGCACCTCGTCGTAGCCGCGCTCGCGGACGGTGAACCAGTCCACGTCGACGCCGCTCTGCTCATCAGGGAGGGCGGCGAAAGCGCGCTCGGCGGACTCCATCCAGCGGTCGTAGGAGAAGTGCTCGCTCCAGCCGTCGAAGCGTCCACCGGCGCGCCACACCTCCTCGATGACCCGACCCACGCGGCGGTCGCCGCGCGAGAGCAGGCCCTCGACGATTCCGGGCTTGCCGTCGTGGTAGCGGAAGCCGATCGCGCGGCCGTACTTCTTGTCCTCGCGGACGATGTCGCGCAGCTTCTTGAGCCGGTCGTCGGTGGTGACGTGGTCGAGCTGCGCCGCCCACTGGAACGGCGTGTGCGGCTTGGGCACGAAGCCACCGATCGACACGGTGCAGCGGATGTCGTTGCGCCCGGAGACCTCGCGGCCCTTGGCGATGACCTTCTTGGCCAGCTCGGCGACCTGGAGCACGTCGTCGTCGGTCTCGGTCGGCAGCCCGACCATGAAGTAGAGCTTCACCTGGCGCCAGCCGTGGGAGTACGCCGCCGCGACCGTGCGGATCAGGTCCTCCTCGGTGACCATCTTGTTGATCACCTTGCGCATCCGCTCCGAGCCGCCCTCGGGGGCGAAGGTCAGGCCCGAGCGGCGTCCGTTGCGGGAGAACTCGTTCGCCAGGGTGATGTTGAAGGCGTCGACCCGGGTGCTGGGCAGCGAGAGGGAGACGTTGGATCCCTCGTAGCGGTCCGCCAGGCCCTTGGCGACCTCGCCGATCTCGGTGTGGTCGGCGCTGGAGAGCGAGAGCAGGCCGACCTCCTCGAAGCCGGTCTTGCGGATGCCGTTCTCGACCATGTCACCGATGGTCTTGATGGAGCGCTCACGCACCGGGCGGGTGATCATCCCGGCCTGGCAGAAGCGGCAGCCGCGGGTGCAGCCGCGGAAGATCTCGACCGAGAAGCGCTCGTGGACGGTCTCGGCGAGCGGGACCAGCGGGTTGGCCGGGTAGGGCCACTGGTCGAGGTCCATCAGCGTGTGCTTGCGCACCCGGAACGGGATGCCGGGACGGTTGGGCACGACCGCCTCGATCGAGCCGTCCTCGGCATAGGCGACGTCGTAGAACCGGGGGACGTAGATGTTGCCGGTGACTGCGAGGCGGCGCAACAGCTCGTCGCGTCCGCCGGGCTTGTCCTCGCCCTTCCACTCGCGCACGACCTCGGAGATCGCGAGCACGACCTCCTCGCCGTCGCCCAGCACGGCCGCGTCGACGAAGTCCGCGATCGGCTCCGGGTTGAACGCGGCGTGACCGCCGGCGATCACCACCGGGTCGTCGTCGGTGCGGTCGACCGCGTGCAGCGGGATCCCGGCGAGGTCGAGGGCGTTGAGCATGTTGGTGTAGCCGAGCTCGGTGGAGAAGCTCAGCCCGAAGAGGTCGAAGGCACCCACCGGGCGGTGGGCGTCGACGGTGAACTGCGGGATGGGGCCCTGCTCGTCACCGGTGCGCATCACCTGCTCCATGTCCGGCCACACCGAGTAGGTGCGCTCGGCCAGGATCCAGTCGCGCTCGTTGAGCACCTCGTAGAGGATCTGGACGCCCTGGTTGGGCAGTCCGACCTCGTAGGCATCGGGATACATCAGGGCCCACCGCACGGTGGGGCCACCCGTCTCCGAGCTCGCGGCGCAGTCCCAGTCCTTGACGACGGAGTTGAGCTCGCCTCCGACGTACTGGATGGGCTTCTGCACGGACGGCAGCTGTGCCTCCAGGCGCGGGAAGACCG
>CAVSCW010000018.1:0-115200 GCA_963726515.1 uncultured Actinomycetota bacterium
GTTGGGGTGAGGTCCGTCAGACCAGGCTCGAGCGGTCCCGCATGATCGAGCCGAGCAGGCCGTTGACGAAGCCCGGCGACTCGTCGGTGGAGAGGTCCTGCACCAGGTGGAGCGCCTCGCTCACCGCCACGGTCTCCGGCACGTCGTCGTCGCCCCACAGCAGCTCGTAGACGCCGATGCGGAGCACGTTGCGGTCCACCGCCGGCATCCGGGTGAGCGTCCAGCCCTGGCTGTAGGTGCTCAGCACCTCGTCGATGCGGGGCAGGTGCTCGACGACGCCCCGCACCAGCGTGCTGGTGTAGTCGTTCGTCGGGCCCTCGCCGGCCTCGATGGCACGCTCGAGCGCCACCACGGGGTCCTCGGAGCGGAGCTCGGAGGCGAACAGGATGTCCAGCGCGCGCTTGCGGGCCTTGGAACGGGCAGCCACGTGGAGTCGTCAGCCCTTGACGCGGCCGAGGTAGGAGGAGTCGCGCGTGTCGACCTTGACCTTCTCGCCGGAGGTGATGAAGAGCGGCACGGCGATGGAGTGGCCGGTCTCGAGCGTGGCAGGCTTGGTGCCGCCGGTGGAGCGGTCGCCCTGCAGGCCCGGCTCGGTCTCGGCGATGAGCAGCTCGACGGAGGCGGGCAGCTCGATGAACAGCACGCGGCCCTCGTTGGTGGCGACGATCGCCTCCTGGTTCTCCAGCATGAAGTTCTTGGCATCGCCGACGATCTCGGGAGTGACCTCGAGCTGCTCGTAGGTGCTGGTGTCCATGAAGACGTAGGACGAGCCGTCGTTGTAGAGGTACTGCATGGTGCGCTTGTCGACGTTGGCCGTCTCGACCTTGGTGCCGGCGTTGAAGGTCTTGTCGACGTTCTTGCCCGACTCGACGTTGCGGAGCTTGGTGCGCACGAAGGCCGGGCCCTTGCCGGGCTTGACGTGCTGGAACTCGACGACGGCCCAGAGCTGGCCCTCGATCTTGAGGACCATGCCGTTCTTCAGGTCGTTGGTGCTAGCCATGCTCGATCTCCGCCTTCGTCACGAGTTTCCAGATGTCAAGGATGTGGCGCCGGGCTGGGACGCCCGCGCCGACAGCGCAGTCTAGACGTGGCCCACGAGAGCCATGAAATGCGCGGCCTGGTCCTCCGTCGTGCCCGGCGGGTTGCGCCGCCAGCCGCCGTTGCCGGGCAGCAGCATCACCAGCCAGAAGGCGGCCCACAACGGCCGGTAGGCCGCCATCCGCTCGCGTTCTCCGGCGTCGAGGCCGACGGCGGCGGGCAGGGCGCGGACGTCGTACACGCCGGGCAGGCGGCTGCCGAGGTGCTCGACGTGGTCGGCGAGCTCGTACGCCGGATCGCTGAGGCCGCCGTCCTCGAAGTCCACCAGCCGGCACTCGCGACCGTCCCACAGCACGTTGGCCGGGTTGAGGTCCGCGATCCCGAGCGCGGTGAGGCGGGGCTCGGGCAGCGGCGGCGCGGCGACGTAGTCCCTCGCCCGCACCAGCGCCTCCCCCACCAGCGCCGGATCGCGGCACTCCCCCAGGTCGTACTCGTGGGCAAGCCACTCCGCGAGCAGCGGCGTCTGGTGCGGGGAGCCCCTGCGCGGCCCGATGCCCGCGTCATGCACGGCCTGCACCGGCACGTCGTACAGCCGGCGCAGCGACGCCCCGACGGCCACGGCCTGCCCCGGTGTCAGCGGGCGCGAGGCCAGGGGGTCACCGGGGATCCGCTCCATCACGATCACGGGCGTCTCGCCGTCCTCGCGCCGCAGCGGGCGTGGCGCGAGCCCGGGTGCGTGCTCGGCAAGGAGCGCCAGGCAGGCCCACTCCCGGTCGGCCTGGTCCTCGTGGTCGGCGACGAACTCCTTGCGGACCTCCGTCGCTCCGATGCTCACGCCATGGGTCGAGGTTTGCACGGCGCCACGGTAGCGTCGTCGGCATGCGAGTCACTCTCTTCGGCGGACACGGCAAGATCGCTCTCCTCCTGGCACCGATGCTGGTCGAGGCGGGCCACGAGGTCACCTCGGTCGTGCGCAACCCCGACCACGTCGCCGACGTCGAGGCGACCGGCGCCACCGCCCTGGTCTCCTCGCTGGAGGAAGCCGACACCGACACGCTCGCTGAGCTGCTCTCCGGCCAGGACGCCGTCGTCTGGTCTGCCGGCGCGGGCGGCGGGAGCGCCGAGCGGACGAACGCAGTCGACCGCGACGCCGCGATCCGCTCGATGGATGCCGCCGCAGCCTCCGGCGCGGACCGCTACGTGATGGTGTCGTTCTCCGGCTCCGACCCGGACGCGCTCGTGCCGGAGGACAACCCGTTCCGCGTCTACCAGGACGCCAAGATCGCCGCGGACGAGCACCTGCGCGCCAGCGGCCTGGACTGGACGATCCTCGGCCCGGGCTCGCTCACCACCGACGCCAGCGACGGAGGAGTCAATCCCGAGGCGACCTCGGGCGAGGGCGATGAGTCCCCCCGCGAGCTCGTCGCGCGGGTGGCGGCAGCCGTGCTCGGCGACGAGCGTGCCTCGCGCAGGACACTCGTCTTCGGCACGGGTGACGTGTCGATCGACGCCTGGCTCGACTCGCTCTGACCGAGCTCGCGGGTCAGGGATCGTGGAGTCCTTGAGCCAGTGGTCGGCTCAAAGACTCCACGCTGTCGCGCCGGTCGGTCAGATCCGCGTACGTCCGACCTCGGCGCCGTCGGGGCCATGTCCGACGACGAACATGACTAGAGGTCGACCTCGCCGATGATGCGCGTGACCGCGTCGCCGTAGACCCAGACCTGGCCGGCGTCTGTCTCGATCCGCACCCGTCCCTCGCGTCCGATCATGCTGCCCTGCCGGGAGGTGTACGCCGTCGGGAGCGCACCCGCCCCGATGAGCCACTGCGCGAGGCCGGCGTTGGCGCTGCCCGTGACGGGGTCCTCGCCGAAGTCGCGGCCGTCGGCGTAGAAGGCGCGCACCTCGACGTCCGCGCCCAGCTCCGCCGCCTCGGCA
This sequence comes from uncultured Actinomycetota bacterium, assembly GCA_963726515.1. Lineage (GTDB taxonomy): Bacteria > Actinomycetota > Actinomycetes > Propionibacteriales > Nocardioidaceae > Nocardioides. The sequence goes on from CAVSCW010000018.1 coordinate 2,974, forward strand.
GGTGAGCAACGACCGATCACGGTCACCTTGAGGTCGGTGAAAGCAGCGATGTCCGGCACGACCGCCCGGACCGCCTCCGCGGTCCCGAGGTCGACGCCGACCCAGCCCGGCCCGTTGTCGATCCAGGCGATGTCCCGCAGCGCGGCGTCGTCCACCGCGAGGCCCGCCACCACCCGTTCCCGCAGCGCGGCGTCGACGGGCCCCGACCGGCGCAGCGGGGGCGCCGCGAAGCCGAGCCGCGACGAGCGGCGTACGTCGACCAGGCCGGCGCCGCACTCCTGCACGACGACGTCGCCGCGCGGCACTCCCCCGGCCTCCAGCCACGCATGCGCACTGCCGATCGTCGGGTGGCCGGCGAACGGCAGTTCGCCACCGGTCGTCCAGATCCGCACCCGGTAGTCGGCGGCCGGGTCGGTCGGCGCGCACAGGAACGTCGTCTCGGACAGGTTGGTCCAGCGCGCGAAGCGCGCCATCTGCTCGTCGCTCACCCCGTCGGCGTCGTGCACCACGGCGAGTGGGTTGCCGAGCCACGGCTCGGCGCTGAAGACATCGACCTGGCGGAAGGACAGCACGCGAGCGATCCAAGCACAGAGTGCCGCGACCCCACTGCGCGAGCCAGGCCGCGGCACCCCCACCCCCGTCCCCCGTCGGTCGAGGTCAGTGCAACGTGTTCGCAGCCACGCACCGATCTGGTCATCACGAGCGGCACGTTCCCCCGGGCGAACACTCCGTGCGCCAGTCGATCCACCGGGCCGAGGCCACCCGCATCGCGAGAGCTGCGGTCTTTCATCAGTGAGTCCTGGGGATCGCACGGTCGCGGCCACATCACAGCCGCCGGCTGACCTCCCAACCACTCCCACCGTAGACCTTCACGACTCCGTGGGATAGCCCCGCGCAGGCTCAGACTCCTCCGGCCTCTGTCGCGTCCTCGAAGCGGTGCTGGCCCGAGAGCGGGAGCCCCGTGGCGTGCGTGATGACGTCGACAGCCACGAGTCGCAACTTGCGGTTGGCGCTCTGCGAGTGGTGTCTCAGCAACGAGAACGCCGTCTGGGCATCGCAGGTCTGTTGCGCCATCAGGATCCCGATCGCCTGGTCGATCACCGAACGCGCGTGCAGTGCCTCCATGAGCTGACGGGACCGCTCGGCCTGGTCGTTGAAACGCACCGTCAGTGCCAGTGCCGTGGAGGCCCGCGCCGCGAACACCTCGGCCCGGAGACGCGCTCCGCCGCCGAAGCCTTCGGTGCGGTCGAAGTGGTAGAGGTTGAGGGCGCCCACCGGCTCCGCAGCGAGCGACAGCGGCAGGCTCAGCGAGCATCGGACGCCCCTCGCCAACGCGGCCTTGCGGTAGGACCCCCACCGGTGGTCGGCCTCCTGGTCGGGCACGTCGACCACCAGGCCGGTCTCCATGGCCTCCAGGCACGGCCCGCGGCCCGCGGTGTACTGCTCCTCGTCCACGAGGGCGGCCCGCCCGTCGCTGGCGGCCATGGTCAGCGGCTGGGAGTCGTAGCGCGCGGTGATCCCGCAGGCGACCCCTCCCCCGAACGCGGCGGCCGCGAGTCTCGCCACGTCGTCGAGGAACGACTCGACCTCCGGGACCGAGAGCACCAAGGAGTGCAGCTCGCCCACCGCAACGTGGAAGGGCACGGGGTCGCGCCGATCGTTCGAGTCCATGTCGCCGGTCCGTCCCGACCCAGGGTCCTGGTCTTCGCCCACCGAAGATGGGACCACCTTGACCGGTGGAGCTCGAGGGACCTACGGCTCTCCCACTCTAGCGGCCAGCAGCTCCAGCGCCTGACGGTAGCCGTCGACGCCCTGTCCGGCGATCGTCGACGCCGCATGCGGCTCGACCACCGAGGTGTGCCGGAACTCCTCGGGCCGCTGCTTGGGATCGGAGATGTGCACCTCGACCAGCGGTGCAGTGAGCTGGGCACAGGCGTCATAGAGCGCCAGCGAGTAGTGCGTCCAGGCGCCTGCATTGAGGACGACGGGGACCCCGTCGTCGGCGGCGGTGTTGAGCCAGTCGAGCAGCTCGCCCTCGTGGTTGGTCTGCCGCACCTCGACCTCGAGGTCGAGGTCACGGCCCCACTCGACGCACTGGTGGGCGAGCTCGGCGTGCGTGGTCGTGCCATAGATCTCCGGCTGACGACGGCCGAGACGGCCGAGGTTGGGGCCGTTGAGCACGAGGACCTTCACGACGGACCTCCGATCGCCGCATAGGCCGCCCGCAGGTCGCGCTCCGCGGGCGCGACGAGGATGCGCGGGGACGCCAGGTCGTCGAGCACGACGAACCGCAGCTGCGAGCCCCGCGCCTTCTTGTCGACCTTCATCGCGGCGTGCAGGTCCTCGAAGGACGCGGCGTCGTACGACGTCGGCAGCCCGACGCGGGACAGTGCGGCGCGGTGCCGCTCGACGACGGCAGCGTCGAGGGAGCCGGCGCGGGCGGCGAGCTCGGCGACGAAGACGCACCCGATGGCCACCGCCTCGCCGTGGCGGACGGTGTAGTCGCTCGTGCGCTCGATGGCGTGGGCGAGAGTGTGGCCGTAGTTGAGGACCTCGCGCCCGATCCCCGCGTCGGCGCCACCGGTCTCCTTCAGGTCGCCCACGACGACGTCGATCTTGACCCGGATCGCGCGCTCGACGAGCTCGCGCAGCTCGGCGGAGTCACCGGTGAGCGCAGCGGGGTCGGTGCGCTCGACCAGGTCGAGGATGGCCGGGTCGGCGATGAGCCCGCACTTGACGACCTCGCCGAGCCCGGCGACGAGCTCCTCGTGGGGCAGCGAGGCCAGCAGGGAGAGGTCGCACAGCACCCCGGCCGGCTCGTGGAAGGAGCCGACGAGGTTCTTGCCGGCGCCGGTGTTGATGCCGGTCTTGCCACCCACCGCCGCGTCGACCATGGCGAGCAGGGTCGTGGGCACGTGCACGACGCGTACGCCGCGCAGCCAGGTCGCGGCCACGAAGCCGCCGAGGTCGGTGGTCGCTCCTCCGCCGACGGTGACCACCGCGTCGGACCGGGTGAAACCGGCCTCGCCCAACGCCTCCCAGCAGTCGGCGGCCACGGGAGCGGTCTTGGCCCGCTCGCCCTCGGGCAGGCCGAGCGCCAGCACGTCGTAGTGCTCGACGAGCGCGTCGACGATGGGATCGGCGAGCGCCCCGAGCGAGCCGGCGTAGAGCACGGCGACGCGCTCGACCGAGGTGCCGAGCACCTCGGTCAGACGCGCCCCCAGGTGGTGCCCCACGACGACGTCGTAGGGCGAGTCGCCACCGACGTGCAGGACGGTGTCGCTCATCGGAGCAGCTCCTGGATCTCGGCCGCGACCTCGTCGGGCGTGCGGTCGTCGGTCTCGACCACGTGGGTGGCGACCGACTCATAGATCGGGGTGCGCTCGTCGAGCAGGGCCTTGATCCGCGAGCGGACGTTGCCGAGCAGCATCGGTCGCCCGACGCCGAGCCCGACCCGCTTGACGGCATCGGTCAGGCCGACGCGCAGGAACACCACCGGCACACCGGCCAGCAGGTCGCGGGTGCCCGCGCGCATCACCGCTCCGCCGCCGAGGGACAGCACGCCGTCGTGCTCGGCCAGCGCGGTTGCGACCGCTGCGGCCTCGAGCTCGCGGAACGCGTCCTCACCGGACTCCACGAAGATGTCGGAGATCTCCCGGCCGGTGGACGCCACGATGTCGGCGTCGGTGTCGCGCACCGGCAGGTGCCACGCGTCCCCGAGGAGCCCGGCCACCGTCGTCTTGCCGGCGCCCATCGGGCCGACCAGCACCACACGCGGCGGCATCAGCGATACCGCAGGGTGTCGAGGTAGGACTCGACGTTGCGCTTCGTCTCCTGCACGGAGTCACCGCCGAACTTCTCCACCACCGCGTCCGCCAGCACCAGGGCGACCATCGCCTCGGCGACGATCCCGGCAGCCGGGACGGCGCAGACGTCGGAGCGCTGGTGGTGCGCGACGGTCGCCTCCCCGGTCGCGACGTCCACTGTGCGCAGGGCCTTGGGGACGGTCGCGATGGGCTTCATGGCCGCGCGCACGCGCAGGATCTCACCGGTGGACATGCCGCCCTCGGTGCCGCCGGAGCGACCCGAGGTGCGCCGCAGCCCCTCGTCGGTCGGCACGATCTCGTCGTGCGCCAGCGAGCCCGGGGTGTCGGCGAGCTCGAAGCCGTCACCGACCTCGACCCCCTTGATCGCCTGGATGCCCATCAGCGCGCCCGCCAGCTTGGAGTCGAGGCGTCGGTCCCAGTGGACGTGCGAGCCCAGGCCCGGGGGCAGGCCGTGCACGACCACCTCGACGACGCCGCCGAGGGTGTCGCCGTCCTTGTGCGCCTGATCGATGCGCGCCACCATCGCAGCGCTGGTGTCGGGGTCGAGGCAGCGCACCTCGTCGGCGTCGAGGCGCTCCACGTCGTCAGGAGCGGGTACGACGCCCGCCGGCGTCCTGACGCCACCGAGCGCGACCACGTGCGACACGATCCGCGCACCGACGGCCTGCTCGAGGAAGTTGGACGCCACCCGGCCGAGCGCCACCCGCGCCGCGGTCTCACGGGCCGATGCCCGCTCGAGGATCGGGCGGGCCTCATCGAAGTCGTACTTCTGCATGCCGGCGAGGTCGGCGTGGCCGGGCCGGGGACGCGTCAGCGGCGCGTTGCGGGCCAGGGCTGCGAGCTCCTCCGGGTCGACCGGGTCGGCCGACATGACCTTCTCCCACTTGGGCCACTCGGTGTTGCCGACCTCGATGGCGATCGGGCCACCCTGGGTCTCACCGTGGCGGACGCCGCCGAGCACGCGGATCGCGTCCTGCTCGAACTTCATCCGCGCGCCGCGGCCGTAGCCGAGGCGACGCCGGGCCAGCGAGTCGGCCAGGTCGTCGGTCGTGACGCGGACGTGGGCGGGCAGCCCCTCGAGGATCGCCACCAACGAGGGACCGTGGGACTCGCCTGCTGTGAGCCATCGGAGCATGCGAGAAGTCTCTCAGCCCCAGATGCGCCCAGCGAGCGCGGTCCCCCAGACGAGACCCACCAGGGCGCCGAGGACCATGAACGGGCCGAACGGGAAGGACCGCTTGAGCAGGGCGCGGTCGCGCCGGACCACGGCCAGGCCGAGCGCCGGCAGCGCGAAGGCGATGAACCCGATCCACAGCCCCAGCACCAGGGCGCCCCAGCCCACCCAGCCCAGGACCAGCCCGACGGGTGCGGCCAGGCGGACGTCGCCGAAGCCCATGCCCGCCGAGCGCAGGAACCACAGCACCCAGAAGAACGATCGTGCCACGACCAGGCCCAGCAGCGCCCGCACCAGCGCGTCCCGGTCCCCCGTCGACAGGCCGACCACCACCATGAGGGCGACGGCGGCCAGGGTGGCGGGCACCACGATGCGGCGCGGCAGCAGCCGGGTGTGCCAGTCGATGACGGACAGCGCCACGGCCACCGGGGTGAGCGGCACCAGCCACAGCAGCGCCCAGTCGAGGCCGGTCGAGGCGCCGAGCAGGCCGCCCGCGACGGCCGCGACGACGGCGCTGCGCCGGCCCAGCCCCGGGCGGGCGGCGATGTCGGCGTAACGCGTCTTCGCCGGCTCGGCATCCGGGTCGTCGGCATCCGCCCCCTCGGGGCGTTCCTCGGTCGGTTGCGGCTCCGGCACCCCGGCGATCAGCATCGGCACCAGCAGCCCGCCGAGCGCGGCCACGAGGCCGCCCAGCAGCGCCGCGAGGACGGTGTCGTTCACGCGGGGCTCCGTCCGGCGAGGGCCTGTCGGCCAGCCGCCCTCATCGCCTCCAGCGGTGCCCGGCGCCCGGTGAACAGGTCGAACTGCAGCGCCGCCTGGTGGACCAGGAGGTCCAGCCCACCGATCAGGGTGCGGCCGTCGGCCGACGCCGCCAGCGGGGTCGGCCACGGGTCGTAGAGCGCCTCGAAGAGGACGGCTGCGCCGCCGCACCGCGCGACCAGCGCCGCGGTCTGCGCCTGCGCCGGGATCGTGGAGACGACGATGTCGGCGCGGATCTCCTCACGGGCGTCGAGCCGTCCCGTGCGCACGTCCGCGCCGGCTGCGTGGGCCCGCAGGACCTCGACCGTCTCCGCCGCGCGCGCCTCGTCACGCACGAGCACCTCGATGGTCCTCACGCCCAGGTCGAGCAGGGCCAGCCCGGTCGAGCTGGCCGTGGCTCCGCCGCCGAGGACGGCAGCCGTCGCCAGCGGCATCGTCGTACGCTCCCGGATCGCGGCAGCGGCGCCCGGCAGGTCGGTGTTGTCCCCGACCCACCCACTGTCGGCCTCGTCCCCACCGAGGACCAGCGTGTTGACCGCCCCGGCCAGCCGGGCACGGTCGGTGAGCCGGTCCGCGAGGCTCAGCGCCTCCCGCTTGAGCGGCATGGTCAGCGACACCCCGCGCCAGGCGTCGTCCATCCCGGCCAGGAACGCCGCGAGGCCCCCCGACGGCACCCGGTGCGCGTCGTAGGTCCAGTCCAGCCCGAGCTCGGCATAGCCGGCCCGGTGCAGCACCGGCGACAGCGAGTGGGCGATCGGGTCGCCCAGCACGCCGCAGCGGCGTGCAGCTGCTGGCCCGCCGCTCACCTCAGCATCTGTCCGAGGTGTCGCAGTAGGCCTTGTACTCGTCACGACCCTCGAGGAAGCCGTCGTAGTCCTCGTAGAACTTCGTCTCCCCGGTGGAGAGGTCGACCGTGACGTAGTAGTACCAGTCGCCGTCCTCCGGGTTGGCCGCCGCCGCGATCGCGTCATCACCCGGCGCCTCGATCGGCGTCGGCGGGAGGCCCGCGTTGATCCGGGTGTTGTAGGGCGTGTCCTCGGCCAGCTGGTCGGGCGTCAGCTCCGTCGAGCCGGGCGAGAGCCCGAGGCCGTAGGCGATGGCGGCATCGATGCCGAGCGTGCCGTTGGTGCCGCCCTTGTCACCCGGACCGTCGAGCCGGTTGTAGATGACGCGGGCGATCTTCGGCATGTCGTCGCCGCGGCCCTCCGCCTCGATGAGCGAGGCGATGATCATCAGCTCGGCGGGCGTGTGGCCGAGCTCCGCGGCCTTGGCCTCGAGGTCGGCCGCCTCGGCGGCCTCGCTCCAGCGGGTGACCATCATCTTGAGGATCCCGACGGGCTTCATGCTCGGCTTGACCTCGTACGTCGCCGGGAACAGGTAGCCCTCGGCGTTGCCCTCGGCGTAGTCGGGCAGACCGAGCTGGTCGGGCTTCTGCAGGGCGCGGTTCCACGCGGCCTCGGAGAAGTCGGTGCTCTCGGCGAGCGTGGACACGATCTCGGTGAGCCGCAGGCCCTCGGGGATGGTCACCGTGGGGAAGCCGATGATGTTGGCGGGGTCGATGAGGACCTCGAGCGCGTCGGCGGCCTTCATCTCCTTCTGGAGCTCGTAGTCGCCGACCTGGATGCCGCTCGAGTCCGGCTCGCCGGCGGCGGCGTCGATGAAGGCCTGCACCGACTTGGTGACGCCGTCGGCCTTGAGGTTGCGGCCCATCTGGGCGACCGTGTCGCCCTCGTTGACGGTGAACTCGATGGAGCCCGTGCCCGGGCCGGGGTAGTCGTCCGGTCCCTGGAACTGGCCGGAGACCCAGTCGACGCCACGGGTCAGCGCGAACCAGAAGCCGCCGACGAGCACGACCAGCGCGATGAGGACGGCCAGGCAGCCCTTGGCGCCGCGGGCCTTGCGCCGCTTTCCTCCGGGGACGTACTCGTAGTCGTCCTCGGGAGGCACGTCCTGCTCGACCTCGTGCTCACTCATCTGTCACCTCGACGATCTCTCCCGGCGCCTGCCCGCGGAGGCGCTCCGTGTCCAGCGCAGTCTGCAGGATCAGCACCGCCGCTGCCTGGTCCACCACGGCACGTCGCTTGGCGCCGTGTCGACCCTGCGAGCGCAGCATCGACTCGGCCGAGACCGTGGTCAGTCGTTCATCACACAGTCTCACGGGCGTGGGTGCAACTCGGCGGGCCAGCCGCGCGGCGAACTCCCGTGCCTTGGCGGCCGCCGGACCCTCGGCTCCGCTGAGCGAGCGCGGGAGGCCGACCACGACCTCGACCGCCTCGAGCTCGGTGACCAGCTGCGCGAGACGTCGTACGTCGCCCCTGCCGCTGCGCACCGTCTCGACCGGGGTCGCGAGGAAGCCGGAGGGGTCGCTGGAGGCGACGCCGATGCGGGCATCACCCGGGTCGACGCCCAGCCGCACGCCGAACCGCACGCTCAGGACCCGCTCGCGCGCTGCGCGACCTCGTGCGACACGAGAGCCAGCGCCTCGTCGATCCGGGAGGCGTCGGTGCCGCCGCCCTGGGCGACGTCGTCCTTGCCGCCGCCCTTGCCGCCGAGGAGGGGACCCAGCACGCGCACCAGGTCACCGGCCGACAGCCCGCGGCCACGGGCCTCGTCGTTGGTCGCGGCCACCACGGACACCTTCCCGTCCGCCTGGCCGATGATGACCACGACACCCGGCTCGCCCTGCGGGAGTCGGCCGCGCACGTCCATCGCCAGGTTGCGCACGTCGGCTCCGCCGGCGCCGTCGGCACGGTGGGCCACGACCTTGACCGCACCCACCTGCGTGGCACCAGCGGCCAGCTCGGCGCTCGCGCCGAGCAGCTGCGCGACGCGCGTCCTCTCCAGCTCCTTCTCGGCAGTGCGGAGGCGCTCGGTCAGGCCCTGCACCCGGTCCACGAGGTCGTCGGGCTGGGTCTTGAGCAGCGTGGTCAGCTGCGCGACCACGTCGCGCTCACGCGCGAGGTAGCCGAAGCCCTCGACACCGGTCAGCGCCTCGATCCGGCGGTTGCCGGAGCCGACGCTCGTCTCACCGGTGACCACGATGGTGCCGATCTGTGAGGAGTGGTCGACGTGCGTGCCACCGCAGAGCTCGCGCGACCACGGTCCGCCGATCTCCACGACCCGCACCTGGGTGTTGTCGTAGGTCTCGCCGAAGAGGGCGATCGCGCCCCACTCCTTCGCCTGCTCGAGCGTCATGTAGTCCCAGCCGACCGCCAGGTCGGCGCGCAGTGCCTGCTGCGAGACCAGCTCGATGTCGCGGACCTGCTCGGGGCTCAGCCCCTGCGTCCACCCGAAGTCGAGCCGGAGGTAGCCGGGGCGGTTGTAGGAGCCGGACTGCAGCGCCGTCGGGCCGAGCACCTCACGCAGCGCCGCGTGCACCACGTGGGTGCCGGAGTGCGCCTGGCGGGCGCCGATGCGCCACTCGGGGTCGACGCGCGCGTGGACGGTGTGAGCGGCGGTCGGGACCAGCTCGCCCTCGACGACCCGGACCTGGTGCACGACGAGGCCCTTGATCGGGCGCTGCACGTCGATCACCTCGAGCCGGCCACCGTCGAAGATGATCGTGCCGGCGTCGGCCACCTGGCCGCCGGACTCGGCGTAGAAGGGGGTGCGGTCCAGCACCAGCTCGCCGATCTCCCCTTCCGCGAGGCGCGGCGCAGCGGCGCCGCCACTGAGCAGCGCCAGCGGCCGCGACTCGGTCTCGAGCCTCTCGTAGGCGAGCCACTCGGTGGGACCGAACTCGTCGAGGATGCCGCGATAGGCGCCGGTGTCGCCGTGCGAGCCCTTCTTGGCGCGCGCGTCGGCCTTGGCGCGCTCGCGCTGCTCGGCCATCAGCGCGCGGAAGCCCGGCTCGTCGACCGCGAGCCCCTGCTCGGCGGCCATCTCGAGGGTCAGGTCGATCGGGAAGCCGAAGGTGTCGTGCAGCGCGAAGGCCCGCTCGCCCGACACGGTCGAGCCGCCGGCCTTCTTCACCTCCCCGGCGGCGAGGTCGAAGATCTGGGTGCCGGCCTGCAGCGTCTTGCGGAACGCGTCCTCCTCGGCGTAGGCCACCTGCGAGATCCGCGGCCAGTCGGTGAGCAGGTTGTCGTACGTCTCCCCCATCCGGTCGCGCGAGATCGGCATCAGCTCGGGCAGCACCCGGTCCTCGCAGCCGAGCAGGCGCATGGAGCGGACGGCACGCCGCAGCAACCGGCGCAGCACGTAGCCGCGGCCGTCGTTGCCCGGCGTGACGCCGTCACCGATGAGCATCATCGAGGAGCGGACGTGGTCGGCGACGACGCGGAACCGCACGTCGTCGTCGGGGTCCGCGCCGTAGCGCTTGCCGCTCAGCTCCTCGGCCCGGGCGATCACGGGGTAGACCACGTCGATCTCGTACATGTTCTTCTTGCCCTGGAGCAGGAGCGCGACGCGGTCCAGGCCCATCCCGGTGTCGATGTTCTTGTTCGGCAGGGACCCCGCGATGTCGAAGTCCTCCTTCGACCGGACCGCGGACAGCTCGTCCTGCATGAAGACGAGGTTCCAGATCTCGAGCAGCCGGTCCTCGAGCTCGAACGGCATGTCGGGGCCGAGGGTCGCCACGTCGAAGTCCGGCCCCCACTCGGGGCCGCGGTCGTAGAGGATCTCCGAGCAGGGGCCGCCGGGGCCGGGCACGCCCATCGACCAGTAGTTCTCCTTGCGGCCGAGCTGGACGATCCGCTCGCGGGGCAGCCCCGTGGCCTTCATCCACAGACCGATCGCCTCGTCGTCCCCGACCAGGACCGAGGGGTAGAGGCGCGTCTCGTCGAGCCCGTAGCCACCGTCCTCGACCGACTTGGTCAGCAGGTCCCAGGCCAGCTCGATCGCCAGGGCCTTGAAGTAGTCACCGAAGGAGAAGTTGCCGCACATCTCGAAGAACGTGCCGTGCCGGGTGGTCTTGCCGACGTCCTCGATGTCCGGGGTGCGCACACACTTCTGGATGCTGGTGGCGCGCGGCCACGGCGGCGTCTCCTGGCCGAGGAAGTAGGGCTTGAACGGCACCATCCCGGCCGGCACGAACAACAGGTTGGGGTCATCGGCCAGCAGCGATGCGGACGGCACGACCGCGTGTCCGGCCGCCTCGAAGTGCGCGAGGAAGCGGCGGCGGATCTCGGCGGTGTCCATCAGGGCAGGTCCTTCATTTCTCGGGGTGGTTCTCGGGGACGGCTGAGTCGAGCTCCGCCGCTCGGTGGGTGGTGTCAGTGGGCCGCAGGCCGAGCTGCTCGCGCAACTGGGTTTCGCGCTCGGTGCGGCCCTGGTGGACCTCCTCGGCGAAGAGCCGGGCGCCCGCCTGCCAGCCGCGGAGCCGGTCACGCAGCCCGTCGGCGGTGAGCGAGTCGGCGACGCGACGGGCCCGGGCAGCGGCGTAGACCCCGACCCCGGCCCCGGCGACGAACCAGAGTGGGCGACCCATCAGGCGACGTCCTCCCCGACCTCGCGCACCGGTGACCCGGCGCGCTGACGTGCACGGAACTCCCGCAGCGCCTGCTTGGTCTCGGCGCGGCGGTCGCGGCCGGCGCGGCGGGTCTCACGGCGCACCTCGAAGCGGATCCGGTTGCGGTTCTCGGCCGACAGCGCCCGGCGCAGCCCGTGCGTCCACGAGGCCGCCTTCACGACCGTCTCGCGGGCCACGATGTCGGTGAACAGCCGGCCGTCGATGGGGCGCGCCACGGGAGTGTCGTCAGCGAGGGTGTCCAGGTGGGTGATCACGAAAGTCGTGGTGTCGGCGTCGACCACCGAGCCGGGGGACGTCGCGGGCGCGGACTCGCGGCGGCCGGACTCGAGGGCGTCGATCCGGTCCACGAGCACCGCGACCAGGGACTCTGCGGCGCGCGCGCGGCGGCGGGCGCCCAGGGCCACGGCGAGCGCCACGAGTGCGAGCGCCGTCGCAGCGACGCAGATCGCGCCCAGCCACACCTGCTCCGTCGTCACCGGGACACCCTATAGAAGGCGAGCAGGAGGTGGGCGGGTCACCGTAGGACGTAGAGGTCCTTGTAGTTCGGCGAGCCCAGCGAGCCGTCACCGCTGGGGTTGCCGACCAGGGTGCCGAAGACGAACAGGCGGTTGACGTAGGCGATCGGGATGAGAGGGAAGTGCTCCCTCATGATCGTCTCGTCCAGGCTGCCCCAGGCGTCGGGTTGCTCCTCGAGCGGGAGGGTGGCGAGGTCGTCAATCGCGTCGTTCACCGAGGGCTCGTCGAACCGCGCCGTGTTGAAGAGAGCGCCGCCCTTGAGCAGCGGCGGGATCATGGCCGAGCCGGCGGGCCACGCGGGACACAGGTTCGCACCACGCACGTTGAGGAGCCGGTTGACCTTGTTGTCCGGGTCGAGCCAGACGGCGTAGGGCGACTCCTGGACCGGGATGGCCCGCACCGAGAAGCCACCGGCCTCGAAGCCCTTGGTGATCTGGTCCTGGGCGGCCACGACCTGCGGGTCGATCGCGTAGTAGGCCATCGTGATCTCGTAGGGCTCGTCGCCGAAGCCGGCCTCCGCAAGGAGCTTCCGCGACTTCTCCGGGTCGTAGGTGATCTGCTCACCGTCGACCTGGAACGCCTTCCTGCCCGGCATGCCGGGGGGCATCACCGAGCTCGCGGGGATGCGGGTCACGCCGGGGACCTCGCCGCCGGCGATCCACACGTCCTCGTAGGGGTAGGCGTAGGCGAGGGCCTTGCGGACCCTGAGGTCGGTGATCTTGGTGTGGTCGGGCGTCAGCGTCGTCACGCACGCAGAGGTCTGCTGCACCAGGCGTCCGCCCAGCTGGGTGCGGGCCTCCTCGTAGCGCCCAGGACCCAGCGATGTCGACACCGCGGCCCGACCGGCCGAGCTGTCGGACAGCATGATCTCGTCGACCTTGGTCTGGTCCTGGCTGAACTCGAAGACCCATCGGTCGGGGTACTGGTGCCGCGCCGGGTCGGAGGCGGCGGACCACCGGTCGTTCCTGACCAGCACCAGCCGTTCGGCGGGTTTCCAGCTCTCGACCTCGTAGGGGCCGTTGGCCAGCGGCCGCTGGCCATAGCCCGGGGGTTCGGAGTCGTCGCCCCGCGGAGCCGGGCCCATCGCCATGACGGCGCCCCAGTAGTCCATGTCCGGGAACGGCCTCCCCATCTCGATGGTGACGTCCTGGCCGTCGACGGAGATGGCGTCGTAGTCGTCGCAGTCGGGGTCCTGGGACGTGTAGGGGCCGTCATACTCAGCAGCGCCCGCGAAGTACGTCTTGGAGTACTCGGTGCCGGGGCCTGACGGGAACGCCTCGGAGTCGAGCGAGCGGCAGATCCCGAACGCGACCTCCTCGGCCGTGACGGGCCGCCCGTCCTCCCACGTGGCGTCCTCGCGGATCGTGAACGTCCACTCGGTGAAGTCGTCGTTGTGCGAGCCGAGGTCGGTCGCCAGGTCCGGCACCAGCACCGGCTGCCCGTCGGCGCCGCGGGCGTACTGGGTCAGCGAACGGCTGATGAGCGCCTGCTGGATGGCATTGCCGGTGGCGGACCAACCGCCGGTCGGGTCGAGCGTGTCGGGACCGGGCGCACCCGGCAGGTAGACCGTGACGGTGCCTCCGGCGGCGGCACCCTCGATCTCGGCGGCCGGACCCTCGCGGCGGGCGTCCTTGGTTCCCGCGCCCTGCTGGGCGTAGGTCCCGGTCGTGGCCGCCTTCGATGCGCGCTCCGGCGTCGTGCCACCGCTGCAGGCTGCGAGGGCCACGAGGGCAAGGAGGGCGGCGCCGGCAGCGAGGGCCGGGGGCCTGCTCCCCCTCATGCGGTTCCGGCCCGGCCGCGGACGATGTGTCGTACGCGCTCCCAGCGCTCCTTGACGCCGGCCTCGGCGCCGAGGTTGGTCGGTGCGTAGTAGGTGGCGTCGGCGAGCACGTCGGGGAGGTATTGCTGCTCGGCGACCCCGAACGGCTCGTCGTGGGGGTAGGCGTAGCCCTTGCCGTGGCCCAGGTCCTCCGCGCCGCCGTAGTGCGCGTCGCGGAGGTGGGACGGCACCTGACCGATCTTGCCGGCCTTGACGTCGGCGATGGCGGAGTCGATGGCCACGATGACGGCGTTGGACTTCGGCGCCACGGCCAGGTGGATGGTCGCCTGGGCGAGGTTGATCCGCGCCTCGGGCATGCCGATCAGCTGAACCGCCTGGGCCGCTGCCACCGCCGCCTGGAGGGCGCTGGGGTCGGCGAGACCGATGTCCTCGCTCGCGTGGACCACCAGCCGACGGGCGATGAAGCGCGGGTCCTCCCCCGCCTCGATCATCCGCGCCAGGTAGTGCAGCGCGGCGTCGGGGTCCGAGCCGCGGATCGACTTGATGAAGGCGGAGATGACGTCGTAGTGCTGGTCACCCTGGCGGTCGTAGCGCACGGCGGCCTGGTCGACCGCAGTCTCCGCAGTGGCGAGGTCGATGCTCTCGCGATCCTTGCTCACCGCAGCGCCGGCCGCCGCCTCGAGGTAGGTGAGCGCGCGGCGGGCGTCGCCGCCGGCCAGGCGGACGAGGTGTGCTCTCGCCTCGTCGTCGAGCGCGATCCCCCCGGAGAGTCCGCGCTCGTCGCCCAGCGCCTGGTCGATGACCTCGGCCACGTCGTCGTCCGTCAGCGACTGCAGGCGCAGCAACAGGCTGCGCGACAGCAGCGGGCTGATCACCGAGAAGAACGGGTTCTCCGTGGTGGCGGCGATGAGGGTCACCCAGCGGTTCTCGACGCCGGGCAGCAGCGCGTCCTGCTGGGCCTTGGTGAAGCGGTGCACCTCGTCGACGAACAGCACCGTCTCCTGCCCGCTGCGGACGAGCTCGGCGCGGGCGCCGTCGATGGCCGCCCGGACGTCCTTCACCCCGGCTGCGACCGCGGAGACCTCGACGAAACGCCGCCGCGTCTGCTGGCTGACGATCGCAGCGATCGTCGTCTTGCCGGTGCCGGGCGGTCCCCACAGCAGCAACGACATCGACTGGTCGCCCTCGATCAGGCGCCGCAGGGGCGACCCCGCCGCCCGGAGCTGCTGCTGGCCGACGAGCTCGTCGATCGTGCGGGGCCGCATCCGCACCGCGAGGGGCGCCGAGGCGTGGGTGTTGGCCCCGAGCGACCCGGCCCCGGGCATGGTGCCGGACGCGAGCTGCCCCGCACCCGGAATCTCGAACAAGCCATCCACGTCGGTGAGTATCCCCCGCGACCCCACCGGGCCGGGACGCCCGGTGGGGCGTGAGATCACACGCCCGTGGTCTGCTTGCTCGTCAGGTCGTACCAGGTCTTCTCGTAGCCCGGGATGGTGAGCTGCGTGTTGGTGGGCGTCGCGCCGGGGACCGGGCTGCCCTGGTCGTCGACACCGAGCAGGGCCGTGGTCACCGGAGTGGCCGGATGGGCCCCCAGCTCGCCCGCGAAGTGGCACGCGACCTTGTGGCGGGCACCGATCTGGAGCAGCGGCGGCTCGACCTTGGCGCAGATCTCCTGGGCGAACTGGCAACGGGTGCGGAACCGGCAGCCCGACGGCGGGTTGATCGGGCTCGGCACGTCGCCCTCGAGACGGATCCGCTCGCGGCGCCCCCCGATCGCGGCCTGCTTCACGTCCGGCACCGCGGAGAGCAGCGCCTGGGTGTAGGGGTGGTTGGGCCGGGCGTAGATGGTCTCCCGGGCACCGATCTCCACGATCTTGCCGAGGTACATCACCGCCACCTCGGGGCAGAAGTGGCGCACGATCGCGAGGTCGTGGGCGATGAACAAGAACGCGACGTCGAACTCCGACTGGATGTCCTGGAGCAGGTTGACGACCTGCGCCTGGATCGAGACGTCGAGGGCCGAGACCGGCTCGTCGGCGACCAGCACCTTGGGGTTGAGGGTGAGGGCGCGGGCGATGCCGATGCGTTGGCGCTGACCGCCGGAGAACTCGTTGGGGTAGCGGTTGTAGTGCTCGGGGTTGAGGCCCACGACCTCGAGCAGTTCCTGGACGCGCGCGAGGACCTGGTTCTTCGGCACGATGTTGTGCACCTCGAGGGGCGCACCCACGATCGAGCCGACGGTGTGGCGCGGGTTCAGTGAGGTGTAGGGGTCCTGGAAGATCATCTGCACGTCACGTCGCAGCGGCTTCATCTCCTTGTTGGACAGCTTCGCCAGGTCGTGGCCCTCGAACATCATCGAGCCGCCGGTCGGCTTGTAGAGCCGCGTGATCAGGCGACCAGTGGTCGACTTGCCACACCCGGACTCGCCGACGAGCCCGAGCGAACCGCCCTTGGGCACCTCGAACGAGATGCCGTCGACGGCCTGCACGTGGCCGATGGTCCGCCGGAAGAGGCCGGAGGACTTCACCGGGAAGTACATCTTGAGGTTGTCCACCGTGAGGACCGCGGGAGCGTCCGGATCGAGCGCAGTGGCCCGGTGACCCATCCCGGCCACCTTGGAGACCTCGCGGCGCTGCGTGCCGTCCTCGTGCGAGCCGTAGGCGTCGCTGGACTCGTCGGTGAGCTGGCGCTCCCCCGTCTCGGCGGCGTTCGCCCCCAGCTCGGTCGGCTCGATCTGCGCGCGGGCGTTGGGGTCCTGGGTCATCGGGTCTCCTCGACCAGCTCGGGGGCGATCTCAGGCAGGACCTCGGTGCGGTAGACCCCGACGGGGTCGGCGAGGTGGCAGCGCTTGAGATGTGCCGTGCCGGAGCTGGCCGGCAGCAGCTCGGGAAGCTCGGTGGAGCACAGGTCGCCGGCGACCTTGTCCGAGTGCACGCACCGCGGGTGGAAGGAACAGCCCGACGGAGGACGCAGCAGGCTGGGCGGGTTGCCGGGGATCGGGATCAGGCGGGCGTCCGTCGACGCCAGGACGTCAGGGATGCTGGACAGCAGACCCCACGTGTAGGGCATCTCCGGAGAGGTGAGGATCTCCTTGCCCGTGCCGTACTCGACGCAGCGACCGGCGTACATCACCAGCACGTCGTCAGCCATCTCGGCGATGACGCCGAGGTCGTGGGTGATGATGATGACCGCGGAGTTGAACTCGCGCTGCAGGTCCTGGAGCAGGTCGAGGATCTGAGCCTGCACCGTGACGTCGAGGGCGGTGGTGGGCTCGTCGGCGATGAGCAGCGACGGGTCGTTGATCAGGCCCATCGCGATCATCGCGCGCTGGCGCATGCCCCCGGAGAACTGGTGGGGGAAGTCGTCCACACGCCGGTCGGGCTGCGGGATGCCGACGCGGTCGAGCATCTCGATCGCCTTGCGGCGGGCGTCGCGCTTGGACGCACTGGAGTGGTGGACCAGGTAGGCCTCCTCCAGCTGTGCGCCGATCTTGTAGAACGGGTGCAGCGCTGCGAGGGCGTCCTGGAAGATCATCGCCATCGAGTTGCCGCGGAGGGCGCGCATCCGCGACTCGCTGAGGCCGACGACCTCGGTGCCGCCGACCCGGATGGAGCCGGAGATCTGGGCCGACTTGGCGTCGTGCAGGCCCATCACGGCCATGCTGGAGACCGACTTGCCCGAGCCGGACTCACCCACGATACCGAGGGTCTTGCCCTTCTCCACCGAGTAGGTCAGGCCGCTCACCGCGGTGACGGGACCGTCCTGGGTCGGGAAGGTGACCTTGAGGTCCTCCACCTGGAGGAAGGGGCCCTCGTCCGCGTCGGTCGCGCCGGCGGACGACTGGGTCATGGGAACGCTGGTCACGAAAGCCTCACCCTCGGGTCGAGGACGCTGTAGACAACGTCGACGAGCAGGTTGGAGATGATCAGTACGACGGCGCTGAAGAGGGCCGTCGCCATCACGATCGGAAGGTCGCGGTTCTGCACGGCCTGCAGGCTCCACCAGCCGATGCCCTGGATCTCGAAGATCCGCTCCGTGAAGATGGTGCCGGCCAGCAGGGTGCCGAAGTCGATACCGAAGATGGTGACGACCGGCACCAGGGCGGCGCGCAGACCGTGCCGGTAGACCACCGTCCGTGCCGGCAGGCCCTTGGCCTTGGCGGTGCGGATGTAGTCCTCGCTCAACGCCTCGACCATCGCGCCTCGCGTGAAACGCGTGTATTGCGTGCAGCCGAAGATGCCGAGCGCCACCCAGGCCAGGAACAGGCCACTGAACCACTTGAAGGGTCCGTCCTGAGTGATCGGGAAGTAGCCGGTGTCGCTGAACAGGGGGATCTCGAACGTGATCGTGAGGTAGAGCCACGTCAGCAGGGCGAAGAGGTAGTAGGGGATCGAGCTGATGAACAAGAAGCTGGACACCAGCGCCTTGTCGGTCACGGTGCCGCGGCGTCGCGCCGCAGCCACACCGATAGGTACTCCGAAGAGCAGGTAGAGGAACGCACCGCCGATCGCCACGGAGAAGGTCGCGGGGATCCGCGAGACCAAGGCCTCCTTGACCGGCTCCTTGGTGATGAAGCTGACACCGAGGCAGGGGGCGTCGCACCGGTAGTCGTTGGAAGCGATCGTGAGGGTCCGGCCGACGAAGACACCCTTGACGAACTTGCCGTACTCCTCATAGACGGGGTTGTCGTAGCCCAGGGTCCGCTCGTAGAGCTCGATGCGGTCGCCACAACGGTTGCTGGTCTCGCGGTCGCAGACCGTCTGGGCCGGGCTCGATGGGCCGTACCAGAACAAGAGGAAGATCGCCATCGAGACCAACGTCAGGACGAGAACTCCCGAGATCAGCCGCTTCACGACATATGCGAACATCGCTGGTCACTCTCCGGGGATGGTGGATGAGTCGGCCCCGCGGCGTCGAGCCTACTCGGGTCCGGGCTGGCGAGTGGGGGCTCCCGGTCTGGGAGCCCCCACCCGTCAGTGGTTGCTGCTGGAACTACGTGGTGCCCTCAGGCGAGCTGCCGCCCGGGGAGCACCAGGATCACTGCATGACGAACAGGTCCTTGTAGTTCGGCGCACCGATCGAGCCATCGCCCGAGGGGTTGCCGATCTGCGTGCCGAACACGAACAGGTCGTTGCGGAACGCGGTCGGGATGATCGGGAAGTACTCCGTCATGATCTTCTCGTCCAGCGCACCCCAGGCGTCAGCCTGCTCCTCGAGCGGCAGGGTGTTGATCCTGTCCATCTCGTCGTTGACCGAGGCCTCGTCGAAGAGGGCGGTGTTGTAGACAGCGCCACCCTTCAGCAGCGGCGGGAGCATCGTCGAACCGGCGGGCCAGTCCGAGCACCAGTTGACGCCACGGAGGTTGAGGGTCTTGTTGATCTTGTTGTCGGGGTCGAGCCACACGTTGTAGGGCGACTCCTGGACCGGGATGGCCTTGACCTTGAAACCGCCGGCCTCGAAGCCCTTGGTGATCTGGTCCTGGGCGGCCTTGGCGAGCGGGTCGACCTCGTAGTACACCATGGTGATCTGGTAAGGCTTGTCGCCGTAACCGGCCTCCGCGAGGAGCTCCTTCGACTTCTCCGGGTCGTAGGTGATCTGCTCACCGTCGACCTGGAAGTCCTTCTTGCCCGCCATGCCGGGAGGCATGAGCGAGTTCGCGGGGACGCGGGTCACGCCCGGAACCTCACCGCCCGAGATCCAGACGTCCTCGTACGGGTAGGCATAGGCCAGGGCCTTGCGGACCTCGATCTCGGTGATCTGGGTGTAGTCAGGCGTCAGCGTGGACACGCACTGCGACGTCTGCTGCACCAGGCGGTCGCCCAGCTGGCCGTTGGCGTCGGCGTACTTGTCCGAACCGAGGCTCGTGGAGACGGCGGTCTGGCTGTCGGAGTTGTCCGAGAGCATGATCTCGTCGACCTTGGACTGGTCCTGGTTGAACTTGAACACGAACCCGTCGGCGTACTGGTGACGGCCCGGGTCGGAGTCAGCGGACCACTGGTCGTTCTTGACCAGGACCAGCTCCTCGTTGGGCTTGTAGCTCTCGACCTTGTAGGGGCCGTTGGCCAGCGGCTTCGTGCCGTAGTTCGGCGGCTTGGAGGCGTTGCCCAGAGGAGACGGGCCCATCGCCATGAAGGCGCCCCAGTAGTCCATGTCCGGGAAGGGGACGGCCATCTTGATGGTGACGTCCTGGCCGTCGACGGAGACGCCGGACCACTTCTCGCACTTGGGGTCCTTGCCGGTGTAGGGACCGGCGTAGTCCTCGCCGCCCTCGAAGTACGGCTTGGAGTACTCGGTGCCCGGACCCGACGGGAACGCCTCGGCGTCGAGCGAGCGGCAGATGCCGAACGCGACCTCGTCGGCGGTGACGGGCTGACCGTCCTCCCACGTGGCGTCGTCACGGATGGTGAAGGTCCACTCCGTGTAGTCCTCGTTGGGCGTGCCGAGGTCGGTGGCGAGGTCGGGGACCAGCAGGGGCTGGCCCGTCTCGTCACGGACGTACTGGGTCAGCGAGCGGCTCGTGAGCGCCTGCTGGATGGAGTTGCCCGTGACGGACCAACCACCGGTCGGGTCGAGCGAGTCGGGACCGGGGTCGCCCGGCAGGTACACCGTGATGGTGCCACCAGCAGTTGCGCCCTCGACGTCAGCAGCGGGGGCCTGACGCTCAGCGTCCTTGCCGCCCCCCTCCTGGTCGCCGAACTCTCTGTCCGTGCCTGAAGACCCGTTGCTGCTGTCGTCCGACGACCCGCCGCCACAGGCGGCGAGGGTCAGAAGAGCAGCACCAGCAACGAGTGCAAGCGGCTTGTTCCGCTTCATGCTGTCCAGCCTTTCCTTTTTGTTCTCACCGAGGACGGCGTCTCCGGCGACGTGCATGCGACCGTGGCTGAGCTCTCGCTCAGCGTCGGGTCTTGGGGTCGAGGGCGTCGCGGACCGCGTCGCCCAGGAGGTTGAGGGAGAGCACCAGCGCGACGATGCCGAGGAGCGGCTGCCACAGGTATTGCGGGTACTCACGGTAGAAGGTCAGGTTCGTGGCCTTGAGGATCGTCTGCCCCCAGGACACGCCGTCCGTGACGCCGATGCCGAGGAAGGCGAGGCCCGCCTCGAGGGCCACGAAGGTCGGCAGCATCAGCGAGACGCTGATGATGATCGGCGCCGCCAGGTTGGGCAGGAGCTCCTTGAAGAGGATGCGCGAGGTCGGCATGCCGATGACCCGCGCCGCCTGGACGAACTCGCGCTCGCGCAGCGTGATGACCTCTCCGCGGATCAGGCGGGCGGTGCCCATCCATCCGAACATCGACAGCACGATGATGAGAGCCGTCTTCTGGATCGTGGAGTAGTTGTCGCTGAGGCTGAACCGGTCGTTGATGATCGGCGCGAGGGTCAGCGCGGCCAGCAGGAACGGGACGGTCAAGAACATGTCGACGAAGAACGACAGGACCTTGTCGACCCGCCCGCCGAGGAAGCCGGCCAGCAGGCCGATCACGACACCGACGACACTGGCGAAGACCGTCGCGATCGTCGCGATCGTCAGCGACACGCGGCAGCCGTAGAGCCAGTAGGCCAGGTTGTCCTCGCCCGTGCGCGGCGCGACACCCATCGGGTGCTCCCAGGTGAAGGGACCGTTGGGCGGGCCCATCTCCGGCTTGGGAAGACCCTTGTTGAGTCCGTCGACCCGCTCGCTGGCCAGCGGGGTCTTGAGGTCGACCCCGAACGCGTTGCTGATCGGCCCGGCGAAGACCGCGCAGAGGATGAAGAAGAGGACGACGATCGCGCAGACGACGGCGATCTTGTCGTGGGCCAGGCGGCCCAACGCGATCCGCAGCGGCGACTTGCCGGAGATCTCCTCGGCCGGCTGGCTGTCGGGATCCTGCTGCGACTCGTCGTTCAACGAGCCGAGCGTCTCCGGCCCTGCGGTGTCTGCCGACATGCTCTCCCCATCTGGTTCGGGATGTTGACGACGCGATCCGAGGGTCCCCCGGTGGCTGCGCCGAAACGGGACTCTATGTGACCCGCGCCGCATGGACGATGACTGGCGCGTAACGATCTCGTCACGACGCCTTCTCCTCGCGAGGGTGGAAACCTTGCGGAGATCACTCCGTGGGCGGGAGTTCCTTCGCGGGCGCGGCGTCGACACCGGCTTCCTTGCGCTGCTCGGGGGTGATCGGAGCGGGCGCCGCCGTGAGCGGGTCGAAGCCCCCTCCGGACTTCGGGAAGGCGATCACGTCGCGGATCGAGTCGGTGCCCGCGAGCAGCGCGACGATGCGGTCCATGCCCACCGCGATGCCACCGTGCGGGGGCGCGCCGAACTTGAAGGCGTCGAGGAGGAAGCCGAACTTCTCCTGGGCCTCTGCCTCGTCGAGGCCCATCACCGAGAAGACACGCCGCTGGATGTCGCCGCGGTGGATACGGATGGACCCGCCGCCGAGCTCGTTGCCGTTGCAGACGATGTCGTAGGCGTAGGCCAGCGCACTGCCCGGGTCGGTGTCGAAGGTGTCGACGAACTCCGGCTTGGGGCTGGTGAAGGCGTGGTGCACCGCCGTCCAGGCACCCGCACCGACCGCGACGTCCCCGCTGGCGACCGCGTCGGAGGTGGGTTCGAAGAGGGGCGCGTCGACGACCCAGGTGAAGGCGAACGTGGTGTCGTCGAGCATGTCCGCGCGGCGACCGATCTCGAGCCGTGCGGCGCCGAGCAGCGCGCGGCTGCTCTTGGCGGGGCCTGCCGCGAAGAAGATGCAGTCCCCCGGCTCGGCACCCACGTGGGCGGCGAGACCGTCGCGCTCGGCGTCGGTGAGGTTCTTGGCGACCGGGCCGCCGAGCTCGCCGTCCTCGCCGACCGTGACATAGGCCAGGCCCTTGGCGCCGCGCTGCTTGGCCCAGTCCTGCCAGGCGTCGAACTGGCGTCGCGGCTGGCTGCCGCCGCCCGGCATCACGACAGCGCCGACGTACGCCGCCTGGAACACGCGGAAGGTGGTCTCGGCGAAGTAGTCGGTGCACTCGACGAGCTCGAGGCCCATGCGCAGGTCCGGCTTGTCGGAGCCGTAGCGCGCCATCGCGTCGGCGTACGTCATCCGCGGCAGCGGGCGCTCGATCGTGTGCCCCGCCTGGGCCCACATCGCCTCGAGGACGTCCTCCATCAGGGTGATGACGTCCTCCTGGTCCACGAAGCTCATCTCGATGTCGAGCTGGGTGAACTCGGGCTGCCGGTCGGCGCGGAAGTCCTCGTCGCGGTAGCAGCGCGCGATCTGGTAGTAGCGCTCCATGCCGCCGACCATCAGCAGCTGCTTGAACAGCTGCGGGCTCTGGGGCAGGGCGTACCAGCTGCCCGGGGCCAGACGGGCCGGCACCAGGAAGTCGCGCGCGCCCTCGGGCGTCGAGCGCGTCAGCGTGGGCGTCTCGACCTCCACGAAGTCGCGCTCGTCGAGCACGTCACGGGCGGCCTTGTTGATCCTGCTGCGCAGGCGCAGGGCGGCGTTGGGCCCGGAGCGCCGCAGGTCGAGGTAGCGGTGCTTGAGACGGGCCTCCTCGCCCACCTCGCCGCCCTTGTGACCCGAGGCGTCGTCGACGGGGAACGGCAGCGGGTCGGAGGTGGAGAGCACCTCGATGCCGGCCTCGCCGGGGAGGGCGACGACCTCGATCGCGCCGGTGGCGAGCTGGGGGTTCTCGTTGCCCGCCTTGCGGGCAACGACCTCGCCGGTGACCTTGAGGCAGTACTCGCTGCGCAGGCTGTGCGCGACCGCCTCGTCGCGTACGACGACCTGCACGACGCCGCTCGCCTCGCGGAGGTCCAGGAACGCCACGCCCCCGTGATCGCGCCGTCTCGCCACCCACCCGGCGAGCGTGACGGTCTGGCCGACGTGCTCGGCGCGCAGGGCGCCGGCGTCATGGGTGCGGATCACTGGTTCTCCTCGGTGGTGCTGGTGTGTTCGGTGCGGGTGGACTCGGTGCTGGTGATGCGGGGCCGGAGGTCGGCCTCGGGCGGGGTCCAGGTCGCGGGGTCCGCGTCGACCTGTTCGCCGCTGCGGATGTCCTTGACCTGGTGCCGAAGCTCTCCGGAGCCGGCGTCGGCCTGGACGAACCAGACGTAGGGGATGCCGCGTCGCTCCGCGAAACGGATCTGCTTGCCGAACCTGGCCGGCGTGGGGGCGACCTCGCACGCGACCCCCCGTGCGCGCAGGGCTGCGGCCACCGCGGTGGAGGAGCCGCGCTCGTCCTCGGTGTTGAGAGCGACGAGCACGACGCTGGGCACGGGCCGGCTTCCGGCGAGCACTCCGTCGGCGATCAACGGAACAAGGGTGCGCGAGACACCGAAGGACACGCCGACGCCGGGGTAGGTCGTGCGCCCGTCGCTGGCCAGGGCGTCGTAGCGTCCTCCCCCACCGACGGACTTGAGCCGCTCGTAGCCCTTCATGAAGATCTCGACGACGGTGCCGGTGTAGTAGTCCAGGCCGCGTGCGATGCGCAGGTTGGCCTCGACGTCGAGGCCGTCACCGGCCACGGCGCGACAGCCCTCGACCACGGCGGCGAGCTCCTCGAGCCCCTGGTCCAGCAGCTCGTCGGTGACGCCCAGCGCCCGGACCCGCTCCACGAAGGAGGCGTCGGGGACCCGGATGGTGGCCAGCTCCAGGCACCGCTGCGCCTGCTCCGGCGTCGTACCGACCCGGTCCACGAGCATCCGCGCGACCTCGTCGGCGGGCAGCTTGTCGAGCTTGTCGATGACCCGGATCGCATCGGTGACGTCGTCGATGCCCAGGCCCCGGTAGAAGCCCTGGATGAGCTTGCGGTTGTTGAACTGGAACGACACGCGCGGGATCGGCAGCCGACCGAGCGCGTCGACCATCACCGACATCACCTCGACGTCGTGGTGGAACGGCAGCTCGTCGCGGCCGACGATGTCGACGTCGGCCTGGGTGAACTGCCGGTAGCGGCCCTCCTGGGGACGCTCGCCGCGCCAGGCCGGCTGCACCTGGAAGCGGCGGAACGGGAACTCCAGGTGGCCGGCGTGCTCGAGGACGTAGCGTGCGAACGGGACGGTGAGGTCGAAGTGCAGGCCGAGCTCGGCCCTCGTGTCGGGCTCGGCGGCGAGCCGCTGGAGGACGTAGATCTCCTTGTCGACCTCGCCGCCCTTGGCGAGTCGCTCGATGGGCTCGACGACCCGGGTCTCGATGTTGGCGAAGCCGTGCAGCTCGAAGGTGCGCGAGAGCGACGCGATCACCTCGCGCTCGACGGTGCGCTGGGCTGGCAGCAGCTCGGGGAACCCGCTCAGCGGGCTGATCTTGCTCACGGTAGGTCCTGGAGATAGGGGTTGGTGGCGCGCTCGCGGCCGATCGAGGTCTGCTCGCCGTGCCCGGGCAGGACGACGACGTCGTCGGCCAGTGGCAGCACCTTGCCGGCGAGGCTGCGCAGCATCGTGGCGTGGTCGCCGCCGGGGAGGTCGGTGCGGCCGATGGAGCCGGCGAAGAGCAGGTCTCCGGAGAACATCACCTCCGACACGTCCTGCGCCTGCCGCGTGCCCGTGGCAGCGTACGGCGTGCGGAACGTCACCGAGCCCGCGGTGTGCCCGGGCGTGTGGTCGACGACGAACCTCAGTCCGGCGAGCTCGAGCTCGGCGAGGTCGGCGAGCTCACGCACGTCGTCGGGCTCGGCCCACGAGTAGTCGCCGCCGAGCAGCATCTGGGTGGTCTCGGCACTCATCCCGGCCATCGGGTCGCTGAGCAGGTGGCGATCGCTCGGGTGGATCCAGGCGGTGGCGTCGTAGGTGCCGGCGACCGGGGCGACGCACCACATGTGGTCGACGTGGCCGTGGGTGACCAGCACGCTGACCGGCTTGAGGCGGTGCTCGCGCACGACCTCGTCGACGCCCGCGGCGGCGTCCTTGCCGGGATCGATGACCACGCACTCGGCACCTGGCCCCGTCGCCACGACATAGCAGTTGGTCCCCCAGGGGCCGGCGGGGAAGCCAGCGATGAACACAGGCGTCAGTCCTTGCTTGTCTCGCGGGTGGGTTGTCGGGTCAGCGATGGTCGTGTCGCGCTGAGGGTGGGAAGCCTACCGAGGGCGCTCCGGGCCATGACTACGATGGGCGACCATGAGCTCCGACAAGCAGTCCCGAGACGATTCGGCCCCCTGGGGTCGGGTGGCCGAGGACGGCACCGTCTATGTCCGCACGGTCGACGGAGAACGATCCGTCGGCTCCTACGAGGCCGGCACGCCGGACGAGGCACTGGACTTCTTCACCAAGCGCTTCGACGAGCTGGAGGGCAAGGTCCGCCTGCTGGAGCAGCGCGTGGCATCGGGCCGCCTGGCTCCCGAGGAGGCCACCTCCTCGATCAAGGCCCTGCGCGAGCAGGTCGTGGAGGCTCACGCGGTCGGGGACCTGGTCGCGCTCGCCGGCCGACTCGACGCGCTCGGACCCGTGATCGCCGTGCAACGCTCGGCCCGCAAGGAGGAGCGCGCTCAGAAGAGCGCGGAGTCGAAGGCCGAGAAGGAGAAGCTGGTCGCCGAGGCCGAGCGCCTCGCCGAGGGCAACGACTGGCGCAACGGCGCGAACCGCCTGCGCGAGCTGCTCGCGACGTGGAAGGAGCTTCCCCGCCTCGACCGAGCCACCGACGACACGCTCTGGCGGCGCTTCTCCACCGCCCGCACCACCTACACCCGGCACCGCAAGGCGCACTTCTCCGAGGAGCACGAGCGCCGCGACAGCGCCCGCGTGGTCAAGGAGCGACTGGCCACCGAGGCCGAGGCGCTGTCGTCCTCGACCGAGTGGGGTCCGACCGCGGGCAAGTACCGCGACCTGATGCGGGAGTGGAAGGCCGCAGGTCCGGCACCGCGCGACGTCGACGACCGGCTGTGGCAGCGTTTCCGCGGCGCCCAGGACACGTTCTTCGGCGCCCGCGATGCCGCCAACGCCGCGCTCGACGAGGAGTTCGCCGCCAACGCGGTCGTGAAGGACGAGCTCCTGATCGAGGCCGAGGCACTCGTGCCCCAGGCCCAGAAGGGCGGGGCCGACCTCGACGCGGCCAAGAAGGCCTTCCGCGACCTGGCCGACCGCTGGGACGCCGCCGGCAAGGTGCCACGCGAGCGCATCAAGGACCTCGAGGCCCGGATGCGCAAGGTCGAGCAGGCCATCCGCTCGGTCGAGGACGACCAGTGGAGCCGCAGCGACCCGGAGAAGTCGGCCCGCGCCGACGACATGATCGGCAAGCTCGAGGCCGGCATCGCCGAGACGCAGGCCAAGCTGGACAAGGCCACCGCCGCCGGCGACACCCGCAAGGTCAAGGACCTCGAGTCCGAGCTCGCCAACAAGCAGGCGTTCCTCGACATGGCCCGCAAGGCCGCGGCCGACTTCGGCTGACCGGTCGGCTGACGGTCAGGCCGTGACGCGGTAGGCGTCGAAGACGCCGGGGACGGCGCGGACGGCGCGGAGCACGCCGTCGAGGTGGGCAGCGTCCGCCATCTCGAAGGAGAAGCGGCTCTTCGCGACACGGTCGCGGGTCGTGGACAGCGTGGCGCTGAGGATGTTCACGTGGGCGTCGGAGAGCGCCATCGTGATGTCGGACAGCAGCCGCGCGCGGTCGAGCGCCTCGACCTGGATGTTGACCAGGAAGGTCGACTGCGAGGTCGGCGCCCACTCGACCTCGAGGACGCGCTCGGGCTGGTCCAGCAGGCTGGAGGCGTTGGTGCAGTCGCAGCGGTGGACCGAGACTCCCCCGCCCTTGGTGACGAACCCGAGGATCGGGTCAGGCGGCACGGGCGTGCAGCACTTGGCGAGCTTGACCCAGAGGTCGTCGACCCCCTTGACGACCACGCCGGAGTCCGTCGACGCGCGCTTGGCACGCGAGCGGCCGGTGATGGTGACGCCCTCGGACATGTCCTCGGCGGCACCGTCGTCGCCGCCGTGCAGGTCGATGACCCGGCGTACGACGGCCTGGGCGCTGAGGTTGCCCTCGCCGACCGCGGCGTAGAGGGCGGAGACGTCGGCGTGGTGGAAGTGCTCGGCGACCAGGGCGAGCACGTCGTGGGTCATCAGCCGGGTCAGCGGCAGGCCCTGCTTGCGCATCAGCTTGGCGATCTGGTCCTTGCCGTGCTCGATCGCCTCCTCGCGCCGCTCCTTGGTGAACCACTGCCGGATCTTGGAGCGGGCACGCGGCGACTGGACGAAGTTGAGCCAGTCGCGCGAGGGCCCGGCCGTCGGCGACTTCGAGGTGAAGACCTCCACCACGTCGCCGTTCTCGAGCGTGGACTCGAGCGGGACCAGCCGGCCGTTGACCCGGGAGCCGATGGTGTGGTGGCCGACCTCGGTGTGCACGGCGTAGGCGAAGTCGACCGGCGTGGCGCCCACGGGCAGCGGGATGACGTCGCCGCGTGGCGTGAAGACGTAGACCTGCGCCTGGTTCATCTCGAAGCGCAGGGACTCCAGGAACTCGCCCGGGTCGTCGACCTCGCTCTGCCAGTCGAGGAGCTGACGCAACCACGTGAGGTCGTCGCGGTCACCGAGCCGGTCGGTGTCGACGCCGTCCTTGGTGTTCTCCTTGTACTTCCAGTGCGCGGCCACGCCGTACTCGGCGCGTCGGTGCTGCGCGAAGGTGCGGATCTGCACCTCGACCGGCTTGCCCATCGGGCCGATGACCGTGGTGTGGAGCGACTGGTACATGTTGAACTTCGGCATCGCGAGGTAGTCCTTGAACCGCCCCAGCACCGGGTTCCACCGGGAGTGGATGACACCGAGCGCGCTGTAGCAGTCGCGGTCCTCGTCGACGAGGATGCGGATGCCGACCAGGTCGTAGATGTCGGAGAAGTCGCGCCCGCCGACGATCATCTTCTGATAGATCGAGTAGTAGTGCTTGGGCCGGCCGGTCACCTTGGCGTTGATCCGCGACGCCTTGAGGTCCTGCTCCACCTCGTCGACCACCTCGGCCAGGAACTGGTCGCGCGACGGCGAGCGCTCGGCCACCATCCGCACGATCTCGTCGTAGATCTTGGGGTGCAGCGTCGCGAAGGCCAGGTCCTCGAGCTCCCACTTCAGCGTGTTCATGCCGAGGCGGTGGGCGAGCGGTGCGTAGATGTCGAGCGTCTCGCGCGACGACCGCTCCTGCGAGGCCGCCGGGACGTAGCGCAGGGTGCGCATGTTGTGCAGGCGGTCGGCGAGCTTGATCACCAGCACCCGGATGTCACGCGACATCGCCACGATCATCTTGCGGATGGTCTCGGCCTGCGCCGAGTCGCCGTACTGCACCTTGTCGAGCTTGGTGACGCCGTCGACGAGCACCGCCACCTCGTCACCGAAGTCGCCGCGCAGCGCCTCGAGCGTGTAGGCCGTGTCCTCCACGGTGTCGTGGAGCAGCGCCGCGACCAGGGTGGGCTCGGTCATGCCGATGTCGGCGAGGATCGTGGTGACCGCGAGCGGGTGGGTGATGTAGGGGTCGCCGCTCTTGCGCATCTGGCCGGTGTGCCACTTGTCGGCGACGGCGTAGGCGCGCTCCAGCAGGGCCAGGTCGGCCTTCGGGTGGTTGGCGCGGACCGCACGGAAGAGCGGCTCGAGCACCGGGTTGGACGACGGCGGTCGGGTGCCGACCCGGGCCAGGCGAGCGCGCATCCCGCGCGCGGTCAGGGGCGCCTTCGGCTCCTGCGCGGGGACGTGCTCCTCTGCCATCTCGCCAGTCTAGTGAGAGCGCGGGTGGGCGCGTACGCCGCCGCCCGCGCCCTCCCGCGCTCGGGCCGCGTCAGAGGGTCAGCAGCGTCGAGATCGGCAGGTCGCCGGTGACCGAGCGCGGGTCGAGGAAGCCCAGCTCCATCAGGACCGAGACGCCCGTGGCGACGCCGCCGCAGGCCTCGATCAGCTGGCGGGTCGCGGCGGCGGTGCCGCCGGTGGCGAGCACGTCGTCGACCATGAGGACCCGCTCGCCCGACGCGATGGCGTCCCGGTGGACCTCGAGGGTCGCCTCGCCGTACTCGAGGGAGTAGGAGACGGCGTGCGCCTCGCGCGGGAGCTTGCCGGCCTTGCGCACCGGCACGAAGCCGATGCCGAGGGCCAGCGCGACGGGCGCGGCGAGGATGAACCCGCGTGCCTCCATGCCCACGACCTTGTCGACCATGACATTGCCGTGGTCGTCGAGACCGGCCGCCGCCAGGGCGGTGATGATCGCCGAGAAGGCGTGGTGGTCGGCCAGGACCGGGGTGATGTCCTTGAACGTGACGCCCTTCTCGGGCCAGTCCTGGACGTCGACGGTGAGGCGCTGCAGCGCCTCCTGCGCAGTTCGACGATCAGGCATCGTCGGTCGGGTCGGCGAAGGGGGCGTCCACCTTGGCGATCGCGGCGCGGGCGATCTCGATCTCGGTGCCGGGAGCGATCTCGAGCCGGGCCCGGTCGTCGGCCAGCGAGGTGACCGTGCCGAACACGCCGGACGACATCATCACCCGCTGCCCGATCTGGACGCTGCTCTGGAGGGCGTTGACCTCCTTCTGCCGCCGCTGCTGGGGCCGGATCACCATGAACCAGAACAGGGCCAGGATCGCCACCAGGGGCAGAAGTGCAGCAAGGTTGTTCACAGTAGGAGCTCTCCTCGGGTGTGGGTGCGTGAGCGCGAGGAGTCTACGCGGGGAGTCCCGGAGCTCACACGTCGTCGAAGAGTGTGGAGTCGACCGTCGGCACCGCGGGCGGCGTCAGGCCGAGGTGGCGCCACGCTGCGGGGGTCGCGACGCGTCCGCGCGGCGTGCGCGCCAGCAGACCACTGCGGACCAGGAACGGCTCCGCCACCTCCTCGACGGTCTCGCGTTCCTCCCCCACCGCGACCGCGAGGGTCGAGATGCCGACCGGTCCCCCACCGAAACGGCGGCACAGCGCGTCGAGCACCCCGCGGTCGAGACGGTCCAGGCCGGACTCGTCGACCTCGAACAGCTCGAGCGCGGCGTGAGCGACGGGCAGGGTCAGGACACCGTCGGCGCGCACCTGGGCGTAGTCGCGCACCCGGCGCAGGAGCCGGTTGGCGATGCGGGGGGTGCCGCGCGAGCGCGACGCGATCTCGCTCGAGCCCTCGGCGGTGAGGTGGACGTCGAGCAGTCCGGCGGAGCGGTGCACGATCTGGTCCAGCTCGTGGGGCTCGTAGAACTCCAGGTGCGCGGTGAACCCGAACCGGTCGCGCAGCGGCCCGGGCAGCAACCCGGCCCGGGTGGTGGCGCCGACCAGCGTGAAGGACGGGATCTCCAGCGGGATCGCCGTGGCACCGGGCCCCTTGCCGATGACCACGTCGACCCGGAAGTCCTCCATGGCCATGTAGAGCATCTCCTCGGCCGGTCGCGACATCCGGTGGATCTCGTCGACGAAGAGGACATCGCCCTCGTTGAGCCCGGAGAGGATCGCGGCCAGGTCGCCCGCGTGGGTGATCGCGGGCCCACTGGTGAGGCGCAGGGGCGTGCTCATCTCGGCGGCGATGATCATCGCCAGGGTGGTCTTGCCGAGCCCGGGTGGCCCGGACAGCAGGACGTGGTCGGGCGCCCGGCCACGACGGCGCGCCGCCTCGAGCACCAGCCCCAGCTGGTCGCGTACACGGACCTGGCCGATGACCTCGTCGAGGGTGCGCGGGCGCAGCGCCGCCTCGACGGCCCGGTCGTCCCCGTCGGCGTCGGCGTCGGTGAGGCGCTGGAGGTGGGTCATCTCGGCCCGCGCGAGGTCGGAGTCGATGTCGGTGCCCATGTCGCTGTCGTCGTCCCAGTCCACGGCGTCCTCGCTCAGGCCTTGCTCAGGGTGCGGAGCGCGGCGCGCAGCAACGCGCCGACATCGGGCATGTCACCGGCCTCGGGAGCGACCGCGTCGACCGCCTTCTCGGACTCCTTCGCCGACCAGCCCAGGCCGACCAGTCCCTGGTGCACCTGGTCGCGCCAGGGGGCGCTGGTGAGCCCGGGGGTCGCCGCACGGTGGGCCCCGACGGGCGGCCCGATGCGGTCCTTGAGCTCCAGGATGATCCGCTGGGCGCCCTTCTGGCCGATGCCCGGCACCCGCGTGAGGGCCTTGACGTCCTCGGTCGTGATCGCCCGGCGCACGTCGTCGGGGCTCATCACCGCGACGATCGCCTGCGCGACCTTGGGACCCACGCCGGACGCGGTCTGGGCGAGCTCGAAGATCTGCTTCTCGTCGTCGTCGAGGAAGCCGAAGACGGTGAGGCTGTCCTCGCGCACCACCATGCTGGTCGGGAGCATGGCCTGGCGGCCCACGCGCAAGGTGGCCAGGGTGCCGGGGGTGCACATCAGCTCCAGGCCGACACCTCCCACCTCGAGCACGGCGCTGTTGAGCGTGACGGCGGCGACCTCGCCGCGGACGAAGGCGATCATCGGTTCCTCACGGGATAGCGGCTGGGGCGGGGGCCGGCCTGGGCGACGGCAGCGTCGAGCCGGGACTGGGCTCCACCGCGCCAGACATGGGTGATGGCCAGCGCCAGGGCGTCGGCGGCGTCCGCGGGCTTGGGCAGCTCGCTCAGGCGCAGGATGCGCACGACCATCGCGCCGACCTGCGCCTTGTCGGCCCGGCCGTTGCCGGACACGGCGGCCTTGACCTCGCTCGGGGTGTGCAGGGCGATCGGCAGGCCGCGACGGGCGGCGACGACCAGGGCGATGCCGCTGGCCTGGGCGGTCCCCATGATGGTGCTGGAGTCGGAGCGCGCGAAGACCCGCTCGACCGCGACCGCGTCGGGGCGGTGCTCCTCGATCCAGGCGTCGAGGCCGCGCTCGATGCTGACCAGCCGCTCCGCGATGTGCAGCGACGCGCTCGTGCGGATCACGCCCACGTCGATCATCGTCAGCGGGCGCCCGATGCTGCCGTCGACGACGCCGACGCCGCAGCGCGTCAGGCCGGGGTCGATGCCGAGCACACGCACGCTGCCCACCTCTCCCCGCCTGGTCCGCCCGGCGGCCCGCTCATCGGGTCGTCCGAACACATGTTCGTGCCGACCACGCTAACCCGCAGCGCCGGCGCGACGCCGTACGACACGCGGCGTGAGGGTGGATCGCGGGGGCGCGCGTCGGCGGGCCCCTGCCGCCGACCGCCGCTGTAACGCCCGTTTACTGGGTGTAGGCACCCCGATGCATCGGGGTGGGTAGTTGCTGTAACACGGCGTTACAGCAGCGGGTGGGGTCAGCGCCGCCGGACCCGGTAGGGCGCGAGGTCGTCGGTGTTCGTCCCGAAGCGGGCGCAGGTGTCGACGTACTCGCGAGCCACCCGCGCGAGAGCCGCTCGGCGGCCGCTCACGAGATCGACATACGTCAACCGTGAGCTGCCGAGCTTGAATCCGGTGAGGAAGTCGTGTCGTCGCTTCTCCTCCACGAGCACGCGCGTCGGAGCCAGGCCGCTCGGGTTGTCAGGGCCGTACTTCAAGAGCCCGTCGGCCTCGAAGAAGTGCCGCCTCACGCAGACGTCGGCGAAGGCCGTGGTGTGCCCGTCGCTCAGACCGAACTGCAGCTCGGGCCGACCGATGCCCAGCTCGAGGACGAAGTCGCGGACCAGGGATTCGATGTAGGTCTCCGCCAACTCGTCTGCGTGCTCGATGCACCAGCGCATGCAGCGGCTGTGAGGCCACGACCTCATCGTCTCCAGCACGTCGAGGAGCTGGGCTCGGGTGACGCCACGTCGCATCGCCGCGTCGCATGCAGCCAGTCCATGGGCACGTCCGTGCTCACGCGCCATGTCGAGGGCGGTGCGGGCCGGCCCGAGCACGGGCAGCCCGTCGAGCTCGGTCAGGTCGTCGGCGCGGTAGGGCGCCAGGTGGTGCTTGATCCCGGCGCGGTCGGCATCCCCATGGACCTTGGGGCGGCTGACGTGGACCGTGGACCGCCGAGGGTCCGGGGCGCCCATGCCGAGGATGATCGAGGAGGAGTCGTGGCTGAACGCATACGCGTTCGACGTCAGGCAGAGCCGGGCGGCGCGGATCCGCAGGAGGGGCTGCTGTCGGTAGGGCTCGAGGGACTCCCACGCCTCGCGGTCGACGTAGACGCTGCGACGCACGCGCAGCAGCCGACCGCAAGCCAGCTGACGGCGTACGTCGTTGGCATCCAGGCCGGCATGCCTGAGCTGGCGGGTCGTGATGAGTCCGTGCTGCGCCTCGATCAGGGCGGTGGCGGGGAGGAACATGCCGACCGAGCCTGCGGCCTACCACCGACCGTTGTGGTCGGCGTACTGATCCGGCTGTGGAGGAGTGCGGCGGCGCGGTGCCTGTGGATGGCTGCTGGCCCCCGGGCGCCGCCCACCACGCTGAGCTGTAACGCCCGTTTACTGCATCTACCCACCCCGATGCATCGGGGTGGGTAGTGGCAGTAACACGGCGTTACAGCGCGTAGGGCGCGGGGGCGGGCGCTCAGGCGTCGGCGGCCTCGAGCTCGGCGAGCACGTCGGCGGGGATGTCGACGTTGGTGAAGACGTCCTGGACGTCGTCGAGGTCCTCGAGGGCGTCGACGAGGTGCAACACCTTGGCGGCGCCGCCGGCATCGACCGGGATCTCGAGGCTCGCGACGAACTCGACGTCCGCGGAGTCGTAGTCGATGCCGGAGTCCTGCAGGGCGGTGCGTACGGCGACCACGTCGGTGGCCTCGCTCTGCACCTGGAACGCCTCGTCGAGGTCGTTGACCTCCTCGGCGCCGGCGTCGAGGGTGGCCTCCAGCACGTCGTCCTCGGTGACCTCACGGACCTGACCGTCGTGGTCCTGCTCCTTGGGGACCATCACGACGCCCTTGCGGGTGAACAGGCGCGAGACCGAGCCGGGGTCGGCCATCGTGCCGCCGTTGCGGGTGACCGCGGTGCGGACCTCCATCGCGGCACGGTTGCGATTGTCGGTGAGGCACTCGACGAGGATCGCGACCCCCTGCGGTCCGTAGACCTCGTAGGAGATGGTCTCGTAGTCGACGCCGCCCGACTCCGCACCCGAGCCGCGCTTGAGCGCGGAGTCGATGTTCTTGTTGGGGACCGAGCTCTTCTTGGCCTTCTGGATGGCGTCGTAGAGGGTCGGGTTGCCCGCCGGGTCGCCACCGCCCTGCTTCGCCGCGACCTCGATGTTCTTGATCAGCTTGGCGAACAGCTTGCCGCGCTTGGCGTCGATCGCGGCCTTCTTGTGCTTGGTCGTTGCCCACTTGGAGTGGCCTGACATGAGTCCCTCTATCGCTCGTGGTCTAGGTGCGGTCGTCGTCAGGCCGAGCGCACCAGGTCCACGAACATGCCGTGGATCCGGGCGTCGCTGCCGACCTCGGGATGGAACGAGGTCGCCATCAGGGGGCCCTGACGGACCGCGACGATCCTACCTGCGGCCGGGCCGTCCTCCACCTGAGCCAGGACCTCGACGTCGTCGTCGACGGCCTCGACCCACGGCGCCCGGATGAAGACCGCGCGGACCGGATCGGTGAGCCCGTCGACGTGGAGGTCCTCCTCGAAGGAGTCGACCTGGCGCCCGAAGGCGTTGCGGCGCACCGTGATGTGGAGACCGCCGATCGTCTCCTGCCCCTCGGCGCCGTCCTCGATCCGGTCGGCCAGCATGATCATGCCGGCGCAGGTGCCGAAGGCCGGCAGCCCACCGCGGACCGCCTCACGCAGGGGCTCGAGCAGGTCGAAGATCCGGGCGAGCTTGGCCATGGTGGTCGACTCGCCTCCCGGGATGACGAGTCCGTCGCAGGCGGCGAGCTCGGCCGGTCGTCGTACGGGCACGGGCGCGGCGCCCAGCGACACCAGGGCGGCGAGGTGCTCGCGCACGTCGCCCTGGAGGGCCAGCACGCCGATGGTGGGACTCACGAACGCCGATCCTAGGACCGGGCGCCGGCCGTAGGGTCAGGGCCCATGAGGATTCCCCGATCCCGGGCGTGGTGCGCCGCACTCGTCGTCGCCGCACTCGCCGCCGGCAGCCCGCGGCCGGCGGCGTCGGTCCCCGAGCCCGTGGCGGCCGAGGGCAGCGGGCCGAGGCCAGGCGCCCACCCTCGTCGGCATCGCGGTGCGCGACGGCGACCTGCGTCTCGACGACCGGGTCTCCACCTACGTCCCGGAGACGTACAGCTTCGCCGGGGCAGCCAAGGTGCTGACCCACGCGCTTCGGTGACGATGACGCGACGGCGTCGATCCGGCACACTCGGGCCATGGGCCGGGTGTGGGCGCATCCACCGGCGGCGCGGATCCCGCCGCCGCTGCGATCCCATGTCGAGGCGATGTACGGCTTCGCCGCCTCCGGGCTCGAGCCGGGCGTCCATCGCGGGCTCCCCTCGGACTCCCTGACGATCGTGCTCAGCCTCGACCAGCCGCTGCGCACCGCTCCGTGCGAGCAGGCCTGGTCCGACGGCGTCCGGGACTCCCAGTGGGTGACCATCGGGGGGCTCCACACGCGGCCGGCGATGGTCGAGCAGCCGGGGCGATGGGCAGGGGTCCAGCTGAGCCTGCACCCGCTCGGCGTCCAGGCGCTGCTCGGCGTCCCGGCGGCCGACCTGCCCGTGGGGAGCTGGGATGCCGGCGACCTGCTCGGCACGGAGGTCGACCGCGTGGTCGAGGAGATGCATGCCGCCACCGACTGGCCCGCACGCTATGACGCGGTCACTCGCCTGCTCCTGCGCCGGGCGCGACTCGCCCGGCGGGCCCGGGAACCGGTCCGCACCTCCGCCGAGGTCCGCGAGGCGTGGCAGCTGCTCACCCGGCGCCACGACCTCGGTGTGGACGACGTCGCCCGCGAGGTGGGCTACAGCAGGAGACGTCTCCACCAGCTGGTGAAGGCGGAGGTCGGCCACGGCCCGAAGACGGTGCATCGGCTTGCCCGCTTCGATCGAGCCAGGCGGGTCGTCGCCCGCTCCTCCGCCACGGGAGCAAGCCTGGCCGAGGTCGCGGCCCAGACCGGCTACTACGACCAGTCGCACCTGGTGCGCGACTTCCACGAGTTCGCCGGCCTGGGACCGTCCGCGTGGCTGGCAGCGGAGTTCCCAAATCTCCAAGGCGACGACCACCCCGACACGAGAGCATCGAGGCCATGAGCGAACAACGCACCCCCACCGTGTGGCCGGCCTTCCAGGCCCACGACCCCGACCTGGTCATCCGCACCCTGGTCGCCCTCGGGTTCGAGGAGACCGCGGTGCACCGCGACGACGCCGGCGTGGTCCAGCACGCCCAGCTCGACTGGCCGCCGGGAGGTGGCGTGATGCTCGGCGTCCACAAGCCGGACGGCCCGTTCACCCAGCAGCCCGGCACCTCGGCGGCGTACGTCGTGGCTCCCGACGTGGACACGGTCTGGGAGCGCGCCCGGGACGCCGGGCTGGAGCCCGGCGACATCGTCGAGCAGGACTACGGCAGCCGGGAGTTCCGGGTCACCGACGCGGAGGGCAACCAGTGGTCGTTCGGCACCTATGCCGGTGAGCCGCGCGGGGACTGACGGCCTCGCCAGCCCCGCCGGGTCACCAGCCGCGCTCGGACAACCGGTGCGGCTGCGGGATCTCGTCGACGTTGATGCCGACCATGGCCTCGCCCAGGCCGCGCGAGACCTTGGCGACGACGTCGGGGTCGTCGTAGAAGGTGGTGGCCTTGACGATCGCCTCGGCCCGCTCGGCCGGGTTGCCGGACTTGAAGATGCCCGAGCCCACGAAGACGCCCTCGGCGCCGAGCTGCATCATCATCGCGGCGTCGGCCGGGGTGGCGATGCCACCGGCGGTGAAGAGGACGACCGGCAGCTTGCCCGCGGCCGCGACCTCCTTGACCAGCTCGTAGGGGGCCTGCAGCTCCTTGGCCGCGACGTAGAGCTCGTCCTCGGCCATGCCGTGCAGGCGCCGCAGCTCGCCGCCGATGGTGCGCATGTGCATCACCGCGTTGGACACGTCACCGGTGCCGGCCTCGCCCTTGGAGCGGATCATCGCCGCGCCCTCGGTGATGCGACGCAGGGCCTCGCCGAGGTTGGTCGCACCGCACACGAACGGGACGGTGTACTTCCACTTGTCGATGTGGTTGGCGTAGTCGGCCGGGGTGAGGACCTCGGACTCGTCGATGTAGTCGACGCCGAGGGACTGCAGGACCTGCGCCTCGGCGAAGTGACCGATGCGGGCCTTGGCCATCACCGGGATCGAGACGGCCTCGATGATCGAGTCGATCATGTCGGGGTCGCTCATCCGGGACACGCCACCCTGGGCGCGGATGTCGGCGGGGACACGCTCGAGCGCCATCACGGCGACGGCGCCGGCGTCCTCTGCGATCTTCGCCTGCTCGGCGGTGACGACGTCCATGATGACGCCGCCCTTGAGCATCTCGGCCATGCCGCGCTTGACGCGGCTGGTGCCGTGCTCGATGGGGGTCTCGGGGGTGTGCTCAGCCATGCCCTGATCGTAGTGCGGCCACACCCCGAAGGACGCATCGGGCCGGCGCGGACCTGGCCCGTTGTCAGGCCTGCGAGGCCGCCCGGGCGAGGGCCTGACGGCGGACGACCCAGATCCGCTGCGCGACCGTCACGGTGGCCGCGATCGCCAGCGCCCACAGCGCGATCTCCAGCAGGATCCAGAGGTCGAGCACATCGGCGAAGAACGCCGGGACGAGCATCCCGACAAGGCGGTCCGGCCGCTCGGCGATGCCCACCTTGGCGTCGTAGCCGAGGTGGTCGGCCTTCGCGCGGGCGTACGACGTCACGGCGCCCATCAGCAGGATGACGAGGCACAGGACGAGGTAGAGACGGCTCTCGACGTGCCACGCGAAGTAGAGCGCCAGCCCGCCGAAGAGCGCGCCGTCGGCCACGCGGTCGAGCGTGGAGTCCAGGAAGGCCCCGAAGTCGTCCTTGCGACCGGTCTTGCGCGCCATCGCACCGTCGATGAGGTCGCTGAAGACGAAGGCGGTGATGACCACGACGCCCTGCCACACCATCCCCTGCGGGAAGAAGATCAGCGCGCCGGCGCTCACGCCGAGGGTGCCGACGAGCGTCACCACGTCGGGACTGATCCCGAGCTTGATGAAGAGGTTGACGAAGGGGGCGAGCATGACGCCCTGCCAGAAGGCCTTGAATCGGTCGAGCACGGCCGCAGGCTACCCGCTGAGCAGGGCGGCCCGGACGTCCGCCACCGCGCCCGGTGCCCCGGAGACCGTCCAGTCCACGTCGGCGGCGTGCACCACGAGCGACTCACCGCCCGCTCCGCGGATGATCGCGGCCCCCGGCAGGCGGTCCCAGTCGGCCACCGAGTGCTGGAACAGCACGTCCCACTGCCCCATGGCGATGGCCATCGCGTCCATGGTGCCCGAGCCCAGCATCCGCAGCGTCCCGACCTGCCCGAGAGCGCGGGCGAACGCCTCCCCCACCTCGCTGCCGAAGAACGGCGGGTGCAGGTAGGTCGTCGCGCACCGGGACCCGCGCGGCGTCTCGGGCAGCGGCGCCAGCGGCGCGCCGTTGCACGTGCTCGTGAGGTCCGGCCCCCCGACCCACGTGCGCAGCGATGCGGCGTGGTGCACCGCACCGACGAGCACGTCGTCCTCGTCCCGGAGGGCGATCGCGCTGCACCACCAGTCGCTGCCGCGCGAGAAGTTGTAGGTGCCGTCGACGGGGTCGATGACCCAGGTGCGGCCCGACGTGCCCGGTCGCGAGGTGCCCTCCTCCCCCACGATCGCGTCGTCGGGGCGCTCGGCGGTGAGCTGCTGCACGATGAGCCGCTCCGCGGCTGTGTCGGCCTGCGTGACGATGTCGGATCCGCTGGTCTTGTGCGAGATGTCGAGCCCCTCCGACCGGATCCGGGCCGCCAGCAGTGCGGCTTCGCGCACGAGGTCGGCGGCGAGCGCGGCGTCGGCGGCGAGCTGCGAGTGATCCACGGAGCCCACGCTAGCGGCGGGGCGTACTGTGGCAGCACGGAGCCATCCAGGCTTCCGACCAGGGAGTCCCGATGGCCGACAAGTCGCCACGGCAAGGCATGACCAAGAAGTCCGGCAAGTCCATCAAGGAGAAGCGTGCCGACAAGCACGCCAAGGCGGCCGGGAAGAGCGACGTCGCCGAGCCCCTGATGCCCAAGAAGAGATGAGCCTGCTGAGCCTCGGCGTCATCGGCACGTCGGCCAAGGAGAACGAGCACCGCCTCCCCCTCCACCCCGAGCACCTGTCGAGGCTCAGCCCTGACATCGCCGCGCGCACCACGCTCGAGCACGGGTACGCCGAGCGCTTCGGCGTCAGTGATGCTGCCCTGGCCCCGCTCGTGGCCGGCTTCGCGTCGCGCGACGAGATCATCGCCGGGTCCGACGTCGTGGTGCTGCCCAAGCCCCAGCACGAGGACGTCGCGGCGATGCACGCCGGCCAGGTGCTCTGGGGCTGGCCGCACTGCGTGCAGGACCCGGAGATGACACAGCTGGCCATCGACCGGGAGCTCACGCTGATCGCCTTCGAGGCGATGAACCACTGGACCCGTGACGGCCACGTCGGCCTGCACGTCTTCCACAAGAACAACGAGATCGCCGGCTACTGCTCGGTGCTCCAGGCGATGGCGCTGGTCGGCATCACCGGCGACTACGGTCGCCGGCTGAGCGCGGTGGTCATCGGGTTCGGCGCGACCGCGCGCGGCGCCGTGACTGCCCTCAAGGCCCACGGCGTCAGCGACGTCGCCGTGCTCACCACGCGCGGCGTGGCAGCCGTGGGGTCGCCGATCCACTCGGTGCTGATCCGCCAGTTCGACCACGACCCGGACGACCCGTCGGCCAGTGAGGTCATCACCGACCGCGGCCGCGTGCCGCTGGCGCCGTACCTCGCCGAGAACGACATCGTCGTCAACTGCACGCTGCAGGACACCGCCGCGCCGCTGACCTACCTGCGGACCGCCGACGTGGCGCAGTTCCGGCCGGGCAGCCTCATCGTCGACGTCTCGTGCGACGAGGCCATGGGCTTCGAGTGGGCGCGGCCGACCACGTTCGACGAGCCGATGTTCACCGTCGGCGACCGGGTGCACTACTACGCGGTCGACCACAGCCCGTCGTACCTGTGGAACTCAGCCACGTGGGACAACAGCGAGGCACTGATGCCCTTCCTGGAGACGGTGATGTCGGGGCCGAGCGGCTGGGACGCCGACGAGACGATCACCCGCGCCATCGAGATCCGCGACGGGCGCATCTGCAACCCCGCGATCCTGGCCTTCCAGGGTCGCTCGGCGGAGCACCCCTACCCCGTCGGCTGAGGCTCGGCCCAGGCCCTCGCCAGCAGGTCGCGGGTGTCCTCGAGCAGCTGGGGCAGCATCTTGGCGCCGCCGACGACGGTGATGAAGTTGGCGTCGCCGGTCCAGCGCGGGACCACGTGCTGATGCAGGTGGTCGGCCAGTGATCCGCCCGCCGACCGTCCGAGGTTGAGCCCGACGTTGAACGAGTGGGGGCTGCTGACCCGGCGCACTGCACGCAGCGCCTGCTGCGTCATCGCCATCAGCTCCGCGGACTCGGCCGCAGTGAGGTCGGTGAGGTCGGCGACATGGCGGTAGGGCAGCACCATCAGGTGGCCCGGGTTGTAGGGGTGGAGGTTGAGCACGACGTACGTCGTCTCACCCCGGGCGACGACCAGCGACTCGGCGTCGGGGTGGCCCGGGATCGCGCAGAAAGGGCACCCCTCGTCCTCGACCGCCGTGCGGACGTAGGCCATCCGGTGCGGCGTCCAGAGTCGCTCGAGACCGTCCGGGCTCCCACCGCTCGTGCCACCAGTCATGTCGGCGATCCTAGGGTGGCGCCATGACGTCGATCCGACCGGCCACCGCCGCCGACATGGGGGCGGTCGCCGACCTGTGGCACGAAGGCTGGCACTCCGGGCACGCGGGCCACGTGCCCGAGGGGCTCACCGCGGCCCGGACGCTGGCGGCCTTCCACGAGCGCACGCCGGAGCGCGTCGCCGACACCACGGTGGCGGTCGACGACCCGGGTGGGCTGCTGGGCTTCGTGATGGTCGTCGGTGACGAGGTCGAGCAGGTCTTCGTCGGGCCGGCCGGGCGCGGCACCGGCCTGGCGGCCGCACTTCTGGCCGAGGCCGAACGCCAGGTCGCTGCGGGCGGTCACGAGGTCGCCTGGCTGGCCGTCGTCGCGGGCAACGCCCGGGCGCGACGGTTCTACGAGAAGTGCGGGTGGGCCGACGAGGGCGACCTGCCGTACGAGGTGGTGGCCGGCGGGAAGACGTTCGTGTCGCCGTGTCGGAGGTACACCAAGCGCGTCGACACCTCACCCGCGGCGTCGCGGGTCTACGTCGACATGGTGGGCGACCTGTTCCACGCGGGCCACGTGGCGCTCCTCCGCGAGGCCCGCCGCCACGGTGACCGGCTCGTCGTGGGGGTGCTGTCCGACGACACCGCAGCGGCCTACAAGCGACGCCCGATCATGACGCTCGCGGAGCGCGTGGCTGTGATCGAGTCCTGCAGGTACGTCGACGAGGTGGTGCCAGACGCGCCCTTCCGCGTGAGCGAGGACTTCCTCGCCGAGCATGCGATCACGGTCGTGGTCCACGGTGACGACTTGTCGCCAGAGGGCGCGGAGTCGATCTATGGATCGGCCGTGGCGTCGGGCACCTTCGTCACCGTCCCCCGTGCCGGCAGCATCTCCACCACGCAGCTCATCCGGCGAGTGCTCGAATCGGACGCTCCGGACGAGAGTGCCGAAGCCTGACCCCGGACGTGGTTGCGGCCGTGTGGGGCGGGTGGCGGCGGGCGGGCACTCCGAGGCCTGGCTCGCAGTGGTGGAGGGGAACGCGCGGGCGCGAGCGTTGTCCGAGAAGTCCGGATGGGTGGACTCCGGGGAACTGCCGTACGAGGTGACCGCGGGCGGGGAGGCCTTCGTGTCTCCGTGTCGGAGGTATGCCAAGAATTTCTGACCGGTCGGACGTGCGCAGATGCGCCGAAAAGGTCGCCGCATGAGCCAGATCGACACGACCACTGGGAAAGCCGATCCGGCACTGGACCAGCGGCTCAGCGATGAGCTGGGTGCGTTCAACGCAGGCGCGACCCGGGACGTCCCTCCGGCCGAGGAGCTCACCATTCGGATGGAGACGGACGGCGATCTGGTCGCCGGAGTCTCCGGGTGGACCTGGGGGCAGGCCGCCGGCATCGGGATGACCTGGGTGCGCTCTGATCAGCGAGGCGACGGCATCGGAGCGCGCCTCCTGGCAGCGTTCGAGAGCGAGGCCGTGAATCGAGGCTGCACTCACGTGTTCGTCACCTCGTTCACCTTTCAGGCGCCGGGATTCTACGAGCGCTTGGGGTACGAGGAGATCTTCCGCTGGGAGTCGGTCCCGACACCGGGCCGGGATGACGTG
Organism: uncultured Actinomycetota bacterium; assembly: GCA_963726515.1. GTDB lineage: Bacteria > Actinomycetota > Actinomycetes > Propionibacteriales > Nocardioidaceae > Nocardioides. The sequence goes on from CAVSCW010000018.1 coordinate 45,721, forward strand.
CACCTGCGCAAGACACTCTGATCGTCACGATTGAACGTCCGGAGGGGGCGCCATGTTCGCGGACATGCCGAGATGCGGACCCCTCTGTTTGGACGCCGTTTTACCCGCGGACTAGCCCGGGTAGGCCATGGCCGTGCTGTCCGGCAGAGTGCCAAGGAGGTCGCTCGGGTCAGGTACGGCGAACCGCGTCGCTCCAGTTGCCCCCCGGCTAATGGAGGAATCATGCGCACGAAGATTCACCAGCTGGCGATGGTCGGCATCCTGATGGGCGGGCTGCTAGGGACAGGGCTGATCGCTCCGTCGCACGCCGCTGGCACCACTCAGGTCGAAGGCGGCGCCGTTCCCGGTCCAGGTGGATGCACGAGCCCGCCCGCGGGCTTCGACAGCTACCCAGGGCTGCCAATGACCGGTGACCTAACGGGTTGCCTTTACACCATGGCGGTGACGTCGAAGCAGACGCCGTCCGGAGGATGGATAGAGACAGGCCACGAGACATTCGTCGGCACGATGAACGGGGAGTTCGGTACGTTCACGACGAACTACAGGTTCCAGGGCAAGTACGAGGCTCCGGACTTCCTCGTCGAGATCCACGGACGCTGCCAGCACCCAATCGTCGCAGGCTCGGGCACCGGAGTGTTCGAGGGAGCAACTGGACGGATCAACTTCAAGGACTTCATCGGCGAGACAATCACCTACGCGTACACCGGGCACATCACCCTCGGCTGACTAGTCAGTCATGCCCCCGTCCCGTCGCTAACGGCGGCACGGGGGCGTGGTCGTAGGCGTACCGAACATCCGGATCTGCCGCGTTGAGGGCGGCTACGCTCGCCCGGATCTGCCGCGTTGAGGGCGGCTACGCTCGCCCGGATCTGCCGCGTTGAGGGCGGCTACGCTCGCCCGGATCTGCCGCATTGAGGGCGGCTACGCTCGCCCGGATCTGCCGCGTTGAGGGCGGCTACGCTCGCCCGGATCTGCCGCATTGAGGGCGGCTACGCTCGCCCGGATCTGCCGCGAGGCGCGCTTCTGCCGAGATGAGCGCATCCGGTCCTATGAGGGTCCGAGGGTCCTGTCCGCATCTGCTGTCGTGCTGTGATGCACCATGACTTCTCCGCCAACCGACGGGCATGAGCGGCCACGAGTCGCTGGGACGCTCAAACTCGACCAGGGTCACGAGATGTACTGGGAGGAGTGGGGGCTTCAAGAGGGAGTTCCCGCGCTCTACCTTCATGGCGGCCCCGGAGGTGGCCTTGGCGCGAGTCGCTACCGCCAGAAGTTCGACCTCGCGCGAACACGCGTTGTGGGTTTCGATCAGCGCGGATGCGGTCGCTCTACGCCGCACGCGTCTGACCCGACGACCTCGCTTTCGGATCACACGGCCGCCCGCCTCGTCGATGACATCGAGCGACTCCGTGAACACCTCGACATCGAAGGCTGGATGGTCAACGGAGCATCCTGGGGATCCACTCTGGCGCTGGCGTACGCCCAAGCGCACCCGGAGCGGGTGCTCGGGATCGTCCTGTTTGCCGTGACCACCACCAGTCGTCGCGAAGTGGACTGGATCACTGAAGGAGTCGGGACTGTTTTCCCGGAGGCATGGGACCGCCTTGCCGCTCACGCCGAGAACGCCGGGATCGGGTATCGACGGGGCCACGGGCGACTCGTGGCGGCGTACGCGCGCCTCATGGAGTCACCGAACAGGGCCACACGCGAGGCGGCGTCGCAGGAGTGGGCGCTCTGGGAGGACACCCACATCTCCATCGGTACGGGAGGGTTGCAGCGAGATCCACGCTGGGACGACGACCGCTTCCGTCACGCGTTCGTCCGACTCACCACGCACTACTGGTCGCATGACGGTTTCTGTGATCCGTCGATCCTCGATCAGGTCGACCAACTCCGGGCCATTCCTGGCGTCCTCATCCACGGGCGCCGTGACATCTCCTCGCCGCTCGTCACCGCGTGGGACCTGCATCGCCGTTGGGCGAACTCGACCCTCATCGTCGACGAGGGTGACGGTCACGGAGGCGCCTCCATGCTCCAGCACTGGCGTCACGCCAACGATCAACTCGTAGAACTCGCCCTGTCCTGACGGTTGTCGTTGGCCAACGAGGGCGGGGCTGCATGAGTGAACGGGTCGCAGCAAGAACGACCGCATCTGCCGCAATGAGTTCGACCGCGGAGGTCGAGTGATGATTTTCCGGGGGCAGCTCTCGAGAGTCCGGAATGCTGCACAGACCCCGACACGCCTGTGGCCCCGCCATCCGTGGAGTGGCGGGGTGTGGGGCGGGGTCATGGTCGGCGCTGGCGGGGGAACCGTGGTGGAGCCGCGTCGGGTGGGTCGAGCGCGGTGGTGCCGTCTCGGTCACGTCGGTAGTGGTGGCCGTGGGGGCTGGTCCAGACGAACACCCCGGGTTCGACCATGTCGTAGTGCCAAGATGAGTGGGTCTTGAGGCGGTGGTGGAACCGACACAGCGCACCGAGATTCGCGGTCGACGTCGGCCCTGGTTGGGATCGGTCTTCTGCGTCGGCGTGATGGTCGTACTCGACCACGTGGTCGAGGTCGCAACCCCGCGCCGGGCGGGTGCACCACGGGAAGACGCAGGTGCCGTCCCGGAGAATGATGCGCTCGCGGATCCGGTCGGGGATCGCATGGCCGGACGCTTCGAGGTGGGCGTTGAGGTCGATGACGGGTTTGATAGTGATCTTGGTCCGGGTGTCGGCGCACCAGTCCTTGACCTGGTCGAGGACGATCAGGAGCTGGCCTTCTTCGAGCCGGCCCGTGGGACCGAACACCGTCGACTCGCCGTTGGCGCCCGCAGTGAAGTGGGCGTGAAGGACGACTTCGCGTGCCAGCGGGAGTCCGTCGTGGTCCTTGGCGCCGGTGTGGCCCTGGGTGAAGAGGTCCAAGGCGGTCTGGGTGCGGGCGAGGTCGCCGAGCGCGGTCGCGCGTCGGGCGTTGAGGGACAGGTCGGAGCCGAGAGCTTTCTGCGTGGCGGCACTGTGGGCGAGGGCGCGGTCGAGGTCGAGGGCGTCGGCGATGTCGAGCTCGGCTTCGACGTGCAGGGTCCCGGCGTAGTGGACGTCGTCCTTGTTGACCGTGACGTGGCGGGGGTCGACTGCGAGGTAGCCGTCCTCCGGATCAGATGCCGGGTCCGGCTGGGCGAGGTCGAACCGCTTGATGGTTTCAGCGACCAACCGGTCTAGCTGGGTGGGGCCGATCTTCCCGGCGACGGCGGCGACCTGGGAGTCGACCCATCCGGCGGCTTCGGGGGTCAGGGATGGGGCTGAGTGGATGGTGGCCTCGGCCACGAGCCGTCCCCGCCAGGCGGGGACCCTCCCGGACTGGACCTGCGTCCAGAGGCGCGGGAGGCGGTGACGCAGCTCGAGGGCGTGGCCGATGAGCTTCTTCGCCGAGGAGGTGGAGATGCCGAGGACGGTGCCGAGCTCGGCCACGCAGAACTCCGCGACCAGCGGGCACCCCTGGCCGGCGATGGGTTCCTCGTGCTCGCACCCGCGGACGGTGAATGCTGCGGCCGAGTGGATCGATTCCGGTGGGTGGAGGTCCGCCCACTGCGCGGCGAGGGTGAGCTGTCGGGCGGCTGCGGCGTCCTCGGTCGCGCGGGCGGTCTTGATCGAGGCGAGCAGGGCGTTGGGGCTGAGGTCGTCGCCGGCCTCAACCCCCACTTCTCCTGCTTCTCGTGTCTCGATCATGCGTTTGATTATAGGTGGTGGGTGCGACAGTGGTCGATCGAGAAGGGGTGGAGGAACGGTCAAGATCTGGCGGTGCCGGCTGAGGGGTTTCCAGACGGGACTTCGTCCCTCCTCAACCGGGGGTGGGGCGAGGGAGCTAGACCCAGGCCTTTGCCAGACGCTCCACGATCTCGGTGAGCCGGTCGGGCGAGGTGGCGATGTTGAGCCGGACGTGGCCGGTGGAGCCGGGCGCGTAGGAGTGCCCGGGGCTCACCCTCACCCGGCCACGCTCCAACGCCACAGCGGCTGCGTCGTCGTGGCCGTAGGCGGACACGTCGAGCCAGGCAAGGTACGTCGCCTCGAGCGGGCGCATCCGCACGTCGGGGAGGTGAGCGGCGAGCAACTCACTGAGCAGGGTGCGCTGCTGGTCGAGGCGCTCGACCAGCGAGGCGAGCCAGCCGTCACCATGGTCGTACGCCGCCCGCGCAGCGGCGACGCCGAGGGGCGACCAGGAGTCGTTGCGCGACATCGGCTGGTCCACGCGGCATGCGCCACCGGCGGCTCAGACCTGCTCGCGCGAAGCCACCGCTGCCGCCACCCGCTCGATCGCCTCGGCGAGCGGTACGCCGTTGTCCTGGCGGCCGTCGCGGTAGCGGAAGCTCACCGCACCCTTCTCGACGTCGTCGTCACCGGCGATCAGCATGAACGGCACCTTCTGCAGCTGCGCGTTGCGGATCTTCTTCTGCATCCGGTCGTCCGACTCGTCGACCTCGACGCGCAGCCCCTGTGCCTTCATCTTCCTGGCGATGTCGAAGAGGTAGTCGTTGTGGCGCTCGGCGATCGGGATCCCCTGGACCTGGACGGGAGCGAGCCAGGGCGGGAAGGCGCCGGCGTAGTGCTCCACGAGGACGCCGATGAACCGCTCGATCGAGCCGAACTTGGCGGAGTGGATCATCACCGGCTGCTGACGGGTGCCGTCCGCGGCGACGTACTCGAGGTTGAAGCGGTCGACAGCGGGCTGGTTGAAGTCGTACTGGATGGTCGACATCTGCCAGGTGCGGCCGATGGCGTCGCGCGCCTGCACCGACACCTTGGGGCCGTAGTAGGCGGCACCACCGGGATCGGGCACCAGCTCGAGACCGGACTCCTCGCAGACCTTGCGCAGCACCTCGGTGGCCATCTCCCAGTCCTCGTCGGACCCGATGAACTTGTCCGGCTTGGAGTCGTCGCGGGTCGAGAGCTCGAGGTAGAAGTCATGCAGCCCGAAGTCGCGGAACAGCCCGAGGCAGAAGTCGAGGAGGTGCTTGATCTCGCCCGGCGCCTGCTCGGGGGTGACGTAGGAGTGGGAGTCGTCCTGAGCGAACCCACGCACGCGGGTCAGCCCGTGCACGACGCCGGACTTCTCGTGGCGGTAGACCGAGCCGAACTCGAAGAGCCGCAACGGCAGCTCACGGTAGGAGCGCTGCCGCGACCGGTAGATCAGGTTGTGCATCGGGCAGTTCATCGCCTTGAGGCGGTAGTCCATGCCGTCGACGTCGAGCGCGGGGAACATGCCTTCGCCGTAGTAGGGCAGGTGGCCCGAGGTGTAGAAGAGCCCCTCCTTGGCGATGTGCGGGGTGCCGACGTACTCGAAGCCCTCCTCGATGTGCCGCTGGCGGACGTAGTCCTCCATCTCGCGCTTGATCACGCCACCCTTGGGGTGGAAGACCGGGAGCCCCGAGCCGATCTCGTCCGGGAACGAGTAGAGGTCGAGCTCGCGGCCGAGCTTGCGGTGGTCGCGCCGCTCGGCCTCCTCGATGCGGTGCAGGTGCTCCTCGAGCGCCTCCTTGGTCTCCCAGGCGGTGCCGTAGATGCGCTGGAGCTGCTTGTTCTTCTCATCGCCGCGCCAGTACGCCGCGGCGCTGCGCATCAGCTTGAACGCCGGGATCCGCTTGGTGGTGGGCAGGTGCGGGCCGCGGCACAGGTCGGACCACTTCACCTCGCCGCTGCGACCGATGTTGTCGTAGATGGTGAGCTCGCCGGCCCCGACCTCGACACTCGCGCCCTCGGTGTCGGCGGCGCCGGCGCCGCCCTTGAGGCCGATCAGCTCGAGCTTGTAGGGCTCGTCCTGGAGCTCGTCGAGCGCGTCGGCATCAGTGGTGACCCGGCGCTCGAAGCGCTGGTTCTCCTTGATGATCTTGCGCATCGCGGACTCGATCTTGACCAGGTCCTCGGGCACGAACGGGGTCTCGACGTCGAAGTCGTAGTAGAAGCCGTTGTCGATCGGCGGACCGATGCCGAGCCGGGCGTCGGGGAACAGCTGCTGCACGGCCTGCGCCATGACGTGCGCGGTCGAGTGGCGCAGGATGTCGCGGCCGTCCGCGCTGTCGATCACCACGCCCTCGACCTCGTCGCCGTCGGCGAGCTCGTACGCAAGGTCCTTCAGACCGCCCTCGACCCGGGCGGCCACCACGTCGGCGTCGTCGCGGAAGAGCTCCCAGGCCTTGGTGCCCGTCGTGACCGTGGTCTCCGCACGCTGATCGGCGTGGATGCGGACGACCTTGATGTCGGACACGGGAGCTCCTTCGTGGGGGACGTGCGGGGTGGGACGGATGTCCCGGCGAGCCTATCGGCCGGGACAGGGGCCACTCACCCCGGTTTCTCCGCCCAGCCCTCGGCCGCGAGGATCTGCTCCATCTCCTGGATGGAGGTCACGGTGTCGACATGGCGCACGGCGTGCCAGCCGAAGGCGCGTGCGGCCTCGACGTTCGCCTCGACGTCGTCGAGGAACAGCACCTCGTGCGGCTTGACCGAGAGTCGCCGCGTCGCCAGCTCGTACGCCGCCGGGTCGGGCTTGGCGAGCCCCACCTCGTGGCTGTAGACGATGACGTCGGTGATCTCCTCGAACCCGTGGGGCCGCTCGCGCTCGCGGGCACCGGGCCCGGAGTTGGAGAGGATCCCCGTCTTCCGCCCGGGACGCTGCCTCGAGAACCAGTCCATCAGCGGCTGGTCGAGGGTGCCGACGTACCACCGCCAGTAGTCCTCGACGAGCTCGTCGACGGCGAGGTCGTCGAGGTCGAGCACCCGCTGCCACTCGTCGCGGACCTGCTCCATGGAGACCTCGCCGAGCATCGCGTCGCCCGGCAGTGCCGACAGCCCGGCGGCGATGCTGCCGGGCGCCAGGCCGAGTCGACGCTCGGCGGGCGCGGGGAACACGGCGTCGTCGATGATCTCGAGAACGCTCCCGATGTCGAACACCACTGCCCGGATCCCCACGGATCCACCCTAGGTTCAGGCATGGATCGTTGGCGCCATCACCCGTGTGTCACGCTGGCAAGAAGTGCCTCGAACTGTTGGGCGCAGGCTCGCACGAGGAGGGAGGCCCCGCATGTCCGAGGACGACGTCAAGCTGAGCATCCCCGTGCAAAGGCACCGGGAAGCCGTGGCGACCTTCCCGGACGCCCTGCTCGACTCGGTCGACTCGCTGGACTCACTGGACGCCGTCAGCGACCGGGTGGCGTGGCGCCTCGCCGTGGACGCGGCCGGCGTCGGCGCCTTCGTGTGGGACCTGCACACCGACCGGCTCAGGTGGGACGGTCGGCTGATCGAGCTGTTCGGCCTCGACGAACAGACGTTCGGCGGCACCATCGAGGCCTTCAACCAGTGCGTCCACCCCGACGACCGCACCCGGGTCAGTCAGGCGCTCGCGCGCGCCATCGCCACGTGCGGTGACTACGAGGCCGAGTACCGCGCGGTGCTGCCCGACGGAAGGGTCCGCTGGATCGAGGCGCGTGGGCGGGCCCTCGCCGGACGCCCCGGCGGTCCGGCGGAACGCCTGGTGGGTGCCGCCTACGACACGACCACGGTGCGGGAGGGCGAGGCACGGATCGGGCGCGTGCTGGAGTCGATGTCGTCGGCGTTCTTCCAGCTCGACGACGACTGGCGCTTCACCTACGTCAACTCCGAGGCCGAGCGCCTGCTCGGTGCGGGCCGGGCCCACCTCCTCGGCCAGAGCATCTGGGACGCCTTCCCGGCCTCGGTCGGCAGCGCGTTCGAGGACCACTACCGACACGCTGTCTCCGCCGGCCGTCCGGTGTCCTTCGAGGCCCACTACCCACCCCCGCTGGACGCGTGGTTCGAGGTGCGGGCGTGGCCCTCGCCCGAGGGCCTCGGGGTCTACTTCGTGGACATCTCGTCGCGTCGGGAGGCCCAGGAAGCGGTGGACCGGTCCGCGCACCGGCTCGCGCTGCTGGCGTCGGTCTCCGAGGCGCTGATCAGCACCCTCGACCCGACCGAGAGCGTCAGCCGCCTCGCGACGCTGCTGGTGCCCGAGCTCGCCGACTGGTGCCTGGTCACGCTCGTGGAGGAGCCCCACTCCGTCAGCTGGCCGCGCGGCCTGCGCGACGTCGCCTGGTCGCACGTCGACCCGGTCATGGCCGGCACCCTCGAGTCCTACGCCTCGCTCCGCATCGCTGCCCTGACCAGCTCCTCCTTCCTGTCGCGCGCGATCCGTGAAGCGCGGTCCATCCTGCTGCCCTGCGACGCCGCGAGCCGGGTCGCCGAAGTGCTGGCCTCCGATGGCGCGCGCGACCGGTTGCGCGAGCTGAACCCCGCCTCGGCGGTGTTCGTGCCCCTGAAGGCGCGCGGACGCATGGTGGGCGTGGTCAGCGTCTTCCGCGGCGCCGGACGCCCCGCCTTCACCACTGACGACCAGACCCTGCTCGAGGACATCGGTGCGCGTGCCGCGCTCGCGCTGGACAACGCGCGCCTCTATGCCGCCCAGCGCGACGTCGCCGAGACCCTGCAGCGCAGCATGCTCACCGAGCCTCCGCAGGCCGACCACCTGCAGATCGTCACGCGCTACGCCCCCGCCGGCGATGCCGCCCGCATCGGCGGGGACTGGTACGACGCCTTCCTGCAGCAGAGTCGCGGTCCCGGCGGGCACGACGTGGTGGTCGTGGTCGGCGACGTGGTCGGTCACGACGTCGAGGCAGCCGCTGCGATGGGGCAGCTGCGCAGCCTCCTGCGCGGTCTCGCCGTGCACAGTGGCTACGCTCCGGCCGCCATCTTGTCCGGGGTGGACGCGGTGATGCAGTCGCTGCGCCTGGAGACCACGGCGACGGCCGTCGTGGCCCGCCTCGAGCGCCACCCCCGTCCCGGCGCCCACGCCGGCGAGGAGGTGGTGCTGCGCTGGGCGCACGCCGGCCACCCACCCGCCCTCCTGCTCGGCCCCGACGGCGACCTCACCCGGCTCGGCGACGTCGGAGGCAACGACCTCCTCCTCGGGTTCGACCCGGACACGCACCGCGCCGAGGGGGCACGCTTCGTCGAGCCGGGGTCGATCCTCCTCTTCTACACCGACGGGCTGGTCGAGCGCCGGGACCGCGACGTCGACGACGGCATCGACGCGCTCGCGGGCCTGCTGCGCGACCTGGCCCCCAGGTCGCACGACCTGGAGGAGCTGTCCGACCAGCTGCTCGCAGGCATGATCGGCGAGAAGCCCGAGGACGACGTGGCCCTCGTGCTCGTCCGGCTCACCACGGCCTGAAGTCGCGGCGCCCGCCCGCGCGGCCTCAGCTGCCGACGCGACCCTGCTCGCCGGTCTGCACCCGCCACAGGGCGGCGTACGCGCCGTCGTGGGCGACCAGCTCGTCATGGGTGCCCGCCTCGACCACCCGCCCCGCTTCGAGCACCCAGATCCGGTGGGCGTGGCGAACCGTGGAGAGCCGGTGGGCCACGACGATCGCCGTGCGCTGGGCGGTGGCGAGCTGCAGGGAGCGCTGGATGGCGGCCTCGGTCTCGTTGTCGACGGCGCTGGTGGCCTCGTCCAGGACCAGCACGGCGGGGTCGCGCAGAAGGGCGCGGGCGAGCGCGAGCCGTTGCCGCTGCCCACCGGACAGGGTCACGCCCCGCTCCCCCACCCAGGTGTCGAGCCCGTCGGGCATCGCCTCGATGAAGTCGAGGGCGGCGGCCCCCTCGGCCGCAGCCCGGATGTCGTCGATGGTGGCACCGGGGCGGCCGTAGGCGATGTTGTCGGCGACCGAGCCCGCGAACATGAAGACGTCCTGGGCGACGTAGCCCATTGATCCGCGCAGCGAGTCCCAGTCGAGGTCGCGCACGTCCTGCCCGTCGAAGAGCACGTGGCCCTCGCGGGGATCGTCGAACCGCAGGACGAGGCGCAGCAGCGAAGACTTGCCGGAGCCGGTGGAGCCGACGATGGCATGCGTCTCACCGGCGGGCACGACCAGGTCGATGTCGTGCAGGACGTCGGGTCCGTCGGCGTACCCGGCCCGGACCCCGCGGATCTCGACCCGGCCGGCGACCGGCCGCGCGAGGGCTGTCGCGCCGGCGGGCACCGTGACCGGGACCGCGAGCAACCCGAGGATGCGGGCGGCCGAGGCGCGACCGCGCTGGTAGAGGTCGAGGACCTCGGCCACCTCGGTGAGCGGCCAGAGCAGGCGCTGGGTCATGAAGACCAGCACGGAGTAGAGGCCGACCTCGAGGTCACCGCGCAGCGTGGCCCAGCCACCGAGCAGCAGGGTGCAGGTGAATCCGGCGAGGATCGCCATGCGCACCAGCGGGACGAACGCGGCCGAGGAGCGGATCGCGTCGGTGTTGGCCCTGCGATAGGCCTGCGACACCGCAGCGACCCGGTCGCGCTCGCGGTCCTCGGCCGTGAAGGCCTTGATGGTGGTGATGCCGGAGATGTTGGCCGACAGGGTGCTGGACAGGTCGGACACGGCCGTACGGACCTGGTCGTAGAGGGGCTCGAGGCGTCGCTGGAAGACCAGCGACCCGACCACGATCAGCGGGATCGGGAGGAACGCCACCACGAGGAGCTGGACGGAGGCCGCCGCGAAGACGATGCCCACCAGGAGCACGTTGAGGGCGGTCTGCAGGATCGCGGGAGCGCCGACGTCGAGGAAACGCTCGAGCTGGTTGACGTCGTCGTTGAGGGTGGCGATGGTCGACCCCGCGGGCCGGCTCTCGTGCCAGCCGAGGTCGAGGTGCTGGACGTGGTCGTAGGCCTCCACGCGCAGGTCGTGCTCGACCCCCTGCGCCAGGCCACGCCACAGCACGCTGGCGACGTACTGGCTCAGCGACTCCACGATCCACACCACGGCGTTGATCACCGCGAGCCAGCCGAGCTGCGCGTAGCGGGACTCGACCCCCAGCACCGCGCCGACGAACGACGCGTCGCCGCGCACCACCACGTCGACGGCAGCGCCGATCAGCAGCTCGGGGACGACATCGGCGATCTTGTTGACCGTCGACGCGACGACGGCCGCGATGAAGCGGCCCCGGTAGGCGTCGTAGCGACGCCACAGGGCACGCAGTGGCTGGACGGTGTCAGGGGTCGGCGGGTGCGGCACCCCCGAACGTTCTCAGGTCTCGGGACCCGTCGCCCAGTGGGGTCGTCGGTCCCCTCTACGGCTCAGCCCGTGCTGGCGGCTCCGTCGGGCCCGGCAAGCTCTCCCAGCAGCTGGTCGCACCGCGCGACCAGCTCCGACACCGCACCCAGGAAACGGGCGGTGCTGTCGCCGACGTGCAGGTCGTCGAAGTAGTGGTGCCGCATGGCCATGCGGGCGAGCTGGTGCTCGTCGCGCTCGAACCGGTCGCCCAGCAGCGTCGTCAGGTCCTCCACGTCGTCGGGGTGGACGACGTCGGCGCAGCGGCTGATCGGGATCCGCCGACGGAGCTGCTCGGCGTCGCCGTGCCGATCGGTGAGGAAGATCGGCTTGTCGGTGTGGAGGTAGAGCCAGTCGAGGCCGACCGAGGAGACGTCGGTCACGATCGCGTCGCACCCCGGCATGACCGCGAGGATGTCACCGGCCAGGACGGGCGCGTGGGCGCCGGCGGGGTCGTGCCGCGCGGCCTCGGTCACCAGCCGGAGGATCTCCAGGTGCGCCTCGGCCACCGCCGGGGTGCGGCTGGTCGTGACCTTGGGGTGGGGCTTGTAGACGAGTCGCACGTCCGGGACGGCGAGGATCGCCCGGACGATCGCCTCCCCCATGGTGTCCACCGACGTGTAGTCGTTGTAGTCGGCGTCGCCCTCCCACGTGGGGGCGTAGAGGACCGTACGGCGCGCGCTGGGCGCGAGGAGCGGCGTGCGGCGCAGGTCGAGCTGCGGGCGACCGACACGCACCAGCCGACCGGCGTCGAACTCGAGCAGGCCACGCACGTAGCGCTGGACGGCGGCCTCCCCCGCCACGAACACCCGGTCGTAGGCCTTGGCGTTGTTGCTCGCCATGGACTGCTTGTCGCTCTCACCGTGGTTGATGTGGACGTGCAGCCGGCGGGCGTCGAGCAGCGAGTCGAAGTTCTGCGGTGAGTTGTTGCAGTAGAGCACCACCTTGGCGTCCAGCGTGGCGTAGAGCTCGCTGAGCTCGGCCAGGGTTCCGGCCGTGTGGACGGGCAGGTCGGTCCGGGACTCGATCCCCGGGGCCGAGGTGGTGTCGCGCAGGACGATGCAGACCGGGTGGACGGCGTTGAGGGACTCGAGGACCTCGAGCCACTGGACCAGCTGGTAGGTCCTGCTGGGATCGCCTGCGAAGTAGGCGATGACGGGAACGGGATTCACGAACAGAGTCTAGTGCTCCAGCTGGGGGGAACAGCACCGCTCGGCTCACGTCATCGCCCCTTCCCCGGGGACCACCAGTCCGTGCTCGTAGCAGAGCACCACCGCCTGCACCCGCGTGGAGACGTCGAGCTTGGCGAAGACCCGGTTGATGTGGGTCTTGACGGTGGCCCGGGAGACGAAGAGCGAGGCGGCGATCTCGTCGTTGGACAGGCCACGACCCGTCAGCACGAGCACCTGGCGCTCCCGGTCCGTGAGGTGTGCCGTGAGCGCAGCGGCGGCGCCCGGTGCCGGAGCATGCAGGTGCCGCTCGATCAACCGGCGCGTGAGCGACGGGGCGAGCAGGGCCTCGCCCGCTGCCACCACCTCGATCCCGTCGACGAGCCGCTGGGCCGGGGTGCTCTTCAGCACGAAACCTGCTGCGCCGGCGCGGAGGGCTTCATGGACCAGGTCGTCGAGGTCGTACGTCGTGAGCACCAGCACCCGAGTGGGCAGTCTCGCCGCGACCAGCTGTCGCGTCGCCTCGATCCCGTCGAGGACGGGCATCCTGATGTCCATCAGGCAGACATCGGGACGCAGCCGGCGCACAGCCGCGACCCCGTCCCGCCCGTCACCGGCCTCCCCGAGGACATCGACTCCTCTGGACTCGAGCATCACCCGAAGCCCGACCCGGATCATCTCCTGGTCATCGACGAGCACGACGCTGGTCATCCAGGCTCCCCGAGCGGCAGCTCCCCCAGCGGCATCCGGGCCCTGATCAGGAAGCGGCCGTCCTCCGTCGGCGCGGCGCTGAACGAGCCACCGAACACGGCCACCCGCTCACGCATGCCCACCAGGCCGTGGCCACCGGAGGGCAGCTGGCGCGCTCCGCCCTCGGTGCTGTCGAGGTCGACCTCGACGGTGTCGGCCCAGCGCCGGAAGTGCACCTCCACGAGCGCGCCCGGTGTGTGCTTGAGGGCGTTGGTGAGTCCTTCCTCGACGATCCGGTAGACGGAGAGGTCGAGCCCGGCGGGCAGTCCCTCCGTGCCGCCGTCCATGTCCAGGCGCACGTCGAGCCCCGCGCGCCGGAAGGTCTCGGCCAGGTGGGGCAGGTCGGCTGCCGAGGGCTGCGGTGCGATGTCGGAGGCGACCTCCTCGCGGAGCAGCCCCAGGACCCGTCCGGTCTCCCCGAGCGCTGACCGCCCGGCGCGCTGGATCTCCTCGAGGCAGGCAGCGACGCCGGCCTCGTCGTGTCCCTGCAGATCGCGGGCGGCTCCGGCCTGCACGACCATCACGCTGACCGAGTGGGCGATGACGTCGTGGAGCTCACGGGCGATCCGGCGCCGCTCATCGGTCACCGCCCGCTCGGCGACGTGCCGCTGCTCCTCCACCAGCCGTCGAGCCTGGTCGGCGAGCTGGTCGTTCTGGAGGGCGTGCGTGAGGACGAGGCGCCCGAAGAACCACGGCACGAACGTCAGCGTGGCCACCCAGAGCCAGCCCTCCAGTGGCGGGAAGGTGAGCCCGGAGGACCAGTGGACGGTGAGATCGATCGCCGCCACCGCCAGGGCTCCGCGCCACCAGCTCGGCTCGTGACGCCCGAGGGCGAAGCAGCCGGCGAACACGATCAGCAACGGCGACGTGAGCGCGTCCTCGGGGACGCCGATGTGAATGCTGAGCACGAGCGTGGCCAGGGAGGCCGTGGCGAAGACCGTCGGCAGGTGCCGACGGCCCACAAGCAACACGCAGGGCACCACCACCGAGAGGATCGCCGGCAGTCTCGGGAGTCCGTCGACCGTGAACACCTCGACGACGCCCACCAGTGCGAGCGCGGCCGGCAGGAGCCAGTCACTGCGTTGCACCCTCGGCCACTCGACCGTCATCACCGGAGAGTACGCCGACCCGGGACGACCACGGATCAACCCCGGGGTGGACACGGCGTGGCCCCGAAGCCGACGCCCGCGACCCGTCGATCTCCCTAGCGTCAGAACCACTCGACATCAAGGAGGCGTCATGGACGCAGGCAGCGCACCCACCCCGACCGTCGTCCGGCGCTCCGGGCTCGCCGCCGTGGTGGTCGCGGTCGCCAGCCTTCCGCTGGCACCGCTGAACGCACTGGCCCGCATGCAGACCGAGAGCGGGACGAGCGACCTCGCCAACCCGATGGCGAACTGGTGGGCCGAGCCTGCGCTGCACGCTCTCGGTCCCTGGCTGCTCGACTTCGCCGACCCGCCCACGGTCTACCGGACGTACGGCATGTTCTACGCCGTTGCGACGGTCGGGGTGCTGGCGTGCCTGGTCGCCGCTCGATCATTGCGGCCGCAGGTCGTGTCCCGGGACGAGCGCTGGGGCTGGCGACTCGTGCAGGTGAGCTACGGCGTGATGCTCCTGGGATTCGTCGCCTACTACTACCTCCGGGTCGGCGACGGTGCCTACCTGGTCGTCCTGTCGGGGATGCTGATCGGGATCCCCGGCAACGTCCTGCTCGGGACCGGTCTGCTGCGCAGTCGCTTCCGGCCCCGGTTCGCCGCGTGCGTGATCCTGCTGGACCTGCCGCTGAGCATCGCGCTGGTGTCGATCTCCACCCAGGCGCTCGGGATGTGGACCATGACCCTGGCGTGGGGCGTCATCGGGTGGTCGCTGTGGCGCGACTCCTCCGGTGCGGGCGGCGACGGCGTGCGAGACCACCGTCGCGCCGCGCGGACCGCCTCGCCCGGATGAGCAGTCTCCGACCTGCCGAGGTCGCACTTCGATACGGTGCGTCCGTGCTGGAGACGACGCACGGCGCCCTGATCGCCGAGCGCTACGGGCTGGGTGGGCATGCGTCGCTGGACGGCCCGGTCGCCTTCGGTCACCGCGGTGAGATCTGGCGGCTGCTCACCGAGCGCGGCACGTTCGCGGTGAAGCACGCCCCCTCCGCGGAGGCAGGCTGGAACGCGGACCTCGATGCGGGCTACCAGGATCTCGTGCGGGTCTCGGGAGTGCCCATGCCGGCCGTCGTCCGCACCGTCGAGGGATCGGTGGTCACCCACGTCGGCGACGGACTCGTGCGGGTCTACGAGTGGGTCGATGTGCTGCCGGCCGAGCGGCGGCTGGATCCTGTCGGGCTGGGCCGTCTGCTGGCGGGGATCCACGCGGTCGGGGTGTCCACGGACCGGCCCGTGGACGGGTGGTACGTCGACCCGGTCGGCGCAGGCGTGTGGCAGGACCTGCTGCTGCGTCTACGTGTGGCGCACGCGCCCTTCGGCGAGCGGCTCGCGGCCGTGCTGCCCGCCGTCCTCGAGGCGGAGGGCATCCTCATCGCACCGCGCGCGGTCCAGGTCTGTCACCGGGACCTGTGGTCGGACAACCTTCGGCGTACGCCGGAGGGCGGCCTGGTCGTCCTGGACTGGGAGAACTGCGGCCCCGGCGACGTCAACGGCGAGCTGGGCTGCGCACTCTTCGAGTACGGACTGGGCGAGCCCCGCCGGATGCAGGCGCTGTACGCCGCCTATCGGGACGCCGGCGGCCCCGGTCGTGTGGCCGACCGCGGGGATCTGACCATGCTGGTCGCCCAGCTGGGCCACATCTGCCAGCTCGGCTGCGAACGCTGGCTGACCTCATCGAGCGACCGGGAACGCGCACTCAACGCCGACTGGGTGGCAGAGTTCCTGGACGACCCGGTGACCCTGACCCGGGTCGACCGGATCCTGAGTGCTGTGAACGGGTGAGAGCGGGGTTCCGGTCGCGCCTCGACTTCGCGCCTCGTGCGTCGGTGGCTCAGCCTCCCGGCACGGGGACGGCGTCGGCGCCGACCCTCTGCTGGGCGACGAACCGGAACCGGTCACCCCGGAACACCGACCGAGTCCACTCGACGGGCGTGCCGTCGACGTCGAGGCCAGTGCGGTGGATGAGCAGCATCGGCTGACCCGTGTCGCACCCCAGCAGCGCTGCCTGCTGCGGGTCGGCGACGGACGTCTCGACGATGTCCTCGACGACGGCGAGCTCCACGCCGTAGGAGTTCCGGAGCGTGGCATAGAGCGAGCCGTGCCGCTCCAGCTGCTCGCCCAGCCCGGGCAGCGGTCCGGGCAGGTGGGCGATCTCGTGCGCGATCGGTTGACCGACCGCCGTGCGCAGCCGCTCGACCCGGTGGACGGGCTGCCCCTCGGGCACCTGCAGCCGCGCGGCCATCTCCGCGTCGGCCGGCACCTCGGCGAGGTCGAGCAGGACGCTCCCCGGGCTCCAGCCCTCGCTCGTGAGGTCCTGCGAGAACGACGTCAGCTGACGCACCCGCATCAGTTTGGGCTGGGCCACGAAGGTGCCCCGGCCCTGCGTGTGCACCAGGCGCCCGTCGGCCACGAGCTCGGCGATCGCCTTGCGCACGGTGGTGCGCGAGGTCGCGAACGCCTCGGCCAGCTCGCGCTCGGTCGGCACCGGCTCACCGGCGCTCCGGTCGGCGATCAGCGCGAGGATCTGGCCCTTCACCCGGAAGTACTTCGGCACCTTCATGGGAGCCACGCTAGCGCATTGGCCTAGACCAATATCTGCCAACCTCTTGCGCATCCTTATTGGTCTATGCCAATCTTTCAAAGGTGTAGACCAATCCAAGGCGGCTCGCCCCGCCGCCGAGGTGCACCATCTGACCGCTTGGAGGACACCATGACCACCACCACGACGCCCCCCGCCACGGAGAGCGCTGGCCGCTCCCGGCTGCGCATCCCGGGATTCGCGCAGCTGCAGCGCCTCGGCAAGAGCCTCATGCTGCCGATCGCCCTGCTCCCCGCGGCCGGCATCCTGCTCCGGCTCGGCCAGCCCGACCTGCTGGGCAAGATCGACGCCGCCGTCATCGGCCCGTTCTTCGAGGCGATGAGCGCGGCGGGCGGGGCCGTCTTCGCCAACCTCCCCCTGCTCTTCGCGGTCGGCGTGGCGATCGGTTTCGCACGCAAGTCGGACGGGTCGACCGCCCTGGCGGCGGTGGCGGGCTACCTCGTGATGGACGCGGTCTTCGCGTCCATGTCACCGGTCGTGCTCGACGGTGTCACCAACGCCGCGGGCGAGCAGGCGACGATCAACTACAGCGTCTTCGGAGGCATCGTCGTCGGCCTGGTCACGGCCTGGCTGTTCGACCGCTACCACGACATCCAGCTGCCGTCCTACCTCGGCTTCTTCGGCGGCCGCCGCTTCGTTCCCATCGTGGTCTCGCTGGCGAGCCTGGTGATCGGCTTCGGCCTGAGCTGGTTCTATCCGCTGTTCAACTCCGGGCTGACCTCGGTCGGCGAGTTCATCGGTGGCGCCGGCGTGTTCGGGGCCTTCCTCTACGGCTTCGTCAACCGGATGCTCATCCCCCTGGGGCTGCACCACATCGTCAACACCTACGTCTGGTTCATCTACGGCGAGTTCCAGGGCACCAACGGTTCCGTGTCCGGTGAGCTCACCCGGTTCGCCGCGGGCGACCCGGAGGCCGGGCGGCTGACCGCCGGCTTCTACCCGATCCTGATGTTCGGCCTGCCCGGCGCGGCCCTGGCGATGATCCGCTCGGCGAAGCCCCAGCAGCGCACGGTCGCGGTCGGCATCCTCTCGGCGGCAGCGATCACGGCGTTCCTGACCGGGATCACCGAGCCGCTGGAGTTCGCGTTCATGTTCGTCGCGTTCCCCCTGTACGTCATCCACGCCGTGCTGACCGGGCTCTCCCTGGCGATCGCCTATGCGCTCGATGTGCACCTCGGCTTCTCCTTCTCGGCCGGCCTCATCGACCTGCTGCTCTATGGCACGGCCCCCGCCGCGCAGAACGTGCCGGTGCTGCTCGCGATGGGCGTCTTCTTCTTCGTCCTCTACTACGCGATGTTCCGCTTCGCGATCCTGCGGTGGAACATGCGCACGCCCGGCCGCGAGCCGGACGCCGAGTTCGAGGCCGAGCAACGGGCCAACCTGACCGACGGCGGTCCCGGCGCGCGCCTCGCGAGCGGCGCGGCTGACCGTGCCCGGCAGCTGATCGCGGCCTTCGGCGGCGCGGACAACCTCGAGCACGTCGACGCCTGCATCACCCGGCTCCGCATCGAGGTGGCCGACAAGGGCCTCGTGGACCAGAGGCGGCTCAAGGCCCTGGGGGCTGCCGGCGTGATCGAGGTGGGCAACAACGTGCAAGCGATCTTCGGGATGCAGGCCGACGCACTCAAGAGCGACATCAACGCCGTGCTCGAGGGCACCTCGCCCGACGAGCCGGCGGTCGTCGAGGAGCCAGAGGCCGCGGAGCCGGCAGTCGGCTCGGCGGCGGCATCGGCCACGGCCACGACCACGGCCACCCTGGTGCGTGCGCCCGTCCCCGGGCGGACGTCGGTGCTCAGTGAGGTCCCCGACGCCACCTTCGCCCGAGGCCTGGTCGGCCACGGCGCTGCCATCGACCCCCCGCGGGAGCACGTGGCGGCAGTGGCCCCGGTCAGCGGCCGCCTCGTGAAGCTCTGGCCGCACGCCTACGTCATCCTCACCGACGACAACGTCGGCGTGCTGGTCCACCTCGGACTCGACACCGTGAAGCTCGAGGGCCGCGGCTTCGAGACCCACGTGGCCGAGGGCGACAGGGTCGAGGCCGGCGAGACGGTCGTGACCGCCGACATGGCGGCCATCGAGGAGAGCGGGCGCAACCCGATCGTCCTGGTCGTCGTGATGGACTCCAAGGCCCACGAGGTCACGGTCGTGGCCGAGGCCTCCGCGCAGGTCGCCGCGCTCGACGCCCTGTTCACCTTCGAGCGCTGAGCGAGAGGACCACACCCCATGGAGATCGTGATCCTGGAGTCGACCGAGCAGATCGGCCGGCTGGCCGCCGACCAGGTCGGCGCCCTGCTCCGCCGCACGCCGACGGCGGTGCTCGGGCTGGCGACCGGGTCCTCACCCCTTCCCGTGTACGACGAGCTGGCGCGGCGCTGCTCGGTCGGCGAGGTGTCGTTCGCCCGGGCCCGGGCCTTCACCCTCGACGAGTACGTCGGTCTGCCGGAGGACCACCCCGAGCGCTACCGCAACGTCATCGACCGCGAGTTCGTGGGGCGGGTCGACATCGACCCGTCCCGGGTCGCGGGGCCTGACGGCCTGGCCGACGACGTGCCGGCCGCGTGCACGGCGTACGAGGAGGCCATCGCGAACGCCGGCGGGGTGGACCTGCAGATCCTGGGGATCGGCACCGACGGGCACATCGGCTTCAACGAGCCCGGATCCTCGCTGGCCTCGCGCACCAGGATCAAGACGCTGACCCGCCAGACCCGCCTCGACAACGCGCGCTTCTTCGGCGGGGAGCTGGACGCGGTCCCCACCCACTGCCTGACCCAGGGGCTCGCGACGATCATGTCCGCGCGGCACGTCGTGCTGGTCGCCACCGGGTCGGGCAAGGCAGAGGCCGTGCACCAGCTCGCCGAGGGTGCGGTGAGTGCCCTGTGGCCAGCCACGATCCTCCAGCACCATCCCCACGTGAGCGTGCTCATCGACGAGGCGGCGGCGGGCCGGCTCCAGCTCGCGGGCTACTACCGCGAGACCTACCTGGCCAAGCCGGTCTGGCAGGGGCTGTGACCACCGGCCCCTCCGTCACCGGGGCCGCGCCCACAGCGGTCCCGTCGATGCTGCTCAGCGCGCGGGAGATCCTCACCGGGGCGGAGGTGCTGCGCCCCGGCTGGGTGGAGGTCTCCGCCGGCCGGGTCGTGGCCATCGGGCGCGGAGTGCCGCCACGTCGGGCCGACGTGGACCTCCCCGACTCCACGGTGGTCCCCGGGTTCGTCGACACCCACGTCCACGGAGGCGGCGGGGCGTCGTTCTCCGACGCCACGACCGGGGCGACCCGCACCGCCGCGAGCCTGCACCTGAGCCACGGCACCACGACGATGGTCGCGTCGCTGGTCTCCGCCGACGTCGCCGACCTGCACCGTCAGGTCGAGGTGCTCTCCGGTCAGGTCGGCGACGGCCTCCTCGCCGGCATCCACCTCGAGGGCCCGTGGCTCTCGCCGCGCCGGCGCGGCGCCCACGAGCCCTCCGCGCTCCGCGCCCCCGACCTGGCCGAGCTGGACGCACTGCTGGCGGCGGCCGCCGGCACCATCCGGATGGTGACCCTCGCCCCCGAGCTCCCCGGAGCGCTCGAGGCCATCCGTCGGGTGGTGGAGGCGGGCGCCGTGGCGGCCGTCGGCCACACCGACGGCACCTATGACCACACCCGGTCCGCCATCGACGCTGGTGCCACGGTGGCCACCCACCTCTTCAACGCCATGAGGCCGGTGCACCACCGGGAGCCGGGGCCGGTCGTGGCACTGCTCGAGGACGATCGGGTCACCCTCGAGATGATCACCGACGGCACCCACCTGCACCCCGCGCTCTACCGCCAGGTGGTCGCGGCGGCCGGGGTCGACCGGGTCTCCCTGGTCACCGATGCCATGGCCGCCGCCGGCATGCCCGACGGCGACTACCGGCTCGGGCCGCTCGCCGTCGACGTCGTCCACGGAGTCGCCCGGCTTGCCGGCACCGACACCATCGCCGGGAGCACCGCGACGATGGACCAGCACTTCAGGTTCGCAGTCGCCCACGGGGGCCCGAACCGCGCCGATGCGCTCGACGCCGCCGTACGCCAGACCTCGGTCGGCCCTGCCCGCGCGCTGGGTCTCCCCTCCCCCGTGCTCAGCGTGGGGACGTCGGCCGATCTCGTCGTGCTCGACGACACGCTGGACGTCACCCACGTGATGAGGCGCGGCACATGGTCGCCCGCCGTGGGCGCGACACCGCGGCTCGGGCCGTCGATGCACTGACCGCCCGTGCGCGCCCGGCGCTCGCCTCACCGCGCGGCCTCGGCTGCAGCTCGGCCAGCGAGCAGCACGTACGAGCCGGCGAAGCCTCGCCGCAGGCGGTCCCAGCGAGCCTGCGTGAGGTGGTGCCGCAGCGATGCGGCGGCGACGGCATACCCGGCGAAGACGACGAAGGTGACAAGGATGAAGACACCGCCGAGCAGCAGCACCCGCGTGGCCGCCGGCATCAGTCCGCACCCCAGCGCCTCGGCCGCCTTCTCGTTCCTCTGCGGGCTGATCGTGCAGGACACCCAGATCCGGACGCTCCTGGGCGAGCCCGCACCCAGCTCCCGGGTCATCGCGGACCGCGCCCGGTGGGCCGTGCGCACCTTCCTTGCGGCCGACCCCCTCTGAGCCCTGCGGGGGAAGGCCGCCACGAGGCCGCGACCGACGTCGAGCCTCGGGCTACATGAGGAACCGATCAATGATGTTGAAGACTCGATCGAGCAGCGGCATCTGCCTCAGGCGTCGAACGAACGTCACCGGGTTCATCTCGTCAGCGAGATCCTTCGTGCTTCTGGTCGGCTTCTTCGACATGGTCGCTCCTGTGGGGGTCATTGCTGGATGTGTTCGGCTGCGAGCTCGTTCAGGACGGCGATATGAGCCACGATGGCGCTCTCGCCGGTCGGCGTGATCTCGAACCAGGTCGATCTCGTCCTCCCCCGCCCGGTCTTCCGAGACGTGACGTAGCCAGCCTCGCCGAGCGCGGCCATCTGCTTCGACAGGTCAGAGTCGCTGAAGTCGAGCTGGTCGCGAATGAACATGAAGTCGACCTCCTCGACCCGCCGGAGAATGCCCATGATCGCCAAGCGTTTGGGTGCCGTGAGCACCGCGTCCACGTCGGCGAGGCTCACGAGGACCTGCTGGTCGTGACGAACTCCGCACGGGAGACCCCCATGAACACCGCCCACGCAAGCCAGGACACGCCGAACCCCGCCGTAGAGAGAACCCAGGTCGACACAGTGGTCGAAGCTGCCAGGTTGCTCGCGCACAAGAGCACGACGAGCGCCACGAACATCGTCCCTGCAACCTTGTGGTAGCTCGCACCGCGCAGTCGGGTCCGCCTGCTGTGCACGCGCTGCCTCCGGCGCTTGTCGGCGAGGGCAAACACGGCCAGACCGAGGAGCGCCAGGCCCAGGCCAAGGACTCCCGTGAACCAGTCGACTCGCTCGATCGCGACGACGATGGGCGTGCCGAGCGCGAGGAGGATGGGCTGCCACCACAAGGTCGCGGGGTAGGCAGCATGAAGTGCGAGCTTCTCGGCACGGTCGTACTCGTGGAGTTGTTCGGCTGCCGAGAGCGAAGCCTCGTCGCTGCTTTCCATAGTGGAAAGCGTAGGCTTCAGTTTCCATATCGTCAAGCGAAACTTGTGGACCCGAAAGTCGGGAGTTGCCCCGCTATGACTCCACGTCCTGGGCCCGGCTCCAGGAGGTCCGGGCCGAGGTGGATCCGGCCGGGGTGGATCCGGCCGGGATCTTCCTGGCCAACCACCCGATGCGCTGACAGGCGATCAGCGGACCTCGGTGTAGCAGCGGGGCAGAGGTCCGTCGAGCGCTTCGTTCCAGGTGGGGGGCGTGATGAAGCAGCCTCGCTCGACGCGTTGGCTGTCGGTCTGGACGACGACGCCGCCCGGAATGAACGAGGCGTAGTCGGGGTCGGGGATGGCCTGCGCGCTCGAGAGCGTGACTGCCAACAGCGCGCCGGCGAATCCGGTGGCTGCAACGGCGACGAACGGTGCGGGACGGTGGTGGATCGTTGATGTGGTTGCGCCGACCTCGTCGACGGAGCGGAAGACGAAGCCCATCACGCCGTCGAGCGCATGCTCATCCGTGGTCTTTTCGGTGTTCTCGGTGGTGGTCATGTGAATCCTCCAGGTCGGTTCTGATGGATCCACCTTCCGGGGAGAGGGCGCGCGAGCGCATCAGGTGACCCCCCTAGACGTTGGTCCTGGCGTGGTCGCGCCACGACCCAGCCGACACGTCCAGGAAATCGCTGAAGCGCGATCCGCGGACACCACCACGTCACGCACGGTGCCGAGGCCGACGCCATCCTCGGTGAGCACCTGGGAGCCCAAGGTGTTTCCGGCGGAGCCGCTGCCACCGCCAGACCGATCGAGCATCGTCCGGGTCGACGCCAGCACCGAGTCGTCCTTGATCATCACGGCATCCGCACCCAGGGTGGCGAGCGGTTCGTCAGGTGGTTCACAACCCACCCCTGCCCACCACCAGTGCCGAGAGCTCCGCCCGTGAGCCGATACCGAGCTTCGTGTAGACGTGGCGCAGGTGGTACTCCACCGTCTTGGGACTGATGAACATCGCGGCAGCAGCCTCGCGCGTGGTGCGACCTTCGCCGAGGAGACGGGCGATCTGCATCTCCTGCGCGGTGAGCAGGTCGAGCTCGTCGTGTCCGCGTCGATGGGGCGTCTCCCCCGTGGCCGCCAACTCGACGCCGGCACGGTCGGCCCACGGGTGCGCACCGAGCCGGTCGAACGTCGCAAGGGCTGCGCGCAGCAGAGGACGCGCATCCACCCTCCGGCGTTCTCGACGAAGAACCGCACCGTAGGCGAGCTGGGTCCGGGCCTGCTCGAACGAGTCGGGGGTCGCCTCGTGCAGCTCGAGCGCGCGCAGGAAGTGGGCCTGCCCTTCCAGGCCCCCGACCAGCCCGAGGGCTCGCTCGGCGCGTGCCATCGACCAGGGCTGGGACTTGACCGCGGCGCGAACGAGGAATGCCTCGGCGACCCTGACGGCATCGTCGTTGCGCCCCAGGTGACAGAGCGCCTCGGCAAGCTCCGGCGCCGGTGCGACATCCACGTCCCGGAACTCGATGTCGTCCAGGAACCGCAGCAGCATCTCGAACCGGGTCACGGCCTCCTCGGCGCGGCCGAGAGCGAGCTCCAGCTCGCCGAGTGCGAAGAGCGCCCAGACCTCACACATCCGGATGTGGTGGCGACGGGACAGCTCCATGGACTCGGCAGCGTGGCGCCTGGCCAACGTCTCCCGACCCATCCTGGCCTGGAGCCATGCCAATCCCGCCAAGCACATCGTGAGGTCCGTGGACTGTCCGGTCTCCCGGGCCAGGGTGATCCCCTCGTCGAAGCCGGCGACTGCCGCGTCCCAACGGTCCGTGGAGGAGTCGTAGCGTGCCGCGTGGGAGAGCAGGGTCGGCAGGTTGACCAGCGCACATCGCTGCCGCAGCTGTGCCACGTCGTCCTCGGCGAGCGACCTCCCGGCCCCCGAGTCGCGCAGGAACAGGAGGCCCAGAACCATCCAGGACGGCCTGACCTGGTCGTCAGGGACGTCCGGGAGGGTCAGCACGTCCTGGACGGCCGCGGTGATTCGCTGGGTGCCGCCCCCCTCGCCGGCCAGCACCAGCGCCATCCCCGCGCTCAGGTTGCCCTGGATCCGGGTCTGGTCGCTCGTGCACCGGCCCAGCAGCTCATCGATCCGCCGAGCGAGGTCGAGCCCGGCGTTGGCATCCGCGAGGTAGAGGCAGGCATAGACAGCATCGCTCAGCAGCAGGGTCGCGGCGTCCGGGTCCGGGGCGGCCAGCTCCGACGCCGCCTCGGTCAGGACAGAGCGGGCGCTCTCGAGCGAGCCGGACCGCAGCGCGATGTTGCCGCGTACGCCGTCGATCTCCGCCTTCAGGCTCGGGTCGGCAGTCATCTGCGTCGCCCGGGCCAACAGGGTCTGGGCACGCGGCACCTGGCCGGCCAACCACGCGGCACGACCAGCAGCCAGGAAGCGCGGCGCGCTCAGATCAGCGGACGAGGCCAGCAGTGCCGCACGTTCGTACGCCGTCGCGGACACCGCGTGCGCCCCCCGGGCATGGCAGCGCAGTCCCACGGCATCGAGCAGGTCGGCGACGGCATCGTCCACGCCGACGGTCGCCTCGCCCAGGTGCCAGGCCCTGCGTTCCAGATCTCCCTCCGGCAGCGCCTGCGCCACCGCGTGGTGCGTACGCCGACGCTCGTGCGGATCGGCCGTCGAATACACCGCAGCCCGGATGAGCGGGTGCTGGAAGCTGATCCGCCCCGGGGAGATCCTGACCAGGTCTGCCCCTTCCGCCTCGGCCAGTTCCACCTCGAGTGACGGGCCGGCGCCCTGCCCCGCCAGCAGCGAGGCTGCCTGCGTGGTCACGCGGAGGTCTCCGTCGGCAACGGCTGCCACCAGGAGCAGCTGCTGCGTGGCGATGCCGAGTGCGGAAACCCGGCGGAGGAACGAGCGGCTGATCGCCTCCGGCACCGGCAGGGGTGCCTCGGGCGAGATCCGGTTCAGCGCCTCGACGTCACGCGCCAGCTCGACCACGGCCAAGGGGTTTCCGCGGGTGGTCGCGTGGAGGCGGCGCGCCAGCTCGGGCGAGGCGGGAGCCCCGCCCTCTCGCGTCAACAGGGCTTGCACGGCGGTCTGGTCCAGGCCCCTCACCTTCAGCGTGTCCAGGCCGGCCTCCAGCAGCGGCGACGCCTCGTTGCGTGAGGAGACGACCACAGCGATCCGGTCGACGAGCAGCCGACGTCCGACGAAGCCGAGGGCCTCGGCGCTCGAGCTGTCCCAGAGATGTGCGTCGTCCACGGCCACCAGGAGCGATGACTCGTCGGCAAGGTGGGTGAGCAGGTCCAGGAGAGCGACCCCTACGGCGAACCTGCCGCCGACCTGGCCCTCACGCAGTCCCAGCGCCACCGCCAGCGTGTCGCCGTGCGCTGCGGGCAGTCGTGCCAGCGTCGACAGCACCGGGGAGAGGAGCTGGTGCAGTCCGGCGAACGCCACGTTCTGCTCCTGCTCGGAGCCGAAGGCCCGGAGGACGAGCATGCCCTCAGCGTGATCCGTCGCGTGCTCGAGGAGGCTGGTCTTGCCGATGCCGGGCTCACCGACCAGGAGAAGTGTTCCGCTCTGGCCGGTCCGCGCCCCGGACAGGAGGCGGTCGATGGTCTGCTGCTCGTCCTCCCGGCCGATGATCACCTCTCCGACCCTAGGACCAACGTCTAGGGGGGGCACCTGATGCGCTCGCCCGTCTCATCCCCGGAAGGTGAGTCCATCAGAACCCGACCTGGAGAATCCACATGACCACCACCGACAACGCCGAACAGACCACGGACGAGCAGGCGCTCGACGCAGTGATGGGCTTCGTGTTCCGTTCCGTCGACGAGGTCGGCGCAGCCCTCAACTGCGCGCTCGTCGTCATGGGCGACAAGCTCGGCTACTACCAGAGCCTGGCCGACGACGGCCCCAGCACGCCCAGCGAGCTGGCCCGGCGCACGTCCACGGACGAGCACTATGCCCGCGAGTGGCTGAACAGCCAGGCCGCCGGCTCGTTCGTCGACTACGACCCCGGCACCCAGCGGTACACGCTTCCCGACGCACATGCGGTCGCGCTGACCGACCGGACGAGTCCCGCCTACATCGTCGGGCTCTACCAGATCGCCTTCGGCACGATTCAGGACGCCTCACGCATCATCGAGGCCGCACGCACCGGGGACGGCATGGGCTGGCACGAGTACACCGACGACGTCCACACGGGGTGCGAGTGGTTCTTCAAGCCCAGCTACGACGCCCACCTCGTGGCCGACTGGCTGCCCGCATTGGGGAGCGGCGTCATCGAGACGCTGGCGTCCGGTGCCCACGTGGCCGACATCGGGTGCGGTCACGGCGCCTCGACCATCATCATGGCGAAAGCCTTCCCGAACTCGACGTTCGTCGGCGTGGACTCCCACCAGGAGTCGATCTCCACCGCACGTGAGCGGGCACAGGAGGCCGGACTCGGGGACCGGGTCCGCTTCGAGGTCTCCGCGGCCGAGGCCTTCGGCGGGGAGAAGCTCGACCTGGTCACCACCTTCGACTGTCTCCACGACATGGGCGACCCCGTCGGGGCGGCGCGCCAGGTGCACAGCATCCTGAAGCCGGACGGGGCCTGGATGATCGTCGAGCCGGCCGCAGGCGACCACGTCGAGGACAACCTGAACCCCGTCGGTCGCGCCTACTACGCGTTCTCGACGCTGCTGTGCACTCCGTCCTCGCTGTCCCAGGACGTCGGGTTGGCCCTCGGCACCCAGGCCGGCCCCGCGCGGGTCCGGGACGTGGTCACCACAGCGGGCTTCACCGGGTTCGAGCTGGCCTCGCAGACACCCTTCAACAATGTGTTCGCAGTCAGGCCCTGACCTCCGGGACGGCAACGCGGCAGCGCAGCGCCCGCCCGGCCGTCGCTGACGGCCCGGATTGGGGCCGTGCGGGGCGCGGCAGACGGTGGGACAGTGGACGAACGACGACGGAGGTCAACCGATGAGAGCCAGGTACCCCGACAGGACCGGCACGGTCGAACGCGCCGGGGAGACCCTTCACTACGAGGTCTACGAGAACGCAGGACCGACGGTCCTGCTCGCGCCGACCTGGCAGATCGTCCACTCGCGGCACTGGAAGATGCAGATCCCGTACCTCGCCCGGCACCTGCGCGTGGTCACCTTCGATCCAGTCGGCAACGGCCTCTCGAGTCGGTCGATGGACAGTGAGCGGTACGACGCCCGCGAGGTCCTCGATGACACGATCGCCGTGCTGGACGCGACCTCGACGCCCACCTGCACCGCTGTCGGGCTGTCGCGGGGAGGTGGGTGGGTCCTCAGCCTGGCGGCGCTGCACCCCGAACGCGTCGACGCGGTGGTCGCGATCGCTGCCGCGCACGAATGGGGCCTTGCCCACATGAGCCCCAGCACGAGCAAGGACCCGCGATGGGGCATGTTCGACCCGGACTTCTGGCGCACCGACTGGCGCAGCTTCGTGGAGTTCTTCTTCGCCGAGGCCTGTTCGGACCCGCGATCGACGAAGCTGTGGGACGACACCGTGGGCTGGAGCCTGGAGACGACCGGGGACGTGATCGCGCAGACCATCGACCCGAGGCCATTGGAACCCGTGGAGCACGAGCGCGCGGTGCGGGCCATCGAGGTCCCGGTCCTGCTCATCCACGGCACAGGCGACCGCATCGTGTCGGCCGGGAGCTCCCGCGTCCTGCAGGAGATGATTCCCCACGCGGAGATGCTCACGATCGACGGAGCGGGGCACCTTCCCAACGTGCGCCAGCCCGTGGTCGTGAACCGGGCCGTCCTCGACTTCGTCGATCGGGTCCACAGGACCGCGCGGATCAACACCGCCGTGCACGTCGGTCACGGACGTCCTCGGCGCGCGCTCTACCTCTCCTCGCCCATCGGGCTCGGTCATGCGCGCCGGGACCTGGCGATCGCGCGCGAGATACGCGCCCTTCACCCCGACGTCGTCGTCGACTGGCTCGCCCAGGACCCGGTGACCAGGGTCCTGGAGGCAAGTGGCGAGTCGATCCACCCTGCCTCCCAGCTGCTCGCCAACGAGTCGGCGCACCTCGAGGCGGAGAGCGGGGAGCACGACCTGGCGGCTTTCCAGGCGCTCCGTGACATGGACGAGATCCAGGTGGCGAACTTCATGGTGATCGACGAGGTGGTCGAGGAGGGTCACTACGACCTCGTCGTCGGCGACGAGGCGTGGGAGCTCGACCACCACCTGCACGAGAACCCCGGGATGAAGAAGACGGCGTACGCCTGGATGACGGACTTCGTCGGCTACCTCCCGATGCCGGAACGCGGCGAGCGCGAGGCTCTCGTGGCGGCTGACTACAACGCCGAGATGATCGAGCAGGTCGCCCGCTACGGGCGCATTCGCGACGCCTCGATCTTCGTCGGCAACCCGGAGGACATCGTCCCCGGGACGTTCGGCGACGGGCTGCCGGGCATCCGCGAGTGGACCGAGGCCAACTTCGACTTCGCCGGCTACGTCACCGGGTTCGACCCGAGCGCGCTGGGCGACCGCGCCGAGGTCCGCCGTGAGCTGGGCTACCACGACGACGAACCCCTCTGCATAGTGTCGGTGGGTGGATCCGCGGTCGGGGCGGACCTGCTGCGGCGGGTCGCGCGAGCCTTTCCCGCCGCCCGACGCAGCATCGACGGGCTGCGGATGATCATCGTCACGGGCCCCCGGATCGATCCCTCCGAGCTCCCGTCGATCGAGGGCGTCGAGTACCGCAGCTACGTGCACGAGCTCTACCGGCACCTGGCGGTCGCGGACGTCGCCGTCGTCCAGGGCGGGCTCACGACCACCATGGAGCTCACCGCCTGCAAGGTGCCCTTCATCTATGTCCCGCTCCGCAACCACTTCGAGCAGAACTTCCACGTCCGGGCCCGCCTCGACCGCTACCGCGCCGGGACGTACCTCCCCTACGAGGACCTCACCGAGGACCACCTGGCCACCCTGCTGGCCGACGAGATCGGCAAGCCGGTCGACTACGTGTCGGTAGAGACCGATGGAGCCGCCCGCGCCGCGGCCAGGCTGGCCCAGCTGCTGTAACCGACCCGTGGCCCACGTGGGTCAGCGCTCACACGCCCCCGGGCACACTGTGCGCACACTGACAGATGCAGCCGCGACTCCTGCCGCAGACCGTGCGCCCGGCACGCGAGGCCGAGAGGAGCACCAGCCGTGCGAGCACTGAGCGTCGTTCCGAAGCGAGAAGGCACTCTGGCAGTCCGCGAGATGCCTGAACCCACGCCATCGCCCGACGACCTGCGTACCAGAGGGCAGAGCCGCGGCGAGGCCGGCATCGACGACCTTCAAACGGCGCTCACATTCGTCACAAGTGAACCCTTCACCGACCCGAGGCCCACCCGGATGGAACTGGCTCTTGGAGGGCGAGCGCATTGACCACATCATGTTGTGCGCCATCGTCGACACAGCCCACGTTGTGGTGACCCATGCACTCAGCGTCGGCGACCTCGACGTCGCTCGATTCGCCTGCCAAACCGGGCACCTCGCCTCGCCGTACGAACGAGACGAGCCGACTCGATCTCATCGCAGTCGGCAAGGCAAGTGGCGATGCCGAGGCGGCCGACCAGCTCCTCGCCGAGGGGGTTCTGAACCGCTCCGACGACGATCTCGGGCCCGTCGACGTCCCGGAGCGCTCCACTCGGGTCATCCGGCAACGCGTGTGGTCACCCGCGCGATCCAGTTCTGCCGAGTGAGGAGCACTTCGACGCTCCGACCACGGCGCACGGGCGGAAGCGTGATGCGGGGTGGCCACGGACACTTGCGGGATGTGAGGCAAACCCTCCCGATCCCGTGACATCGCCTCCCGGGGGAAGGGCACTCAGTAGAAGGTAGCCACAATTGGTTGTGCGGCTGCGTTCTTTCGAGCACCGGCGGATCAATTGGAAGGAGCCCACGCCACCCTTTAGTTGGGGTGACTCGAGTAGTTCGCAGCGATCACCTTCGGGATCTGCGAACCTACGTCGGTGAATGGTGGTGGGTCTGGCACCACTGGCGGGCCACCCTGTTCCTCTTTCAAGGACTCCATGAGCAGCACAACTATCCGGAGATCCCGAGGTTCGTCCACTATGCGCTCCATCAGGGTCTCGAGGTCGCGCCCGTTGGGGCGAACCTCACGGTCTGGGACGCCTGTCCACCTTCCAGGTCGTCGATCAGCCCGCGCATCATGGGACCCGGGCTGGGATGGCGGCATTGGGCGGCGGCGCAGCCATGGTCGTCTCGTCCTCGGCGAACCGGAGCCGCGCGATGACGTCCCACCGCTTCAACAGCATCGCAGCACTCGTTCCGCCGAACGGCTTGGCGGCGTCGGTCGCTTGTTGCTGGGCGACCCACTGCTGCACTCGGGTGCGGTCGGCACCTTCGGCCATGTCCGCCACGATCTCGTCGAGGGTGGCGTTGTCGCCGAGCTTGTCGGCCACGGCGGCGAGCTGGAGGGAGAAGGCCGGCATCGACTGATGCAGGGCCGCCATGAAGCAGGCGGCCGTGCGCTCAGTGGCCAGCCCCGGACCGGTCTCGAGGGGAGGCGACATGGCCAACAGGAGCTTGCAGATGTTGACGAAGCGCTTGACCTGTCGCGGCGTGCCGGTCATGAGGGGGTTCAGCGTCTCGACGAAAGCCAGCTCGGACGCGGTGATGCTGAAGGTGCGCGCATCGAGGTCGAGCCACGCCCCGTGGACGGACAGCATCGTCGTGGCAGCGTCCTCCTCGTCCGTGCCGACCTGCACAGCGGTGCCGGTCATCTGAGGTGGGGCACCGTCGGAACCGCCGACCGAGGGCAGCATCAACCCCCGCAGCAGCCGATGCCGTGCGGCGTCGTCGAGCGGCTCCACCCAGAACGGGATCTGGAAGATCTTCTCCAGGTAGTCGGTCGCGGTCGGCCGGGCCACACCTGGCCTCGCCTTCTGCTGCAGAAGTGGCAGGGCTTCGTGCAACGCCCTCGTTAGCCATCGTGTGTCGACCGCGACGACGACGACGAACAGGGGGAACGCGAGCAGCAGGTGCACCGCCTCGAGCACCTCCAGGACTCTCGCCGGAGGACATCGGTCGAGGTCGTCGATGTAGAGGACGATCCGGTTCGGAGGGCCGCCCGGCCTCATGGCTCCCTCCGTTTCGTTGTACGTCGCCACGAGGCGAGAAAGCATTGCCAGGTCTTCGCTGACCGTGGACACCACGCCGAGCCTCTTGCGGTAGTCGTCGGCCGTGCTGCGACCCTTCAGGAAGTCGGCGTACACCGTGGTCGCGTCGAGGCGGGATGCCATCTCTTCCAGGTTGGTGCGAGCCGCCGCAAGGCGCCTCGCCTTCTGCTCAGCCGCCTCGATCAGGGTGCGCGTCTGCGCGACTGCGGCCTTCTTCCGTTCCTGGTCGTCGACCGCCTCCTGCACGCGCGCCGAGAGCTCTTCGTCGACCCGCTTCGCGGCTTCGTCTGCTTGCTCCTGCTGATCCTTCGCGAAGGACGTGATCGTGCGCAGCATCGGCGTCAGGATGGCGGCGCCGGCGCCGATCGCCGCCAGCAGAGCAGGCGCGAAGTGGAACCGCGCGTCCACCACGACGACCGCGATGCTGGCGACGAGCAAGGCGACCGTCACCCAAACGATCCTTCCTGTGGTCCAGAACTTGGGCTCCCGCCACACCGGCTCCGCCACCGCTCGCCGGAGTTCTTGGGCCTTGCTCAATGCGTCGGCTACCTCGGGCCCGAGAGCCGATTGGATGGCCGTCTTGGCTCCAGCCGTCGCGGTCGAACGCGCGTGCGCCTCCGCGGCCTCACGGCGTGCGACGTCCCGGAGTGCCGCGGCCTCTCCGTTGACACGATCGGCCTCCTCGGCCGCCTCGGTCGCCGCGTCGGCCTGCTTCTGCTCCGTGGCGACAAGCCGGTCGATCTCAAGCTCGACCGACCTCTGCTGCCGGAGCTTCTCGTCCTTCTCCGCCCCGATCCTCGCGAGCTCGCTGCGATCCTCGGGTGACAGGGAGGCGAAGATGCGGGAGAGCAAGGAGGCCCACAAGTCGGTCTCGACGTACTGCCAGGCGTTGAAGTCGATCGCCGCGACCTGCGGCCAGATCTCGGTGTTAGATGTGCTGCCGGCGGCCATCGCCGTCAGCTGCTCGACGCGCTGCCGGATCTTGGCCATCAGGAAGCTCTTGCCACTGCCCCACACGCCGAAGAGACCGATCGCGAGCGGCGGGATCAGGTTCCGCGATGTGATCAGGTACGCGAAGGCATCGGCCTCTTCGCTGACCCCGACGAAGTCGAGACCGGGATCCGGTACGTCATTCGAGAAGGAGGCCATCGTTGCCGGGCGACGCGGGAACCTCTGTGCGAGCCAGTCGCCGAGCTGGATGCCCGCCCGCTTGGTACCGCTCAGGTCGATCGTCTGCACCGCCTCGTTCTTGATTTGGTCGACCAGTGTCCGGGCACTGATGCCGAAGCGCGTGAGTCCGGGCTGCAGCCGGTCCTGCCACGGCGTGAGCTGCTGGAGCATCGAGGCCAAGACGTGGAGGACCCGCGTGGGAAGGCCGTCCCGCGGAGCGGCGTCGTCCATGACCGACTCCACGTCGGGATCCCACTCGTCAGGCGTCGGGGAGTGCGCGGCGGCAGCCGCTCGTCTCAGGGCGGCCGCGTCAATCACCGGGTAGTCGTCGGGAAGGACGTCGCGGACGGTCAGGCCGAAATGGTCCAGGAACCTCCACACCTCGCCGTCGCGGTCCGGATGGGCGAGCAGCAACCCGAGGAAGAGCTCCTCGGAGCGGACCACCGTGTTGCCGGGACGCAGCGTCGCGCACCCAGTCGCCCACGTGAGGGCAGTGGTCACCGATGAGGACCACCCGGATGGTCCGGCGACAGATGACATGAGCAACCTCCCTCGAGCGGCGGCCGTTTAGGTGATGACGAGCTCCAGGTTGGCCGCCTCCGCGCTGGCACGCGTGGCGTTGAGGATCATGGGCGGAGCCACCACCTCAGGGCCGGGGCGGGCGTGGTTGCCGGTGTAGGTGGCCGTGTCGGCGACCACGAACGCCAGGAGGTTGTCGGTGAGGGGGGCCTTGGTGGGCAGCATGTCCAGCGTGAAGTCGTTCGAGGTCAGCGCCGCGTGCCCCGCCAGGATCTCGGTCACGAAGCCTTCGACCACGTTGTCGGTCACGTGGAAGCTCTCGTAGAAGGACACGATCTCTCGTGGGTTCTGGGCCACGTCCTCGAGGAGCCGGAGCATCGCGTCGCCGACCGCCAGGTGACCGAGTCGGTTGTCGCGGACGTGGACGTCGCCCCCGAGACTCACGATCGGCGCGCTGTCGGAGACCAGCCCGTCCAGAAGCTTCAGGAAGTCCAGCGTCACGCGGGCGTCCGGGTCGCCGACGCCGTAGAAGTTGACGATGCCCGGGATGATGTTGTCGGCGAGGACGACGGATCCGCGAGCCGCGGACTCCACGAGCTTCTCGTCCTCGCTGGTGCCGATCTCAAGCGCGACACCTGGTCGCGCGACCGCAGCCGCGCGGACCACGAGCTCCAGGTGCTGGAGGAGGGGTGCCAGGCGCCCGTCGCGCTCGATCTGGTCGACGATGCCCCTGAACTTCTTCACCTCTCCCCGGGAGTCCTGCTCCGCCACGTCGGCGAGCCGCGGTCGGAGCTTCTTGACCAGCGCCCGGCGGGCGGTCACCTTGAGCGCGCTCACCTCGATCGCGGTCTTGAGGATCGCGTCGCGGAGGTTGTCCGGTTCGAGCTCCTCCCACGGCAGGGTCAGTGCGTCGAGGCCGTCGAAGAAGCGACGCGGGATGTCGAACACACCGGCCCGGAGCGCGAGGATGACGCACGCGACGACGTGCAGCCGGTCGCTCCCGTAGACGCGCACGAGCCCGACCCGCGGAGGCACTCCCGAGATCCTCATGCCGCGGATCTCGACGTCGGCCACGTCGACGATGGAGAGGAACCCCTCCTCGGTGACGCTCAGCTCGAACTCCATCAGCCGCAGGGCGCGGAAGCCCGTGAGCCGCCACTCGCCGCGGACGCGGAGCCGGCTTCCGCGCCCGCACCCGCGGATCGACAGGCTCACCAGGCGCTCGGGTTCGACGTCGATCGTCTCGCCGACGTACTCGTGGTCCCCCGGCATCAGGCACAGGCACACGTCTCGCTGGCCGCCCTTGACCTGGTCCTCCAGGGCGGCCTCGAGCGTCGGGTAGTCGCCGCCGGGGCCGATCGACAGACAGCACCCTGTGTGCCCCTCGCCCGCGACGTCGGAGTCGAGCGAGGCATGGAACCGGACGACCTGGTGCGAGATCGGGCTGCCCGACGGGTCCAGGAGGTTTGCCACGCACAGCTGGTGCTCCTCGGTGTCGTCGAGCGCCCACCCACACGTCGCGAGGCCGTCGGCGTCGCTTAGTACGTCGACCGGTCCGGCGCCCCCCTCGAGCCGCCCGGAGCCGATGCCGATCGCGAAGCGGACGGTCGCGCCTTCCACGGGGAAGCCACCGTTGGCGACCCGCGTAGCCAGCCGTCCTGACAGGGGGATGAAGCCTCCGACGGCGTCGGCAGGGTCGCCCTCCTGGCCGTCGCCGCCCACGAACAGCAGGTTCCGCAGGGACGTGAGGGGCGGGTACAGGTTGCGGCAGTCCTCGATCAGCGTGATCGCGCCCGCGTTATCGAGGTCGACGTAGCCGAGGATGCACCGGTGCCGTTCGATCCCGAAGGGCGGAAGGACTGCTGGACCGGCGGCGTCCTGCAGCCAGGCGATCGTCCCCGACTCGGCGTCGACGGTCGCGGCACGGGCAGGGAAGGTCCAGTAGTCGGCCGACCGGTAGTGGCCGGCGACGAAGCGCACCTGGTTGCCGTTCTCGAGGTGGATCCACCCGGAACCGTCCGGGAGAAACCGGACGGCACCCGCGGCGTCCCAGCGCCGCAGCTTGGGGTGGAGGTCGGCGTCCACACCGTCCGGGCCTCCGTCCAGCGGCTCCGCATCGGTGCGCAGGACGACGGTTCGCCGGGTCGTGTCTATGTCGGCGATCTGGTAAAGACGGCGGTCCAGCCCTTCGAGCTCGATGCGGTCGTCGGTGATCTCAACCAGTTGGCCGACCGCAAACCCGAGCACGTCGTCCGGCCCGAGGTCGTGAACGGTGACCTCAGTCCCGTCGATGGCCTCGATCGTGGTGACCACACAGCCGTTGTCCCGCGACACGACGAACGCCGCGTCCACGCGCCGCACCATGGGCGCGTCATTGGGCCCGAACGCCGGCAGCGCGGTCGTGAGGGTGAGCGTCAGACCGTCGATCGCGGTGACGAACCCGAACGTCGCCTTGACAGGGTCCGCGCCCAGACCCGAGCGGAACACCTCGACCGCGTCACCGACCGCGAGTGCACCGAGCGCGTCGACCGTCACCTGGTGCGGCTCGCCCGCGGGGAACCCGGTAGCGACGGCCGTGTCGGCCAGGGCGGCCACGTCGTACGCCTCGCCCGAGGTCAGGACCTCAACCCGGTAGTACTGGTTCTCCAGGCCCGTGTAGCCGGCCTGCGGCGGGACCAGGCAGGGCGAGGAGAGCAGTGCGTCGGGTTCGGCGCGTGCGGCTAGCCCACCGGTCGTCTGCTCGATCGCAGGCAGCGCATCGGTGCACACCCAGTCGGCGGCGACGCCCGTGGCGCCGACCTGCCAGACCACCCGCTCCCGGGCGCTCGTCGTTGGTCCTCCTAGTGCCACTTCGCGGATCGACGGGTCGTCGAGCGCAGTGACCAGCCTGCGCCAGGTCTCGAGAAAGATGGCGCGTCGGCCCGCGGCCGGTGGCCAGGGCGGGTCGACCCGGTCGGGCTGCTCGGTGAAGGAGATCTCGGACTCGTTCTCCAACAGCGTGCCCGCAACGTAGTAGCGCCCCGCGCCCAGATGCAGCTCGGCGCCGTCGGGTGTCGTAAGCGCGAACCCCGCCCCTGTGATCGGGCCGCCCGCGTCGCCGACGATGTCGTGGGTGGCACACTCGTCGCGGTAGGCGACGATCCGGTGCTCCTCCTCGGAGTCTGCGTCGGTCATCAGCCTTCCCTGCTCGACGAGCACGGCGCTGTAGTGCTTATCGGCGTTGAAGGTCCGCCGGCTGAAATCACCCTTCATCGTTGCCCTCCCGGCCGTTCATCAAGCGAAGAAGAACCCGGCCTCGAGGCCGAATCTCAGGTAGTCGTCGAGGCGGGCCTCGAGGTACGCCGCACGCTGCGGCTCGAACAGGTGGTGCAGGACGCCCATCTCCGACTCGTCGTCGGCACCGCGCCAGATTTCCTTGGGCGTGCGGCCGTCGAGCTGTCCGTAGGCCGGATCCGGGTATCGCTCCGAGGTGAGCACCGGCCGGACACGCGCCGCGTCGGCCTCCTGAGCTGGCTGGCAGCGGTAGCGCTGCGGCGTACGCGACCCCGGGGGCAGATAGCTGAACCGCATGCAGCCCTCCTGGCGGCGGTCCACGATGACCGGGCCGGGCCAGACGGCAGGATCGTCGGTGGCAGTGACCACTCCCAGCAGGATGGAGTTCGAGACCAGTTCGACGGTGCGGGCGTGGACCTTGCCGAAGATGGTGCAGGCCTCTAGGGCGAGCTGCCCGCCACCGAGGTCCTCCCCCGCGTCCGAGGCATAGGCCACCCCCTCCTGGCCAGCGTCGCAGATCGAGTCCGACAACTTCGCCTCTGCGTCCACGTGGACGCGCATCCCGCCGAGGATGCAACGCTCGATCGTCACGGTCGTCGCGGGCGACTCCACGACGAGGCTCGGCACACCTGGCTGGCTCGGCGAGCCGTCGGCGTCGAGACTGATGCCCGGGACCAGGGTGCAGTGGCTCAGGCGCAGTGACCGGAGGTTCCGCACCCGGATCCCACCCCCCACGATGAGCAGGCCGTTGATGGTGACCTCACCTTCCCCGTCGCCGTCGATCACCAGCTCGCCCCCCAGGACCACGACGGGGCGGAGCCTGTCCGCGGCGCGGATCTCCAGGGAGCGGCTGTCCACGGTCAGGTCCGCGAGTGGCCCGTAGCGTCCGCTGTCGCCGACCTCGACCGTGCCGCTGCCGGCCAGCGTCGCCAGGCCGTCGTCGATGGCGGCCAGAGCGGTCGGGTCCTGCTGGGATACGCGCACCACGGGGTCGATCCCGGCGAAGGTCTGGGACCGGTTGTACTCACCCGCGCCGAGGTCCGCGCTGAACCCGACGTGGTGGCTGACCAGAGGCGGGGTGGGCTGGTCGTCGCCGTAGGCCACTCTGCCGAGGACGGGATCGATGGCCGTCCGCCCTGCGGCTCGCGGGGTGTGCGCCCAGCCAACCACGTTGCCGCCCGCATCAAGGAGGTCCGACAGGTCACACACGTCAACGCTCGCCACTGGTACGCCGGGGATGTCGATGCTCAGGCTGGGTCCGTAGAACGTGCCCACCTCGTCGGCGAGCTCGCGCCGGCCAAGGGGGTGCGGAACGTTGACCGGCTCCGCGAGGTGGGTGATCTCGTCCTCAGTGACGGGGAGCGAGAACAGGTGGCACGCGATGCCGAGCGGGTGCAGGTGGAAGCGGGTCGCGTCGGCAGGGTCGGCCGCGACCGCAGGGCTGGCGGTGAGCGCATAGGCCGCGAGCCGCCAGCTGAAGATGCCGATGTCGGGGATGTTGTAGCGGCCGCGTCGGCTTCGGATCCGCCGGACGTCCACGGTGTGAGTCAGGTCCGGCCGGTCCGGCAGCCGCTCGAAGGGCGACCCGACGTACTCCATGCGCCGCGCGTCGCGGATGGGCGCGAACGCAAGGTTCGCCGGTCGCACGTGGTTCACGTTCTGGGTGGCGGCGATCAGCTCGAAGAACTCGACGGCTCGGGACGGCCACCGTGTCACGTCACGGGCCACCTGCTCCAGGACGGCGGCCGTGCCCTTGCGACGCCGGTAGGCGATCGTGTTGGCGACCTCGGCCCGTGGTGTCAGGCCCGTTGCCGAACCCGACGGCAGGCCGCGCAGACCGATGAGCTGTGCGAGGTAGGGCAGAACCCAGGAGGCGGCTGTCTCCACGAAGAGGTCGTCGTAGAGCTGGTCCACGCCGTCGGTGATGACAGCGAGCTCGTCGGTCAGCACCTCCAGCAGCTGGTGGAGCGGGCCTCCGGGATCCTCGGGTTCGAGTCCCAGGGCGAGCGCCAGGTCCGCATCGCGTTGGCGGTGGACAGCGGGCAGCAGCCGGTCGAGGCGGTCCCGGTCGACGGTCATGACGCCACCTCCACTCGCAGGTTTTCGGGATCGACGGTCAGCACCTCGGCCCCTTCGGCGGCGGGCGGTTGCCCGGGTACCAGGTGAGCGAGCGAGGAGGAAGGGGTTGCGCAGCGCCGTCTCGCCGGTGCGGTGGATCCGCGTGACGATGACGCCGGTCACGCCGGGCACCGCGTGCAACACCTCGTCCACCTCACCCAACGAGACGAGCTGTCCGAAGGTCCGCCGGGCGAAGGAGAAGTGGTCGAGCAGGGCCGCGCGAGCCGCATCGACCACAACGTCCGGCACAAGGTCCGGGTCCAGCACCAGCGTTGCCTCGAGCGTGAAGAGACCCAGCTCGGCCGGGCGCACCATGAACGGGACCCGGGCGTTCCCGGCAGCCGCGACCGCCTTGGTCAGGTTGTCCATGAGTGAACCGGTCGCGTCGACCGTCGCACCCGCGATTCCTGCGACGGTCAGGATGACACCTCGAGTGACGCCGTCCCAGGTCCAGGTAGCGGCGGCCTTGCCGATACCCGCGAAGTTCGCTGCAAAGTCCTCGTAGTCGCGCAGTGACACGACGCGGTCGAGCGTGAGCACGGTCCTCGGCGCGTTGTCGGCGGCGTCCACTCCGAGCTCGGGATCCTGGGCACCGGTGGCGGCCAGCGGGTTCCGGACGTCGGTCACTCCGAGCGGACGCGTCATGAGCAGCGAGAGCTGGTCGGCCCGTGCAAGACCCCCCCGGCCGACGCCGGCGCGGTAGGTCGCCCGGACGTTGTCCTGGCCAGTGGCCGGCCGGGCACCCGTGAGCCCGTCGCCGAACTGCACGACCGTCTTGCCCTCGTCGGTGGTCGAGGTGACGAACACCCGGTCGCGTGGCCCCTGACCGAAGAGCGTGGGCACCTCCCGCCACCGGACATCGTTGACGAAGACCTCGAGCGTGGACTCCCCACCGGAGGCTGTGGGGGCCTGCACGTAGGTCAGCGGGGGTCGGAGCAGGACGAACCGCTGGAAGGCACGAGCAGCGTCGGCGCTGCCCAAAACCTCGCCGACCACCGACTCGCCCTGAGTGCTGGTCGCGACGTTGCCCCAGACCTCTACGGAGCGGCCCGCCACCGTGGTGCGGTCGTAAATCCCGTTCAGCGGCTCGACGAGAACGAGGGCCGAGCCGTCGATCGTCTCGACCAGCGCGGTCTCGCCGAGGAAGGGGTCGTCCTCACGGGCCGGTTGGAAGACGAACTTGGCAGCCTTCGCCGTCACGGTGCCCGTGGCGCCGTCGTCGGTCACCACGTGCACGACCCAGGTGTCCGGATCGGCCTGGTCCGGCTCGATCGCGAGTGCGGTCAACGGGATGTCGTCGGCAGGTACGGCGGGGGCGCGGTCGTCGAACTCGACGTTCACCCCCGCCTTGTGCTTGGTGCGCACACGCGCGCGGCGCCCTCGGACCAGCACGGGGCGCGGGAGCTCGGCGTCGGGCGAGTCAACGAGGTCGATCCGGTCGCCGTACACGGGTAGGAGGATCGGGACCTCGGCCAGAGCGAGCTCCTCGGCGCGGAGGATCACCACGCTGGTGCGGGTGTTCGCACCACCGACGTCCGTCAGGTCGACGCCGGCGGGATCCAGGGCGAGCCGCGAGACCTTGGCACTGATGCCGTACTGGGTGCGGGTCGTCTCGCTCACCGCACCCGCCATCGCCATCGTCGTACCTCCCGCATGGACGATCACGACGGGCGAGCCGGGCGTGACGCCCTCGTAGACCGCGTCGAGGTCGAACGCGGACGCGTCGGCCGGGTCGAACTCCCAGTCGTTCCCGTCGTCGTTGAGCAGGTTCGCGTCCTCCAGTGCCGTGATGACGTCCGGGACGAACATCAACGGGCTGGCGGCGTTGTATCCGAAGACGGCGGCGCGCTGACGCATGACGTGAACGCCGACGCGCTCCTCCGGATCGAGCCCCGTGAGCCCAGGGGCGAAGGCGACGGCCGTGCGCTGGTTCGCCGCGTCGGGCACGACCGACGAGACGCGCACCAGGCAGAAGCCGGTGTCCTCGGTCGCGTTGTCGGCCGCGAAGAGGAGGGTGTCGCCGCGGTTGACGCCGGTGGCAGCGCCGGCCAGGAGGACCGTCTGGTCACCGGTCAGAGGCAGACGCGGCTCGGTGAGCCGGATGCCGGGCGCGTTCCACTCGGGCAGGGCGGTCAGGTCCTCGACGGTCTCGAAGGTCTGGGGCTGCTCTCCCGGGCCGGGCAGGGTCTGCACTTTGGCCCCCGCCGGGATCGGGACGACCGTCGGGGAACCGGGCGATGTGGCAATCGTGAACGCGAGGGCCGTCTCGGCGGCGACGCCCGGCCCGAGGCGGTAGCCGATGAGCCCCACCAGACCTGAGACCGAGCGACGCTCTGTCGCGGTCCCGAGGTAGCTTTCGTTGGCGATCCGTTCGGTGTAGAACGTGAGCACGTCTCCTGTGACCGACCAGGCGTCGATGAGGGCCATGGAGAGATCGCCGGCGTCGCGGCTGCGCAGGCCTGCCAGGGCCGGGCGCAGTTCGTTCGTCAGGCCCGCGACCATGCTCGCCCGGAAGGCGGCGTAGCTGCCAGACCGGTAGCGGATCTCACTGAGGCCGGGCCTGTTGTCGACCCGCACCGGAGTCTGGTCGGTGATCCCGCCGCAACAGGAGCAGCACGTGCAGGCGATGGTGCTCATCGTCCGCCCTCCATCTCCAGTCGCAGGGTCCCGCGGTCCGCGAAGTTCGGGTCGTTGTCGAGGCGCGGGATCTCGAGAGACCCCAAGGTCAGGACGCCCGACTCGGTCCCCGACGAGGCAGGGACCCCGAGGCGCTGGAACGTCACTGGTTCGACGTAGCGGACCCCCTCGACGGCCTGCACGGCCGCCAGCAGCGCACTGAGGAACACCGTGCTGCCGAACGTGAGGTTGTCGGGGTGGAACAGGGCGCGAGTCCCGTCGGGGAGGCGACCGGCACCGAGCACGCTGAGAACCTCACGCTCGACGTCCGACCGGTAGTAGTCGGGCAGCGCGCATACGGACAGCACGACGTCGAGCGCTACGAACTGGGGCGGTGCGATCTCGAGGTCATGACCCGCCATCCGGAAGTGTTCGAGATGGCGCCGGACCTCGCCCTCGAAGGCATCGTTGACGGGGAGCCCGCCGACCCGGTCCACGGTCAGGAACATCGTGTACCAGCTGCCGGTCCAGCGTTCGATGCACGTGGCCTGCTGCACCTCCGGGTGCCGCGTCGTCATCGCCGCGTAGTCCGCTGGGGTGACCGCCCGTTCCTGGACATGGAAGGCGACCGGGGCGCCCTGACGGACGCGGTCGATCGGCTCCGGATCGGTGCCGCCACGCGCCGGCGCAGGGTTGCGGATGCCCGCGATCCCGCCGATGGTTGCGACCACGTGCCACAGGGAGTCGGCGCCCACATTGCCCGAGCTCCCGTTGCCGACGCGGTACTTGGCCGTCAGCTCGCTGTCGGCTCGCGGGAGCATGCCGTACTCGCCGTCGCCGAACCTCAGCCGCACACCCCCGTCAGTGTCGGTCTCGGCCACGAACTCGGCCGCGAACGCATCGCTCGCCAGCAGGTCCCGGCGAGGCACCCACTCCTCGTCGGTCGCTCCGTCGACGAGCTCCACCGACGGCAGGACGTGCTTGCTCTCCCAGGTGAAGGCGGCCGCCGCGGACGCGGCCGGGTCGAAGGGGGCGGGTCGTCTCGGGTCGCCCGGCAGCGGCCGGCCGATGGTGCCGACCATCGTCAGCCCGGGCTCGGCCAGCGCCGGGGAGAACCTGGCCGGGCGCCCTTCCGGCAGCGCGGGTGAACAGCCAGCGGTCTGAGCCGGATAGGAGAGCCGGGGGTCGGATGCGGGCACGGTCAGCGGATCGTCCGTCAGCGTGCGCCCGTGATCGGCCAGCACGATGTTGCCGAGCACCTGGCTGATGTCATCGTGGAACTCGCGCTGGTCGTCGATCGCCGAGACGCACAGCGCGAACGGCAGCGCGTCCTCGACCGCCCAGCGGATCTCCGTGACGTCCAGCGGCGCGAGGGGCTGGGCCGGATCGTCGAACCAGCTCGCCAGCGGGTCCGTCGTGAACCCCGGCTCCTCGACGAGGCGTACCGCGTGCCGATGGGTCGGGTCGGCGTCTGCAGGACTGCCGGTGCGCGGGCCGCGCTGCTCGACGAAGACCAGGACGTCGCCCTCGTGCAGGTCGTCGTGCCGCCCGCGCAGGCTGGCGGCGGTGGCCCCTTGAGGCAGGCAGCACTCGCGGTCCCCCCAGGCATACAGGTCGAACCGGTTGAGGGAGTCGGAGAACGTCTGCTCCTCCATGGTCTCGAAGATCGTCGGGCCGGCGGCCAGCGCCGCCGTGTATTCGGGCGAGGGGGCGACCAACGTGCGCGGCAGGCCAGGCACCTGGCTCAGCATCTGCGTGTGCTGCGGCAGGGTGATAATCCCCGCGCCGGCGGCCACCTCGACCTGCACCCACGTGCGAGCGTTGCTGCCGTCGTGCATCCGGTAGTCGACCAGCCGCGCGTGCCGGCGTACCGATGGCCGCAGCCGCGCCGTGGCGAGCGATGCCTCGGTGCCGGTGACGTCCAGCTGGTAGCTGACGTGGTCGGCGGCGTATGCGAGCAGCTCGACCAGGGTGATGCCGAGGTCCGCGGGGTTGCGCTCCTGCCACGCGGGCGCGGTCACGGCCATCCGGTCCAGCATCAGCCGGCGGAAGCTCGCGTAGTCCAGGGCGAGGTAGTCGACCTCCGGCTCGTCCGCGGGTTCCGGACCGCACTGGCACCCGCCCGCACAGTCGAAGCCCAGCGGGCACTCGACCTTGAACGAGAACTCGACCGACGAGAGCAACGGGTCGAGGTCCCCCACGGAGTTCCCGTCGCGTTCTCCGAGGGAGAGCGTGTAGGTGGAGAAGTCGCCGGGCCGGTCGACGCGCACCACCAGCACCTCACCGTCGAAGACGAGGGGTGGCACCACCTGGACACCCGTGACCCGTACGCCGCCCGAGATCTCCACCTGGTCCGGTTCGATCGCCAGGAGGGCCGGGCTCGGCACGTTCACGAAGTGCACCCGAAGCAGCCGCTGGCGGTCTCCCTGCGGTACGTCGGGACTATCTACGACCTCGAGGTACTCGATCCCGTTGCCGACACCGGTGGCGCGGACCGCCTCGCGACGCCGCTCGTCGCAGCAGAAGTAGCGGTTCATGGTCCACCTGCCCCACGGATGCGCTCCACCCGGCGCTCCTGGGTCGCCCGGACCGTGTAGGAGACGATCACCTCGAGCACGGAGTCCTCGGTCCGGACCTGCACGCCCTCGACGAGCACCACGTCTGAGAGCCAGAGCTGCAAGGCACCATCCACGCGGGCCCGGGTGGCGGCGGCCAGGGCGGCCCCGTTGGGCTCGAAGACCAGCCCGAGCAGCCCGCTGCCGAACTGCGGGCGGTTGACCCGCTCGCCCGGCGCGGTGAAGAGCACCTGCTCGACGAGATCACGCACGTGGTCCTCACGGCTGTCCGGCTGACGGGTCCGACCTGTCGGGCCGAAGTCGAAGGGGAAGTCGAGATCAGCCATCTCAGACCGCCTTGACCCGGACCTGCGTGACGACAATGCTTACCGGGGTCCCGTTGGGCGCGCAGACCGCCTGGCTGTCCTGAAGCAGCAGCGGTGTCCCTCCCGACGTGACCCGCACCGCCCCGACCGTCCACTGTGCGGTCACGCACGGCGCGGGTGAGCCCGAGACGTTGAACGGACATGCCGCCACGGAGTACGGGCCGCTCAACGTCGTGGCCGGTTGTCCGCTCACCTTCAAACGCGGGCTCGGCACGGTGGGAGTGGCCTGGCCGCCGTGGCTGCAGAGGACCGTCGCTCCAGAGTGCAGGACGTAGCCAGGCATCACAGCACCTCCAGAGCGCCGTTGTTGACCGACACCTGTGGTCCCTGCATCGTGATCTTGGCACCCATCCCGTCGTCGATCTCGATGCCCGTGGCGGTGAGCGACAGCTTCTGGCCGCTCGCGGTCTCCAACGTGATCCCGCCGACGCCAGGGGTGTCGTCGAGGGTGATCGAGTGGCCGGCCTCGGTGCGCAGCATCACCTTCTTCGACGGGGGTGGCGGTGCCAGCAGGGTCGTCGGCATCTCGGCCAGGTTGCCCCACCAGCACCCTGCCCAGATCGGATAGTCCGGGTCCCCGTGCTCGAACTCGATCCAGACCCCCGCGCCCACCATTGGGA
Organism: uncultured Actinomycetota bacterium; assembly: GCA_963726515.1. GTDB lineage: Bacteria > Actinomycetota > Actinomycetes > Propionibacteriales > Nocardioidaceae > Nocardioides. The sequence goes on from CAVSCW010000018.1 coordinate 90,455, forward strand.
CTGCGAAGAAGCCCACTTGGTCGCCACCGAACGGCGCGCAGGGCAGCGCCCAGCCGCTCTCCCGGCCCCCCATCACATCGGGCACCCGGGCTCGTACCCGCCCGATCATGAGGGGGTCGAGATTGTCCGAGACGACCCCGCGGTACTTGCCGTAGAACGTGGTCGCGCTCATGGCCGCACCACCGGCAACGTCGCGCCCGTACCTTCGCGGCTGATCCGGAACCGCTGGGTGTACGACCCCCGCGCGAGCTTGTGGGTGACCGAGTCGACGGCGTACAGCCCGTCGTAGGAGAGCCCTGCCCCCCGGAGACCGACCAGCCGTCGGGCCCTGAGCACGTGCCCGTACTTCACGCTGTCGACCTCGCCGTCCCCGCTGACGGCGTTCCCGGTGTTGGTGGCCGCGGCCACGACCGAGGTCGCCGCCTTCAGAGGGTTCTTGTTGGCCACCTCGCGCTCGATCGTGCGGCGTCTGGCTGGGGCCGGCGAGCTCGCCAGTGGCGGGATCTTCAACGACGGCAGGGGCGGGATCGGGATGCTGAGCTTGAAGAAGGGTTCGACGACGACGCCGCTCGGTGCCGACGGCAGCAACGAGTCGTGCGAGAAGTCGAGCGAGCGCAGGTTGGTCGCCGCGCCCATGTCCTGGGTGAGCGCGGGCTGTGGGATCCCGACACGGTTCTCCGGCCCCCAGTAGGCCTTGTTCACGCCGAACGTGACGGGCTCGACGTAGAAGACGTAGCCGTTGCGCTCGGCCGTACGCCGCAGGAAGGCCAGGTCGGTCTCCTGCTGGCTGGGCACCAGGTCGGTCTGCAGGGGAACGTCGGTCGTCGGGGTCACCGCGGGCACCAGCCCGAACTGCGGATAGCTCGCAATGATCCGGGTCGCGATCACCGAGTCGGGCTGGTTGTCGAACCCGCTGTTGCGCTCCTCTAGGTCCATCTCGGAAGTGATGTCCTTGCCGGTGACGGTCAGCTCACCGGTGCCGCCGCCGCTCACCTTGACCTGGTGGTGGGAGATCACGCCGTCGATGAGGACCTCGGGGATGATCCCGAGGATGACGCCGACGACCACCCGGTTCCCGGGGGTGAAGGCCGAGCTGCGCAACAGCCCGTAGTCGAGCGAGCTGTCCTTGTGCAGCGAGAAGACGAGCTGGAAGCCGTCGCCTGCCTCGTTGTCATTGGTGACCTCGACCGAGACGAGCGCCTGCAGGACGGCGTACGGCGCGGGCACGGGCACGGTCGAGCCCATCCAAAGGATCTGGCGGATGCCGAGCTCGCTGGTCAGTGGCATCGGTCAGCTCCCTGCCATCGCGATCCGGATGATCCTGCCGACGGCCTCCAGCTCCTCGGGGCGGAGCACGACGTTCGCATCGCACAGACGCCAGAAGAGGGTGGGGTCGCCGGCATACCGAGCGGTGATGTTGTCGAGGCGGTCGCCCTCGGTGACCCGGTGCTCGGCAAGGGTAGGAAGGTCGCTCTGCTCCGGGATGATGCGGCGCCGCTTGTAGCGGATCAGCCGGTCGTTGCCGTCGGCGTCGCGGACGACCCGGGTCGCGGTCTCGACGTCGTGGTAGCGGCTGCCGGGCTCGAAGGCCATCGCCTAGCCTCCGATCCCTGCGGCGCTGCCGATCAGACCGGGCAGCGTGCCCGTGGTGCCGCTGAGGGCGAGCGCCTCCACGGCGATGTGGTGGGCCAGCGACAGGGCCCCACCCGGGCTCACCAGGCCGAGTTCGGCGTAGGTCAGCACCTTGAGCCCGAGATCGACCTTCGCCTGGAGCGGGTTGAGGGCGAGGTCGAAGGCCTCCTCGGTGACCGAGAACTCGGTGATGGCAACGGGAAGGATCCTGCGCACCCCCCACACGAGCAGGGTCAGCGGAGCCTCGATGGGCAGGATCTCGATGATGCCGACCCGGGCCAGCACCTCGTTGGCCACCACCACGGCCGAGGGCGGGTAGAGCATCGCCTCCAAGGCCGCGAGGGCCGGCAGAATCCCCAAGCTTTCCGCGACCCGGTCTCCTGCCTCGAGCTGGTCGGTGGCGTCGATCTCGACGCTCAGCTTGAAGGTCTCATCGGGAGGACCTGCGAAACGCGGCGCGCTCGTGGGCCCTTCGCCGCCGGTGATCCTGGCCGCCAGCGTGCGCGTCAGCGTCGCGGGGTTGTACTGGAACACCACGACCGTGCCCACGGGATTGAACGCCGACACGGTCGCCAGAGCGCCCTTGAACACCGGAGGAGCTAGCTGACTGGTCGACATCGCGACCTCCTTCTCTCAAGCACAAGGCACCAGCTCGCACGCGACGGTGTCGCGGTAGGTGATGGTGGTGGCCGTGTCGGGGTCGGCCATCGTGGCCGTGACGTTCAGCGACCCGCTCTGCGACGATCTGGCGGAGACCAGCTCGCCGAAGGCAGGTACGAGCGGCCAGCCCGGGCCCGCATAGCCCGGCGCCGCGTCGGTGCCGTTGGCCACCCGGCGCGGCGCTCCCCCGGTCGGAGTGAAGTCGGCAACGACCGAGAGAGACGGCGCCCGGAACGGCTGGGGGCGGGGCCGGCCCGCCGCGTCCAGGTAGAACCGGATCTGCAGCGGATAGCTCGCCGGCGTGCTGCAGAAGTGCTCAAGTCGGCCCATGGCGCTGAAGAGGAACACCCCACGGCTGGACGCCGACCCGTGCGCGCCCGCCGGTCTGCCCCCGGAGCTGTCCACCTCGATCGAGAAGATCCCCGGCGTGCTCGGCGACCAGCCCACGTCCGTGGGGATCAGCAGGTCGGCGGGCTCGGGTGCGCCGGCGTCCGGCTGTCGCTGGATCACTGCGGCTGTCTCGGCCGCGACCCGACCTGCGGAGCGGTGCTCCGAGACCTTGGCCGCGACCACCGTCGCCTCGAGCTCGGCCGCACTCCGCGACTCGCCGACGAACGGTTCGCCGGCCGGCGCCACCCTTGCCTGCTGGACAACGTGCGTGAGCTCGTGAGCGATGAGGCGTCGACCCTGGGGCGTGGCAGGGGCGTAAGCGCCTGGTGCGAACGAGATGTCTTGTGCCCACGTGAAGGCCCGTGCTCCGAGCCGCCGGGTCGTCCGTGTTGCTTGCTGATCCGTGTGGATGCGCACGCCTGCGAAGTCGTGCTTGAAGGCCGGCTCCAAGCTCCGACGCAGGGGAGTCGGCAGGGAGCTCCCTGGCCTGCTGGCCCACGTGACGTCCGCCGCGGGCGATACCGATGGACCACGAGAATTTCGCGCTCTGACCATCACCGTCACTTCGCACCCGCCTTGGCCTGCGACTTGACCTGCTCGGCAATCGTGTGCGCAGCGATCGCCAGTTCCCGTCCGTACCCCGACTGAGTCTCGCGAGCCTGAAGCTGACGGAGGTCCCATCCAGCGGCGACCAGGCGACGTAGGTCGTTGAATGTAGTGGTGTCGTCGGTCATGCGGACCTTGCTCAGGTACTCGCGAAGAACGGCCGCGGCCGGCCTTCCGATGATCTTGGCGATCTCGGTGAGCTCTGCGCGCTGCTTGTCGACTTCCTCCTTGGTCAGCTTCTCTGTCGGCTCGTAGACACCGGTCGGGGCCAGGATGAAGTCCGCGTCGCGCTTGAGCGCAGGATCGAGCTTGGCGGCGAGGTCGCTCAGCAGTGGGGCGCACCTCGAGTTGCAGGGTGCCCGGTTGATGGCGAGTGCGAGTCTCGGACGCTTTCCAGCAGCAATGCCTGCGCGCACCAAGTCAAGGGCTTCGTCCCAGTGAGCGGAAAGAAGGTTTTCCTCGGCGTGGTGATCCTTGTCGCTGGCCTGGACGGTTCCCACCATGACCCCATCGACCGACAGCGCAGCATGGGTCTCGTTGCGCGGCTGGATCTGGAAGAGCAGCTGGCTCGGATCGAGCGGATCGAAAATCTCCCCCCAACCGACAACCCGTCCCACGGGGTCGCTTGCGCTCGCCATGAGGCGACCCTGGAGGCTCGCCTCGTTGGTGACCTCGAACCAGAGTGCGGCGAGGCCACGCGGCTGGAACTCTCGATAGACAACCCCGACGACCTCTTGGAGGGCTTCGACCGACTCGAGCTTGTCCGAGCTGATCCGCTGGTATGACGCATCAAGCGCGGCCTGCTTGACCTGCGGATCGGCGACAACTTCTCCCGCGGCTGCAGGGGCCCCCGTCGCCTTGACATCCGCGGGAGCGGCACTGGCAGGGGCAGCCGCGCCGGCCGTACCCTGACCGGAGAAGAGCGCCAACACGCGGGCGATGAGGCCGTCGATCGCCTTGTCGATGAACTCCTGGACCTTGTCGACGACCTTGCGCACGTCCTCGCCGAGGTTGCCGAGCCCGAGCAACCGGGCGAGGAGGTCGAGGGCCAACGGCACCAGGCTGCCGAGCACCTCCTCGACCTTAGTCACCGCTTGGGTGAGCACTCCGCGGGCGATGTCGCCGATGGTGTCGACGACCGACCTCACCAGCGCGCCGAGCCGGGACAGCTGGTCGCGGAGGAAGGTGTAGAGGTTCCAGGCCGTCATCACGAGCTGGACGATCGCACCCGCCGGACCGAACAGCGCGGGGATCTTCTTGATCATGGCCAAGACGACCCGCTCCATGAGGAACGTCTTGATCCCGTCGAAAACCATGTCCATCAGCCCACCGAGATCGGCCTTGAGCTTCTCCCACAGCGCACCCCACCCCTCGGTCACCAGCGTGGTGATGTAGCCGCCGATGTACTCGAGGCGGGCGACATTCTGCTCGCCGATCAGCGTGACGGCCTTGGCCCGGATCCGCTCCCACGTGAGCCCGAGGATCTGCCGTGCGAGGTCCAGCACGCCCACCAGGTCGAGGGCCGGCGGGAGGACAATGCCGGCGCCTCCGAGGGTCCCGGTGAGCCACTCGATCACTCCCTTCTTGAGGTGCTCGCCAAACCTGTCCGCGAAGCCCTGGACGCCCCCGACGACCGCGTCCACGATGTTGGAGAGGAAGCCCAGCGGGTCGTCCACAATGATGTCGAACGTCTCCTGGGCCCGCCCCACGAAGGCGTAGAACGCCTCGGGGTCGACGCCCACCAGCTTGAGGACGGCCTCTAGGATCTTGCGCGCCACCAGGCCCCAGTCCCCGGTCAGCGCGGCGCCGACGACGCTGACCGCGAAGCTGATGGCCGCCTCGTAGGCGTCTAGGGCCGCGTTGATGCCGGCTCGTAGTCCTTCGACGAGGGCGCTGATGCCGGCCTTGAGCCCATCGGCGACGACGTCGACGGCGGCCTGGGCCGTCTCGACCGCGGTGTCGATCGCTGAGTTCAGCGCCTCGGCCAGCTCGGGGAAGACGTCGCCGATGAGCGCGTCGACGGCGAACTTCAGGAACTCGCCGTACGCCGCGATGGCGTCCTTGACGAACGTGGCCAGCCGGTCGATGACGCTGAGCGCGAATGCCTTGACCGCGTCGAGCGCCGCGTTAACCGCCGCCCGTACGGCGTCGAAGATGTCCCCGATCAGCGAGACGAGGGAGTCGAAGGCGTCCTTGACGAAGTCGACGGCCCGGTCCCACCAGCTCTCGTCCTCGGCCTCCTTCTCCGCCCGCTCCCGCTCGGCCCGGGCCTTGTCCTCGGCAGCGGTCACCTGGTTGTCGATGTCGGTCTCGGCGCCGACGTAGGAGTCGTCGATGGCTTGCTGCTCGAGCGCCACCTGGTCGTCGATGACGCCCTCGTCGGCCTGTCGGCGCTCGGAGGCCTCGCCACGCACCCTCTCGACCTCGGCGTGCTGGGCGTCGACCGTCGACTGCCGCTCGGTCTGGATCGTCGTACGAGCGTCGACGACTGCCGCCGTCTGGTCCGACTGCGCCTGCTCGTTGAGCTCGTCCGCGCCCTGCTGGGCCGTCGCGACCGCCTCGTCCCGCGCCGAGTCGCGCGCTGCGGTGGCCTGGTCGGCACTGGCCGTCGCCTCGGCCATGCTCTCCTGCATGGCGGTCTGCTGCTGCTCGTCGAACGTGAGCTGGACCTCGGGGGGCAGCTCGAGGGCGAGGAACTCCGCGGGACCCTCCGGTACGACGAGGGTGGGCGCCGCGGGCGGCTCGACGGCCTCGACGGCGTAGGGCTCGTGGACGCTGGTCGGCTGGACCTGCTCGGGCCCTGGTCCGTCCACGACGGCCTGCCCGGCGTCATCCCCGAGCTGGGCGGCTTGCGAGGTGGCCGTCTCCTCCTGCCCGACGATCAGTGCCGGATCGGTCTCCCCACCCAACGGGATCTGCGGTGGCGGCCCCGGTGACCGCGGGACCGACGGGTCGGTCGTCTGCACCGCCTCGAGGGTGTCGCCGATGGCGTCGGCAAGCTGCTCCGGCGGAGGCTCGTTGAGGCGCCCGAACGCCCCCGTGACTGCGTCGTTGGCGGTGAACGGCTTGGCAGCAGGCACCTCCGCGATCTCCGGCTCCGGGGCAGGAGCCGCCGCCTCCGGCTCCAGCTCCACCTGACCGGCCGGCGCCTCGACCCTGAGCGGCTCGGGGGGTGCGCCGTCCTCGCCCTCGAGGCTCGCGTCGAGCGTCGGCACCTCCGCCTGCCACTGCTCGGTCTCGGCGGGCACGATCGCCGCCAGCTGGTCGTTCAGCGAGGCCGCCTGGCGTGCCTTGACGCTCGGCGGCGCGGTCGCGAACGCCCGCAGCAGCTCGTCGGCCGAGGCGGCACCGGCGAGGCCCGCCTCGGCCGCGGCGATCGCCTCCTCGCGAGCGGCCACGGCCTCGGGCGACACCGTGAGCTCTGGCACAGGTGCTGCCACGAGCTCCTCGCCGGCTCCCGTCGTCGTGCCCGAGTCGACCGCGGGGGCCTGGGCCGCGGATGTCGGGACGCCGGCCTCCGGCGCCGGCCCGGAAGGGGCGGTCGCCGTGTCGGTCGCCGGCGGGCTCAGCACCGCGGGCGGCTGAACGGTGATCGAGGGCTCCGGGTCGGTCGGGGAGCCCATGCGGAGCAACGCGATGGCGCCCGGCGCCAGGCCCTCGGCCGGCCCGACCGGAGCCCGCAGGGCCCGGGTGGCCTCGACCTCCGGCGCGGCACCCTCGGCGACGACCCCGGCGGGCCCGGCAACGACACGCCGTGCCTGGAGGGCGTGGGTGACCTCGTGGGCCACCACGTCGAGGGGCGCCGACGCCTCGCGGAGGAAGACGTCGCAGCCGCGGGTTGCGGCACGGGCACCCAGCGTGTCCAGGACGTCGGTGACCAACGGTCCCTGGCGCACGTGGACCCAGTCGAGCCTCTGTCCGAAGCGCCGCTCGAGCGTCTCGGCGTACGGCAGCGCCTGGGCCGGTTGCTCGGCCGCGGCGTCGAGCAGGAAACCAGCCGTGTCGTCCGGCGGGGCGTGGATGGCGATCCGCTCCAGGTGCTGGATGCCGACATCGACGTGGGTCGGACTCGACGCGGCGGCGACGTCGACACCCGGCGGCCGGAGCCTCTGTGCATCTCGGGCCGAGGGACGCCGCCGCCGGACGGCCGTGCGCGCGGCCGTCATGGCCGGCACTCCGGCGCCAGGCTGCTGTCGTACAGCCGGGCGGCCAGGACGCGCGCCAGGCCCTGCTCGCCCCCGCGGCCGTCCCACGCGAAGTCGTCGATCGTCGCGACCGGGGTCCAGGAGTCGCGGACCCAGGTGGCGGGGACGCCGCGCTCGACGATGACCGCTCGTACGGCGTCGCCGAGCGCGCGCTGGAGTGAGAAGGTGTCGACGGGGCCGGGGGTCTCCACCACGAGGCGATCGATCCGGAGTCGTACGTCGATCGGTTGCTCGATCCGGGCCCCGGGGGCCTCGGCGCTCACAACCACCCTCGCGTCTCGACCTCGCTGAGGGGGCGCTCCAGCTTGGCGTACTCGCTCCGGGCGGCGGCCAGTAGGTGCGACATCCGCACCGGTCCACCGGTCTGCGCCGCTCCGAAGGCGGCGTTCAGCGCGATGTTCCTGATGTTGCCGCCCGCGACGTTGAGACGGGCCAGCCGGTCGTAGGCCAGGCCGTCGGTCGGTGTCGTCCGGGGGAAGGAACCCTTCCAGATCAGCGCCCGCGCCGCGGCGTCGGGGAACGGGAAGCCCACCACGAAGCGGAGCCTGCGCAAGAAGGCGGGGTCCAGGGAGCTCTTCAGGTTGGTCGTGAGGATCGCCAGACCTTCGTAGGCCTCCATCCGCTGGAGCAGGTAGCTGACCTCGAGGTTCGCGTAGCGGTCATGGCTGTCGCGCACCTCGGTGCGCTTGCCGAACAGGGCGTCCGCCTCGTCGAACAGCAGGATCACCCCGCCCGACCCCTCGGCCTCGTCGAAGATCCGGCCGAGGTTGCGCTCGGTCTCGCCGATGTACTTGCTGACGACCCGGCTCAGGTCGATCCGGTTCAGGTCCAGTTGCAGGAGCTCAGCGAGTCCTTCTGCCGCCATGGTCTTGCCGGTGCCGGTCGGGCCTGCGAAGAGGGCAGAGATGCCCAGCCCTCGCCTGCTCTTCTCGGCGAATCCCCAGTCCGAGTAGACCCGGTGTCGCATCCGCGCGTGGGCGGCGATCTCGTGAAGGGTCCGCTTCTGATGCTCTGGGAGCACCAGGTCCTCCCACACGTGCGAGGCCGGCATCCGTTCGGTGAGGTGGTCCAGGCTCGGACGGCTACGCTCCCGGCAGAGGTCCCAGAGGACCCGCCCCGACTCGCGGGCATCGGCAGGGTCCCGCAGCGCCAGCTCTCCGAGCACCGCGCGCACGTCGCGGCCACCGAGGGCGAACTGACCGGCGATCCGCTCGATCTCGAGCTCGGGTGCGGGCTCCGGCAGGACTGCGGTCCAGGCTGCCAGCCGCTCGGTCACGCAGGGTGGCTCAACGGACAGCCGCACGTCCTCGCGACGCAAGTCGGTGAGCGGGCGGCCGGCCAGCAGCAGCGTCGGGCTGGCCAAGAGGTCGAGGAAGCGCGCAAGGCCGGTCTCGCCGCGCGGTTCGTCGGGGAGCGTCGTCGCGTCGACGAGCAGCAACAGGCTCGACATCACCGCTTCTCGCTCCCACAGACGGGCCAGCCGATCCCGGTCCCGTGCACCCGACGGAATGTCGTCGGCCTGGATCACGGCCAGCCCGAAGCTGAGGTACTCGGCCACAGCGGCAGCGACATCCCGCGCGTCCTCCATCCGGCCGACCAACTGCACCAGCGGCATCGACCCGAGGGGAGCCGCCGTGGTGATCGCCCGGACGCCGCGGTCCGCCAGCGCCGCGTGACTGACCGCGAGCTCGGACAGGACCGCGCGCGTCTCGACGTCGACGTACCCCTCGATCTCCGCGTCGAGGGTCTGCACGCCCGCCAGGAAGTGCACGACGCGTTCGGCGATGCGCAGCGGCGCTCGCGTGAGGGCGTCCTGCGCCGCCGGCTCCACCAGCCGCCAACGGCGCAGCGGGGCCGACGGGGCCAGCGCACTCCAGTGGGCGCCCGGCAGGATCGCGAGTGCGGCGGCGAACGTCGGCGGGCCGGCCGCCTCGGCCGGCCGGGCCCTGCCGACGATCTGCGCGAAGTCCGTGTCCAGCTCGTAGCCGGCGCACATCAGCACCACGTCGCGCTCGAAGGCCGAGAGCCCGAACGCCGCCACGAGGGCCACAAGGGCGGGCGGTCGTTCCATCCCTGCGGCGATCTCGTCGGCCTCGCGCCCCTCGACGCCCGTCTCGCCACCCACGACTCCGCGCAGTCGTCCGAGGGCCGCGGAGAGGTACGCCTGGTTGTCGTCGACCCAGGACCTGGTCTCGATGGCGGTCACGGCACGACCACCTCCGGTCCCTCGTACTGCCCCAGGGTGGGTCCGGGCGTGGTGTCCACCGTCAGCGGCGTCTCGGCGCCGTCGACCGTGACCCGCAGCAGGTAGCTTGCGGGTGGCACGCCGGCAAACGGAAGGTCCAGGTCTGTCGCTCTCGTCGGGTGCACCTTCGCCGTCGCGGCGTTCGTCCTCGAAGACGAAGGACTGCCCGTTGCCTCCGGGCACGGCGTTGAACAGCATCGTGACCTGCTGACGGCTGCCGGCCGCTGGCTCGACGCTGACCCTCACCCCACCCGACCTGAGCCCGGTCTCCGGTTCCACGACGACGTCGTGCACCGCGTCTGCCGCCAGCGCGCCAAGCCGGGGCTGGATCACGACAGGGAACGCCGGCGACTGGCCGGCGAGGCGGGCGGTCGGCGGGTCTCCCATCGACCGCCGGTGGATCACCCGCACCCCGGTCACCCCTGCGCGGACGTCCGCCGGGACTGCGACCTCGATCCGGGTCCCCGACAGGTCCTCGGGCGCCGGGGTCGCCTCGACACCACCGAAGGCCACCACCGTGAGCTCCTCGCCGCGCAGCTGCTGGCCGCTGAGCACGAGGGTGCTGCCGACCTGGACCGGGGCGAACGGCCCGTCGACCGCCATCGCCTGCACGATCATGGGGCGGAGCATCGTGGTGGTGAAGATGCCGCGGGTCTGGACGGGGAGCGACCGGGTCGGCGTGTCGTCCGCGGTCAGCACCACGACACAGGCCTCGTAGGCGACCGAAAGCCGGTACGGCGTCTGGAAGAAGCTGGACCACAGGGTCGAGAGCTCGTCCATAGTCAGGGGCAGCGGCGTGAGGCGGACGATGTCCGGCTGCTCGGCAAGGTCGGAGAGTCCCAACGGGTGGGCGGGACCCTCGGCCAGCGCCTCAGCCACGGCGGCCTCGATCTCCGCCCGGGTCAGGATCGGTCGCGAGGTCAGCGTGCGCACGACGCTGCCGAGCATCCGCTGCGGCTCGAGGAGCGACTCGCTGCCGATGAAGGTCAGCAGGTAGTGCAGCGTCAGCCCTGTCTGGGGCCGCTCGTAGACCTGGCCCGAAGACGAACGTGCGGGGAGAGCGTTGGTACGCCACGATGCGTTGGGCTCGACTCGGTAGAGGAACAGCCTCGTCTCGGGATCGGAGTCGTCGTTGGCCGTGATGTCGGGCCGTCCGGGGACCACGTGGGCACCCACGAAGTCCTGGGTGAGCTCCCGGTCGAGCAGGTGGGCGAGGGTCTTGGTCGCGGTGGCGATTGCGAGGTGGTTGCTCATGACTTCGCGCCTTGCCGCAGGTACTCCTGGAGAGACATCCGGGGCTGTGGCCGATGGGTCGGAGGACGTGGGGACGGGCCGGCGGGCACCGGTGCCGACCGCACCACGACGGATCCGATGTGCACCGTGACCTCGGCCCGGGTCGGCGTCGTGGCCGGGGTGGCGCTCGCCTCAGCGGACGAGACGTCGACCCGCGCCGTCGCGAACTCCTCGGCGGGCGCGAGGCCGTGGTTCGGTGCCGGCGACCGGGCATCACGGCGGGTCGCCGGCTCGGGCACCGGCGGTGGGGCGGACAGGGCGGCACGGTCCGCGCCCCGATCAGGTGGTGCCGGTACGTCGAGACGGACGGTCCGTCGGCGCGCCGGTCCCTCGTCCGGAGGCGGTGCCACCGGAGCTGGTTTCGGACCATCGTGCGGGTTCACCTCCGCGTCCAGCCAGGGCACTGGGTCCGGCACCCGGCGGCCCGGACCGTCCTCGGCCGGCACGATGTCGTGGCGCTGGGTGACCGAACCCGTCTTGGCCCGCCGTGCTTCCCGGTCGGCTGTGGCGCGGGCTGGGCGCGCGACCACGCCTGGCTCGTCGATGCGTCCATGGGCCGGCGTCTGGGCCTCGTCTGGTGTCGGGGCGATCACGAGCCGACGTTCGTGGGTCGGGGCCGCGAACGTCGCTAGCCGGATCGGCCGCAGCGGGACCTCGGTGCCCAGCGCCCTCGCGGCGAGCGTGTCGAACATGTCAGTCATGGCGGGCCAGCTCGAGGTAGCGGCGACGACGTCCGGGTGGCACCGCCAGGACCTGCGCTTCGCTCCATCCGTACGCCGTCGCCAGCAGGTGGATATCCATCAGCAGCCGGGCGCCCCAGGAGTCCAGCTCGCGCCAGAGGTACTCGTCCATGTCCAGGACCCGCGTCCACGTCCCGTGGCACGCGTCGCAGACGATGGTGACGAGCGCCTCGGCCAACGGGTCGGACTCAGCCAGCGCGGCCGCGGCCGCGGCCACCGTCGCGGGCGGCAGGTCCGAACTGTCCACGCGCGACCCGTCCCTGGTTGCCGCGAGCACAGATCGCGAGACGAGCAGCTCGCGAGCAGCCTCCGGCGACCCCGTCGCTGCCGCTGCGGCCAGGTCTGCGACCCGGGGCAGCCGGCAGCGGAGGTGGTAGCCCCCGACGTCCACGTCCACGTCGACGTCCTGTCCACCGCTCGTCCGTCTGAGGTCCTCGGCCTGGATCGTCAGCTCGTGCTCGACGCCGCAGGACGGACAGCCGGCCACGACTCGCAGCGCGGTACCGAAGATCAGCTCGTGAGCCTCCATCAACAACCGGTCACGCTCGCCCACGCCCAGACCTGCGGACGCCGTCTCGTCGATGTCCGCCAGCAGGCGCAACAAAGGTCCGGACCGCTCGAGTCGATGCAGCCCCGAGCCGGCGTCCCAGGCGTCGAGCAGCTCGTCGGCGGACGGGGTGCGCATCGCTGGTGCCATCGGCTAGGCGGGCTCGACGAAGGAGGGCTCCGTCGGCTCGGCCACTTCGTAGTCGCGCTCCCAGCCCTCGTTCTCCAGCTTGATCGTGCTGGATCGCCACCGCGTTGGCGTTGGCGTCGAGCTCGGGCAGCGCCTGGTACTCCGACACCCAGCAGCGGTAGACCTTGTAGGCGATCGCCAGCTGCCCGGCCTCGTTGTAGAGCTCGAGGATCACGTCCTTGCGGAAGTCCTTGAGCGAGACCTCGCGCGCCGAGCCCGGAGCCGCAGTTCCAGACCTTGTTGGCCCACTTCTCGAACTCGGTGTCGTGGGTGACGCCGCGCTCGAGCGTGATCGGCCTCGTACTCGGTGCGGCCCGGCGACTTGCGGCTGGAGCTCGGGTCGCCGCCCTCGCGGTGCTTGACCACCTCGGTCGTGCGCTTGAGCGCGCCGACCTTGCTGACGCCCGGCGACGTAGCGGCCGTCCCACTTCACGCCGGAACTTGAAGTTCTTGTAGGGGTCGAAGCGCTGCGCGTTGACGGTGAACTGGGCCATGATCGTCTCCTACACCTCGGTCTGGCCGGCGATCTGCTGGATCTGGATGACCACGAACTCGGCCGGCTTCAGCGGCGCGAAGCCGACGATGATGTTGACGATGCCGCGGTCGATGTCGGCCTGCGGTCGTGGTCTCCGCGTCGCACTTGACGAAGTACGCCTCGCGCGGGGCGATGCCCTGGAAGGCGCCCTGGCGGAACAGGCCGTGCATGAACGCGCCGACGTTGAGCCGGATCTGCGCCCACAGCGGCTCGTCGTTGGGCTCGAACACCACCCACTGCGTGCCGCGGTAGAGGCTCTCCTCGATGAACAGCGCGAGCCGGCGGACCGGGATGTACTTCCACTCGGCTGCCGAGCGTCGTCGGCGCCCGCGCAGCGTCCGGGCGCCCCACACGACGCGCCCGGCGGCCGGGAAGGTGCGCAGGCAGTTGACGCCGAGCGGGTTGAGCTCGCCGTTCTCGGCGTCGGTCAGCCCGACCGTCAGCTCGCGAACCCCGACCAGGGCGGCGTCCAGGCCGGCCGGCGCCTTCCAGACGCCGCGCTTGGCGTCGGTCCGGGCGATCACCCCGGCGACCGCGCCGCAGGGTGCGAAGTCGCGGATCCTGTTCTGGCGCAGTGGGTCAGCGGCCCGGATCCTCGGGAAGTAGATCATCGCGTTCGGACTGCGAGTGACCACGTCCGTGATGTGGCCCACCACGTCTGCGACAGCGTTCCACGCCGCCGGAGGATCGACGATCACCATGGCGCGCCGGCGCACGCAGTATGCGACCGCCTCGTCCCACAGGGCGGCGTCCACGTCGTCGAGGTCGGTGAAAGGTGGGATGCATAGCAGGTTGAAGAGGTCGGCCTCGTCGAGGGCATAGAGACCCCGCCGGTCGTCCTCGAAGTTGGCTCCTGCGACGTCCAGGTCGTTGATCTGCGTGCCGTCGTCGCCGCCCGTCAGGACGACGGGACCCACCGTCACCACCGGTCGCCCCCCGGGCATAGCACCGACGACGCGGACGAGGTCGGACTGCTGCTCGAGCACCTCGGTGACGAACCTTTGGCCAGCAGGGTCCAGGCTGAGGAGCAGGAACTTCTCCTCGGTCACCACGGACTCCGGCGTCTTGCCGTCGGACTCCTGGATCGTGAGGTGGAAGAGGTTGGCGGCATCGGGAAGCGCGGGGTCCGGGGTGGGATGACTCACCAGGAGGCGCAGCCGGTTGCCCCAGGTGCCCGGGCTGGAGGCCTCCAGCTGTAAGGCCCCGCCCCCCTCGGCCGCGAGGTCCCCAATGGCACGGTCGCGCGCATTGGGCGCGCTCTCGTGGTGCACGCGGACGATCAGCGCGTCGCCTCCACCGTTGAGGAAGAAGTGGCTCACGGCGTAGCTCATCGAGCTCTCCTCCCAGAGCCCGCCAAAGAGACGGATGTACTCCCCGAAGCCGTGGATCCGCACGGGCTCGTCGACCAGCCCACGTCGCGCTCGTCCAATGAACGCCGTGATCGACGTGGGTACGCCGCGCAGCGTGCGGACGTCCGGCTCGAGCTCTTGGATGTAGACGCCCGGATGGGCGAGTGCGAGTGGCATGGCACTCCTTCTCGCTAGTGCGTGCTCAGGCCTGGCGGCCGACGAGGATGTCGATGGTGACGGGGTTGGCGTCCGGGTTGTCGAAGCGCAAGGTCTGGGGCGGGTCGGCGAGGATCGCCACGGAGCCGCTGCCGATTAGGACCAGCGGCCCGTTCAAGGTGAACGTGGTCGTGCCGGCGTCGGGACTGAACGTGACACCGACGTCGTAGGAGGTCGCGGTCAGGACGAGCAGCTGCACGTCGCCGCCGCCGCCCGAGGGCTGGAGGTCGACGTCGACAGCGGCCGCGCTCCCCGCGAGCTCGATGCTGAGCTTGTCGTAGGCGTCGACGACCTGGCTGCCGGAGGCCGCGACGCGGGGGCCCAGCACGGCGTCGAAGGTGACGGACCAGTTGATGGTCTCCGGCATGAGGCCTCCCTTTGCGCCAGGGATCGCTCCCTGGTCCCCGACTCTCTTCCGAGTTCTAGTCCATGGCCGTCACAGTGGCGTCACGAACGCGTCGAGCCACGCCTCGACGGCCCGCACCACCTCGGACCGAGTCGCGGCGTACGACGTCGCGCTCTGTCCTGCGAGGACGTTGTCGGTCCAAGTGATGCGCACCCGCAGGCGGTCCACGGGTTCGACCCACAAGCTGAGGACCATCAGACCGTCGGGACGCTCGGCTGCGTCGTTCACGAAGATGTTGCTACTCCCACATCGTCACGCCCTCGTCACCGCGGATGCGTGTGGCGGGCGATGATCACCGGGCCAAGGCGGGTGGCAGCATGCTTCCTAGGGCCGGTGACGGGTCGACACCCAACTCGCTCTGCGACAACACGCGGAACCTGTCGTACTGGTCGACCGCGTCGCAGATGTTGCCCTCGGCGAGGTAGACCTCGATCAGCGCCGCGTTCGCGGTCTCGCGCAGCGGCTCCGCCCGGACCGCCTCGAGCGCGAGCTGGAGCGCGGCGGCCAGGTGGTGGTTCCGAGCCATCACCACGGCCGCGTGCTCGAGGGCGTGCAGACGAAGCTGGCCGATCCGCTCACGGTCGAAGATCACCCAGTCGTCGTACCAACCGGGCAGCAGGTCCCTGGGCCACAGGATCTCCAGATGATCGGTGATCCACTGGTCGTCCTTGACCTGCTGGCGCAGGAGCCGGGTCGTGAACTGCTCCTGCTCACGGCTGTCGATGGTCAAGCTGCCCCGGGTGGCGAGTCCCATGCCGTCGGAGACGACCAGGTCGGGAACCGCCCGGTTCAACCGCCACATGCTCGTGCGCAGGCTCGCCAGTGCGTGTGCCTCGGAAACGTTGGGCCAAAGGGTTCCGGCAACGACGTACCGGTTCACCGGGCTCTTCAGGGCCAGGAAGGCGAGGAGGCGCTGCATACCGACGGGCAGGTCGACGCGGGCGTCGCCGTCCTCAAGAGCGAAGCCCCCGAGCAAGTGCAATTGTGTCCCCGACATCCCGAGTCCCCGCCATCCTCCTCCGCCTACGAACTCATCAGCGGGTCCGCAGTGCATTTCAGTCTCGACCGCAGTGGCGGATGCAGGCAGGTGGACTAGACCGATTTCTTGGAACTGGGCGCTTCTGGATCGCGTCGCCGCCGAGAACGGGTTTTGGTGTGTCTAGCAAGCGGGAGTCAGATTCATGTCAGCACCCGGGGATGAATCGCCCTGGGTTGGTTGGAGTCTCCATCATTTGGAAACGAGGATGGACTCATGCCGAAGGACACCACCCCGGGGAAGCCGACGACACGGCGTTACAGCCCTGATGAGAAGGCCGCTGCGGTGCGGATGGTCAGGACACTTCGTGCCGAGCTCGGGACAGAGCACGGCACGGTGAACCGCGTCGCGTCGCAGCTCGGGTACGGCACCGAGTCGCTGCGGTCGTGGGTGCGTCAGGCCGACATCGACGAGGGCCACGTGCCGGGGGTCAGCACGGGTGACGCGGCGAGGATGAAGGAGCTCGAGCAGGAGGTCCGTGAGTTCAAGAGGGCCAACGAGATCTTGAAGCGGGCAGCGAGTTTCTTCGGGGCGGAGCTCGACCGCCAGCACAAGAAGTAGCCGCGTTCATCGACGCCAACCGCGACGACGTCGTCGCGGGCCGGCGGCTGGGGGTCGAGCTCATCTGCAGCGTGCTGCAGGTGGCCCCGAGCAGCTACTACGAGATCAAGAACCGCCAACCGTCGGCGCGCGCCCGACGTGACGAGGTGATGGGGCCGATCGTGCGGCAGCTGTGGGAGGACAACTACCGCGTCTACGGCGCCCGGAAGGTCTGGAAGGCCGCCCAGCGCGGTGGTCACGACGTTGGCCGTGACCAGGTCGCCCGGCTGATGCGCACCGCCGGGATCGAGGGTGTGCGGCGCACCAAGCGGGTCCGGACCACCAAGGCGGACCCGGGCATGCCGCGCCACCCCGACCTGGTCGACGGGACTTCAGGGCCACCGCCCCGAACCAGCTGTGGGTCACCGACCTGACCTACGTGCCGACCTGGGCCGGCGTCGCCTACGTGTGCTTCATCATCGACGCCCACGGGATCGTGGGCTGGCGGGTCGCCTCGCACATGCGGACCACGATGGTCCTCGACGCCATCGAGATGGCCCGCTGGTCACGCGGCACCCAGCTCGGCCGCCTGCGGTGTCACAGCGACGCCGGATCGCAAGGCGGATTCAATCGGTCGTCGCAACACCCCGTCATGGAGGTGTTGAGTGGTACGTCGTCAGCAAGCAGCCGATCGTGCGATCCGGCCGAAGTTGAGGTCGCCTGGTCATCCGAAGTTCCAGCGCCATGTCGAGGCCGCGTTCTGGGCGGAGATCGCCAAGGGCTTTCTGCCCATCGAGGCCGCCGCGATGGTCGGCGTGGCGCAAGCGGTCGGTCAGCGGTGGTTCCGCCACGCTGGCGGCATGGCGCCGTTCGACCTGACGTTCAAGCCCACGGGCCGGTACCTGTCGTTCGCTGAGCGTGAGGAGATCGCGTTGCTCAAGGCCCAGGACAAGGGCGTGCGCGAGATCGCCCGAGCCATCGGCCGCGACCCCGCAACGGTGTCACGCGAGCTCGCCGCAACGCCGCCACCCGCGCCGGAAGTACCGGCTATCGGGCGTCGGTCGCGCAGTGGAAGGCCGACATGGCGGCCAAGCGCCCCAAACCCGCGAAACTCGTCGCCAACCCTCGCCTGCATGCCTACGTTCACGAGCGGCTGTCGGGACAGATCAAGACGCCGGACGGCAAGGTCGTCCGCGGTCCAGAGCCACCACGGTTCACCGGCATCAACAAGCCTCACCGCAAGCATCGCGGGTGGTCGTCGGCGTGGAGCCCGGAACAGATCAGTAACCGGCTCAAGGTCGACTTCCCCGATGATGAATCCATGCGCATCAGCCACGAGGCGATCTACCAGTCGCTCTACATCGATGGCCGCGGAGCATTGAAGCGCGAGCTGGTCTGGTGCCTGCGCACCGGCCGTGCGTTGCGGGCGCCGCGTGAACGATCGCGGCGCAAGACCTGGGCACACGTCACGCCCGACACGCTGATCAGCGAACGCCCCGCTGAAGCCGAGGACCGTGCCGTGCCTGGCCACTGGGAAGGTGACCTGCTGATCGGACTGGAGCGCTCGGCGATCGGCACCGTTGTCGACCGCACGACCAGGTTCACGATGCTGGTCCACCTTCCGCGTGAGGAGGGCTACCGGCATAAGGAGACGCCAAGGAACGGCCCGGCGCTGGCCGGCTACGGCGCGCTAACGATGAAGAACGCGCTGGCGAGCACTATGTCGACGCTGCCGGCCCAGTTGGCGAGGTCGCTGACCTGGGACCGCGGCAAGGAGATGTCCGCGCACGCCAAATTCAGTGTTGAGACTGGCATCCCGGTGTTCTTCGCTGACCCGCAATCGCCTTGGCAGCGCGGCACGAACGAGAACACCAACGGCCTGCTCCGCCAGTATTTCCCGAAGGGCACCGACCTGTCGTGCTGGTCGGCCGAGGAGATCGAAGCCGTCGCTCACGCCCTGAACACCCGGCCCCGCAGGACCCTCGGATGGAAGACGCCCGCCGAGGCGTTCAACGAGCATCTACTGTTACTCCAACAAGCCGGTGTTGCATCGACTGGTTGAACCTGGTCAGTACCTCGCCGTGAGGTACACCCAACGACTGGCCGAGGCCGGCGCCGTCGCATCCGTGGGGTCGACAGGAGACTCCTACGACAACGCCTTGGTCGAGGCGTTCAACTCGCTCTTCAAGGCCGAGCTGGTCCGCAACAAGGGCCCCTGGAAGAGCATCGACGACCTCGAGATCGCCGTCGCCGAATACATCGACTTGTTCAACCACCGACGCCTGCACGGCGAGATCGGACTCCTCCCACCCGTCGAGCATGAAGACTTCTACTACCGGCACAACCCCGCACCGACTACCGTCGGCGCGTTAGTTCAGAGCCTCTACTGAACCCGGCACGCGACATCCTCGCGGCGATCGCACAACATCCGCAAGGCTTCGAGCTCACCGTCGGGACGCAACACCCGCAGCGTCTTCGTCCTCACCGCGACGATCGCGATGGAATGGGCGTCGCGGGCATCGGTCTTGCGGTTGTGGCCGGTGTCGAAGAGCCGGACCCGGGCGGCGAGCTTGGCCGGCACGTCCACGACCTGCTCGCCGGCCTCGAGGAGACGCTGCGCAAGCGGGCGGCCCGCACCGTTGCTGCCTTCGATGGCCCAGAGCCGGTCGGGCCACGTCTTTGCGTAGGTCCGCATCGCGGTGTAGCCGGCGTGGTCGGTGCTGAACCTGCCTGAGCCGAGGAGCTTCTCGTGTTGGTCGACGACCTCGATGGTGGCCGAGAGCTTGTGGGGATCGACCCCGATGATCACCTTCGCCATAGCGTCCTCCTGCTTGACCTCGTACCGATAGGGACGGCGAGGTGGGCAGTGCTACTTTGAGCTGGGCAGTCCCCTTTCGAGCCACGCCTCGTCACGGTGCCCGACGGATTGCAGACCGGAAGAGAGCCACACCCGAACCGGGTGGGCAGCCGCGAGGAGAGCCTCCCGCCGGACACCTCACCCGAGTCTGGCCAGACACCGATCCTGCAGTCGAGTGTCTAGTAGCCGCGAATGCGTGGATCTTCGCTGCCAACGTGTGCCCGGCCACGTCCATGCTGGGCGCCGCCACCAAGGCCGCGCGCTCGACAAAGAATGCCTCCGTTGCCATGTCCCAGAGGATTGGCCACGTTGCCGCGTGATGAGCCGACGCCGTTCGCCGGCGCACTGGACCGGTGAGCTCGCGTACCTGGGAGCTTGCTCGCCAAGGCAGGCAACGAGCGAACCTCTCACGCGCACGCCCCCGGCGTCGGCAAGGTGCCGTACCTCTCGAGCAGGTCGAGAGACCTCTCCTTGTCGAGCCGCGCACCGTCCGCCAGCAGGTCGATGCCATGAACGGCGCATGAGTCGTCGCTCAGTGTCGCGGCAACCAGTAGAACGAATTCCCAACCTCCGAAGGACGCCGGGTCAAACTCCTCGGCCCATGGCCAGAGGAAGAGCGGGTAGTCGGCCCTCCCAAGCAGCCTCTCCAGGTTCTGCTGCTCGGACTCGGGCAGCGCGACGTTCGGATCGTTCAGGACGTCCTGGGCGGGACGAGTCTTGCCTGACTCCGGCGAGGAGTAGAGAATCTCGGCGATCGCGTAAGACGCGGGAATTAGTAGCCGCAGCTGGCCGAGTTCTTCGGCGGCAAGACCCTGCTGCGGGCGCAGCTTCAAGGTCGCCCGGCTGGTGCACCGAGAGGATTCTTTCTCCCCCTCAACCTGCACTGTCGAGCCTGGACTGCCGGCAGAGCGTTGTTCGGCAACGAGGAGGGTGCCCCCGCTCTCCTCGACCTTGAGACCTGCCGCTGCCTCCACCCGGATTGCGTCGACGGGTCCCGGCCCTCCACACTCCGGCACCTCGGCAATCTGAAGTATGTCGAGACGCACAACGTAGGCGGCCTGCTCACCGCCGCGGAGGCCAAGGCCGATGTCGGCACCGCGATCCTGCCACCGAGCTAGGCGAAGATCATCAATGGTGAAAATGGCCGGCTCGACCTCTTCCGACTTTGTCGCGGGCGACCCGGTGGCGAGCTCCTCGGTGATTGCCTTGGTGGAGGCGTCCGGGGCGTCGCGCAGCACCAACTGCAAGGGCACCCCGATGGTCGAGACGAGCGCCAGCACCATGGTTGCCGTGACGGCGTGACGTTGACCCGGCAGTGCCACGCGTCGACGGACTCTGTCGAGCAAGAGCAACGCCACGATGCCAGCGACGAGGATGGCAGCGATCTGTCCATTGCGAGACGCGAGCGCATCAAGGACGCCAACCACTCCGGCTATGAGCGTGGCAACGACACCGAGAGCGATGACCAGAGGGTTGTCTCTCAGCCAGGACCCGTCGTCAGGCTCACGCGAATCGCGCCGGTCAGGCATCCCGCATCGTTGCCCCTGCGTAGCCGTCGGGACCCCGCAGCTTCCGTGGATATCGACCCCAGCATGCGCGGTCGCCCTGCGTGGTCCGACAAAGGCGATGGGCCAGCCGACGGCCGCCACCGAGCGCGTTTCTTGCGGCCATGGCATCAAACCTACGCCCTCAGCGGGCGGGCGCATCACCGCGAAGTAGTGCCTCGCCACCGTGTGTCTTATCGCCGCCAATGCCCGACGGCCCGGTACTGCGAGACGCGCCGGTTCCCGAAGGGCGGATCTGCAGCGTTCTTGTGGGGCTGGTCCTTCGATGAGTCAGCTGGTGTCCACGCGATTGGCTTCGCTGACGGCGGAGGCGAAAGTGGTCGGCGCTCGAGGACGTCGGTGACGCGTCGATGGTCCCTAGGGCCGGCCTGTCCCCGCGCAGGGCTAGCACCGCACCGGAAGCGTCGAGGACGTCCCAGATTCGCCTTAGGGTGCATCCATTCAATCGCCCCCAATCGCGTTACCTCGATTGCCGGGACGAAAACCTCAACCCCGAGAACTGACACAAGTGTCTGGTGTTGCTGAGGCCGAAGGTGGAGTCTTGAGAGACGTCTCGAGATCACCTTGGAGGATCGGCCATGAAGGAGTGGTTCACCGACTATAAGGACGTGATCGCTGGCTTCGCCGGGATCGCCACCGCAATCGGCCTCCTGGCGACGGCCACGGCCATCGCCGTCGCTGCGCTGCAGCTTCGTGACCAGCGCCGGCTCAATCGCGCTACGGCCGTGTACCAGGTCCAACAAGACGCTCGCGCGATGGCGGCCGACCTCCTCGAGTCGCGTGCCCGGGCCAAGGCGGTATTCGGGAAGCGGCCGCCCGCTGGTAAAGCCGCGATCGCCTCGGTGATCAATTTCTACTCAGCCGTCTTCCAACTGCGCCAGTACCAAGTACTCGACGCAGACACATGGGAGCCGTTCGCCAAGGACTTCCTACTGATGTTCGAGAGCGAGGACCCCCTCGCACAATGGGACAAGAGCAAGAGCAGCTTCGATCCCACCTTCGTAGCCGACATCGAACGCCGGCTAGGGGCTAACCGCAGGACCGCAAAGGAGTAGGGTAATGCCAGGAGTCTTTAACACCACAGGCCATGAGACCGAGGGAGAAACGAGGGGCGCGGCTCATGACCTGCTCAATGGGTTGGCGTCGGTGTATCAGGCACTTGCGCTAGTCGAAGCCGGTGACGGGGAGGCGGCGCGGAGCATGGCCGCGAATGCCGGTGATTATCTCCGAACCGTCGCGTCTCCCTACGACGAGCTATTCGCCCGCGGCAACGACTCACCAGTCCTGGCGACGATGCCGCCGCAGGCAGATCGCGAATGGCCCGGCCTTCAAGAGCAACTCCAGCGCTACGGGTACAGCACCTCCATCCGGAACCGGGATCTGTTCGGGATCGCGGCGCGCGAGATCCGCCAGCTCGCCGACTTGCTCGACCACGTGAACTTCGAGGGGCGCCCGTCAGACTGGTACGGAGTCCGTGACGTGATCCGCCAGGTCACCAGGCTCACGGAGGTCGGCGTCACGGTCTCTCGGCTTGCCTCGTTGACCGGGAGCGACCCGGACCTGACCGGCGGCGTCCCTGGCCTGCCTTACGGCGACCCGGGCATGCCGTACTAACGCCAACCGAGGTCGTTGGCGGCGGCGGATGCGCAATCTCTCGCCCCTCGCTGACGGCCGAGCCCGATGTGCCAATCGGGCCGAAAGCGTTGAAGCTAGCTATCGGGACACCCCCGGGTGGCCCGCAGTGGCTCCTCGACTCCCCAGTCTCCGTGAGGCTCATTGCTGCACACGAGCCAGCCGCCTTCGTGCACGCCACTGACAAAACAACGTCCTCAGAGATGCGTCCTAGCGCCGCCTGTCGGCGTCGGCACACATGCGGACCCTGCCGAGAACTGGGCTCGCGGTTCCTGGCCGGAAGGACACCTACCCGTGCAGCTGACCCAGCGTTGCTTCCGCCGCCTGCGCGCGCCTCGAAGGTGCAAGCCCCTGACACATCGCGATCGCGACTCTAGGGTCGCGGGATGTCGCAAAGGGGTGGGCCGTCGTCGCACTGGAGCTCGTGCTGGGTCTCGCCGTCGGCGGCGTGGCCGCGTAAGGCCTCAAGTGACCACTGCTCGGGAAGCTTCGCGCGGGGCCTTGCTGACAAGGCGTGTCAGTCTGGCTGTCAGCCCCGCAGTGGCGGAGGGAACTTGAACCACTCGTTCTCAAGGGCCCTCCACATCCCGTACCAGGCCGCGCACGTGCCCACGACCAGCAACACTCTCAACAGCCACATCGAGAACGATTCGCGCATGAAGAAGGGCCCCGGGTGGGCCTTTGTGATGAGCGCTCGCATGGCGCATTCTGCTGACGAGGTTAGTAGCACCTTCTCGAGCGCCCGCACCACGTCGTAGGACCGCGAAGCCCAAGCCAGATGCCACCAGGCGATCATGAACCACAACACCACAAGGGCGATGGAAGTGAGCGCGAAGATCAATAGAACACGCGCATCGAGCGCTGCGCCGAACGTCGTGGCGGCAGGAAACAACGACCAGGCGACAACGACTAGCCATGTAGCCGTAGACCAAGTTCGGTCTTGGTCCCTGTGATACCTGTCTACGTAGCTGGTGTGCATCGCGACTAGTACGGTGTCTCCAACATTCGCCGCTTCCAAATCCACCGCGATCGCGACACGCCGCTGTTCAGCTTTGGACGATTTCCTCGGCTGTTGGTCGAGCCGAGACGAGCGAGGCAACGCTGGCACCGAGTCGCCGCTGCTTCCATTCGCACCCTCAGTGTTGTCCGAATCGACTCGGCCCTCATCCGTCATCGGTCAATCATCCACGATTTCGTGGGATGTTGTCGCTCGCTGTTTGACAGAGCCGACTCACCATGAAGCGAAGTCCTGCGTCGCGCTGCGGCTTATCTGTCGCAGGCGAACCTGCCGGGAAAAGGTTCTACCCGCTCGTGAGAGACCTCGCGGCGAGCGGGATCCCGGCCGAGGTCTCCCTTCAAGTGCTCGACCTGGGGCGCTCGCCCTACTACCGATGGCTAGCCAAGCCGGTGACCGACTCCGAGCTGCGGGAGGCCTACCTGGCGAACGCGATCCACGATGCGCACACCGACGACCCCGAATTCGGCTACCGGTTCCTCTTCGACGAGGTCACCGATGCCGGCCAGGAGGTCAGTGAGCGGACGGTGTGGCGGATCTGTTCCGACAACGGCTGGTGGAGCGTGTTCGGGAAGAAGAAGCGCGGCAAGAAGGCAAAGGTCGGGACACCGGCCCACGATGACCTCGTGCGCCGTGACTTCACCGCGGCCGGCCCGAACCAGCTGTGGCTCACCGACCTGACCGAACACCGCACGAACGAGGGCAAGCTCTACCTGTGCGCGATCAAGGACGTGTGGTCCAACCGGATCGTGGGCTACTCGATCAGTGACCGGATGGAATCCAAGATCGCCGTCGACGCCCTCAACAACGCCGTCGCGCGTCGCTCTGTCGAAGGCCGAGAGGTAGCCGGGTGTCGGCTGCATTCGGACAGAGGATCCCAATTTCGAGCACGGAAACTCCAGCAGGAACTCTGGCGCCACAAGATGCTCGGATCGATGGGCCAGGTCGGCTCAGCAGGCGACAACGCGGCCATGGAGAGCTTCTTCTCTCTGCTGCAGAAGAACGTCCTCAACCGCCGTCGGTGGGAGACCCGCGAAGAGCTCCGCATCGCGATCGTGTCCTGGATCGAACGGACCTACCACCGCCGC
>CAVSCW010000019.1:0-125020 GCA_963726515.1 uncultured Actinomycetota bacterium
GATCATGAATCCATCGTCTAAGAACGCGACCTGATCGCACATCGTCCTAACGCAGGCTGCACGTCTACTGCGATCGCGGTAGTGCCCAAGCAGCCGACGACATGACTCCCACCGCCGCCAGGCGTGCGCGACGACACCTTCACGACGCTCACTGCCGCTGAGCAGCCGGAACTCGTCCGAGATCGACAAATGCAGAGATGGTCTGATTCCTGGCAGCGTCGACGATGGCCGGGCCATTCGCAGGATTACGACGGGGAAATCCTTCGGCCGCCGCGATCACGGCATCGGACGGGCTCACCACGATCGTGCGAATCCCCTGGGCGTGAAGCACAGCCAGTTCTTCGTTGAGGTGACGGCGCGCCCGAGCCCGGATGAGTCCTCGCCCCGAGCGAGTCATCGGTGAAGAGATCAGCACAACGTCGTGGCCTTCGTCGGCCAGAATGTCTGCGTGGGTGGCGGAGGCGACTGCGCCATCGATATAGCGGTAGCCATCGTGGACCTTTGGCGTAAACACGCCTGGCACTGCGGAGGAGGCTTCGATGGCGTCAGCCACACTGATGTCGATCGGGTCTCGACCGAAAACCACCACCTTTCCGTCATCGATACGAACACTCGGCACCCACAACTGCGCGGGCCACGCCGAGGATCCAGCGGCGACAAACCGGCGCAGAGGCACGGTAGGAAACAATCCTGCTGGTAGTAGTCCCACCGACGCAGTCGCCAGTCCCGTACGCCGCGCGTTCGCGAGGAGATTCGGGGCCAACGGTCGCAGCGATCGCAGCGGATGCCGTAGCGCTTCAGCGCCGGCCGACCGCATGAGCTCACGTTCATCGGCAGTCGGTGAGATGTCGATGGCCTCGAGAACGTCGTCGGTCGTCGCTCCGCCCACGACGGCGGCGGCAATAGCAGCGCCAGCGGAGGTCCCCACGATCCTGTCGGCGTTGGCCGGTTCCCGGTTGATCGCGCTTCGGACACCCTCGATGACACCCAGGTGGAAGGCCCAACCAAGCGGGCCACCCGCGCCCAACACAACGCCGACACTCATCGGCTCACGCCTCTACTCCAGTTCGATTGCGCGACAACCGTCGGCGCCGGACGGCGCGCCGTACGCTCGGTGGGGTTCGGTACTTCGATCATGAACCCATCGTCGGAGAGTGCGACTCAATCGCACATCGTCCAGACGCAGGCCACGCATGTACCGCGAACGCGGTAGGGCTCTACGAGAAGAGGAGAAGTGATGAGGAACCCAGTTTCGGGATTGATGGAAAGCCTCGTTGCCGGCGACACCGTCGACGCACGGTTCACCGATGCCGCCACGGTCGACACACCGCTGCGTGGCCAACAACGCTTCCGCGACTGGGCGGTCGACGAGCACGAGTGGCTGATCGCGGGCGCAACGACTGTCCGGGCGATCAACCACATCGTGACCGATACACATGCCTCCGCCGAGTACGTCCTTGCCATGACACGCGATGGGTCGGACATTGAGCTTCCGTTGCACGCGGTCGCCGAACTCAGGGGCGATCGGATCGTCGCGCTGCGGACGTACCACTCGACGTACTCCTTGACCGGGAAGCACCTGGTTCGTTCGCCGTTGGTGTCACCCGATCCGGGCCTCGAACCGGGTGCACCAGTCGACGCCTACGAGGCGGCGATGGCTGCAGGTGATCCTGAAGCGCTCGACGCACTCTTCGAGCCCGACGGCTATGTCCGCGAGCCTGCTGGTCCGGCGTTCAAGCACCAGGGTGCAGAGCGCATGGGCTTCTACGGACCGGCCTTCTCAGGTGGCCCGGTTCCGCTCCGCCTCTGCACGGTCATCGACGACGGCGCTGCCCTGGCGTTCGAGTATGTGTGTGATCGGTGGGGCCCCGCCGAGCTGCCTGCCCAGGCAGGTTCCGCGGTCTACATCCGGTCATCCGGGGGACTGCTCGAAGCAGTACGCATCTACGACGACGTGTCGCCGCCGCCTGAGCTCTTCGAGTAACTGACGCCCCCTGACCCGCCCTGACCGAACTCCTCATCGGGTGGACCGCACCCCTGGATGCCCCCTCGGGTGAGCAGAACCGCCACCGGCTCCCACGGTCAGGGAACCGGCGGATGAACCACGTCCTGCACGTCGCTGCGATCGTGCAGATCCGCCACGACACCGAAGGCCGCACCTACTACCGGCGCAAACTCACCGTCGGGAAGACCCCGATGGAAGCACTGCGGTGTTTGAAACGGCGACTGTCCGACGTGGTCTACCGCCAACGCGTCGCTGACGCCGCCCGCGCCGATCAAGGAACTGGTGGTGCGGATCCGAGAGGGCACCGCGGGACGACACTTCAATCCAGCGCGGCCGACTCACACCCACACATCCACACTTCGAATCAGCCACTTCCCGGACCCGCCCGGGCGTCCCATAAGACCCGCCCGGTGACGTGCACCGGTGACGGAGCCCTATGCGGACGATCTGCCGCCGGCTGTCGGGTGGCGTAAGGGTGAGGGCTCCCCTACTTTGACGACCAGTCACCGGGCGACCGATCTCGCCAACTTGCCCCGCTGGCGGGCATCAATCTTCGCTGCAACTCGACACCGAAGTCCTCCGGCATGACTACAACTCCCCCGCCGTGATGAGCCGATCGAGCGAGATCTGGGCGTCCGGGATCTCGATCAGCAGCGCCCGGTCCTTCCCGACCGCGGTGACCATGGTGCGCAGCCGCTGGCGGTCCTTCTTCGTGAGCTCTTGGTTCCGGAAGTCGCGGGCTGTGAGCAACCCAGCGAGGACGACGAAGTCGCGCCGGTGCCGACCGAGGCCAGGGTCGCCCGCGTTGCTGAGCGCTGCCGCCTTACCGACCAGTGCGCCGACGAGGTTGGGCCGGCGTACGGATCCTTCGCGACCCGCGACCGACACCCGGACGGTCTCGCTGCGCTGCAGCGCTTGAGTCCCACCTGCCGTCGGGAGGGTCGGGCTGCCGGTGACACCGGGACGCAGGCTCGCGCGCTCGCCGATCCCGTCCGGCAGGAGTACGTCGATCGAGGCCTCGCCACGAACCCAGCGATGTTGAAGACCCTCCGCCGAGATGCCTGCTGATCTGAACCCGAGCTCGGTCAGCGTCTCGGTAAAGGTGGCCAACATCGTTGGGTCGGCGCGCACGTCGATCACCGTGTCAGCGTCGTTCGTCGGCCGCACCGGGAACTGCCCTCGTTCGGCGCAGTGCAGGTGGACGAGTTGACCGCCGATGAGGGTCCAGCCGTCGGCAAGCCGCTCGTGGAGGTCAAGCAAGCCCATCCACGAGGCGGTCTGCTCGGGCGGCATGGGCGGTAGGAAGATCATCGCTCGCCTGCCTTCCACTCCAGTGCGAGCTCGTGCAGCAGTTCCGCAGCCCGGGCCTCCTCGCGCGGCCCGCGGTGTTCGGCGAGATCGGCAGCAAGCCGGAGCCGGGAGTCCGGGTAGGGGTACTGCCCGTCGGCGACGACGTGGAGCACAACGTTCGCATCACGATCGGACTCGACCACGAGGTAGTCCTTGAGGACTCCCTTCACGAGCGACTCGGCGAGATATCCCTCCACGTCGGGCGAGGCGATGCCACTCGAACCCAGGTCGACGATCATTGCCCAACGCTCGTCGGCCCTGAGATCGGCAAGGTCGGCCGGCGCTGCACGGAGCAGTCGACGCTGGGCCCGGTTGCGGAACACCGACCGGAGCGACACCACAAGCTGCCTGACGACTTCCTCATCAGCTGCGGGCTCCGCGGCCGGCTCGAGCAAACGCTTCAACTGCATCCGCACCCGCGCCGACACCGCAGGCCCGCTGCCGCTTACCCGGTCGCTGTCGTCCTCGGACGCCGCGATGACCGCCCACGCAGAGCGGGCCGAATACGGGCGGCCCGCTTTGCTGCGCTCCTGGACGTGCAGGAGGGAACGCTCGTCGACCACCCACTGGGACCCGATGCGCTCGGCAACCAGCGAGCCGTCCGCGATGCGCTGGTGTATCCGGGGCACGCTGACGCCCAGCCGCTCCGCGGCCTGGGCGACGCTGACTGCTCCCATGCGCACAATCCTATAAGAGTTTAAAGGATTGTGGAAGACTCTTGGGATTGCCGAAGCGAGGCCAAAGTGAGCCTGACGGCCCGCTCTCGAGGCTCGTGCTCACGAGCCCCGATCACATCACCGCAGGCCGGAGTCGCTTTTCACAAGAAGCGCAACGCACTCCACATGGGAAGTCATCGGGAAGACGTACATGACCCTGAGCGTAGCTGCGATCCTTTGCGGGCGCCTGCGCTCATGAGGCCGAACGAGCCCGTGACCTGCGGCGATGCCGTTCTGGACGGGCGTGGGCGTCGGCGTCCAGGTGCGGATGATTGCGAATGAAAGCGAGCCCAATCCGAGCCCTCCCGTCGACGGGCGCCGACGATCGCAAACGTCCGCAGCGCGCGCACGAGGCTGCCCATCCTGCAAAGGAGCCAGTTCGAGCTGACTTGCGCCATCCGGTTTGGGGCACCGACCTTCAGCCTTTTGTGTGAGTTGTCGTGCGCACCCAATGCCTCCGGGCGTCAGACCCCCCACGCGGCGTCCGCAGGGGCAAGAACAAGGCAGCTGAGCACACCCGACGCGCATCTCGAGGGATGCTTGAAGCAAGACAGCCCGCACACCCACGTGGGCCGGCAAAGGCCCCGACGGTAAGGCCAGCGACGGGGAACAGCGAGACCGCCCGAAGGGCAACAAGACACGCGGGATCCCCATCCCGGAGCGATCCATCACCAGCGTGGTCGACGCGCGTTGTCAGCGCAGCTGGCGATGGATCGACTTGTACGTCACGTATTGCGACAACCCCTCGATGCCGTACTCGACGCCGAGTCCAGAGTCGTGGCGACCACCGAACGGCGCGTTGTGGTTGGACCCGAAGAAGTTGAGACCGACCGAGCCGGTGTCCATCCGCTCGGCAACGGCAAGTGCCGCGTCCGCGTCTGCGGAGAACACGACTCCGCCGAGACCGAACGACGTGTTGTTAGCCAGCGCGACGGCTTCGTCGAGGTTGTCGTAGCGCAGGATGCTGAGTACGGGTCCGAAGACTTCCTCGCGGGCGACCCGCATGTCGGGAGTGACGTCGGCGAGCACGGTCGGCTCGATGAACCAACCCTCTTTGGTGCTTGCCGGGTCGCCGCCGGTCGTGGCGCGCGCGCCCTCGGCGCGGGCCGAATCGAGAAACCCGCGCACAACGTCGTACTGCGCCTGCGAGGCCATCGGGCCGAAGACAGTGGCCTCGTCGAACGGATCACCCTGCGGGGCTCCGGCCACGGTCCGTGTGACGACGTCGACGACCTCGTCGTAGCGCGAAGACGGCGCCAGGATGCGGGTCGCGATGTAGCAGGTCTGGCCGGTGTTGCGCAGGCAGGTGCGGACGAGCACCGAGGCCAGCTGGTCGAGGTCGGCATCGTCCAGCACGATCGCCGACGACTTGCCGCCGAGCTCGAGGGTGACCGGTCGCAACAGCTCGCCGCACGCGGCCGCGATCCGACGCCCCACGGGTGTGGACCCGGTGAAGGCGACCTTGGCCGTCAGGGGGTGGCGCACCAATCGATCACCCACTTCTCCCCCGCCTGTGACGAGGTTGACGACGCCCCGGGGCAGGCCCGCGGCCACGCACGCCTCGACCACGAATCGGATGGACAGCGAGGTGCCGGGAGCCGGCTTCATCACCACGGTGTTGCCAGCCAGCAGGGCAGGGGCGAGCTTGACGACCATCAGGTTGATCGGGAAGTTCCACGGCGCGATCAGCACGCACGGGCCCAGCGGGTCCTTGCGCACGACGGACTCCGCTCCGCCGGCGGGGAAGGGACGGACGTCCTCGTCCTCGAGCCACGATGCGAGTCCGGCGACATGGCGGAAGATGCCGGCCGCGTTGGCGGCGGCACCCCGGGTCTCGCTCACGGGCGAGCCGTTCTCGAGCGTGTTGGTGACGGCCATCTCCTCCGCGCGTGACTCCAACTCGTCAGCGATGCGCAGCAGCAGCGTGGATCGCTCGGACGGCGTCCACGTAGCCCACGGTCCCGACCGGAACGCCCGGTCAGCAGCGGCCATCGCGGCATCGACGTCCTCGGCGGATGCGTCGGGGACCGATCCCCACTCTCGGCCGGTGGCCGGGTCGACCTGCGCGATCCTCGCAGTGGCGGTCGACGTGCGCCACGCCCCGTCGACGTGCACGTCGTCGGCGTGCGTCCACCGCGGTGTACGGGCAGGCGCCACGGTGCTGGTCGCCGTCACCGGATCACGGCCGTCTTGAGCAGGGCCCGCGAGCGGCCCAGCTCCGCGGTCGCGATCTCGAGGGCCGCGGAGGTGATCAGCTCGGGGATGATCTCGGCCTCGAGGCGGTCGCTGTAGACGGCCGGATCCATCCGGAACCATCCCGATGCGAGCGCGATGCCGGCGTGGTCGAAGCGCCACAGCCGGTCGGCGTCACGGACCAGCGCGTCCTCCAGGGAGTGGGCCTCCTGCCGGGTGTCGTGGCCGTCGATGATCGCGCAGACGGCCTCAACGAAGTCCTCGTCGTAGCCCAGCGGCGGCAGCACCTCGCGGGCGATGAGGCACCCCTGCCTCTCGTGCTCGAAGCGGATCGCCGCCTTGCGCCAGTCGCCGGTGAAGCCCTCGGAGATGATCCGGTCCTCCTCGACCCGTCCCCACCCCGTGTCGTGGAGCTGGATGGAGATGCGCACGAGCAGCGAGTTGGCCTCGGGGTGGGCCACGCAGAGACGCTCGGCGTACGCCAGTGACATGGGGAGGTGGATGTCGTTGCCGCGGGTGCGGGTCTCGGTGACCACGGACTTCCAGATCGGGTCGAGGTCGCCGCCGGACGGCGGCGTCAGCGAGATCGGTGACGTGTCGATCGGGCCGGTCGCGGGAACCGGGCGCTCACTGGTCAGGTCGCCGGTCTGGTGGAGGGACTGGGTCGTCATGGAGATCCTCATTCCGCCGCGATGAGCGCGGCTGGGTCGACGGTGACGGACTTGAGCGGGGTGGCGGGATCGACGGCGCGGTCGTACGGGATGGTCAGGCCCTTGGACAGCGCCGCGCGCACCGCCATGAAGTCGAGCGGGTGGTTGATGCAGTCGGCGGCGAGCAACCGGTCGCCGCGGTAGTAGAGGACCGAGTGCCTTCCCCGTTCGGGATCGGCGCGCACGAGTTGACGGTCGTGGCCGGAGGAGAGCCCTGCGATCTGGAGCTTGATGTCGCCCTGGTTGGACCAGAACCACGGGATCCCGGCGTATTCCTCGCGGCGACCGGTGATGGCGTACGCCGCCACTTTGGCCTGCTCGATGGCGTTGTTGACGCTCTCGAAGCGGACCCGGTCGCCCTCGGGTGCACCGGGGATCGGGTTGGGCTGGTTGGCGCAGTCACCGACGGCCACCGTCACGCCGTCGGACGCGATCGCCGAGCCGTCGACGCGGACCCCGTTGTCGCAGACCAGGCCGATCGACTCGGCGAGCTCGGTGTGCGGGATGACCCCGACCCCGACCAGGACGAGGTCGGCCGGGACGACGCGCCCGTCAGCCAACTCGACGCCGCCCACGCGGTCGCCGCGCGGCAGGATCCGATGTACTTCGGCCCCCAGCACCACGTCGATGCCGGCGCGGCGGTGGTGATCGAGCAGGTGCGCGGAGGTCTGCTCCCCGACTGCGCGCGGCACCAGGCGCGGCGCCGCCTCGAGCAGGGTGACCGTGCGTCCCATCTTGTGCAGGGACGCGGCGGCTTCGATGCCGATGAAGCCGCCACCGATGATCACCACGTCCTGCACGCCCGGCACGCGTGCCTTGAGCTCGAGCGCGTCGTCGGCGTTGCGCAGGTAGAGCACCCCGGGCAGGTCCACGCCCTCCAAGAGAAGTCGCCGTGGCCGCGCGCCCACGGCGAGGGCGAGCCGGTCGAAGGCGAACGTCGCGCCCGACAAGGAGTGCGCGACGCCGGAGCCGTCCTCAGCCTTGTTGATGCGGATGATCCGCTCGTTCTTGATCACGTCGATGTGGTGCTCGTCCCAGTAGTCCTGCGTGCGGAACATCAGCGACTCGTTAGTGATCTCACCTTGCAGCCACTCCTTGGAGAGCGCCGGACGCTGGTAGGGGCGGTGGTTCTCGTCGCCCAGAAGCGTGATCGGCTCGTCGTAGCCCAGTGCCCGCAGCGACGTGGCCAGCGAGACCCCGGCTTGTGAGGAACCAATGACGAGCAGCCCGCCGGTCGACATCTTGCGCTCCACGTCGGTCATGGCGGTCAGACCTGCGTGGCCGGGGTAGTGACGTGCAGGTCGCAGCCCTCGGTCACCTTCAACTGGCAGGAGAGCCGCGAGTTGTCCTGACGGTCCTGCGCCGCGCCCCACAGCATTTCGTCCTCCATCTCCTCCATGGGCGGGAGGGAGGCGAGGTCGGTCTCATCGACGAAGACGTGGCAGGTCGCGCACGACAGGGAGCCGCCGCACTCGGCGACGATCCCGGGCACGCCGTTGCGGACCGCGGTCTCCATGACCGAGTCGCCCACGGTCGCCTCCACGACGCGGGACTCGTCGGCGTGGTCGGTGTAGGTGACGGTCGACATGTGGTTCCTCCAGTGGGTGGTGGGGTCAGATGAACTGGCGGCCGCCGTCGACGACCAGGGTCTGGCCGGTGACGAAGCTGCTGTCGGGTCCGGCGAGGTAGAGCGCGGCGCCGACGATGTCCTCGGGCTGGCTGGCCCGCCGCAAGGAACCGCGGTCGACGCCGTACGACTCCGCGTCCTCGAGCAGGCTCTTGCTCGCCTCGGTGAGGGTGAATCCCGGGGCGATCGCGTTGACGGTGATCCCCCGGCGACCGAGCTCCTTTGCCATCACCCGGGTCAGGGCGATGACGCCGCCCTTTGAGGCGACGTAGTGAGCCCAGTTCTCCGAGCCGGAGTAGACGGTCGCCGACGACAGGTTGACGACACGCCCGCCGTCGGGGAGGTGGGGACTCACGGCACGGGTCATGAGCCAGGGCCCCTTGAGGTTGACGGCCATCACCAGGTCCCACTCGGCCGGGTCGATGTCCTCGAGCGGAGAACGGGTGACGGTGCCGTAGACGGCGGCGTTGTTGACAAGGACGTCGATCGATCCGCCTCCGAAGTCGGCGACCTGGCCGGCGAGCTCGCGGGTGGACGCCTCGTCGGTGACGTCGACACGTCCGGCCCACGCCTCGGCACCGGTGTCCTTGACAAGGCGGGCGGTCTCCTCAGCACCTTCAGTGTCGATGTCGGCCACCGCGACGCGGTGACCACGGGAGGCGAAGCCCAACGCGAACGCCCGGCCCAGTCCCCCGCCCGCACCGGTCACGAGGACCGTGCGAGCGTTGCCCCGGTCGCTGTGGCCGGTGTGGTCGGAGTGCTCGTTCACCGTCAGTCCTCAAGGATCTCGACGCGGCCGGTGTTGCCGTCGACGCGAATCCGCTGGCCGGTGAGGATGGTGGTCGACGCCGAGCCGGTGCCGGTGACGGCCGGCAGGCCGTACTCCCGGCACACGATGGCAGCGTGGCTCATCATGCCGCCGATGTCGGTGACTGTGGCGCGGATCTTGCCGAAGATCGGACCCCACGACGGAGCGGTGATGGTGGCGACGAGGATCTCGCCCTCCTGCACCTCGCCGAGCTGGTCGGCCGAGGTGATCACCCGGGCCAGGCCCTCGACCACGCCAGGCGAGGCGGCCATGCCGGTGATCGCGCCGTCGTCGCTGCCGTCATCGGCGCCCAGCCACTGCTGCACCTGCTCGGTGGTGATGCCGTAGAGCATCATCGTGAACGGCTCGGTGATCTGCGCGGGCGGCGTGTTGAGCGCCGGCTGCGGGCGACGCGTCGAAAGGGCGTCGATGATCCCGCGGCGCCGCTCGATCTCGGCGGGCCAGTAGTGCGGTCCCGTCGCGTCGGCGCCCACAGCCCAGCCGGTGACGTAGTCGAAGATCGCGTCACGGACCTCGTTGCGGTTGAGGTAGAGCATGTCCGCGGGGTCCGCCCAGAAGCCGGCCTCGGCAAAGACCGACGCCAGTTCGCGCACCTTGCGCCAGAAGACGCCCATGGTCCAGTGCTCGATGTAGAAGTTGTGGTTCTCGACGTAGGGGTAGGCGGTGGCGGCGAGCCCGCGCTTGGCGTCGAACTGTTCCTGCAGCTCGGGTGAGACCAGGTCGCGGTACTCCTCGACGATCCGCTCCTTCTCGGCCAGCAGCTTGGCGACCGGACGCATGATGTCCTGGCCGTCGTCCACGCGTCGGATGTAGTCCTTGATGTAGCCCAGCGGGATCTCCTGGTGCTCGCGCCAGTACTTGTCGTGGCCGTAGAAGCCGTTGCCGACGGTGAAGTTGAACCACGGGTCCTGGGCCGCCTCGTAGGCGGCCAGCCACTCCTCGCCGCCCGCGTCGCGGACCGCGGCCAGCGTCCCCTCGACGTCGTCGGGGTCAGCGAAGGCTGCCTGGATGCCCAGCTCGACCGCCTGGGCGGCGAGCTTCTTGAGCTCGTCGTCGGGCCGGAAGAGCTCCATGTCGACGCCCTGGACCATCTTGGCGATCGCCAGGTCCGGGATGCCGGGGAAGACCTCCTTGCAGAAGCCGAAGAAGTCGAGGTAGGCGAGGTAGCCCAGGTTGAGGAACTCGAAGTGGTACTGCCAGTTGCGGTAGAGCAGCGCGATCAGGCGGTCGTAGTTCTCCATCAGCACCTGCGAGCCGTCCATCGCCTTGCCCGAGACGATGTCGTCGAACGGCACGGCGTCGGGGAGCGCGACGAACTCCAGCTCCTCCATCTCGTCGATGGTGGCTCGGACCTTGGAGTGCCAGGCCTCGAGCAGGCTGTCCCAGTTCTGGAAGTAGTGTCCGGCGCGGCGCTCGAACTCCGGCACGCGGGCTGCGATCTCATCCTCCGGCACGCCCACCGGGCTCATGTAGAGGTAGCCGAGGTGGATCTTGAACTCGATGCCGTTGGCAGGCGGGATCAGCAGGTGGCGAGTGTTGTACTGCCCGAGGCACTTGACCGCGAACTCGCCGCCGATGGTCTCAAAGGGCTTGAACACCGTGGGCCAGTGCTGGCTGTCGCAGAACCAGAACTTCTCGTCGCCGCCGGGGGCGTTGTCGAAGACCAGGTTGTAGGGATAGAGGTCCTCCCATCCCTCGGCACCGGCGCGGCACCTCGATCTGCGAGGGCTTGGGGAAGGACTTCATGGTCTGTTCGATCGTCATGCGAGTTCCTTTGGGTGGGCGACGGCGCTGGGGCTCAGCGGCCGGTGAGGGAGGAGGTGAGACCGGGCATCGAGAAACCGGTCGGCCCCGAGGCGGAGGGGGTCGACGGGGAGGGGGTGGCGCCGGGGGCGGAGTGGACGGTCTCCGGGCGGGACTGCAGGAGCAGGAGGTTGTCTCCTTCGGGCAGGTCGGCGTCGAGGGCCCACTCGATGTCCTGGGGGCAGCCGTAGTGCTTCTCGGCGCGCTTGGACATGGTCGCGACGGCGTGCAGCTCGTCGTCGGTGAGGCACCGGACGGCTCGGCGCTCGGGCTCGACCTCGCGCTCGACGAGCGAGCCGTTGGTCGCGTCGGGCACGAGCTCGGCGTGCTTGTCCCCGATGTGCTCGCGCACGACCGACAGCATCACCTTGTCGAGCATCAGGTTGTCGGGAGTCACCTGTCCGGAGACGACCATCTCGCCGACCCCCCAGGACGCGTCCACCACGATCTTGGAACGGTCGCCGTTGGTCGGGTCCATGGTCATCGCGACGCCCGAGACGCGGGCGTTGACCATCTTCTGCACGGCGACCGCCATCGACAGGTCGTCCTCGGGGATGTCGTTGCGCAGCCGGTAGATGATGGCCCGGCTGGTGTAGAGGGAGGCCCAGCAGCGGCGTACGTGCTTGCTGACGGCCGGGTAGCCGGTGAGCCAGAGGTAGGTGTCCTGTTGACCCGCGAAGCTCGCATCGGGGAGGTCCTCGGCCGTGGCCGACGACCTCACAGCGACCGGGACCTCGGTGTCGAAGCGGGACATCAGATGCCCGTATGCGTCGCGCAGGAGATCGTGCATGTCCTCAGGGACCTCGCGCGACTCGACGGCGGCGCGGATACGTTGCTGAGGCGTTGTCCACGGACTCCACGTCGTCGGGGTCGATCTCGGACAGCAGGTCGCTGATCTCCTTGCGCAGTCCGCTCCCGTCGATGAAGTGGTCGAAGGCGGCGGTGGTCACCGCGAAGCCGGGCGGGACGGGCATGCCGGCCGCGGTCATCGAGACCAGGGACGCACACTTGCCGCCGAGCAGTTCCAGAGTGGGCTCGTGGTCGCTGTCGAAGAAAACGACGTAGTCGTTGTTCATGGTCAGACCTCCGGGGTTTCGGACCAGGTGACGGGCACCGCGACGGGCGCGCGGAAGGAAAGGTTGTCGCCGAAGCGGATGTCGGCGTCGTCAACGAGGCGCAGTCCCGGTGCGAGCCGAGCGACCTCCTCGAGGGCGATCTTGGCCTGGAGCTTGGCGAGCAGGTTGCCAAGGCAGTAGTGGATGCCGAAGCCGAACGACAGGTGCTCGCGAGCGTTGGGACGAGCGATGTCGAAGGCCTCACCGTCCGCGAACCTGGTCTCGTCCCGGTTGGCCGAGCCCATCAGCAGGAGGATGTCGGCGCCGTTCGGGATCGCCACTCCCCCGATCTCGGCATCGCGGAGTGCACGGCGTCGCCACCCCACGATGGACCCGCTGTAGCGCAGCACCTCGTCGACCGCACCGGGGATGCGGGTGGGGTCGGCGGCCACCTGCTCCCACTGCTGCGGGTGGTCCAACAGGACCCGCAGCGCGTTGGAGATCAGCGTGGTGGTGGTCTCGTGACCGGCGAAGAGCAGCGAGTAGCAGATCGAGGCGATCTCGTGGTCGCTGATCGGGTCGCCGGCGGCCTGCATCCGGACCATGTCGCCAACCAGGCTGTCGCGCTCGGACTCGTGGGCCTCGGCGACCAGCCGGCGGCACTCGGCCCAGTAGTCGACCAGGTTGTGGGCGTGGGGCACCTGCTCGTCGTCTGAGAGGTCGCCCCAGGTCATCGCCGCGCGGGAGTCGGACCAGCGCTTGTAGGTGTCGACCATGCCGAGGTCCGCCCCGATCAGCGTCAGGATCGTGATGGTCGGGACGTCGTAGGCCAGGTCGCGGACCAGGTCGCCGCGGCGCTCGGGGCGCGACAGCATCTCTTCGAGCAGCCGCACCACGTTGGCCCGGATCTCCGGCTCGAGGACCTTGAACCGCCGCGGGGTGAAGGCCTTGGCCGCCACCTTGCGGATCCGGGTGTGGTCCGGGGGGACGCGGGCTGAGAGGCCGGAGTAGGCGGTGAACCCGCCGTCCTCCATGATCTGCTTCGCCTGGGGGCCGCGCTCACGGACGGGCGCCTGGGCGTTCTCGGAGGAGAAGGTCTCCCAGTCCTCGAACACGGCCTTGACGTCGTCGTACCTGCTCACCACCCAGTAGCCGATGCGCTCGTCGAACATCACCGGCTCCTCCTCGCGGAGGGCGGCGTAGGCCGCGAACGGGTCGTCCATCGCGAACGGCTGGTAGCCGTGGTGGACCGGGCAGCCCTGCGCCGCTCCGGTGGGAGCCTGGGTTGACGTCATCGCGCCTCCTTGGTCAGTGGTCGTCAGGTGACGACCACCACATCGTGACCCCGCACACACCGCGGGTCCATCGTCACCTTCCGTTGGACGGAAGCGCCTGTGCGCGGCTCAGCCGTTGCGGCGCACAGACCGGCGCGGGATCCGCAGCACGCTCGGCTGCGGGCGCGAGGCGGCGACCTCGATGCGGTGTGCCACGCCACGCAGGGCGGGTAGGTGCCGGGTCATGACGGTGCCCTGGGTGGAAAGCATGACGAGGCCGATGGCGGCGGGGTGGGGGTCGAGGCGGACGGGCACCGCGATCGAGCACGAGCCCTCGCGGACCTCCTCCTGCGTGGTCGCGTAGCCCTCGTCGCGCACCTTGCGGAGCTCGGCGGCCAGCCGCCCCGGGTTGACGTGGGTGTGCTTGGTCGCCTGGTCGAGCCGGTGGGTGAGGTAGGCCTCGCGGACCCAGTCCTCCTCGAAGGCGAGCAGCACCTTGCCGACAGCCGTCGCGTGCAGGGGCAGCCGACCGCCGACCCGCGACGCGCGCGGCACGCGGGTCGACCCGTAGATCCGATCGATGTAGAGCGCCTCGTCGCCCTCACGGATCGCGATGTGGGCGGTCTCGTGGGTCAGCGAGAACAGGTCCTGCAGGTGCGGCCGGGCGGTGTCGCGCAAGCTGGCGGCCGGCGTTCTGGGCGACCTCCCACAGGCGCAGGCCGACCGTGTAGCGGCCCTGGGTGTCGCGCTCGAGGGCTCCCCACTCGACCAGCTCGCCAACGAGCCGGTGTGCGGTGGGAAGCGGCAGGTCGGCGTGGGCGGCGAGATCGGTCAGTGAGAGCGCGGTCGGACCCTGCTCGAAGGCGCCGAGCAGGGCGAAGGCCTTCGAGGTGACCGTGCGTCCGTCACCGCGCATGCCGCCCATTCAACCGCCACCGTCAATCGGCACCGTCAACCCAGTGCGACCCGCTCCGGCACGGTGTCGATCCGGGCCACGGCCGCGAGTCCGCGCGCCATGGTCCGGCCCGCCTCGGTGAAGAGATGGTCGTGCACCCGGCTGCCGATCAGCACGTGCGCCTGCTCGCGGGTCAGCCCGAACCAGTCCATGACCGTGTCGACCCCGTGCGGGGTCAACCGCCACAGCTTGTCGGCGTCCTTCACGAGGGAGTCGTTGAGCGAGAGCGCGGTCCTCCGCGAGTCGTGCCCGTCGATGATCTCGACGATCTCCGTCGAGCGCCCCGGGTCGCGACCGAGCCGGGCCAGGACATCGGTGGCGATGGCCGCCCCCTCCTTCTCGTGCCGGATCACCAGGTCGTGGCGACCGCCACCGGGACGAATGGCCTCCAGCACCTCGCCCTGGGGCACCCGGGACCAGCCGGTGTCGTGGAGGATGATCGCGGGCAGCACCACGTCGCGGTCGGCCTCGGGGTGCAGGTCGCACAGCGCGGCGGCCAGCCCGTAGGAGTAGATGGTGTGGGCGTCATTGCTGCGCACGTGCAGGTGCTCGACGGCAAGCTGCCAGACCTCCTGGTCCTCGGTCCGGAGGCCGGCGGTGCCGGTCACGGTCAAGGCGTCGGGCAGGGAGGACGTGACGTCCTCGCCGAGGTGGTTGGCCGTGGGGGTCTGCCGCGGGAGCGCCATCCTCACCGCTCTCCCGGCCAGCCGGTGTAGGCCTCGGCGAGGTAGGTCGACCCCGAGACCGAGCCGGTCACGGCGGCCAGCTCGCCCTCCTGGCGGCGCAGGTCGAAGGGCGTGGCATCGGGCAGCGTGTGCAGCATCGTGGTCATCCAGTAGGAGAAGTGCTGGGCCTTCCACACCCGCGCCAGTGCTCGCCGGCTGTACGAAGCCAACGTGGCCGGGTCGTTCGCGGCGATCGCCCGCTCCAGCTCCTCGGCCAGCACCCTGACGTCGGCGAGGGCGAGGTTGAGACCCTTCGCGCCGGTGGGCGGCACGGTGTGGGCAGCGTCCCCGGCGAGCACCAGGCGACCGTGGTGCATCGGCTCCTGGACGAAGCTGCGGAAGGGCAGCACCGTCCTGGAGGTGATCGGGCCCTCCTTCAACGTGTAGCCGTTGGCTCCCACGCAGGCCTGCAGCTTCTCCCAGATGCGGTCGTCGGACCAGGTGGTCGCGTCCTCGGTGGGATCGCACTGGAAGTACATCCGCTGCAGGGTCTCCGTGCGCTGGCTGATCAGCGCGAAGCCCTCCGGGGAGTGGCTGTAGATCAGCTCCGGGGCGCTCGGCGGCGCCTCCGTCAGGATCCCGAACCAGGCGAACGGATACTCGCGGAAGTACTGCTGCCGCTGCGCCTCCGGCACCTCGCGCCGGCACAGGCTGCGCGAGCCGTCGGCGCCGACGAGGAAGTCGGCGCGCACCTCGTGGGGCTGCCCGTTGCTGTCGGTGAAGCGCACGACCGGCTGGTCCACCAGCCCGTCGACCGAGACGTCGGTGACGCCGAAGCGCACATCCCCACCGTCACGTTGCCGCGCATCGGCGAGGTCGATGAAGACATCGGTCTGTGGGTAGAGCTGCGCCGAGGCGCCGACAAGCTCCTGGAAGTCGATGCGGTGGGACCCGCCACCGAAGGCCAGCTCGATGCCGTCGTGCCGGTAGCCGTCGCGGTGCACCCGGTCGGACACCCCGGTGTCGACGAGCAGGTCCACGGAGTGCTGCTCCAGGATCCCGGCGCGGTGAGTCTGCTCGATCTCCTCGCGGCTGCGCAGGTCGATGGCGACGGAGTCGATGCCTGCGCGGGCCAGCAGGTGCGACAGCATCAGCGCGGCCGGACCGGCGCCGACGATCGCGACCTGGGTGCGGACAAGGACGGGAGTGGTGGGCATGCTCGGCATTGTTGGCCCCTCATCCGTGCTTCGACCACACCCGTCTTCCGTTCAGTGGAACCGCACGGTCAGCCCTGGGCGGTGGTGGCCGGCAGGCTCCGCCCGATCCCGCGTGCGGCCACCTGGAGGGCGCTGACCAGCCGGTCCCGCTCCCTCGACGTCACGCTCGGGACGACTACGCCCAAGGCCGCCACCACGTGGCCCGATGCACGGATCGGCACCGCGACGGAGCAAGCACCCAGCGTCATCTCCTCGACGGTGGTCGCACAGTCCTCGGCTCGCACCGCGTCGAGCTGGCGGCGGAGCCGACCGGGCTGGCTGATCGTGTAGGGCGTGATCCGTGAGAGCGAGGACATCACCAACTCCTGCACGTCGGGTGGGGCGTGGGCCAGCAGCACCTTGCCGACACCGGTCGCGTGCAGCGGCAGCCGTGAGCCGATGGTGCTCACGACCGGCACCGACGCGTGGCCGGAGAGCCGGTCGACGTACAACGCCTGGAGTCCGTCGCGCACTGCGAGGTGCACGGTTGCCAGCGTCGCGCCGTAGAGGTCGTGGAGGTAGGGCGAGGCCACCTCCCGCAGGCCGGTGTGCACCGGGGCGAGGAGCCCCACGTCCCACAGCCGGCGCCCGATGACGTACTCCCCCGACGGCGTCCGGGCGAGCGCGCCCCACTCGACCAGCTCACCCACCAGCCGATGCGCGGTGGCGACCGGCAGCCCCGCGCGGCCGGCGATCGCAGTGAGCGTGAGACGTCGGTGGCGGGCGTCGAAGGCGCCCAGCACTGCCAGGGCGCGGCTGGTCACCGAGAGGCCCGAGCGTGACGCGTTGCCTGCCATGATGAGAATGCTTCCGCTCAGTGGAAGAGTTGGCAAGCCGGGACGCCGATCGGCTCGCTACCGTCACGGCGTGACCCAGACCTCGCACTCCTCGACCTCCAAGCCCCTGGGGCCGGACTCGGCGTCGGCCAGGCAGGCCGAGATCGACGCCGAGATGGCGGCGATCAGCACCGCGTACGACACGTCCGTCGAGGCGGGCGGCGCGGTGGAGCACCAGCCGCGGCTCGACTACGCCCCCTACCGCAGCAGTCTGCTCCGCCACCCCACCAAGGACCTGCACCACGCCGACCCCGAGGGCATCGAGCTGTTCGCCCCGGTGTTCGGGCACCGCGACGTCGCCCGCCCCGAGTCCGACCTCACCATCCAGGACGGCGGCGAGCCGGTCGGCGAGCGCCTGGTCGTCACCGGGCGCGTGCTGGACGGCGACGGACGTCCAGTCCGCCACCAGCTCGTCGAAATCTGGCAGGCCAACTCGGCCGGGCGCTACATCCACAAGCGCGACCAACACCCCGCCCCCATCGACCCGCACTTCACCGGCGTCGGCCGAACGCTCACCGACGACGATGGCCGCTACCGCTTCACCACCATCAAGCCCGGCCCCTACCCGTGGAAGAACCACCACAACGCCTGGCGGCCGGCGCACATCCACTTCTCGCTCTTCGGCACCGACTTCACCCAGCGCCTGGTCACCCAGATGTACTTCCCCGGTGACCCGCTCTTCGCCCTCGACCCGATCTACCAGGCGATCGTCGACCCGGCCGCCCGCGCGCGGCTGGTGGCGACCTACGACCACGACGTGACCCAGCACGAGTGGGCCACCGGCTACACCTGGGACATCGTGCTCACAGGCAGCCGCAGCACCCCGATGGAGGAGGAGACCCCGTGAGCAGCCTGCCGCCCACCCCCGGCCAGACGGTAGGACCGTTCTTCGGCTACGCACTGCCCTTCGAGGGGGGCGACCTGCTGGTGCCGCGCTCGCACCCGGGCGCCGTACGACTCCACGGCACCGTCCTCGACGGCGCGGGCGTGCCCGTCCCCGACGCGATCGTCGAGGTGTGGCAGGCCGACGAGGACGGACGGGTCCCGCAGGTGGAAGGCTCGCGGGCCCGCGACGGCTGGACCTTCACCGGCTTCGGCCGCACCCCCGTCGACGACACCGGCCACTACTCCTTCACGACCGTCCGCCCCGGCCCCACCCCGGACGACCGGGCCGCCTTCTTCGCGATCGCCGTCTTCGCCCGGGGACTCCTGCACCGGCTGCTCACCCGCGCCTACCTCTCCCTAGAAGACGCGCTCGCTGCCGGCAACCCGATGACCTCGGTACCCGAGGACCGTCGCCACACCCTTGTGGTCCGCGAGGACGAGCACGGCTTCGTGTTCGACATCCGGCTCCAGGGCGAGGACGAGACCGTGTTCCTCGAGCACGGCGAGGCCTGATGTCCGACCTGCTCTGGCCCGGCGACCACCGCGCGGGCGACCTGCTGTCCGATAGCGCCGTGGTGGCGGCCGCGCTGCGTGTCGAGACCGCCTGGCTCGCATCGCTCGCCGCAGCCGGGGTCGCTCCCGCCTCCGCCACG
This sequence comes from uncultured Actinomycetota bacterium, assembly GCA_963726515.1. Lineage (GTDB taxonomy): Bacteria > Actinomycetota > Actinomycetes > Propionibacteriales > Nocardioidaceae > Nocardioides. The sequence goes on from CAVSCW010000019.1 coordinate 18,813, forward strand.
GTGGACCTCGAGGCGCCGGTCGGCACGCTGGACCTCGGGGCGCTCGCCGTGGCAGCCGAGTCCGGCGGCAACCTCGTCATCCCGCTCCTGACCGTCGTGCGGGAGCGCCTTGCAAGGACGCACCCCGAGGCGGCCCGCTGGGTGCACCGCGGGCTCACGAGCCAGGACGTGCTCGACACGGCGCTGGTACTGGCCCTGCGCGACGCCGCGGACGCGGTGCTCGCGCAGCTCGACGACCAGGTGGACTCGCTCGTCGCACTGGCGCAGCGGCACCGGGCCGACCCCATGGCCGGACGCACCCTCACCCAGCACGCCGTGCCGATCACCTTCGGCCTCAAGGCCGCCCAGTGGCTGCACGGGGTGCTCGACGCCCGCGACGACCTCGCCCACGCGCGCGACCGGCTCCCGGTCCAGGTCGGCGGGGCCGCCGGCACACTCGCCGCGTCGGCCGAGCTGCTGCGACTGACCAGTAGCGACGTCGACGCGATCGCCCTGGCCGTCGACCTCGCCGACCGGCTGGGACTGCCGTACGCACCCCCGTGGCACACCAACCGCGCTCCCCTGACCCGGCTGGCCGATGCGCTCGCCCGCACCACCGACGCCTGCGGCCGCATCGCCGCCGACGTGCTCGTCCTCGCCCGCCCCGAGATCGCCGAGCTCGCCGAGCCAGCCGGCGATGGCCGCGGCGGTTCGTCAACCATGCCGCAGAAGGCAAACCCCGTGCTGTCGGTGCTCGTCCGACGTGCAGCCATGACCACCCCAGGGCTTGCTGCCCAGCTGCACCTGGCCTCCGCCACCGCAGTCGACGAGCGACCGGACGGCGCCTGGCACACCGAGTGGTCCACGCTCGCCCTGCTCGGCCGCCGCACGCTGACCGCCGCGTCGCAGACCGCCGAGCTCGTCGCGGGACTGCACGTGGACACCGGCCGGATGGCCCGGCTGGTACAGACGGCGGCGTCGGGCCTGCTGGCCGAGCAGCGCAGCCTGACCGGACTGGTCGACGGCGCCGAGATACCCGACTTCGACCCCACCCACTACCTCGGAAGCACGGATGCGTTGATCGACCTGCTGCTCACCCGCGCCCGACCCGCAGAAGGACACCCATGAGCACGCCGTTCATCACCGGAGTCCAGCTGGGCGGGTCACCCGACCTGCCGCTGCTGGTCTGCGGCCCCTCCCTCGGCACCTCTGCCACCGCGCTCTGGTCGCCGGTCGCAGCCTTGCTCGCCGAGGACTTCCACATCGTGGCCTGGGACCTGCCCGGCCACGGGGCCAACCGAGGCGGCACCGCCGACGCGTTCACGATGCCCGAGCTCGCGACCGGGGTGCTGGCCTTCGTCGACGGCGTGCTCGCCGAGCGCGGCGAGCCCGGTGCGTCGTTCGTCTACGCCGGCGACTCGGTCGGCGGCGCCGTCGGCCTCCAGATGCTGCTGGACTCACCCGAGCGCGTGCGGGGGGCCGCCCTCGTGTGCACCGCTGCCCGCCTCGGCGAGGAGGTGATGTGGCGCGAGCGCGCCGACCTCGTCCGCGGGTCGGGCACACCGGTGATGGTCGAGGCGTCCGCCCGACGCTGGTTCGGACCCGGGTTCATCGAGGAGCAGCCGGAGCTCGCAACAAGCCTCCTCCACGCACTGCAGGACGCCGACCGGTTCGGCTACGCGGCCGTGTGCGGCGCCCTGGCCGCCTTCGACGTCCGAGACCGGCTCGGCGAGATCACCTCGCCCGTGGTCGCCGTCGCCGGGGCGTACGACGTCGCCGCACCGGTCGCCGCGATGGCCGAGGTCGCCCACGGTGTGGCCGCCGGACGACTGCTCGTCCTGGACCGCGTCGCCCACCAGGCCCCCGTCGAGGCACCAGTCGAGACCGCCCACGCCATCCGCGAGGTGGCCGGGATCCGCACCGCACCGGTCACGATCGCCGAGCGCACCGACGCGGGCATGACGGTCCGCCGACAGGTGCTCGGCGACGCACACGTCGACCGGGCGACCGCGTCCGCGACCGACCTGACCCGGGAGTTCCAAGAGTTCATCACCGACTACGCCTGGGGCGGCATCTGGTCCCGACCGGGCCTGGACCGCCGCAGCCGGTCGATGATCACCCTCACCGCACTGATCGCCCGCGCGCACCACGACGAGCTGGCCATGCACCTGCGCGCGGCACGCACCAACGGCCTGACCGACGACGAGATCAAGGAGCTCTTACTGCAGACGGCGATCTACTGCGGGGTGCCCGACGCCAACACGGCGTTCCGCATCGCGCAGCGCACCCTGGACGACCTCGACGAGCACCGCACGAAGGACGCACCCTGATGAGCAGCACCCCCCCGGTCCACATCTACGCCACGGTCCGCACCCCGTTCGGCCGCTTCGGCGGGGCACTTGCCAAGACCCGTCCCGACGACCTCGCCGCCGGGGTGCTGCGCACTGTTCTGGAACGGACCGACCTGGACCCGGGCGAGGTCGACGAGGTGGTGCTCGGCAACGCCAACGGTGCCGGCGAAGACAACCGCAACGTCGCCCGCATGGCGTCCCTGTTGGCCGGGGTCCCGGTCTCGGTGCCGGGCACGTCGGTCAACCGGTTGTGCGGGTCCTCCCTCGACGCCGCGATGATCGGCTCCCGCATGATCGAGACCGGCGACGCCGACATCGTGCTGACCGGCGGCGTGGAGTCGATGACCCGGGCCCCGTGGGTGCTGCCCAAACCCGAGCGCGCCTTCCCCGCCGGCAACACCGAGCTCGTCTCGACCACGCTCGGCTGGCGGCTGGTCAACCCCCGCATGGCTGCGGAGTGGACGGTCTCGCTGGGAGAGTCCAACGAGCAGCTGCAGGAGATCCACGACATCCCCCGCGAGCGGCAGGACGCCTTCGCCGCCCGATCCCATGAGCTCGCGCTGGCAGCGTGGGAGTCCGGATTCTACGACGACCTCGTCGTACCGGTCGATGAGGTCGACCTCGCCCGCGACGAGGCAATCCGCCCCGACACGACGACCGAGTCGCTGAGCGCCCTCAAGCCGTCGTTCCGACCCGACGGCACCATCACCGCCGGCAACGCCTCCCCCCTGAGCGACGGCGCGTCCGCCGTGCTCCTGGGGTCCGCTGCGGCCGCGGACCGCATCGGCCGCGACCCGATCGCCCGGATCGCCGGCCGTGGCACCCACGCCGTCGAGCCGCACCGGTTCGGCTATGCGCCCGTCGAGGCAGCCGCCAAGGCCCTCGCCCGCGCCGGCATCGGCTGGTCCGACGTCGGCGTGGTCGAGCTCAACGAGGCCTTCGCCGTCCAGTCGCTGGTCTGCGTCGACGCCTGGCTCGCCCAGGGACTCGCCGACCCCGAGATTGTCAACACCCGCGGCGGCGCCATCGCGCTCGGCCACCCCCTCGGCGCGTCCGGCGGCCGGATCCTCGGCACCCTGGCAGCCGCCATGCGCACCGACGGGCACCGCTGGGGAGTCGCCGCCATCTGCATCGGCGTCGGGCAGGGCCTCGCAGTCGTGCTGGAGAACGAGGACGCCCTGTGACGACCACCCACCACACCGACCCGGCCGAAGCCGTCGCGGACATCCCCGACGGCGCGACCGTCCTCATCGGCGGCTTCGGGCTCGCCGGACAGCCCACCGAGCTCATCGACGCCCTCCGTGAGCACGGCGCCGCGGACCTCACCGTGGTCAACAACAACGCCGGTAACGGCGACCACGGCCTCGCCGCCCTACTCGCCACCGGCCACGTCCGCAAGATCATCTGCTCCTTTCCCCGCCAGAGCGACTCCTGGGTCTTCGACGACCTCTACCGCACCGGACGCATCGAGCTCGAGGTCGTGCCTCAGGGCAACCTCGCCGAGCGGATGCGCGCCGCCGGCGCCGGGATCGGCGCCTTCTTCTCCCCCACCGGCGTCGGCACGCCGCTCGCTGAGGGCAAGGAGCAGCGCACCATCGAGGGGCGCGACTACGTCCTCGAGCACCCGATCCGCGGCGACTTCGCGCTCGTCAAGGCCCACCGCGCAGACCGGATGGGCAACCTCGTCTACCGCAAGACCGCCCGCAATTTCGGGCCCGTCATGGCCACCGCCGCCACCACAACGGTTGTCCAGGTCACCGACGTCGTCGCCACCGGGGACCTCGACCCCGAGAACGTCGTCACCCCGAGCATCTACGTCGACCGGGTAGTGCACACGTCATGACCGTCCAGCAGACCGACCGTGGTCCCCTGACCAAGGACGAGCTCGCGGCACTCATCGCCGCGGACATCCCCCACGGCGCGTTCGTCAACCTCGGCATCGGCCAGCCCACCACCGTCGCCGACCATCTCACGCCAGCCCAGGGCGTCGTGCTCCACACCGAGAACGGCATGCTCGGCATGGGCCGGGCAGCCGTCGGCGACGAGATCGACCCCGACCTGATCAACGCCGGGAAGATCCCTGTCATCGAGACCCCCGGAGCGTCGTACTTCCACCACGCCGACTCCTTCGCCATGATGCGCGGCGGCCACCTCGACGTCTGTGTCCTCGGGGCCTTCCAGGTGTCGACCGGCGGCGACCTGGCCAACTGGCACACCGGGGAGCCCGACGCGATCCCCGCCGTCGGAGGCGCGATGGACCTCGCCATCGGCGCCAAGAACGTCTACGTGATGATGTCCCTCTTCACCCGCGACGGCACCTCCAAGCTCGTCGAGACGTGCACCTACCCGCTGACCGGCCGCACGTGCGTAAGCCGCGTCTACACCAACCACGCCGTCATCGAGGTCGGCGCCACGGGAGCACTCGTGCGTGCGACCTACGGGATCTCGCTCGATGAGTTGCGAAACCGGACGGGCCTCGAGCTTCGCTGACTTCCGCCCCCAGGTCGGCCGAGGCTCCGTGACGAGGACCAGTTACTCCCCTGTCCGCAACCGAGATGGGGCATAAGTGGCATCCCACCGCAGACAGGCCGCTGACCTGCGTGAACGACGAAGGTCGAGGTCTACTACGACAGCGGATACGTAAGCCACTGCTGTCAAGGGCACATTGCAGCGTGTCTGTTCGACGCGCGGTCAGGCAGATGCGCGGGATGGTTACCGCAGGACGGTCTGTTCGGCTGGCGTCCTCGCGCGTCTGAGGTCGAGCGTCGACGTCTTTGTCGTCGGCTCACAGACGTTCCGCGAATTGCTCCTCGCGCTGCTCGCCAGCCAGAGTCCGGGATCCAGGTCCGTGGCCTGGGCTACTCCAGTACTGCGAGCGACCAGCACCAGCCGGCGAGTTCACTGGCGACGGCTGTGGTGGCGACGGTGGACAGGGCGCAATGTGAGCCCAAACTGAGCCACAAGGTGGGTTGGCGGAGGACGACGGCGTTATCGCGTTTGGCGTCACCGCAGGTCAGAGCCGGTTCTCTCGAGTAGCGCCACGATCTCGACGTGGCTGGTCATCGGGAAGAGGTCGAACGCCCGGATCGCCGTGAGCTCGTAGCCGTGCTCGGCGAAGATCGCGACGTCGCGCCCGAGCGCGGCGGGATCGCAGGCGACGTACGCCACGGCGCGGGGTCGGCGGTCGACCACCTGCTCGACGACGGCGCGCTTGGCACCCTCGCGCGGCGGGTCGAGGACGACCAGGTCGAAGGGTTCGTCGAAGCCGGCGCGCAGCACCCGGTCCGTGGGACCGCACTCGACGACGACGCCCTTCAGTGGGGACAGGTTGGCGCGGGCGTGCTGGCACGCGGTGCGGTCGGCCTCGACGGCGACGACACGGGCTCCGGTCACCTCGCCGACGAAGCGCCCGAACAGCCCGACCCCGGCATAGAGGTCCAGGGTCCGCTCCCCCGGCCGGGGGTCGAGGAGCTCCAGCACGGTCTCCACCAGCACGCGTGGCGCCTCCGGGTGGACCTGCCAGAAGCCGTCGGCGGCGACACCGAACGCATGGGTCTGCTCACCGGCGGTCACGGTGTGCTCGACCAGGTCTCGCGACGGGCGCGGGGCGCCCTCATCGACCAGCGCTTCCCGGGATGTGCTGTGGTCGAGCGACGACGTGTCGTGCGGACGCGCGCCGTCGGCGGCGATGAGGCAGTCCTCGAGCGCGACCAGGTGGTGGGAGCGGTGCGCGCGCATCGCCGGCTGGCCGTCCGGGAGCACGGCGTAGCGCTGGCGGGTGCGCCACCGCAGGCCGTCGTCGGGACGGCCCGCGACCGGCACACCCTCCACCTGCAGACCCGTGACGAGGTCGGCGTCGGCGGACAGGCGACCCAGACGCACGAGCTGCTCGCGCACGACCGTGGTCTTCAGGTCGCGCTGCGCAGGCACGGCGACGTGCTGGAAGTCGCACCCACCGCAGAGCCCCGGGCCGGCCACCGGGCACGGCGCTTCGACCCTGTCGGGCGAGGAGATCAGCACCGACACGGCGTCGCCGCGCCAGAACCGGTCCCCGTCGGTGCCCTCGGTGATCTCGACGACCACCCGCTCACCGGGGAGGGCGTGGCGCACGAACACCACGCGGGCCTCGGGCTGGGGCAGACGGGCGACACAGTGGCCGCCGTGGGCGACCGGACCCACCTCGGTCTCGAAGCGCTCCCCCACTCGCGAGCGACCACGGGCCGCCCGCGGACGTGCCGTACGCCGGCTCACAGGTCCTCGTCGCGTGGGCGCGGATCGCTCGAGGCGACCCGGCCGCGGCGCAGGTCGCCGGCGTGGATGCGCACCTCGTCGCGCTTCTCGCGCTGCTTGGCGACCTGGGAGGACCGCAGCTGGTAGGGCACCGAGATCACCATGACGCCCGGCGTGAAGAGCAAGCGTCCCTTGAGCCGCAGCGCCGTCTGGTTGTGGAGCAGCTGCTCCCACCAGCGGCCCACGACGTACTCCGGGATGTAGACCGCGACCACGCCGCGCGGGCTGGCCCGACGGATCTCCTGGGTGTACTCCACGACTGGCCGCACCACCTCCCGGTAGGGCGAGTGCAGCACCTTGAGCGGGATGTCGAGGTGCCGCTCGTCCCACTCCTCCATCAGCCGGTTGGTGGCCTTGGTGTCGATGCTGACGTAGATCGCCTCGAGCACGTTGGGCCGGGTGGCCCGGGCGAAGGCCAGGGCGCGCAGGGTGGGCTTGTGCAGCTTGGAGGCGAGCACGATCGCGTGGACGCGGGTCGGCATGACCTTGTCCTGCTCGTCCGCGGCGAGCTCCAGCTCGACCCGTGCGTAGTGGCGCCCGATGGCCTGCATCACGAGGAAGAAGAAGCCCATCGCCAGGATCGTGATCCACGCCCCGGCAAGGAACTTGGTCACCAGCACGATGAGCAGCACGACCGCAGTCATGCCGAGGCCGAAGGTGTTGATCGCCCGTGACCGCATCATCCGGCGGCGGTTGGCCGGGTCCTGCTCGGTCTTCAGGTGCCGGGTCCAGTGGCGGATCATACCGAGCTGACTGAGGTTGAAGGAGACGAAGACGCCCACGATGTAGAGCTGGATCAGCTTGGTCGTCTCGGCGTCGAAGACCCAGATCAGGAGGATCGACATGGCGGCGAGGAAGACGATGCCGTTGCTGTAGGCGAGGCGGTCCCCGCGCGAGCCCAACGAGCGCGGGGCGAGCCCGTCCTGGGCGAGGATCGAGCCCAGCACCGGGAAGCCGTTGAAGGCGGTGTTGGCGGCGAGCACGAGGATGACGCCGGTGACGGTGACGACGAAGTAGAACCCCGGCGGGAAGTTGTCGAAGACCCCCGCCGCGATCTGCGAGATGACCGGGTGCTGGTCGTAGTCGTCGGGCAGAACACCTCCGGCCGAGCTGCGGAGCCGGTCGAGGTGGTGGGGGTCGACGAAGCGGATGCTCATCTGCTTGGCCAGCACGATCACGCTCATCATCATCGAGATCGAGATGAGCCCCAGCATGAGGAGCGTGGTCGCCGCGTTGCGGCTCTTGGGCTTGCGGAAGGCGGGTACGCCGTTGCTGATCGCCTCGACGCCGGTCAGCGCCGCACACCCGGACGAGAACGCCCTCGCGAGGAGGAACATGAGGGCGACCTGGGTGAGCGGCCCCTCCCACCCGGGCTCGGGCTCGATCACGAGCTGCGCGCTCTCGGCGTCGGGGAGGTCACCGGCCAGCAGTCGCAGCAGGCCGTAGCCGCACATGCCGAGGATGGCGACCATGAACAGATAGGTCGGGAGCGCGAAGAAGGCCCCGGACTCGCGCACGCCTCGCAGGTTCATCGCGGTCAGCAGCACGATCGCCACCACCGCCACCGTGACCTCGTGCCCGATCAGGGAGGGCACCGCACCCGCGGCGTACTGGGCCGCCGAGGAGATCGACACCGCCACTGTGAGCACATAGTCGACGAGGAGCGCACTCGCGACCGTCACACCGGCGTTGCGGCCGAGGTTCACGGTCGCGACCTCGTAGTCACCCCCACCGGACGGATAGGCGTGGACGGTCTGGCGGTAGGACGCGATCACGGTGAGCATGACGACCGCGACGGCGAGGCCGATCTTCCACGACCACACATAGGTCGAGGTGCCGGCCACGGCGAGCATGATGAACACCTCGTCGGGCGCGTAGGCCACCGAGGACAGGGCGTCACTGGCGAAGACGGGCAGCGCTATCCGCTTGGGCAGCAGGGTCTCGCCCAGCTGGCTGCTCCGCAGCTTGCGACCCAGCAGGATCCGCTTGGACACATCGCCGACACTCACAGGCGGGAAGCCTAGACCCGCGCACGCCTGGAAGCGTGCTGGGCTACGGTTCTGGTGTGCACGTCGTGATCATGGGTTGTGGCCGCGTCGGTTCGACGCTCGCCCGAAGCCTCGAGGACCGCAACCACACTGTCGCCGTCATCGACAGCGAACCCGACTCGTTCCGGCGGCTGGGGCCTGACTTCAACGGCGACAAGATCACCGGCTACGGCTTCGACCAGCAGGTGCTGGAGAAGGCCGGCATCCGGCGGGCCGACGCCTTCGCGGCGGTCTCCAGCGGTGACAACTCCAACATCATCGCCGCGCGTGTCGCCCGCGAGACCTTCGGCATCCAGAAGGTCGTCGCCCGCATCTACGACCCGGGTCGCGCCGAGGTCTACCAGCGTCTCGGCATCACCACCGTCGCGACGGTGAAGTGGACGGCCGACCAGGTGCTGCGCCGGATCCTCCCTGCAGGTGCCGAGCCCGACTTCCGTGACCCCTCCGGCACCATCCGGGTCGACCACATGCCGATCCCGGAGGCGTGGATCGGCAACCGCACGGTCGAGCTGCAGATGCAGTCGCGCAGCCGGATCGCCTGGATCGACCGGCTCGGGGAGGGCATGCTGCCGACCCGGGAGACGGTGCTCCAGGAGGGCGACATGCTCCACCTCGTCATCCGCGAGGAGCACGCGGCCCACGCCTATGCCGTGCTCGAAGCCGGCCCCGAAGACGACTGACCCACCCAAGCCAGGAGCACTGCACACATGCGCGTCGCCATCGCCGGAGCCGGAGCCGTGGGTCGTTCGATCGCCCGGGAGCTGATCGAGAACGGCCACCAGGTGCTCCTCATCGACAAGAACCCCTCGTCCATCCGACCCGAGCGGGTCCCCAACGCCGAGTGGCTGCTGGCCGACTCGTGCGAGCTGTCCTCGCTGTCCGAGGCGCAGCTGGGCAAGTGCGACGTGGTGATCGCTGCCACCGGCGACGACAAGGCCAACCTGGTCACCTCGCTGCTCGCCAAGACCGAGTTCGGGGTGCCCCGCACCGTGGGCCGGGTCAACCACCCCAACAACGAGTGGCTCTTCACCGAGGCGTGGGGCGTCGACGTCAACGTCTCCACCCCGCGCATCATGTCCGCCCTCGTCGAGGAGGCCGTGTCGATCGGGGACCTGGTGCGACTGTTCACCTTCCGCCAGGGCAACGCCAACCTCGTCGAGCTGACCCTGTCCGCGGACTCGCCCTTCGTCGGCACCCCCAGCGGGCTGGTGCCGTTCCCCGACAACTGCGCCCTGGTCACGATCCTGCGCGACGGACAGGTCTACACCCCGGACGCCGAGCAGCCGCTCGAATCGGGTGACGAGCTGCTCTTCGTGGTGCCCGCCGAGGTCGAGGCCGAGCTCGAGCGCCTGCTCTCCCCCGGCAGCCACCCCGGCTGACAGCGCGCGTCAGGCCGGGCTTGCCTCGGGCGCGACCGGGGTCCGGTTGCGTGAGAGCAACCACACCATCGAGCCGAGCGCCGCCAGCTGCAACGGCCAGCCCAGCACGATCTTCAGCACGCCCAGCGCGGCGACCGCCGCGTCGGGATCGATCGACCCCGACGAGCCCGCCAGCCAGATCGGTGCCTGCACCGCCACTCGGATCACGCAGGGGGCGACCAACAGCCAGGTGAGACGGCTGCACAGCTTCACGATCTGCCGGTCGGAGTGCCAGGCGGTCGCGTCGCCGGTGATGCTGCCGACCATGAAGCCCACCAGCGGCCAGCCGATGAGGCAGGTGAAGGCGAGCACCACGGCGTAGGCACCGTTGTAGAGGATGCCGGGCAGGAAGTAGGCCAGCGCCTGGTCCTGCTCGGAGCCGCCGGCCGCCGCCGAGCGGTGCACGAAGTACCACCCGATCGCGATGCCGAAGAGCGCGTTGACGACGAACTGCACGGTCGAGCGCTGGACGAGCCGGACGACGAGCAGCAGCACTGCTGCGCCGATGCTGATCGACAGCGCGAGGTCGAGGTCGCGCAGCGTCAGCCAGGAGACGGTGAACAAGATGGTCGGGACCGCGGCCTCCGCCATGCCGCGACGCCCGCCGAGGGCCTTGGAGAGCTGCTGGCGCACCACCGCCTCGACCGTGTCGGCCTCGATCGCGTCGGGCTGCTGGTCCTCCTGCTGGCCGGGCCGCGTCGGGTCGGTCACGGGCGCAGCTCGTAGCGGGGGTTGAACATGATCGCGTGGTCACCCTGGCGCCCGATGCAGCCGGCCACCGTCACCGAACGTCCCGGGTCCACCCCGGTGATCCTGCGGCGTCCCAGCCAGACCACCGTGATGACGCCGGAGCCGTCGTCGAGCTCGGCCTCGAGCGCCGGGACTCCGCCGCGCGGGCGCAGGGTCACCGTGCGCACGACGCCGCTGACCACGACCTGCTCGCGCTCGGGGGCGTCGGCGATCGAGACGGCCTCCTCGGTCGCCTGCGACTGGCGCAGGTCACGCTGGTGCGCCTCCGCGCTGTCGGCCCACTTGGACAGCGCCTGACGGATCCGACTCTTCTCGCCCACGACTCACCTCACGCGGCGCGCGTCGTCGGGCAACGTCACGGCAAGCGGCTCGCCGACGGGCATCGCCTGCTCACCCCGACGTACGACGACCTGCGCGAGCGCGTCCTCCCACTCCGGGGTGTTGTCGGGATCGAGCGCCGGCCGCCCGAGCAGGGAGGCCCGCAGCATCCACCGCTCACCGTTGATCCCGATGATGCGCGAGGGCTGCATCGTCTCGGTGCCGTCGGGGCGCTTGACCGGCATCTGGCACACCAGCTCGGTGCCCCAGCGGCCCTCACGCTCGGTGGTCTGGCCGCCGCGCCTGGCCATGTCCTCGGCGATCTGGGGTCGCACGTCGCCCCAGAGGTCACCGTTGCGGGGGGCCGCGAAGGCCTGGAACTCGCAGGCGCCGTCGGAGCCGGCGAGCATGACCGAACGCACCTGCCCGCTCTGCTCGTCGACCTGGAGCCGCAGCTCGCGATCGGCGATCGCCGGCACGAGCACCGAGCCGAGATCGGCGCGGTCGACCCCGTCGCCCTCCACCTCGGACACGTCGAAGGGTCCCGAGGTCGGCGTGGCGGCAGAGTCGTCCGGGCCGGCGGTCGTCTCGCCGGCGGCCTCGTCAGCGGCGCCGGCGGCCTCGCCGGCCTTGCGGCGGAACTTCACGTCTGCTCTCCCATTCGATGGACGTCGGTGGACCGGGTCACGGGCGTGATCCGGTGCCAGTAGAACCGTAGCCCCCGGCGCCGCGGGAGGAGTCGGGGAGCACCCCCACCTCGACGAAACGGGCCCGTTCGAACCGCTGCACGACGAGCTGGGCGATCCGGTCGCCGCGCGCCAGGGTCACCGCCTCGGTCGGGTCGTGGTTGATGAGCAGCACCTTGATCTCGCCGCGGTAGCCGGCGTCCACGGTCCCGGGGGCGTTGACGATGGACACACCATGGCGTGCCGCCAGCCCGGACCGTGGGTGCACCAGCGCCACATAGCCGTCCGGCAGCGCGATGGCGAGCCCCGTCGGCACCAGCGCCCGCTCGCCGGGTGCGAGGATCACGTCGACGGTGGTGTGGAGGTCGGCCCCGGCGTCGCCGGGGTGGGCGTACGACGGCAGCGGCAGGTCCGGGTCGAGCCGGACGACCGCGATGTCGAGGTCGGCGTCGGGAGCGGTGTCGGGAGCGGGGGCGAGGTCGTGGTCGGGCACGAGGACTGAATCTATAGGCTCTGGTCCGTGGACTACGCCGAACGCCTCACCGTTCCGTTGCGCTGGTGGGCGCAGGGCACGATGCTGGTGGTGTCGCTGTGGCTGGCCGTGCTGGCCGCGACGCCCGAGGTCGTCGCGTGGTCGGTCACCGCCGTGGGCCTGTCGCTGCTGGTGTCGCTGATGGTCGGCTACGGCCGTGCGCAGGTGGCGGTCGACGGCGGAACCTTCCGGGCCGGCCGGGCGCACATCGCCCTCGCGCACGTCGGCGCGGTCACGGCCCTCGACGCCGAGGGCGTACGTCGACAGGCCGGCGTGGACGCCGACGCCCGGGCCTACCTCCTGCTGCGGCCCTATCTCAAGCGAGGGGTCCGCGTCGACATCACCGACCCGGACGACCCGGCGCCGTACTGGCTGGTCAGCTGCCGACGACCGGACTCGCTCGTCGCCGCCCTCGAAGCCGCACGGGACAGCGAGAGGACCGGATAGGCGCCGGATAGGCTGGGCGACATGGCTTCCTCCTCGTCCTCGAAGGACACCTCGACCAGCAAGTTCTACTCGGCGTTCTCGCTCCTGGCCGCCATCGCCGCAGCCTCGGTGGTCAAGAAGGGACTCAACACCTCGTGGCGCGCGGCCACCGGCAAGAACCCGCCGGCCAACCCCGCCGACCCCGACGTGCGCCTGGCAGAGGCCGTGATGTGGGCTGCCGTCAGCGGGACGATGATCGGGGTCGCCCGGATGCTGGCGACCCGCCGCGCGGCCAGCTACTACGCCAAGTCCACCGGACACCTGCCGCCCCAGCTGCAGAAGGACGGGCAGGACGCGAAGAAGGCGCCCGCCGCCGAGTCCTGAGCTGCGCACTGCACGACACAGCGCCCGCCCCCACAGGGAACGGGCGCTGTCGTCGTGTCAGCCTGTGAGCCGGCGTGCGCTCAGACGCAGTCGCGGCAGATCAGCTTCTTCTCGTCCGCGAGCTGCGAGCGGTGGTGGACCAGGAAGCAGCTCATGCAGGTGAACTCGTCATCCTGTCGAGGCATGACCTCGACCGCCAGCTCCTCGTGCGACAGGTCGGCACCGGGCAGCTCGAAGGACTCGGCCGCCTCGGTCTCGTCCTCGTCGACCTTGCCCGAGTTCTTGTCGTGGCGTCGGGCCTTGAGCTCCTCGATGCTCTCCTCGCTCTGGTCCTCCTCGGACTTGCGCGGTGCGTCGTAGTCGGTGGCCATCGATTCCCTCTCCCCATGCAGTGGTTCAGACCCGCCGGATCGCAGCGCGGACCTGATACCGAGTTGTGCTCGTCGTCGGCGCCAGATTGTGCACCATGAACCGGCTCCGTGGTGAGCCGGTCCGCAACGTGTCGCTTGAACAGTGGGACACGTCTCCCTATTCCCCGGCCCCAACCGGGCCGCGTCCGCCCGTCCCAGCGGCTGCCAGGGCCTGGTCAGGCCAGGAAGCCGGTCTCCTTGAGCAGCACGACGAAGCTGTCCCAGCCGTCGCTCGGCGTGGCCACCACGACGGCCTCGCGCGGCCACCCCTCGAGGTCCATGGTGCCGGCGAGCACGCCGAACCGGCCACCGGCCTCGCGCAGTACGACGGCGGCGGCGGACCAGTCCCAGGGCATGGAGCCCTCTTCGACGTAGGCGTCCGCGGAGCCGTCGGCGACATGGCAGATGTCGAGTGCGCTGGAGCCGATCCGCCGGATGTCGCGGACAGCGGGCAGCAGCGTGGCCAGGCACTGCGCCTGGTGGGTGCGGACCTCGGGCCGGTAGCCGAAGCCGGTCATGACCAGCCGCTGGGCGACCGGTGGGCTCGGCCGGACCGAGATCGGGGTGCCGTCGCGCGTGGCGCCGTGGCCCTGCGCAGCGGCGTACTCGACGTCGGACCCGATGCCGACGACCGCCCCGGCGACCGGTACGCCGTCCTGCTCGGCGGCCACGGACACGGCGCAGTCGCGGATCCCGTAGAGGTAGTTGACGGTCCCGTCGATCGGGTCGATGACCCAGCGCACACCGCTCGTGCCGGCATGGTCCTCACCCTCCTCGCCGAGGATGGCGTCGTCCGGTCGGTGCTCGAGCAGCCGGCGTCGCAGCAGCTCCTCGACCGCACGGTCGGCGCGGGTGACCACGTCGGTGGCGCTCGACTTGGTGTCGGCCACGTCGATGCCCACCTCGCGCATCCGGCGGGCGAGGGCGGCCCCCTCCCGGGCGACCGCGACCGCGAGATCACGCAGCTCGGCGGTGTCGGGCGCGCTCACGAGTCCTGCCCGCACAGGGCCGGGCGCGGCCCGCGCGGGTTCGGGCAGCAGCCCGCACCGCAGAGGTCGGGGCCGGCGCTCATCGACCCCACCGCCGGGCGGGCCGGCTGCTCGCCGCGCTCCGCCGCCGCGCGCTCGAGCACGAGGTCGCGGACCATGGCGACGAAGCGCGGGTCGACACCGGCGCTGGCAGCGCGCACGGCCGTGATGCCGAGCCGCTCTGCGGTGGCCATCGCCTCGGTGTCGAGGTCGTAGATGACCTCCATGTGGTCGGACACGAAGCCGATCGGGGCCATGACGACCGACTCCACGCCGTCGGAGGCCAGCGCGGTGAGGTGGTCGTTGACGTCGGGCTCGAGCCACGGTGTCGACGGGGCGCCCGAGCGCGAGCAGTAGACGAGGTCGTGCCGGTGGGCGCGACCCGTCGCCTCCCGCACCCGGCGGGCCACCTCGTCGACCGCGCTGCGGTGCTGCAGGACGTACGCCCCTCGGGGCTGTGCGTGGGCCTCCTCGGGCGCGCCACTGGTCTCGGCCATCTCCGTCGGGATCGAGTGGGTGACGAAGACCAGCCGGGCGGCGTCCCCGTGGTCGGGGAGCTGGGCCAGGGCGGCCAGGCACGCATCGACGACCGGCTCGATGAAACCCGGGTGGTTGTAGTACTGCCGCAGCTTGTCGAGCCGCGGCGCGCCGGGCGTCTCGGCGACGGCGTCGAAGAGGTTCTCGCGGTACTGCCGGCACGAGGACCACGACGAGTACGCCGAGGTGGTGAAGACCGCCGCCCGGCGGACCCCGTCGGCCTTCATCGTGGCCAGCGTGTCGGCGAGGTAGGGGTCCCAGTTGCGGTTGCCGAAGTAGACCGGCAGCTCGATGCCCTGGTCGGCGAAGTCCTTCTCCACGGCGGCGATCAGCGCGCGGTTCTGGTCGTTGATCGGGCTGCGGCCGCCGAAGAGGAAGTAGTGCTCCCCCACCTGCTCGAGCCGCTCGCGCGGGATCCCCCGTCCGCGTGTCACGTTCTCCAGGAACGGCACCACGTCGTCGGGCTGCTCCGGCCCGCCGAAGGAGAGGACCAGGAGTGCGTCGTACGGCAGCACGTCGGGGCGACCCGCAGGATTCATGGAGCCAGCCTAGACACGCCTACGATCGCCTCGATGCTCGACTCCTACCGCCGGGTGCTGGTGCGACCGGGCGCCTTCGCCTTCAGCAGCGCCGCACTGGTCGCCCGGCTGCCCATGTCCATGGTCGGGCTCGGGATCGTGATCCTCGTCCAGCAGCAGACCGGGTCCTACGGGCTGGCCGGCACCGTCGTCCGCGGCGTTCGTGCTGGCCGAGGCCGCGTTCGCGGTGCCGCACGGGCGCTGGGTCGACCACTTCGGCCAGGCCCGGGTGCTGCCGCTCGCGATCTCGGTCTTCGGGGCCGGCCTGGCGCTGATGATGCTCGCGGTCCAGCAGGACTGGCCGCGGGTCCTCGTCTACGTCTTCGCGGCGCTCTCCGGGGCGTCGCTGCCCCAGGTCGGGGCGAGCGTGCGCACCCGCTGGTCGCACCTGCTCGACGAGCCCGGGGAGGTGCAGACCGCGTTCGCGCTCGAGGCCGTCCTCGACGAGGTCGTGTTCGTCGTCGGCCCCGTCCTGGTGACCTTGCTGGCCACGAGCTGGCACCCGGTCGCCGGGCTCTCCTTCGCGCTGGTGAGCGGTGTCCTCGGCACGTTCGCGTTCGCTGCGCAGCGCGCCACCGAGCCTCCGGCCGGTCGCACCGTGAGCACGGGTGCGCGCGCCCCCATGCCGTGGCGGCTCGTGCTCCCGCTGGCCCTGGTCTGCCTCACCCTCGGCGCCCTCTTCGGCGCCGCGGAGGTCACGACGGTCGCCTTCGCCGAGGAGCAGGGCAAGCGCTGGGTGGCGGGCTGGCTGCTGGCGGCATGGTCCTTCGGGAGCCTGGTCGCCGGCCTGGTGACGGGCGCGGTCGTGTGGCGCAGCGGGCCGGACGTCCGCCTGCGGTGGGGCTCGGCTGCCATGGCGCTGGCGATGGCGCCGCTGATGTTCGTCGACTCGGTCCCGCTGATGGCGGTCGTGCTCCTCGTCGGCGGCTTCGCGATCGCGCCCACCCTCATCAGCGCGATGACCATGGTGGAGCAGGGCGTCCCGAGGGGTCGCCTGACCGAGGGGATGGCGATCCTGCACACCGGGATCGTCGCGGGCGTGGCGCCGGGCGCGAGCATCGCCGGGTTCGTCGTGGACCACAGCGGGGCTTCCGCCGCGTACGCCGTGGCGCTCGCCGGTGGCGTGCTGGGTGCGATCGTGGCCCAGACGGCACGCCGCTCCCCCGCAGCCATGCCCTAGCGTGCGGCCATGACCTCCCCCGTCCACGGTCACCGGTGGCGCAACTGGTCCGGCCTCGAGGAGGCCGTCCCCCGCCACGTCGAGACGCCCACCACGGTCGAGGCGGTCGTCGACGTCGTACGACGCACGCGGGACGCGGGAGCGAGCGTCAAGATGACCGGCACCGGGCACTCCTTCACCGCCATCGCCGCGCCCGAGCACACGCTGCTGCGGCCCGAGGCCCTGAGCGGGATCCTCGCCGTCGACCGCGGGTCGATGACCGTGACCGCCCGCGCGGGCACCCCGCTCAAGGAGCTCAACCTCGCCCTCGAGCGGCTCGGGCTGTCCCTGCACAACATGGGCGACATCGCCGAGCAGACCCTCGCCGGCGCCACGTCCACCGGCACCCACGGCACCGGAGGCACGGCCGCGGGGCTCGCTGCCCAGCTGGCCGGGCTCGAGATGGTCACCGGGACCGGCGAGGTGCTGCGGGCGTCCGCGACCGAGAATCCCGACGTGTTCGACGTGGCGAGGATCGGCCTCGGCGCGCTCGGCATCCTGACCAGCCTCACCTTCCACGTCGAGCCGCTGTTCGTCGTCGAGGCCCACGAGCAGCCCATGTCCTGGAGCCGGGCGCTCGGGTCCTACGACGAGATGGTCGCGGGCGCGCACCACGTCGACATGTACTGGTTCCCCCACACCGACCGGATGCTGGTGAAGCAGAACGTCCGCACCGACCTCGAGCCCGGGGAGCAGGAGCCGCCGTCGCGGCTCGCGGCGTGGTGGGAGGACGAGCTCGTCTCCAACACCGTCTTCGGGGGGCTGTGCCGGGTCGGGTCGCGGGCCCCGGGACTCGTCCCGCGGATCAACCGGGTGGCCGGCCGCGCCCTCTCGGAGCGCCGCTACAGCGACCTCGCCCATCGCGTCTTCGTGAGCCCTCGCCGGGTGCGCTTCCGCGAGATGGAGTACGCCGTCGCGCGCGACGTCGGCCTCGACGTGCTGCGCGAGTGCCGCCGGGTCATCGAGGCCAGCGACTGGAGGATCGCGTTCCCGGTCGAGGTCCGCACGGCCCCCGCCGACGACGTACCGCTGTCGACCGCGCACGGCCGTGACAGCCTCTACCTCGCCTTCCACGTGCCCCACGACACCGACCACCGGGCGTACTTCGGTGGTCTCGAACCCCTCCTGCGTGAGGCGGGCGGACGTCCCCACTGGGGCAAGGTCCACACCCGCGCCGCTGCCGACCTCGCACCGGCGTACGACCGCTTCGACGACTTCCTCGCGTTGCGCGAGCGGCTCGACCCGGACCGGGTGTTCGCCAACGCCCACCTCCGCCGGGTGCTCGGCGCCTGAGGGGGCCCGGGTGCCACTCGCCAGTTTCCCCGGGTACCCGGGGAAACTGGAGCCTCACCCCCGAAACTTCGCACTGGAACCTTCAGTTTCCCCGGTTACCCGGGGATCGCGACACGGGCGGGCCTCAGACGCTCGCCGGGCCCTTGGGCATCGGCGCCCGCCACCCACGCACGGCAGCGAGCAGGCGCCAGCCCAGGCAGACGCTGAACCCGGCAGCGGCGACGAAGGCCAACGGCAGGTCGGCACGGTCGAGCGCGACCGCGACCGCCGCACCGGCGAGGGCGGGCGTGGCATAGAGAACGCCCTCGAAGATCACCGGGACCCGGCCCGCGAGGACGTCGCGCAGGATGCCGCCGCCGATGCCGGTG
The DNA here is from genome assembly GCA_963726515.1 of uncultured Actinomycetota bacterium. Taxonomy (GTDB): domain Bacteria; phylum Actinomycetota; class Actinomycetes; order Propionibacteriales; family Nocardioidaceae; genus Nocardioides. The sequence goes on from CAVSCW010000019.1 coordinate 37,428, forward strand.
AGCATCCCCAGCAGGGCCGCGGGGAGCGGGCCGAGCCCGTAGTCGACGGCCTTCAACGCACCCGTCACACAGAACAGCGCGAGCCCGAAGGCGTCGAACAGGGTCACGACACGCTCCAGGCGACCGATGGTCGGGTGGAACGCGAAGGTCAGCAGACCGGCCGCGACGGGCACCAGGAGGTAGCGCCAGTCGGCCAGCGCCGCCGGCGGGGTGGCGCCGATCAGGACGTCGCGGATGAAGCCGCCGCCGAGGCCGGTGACGCTGGCCAGCACGAGGGCGGCGAAGAGGTCGAGGTGCTTGCGCACCGCCACCAGCGCACCGGTCACCGCGAAGACGAAGATGCCGATGAGGTCGAGCACGACGAGCGTCGTGGCGAACTCGTTCGGCGGCACGACGCACAGGCTAGGGCACGCCCGCGAGCGCGCGCTCGGCGCGCCGCAGGCGTAGCGGTCCGGGGGCTCGACGCTGGCGTAGGCTCGGCTGACCGGATGCCGCCGGCGCATCGACGACCACCCCAGGCAGGAGCCCCCAGGCCATGGCCCAGCTGACGTTCACCGGACGCAGCGGGGACGGCAAGCGCCTGCTGCTGGTGGACGCCTCGGGCCAGGAACACACCCTGGTGATCGACGCCCGGCTCCGTCGCGCCCTGTCAGGCGCGTCCGCAAGCAACGGCCAGTTGGAGATCCCGATGGAATCAACCCTCCGCCCCCGCGACATCCAGGCGCGCATCCGCGCCGGAGAGACGCCCGAGTCGGTCGCCCACGCGGCCGGCACGTCGGTCGAGAAGATCATGCCGTTCGCAGCGCCGGTGATGGCCGAGCGCGCCCACATGGTGCAGCGTGCCCAGCTCGCCTCCGTACGCCGTCGCGCCAGCGAGTCCGGTGCCCGCACCCTGGGCGAGGCGGTCGGTGCCCACCTGAGGTCGCACAACGTCGACCCCGACATCATCGAGTGGGACGCCTGGCGGCGCGAGGACGGCCGCTGGACGCTCACGGGCCTGTTCGACGTCGCGGGCCGCACCGGGGCCGCCACCTTCTCCCACGATCCCCGCGGCAACTTCGTGACCGTGGACGACGAGGACGCCCGCTGGCTGGTCGGCGACGCAGCCGGCGACGCAGCGGGCGTCGCGGCCGACGAACCGGCAGCGGCCGACGACCTCGCCGCTGCACGCCGGCGTCGCCTGGTCACGGCGCCCGATGAGGAGCCGGCCCTGGGTGAGGACGCCATCGAGATGGTGGCCGACGAGGAGTCGGCGACCGAGACCACGATGGAGCTGGGCGAGACCTCGCTGGGGTCCGAGCAGCCCCTCGAGGCCTACCTGGACGACCCGCACGACGACACTCCCACCCCCGACGAGGCAACCTCCCGCGACGCCGTCGACCCGCCGGACGAGGCCGAGGCACACTCCGAGCCGCCCGCCAAGCCGGCCCGCAAGCGCGGCCGTGCCTCGGTGCCGAGCTGGGACGAGATCATGTTCGGCGGCGGCAAGTCCGACTGAACCGGTGCGCCTGGTCCACCTCAACGTCCACCCGCTCAAGTCCGCAGCGATCCGGCCGGTCCGGTCCGCGTGGGTGGGCCTGAGCGGCCTCGAGGACGACCGCACCTGGATGGTGATCGACCGCGACGCCCGGATGGTGTCGGCGCGCGAGGTCCGTGAGCTGTTCACCGTCGTCGCGGACACCCCCACGACGGACGCGACGCTCGACACCGCCCTGCGCCTGCGCGCCCCCGGGCACCCCGACCTGCTGCTGCACCAGCCGGACGGCGACCGCCTGGGGGTCCGGCTCTTCTCCCTCGACCTGGAGGCCGTGCCTGCCGGTCCCGCAGCCGACGAGTGGTTGCAGTCGGTGCTCGGCCACGACGTACGGCTGGTGTGGTGCGACGACCCGACGCGGCGCTCCCTGCAGCCCGGCTTCTCCGAGCCGGGGGACCACGCGGCCTTCCCCGACGCCTTCCCGGTGACGCTGGCCAGCACGTCGTCGCTCGACCGGCTCAACGACTGGATCGCTGAGGAGGCGGTCGAGCGAGGCGAGGAGCTTCCGGCACCTCTGCCCATGAGCCGCTTCCGGCCCAACCTCGTCGTCGACGCGGACGTGCCCTTCGCGGAGGACGACTGGGCCGAGGTCCGGATCGGCGGGGTCGCGCTCCGTCGGGGCAAGCCCGTCGACCGGTGCGTGATGACCACGATCGACCCCCTGTCCCTGGACACCGCCAAGGAGCCGGTCCGCACCCTCGCGCGTCATCGACGCGTGGACGGCAGGACCCTCTTCGCCGTCCACCTGGTGCCGGTCTCGTCCGGCCGGATCCGGGTCGGCGACGAGGTCACGGTCGCCTGAGGGTCACCCTCGCTCCACCGGCCGGTCCGGGTCGGTGATCCAGCCGCTCCAGCTGCCGGGGTAGAGGGCGGCGCGGATCCCGGCCACCTCCATCGCCAGCACGTCGTGCGCGGCGGTGACGCCGGAGCCGCAGTAGGCGGCCACCGATCCCGCGGTGTCGGCGCCCACCCGGACGTACGCCGCCCGCAGCCTCGCCGGTGAGCGGAAGCGGCCGCGGTCGTCGAGGTTCTCGGTGGTCGGCACGTTCACGGCCCCCGGGATGTGCCCGGCGACCGGATCGACCGGCTCGGTCTCCCCGGTATAGCGCTCCGCAGCCCGCGCGTCGATCAGGACGTCGACGTCGAGCACGTCGCCGGCCTCCACCACCGGCATCCGCGGGGTCGCTGCGAGGGTGAAGTCACCGGGCTCGACCCTCGTCTCGCCCGCCTCGGCAGCGTGCCCGTCGCGGAGCCAGGCGCTCCACCCGCCGTCGAGGACCCGCACGTCGTCGTGCCCGTGGTGCCGCAGCAGCCACCACGCGCGGGCCGCTGCCCGGCCCTGCCAGTCGTCGTACACGACGACGGGACGCGCGCCCCGCACACCGGCCCGGCGCATCGCGGCCTCGAACCGCCTCGGGTCCGGCAGTGGGTGCCGACCGCCTCCCCCCGGCGGGTCGGCGAGGTCCTGGTCGAGGTCGACGTACGCCGCGCCGGGGACGTGGCCGGCCAGGTGCTGCTCGCGACCGGGCGGGCCGCCCAGGAGGTAGCGCACGTCGAGGACGGTGAAGGTGGCGAGGTTGGCCGCCAGCTCGTCCGGGCTGATCAGCGGGCCGCGCCGCAGCACGCCGCACCGGTCGATCGCCTCGATCTCGGCGGCCGCGACCGCGGCGACCTGGAGCAGCTCGGCGCGTCGACGCGCGGGATCGACCTCGATGAGCGCCTCGAAGACCTCCTCGAGCAGGATCGCGTCCCACGAGTGCGCTCCTGAGGCCATCCGCGCGTCGTTGATCGCCTGCCACTGCGCCACGACCGGGACGAACGGCTCCGTGCCGGCGGGCCCGATCGAGGGATGGTCCTGGCGCCCCCACCGGGTCACCTGGCGGCGGCGCTCGGCGGCGATCTCACCGGCGATCGCGTCGATCCGGTCGAAGTCCTCGTCCATGGTCGGCACGGTAGCCGCCTGGCCCGGCGAGCCCTGTGGCAAGATCGCCCGGTCATGGCTGAACTCCACTTCTTCACGGGCACGATGGACTCCGGCAAGTCGACGCTGGCGCTCCAGACCAACCACAACCACGCCGCCCGAGGACGCGTCGGCCGCATCTTCACCATCCACGACCGCGCGGGCGCAGCGGTCGTCTCCAGCCGCCTCGGGCTCACCCACGAGGCGCTCGAGGTCGACAACGACTTCGACTTCTGGGCCTACGTCGTCGACACGTTGACCCGCGGCGGCCGCATCGACTACCTGATCTGTGACGAGGCCCAGTTCTACGCCGCCGCCCAGATCGACCAGCTCGCCAAGGTGGTCGACGAGCTCCAGATCGACGTGTTCGCCTTCGGCATCCTCACCGACTTCCGCTCCTACCTGTTCCCCGGCAGCGCCCGCCTCGTCGAGCTCGCCGACCGGATGAACGTGCTGCAGGTCGAGGCCCTGTGCTGGTGCGGCAAGCGCGCCACCCACAACGCCCGGACCGAGAACGGCGCGATGGTCGTCGAGGGCGAGGTGATCGTCGTCGGCGACGTCGAGGCGGCCGACGAGCCGCCCGCGGACGTGGCGTACGAGGTCCTGTGCCGCCAGCACCACCGGCGCCGGCTCACGGCAGCGCGGGCGAAGGCCGTCAGCCTGGCACCCGAGCCGCTGCCCTTCGGCTGACCGCCCCTCCCCCTGTGCGTCGGACAGGACAAACACCGGCCATGAGGCCGAGCGGCACCGACGTACGGCCTTCCGATCCGGGGTTTGTCCTGTCCGACACGCACGGCGTGTCGGACAGGACAAACCCGGCGAGGGTGGGGCCGCTGGGTCAGCCGACGAGGATGGGGATCAGCATCTCCGCGGGCGTGAGCGAGCCGTGCAGCCCGACGAGCGTGTCCTCATAGGCGAAGTCGCGCGTGGACACGACCGCGGCGTCGTCGTGGCAGGCGACCATCACGTCGCCGAGGCGGGCGCGCACGCCCGCATCGACGGCGCCGAACCATCCCCGGGAGATCGCGTCCTCGCGCGTCAGCACCGTGGCCCGCTCCCCGAGCACCTCGGTCCACGTGGCCACCACGTCGGGCACGGCACGACCCGAGCAGTAGAGGTGCCGGAAGCGCGCCTCGCCCCCCAGCAGGAAGACGCCGTCGCGCATGCCCTCGACCTGGTCGACGTCGATCCGGGCGTCGCGGGGGCTGTCGACCATGCCGTGGTCGGCGACCACGAGGAGCCGGGTCGAGCGCGGCAGCGCCTCGCGCAGCTGCTCGGCCTCGGCGTCGACCATCGCCAGCTGCTGCAGCCACTGGCTCGAGGCGACCCCGAACTTGTGCCCGGTCCAGTCGAGGTCCGAGTCATAGACGTAGGTCAGCGAGGGCTCGTGCGCCGCCCCCTCGACCACCGCCGCGATCCGTTCGCCGACCCGGTCGGCACCGACGTAGGTCGCACCGCGTTGCGAGGCCACGGTCAGCCCCGATCCGTCGAAGTCACGCTTGTTGACCGAGGTGACGTGCACGCCTGCGCGCGCCAACCGCCCGAAGGCGGTCGGGTGGGGCTGCCACTCGACCGGGTCCACGGCCCGGTCCCAGCGGAGATGGTTCAGCAACCGTTCGGTGCCGGGGATGCGCGCGGTGAAGCCGACCAGTCCGTGGGCGCCCGGGACCAGCCCGGTCCCGAGCGAGGTCAGCGAGGTGGCGGTCGTCGAGGGGACCCCTGCGGTGCCGGTCGACCCGCCCGCGACCAGGGAGGAGAGGTACGGCGCGGCCTCGGCGTGACGGGCGAGGAGCTCGGCACCCATGCCGTCGACCAGGAACACGACGTACGACGGCGCCGGCGGCAGCTCGAGCCCCGCGGGGTGACCGTCCAGCGCGGTGCCGAGGGCGCGCGCGACCGCGGGGATCACGTCGGCCAGCGACCGTTCGCCGTAGGCCGGCGAGGTGAAGTCCCCCGTCACTGTGGGGTGCTCACCCGCGCGTGCGCGCCGAGAGCGCGTCCGCGAAGGCCAGCAGGCCGCCGACGGCGTCGGCACCCTCGGCGGCGGCGGAGACACGCAGCGTGTAGTCGTCCCCGGCCAGCGTGCCCGTGTAGCCGTGGTCGGCGTCGCAGCTGGGGTCGGAGCACACCGCGGGCTCGAGGTCGAGGCGACCGACGCCGCCCCAGCCGATCGTGAGCACGGCCTCGGCCGGCGGCGCCACGCCCGCGGTGGGGTTGGCGACCATCCGCGTCACGACCACGGTCCGGATCGACGTCAAGGTGACCGCCTCGGTGGTCGTGGAGGTGTAGGGCTCGGGGAGCATCTCGTCACCCGGGTGCTCGTCGGTGTGGGCGATCACGAGCCGGGTCGGCGTGAGCAGGAGCGCCGTCAGGTGGCGGCGTACCTCCTCGTGGTCGAAGGTCGTCTCGTGGTGCACGAAGTAGGACAGGACCTCTTCACCGCCCGCTGCCGAGAAGACGCCGTCGGTGACGACCTCGGGGTAGTAGCCGGTGCGGTGGATCGCCTGGCGGAGGTCGTGGGAGACGTCCGCGTCACGGGTGGAGCGGGGCATGCTCCCAGTCTGTCACGCAACCGGGGTCAGTCGGGGAGCGTGTCCCCCGGCATCGTGCTGAGGCGACGCACGAACCAGTCCGACCGCGGGTCCTTGACCGGCTCGATCCGCACGTTGGCGCCGAGCACGGCGACCCCGTCGGCGCCGGCCAGCACCAGCGGCAGCTGCAGGGCGCGCACCTGGGGCAGGTCGTGCTGGAGCTGGGCGATCTGCCGGACCAGCCGCTCGATCTCCTCCACGTCGACGATCTCGCTGCCGCGGTAGCCGAAGAGCAGCGGCGACGCCTTGATCTCGCGCACCATGTCCTGGGCGTCATGATCTGCCAGTGGTGGGATGCGGTAGGACCGGTCACCCAGCAGCTCGGTCAGCGGCCCGCCGATGCCGAAGGAGAGCACCGGCCCGAAGAGCGGGTCCTCCATCGTCGCGATGGTGACGGGGACGCCGGGAGGGGCGTTGCGCTGCACCACGAAACCGGCGCGGTCGGGCTCCGTGATGAGGTCGTTGAGCGACTCCCAGGCATCGGCCATCTCCACCGGGTCGTCGATGTTGCGCCACACGTGCGCGAGGTCGGGCCGGTCGCGCAGGTGGTCGGCGGTCGCCTTGAGCACGACGTCCCACCCCATCGCCTCCCCCGCCGTCGTCGCCTCGTCGAGCGAGTCGACGGCATAGGTGTCCCACAGGTCGATGCCATAGGCGTTCAGCAGGCGGTGCAGCTCGCCGTAGTCGAGCTCGCGCCCCTCGGGGTGGTTCATCAGCAGCTCGTTGACCAGGTGCCGGGCCGTGTCGCGGTCCACAGGGACCAGGTCGCCGACCACCGGCTGCGGCACGCGCAGCCACACGGCGTACTCGACGACGCGGGCGAGCGCACGCACCGCGGCTTCGACGGCGGGGTACGACGGCACGGAGCCGCGACCGGCACTGGACCCGGCCACGTCCGGCACCCGCAGGAGCTCGGGGACGCCCTCGGTGCCGAGGAACGTCGAGACGATCGGCTTGTCGGACTGCTCGCCGACCGCGGCGAGCACGTTGGCGACGTCCTCGCGGGCACCGGCGACGTTCAGGGGCGGGATGAAGATGGCCACGACGGCATCGACCTCGGGGTCGTCGATCGCCCCGTCGAGGGCGTCCTCGAAGTCCTCGGCGCTGGCGTCGGACCCGAGCGCGACCTGCTTGTTGACCACCAGTCCGACCGAGTGGGCGGCGTCCGCGGCGAGCAGGCCGAGGGCGTCGGAGTTGCCGACGATGGCGACGCGACGACCGCGCGGCAGCGGCTGGTGGGCGAGCAGCTGGGCGACGTCGAACATCTCCTCCAGGGACTCGACCTGGATGATGCCGGCCTGGCGGAACATCGCGTCGACGGCCTCGGGCGGTGCGCCGATCTTGCGGACGGCGTGGCCCATCGGCACGCCCTGCGAGCTGCCTCCCGAGCGGACCGCGACGATCGGCTTGCGCCGGCTGACCCGCCGTGCGACCCGGGAGAACTTGCGCGGGTTGCCGATGGACTCGAGGTAGAGCAGCACGACCTCGGTGGCGTCGTCCTCCTCCCAGTACTGGAGGAGGTCGTTGCCCGAGACGTCGGCGCGGTTGCCGGCGCTGACGAAGGTGGTGAGGCCCAGCCCACGGTTCTGCACCTTCTCCAGGATCGCCGAGCCGAGCGCGCCCGACTGGCAGAAGAAGCCCGCGCGACCACGGGGCGGCATCACCGAGGAGAGGGAGGCGTTGAGCGAGACGTCGGGGTCGGTGTTGATGATGCCGAGGGCGTTGGGGCCGATGAGCCGCAGTCCGTAGGAGCGCGAGAGCCCGACCAGGCGCCGCTGCCGCAGCCGGCCCTCCTCACCGGTCTCGGCGAAACCCGACGAGATCACCACCAGGCCGTGCACGCCCTTGGCGGCGCAGTCGAGCACCACGTCCTGCACGGCGTCGGCGGGCACCGCGACGATGGCCACGTCCACGTCGCCGGGGATCTCCGCCACCGTCTTCCAGGCAGGCATCCCGGCGACGGAGTCGGCATTGGGGTTCACGACGTGGATGCGACCGGCGAAGTCGCCGAGGACGAGGTGGCGCACGAGCGCCCGGCCGATGGTCTCCTGACGGCGGCTGGCGCCGATGATCGCGACGGACTTCGGTGAGAAGAAGCGCTCGATCGAGGCGTGCTCGGCACGGTGCTCGCGCTGCTCCATGACGCCGATGGCCGTGTCGGTGGGGTCGATCCGGAACACCAGCTCCATCACGCCGTCCTCGAAGGCGCTCTTCACCCGGTAGCCGGCGTCCTTGAAGGTGTGGATCATCGCCTGGTTGTCGGGCAGCACCTCGGCGACGAACTCCTCCACGCCGCGCTCGCGACCGGCCTGCGCCAGGTGCTCGAGCAGGAGCTGCCCGATGCCGCGGCCCTGGTGCTTGTCCTCCACCAGGAACGCCACCTCGGCGTAGCCCGGCCGGATCGTGTCATAGCGACCCACGGCGATCATCTGGCCGGCGACCGTCAGGATGAGGGCGACGCGGTCGCTGTGGTCGACCCGGGTGAAGCGGTCCAGGTCGCGCTCGGAGAGCTCCGGCATCGGCGAGAAGAAGCGGTAGTACTTCGACTCGTCGGAGACCCGGGAGTAGAACTCGACGAGGAGCGGACGGTCGTCGGGCTGCATCGGGCGGATGTGCGCGGTGCGGCCGTCACGCAGCAGGACGTCCGCCTCCCAGTGCCGGGGCGCCGGGCGCGGTCGCCGGAGCCAGCTCGTCTGCTGCGGCGTCGGCTTCGGTCACGGCTGCAATCTATCGGGCTTCCCGAGCCGGCACCGACGCAACCGGCCACCCTCCCCCGGCGAGCCCCGGCACGCAGGCGGTGGGCGAGCGGGGACAATGGCCCGCATGGCACGACGTACGACGAAGCAGCCCCTGCCGGACGACTTCGAGGAGCACATCCTCGACACCGACATCCGAGACGAGATGCAGACGTCGTTCCTGGAGTACGCCTACTCCGTCATCTACTCCCGGGCGCTCCCTGACGCGCGCGACGGCCTCAAGCCGGTCCAGCGCCGGATCCTCTACACGATGGACGAGATGTCGTTGCGTCCCGACCGCGGGCACGTCAAGAGCGCCCGAGTCGTCGGCGAGGTCATGGGTCGGCTGCACCCCCACGGGGACGGCGCGATCTACGACGCGCTGGTGCGGATGGCGCAGCCCTGGTCGATGCGGCTGCCCACCGTCGACGGGCACGGCAACTTCGGCTCGCCCGACGACTCCCCCGCCGCCATGCGCTACACCGAGTGCCGGATGGCGCCGGCCGCGGTGGCGATGACGGCGTCCATCGACGAGGACACGGTCGACTTCAAGCCCAACTACGACTCCCGCGAGACCGAGCCGGTCGTGCTGCCGGCCGCCATCCCGCACCTGCTGGTCAACGGCGCCGCCGGCATCGCGGTCGGCATGGCGACCAACATCGCCCCCCACAACCTGGTCGAGGTCGTCCAGGCGCTCAAGCACCTCATCACCCACCCGCAGGCGTCGCTCGACGACCTGATGCGCTTCGTCCCCGGCCCCGACCTGCCCACCGGCGGCAAGATCGTGGGCCTCGACGGCATCCGCGACGCCTACGAGTCGGGCCGCGGCACCTTCCGGATGCGTGCGACCGCACGCGTGGAGTCGGTGACCGCGCGACGCAAGGGCATCGTGGTCACCGAGCTGCCCTACGGAGTCGGCACCGAGCGGGTGATGGAGCAGATCAAGAAGCTCGTGCTCGCCAAGAAGCTCCAGGGCATCGCCGACATCAAGGACCTGAGCGACCGCGAGCACGGCCTGCGCCTGGTCGTCGAGATCAAGAACGGCTTCGTCCCCGAGGCGATCCTCGAGCAGCTCTACCGCCAGACCGCGCTGGAGGACTCCTTCGGCATCAATGCGGTCGCCCTGGTCGACGGCCAGCCGCGCACGCTCGGGCTCAAGGAGATGCTCGACGTCTTCCTCGGGCACCGCTTCGACGTCGTCCGGCGTCGCTCCACCTACCGGCGCGCCAAGGCCGCCGACCGGCTGCACCTCGTCGACGGGCTGCTGATCGCGATCCTCGACATCGACGAGGTCATCCAGGTCATCCGCTCCTCCGACAACGCCGCCGCCGCCAAGGAGCGCCTGATCTCCGTCTTCGAGCTGTCCGAGGCGCAGGCCGACTACATCCTCGACATGCCGCTGCGCCGCCTGACGAAGTTCTCCAAGCTCGAGCTCGACAAGGAGAAGGCCGAGCTCGAGCGCACGATCGAGCTCCTCGACGCGATCCTCGCCGACGAGAAGCTGCTGCGGAAGGTCGTCGCCGACGAGCTCAGCGACGTGGCCAAGGAGCACGGCACCCCCCGGCGTACGGTCCTGCTCGCCTCTGCCGGCAACACCGTCACCGCGGCCACACCGGTCGAGGTCGCCGACGACCCGTGCTTCGCACTGCTCTCGTCCAGCGGCCTGCTGGCCCGTACGACGTCCGGCACGGCGCCCGGCCACGGTGAGGGCCGGGCCAGCCACGACGTCGTCACCAGTGCCGTGCGCACCACGGCGCGCGGCGAGGTGGGCGTGCTCACCAACCGGGGCCGGGTGCTCAAGGTGGCCGTGCTCGACATGCCCACGCTCCCCGACTCGGCGAACGACCCCCACCTCCAGGGCGGCTACCCGCTCAGCGAGATGCTCCCCCTCGACGTCGGCGAGCGCGCGCTGGCGCTGACCTCGCTGCCCGCGGACGGTCCGGGCCTCGCGCTCGGCACCCGGGAGGGGATCGTCAAGCGGGTGAACCCGGAGGTGCTCGGCCGCGACGAGTGGGAGGTCATCGGACTGCGTGAGGGCGACGAGGTCGTCGGCGCCGTCGAGCTGGTGACCGGCGAGGAGGAGCTGTGCTTCATCTCGAGCGACGCCCAGCTGCTCCACTTCCCCGCCTCCGGCGTCCGGCCGCAGGGTCGCGCCGGCGGCGGCATGGCCGGCATCAAGCTCGGCGCCGGCCAGACGGTCGCGTTCTTCGGTGCCTTCGACCCCGCCGACGCGGTCGTCGTGACGGCCTCCGGCTCCTCGACCGCACTCCCGGGCACCGAGTCGGGTGCGGTGAAGGTGACGCCGTTCAGCGAGTATCCCGGCAAGGGCCGCGCCACCGGCGGCGTGCGCAGCCACCGCTTCCTCAAGGGCGAGGACACCCTGGTCGCGGCCTGGGCCGGACCCGGTCCGGCGCGCGCCTCGGCGGCGAGCGGCGCCCCCGTCGACCTGCCCGAGGCCGACGGCCGGCGCGACGGCTCCGGCGTGCCCGCAGCGCAACCGATCGCAGCGGTGGCGTCCCCCGTCTCGACACAGGTGGCCGGCCGGCTCGCCGCGGCGAGCGATGCCGCGCCCAGTGCTGTGGAAGGCTGAGGACATGTTCGCTCGTGCCCGGATCCCCGGACGTCTCGTCGCCGCTGTGACGCTCGCGTTGCTCACCGCGCCCACCCTCGCCGCCTGCTCGGGCGAGGACTCGAAGGCCGCCGCCGAGGAGAAGGCACCCGAGGAGGTGCTGGCGGAGGCGTCGGCCAAGCTGACCGAGACGAGCGGCGTCGAGCTCGACCTGTCGACGGGCGCGCTGCCCGAGGGCGTGTCCGGCATCGCCAAGGCGGCCGGCACGATCACCGACGCACCCGCCTTCGACGGCACCATCAGTGTGGTCTTCGCGGGCCAGACCGCCGAGGTGCCGGTGATCGCCGTCGACGGCCTCGTCTATGCCCAGCTGCCCTTCACTGACGGCGCCTGGCAGAAGGTCAACCCCAAGGAGTACGGCGCCCCGGACCCCGCGGCCCTGATCGGCGCGGACGGCTTCCCGGGCCTGCTGACGCTCACCGAGGGCCCCGAGGCGGGCACCAGCGTGCGCGGTGGCGCGGACAACTCCGAGATCCTCACGACCTACTCCGGCACCGTCCCCGGAGACGCGATGGACGCCGTCATCCCGTCGTCGTCGGGCGACTCGTTCGACGTGGAGTGGCAGATCAACGACGACGGTGAGCTGCGCACGGCCACCATGACGGGGGTCTTCTACCCCCGCGCCGAGCCGATGACCTACACCGTGGAGTTCGCCGACTACGGCACCGAGTTGGAGATCACCGCGCCGTGAGCGGGTCCGCGACCGGCACCGGCGCGGTCTCGCGCACCTCGCGACTCCTCCTGTCGATGGCTGCGGTCGCCGTCGCGTTCGCCGCGGCGGACACCTACGTCGTGGTGCTGGCGCTGCCCGACATGATGACCGGCGTCGGGGTCCCGATCGACCAGCTGCAGCGCGCAGCCCCGATCGTGAGCGGCTTCCTGCTCGGCTACGTCGCGATGCTCCCGCTCATCGGCCGCATCGCCGACCTGCGCGGCCGGGTGCCGGTCCTCGTGATGGCGCTGGTGCTCTTCGCCCTGGGCTCCTTCATCACCACCCTCGCCTACGACATGCCGAGCATCGTGGCCGGCCGGTTCCTCCAGGGCGTCGGCGGAGGTGGGCTGGTGCCCGCCACGCTGGCGCTGGTCGCCGACCTCTACCCGGTCGAGCGGCGGGGGGTGCCCCTGGGCATCGTGTCGGCGGTCCAGGAGATCGGCTCGGTGCTGGGCCCCCTGTTCGGCGCCGCGGTGCTGGCCGTGTCGGACTGGCGCGCGATCTTCGCGATCAACCTGGCCGTCGGGCTGGTCCTGGCCGCGGCGATCCGCGCGCTGGGCCCGCACCAGCCCGGACCCTCGCGACGCCGCCGACCCGACGTCGTCGGGCTGGGGCTCCTGCTCGCCACCTTCGCCGGCGGGCTCGGGGTCTTCCTGCGCCCCTCCGGACTGATGCGCGACCTCACGTGGGGCCAGCTCTTCATCCCCTATGCCGGGGACGGGCGCTGGCTCACCCCGATCGGGGCGATCACCACCGGGTCGCTGGTCCTGCTCCTCGTCTGGTGCTGGTTCGCGCCGCGGCCGCTCCTCGACCTGCGCGGGTGGGGCCGGGTGCTGGTCGATGCCGACCTGGTCGGCGCCCTCCTGCTGGCCGCCGCCCTCGGCGGCGTGATCCTCGCCTTCGCCACGGCCGACCCCAAGATCGAGGTGTTCTCGCCCCGGGGACGGTGGTACCTCCTCGGAGCGATCCTCGCCACGGCCGCTTTCGCGTGGCACGTGCGGCGCGCGGAGCACCCGCTGGTGCCGCGCGGCGCGCTGCGTCGTACGCCGGCGTGGGGGGCGCTGCTGGTCAGCTTCTTCGTCGGGGCCGCGCTGATCGCCGCGCTGATCGACATCCCGCTCTTCGCCCGCACCACGGTCTATCCCGACGACCAGCTGCCCGCGGCGCTGGTGCTCGTGCGGTTCCTGCTGGCCCTCCCGGTGGGAGCGGTCGCCGGCGGCTTCCTGATCCGCCGCTTCTCCCCCGGCATCGTGACGGCGGTGGGGATGCTCATGGCTGCCGCCGGCTTCGTGCTGATGACCCGATGGGGTCTGACCACGATCGAGGAGCCGATCGCCAACCTCGCGCTGATCACCGGCGGCCTCGGCTTCGGCCTGGCCCTGGCGCCGGTCAACGCCGCGCTGCTCGCCCACACCGACGACGACGTGCACGGTGTGGCCAGCGCCTTCGTGGTGGTCTCGCGGATGGTGGGCATGCTCATCGGCATCTCCGCCCTCACCACGATCGGCCTGCGCCGCTACTACGCCGAGCAGCTCGCCGTACCTCCCGTGCAGGAGGTCTGCGACGGCAGGAGCAGGTGCAAGGAGTTCTCCGACCTGCTGCGCGTGGCCGGGATCGCCCAGGAGCACGCCGTCTTCTGGGGCGCGGCCGGTTGTGCCGTGGTCGCCGCCGTCATCGCCCTGATCGTCTTCCGGGGCGTGCGGGCCGACAGCGTCAGCACCCGTGAGGCCCTCTCGAGCCACTGACCGTCCAGCCGCCGACTGCCTCTCGTGGCGGTGCTCGGCTCGCGCTAATCTGGCGACCGTGGACGACTTCGACGACCTGATGCAGGCCAACCGCGCGTTCGCGGACTCCTTCGACCTCGGTGGCTTCGACGGCAAGGCACACGCCGGAGTCGCCCTGGTGACGTGCATGGACTCGCGCATCGACCCGTTGCGGATGCTCGGGCTCAAGCACGGCGACGCCAAGATCTTCCGCAACCCCGGCGGCCGGGTCACCCCCCAGGCGCTGGAGGCGCTGGTGCTGGGGGTCCACCTGCTCAACGTGCAGCGCATCCTCGTCGTCCCGCACACCCGCTGCGCGATGGCATCCGCCTCGGAGACCGAGCTGCGCGTGCGCGTGAGCGAGTCCGCCGGCGTCGACGCCAGCTGGCAGTCCTTCGGGGTCGTGACCGACCAGCTCGAGCAGCTGCGCGAGGACGTCCTGAAGGTCCGCACGCACCCCCTCATCGGCAAACGCGCCCGCATCGGCGGCTTCCTCTACGACGTCGACACGGGCCTGCTCACCCAGCACGCCTGACGTACGACGTACTCCTCGGCCTCGGCTCGTGGCCGCCCCCGTCCGTCCCCGCCGATGGATTTCCACTCGCACGAGTGGAACTCCATCCGGACCTGAGCGTGGAGGGCGCGTCTCGGCGCTGAACTTCCACTCGCAGGAGTGGAAGTCCAGACCAGGGCCAGGCGCGGCCAGGGCGGGCCGGACGCGGCCGAAGCCGGGCCGGCGCCCCGTACGTCCTACTTCAGGGTCTGCTTGCCCCCGTGCATCAGCGTGATGAGCTGGGCCACCTTGCCGTCGGTCGCGGCGTCGCGCGCGAAGGAGGTGAGGTTCATGATCGGCTTGAACCTCTGCCGCGTGATCGCCTTGGCGTAGGTGAACTCCTTGAGCCCGTCCGGGCCGTGGATGCGGCCGAAGCCCGACTGCCCGACGCCACCGAAGGGCAGACCCGGGACTGCGGCGAAGGCGATCACGGAGTTGACCGAGGTCATCCCGGAGCGGATGCGGCGGGCGATCGACATGCCGTTGGCCTTGGAGAACACCGCGCCGGCCAGGCCGTAGTCGGTGGCGTTGGTCAGGCGTACGGCGTCGTCCATGCTCGCCACCGGGTTGATGGCGAGCGTCGGTCCGAAGGTCTCCTCGGTGATCTCCGTGGAGTCCTCGGGCACATGGGTGAGGATCGTCGGCTGGACGAACCGGTCCCCCACGGCGTCGGCACCTCCGAGCGCGACCCTGGCGCCCTTGGCGATCGCGTCGTCGATGTGGCTCTTGATGACCGCGAGCTGCGACGGCATCGTGATCGGACCGATCAGGGCCCCGGAGTCGGCTCCGGCGCGTAGCCCCTCGGCCTGGCTGAGGATCTCGGTCATGAAGGCGTCGAAGACGTTCTCGTGCACGTAGACGCGCTCGGTGCCGATGCAGGTCTGGCCGGCATTGGCCATCCCACCCCACAGCGCGGCCTCGGCGGCCTTCGACAGGTCGGCGTCCTCGTCGACGATGAGCGAGTCCTTGCCGCCGGCCTCGATGATGACCGGCGTGAGGTTCTCGGCGCAGGCGGCCATGACCAGCTTGCCGGTGCGACCGGAACCGGTGAAGGCGAGCTTGTCGACCTTCGCCGTGCACAGCGCGTTGCCCGTCTCGCCGAGGCCCGTCACCACCTGCAGCACGTCGCGACCGTGCACGACCTCCCGGAACGAGTCGGCCAGCCACTGCCCGACCCCGGGGGTGTACTCGCTGGGCTTGAAGACCACCGTGTTGCCGGCGGCCAGGGCATAGGCGATCGATCCCATCGGGGTGAAGACCGGGTAGTTCCACGGGCCGATCACACCGACGACGCCGAGCGGGTGGTACGCCACCGTCGCGGCCTGGTTGGCCATCAGCAGCCCCGACGAGACCCTGCGGGGGCCGAGCACCTTCCTGGCGTGCCTGGCCGCCCACGCGATGTGGTCGATGGCGAGCACGATCTCGAGCTGCGCGTCGCCGTGCGGCTTGCCGGTCTCGCGGTGGGCGAGGTCGGCCAGCTGGGGCAGGCGCCGGGTGATGACGCTGCGCCACGTGAGCAGGTGCTCAGCACGCTCGTCGAAGGTCAGGTTGCTCCACCACCCGGCGGCGTCGCGCGCGCGGGCGACGGCGGCGTCGACCTCGGCCCGGCTCGTGACCGGGTGCGTGCCGACGACGTCACCGGTGGCCGGGTCGAGCGAGTCGAAGGTCGCGATCGTGTCGGAGGTCGCGTGGGGCTCGAGCGTGGTGGCGGTCATGCCAGTTTGCCGGCTTTCTGGGAGTGGAGCGAGCGGTGCGAGCAGGAGGTGGGGGTGCTCATCGCGACCCCTTGATGAGATCGGCGCACTTCTCGCCGATCATGACGGTGGGGGCATTGGTGTTGCCGCGCGGGACACGCGGCATCACGGAGGCGTCGGCGACCCGCAGGCCCTCGACGCCGTAGACCCTGAGCTCGGGGTCGACCACGCTGCCCTCGACCGTGCCCATCGCGCAGGTCGCGACGGGGTGGTAGAGCGTCTGGCCCAGCCGACCGATGCCCTCGATGATCTCGTCGTCGGTCGGGTCGGCGGACGCCGGGATCCACGGCTCGTCGATGAACTTCGCGATCGGCCCCTGGCGCAGCACCTCCAGCGCGGTGCGGAACCCACCGATCATCGCCTCGAGATCGGCGCGGTCGTCGAAGTAGCCCGGGTCGATCTCGGGGTGCCACGTCGGGTCCGCCGAACGCAGCTTGACGTGCCCGGAGCTCTGCACGTTGACGAGGGTGATGGCTGTCGTCAGCGCACGGCGTACGGGCTCGTGCATGCCGTTGTCGTAGAAGCCGGTCGGAGCGACGTGCAGCTGGATGTCGGGCAGCTCGAGGTCGTCGTGGGAGGTGTAGAACGCTCCCGTCTCGCCGACGTTGGAGCTCAGCGGTCCCGTGCCGCGTGCCTTCCACTTCACCAGGTTGCCCAGCCCCAGCATCTCGGCGACGTCGGTGGTGTCCTTGGTGTAGCTGAGGATGCCGGACGCGGGGTGGTCCTGCAGCTTCTGCCCGACGCCCGACGAGTCGACCGCCACGTCGATGCCGACCTCGCGCAGGTGTGCGCCGGGGCCGATGCCCGAGAGCATCAGGAGCTGGGGGCTGTTGATGGCACCGCCGCTGAGCACGACCTCGGCCTCGGCCCGTGCCACGTGGGCCAGGCCGCCGCGGGTGTAGGCGACACCGACCGCGCGGGTGCCCTCGAGCACGATCCGGGTCACGAAGGCCTCGGTGCGGACCGTCAGGTTGGGTCGCTTCTCCGCCGGGTGGATGTAGCCGTCGGCGACCGACCAGCGCCGGCCCTTCTTGCAGGTGACCTGGTAGAGGCCGACGCCCTCCTGCTCGGCGCCGTTGAAGTCGTCGTTTCGCTTGAGCCCCGCCGCCACGCCGGCCTCGATGAACGCGGTGCTGAGCTCGTGGTTGTAGGTCCGGTCCTCGACGTGGAGCGGGCCGTCGGTCCCGTGGAACCGGCCGCCCAGACGCGTGTTGCCCTCGGACCTGGTGAAGTAGGGCAGGACGTCGTCGAAACCCCATCCCGTGGCGCCGTAGGCGTCGCGCCACTCGTCGTAGTCGCCGTGGTTGCCGCGGATGTAGATCATCGCGTTCATCGAGGAGCAGCCGCCGAGCGCCTTCATCCGCGGCCAGTAGGCCCGGCGCCCGGCCAGGTGCTTCTGCGGGGTCGTCTCGTAGTTCCAGTCCCACTTGGTCTTGAACAGCGTCGAGAACGCCAGCGGGATGTGGATGTTGTCGTCGTCGTCCGCCGGTCCCGCCTCCAGCAGCAGCACGCTCACCTGCGGGTCCTCGGTCAGTCGGGCGGCGACAACGCCACCCGCACTGCCCGATCCGATGACGATGTAGTCGTACTTCTCGTCGGGCATGGGCTCCCTATCGGCGGCACGGTGACACGGGCCACAAACCTACGGGGGCCCTGACCGCGACACAACCACTGTCAGGGTCGGCGCAGACGAGACGGTCGACGTGACAGGTCCCCGAGGAGCGTGGAGCTCTGGTGTCGCATGCCGGCACCAAGAGTCCACGATGTTCGCGGCCCAGGATCCGGCCGTCGGTCCGACGGGTGCGACACGGTCATCGACCTGCCTCACTCACCGTCGACCACCACCACCTCGGCCATCAGGCGTCCAGCGTCTCCACGTCGACCTCATAGGCCCCCTGCACGATGAACTCCTTGCGCGGCGCGACGTCGGAGCCCATCAGCAGCTCGAAGACGCGGGTCGCCTCGTCGACGTCGTCGATCGTGAGCTTGCGCAGGGTCCGGTGGCGCGGGTCCATCGTGGTCTCGGCCAGCTGGTCGGCGTCCATCTCACCGAGGCCCTTGTAGCGCTGGACCGGCTCCTTCCAGCGCACGTTCTTGCGCTTGAGGTCGGCCAGCTGACGCTGGAGCTCGGCGTCGGAGTAGGTGTAGACGTACTTGTCCATCCCCTTCTTGGGGTTGGACAGCTCGATGCGGTGCAACGGCGGCACCGCCGAGTAGAGCCGGCCGTCGCGCACCAGCTCGGGCATGTACTTGAAGAACAGGGTCGCCAGCAGGCACCGGATGTGGGAGCCGTCGGAGTCGGCGTCGGCCATCAGGATGATCCGGCCGTAGCGGGCCGCCTCGAGGTCGAAGGTCCGGCCGGACCCGGCGCCGACGACCTGGATGATCGAGGCGCACTCGGTGTTCTTGAGCATGTCGCCCACCGAGGCCTTCTGGACGTTGAGGATCTTGCCGCGGATCGGCAGCAGCGCCTGGAACTCGCTGCTCCGGGCCGCCTTGGCGGTGCCCATGGCCGAGTCGCCCTCGACGATGAAGAGCTCGGTGCGCTCGGTGTCGCTGCTGCGGCAGTCGAAGAGCTTGGCCGGCAGGGCCGAGGACTCGAGCGCGTTCTTGCGGCGCTGGTTCTCCTTGTGCTGCCGGGCCGCGAGCCTGGTCTTGGAGGCCCCGGCGACCTTCTCCATGACCAGCTTGGCCTGGGCCTTCTCCGCGCGCCTGGTCGAGGTGAGGAATGCCTTCAGCTCCCCGGCCACCACCTTGCGGACGACGCCTCGTGCGGCCGGCGTGCCGAGGATCTCCTTGGTCTGGCCCTCGAACTGCGGCTCGGCCAGACGCACGGTCACGACCGCGGTCAGTCCCTCGAGCACGTCGTCCTTGATGACGTCGGTGTCAGCGGCCTTGAGGACCTTCGCACCCCGCATCGCGTCGTTGAAGGTCTTGGTCAGCGCGCTGTCGAAGCCGCTGACGTGCGTGCCGCCCTTGGGCGTGGCGATCACGTTGACGAAGGACCGCACCTCGGTGTCGTAGGCGGTGTCCCACCGGACCGCGACGTCGACGGTGAGCTCGCGCTCCACCTCCTGGGGCGTCATGTGCCCCTTGTCGTCGAGCAGCGGGACGGTCTCGGTGAAGGTGTCCATCCCCTGCAGGCGCAGGATGTCGGTGACCGGCTCGCCGTGGGAGAGGAACTCGACGAACTCCGCGATGCCGCCGTCGTGGCGGAACTTCTCCTCGACCATCTCGGCGGTGCGCCGGTCGCGGATCACCAGCTCCAGCCCCGGCACGATGTACGACGTCTGGCGGGCGCGACCGACGAGGCCCTCCATCTCGAAGCGGGCGTCCTTGGTGAAGACCTGGCGGTCCGGCCAGAACCTGACCCGGGTGCCGGTCCTGCCCTTGGCGACGCGCTTGCCCTTGCGGGTGAGGCCGGAGGCGGGCGTGAACGACGCATCGGGGCCGTCGCCGTCGAAGACGCCCGGGACGCCGCGCTGGAAAGAGAGCCCCTGCTGGGTCGGCGAGCGGTCGACGTCGATGTCCATCCGCGACGAGAGCGCGTTCACCACCGACAGGCCGACGCCGTGCAGGCCGCCGGTCGCGACGTAGGACCCGCCGCCGAACTTGCCGCCGGCATGGAGCTTGGTGGCCACCACCTCGACTCCCGACAGCCCGGTCTTGGGCTCCTTGTCGGTCGGGATGCCGCGCCCGTCGTCGAACACCTCGACCGAGCCGTCCTCGTGCAGCGTCACCTCGACGCGGTGCGCGACGCCGGCCAGGGCCTCGTCCACACCGTTGTCGATGATCTCCCACAGGCAGTGCATCAAGCCGCGCGTGTCGGTCGAGCCGATGTACATGCCCGGCCGTTTGCGCACGGCGTCGAGACCCTCGAGGACCAGGAGGTGCGCTGCGTTGTAGGTGTTGTCCGCCGGTGCTGCCACGAGGCACAAACCTACCTGCGACACGCCGTACGGCGATGCAGGCACGCCTGCCGTGGCGGCCGGGCGCTCGGGTCTAGCGTGGGGCCACGTCGCAGGTCTCACTTCGGCAACGGCTTGTCCACAGATGCGGACAACGCCCGCGGCGGGCGAAGTGGCGTGATTCACTGAAAGCGTTCGTGAGTGAGAAGGGCCAGCGGGAATCTTTGTCCCACTGGCTACGTTGGGCCCACACACCGATGAACAAGAAATGAGGCTGACGTGACCACTGCCACCGCACCCACCCAGGCCGTACTGACGGCCATGGACCGCTGCGACCGCTGCGGCGCACAGGCCTACCTCCGCGTGGAGCTCCAGACCGGCGGTGAGCTGCTCTTCTGCGCCCACCACGCCCGCGAGCACGGCGAGAAGCTCCGCGAGATCGCCGCTGCCGTCCACGACGAGACGCACAAGCTGGAGACCCCGGCCGCTCCGGCCGCCGACAGCGAGGCCTGAGCAGACCGCCCGACCCACACCGACTTCCACCACGGCCCCGGACGACGTCCGGGGCCGTGGTGCGTCCCGGTGCCGTCCTCTGGGAGGCTACGCCCCGTGAGCGCCACCGAGATCCTGATCGCCGTCGTGATCGCCGTCGGCATCGCCGGGATCATCGTCCCCGTGCTGCCCGGCACCATCCTGGTCCTCGGCGCGATCCTGGTCTGGGCCCTCGAGATCGCGACCTCGACCGGCTGGGTGGTGTTCTCGCTCTGCGCGACGCTGTTGGTCGCCGGTTCGGTGGTGAAGTACCTCGTGCCCGGTCGACGGCTGAAGGCCTCGGGCGTCCCCTCCCGCACGCTGCTGGTCGGCGCGCTGCTGGCCTTCGTCGGCTTCTTCGTGGTCCCGGTCGTCGGGATGTTCCTCGGCTTCGTGCTGGGCGTCTACGTCGCCGAGCGGGCGCGCGTCGGCGCAGGCGCTGCCTGGCCGTCCACGGTCCACGCGTTGAAGGCCGTCGGGGTCTCGATCCTGATCGAGCTGGTGGCGGCCTTCCTGGCCGCGGTGACCTGGGCGGTCGGCGTGGCGATCACCTGATGGCCGTCCTGCTCTCCCTCGCCGCCGCGCTCGCCTACGGGCTCTCCGACTTCGTCGGCGGCGTCGTGTCCCGTCGTACGTCGGCGTGGCCGGTCGCCTTCGTCGGCACGCTGGCAGCGTTTGCCGGCGCTCTCGTGCTCGCCCTCCTCACGCACGGGGAGCCCACCCGCTCCGACCTCGCGTGGGGCGCCCTTGCGGGAGTCGGCAGCGGCGCGGGCACGGCCTTCCTCTACCGCGGCCTCGCGGCCGGGCGGATGGGAGTGGTCGCGCCGATCTCGGCGGTCGGCGCCGCCCTCCTGCCCGTGGGCGTCGGCGTGGCGACGGGCGAGCGCCCGGCGCTCCTGGTCTGGCTCGGCATCGCCGCGGCCGTGCCGGGCATCTGGCTCGTCAGCCGTGAGCCCGGTGGGTCGGGCGACCTGGCTGCGGGCATTCTCGACGGCGTGCTCGCCGGGCTCGGCTTCGGCGTCCTGTTCGCGGCGATGGGCCAGGTCCCCGAGGCGGCCGGGTTCGCGCCGCTCGCGGTGGCCCAGGCTGCGGCAGCGGTGTGCGTCGCCGTCACCGCCGCGGCCCTGGGCGGCCGCTGGGTGCCGTACGACCGGTCGCAGGCGTGGGGCATCGTCGCGGGCCTGCTGGCGACGGCCGCCGTTCTCGCGTTCCTGCTCGCCACCCAGACCGGACTGCTCACCGTCGCCTCGGTGGTGACCTCGCTCTACCCGGCGATCACGATCGCCCTGGCCGCAGCCGTGCTGCGCGAGCGCATCCACGCCCCGCAGGCCGTGGGGCTGCTGCTGTGCGCGATCGCCGTCGGTCTGGTCGCCGCGGCCTGACCCCGCCCGCCCCGCGGGGCGTCGGTCGCCTCAGGATCCGGGGTTCGCGGCGATGGCCAGGCTCCAGCGCCGCCGCGTGGGCGCCCAGTCGACGACGGGGCGCGAACCGTCCGCCTGGTCGACCATCTTCACCGACACCCGGACCCTGGCGGCCCGGTCGAAGCAGTCGCGACTGATCACGGCGCGGAACACGTCCTTGCCCCACCTCGGCCGAGCCGCGTAGTCGCACCTGATCCGGTCGTCGCTGCCCCGCCACCGGTCGGCCGCGGTGAGGACATAGTCGGTGCCGTCGCCCAGACCGCTGCTGAGGACGTACTCGGGGCCCTTGGCGCGGCGGTCGGTGTCGATGAAGATCGACACCCCAGCCGCGCTGGAGCGCATCAGCTCGTTGAACCGCACCTTCACCAGGAGGTTCTCGCGCCCGTGCTGTGCGTAGAGGCCGTACACGTCGCTGATCGAGGCAGCGGCGTCAGCCGGGTCATCGATCTCGTAGAACTCCGCGTGGGCGGGAACGACGGCGAGGCCGGCGAGGGCGAGGGCAACACCTGTGGTCAGAGCTATCCGAGTTCTCATGCCCCAGTGTGGCACCGCGCACCCCCTCCCCGTCCACCCGCGTCCGGGGGCTCATGGGCCGTCCGGTGGCACGATGACCCCATGGCAGCCGGGGCGAGTGGCGTACGTCGTGCACCCGCGGCCGTGACCGCCCTCGCGCTGCTGGTGGGAGCCGGGTGCAGCGCCAGCACGAGCCCGCACACGCCGCCGAGGATCACCGCGACCGGGCTCCCGACCGCCGGCGCTCCTTCCGCGGCGCCGACACGTCGGCCCCGTCCCCGGCCCATCCGGATCGCCTTCGCCGGGGACATCCACTTCGAGGGTGTCCTCGCCGACCGGCTGCGCGACCCGGCGACCGCCCTGGCGCCTGCCTCGACCGCGCTCGAGGCCGCCGACCTGGCCATCGTCAACCTGGAGACCTCGGTGGGGGTCGGCGGCCGCCCCGAGCCGGGCAAGCGCTTCACCTTCTCCGCCGGCTCCTCGGCGTTCGCGGCCCTCGCCGCGGCGGGGATCGACGTCGTGAGCATGGCGAACAACCACGCCCTCGACTTCGGTCGGACCCGGCTCGCGAGCACGTTGCGGGCCGCCCGGTCGGCGGCCGCCGCCGAACCGCCACTCTCGGTGGTCGGGATCGGTCGCGACGCCGACCACGCGTTCGGTCCCGCCCTCTCGGAGGTCGAGGGCACGGTCGTCGCCACCCTCGCGGCCTCGGTCGCCGACCAGGACCCGACCGCAGACCGCACCGGTCAGTGGGCCGCGACCGCTGATCGGGGCGGTGTCGCCGACGCGATCGACCCGGCCAGGCTCCTGGACGGCGTACGTCGGGCCGACGAGCGGGCGGACGTGGTGGTCGCCTACCTCCACTGGGGAGTGCAGGGCGAGCGGTGCCCGAGCCGGGACCAGCAGGCCCTGGCCGGCCGGCTGGTCGACGCAGGCGCGGACGTCGTCGTCGGCACGCACGCCCACCAGCTCCAGGGTGACGGCCGCCTGGGGCGCGGCTACGTGGCCTACGGCCTCGGCAACTTCGCGTGGTACTCCCCCGGCCGCACCGGTGTGCTGACCCTCACCGTGCAGCCGTCGCGCGAGCGTTCCGGCCGGGCGAGCGTCGTGCATTCGACCTGGTGGCCCGCGTCGATCGGGGTCGACGGCCTTGCCGCCCGGGTCCGCGGCACCGAGGCGGCGGACTTCGCCGCCGACCGACACTCCCTGCGCGCCTGTGCCGGCCTCAGCCGCTGAGCCCTCGCCCTATCGGGGCGCCAGCCACGCGAGCACCAGCCGCCCGACGCGCTCGAGCTGGGCGGGCGAGACGACCGCCACCACGTCGTCGGGCGAGTGGTAGCCGGCGTACGGCGTCGACCCCAGGCGGGCTGCGGGAAGGCCGGCGCGGACGAACGACCAGTGGTCGCTGCTGCGCTGCTCCCCCTCGGCCACCGCGGCGACCTCGGCCCGTCGCGCCGCCGCGAGCAGGCTGCGCTGCACCGGGTCCGACGCCGACGCCGAGCCGACCGGCACGACGGTCCCCACCCCGACGCGGTCGAGCGACACCATGCCGCGCATCGCACCACGCTCGGCCGGCCCCAGCTGGGCGACGTAGCGCCGCGACCCGTAGTGGTGGTCGTCATCGGTGGGCCCGCGCGGCTCCTCGGCCCCGAAGGCGACGAGGACGACCGGCAGGCGCGTACGCCGCCCAGCGACCGCAGCTGCCACGGCGAGCACCACCCCGACGCCTGAGGCGTTGTCCTCGGCACCGGGCGCCTGCGGGACCGTGTCGAGGTGGGCCCCGACCACGACGTGCGGCGCGTCCGGGTCGAAGCCGGGCGGCGTGGCCACCACGTTGACCGATCGGCCCGCCGGGACACGGACGCCCCACGACTCCCCGGCGGGTACGTCGATGCGCTGGCGTGCGACGTCGTACCCGAGCCGACCGAAGGAGCGGGCCACCCAGTCCGCGGCCCGGGCGTAGCCGGGACCGGTGGCCTCGCGCGGGCCGATCGTCGTGGCCAGGTGCCGCACCGTGCGGACCGCGATCGCGGGATCGAGGTCGCCAGCGCCCACGGGCGGGGCCTCGATCGGGGCCTCCACCGGGGCCGGCGCCACGGGATCCGATTCCTCGGGTGCCGGCTCGCGCTGCGCGGACCCGGGTGGTGACTCAGGCACCGTGGGGCTCGTCCGGCCCCTGTCCGGCGAGCACCCTGAAATGACGATCAGCGCCGCCGTGAGGGCGACGCTGCTCGTGAGACGGTGCATGCCCTTCGGCTGCCGGTCAGTCCAGGTAGTCGCGCAGGACCTGCGAACGGCTCGGGTGGCGAAGCTTGGACATCGTCTTGGACTCGATCTGACGGATCCGCTCGCGCGTCACGCCGTAGACCTTGCCGATCTCGTCGAGGGTCTTGGGCTGGCCGTCGGTGAGCCCGAAGCGCATCGAGACCACGCCGGCCTCACGCTCGGAGAGCGTGTCGAGGACGGCGTGCAGCTGCTCCTGCAGGAGCGTGAACGACACCGCGTCGGCGGGGACGATGGCCTCGGAGTCCTCGATGAGGTCACCGAACTCGGAGTCGCCGTCCTCGCCGAGGGGGGTGTGCAGCGAGATCGGCTCCCGGCCGTACTTCTGGACCTCGATGACCTTCTCGGGCGTCATGTCGAGCTCCTTGGCGAGCTCCTCCGGGGTGGGCTCGCGGCCCAGGTCCTGGAGCATCTGGCGCTGCACGCGGGCCAGCTTGTTGATGACCTCGACCATGTGGACCGGGATGCGGATGGTGCGCGCCTGGTCGGCCATGGCCCGGGTGATCGCCTGCCGGATCCACCAGGTGGCGTACGTCGAGAACTTGTAGCCCTTGGTGTAGTCGAACTTCTCGACCGCGCGGATCAGGCCGAGGTTGCCCTCCTGGATGAGGTCGAGGAAGAGCATGCCGCGACCGGTGTAGCGCTTGGCCAGCGAGACGACGAGTCGCAGGTTGGCCTCGAGGAGGTGGTTCTTCGCGCGCCTCCCGTCCTGGGAGATCCACTCGTACTCCTCGAGCATCTTCGGACTGATCCGACCGCCCTTGGCGAGCTTCTCCTCGGAGAAGAGCCCGGCCTCGATCCGCTTGGCAAGCTCGACCTCCATCTCGGCGTTGAGGAGGGGGACCTTGCCGATCTGCTTGAGGTAGTCCTTGACCGGGTCGGCGGTGGCGCCGGCCACCATGACCTGCTGCTCGGGCTCGTCGGTCTCGTCGGCCGCGGAGACGGTGAAGGCCTGCTTCTCGTCCTCCTTGATCGTCGGGTCCGCGACCACGGCCTTCTCGAACTCGGCGTCCGGGATGTCGGGCAGGACCTTCTTGCCGTCGGGGCCGATGACGGGCGCGGCGACGGCGCCGAGGTCGACGACCTCGTCGGCGGACGTGGCCGCAGCCTTCTTGGCAGCGGTCTTCTTGGCGGGGGCCTTCTTGGCCGCGGTCTTGGTGGCCGGCACCTCAGCGGCCTTCTTGGCCGTGGTGGTGGCAGCCTTCTTCGCGGGGGCCTTCTTGGCCGCCGAGGAGGTGGCGGCGCGCTTGCTGGTGGCGGCGACCGCGCGCAGGCTCGTGGCGTCGATCTGGACGGAGATCCCGAGCCCACTGAGGTGGCCCAGGAGTGCCTTCAGGTGCTGGGGCTCGACACCAGCCTCGTCACTGGCGCGTCGCACGTCCACCGGGGACACGGTGCCAGTGGGGCTGCCGCCGGCGATCAATGCAGTGATGGAGGGGTGCGCGAGCACCTCTGCGGGAAGCAACTTGCGTGCGTGTGAGGACACGAACACCTCTCGTCAAAATGACTTCGGGGCGCGGCGAGGCCCGGTGACGTCAAGAGCCGCGCTGGTCATTCTGCCACGCCCTTCCACACGCCTCGACATCGGTCAGGGTGCGGCCGGACTGCCGTCAGTCGGGGGCCTTCGCTGCGGCCTTCTTCGACTTCTTGAAGTCACGCACCTTCTGCAGCGACTCCGCGTCCACGACGTCGGCGACCGACCGGTGGCCCTCGAGCGCGTAGTCACCGACCACGGCCTCCCAGCCCTCAGGGCGTACGTCGAGCTGCTTGGCGAGCAGCGCGACGAAGATCTGCGCCTTCTGCTTGCCGAATCCGGGCAACGACATCACCCGCTGAAGCAGGTGCTTGCCGTCCGTCGCCTCGGTCCACAGCCGGGACGCGTCGCCGTCGTAGGTCTCCTCGACGATGCGCGCCAGCTCCTGCAGGCGCGCCGCCATCGAGCCCGGGAACCGGTGGATGGCGGGCGTCGTCGAGGCCATCGCGGCGAACTCGTCCGGGTCCGCAGCGGCGATGGCCTCGGGCGCGAACGTCCCGAAGCGGTCGAGCACCTTCGCCGGTCCCCGGAACGCGTGCTCCATCGGATACTGCTGGTCCAGCATCATGCCCGCGAGCAGCGCGAAGGAGGAGTCGTCGAGCACCTTGTCGGCAGCGGGGTCGCCGGTGATCTGGAAGCCCATGGACTACTGGGCCTTGACCGCCAGGACCGGGCAGGGGGCGTCGAGGAGCACCCGCTGGGCATTGCTGCCGAGGATGAGCTTCCCGACGGGTGAGCGACGGCGGAGCCCGATGACCAGCAGCTCGGCATTGTTCGCCTCGGCGATGCTGATCAGGTCCTCGGCCGGCTCGAATCCGCGCACCAGCTGGCGGATGTCGTGCTCGACACCGGCCTCGTCCAACGCCGCCCGGATGACCGCCAGGTCGTCCTCAGCGGCGCGCGCCGCGGGGCCGTCGAACTCCTGGCCGCCCCGGTGCGAGTTCACCACGACCAGCCTGCTGCCGCGCAGCTTCGCCTCGCTGATGCCAGCAGCAAGTGCGGCTTCGCCCTCCGGCTTCGGGACGTATCCGACGACGACGGTGCCCATGGTGTCTCCTCTCGGGGCCGCGGCGTCTCGCCGTAGGCCTGTGGGAACCGTAACCGAAACGTGCGTGGTTGGGCAGCCTGTGGACAGACGCGGCGGACGCGTCCCGCTGCGGCAGGGTGGGCAGGTGGCACTGCAGGCACCCATCAACCGGCACACGCACCGGATCCTGCGTGCCGCCACGCTGCAGCTGATCGAGGGCGAGACGCGTCGTCACTTCCCCTCCACGCTGCACGCCGGAGAGCCGGGCCACAGCGTCCGGCACGTCGAGGACCCGCCGGCGCCCGACGCGGGGCTGCGGGCCGACGTCGCGCTCGCCCTCCTGCAACAGGGGGCACGACTCACCCCGCACCCCTGCCTGTGGCTGACCCGACCGGGCGAGCTGAGCCCGCACGACGACGACCTGAGGTGGCTCGGCCCGACGGAGTGGGCGGGCGCCTGCCTCGGCTCGCCGGTCCGACTCGTCGTGGTGACCCGGCGCGGCTGGTTCGACCCGGTGAGCGGCGTCCGACGCGAGTGGCGGCGGTTGCGGCGGCGCACCGGTGGGTGAGCGCACCGGCGCCGGTGGCCGCTGGGCGGTCAGTCCCAGAGGTGCACGGGCTCGTTGCTGTGCATCCGGTCGCGGTAGTCCAAGAGGGTGGCCCTCAGCGCGTCGTAGCGGTCCTCTCCCCCGCGCTCGCGCACGCGGTCGACGAACCACCCGGCTCCGCTGCTCTCCTGCAGACAGCGCTGCTCGATGATGCCGAGGTAACGGTCGCTCTCCTCGGTCGGCACCCCCCACGAGTCCAGGCCGGCCTTCGCCATCGGCAGCAGCCGGCGCAGCACCAGCTCCGTCGCCCGGACCTGACCGACGCCCGGCCAGTAGACCTGGGCGTCGACCCCCATCTGCGCCGCGACGTGGAAGTTCTCCTCGGCGGCCGAGAAGGACATCTGCGACCACAGGGGCCGCTCGCTCTCGGCGAGGTAGCGCACCAGGCCGAACCAGAGCGCCGCGTTGGCGATGGTGTCGGCAACGGTCGGCCCCGCCGCGAGCAGCCGGTTCTCCACGCGCAGGTGCGGGATGCCGCCGGCCACGTCGTACACCGGTCGGTTCCACCGGTAGATGGTCCCGTTGTGGAGCCGGAGCTCGTGCAGGTGGGGCGTGTCGCCCCGCTCGAGGACCTCGAGCGGATCCTCCTCGTCGGTGATCGGCAGGAGGGCCGGGAAGTAGCGGACGTTCTCCTCGAAGAGGTCGAAGACCGACGTGATCCACCGCTCGCCGAACCACACCCGAGGACGTACGCCCTGCGCCTTCAGCTCCTCGCTGCGGGTGTCGGTGGCCTGCTCGAACAGCGGGATGCGGGTCTCGCGCCACAGCTCCTTGCCCAGCAGGAACGGCGAGTTGGCGGCCACCGCGACCTGGATGCCGGCGATCGCCTGCGCGGCGTTCCAGTAGGCGCCGAACTGGTCGGGCGAGGTCTGCACGTGGAACTGGGTGCTGGTGCACGCGGCCTCGGGCACGATCGAGTCGGCCGTGGTGATCAGCCGCTCGCGACCCGAGATGCTGATCGTGATGTCCTCTCCGCGCGCAGCGAGGATCTGCTCGGAGAGCAGCTTGTAACGCGGGTTGGAGCTGAGCGATTCGAGGGTCATGTGTCCCTCGGCGAGGGTCGGCAGGATGCCGATCATCACCTGGTGGGCACCGACCTTCGCCGCCTTCTCCTCGGCGTCGTTGAGCGAGCGGCGCAGGCTGTTCTCGAACGTGGACAGGCCACCTTCGCGCAGCTTGGCCGGGGCGAGGTTGATCTCGATGTTGAACTGGCCCAGCTCGGTCTGGAAGTCCGGGTCAGCGATGGCAGCCAGCACCTCGGCGTTCTTCAGCGCCGGGTCCCCCGCGTCGTCGATGAGGTTGAGCTCCATCTCGAGCCCCGTCATCGGGTCGTCGGTGTCGAAGCGCGCCTCACGGAGCATCCGGGCGAACACGTCGAGGTTGCGGCGCACCTTCTCGCGGTGACGCGTCCGGTCTGCCCGGCTGAACTCCTGCTGGTCGACCTCTTCACCCATGGACGCACCCTAGTCACGCGGGGACACCGCGGGAACCTTCCCACGGGCTGGTCACGCCGCGGGATCGGCCGTCCCTCCCACCCCGGCGCGCAGCGGCTCCCACGAGTCGGGGGCGGTCGCGGCCTCGAGCAGCCGCGCGACGAGCTCCGCCAGGGAATGGTCGGGCACCGTCTCGCGGCACCGGTCGACAGCACACCAGGCCAGGGCGCCGTCCCCGACGAGCCATGCGGCGAAGCCCAGCACCGCGGCGGGGGCGGCGACGTGCGTCGCCGGCAACCGTCGTACGGCGTCGGACCACAGCTCGACGGCCCGGCGCGCGTCGGCACGGGTGAGCCACACCCACGCCTCGTCGCGGCGCTCCCCCACCACCACGGAGACCGCGATGGAGGCGAGCTCGGCGGTGGAGAAGGTCGTGCCGCGCTCGAGGTGCCGGCGCGTGAGCCCAGCCACCGCGCCAGTGGGCAGCAGCGGCGCCTGAGCGATCTGCGGGGCGACCTCCCGTGCCGCCGCGGGGTCGGGAGCGATGGTGGCGCGCAGCGCCTCGCGGCTGGCGTGGGTCACCCGTCCGTCGAACACGCCCTGGGCCGTGAACCTGTGCTCGGCCAGGGTGAACCTGACCCCCTGGTAGGCCGCGAGCGGTGCGCCCGGAAGCACGGCATACCAGTGGTCGTCGTGGACGCGCAGCACCTCGCGCACCTCGATGCCCGCGGCGGTGAACTCCTCGTGGATCGACCACGCCGCCTCGTCGGCCACCGTCGTGTCGTCGTCGTAGACGACCACGACGACGTCCGTCACGCCGTTGCGCCGCGCGGGCCGGAGCAGGGCCTCGACCACGTCGTCGACGTCGTCGGGGTCGTGCGGCAGGTCCACGCGGGCGTGCATGCCGCCAGGACCGATGCTCACCATGACCACCGAGCGCTCGGGCACGAACCCGAGGGCGAGCGGCACGAAGGCGGCGAGGTCGCCAGGCGTGCGGGCCCGGAGGCTGGTGTGGTCGGGCGGGTCCGGCTGGTCCGGCTGGTCGGGCTGACTGATCGGGTCGGGGCGCTCAGTGGATTCCATGACGAGGACGGTTCCCGCGACCACCGACGCCTCACGCCCGTGTCGCTCGCAGCCTGTGGAGAAGGGACCGCGGGGCGATCCTGTGGAGGGATGGTGGGCTGCGACAATGCCCCGATGCGCACCACCGCGTCGATCCTGCACCTGGATCTGGACGCCTTCTTCGCCGCCGTCGAGCAGCGCGACAAGCCGTCCCTGCGCGGCAAGCCGGTGATCGTGGGCGGCACCGGCGGTCGCGGAGTGGTGGCCACGGCGTCGTACGAGGCACGCCGCTTCGGTGTGGGGTCGGCCATGTCCGGGCGCGAGGCCCGCGCCCGCTGCCCGCACGCCGCCTTCCTCAGCGGCCGCTTCCACGCCTACCGGGAGGCCAGCACGCGGGTGATGGAGGTCCTGCGTGACCTCTCGCCGCTCGTGGAGCCGCTCTCCCTCGACGAGGCCTTCGTGGACCTCGCCGCCGCCGACCTGCCCGACCTCGACCTCACCACGGTCACCGAGGCCGGTGAGCGGCTGCGCCAACGGGTGCACGAGGTCACCGGCGGTCTGACCGCGACGGTCGGCATCGCGTCGTCCAAGTTCCTCGCCAAGGTCGCCAGCGAGCTCGACAAGCCCGACGGGATGACGGTCGTGCCTCCCGGCGCCGAGCTCGACCTGCTGCGCCCGATGCGGGTCTCGGTGATCCCCGGCGTCGGGCCGGTGACGGCCGAGAGGCTGCGGCGCGCCGGGATCCAGACGGTCGCCGAGCTGGAGCAGGTCAGCGAGGACGAGCTCGTCCGACTCGTCGGCCAGGCCCACGGGCACGGGTTGTGGCAGCTGGCCCGTGCGCAGGACCCACGACCGGTCCTGCCGGAGCGGGAGACCAAGTCCATCAGCGTCGAGGGGACCTATGACACCGACCTCAACGACCGCACGCTGATGGAGGGTCTGCTGACCCGGCAGGCCCGCGACGTCGGCGCCCGGATGCGCAAGAACGGGTTCTCGGGGCGGACGGTCTCCATCAAGGTGCGGTTGCACGACTTCACCACCCTGAGCCGATCGAGCACCCTGTCCAGCCCCACGGACGACGGCGCAACGATCGGCAGGATCGCCCGCTCGCTCCTGGGCGACCTCGACACCACGGGCGGCGTGCGACTGCTCGGTGTCGGCGTCTCCGGCCTGGCCGACTGGGTGCAGGAGGACCTGTTCGGCGAGACGGCCGCCGACGACGAGGAGGACGTCGAGGTGCCTCTGCCGGAGCCACCGCGCCGGAGCTGGCCCCCCGGCGCCGATGTCGTGCACGACGAGATGGGTCCCGGGTGGATCTGGGGCTCGGGATCGGGCGTGGTGACGGTGCGCTTCGAGACCGCGCTGACGCCACCGGGGCCGGTGCGCAGCTTCAAGGTCGACGACCCGGCGCTGCACCGCGCCGAACCTCCGGCCGAGGCGTGATCCTCAGACCGGTCGCAGGACGACCCGCTCGCCCGGACGCAGCTGCGCGCCCACGTCGAGGTCGGCGTCGTCGACGACCGCCACCACGGGGTAGCCGCCCGTCGTGGGGTGATCGGCCAGGAAGACCACCGGCTGTCCCGACGGCGGCAGCTGCACCGCGCCCAGCACGACGCCTTCGCTCGCCAGCTCCCCCGACCGACGCTCGAGCCGAGGGCCGCTGAGCCGCAGCCCGATCCGGTTGCTGTCCGGCGTCACGACGTACGACGCCGTGCCGAGTCCCTCCCAGACGCCCGCGCCGAGCCAGTCCACGCGCGGACCCGGGTGGAGGCGCAGCACCCGTTCCCGCGGACGTACGGCGACCGCAGCCGGCGGCTCCGGCAACCACCCGGACCTCCCGATGGCCAGCACCTGACCGGCGGCGATGCGGGGCGGCCCCACCCACGCCAGCGTGTCGGTGGACCGCGACCCGAGGACGGGCGCGACGTCGATGCCGCCGCCGAACGCGACGTAGGACCGCACCCCTGACGTGGCAGGACCGACCGTCACGACAGCGCCGCCAGGCACCGTGACCGCTGCCCCGTGGCCGACCGCACGCCGATCGATCCGCACGTCGCACACGGCGCCGGTCACCGCCAGCGTGAGCGCGCCCAGCGTGCGCAGGACGATGCCACCCATCGTCGTCTCCAGCACCGCGTCGTCGGGAGCCCCGCCGACGAGGCGCAGGGCCAGTGCGGCTGCGGCGCGGTCCAGCGCTCCTGCCCGCGGGACGCCCAGGTGCGCCCAGCCGGGTCGTCCGAGGTCCTGCAGCGTCGACAGGGGACCGGGATCCAGCACCTCGACGCTCATGCCACGCTCACCCCTCGGCCTCGAAGCGCACCCGCGTCCCGGGCGCCAGCAGCGCCGGGTCCTGCCGGTCGGCGTCCCAGAGGACCGCGTCGGTGGTCCCGATCACCAGCCAGCCGCCCGGAGACGCGCTGGGATAGACCCCGCACCACGAGTCCGCGAGCGCCACCGAGCCCGGCGCCACCCGGGGCCGGGGCGAGGCCAGGCGGGGCACGGCCCGGTGGCGAGGCAGGCCGGACAGGTAGGAGAACCCGGGCGCGAAGCCGCAGAACACCGAGACGAACTCGGTCGAGGTGTGCTCCTCGACCACCTGCGCGACGCTGCATCCCCAGTGCCCGGCGACGAGCTCGAGGTCGGGACCCGCATAGCTCACCGACAGGGTGATCAGAGGTCCGGAGGGTGCCTCCACGGTCGGCGTCCAGCCCGCGAGGGCGGCCTCGACGGCGGCGCGGTCCACCCCGTCCAGGAGCACCGTGGACGCGGCCGGGACGACGTCGGTCGCCCCGAGCCCGGACTCCCGCGCCCACACCGCCAGGGAGAGCGCCGCGACGGCGTCGCCGACCTCCACCAGACATGCCCGCTCACCGACCGCGATCACCCGCACCCAGCCATTGTGGCGCGCGACGCTCGTCGTTCACCGGCGCGGGGTTGCGCGTCGCCGCGCTGATCCGGCAGCCTCGAGGGGCACATAGGCGAGGGGCTCCCGATGGTATGAGCATCAGGAGCCCCTCGGTGCGACCGGGATGGTGACGTCCGGTCCATCGCACCGGGGTCCCAGCCCCCGCAACCCCCGTCACCGGGACTGCGCGGCGAGCGAGCTCGCCGAGTGGAACTGTTCTTCCGGTTCGATCCCCGACTCCGCCGGAGCGGCTTCGGTAAGGAGTGTTCTATGCCCGTCGGGACGCTCGCCGCAAGGGTTCGGCGCGACAAACCTTCAGTCCCACAGGGTTCCCCACAGAAGTTCCTCCGTGCTCCACAGGGTGGGGCCCACCGTCCACAGGAAGCGGGTCAGCCTGTGGAGGGCCAGCAGGACGCCACGACCAGCCCGCCCGCCTCCAGCGCACGACGTACGGCCCCGGCGGTGGCCACCGCCCCCGGGGAGTCGCCGTGGACGCACAACGAGTCCACCCGGGGCGCCAGGCCGAGCGCTCGCGCGGCGACGTCCTGCGGGTCCGTGACGAGGGCTCCCGGCTGCTCGCGCGGCACGAGCCGGCCCTCGGCGGTGTAGCCGCGGTCGGGGAACCCCTCGAGCCGGACACCGCGACCCCGCTCCAGCGCCAGGTGCAGCAGCCGGGACCCCGGCATCCCCATCACCGGCAGGTCGCCGGACCCGTCCAGCACGGCCCCGGCCTGCTCCTCGTCGACCGCGACCCGGTGGTAGAGCGCACCGTGCGGCTTCAGGTAGACCACCTGCCCACCCTCTGCGGTGGAGATGGCGGCCAGCGCACCCACCTGCTCGGCGACCTGCTGGCGCAGGACGTCGGGTGGCACGTCGAGCGCGACCCGGCCGAAGTGGGCCCGGTCGTCGTAGGACACCTGCGCACCCACCGACACCCCACGCCGTACGGCCTCGGCGCAGACCGCCTGCATGGTGGCGACGGTTCCGGCGTGGAACCCGCACGCGACGTTGGCACTGGTCACCACCGCGAGCAGGCCGACGTCGTCGGTGACCTCCTCGCCCAGGTCGGCGTTGAGGTCGACCCGCCCCTCGGCCACGCTCCGCATGCTGCCAGTGTCACGCGGAACCCCTGAGAAGTCCCTGAGAGTTCCCAGATCGTGCAACTCCCGGCACCCCTGGCTCGTCAAGGCAGGTGAAGACACCGACCAATCCGTTGGGGAATTCCGCAACGTACATCAGGTGTTGGAACAGGTGTGCGGCACAGGGGTGGCCGCACGAGGAGCAGGAGGACGACATGAGCACTGCACAGGCCAAGCGCACCACCACCACACGTGAGATCGAGGGCCGCGACAGCGTCGGGTTGTACCTCGACGAGATCGCCCGCACCCCGCTCCTCGACGCCGAGACCGAGGTGGAGCTCTCCAAGGCCATCGAGGCCGGGCTCCTGGCCCAGCACCTCCTCGACACGGGTCGTGTCGGACGCCGCAAGGGCGGCGCACCGATGAGTGCCAACGAGGAGGAGCTCGAGTGGCTGGCCGAGCAGGGCCGACTGGCCGTCGACCGCTTCATCGAGGCCAACCTGCGTCTCGTCGTCTCCATCGCCCGCAAGTACGGCCGCTCGCAGATGCCGATGCTCGACCTCATCCAGGAGGGCAACACCGGCCTGATCCGCGCGGTCGAGAAGTTCGACTACACCAAGGGCTACAAGTTCTCGACGTACGCCACCTGGTGGGTGCGCCAGGCGATCACTCGCGGCATCGCCCAGCAGGCCCGTGTCGTCCGGCTCCCCGTCCACGTCGTCGAGGAGCTCAACCAGGTCGGCAGCGCGCGCCGCACGCTGGAGCGTCAGCTCGGCCGCGACCCCGACCCGCAGGAGATCGCCGTCGAGCTCGGCATGAACGTGGACCGGGTGCTCGACCTGATGAGCTGGGGCCGCGACCACGTGTCGCTCGACACCCCGGTGGACGAGGACGGCGACACCTCGCTGGGTGACCTGATGGCGCAGGAGACGGCTCCCGGCCCGGACCTCAACGTCCTGGACGCCGAGGCCCGTCAGCGCCTCGAGGACCTGGTCGGGATCCTCGACGACCGATCCGCCGACATCGTCCGGGCCCGCTACGGCCTGGCCGACGGTCGCCAGCACAAGCTCGCCGACATCGGCGCCCGGCACGGCATCTCCGCCGAGCGGGTCCGCCAGCTCGAGCGGGAGGCGCTGCAGAAGCTGCGCCGCGCCGGTGACCCCGACCTGGCGGCCTGAGCCGGGCTGAGGCGCCCGGTCAGTACGCCGCGGACAGCAGGTTCGCGCTCGCGGCCCGTGCCCGCTCGACGACGTCGGGCGGCACGGGCCGCTGTGCTGCGGTGCGGGCCTGCCACAGCTGCACTGCCACCACCCGGGAGGCAGCCTCCTCGACCCGCTCGCGCGAGACGTCGCCCGAGGTGATGGCATCGACCACGATCTGGTGGGTCGCAGCGGTGTCCACCGGCATCAGCAGCAGGTCGGCACCTGCCTCCAGGGCCTGGAGCGCGGGGGTGGGACGTCCCCCGACCGCACCCATGCCGAGTGAGTCGGTGATCGTGACGCCCTCGAAGCCGAGGTCGTCGCGCAGCAGCTCGTAGACCTCGGGGGCCATGCTCGCCGGCACGTCCGGTGCGACGGCCGTGAGGTCGAGGTGGCTCAGCATGACCGCCGGCGCCTGATGGCGGATCGCCGCGTCGAACGGCGGCAGGTCGTGTGCCTCCATCTCGGCCAGGGTCGAGTCGACCACGGGCAACGTGTCGTGGCTGTCGTTGGTGGCGGTCCCGTGGCCGGGGAAGTGCTTCACGGTCGAGACGATCCCGGCGTCGTCGTAGCCCTTGACGGCCGCGCCTACCGCCTGCGCGGCGATGGCCGGGTCCGCGGAGGGCGAGCGGGGGCCGATGGTCGGGTCGGCGGCACCGATGGTGACGTCGGCGACGGGCGCGAAGACCCACGTGAAGCCCAGTCCCCGCAGCTCCAGCCCGGTCGTCAGCGCGGCGGCGCGGGTCACCCGGCGCCCGAGCCTGGCGTCGCTGCTGATGGCGAGCCCGGCCGACTCGAAGTGCGGGAACTCGGTCGCGATCCCGCGCAGGTGGGAGACGTACCCACCCTCCTGGTCCACGCCGATCACGGGCGGGAAGTCACGGCCGTCGCTGGCCGCGGCCTCCGAGATCGCACCGGTCATCGCGAGCACCTGCTCGGCGTCCACGACGTTGGCAGACGTCACCGACACACCCGCCAGGTGCAGGTCGCGCACCATCCGTGCCGGTTCCTGCGGGTCGGTGCCGTGGAAGCGGCCGACGATGACCTGGCCGGCCAGCTGCTCGGGCGTCCAGGAGCTGACCAGGGCGCGGGCCTCCTCGATCTCACCGAGGGTGGGTCCCCAGGAGGACGGTGTGTCCGGGTCCTCCGGAGTCTCGGTCGCGGTCGGCGACGAGCGGGTCGGGGACGTCGTCGGGGTGGCTGTCGAGCCGTCGTCGGACGTCGATCCCGTCGACGCGCACGCGCTCACCACCAGGACTGCGGCTGCAATCACGGCCAGGCGGGGTCGGATCGGGAGCACGCCGGGAGGGTACCGGCCGGACCCGGGCAACCGGGAAACGTCAGGCACGGCTGCTGAGGGAGGCGTAGACCTCGCCGACCTGCTCGCGCAGCTGCTCGAGCGTGCCGGTGTTGTCCACGACGTACGTCGCGATCGCCAGCCGGTCCTCGCGTGTGGCCTGCGCGGCGATCCGCGACCGGGCCTCCTCGCCGGACCAGCCACGGTCCTCGACCATCCGGGCGACCTGGACCTCCGGGGGGGCGTCGACGACCACGACCGCGTCGAACGAGCCCGCGCGTCCGACCTCGGCCAGGAGCGGGATGTCGTGCACCACGACCGCGTCCGCGGGCGCCTGGGCCTCGAGCTGCGCACTGCGCTCGTGCACGAGCGGATGGATGATCGCCTCGAGCCGTCGACGTGCCGCCGGGTCGGCGAAGACCAGGGCTCCCATGGCGGGACGGTCGAGGTCCCCGTCAGGGGTCAGCAGCCCCGGACCGAACTCGGCGACCACCGAGGCCAGGCCCGGGGTACCGCGCCCCACGACCTCGCGGGCGATGAGGTCCGCGTCGATGACGACCGCACCCAGCTCGGCGAGGATGGCCGAGACCGTGCTCTTGCCGGAGGCGATGCCTCCGGTCAGTCCGACCCGAACGGTCACTGGTCCTCCCCCCACGACGACGATCACACGTTCGGGAGCCTACGACGCGAGCGGGCACTTCCTCCCCGTCCCGAGCACCGAGCGGGCACTTCCTCCCCGTCCCGAGCACCGAGCGGGCACTTCCTCCCCGTCCCGAGCACCGAGCGGGCACTTCCTCCCCGTCCCGAGCACCGAGCGGGCACTTCCTCCCCGTCCCGAGCACCGAGCGGGCAGTTCCTCCCGGTCAGCCCTGCAGGACGGGAACGAAGTGCCCGGTCAGCGTGCAGGACGGGAACGAAGCGCCCGGTCAGCGTGCAGGACGGGAACGAAGCGCCCGGTCAGCGT
The DNA here is from genome assembly GCA_963726515.1 of uncultured Actinomycetota bacterium. GTDB lineage: Bacteria > Actinomycetota > Actinomycetes > Propionibacteriales > Nocardioidaceae > Nocardioides. Next base: position 75,422 of record CAVSCW010000019.1, read on the forward strand.
GCAGGACGGGAACGAAGCGCCCGGTCAGCGTGCAGGACGGGAACGAAGCGCCCGGTCAGCGTGCAGGACGGGAACGAAGCGCCCGGTCAGCGTGCAGGACGGGAACGAAGCGCCCGGTCAGCGTGTGGTGGCCTGCTCCAGCGCGGCCAGCAGCACGCAGGTCGCCACGGCCTCCATCGCCTCGGTGACCTCGGCGAGCGGCGGCATGGTGGGCGCCAGCCGGATGTTGGTGTCGTCGGGGTCCTGCTTGTAGGGGTACGACGACCCGGCGGGCGTCAGCGCGACGCCGGCCTCCTTGGCGAGGGCCACGACGCGGCTGGCCGTGCCGGGCACCACGTCGAGGTTGACGAAGTAGCCGCCGGCCGGAGTGTTCCAGGTCGCGACCCCGCGCCCCGCGAGCCGCTCGGTGAGGACCCGGTCCACCTCGGCGAACTTCGGCGCGATGATCTCGCGGTGCTTGACCATGTGGTCGCGCACACCCTGGGGCGAGCCGAAGAACTCGACGTGGCGCAGGTGGTTGACCTTGTCGGGTCCGATCGAGCCGTTGCCGAGGTGGCCGAGGTACCACCCGAGGGTGGCCGTCGAGGCCGCCAGGAACGCGACGCCGGCCCCGGCGAAGGTGATCTTGGAGGTCGAGGCGAACATGATCGGCCGATCCGGGTGACCCGCGGTCTCGGCCAGGGTGAGGATGTCGGCGCTCGTGACCTCCTCGTCGGTGAGGTGGTGCAGCGCGTAGGCGTTGTCCCAGAGGATCTTGAAGTCGGGGGCCGCCGTGGGCATCGCGGCAAGCCGGGCGGCCACCTCCTGGCTCACGATCGCACCCGTCGGGTTGGCGTACGTCGGCACGACCCACATGCCCTTGATGCTCGCGTCGTCGGCGACGAGGGCGGCGACGGCGTCGACGTCCGGCCCGTCGTGGTTCATCGGCACGGTCACCATCTCGATGCCGAGGCTCTCCAGCAGGGTGAAGTGCCGGTCGTAGCCCGGCACCGGGCACACGAAGCGGACCTTCTCCTCCTGGCTCCACGGACGCTCGGAGTCGACGCCACCGAAGAGCATCAGGTAGACGAGGCAGTCACGCATCAGGGTCAGGCTGGAGTTCCCCCCGGCGACGATCTGCTCGGTCTCGACACCCAGCAGCTCGGCGAACATCTCGCGGAGGTCGCCCAGCCCCTCGAGGCCGCCGTAGTTGCGCACGTCGACGCCCCGCGAGTCCAACGTCCGGGTCGGGAGCCGGAGCAGGTCGTCGGCCAGGTCGAGCTGCTGCGCGGAGGGCTTGCCCCGCGTCAGGTCGAGCTTCAACCCCTTGGCCGACAGGTCGGCGTACGCCGCCCGCTGCTCCTCGAGCAGGGCGGCGAGGTCGGCGGCGGACAGGTCGGCCAGGGCAGTCGCGTTCACGCGGTCAAGGCTACCGAGGCCCTGCCCGAGGTCAGGCGGGCGTCCGGAACGTACGCCGATACTCCTGCGGGCTGACCCCGCGCGAGCGGCCGAAGTGGTGGCGCAGCGTCGCGGCGTTGCCGAAGCCGACCTCGCCGGCCACCCAGTCGATGGAGTGGTCGGTCTGCTCGAGCAGCTCCTGCGCGGCACGCACCCGCTCGCCCAGCACCCAGCTGTAGGGCGTGGTGCCGGTCTCCTCCTTGAAGCGGCGCGCAAAGGTGCGTCCCGACATGTGCATCTGGCGGGCCAGCGTCTCGACGTCGAGGTCCTCGGCCAGGTTCGCCGCGATCCAGGCCAGCAGCGGGGACAGTGCCTCCGACTCGCAGACCGGGACGGGTCGGGCGATGAACTGGGCCTGGCCGCCGTCGCGGTGCGGCGGCACGACCATCCGTCGGGCGGTGGTGGCGGCGACCTTGGCACCGAAGTGCTGACGCATGACGTGCAGCGCCGCATCGAGACCGGCCGCCGAGCCGGCGCCGGTGACGATGGAGCCGTCCTGGACGTAGAGCACGTTGCCGTCGATCGTCGCCTCGGGATGGCGCGCGGCCAGCTCGTCCACGTGGCGCCAGTGCGTGGTGGCGCGCCGGCCGTCGAGGAGGCCGGCCTCGCCCAGGACGAAGGCGGCGGAGCAGTGGGCGAAGACGAGTGCGCCCCGGTCGTGGACTGCCCGGACCAGCTCCACCACCTCGGGAGAGGGCTCCAGGTAGCCCCGCTTGGGCACCAGGCACACGAGGTCGGCGTCGGCAGCCTCGGCGAGCGAGTGGTCCACGTGGAGGTCGAAGCCGGTGGCGCCGGCCACCCGGCCGGGGCGCGGGGTCGCGACGATGAAGTCGAAGACCGGATTGTCGTCGTCGGGGTGGTAGGGCTCTCCCCAGACCTCGCAGATGGAGCCGAGCCCGAACGGCTCTGCTCCGTCCTGCACGACGGCGGCGACCTTCTTCATGGGACCAGCGTGCACCACCGGTGGCAGTAAATCAACCAACACTGTCGTTCCTGCCACTGGTGGCGGGAAGTCAACGGGCGGATGATTACTGCCATGAACGCCATCCTCTTCCTCCTGGTCCTGACCGCCGTCACCGCACTGCTGGTCTCCTACGCCCGCCACGACCGGTTCGCCGGCCCCGCCGCGACCTCCCACCCGCTCGACGACCTCGGCCCGGTCGATGAGCGTCGTCACCTCGTCCCCCGCGGCTGAGCGCGGCTCTCCGGCCCCTCAGCCGCGCCACACGTGGCGCAGCTCCTCGACCAGTCCCCGCGACTGGCGCAGACCCGCCTCGGCGGCTCCCCGGCGCTTCGCCGGGTCCAGCAGGTTGCGCCCGAACGCGGCAAGCGCCTCGGCGTCCGGGGTGACCACGGACCACTCCCGCGCGCCAACCCGCTCGAGCTGGGCCCTGATCGAGGCCTTCTTGCTCAGCGACCTGGGCAGGGGGGCGAGGACGACCACCCGGTCGGCACCTCTCGCCACGTCGACGTTGGCCGTGGACCGCATGCCGCCGTCCATGTAGAACCGGCCGTCGATCTCGACCGGCGGCCAGACCGTGGGCACGGCGCAGCTGGCAGTGATGGCGGCGACGAGGTCGACCCCCGACTCCTTGGTGAAGACGGTGAACTCGCCGCTCTCCGTGTCGACGGCCGTCACGCGCAGGTCTCGCTCGGGCCACCCGTGGACCGGGAGCCGGGCGCGGATCACGCCCTCGCGGTCGACGCTGCCCGGCTCGTGCGAGGCCATCGCCACGCGCCCCACGCGGGCCAGCTTGTCCCGACCGCTGCCGGGCAGCAGGTAGGGAGGCGCGAGCTTGAGCGCGGCGATGCGCGACAACCGTCCGCCGAGCTCCGCGTCGGGCGGCTCGAGCTGGGCGGCGTACAGGTCGTCCAGGGGTACGTCGTTGGTGACCTGCGCGCCCACGACCGAGCCGGCGGACGTGCCGATCACGACATCGGCATCGGTGAGGTCGACGCCGGCCTCGGCCAGGCCGGCCAGCAGGCCGAGCTCCCACGCGATGCCGGTGATCCCGCCACCCCCGAGCACCAGTGCCGTCCGGCCGCGTCCCTCCATGCGCCAGTTCTACCCGACGGGACCAGATCTCCCCGGTGGGACCGCGTCCCCGTTGGGGACCGGACGCGACGACGGCCCGCCGGGAGTCCCGGCGGGCCGTCGTAGGGTGCGTCAGATCAGCGGATCAGGCCTGGCCGCCGGTCAGCTTCTCGCGAAGCGCCTGCAGCGCCTCGTCGGACGCGAGCGAGCCACTGGTGTCGGCACCAGCGGTCTCCTCGTCGGCCGCGACCTCGCCACCGGAGGAGTAGGACGTGGCCTCGCTGGCCTCGACCTCGGCCTGCTTGGCCTCCTCCTGCTGCTTGACGTGCGCCTCCCAGCGGGTGTGCGCCTTGGCGTACTGGTCCTCCCAGACCCCACGCTGCTCGTCGTAGCCCTCGAGCCACTCGCCGGTCTCGGGGTCGAAGCCCTCGGGGTAGACGTAGTTGCCCTGCTCGTCGTAGGTGGCGGTCATGCCGTAGAGCGTGGGGTCGAACTCCTCCACGTCGGCGGCAGCAGCCGTCTCGTTGGCCTGCTTGAGCGACAGCGAGATCCGGCGACGCTCGAGGTCGATGTCGATGATCTTGACCATGACGTCGTCGTTGACCTGGACGACCTGCTCGGGGATCTCGACGTGACGCTCGGCGAGCTCGGAGATGTGCACCAGGCCCTCGATGCCCTCCTCGACGCGGACGAACGAACCGAAGGGCACCAGCTTGGTGACCTTGCCCGGCACGATCTGGCCGATCTGGTGGGTGCGGGCGAAGTGCTGCCACGGGTCCTCCTGCGTCGCCTTCAGCGACAGGGAGACACGCTCGCGGTCCATGTCCACGTCGAGGACCTCGACGGTGACCTCGTCGCCCACGGCGACGACCTCGGACGGGTGGTCGATGTGCTTCCAGGAGAGCTCCGAGACGTGGACGAGACCGTCGACGCCACCGAGGTCCACGAACGCACCGAAGTTGACGATCGAGGAGACGACACCCTTGCGGATCTGACCCTTCTGGAGCTGGGTCAAGAAGCCGTGGCGCACCTCGGACTGGGTCTGCTCGAGCCACGCGCGACGCGACAGGACCACGTTGTTGCGGTTCTTGTCGAGCTCGATGATCTTCGCCTCGAGGACCTGGCCGACGTAGGGCTGCAGGTCGCGGACGCGACGCATCTCCACCAGCGACGCAGGCAGGAAGCCGCGCAGGCCGATGTCGAGGATGAGGCCGCCCTTGACGACCTCGATGACGGTGCCCTCGACGACGCCGTCCTCCTCCTTGACCTGCTCGATGGTGCCCCAGGCGCGCTCGTACTGGGCGCGCTTCTTGGACAGGATCAGACGGCCTTCCTTGTCCTCCTTCTGGAGGACGAGAGCCTCGACCTTGTCGCCCACGGAAACGACCTCGTTGGGGTCGACGTCGTGCTTGATCGACAGCTCGCGCGAGGGGATGACGCCCTCGGTCTTGTAGCCGATGTCGAGGAGTACCTCGTCGCGGTCCACCTTGACGATGGTCCCGTCGACGATGTCACCGTCGTTGAAGTACTTGATCGTCGCGTCGATGGCGGCGAGGAAATCCTCTTCGGACCCGATGTCGTTGATCGCCACCTGGGGCGCGTCGTAGTCCGGAAGTGTGGAGAGCGTGCTCGTCATATGGGAAGTGATTCCTTGGATGGATGGAGTCGTGCGAACGCGCGCAACCGTCTGTTTCACTGGCCCCCGACGGTGACGAGTCACTGACGCGGGGCACGGCGAGCCGGGTTTCGCTCGGTATGGAAGCCGGGCGGACGACTGGCGCAACCACCGATCCTACGCGCGTGCGTCTGCCCGCGTCCAACCGGGGAGGCACGCTCGTCCCACGCTCACGGACCCGCGGGCCACGCGTGCAGGTCGCCGGTGTCCGCGATCCTCCGCAGGAGCTCGTCGGCCCGCCGCGCGACCGGGTTGGCGTCGGCCCGTGCCGCCAGGTCCACCAGCGCCCAGAGGTCGGCGGCGCGGGCACCCTCGAGCAGCACGTCGACGCTCCCGCCGCGGCAGGTGGTCCACGCCTCGAGGACCGCCTCGACATAGGCCGGGTGCCGCTCGAAGCGCAGCAGGTTGCCCACGTCGGTCCACGGGTGACCGGCATGGGCGAACTCCCAGTCGAGCACCGCGGTGAGCTCGAGGGAGACCGGGTCGACGAGCACGTTCTTGGGGTTGAGGTCGCTGTGCACCACGCAGGTGCGGTCCATGCCGTCCAGGACGTCCTGGGCGTCGCGGGCCAGGTCCGCGAGCCGGGACCGGTCGGCCGTGGGCCAGGCCTCGAGGCGTGCCTCCACCCACGCCGGCAGGTCGGGCTCGGGGAACCGGCCGATGGAGAGTCCCCCATCGACGAACGGGCCGGGGCGCAGCACCGGCATGCCCGCCAGCGTGGCGGCCGCGTGGCCCAGGGACCTCCCGAAGCGGGCCCACCCGTCGTCGTCGAGCCCGGCGCCGAGGACGTCGCCCCGCTCCCCCGGCATCCACGACGTCACGAGCAGCCCGGGCTGAGCGGCGGCGGGGTCCTCACGGCGTACGTCGACCACGCCGGGCACCGGCAGCAGCCCACGCACCAGGCGCAGGAGGGCCGCATCGATCTCCGGCGCCTCGGCCCCCCGGTCGTCACCGGGAGGGTAGATCCGCACCACGGCCCGCTCTCCGGCGACCTCGCCGACGAAGGTCCGACCGGAGTGACCGCCTGCCAGCGGGGTCAACGAGGCGTCGAGGTTGTCCACCCGGGGATGGTGACACGTCCCGGCGGATGTGGGTTCAAGGGAGGGCCCCCTCTCAATGGTCAATGTTTGTGTCACCTTTCATCCGTCCGTTCGTTGCCCCTGTTAGATCATCCGTAGCCGTCACGTAGATCTCCCGAGGATTTGCGGCCGTGCCTTCATCACTAGGGGAACAGATGCACCCACCACAGCACCGCCGGCCGTCCCACCGGTTCACCCGAGGGGCCGCGGTCGCCCTGGCCGTCACCCTCCCGGGGTCACTGCTGGGCCTCGCGCAGTCACCGGCCACGGCCGCTGCGCTGCCGGCCGCCTACTCCGGCAGCGCCGACGCCGACATCGTCGGCCTGAGCGCCGACCTGCTGTCGCCTGTCGGAGGAACTCTCGCGGCCGCGACGATCGGGCACAGCGAGAGCTCCGCGACGAGCGCAACCACGGGCTCCGGTGGGTCCACGGCTCGCTCCGCGAACCTGGAGGCCAGCCTGCTCTTCGGCGGGCTGCCGGTCCCCGTGGACTCCGAGACGGTCAGCGCGCCTCCCTCCGCCGACCCGGGTCCGCGCACCCTGGCCCCGCTGTCCCTGGCGCCCGTCGCCACCATCGGCGTGCTCGAGGGCGACGTGCAGGCGGCCTGGGCCGGCGGCACCGCCTGCGTGCCGGCCGTGTCGGGCACCCGGACCCTGTCCCACTCCAGCACGACGCTCGCAGGCGCCACCGTGGCAAGCCTCCCCGGCATCGGCACCCTGGCCGACGTGGCCGCGTCACGGACCCAGACGGGCACCTATCTCCTCGACGACGGCATCGGCGGATCGGACGTCGTCTCGAGGGCCACGACCACCGTCGGTGACATCGACCTGCTCGGGGGCCAGGTGAGTGTCGAGGTGACCAGCCCGGTCGTCCTGGAGGCTCGCTCCGACGGCACGACCGGCACCGCGGGCTTCGCCAGTCCGCCGACCGTCGTGGCGACCGTGTCGGGCACTCCGGTCACGATCCCGCTCAACGGCCAGCCGCAGACCATCGCGGTGCCGGGCCAGCCCTTGGTGGACCTGACCATCACCGCGTTCCAGCCGACCGGCCAGTCCTCCGGCGCGACCGGCAAGGGCACGCTCGACGCCCTCGCCCGCATCGACCTCGAGGTGCTGAGCCTTCCGGCCCCGCTCGGCGTCAAGGTCGCCGACGTGTCGCTCGCGGTCGCGTCGATGGCTGTCGAGGCCACCGCTCCCAGCGGCGGCGTCGACTGTGGTGCGGTTCCCTCCCCCGGCCCCACCGGAGCCCTCGACATCACCGCCCCCGCACAGGGGACCGTGGTCACCGACAGCACCCCCGCCATCTCCGGCACCGGCACGCCCGGCGCCAAGGTCACGGTCGTCGAGGGGACCACGGTCCTGTGCACCACCGTCGTCCGCAAGAACGGCACCTGGACCTGCTCCCCGGGCACCCCGCTGGCTGCCGGCCCGCACACGGTGACCGCCACCCAGACGAAGAAGGGCACCACCCGTGCCACGGACTCGACCGCCTTCACGGTCGTCCCGGACCCCGACGACCTGGACGGGGACGGCCTGCCCAACAGCGAGGAGTCAGCCCAGGGCACCGACCCCCACGACCCCGACACCGACGGTGACGGTCTCATCGACGGCGACGAGGTCACGACCCACGGCACCGACCCGACCGTCAAGGACACCGACAAGGACGGCCTGTCCGACGGCAGGGAGGTCACGGGCGTCACGATCCGCGAGCGCTTCGAGGTCTGCGGCAAGAAGACCCGCACATCGCTCAGGGTCAGGACCAACCCGCTGCGCAAGGACACCGACAAGGACGGGCTCCGCGACGGCAAGGAGGTCAAGGGCTACCGGATCAAGCAGCGTGTCACGACCCGCGCCGGATCGTTCGTGATCGGCAGGACCCGGTCCAACCCCACCACGAAGGACACCGACCGCGACGGCCTGAAGGACACGGTCGAGAGGACCGGCAAGGCCAACAAGCGCTTCGGCAGGGCCAAGAGCGATCCCAGCAAGTGCGACACCGACCAGGGAGGCATCTCCGACGGCGCCGAGATCAAGGCTCGCTCCAACCCGTCGGACGTGAAGTCCGGACCGCGTCGGCCGTTGGGTCGCGTCGGCCTCGGCGGCTGACTCCTGCACGGATCGGCTGGCTCCGACCGAGGTGCCGGCGCACCGGACAGCTTCATGTCCGGTGCGCCGGCACCACTACGCTCCGGGGGTGGACGATCATCTGCCGCAGTCCGTCCGGGTCGAGCGGCGCCCCGTCTCCGAGCGTGAGTCGCGGCGCGCCAACGGGCCCGACTGGGACCGCTACGCCGACGAGTACCAGGCCACGCACGGCACCTTCCTCGGTGACGCCGGGTTCGTGTGGGGTCCCGAGGGCCACACCGAGGAGGAGCTGCAGGTCCTGGGCGACGTGGGCGGCCTCGACGTCCTCGAGGTCGGCAGCGGAGCCGGCCAGTGCTCGCGCTGGGTCCGCACCCGCGGTGGACGCGGCTTCGGCCTGGACCTCTCCCACCGCCAGCTCCAGCACGCGCTCCGCCTCGACGAGGAGACCGGCGTATCGGTCCCGTCGGTGCGCGGCACCGCCACCGAGCTCCCCTTCGCCCCACAGAGCTTCGACGTCGTCTTCTGCTCCTTCGGCGCGCTCCAGTTCGTCAGCGACATCGACGACGCGGTCGCGGAGGTGGCCCGGGTCCTGCGACCCGGTGGACGCTTCGCGTTCTCGATCACCCACCCGACCCGGTGGATGTTCCCCGACGACCCGGGCGACGCCGGGCTGACCGCCACCCAGTCCTACTGGGACCGCACCCCCTACGTCGAGATCGACGACGCCACGGGAGTGGTGTCCTACGTCGAGCACCACCGCACGCTGGGCGACTGGGTACGCCTGCTGGCGGGCCACGGCTTCACGCTGGCCGACCTCGTCGAACCGGAGTGGCCCGAGCACCACGACCGGGTGTGGGGCGGCTGGTCACGCGCTCGCGGGCTGCTGACTCCGGGGACGGCGATCTTCGTCGCGCACCTGGCGCGCAGCTGAGTCCTCGCGGGTCCGGCTCCGCGCCCAGCCGGCGAGCAGCGAGGCCGGGTTGACCTGCGCCCACAGCCGGCGGCGTACGTCGACCTCGGCGAGGAGCGCACGACGCAGGTCCTGGCAGGCGGTCCAGAACGCGGCGCCGTCCTCACCGACTGCCGGACCGGGTGCAAAGACGGCGACGTCGGCCCGTCGGGCCAGGTCGAGCCCGGCACCGAGGCTCGCAGCCTGCGAGGCACGGCTCCAGGCGTCCGGCACGGGCGTGCCGCGGTCCCGAGCCGCGTCCAGCACCTCCTGCCAGCCGTTGACGTAGATCCCCGACCACCCCCCGGCCGTCCTGCGTCGGCGCCGGCGGAGGAGCTTGAGGCCGGGGACGGCGAGCCAGGCCAGCAGGAGCAGGCCGAGGAGTCCCGCGACCGCGAGACCGACCACCTGCCACGGATCGGTCTGCTCCTCGAACACCGTGTCCGGGGGCAGCTCGATGTCGGCGCCCTTGGGGATCTTGATCTCGCCCTCGGGGTCGAGCTCGTCCTGGACCCATCCCGACGCCCCCAGCTCCTCGTCCTCGGAGGCGTCCTCGGAGAAGGGGCGGGCCCCCGTGTAGCGGTTCGGCTCGAGCGTGCGCCAGGTGCCGTCAGCGAACTGGAGCTCCACCCACGACAGCACGTCACCGCGCTTCACGAGACCGCGGCGCCCGGGCTCGGCACCCACCACGACCCGCGCCGGGACTCCCAGTCGGGACGCACCGAGTGCCGTCACGGCGGAGTACTGGAAGGGCGTCGCCACGATCCGCTCGGCCCCGATCAGCCTCAGCCCCAGGTCGACCGGGGACTGCGACGAGGTGCCGGACAGCCGGACCTCGCCGTTGAGACGCAGGTAGCGGGCCATCAGGAGCACCCTCTGGAGAGGACTCAGCTCGGCCCGGTCGAAGGCGTCGAGGAACGGGTCGAGGAAGGCACCCTCGGACTGCCTCTGGCCCTCGGTGGCGTCCATCGTCGTCTCGCCGCTCGTGAACTCGGCCGGGGTGAGCACCGCGGTGAAGGTGTAGTCGTCGCGGGGGTTGACGCCACCGACGACCACGGCGCTCGACGTGGCCTGGTTGTAGCGCACGTCCTTGAGCTGGGTCCGACCGTCGGTGTAGTCCAGGTCGAGGCCGGTCAGCTCGCCGAGGGTCGGCAACCAGTCGCTCACGTAGCCCCTTCGGATCCGCACCCGGACCGCGACCTCGGGTCCACGGTGCAGGGGTTCGATCTGCTTCCCGAGTCGTCGGAAGGTGCCGGTCGGGCCGGCACCGGGAGACTCGTCGGCCGGCACCCACGCCTCACCGTCGTACAGGTCGAGGGCACCGAAGCGCACTCTCGCTCCGGCAGGGGCGCCGATCACCCGGAACAGGTCGTTGCGGCCGGAGGCGGGCGAGACGATCGAGTCGGCCACGGAGTCGGCGAGCCCCTTCTCGCCTGCCGGATCGAGCCGGACCCGGTCGGTCTGGTCGTCGTCGGTCACGAGCATCGTCACCAGGCCCGACACGGCCGCGACGACGACCACGGCCGCCAGGGTGCTCACCAGGCCGGGGCGCCGGCGTCCGACGAGCGACTCGGCCCTGCGGGCGCGTGCCGCAGCCCACGTCACCAGCACGAGGGTGAGCGCAGCCCCGCGCAGGATGTAGTGGTCGGGGATCAGCACGGCCAGCGGGATGGTGGCGGCCAGACCGGCGATGATCGAGACGAGGGGTGCCACCGGCCGCTTGGTCGCGAGCGCGAGCCACGCCGCGGGGAGTGCGGCGCCGAAACCGATGGCGTACGGCACCAGCATGAGCGTGCCGGAGGCCTCGACCGGCGGAAGGGTGCTGACGAAGAGTCGAGGCGCGATGAACGTCTCACCGAGCACCCGGCTCATCGTGTCGAAGGTCGGCACGATCCAGGGTCCCGGCCGGTGCAGCGCAGCCAGGGCCCCCAGAGGCGCGAAGGCGACCAGGGCGACCAGCGAGTAGATCCACACGCCGTCCTGGAGCCTGCGGGTGAACCAGGCCAGCACCAGCAGGAAGACCACCGGGACCAGGCCCGCGACGAGGTAGCCGCGCGACCAGTAGCTCTCGTCCAGCAGCGTCAGGACCATGCTCACGGTGCCGAGCACCACTACGACGTCGGTGACCACACCCGCCCCGCCGCGCTCGGGGGCGCTCACCGCAACCCCCTCCCCATCAGGTCGCGGAGGTGGGAGAGGTCGGGCACGGTCAGCTCGCGCAGGCTCGGCGTGTCCGCGAGCCGAGCTTCGCCCTCGCTGTCGGCGCGCACGACGAGCCAGTCCGCGCCCTGGCCGAAGCGGCGGGCCACCGCGTCGACCTCGACCAGATCGCGCCTGGGTCCCGTCACCTGGATCACCAGCCCGGTGCCGTTGACCGTGCCCGCCGCGTCGGCGGACTGGGCGAGGTAGTCGTCCTCCTGAACAGCCACGAAACGGCAGGCGATGTCGGTCATGGCAGCGGCGCTGCGGCCCCGGGCGAGGTGCGACCCGCAGCGCAGGTAGGTGTCGAAGTCGTCGCGCACCGCGCGCAGGGCGATCGACGTCGCCACCGACACCGCCAGCTCGAAGTCGCGCAGGCGACGGTAGGACGAGCCTCGCCCGTCCACGAGGATGGTCACGTGACCCCGTCGGGTCTCGTGGTACTGGCGCACGAGCAGCTGCCCCGCCTTGGCGGAGGAGCGCCAGTGGACGTGGCGCAGGTCGTCGCCCTGGACGTACTCACGCAGTGCGTGGAACGCCAGGTCGCTCATCGACAGCTGCTGGCTCGTGGCGCCGTCGAGGTCGTTGGTCAGACCGCCGGCGAAGAGCGCGAGGTCGGTCACCCGCGGCGCCACCAGCAGCTCGAGCGCCACGCTGATCCCGACGCGGCGACTGACCAGGCCCACGGGGTCGGTCTTCTCGTACGTCACCGGACCGACCGTGTGCACGCCGCGGGGCATCGCGGGCAGCGGCATCGTCTCGGTGTGGTGGGCGAAGGAGGAGAGGAACGGCAGACGTGTGCTGACGTCGTGTCGCCCGACCGGGACAGTGAGCTTGGGGAACATCATCGGCGCGGCACCGGCCTGCACGTGCAGGGTCACGGAGGGCGGTGCGCTGCCCTCGACCAGCCGGTTCGGCCGCAGCACCAGCTCAGCCGTCGGTGCGCCGGGCAGGATCTGCCACAGCAGGCCGACCAGCAGCAGGCCGAACGCGACGACGCCCAGCTGGACGAACTCGTGCCAGTTGAGCCACACGGCCACGGCAGTCACGACGACCCCCATCACCAGCACACTGCGACCGAGCGGGGTGAGCATCCGTGCCGGCGCGGTTGCCAGCGACCGTGTCCGGGCGAGCCGCGCCCGGGCGGCTGTGGGTGCGAGCGGCTGGCTCACGCGCGATCGCGAGGCACCGGGACCTGCGCCAGCAGGCCGTCGATGACCTCCTCGGGGGTGATGCCACCGAACGCTGCGCCGGACGCCATCAGCAGCCGGTGCCCCAGCACCGGCCGGGCCAGAGTGGCGACATCGTCGGGTATGACGTGACCACGACCGTCAGCGAGTGCCCAGGCCTTGGCGGCGCGGATCCAGGCCAGCGCCCCACGGGTCGAGAGGCCGATCCGCACGTCGGGGACCTCCCGCGAGGCCTCGGCGAGGCGGCGTACATAGCTGATGAGGGCTGCGTCGACGTGCACCTTGTCGGCCAGCTGGCTCATCTGCTGGATCTCGCTGCCCGCGACCACCGGCGTGAGTCCGGCGGCACGATCGCGCACCTGGGACTGGGCGAGCAGCGCCTCGGTCGACTCCGCGTCGGGGTGCCCGACGCTGGTGCGCATCAGGAAGCGGTCGAGCTGGGCCTCGGGCAGCTGGTAGGTGCCCGCCTGCTCGATGGGGTTCTGCGTGGCGATCACCATGAACGGGCGACCGACGTCGTGGGTCTGCCCATCCACCGTGACGTGCCCCTCCTCCATGACCTCCAGCAGCGCCGACTGCGTCTTGGGCGACGCGCGGTTGATCTCGTCCGCGAGCACGACGCTGTGGAAGATCGGGCCTGCGTGGAACGAGAACTCGCCCCGCGCCTGGTCGTAGACGGTGACGCCGGTGACGTCGGAGGGGAGCAGGTCGGGGGTGAACTGGATGCGGGCGAACGAGCAGTCGAGCGACTTCGCCAAGGCACGCGCCAGCATCGTCTTGCCGGTGCCCGGCAGGTCCTCCACGAGCAGGTGTCCGCCCGAGACCAGGCAGGTGAGCGCCAGCCGGACGACCTGCCGCTTGCCGAGGACCGCCGACTCCACGTTGTGCACGACCCGCTCGAACGTGTCGGCATACCACCGGACGTCGTCGGTGTGGACGGTCACGAGGTCGGACATGCGGTGGAGGAACTACCTCTCGGGAGTGGGCCTCGTGGTCAGGCGGCCGAGCGGCGACGCATGAACTGCAGTGCGAGACCGATCAGCAGGGCGGGGATGCCGACGATCCAGCCGATGAGCGGGACCGTGCTCGTGACCAGGTTGAGGCTGCCCGCGTTGCTCTTGGCGTCCTCGGCGTTGGCGGCGACCTGCTCGTCGGTGAAGCCGTAGTCCAGGATCAGGAAGGGGTTGCCCTCGTCGTCGAGGCGCTCCTGGCTCTCGAACTGGTTCACGATCGCACCGGTGGTCGGGTCGATCCAGATCTCGCGATCCGTGGAGTAGGTGCCCATGACACCGTCGGTGACCTCCATCGGCACGCCGTCGACGACGATCTTGTAGACGTAGACCTCGAGGCCGTCGACGGTCTCCGTGCGGTCGTAGGTGGCGTCGACCGCCTCGTCGGCGAAGCCGTCCCAGTAGAGGTAGGTCTTCTTCTCGGCCTCGAAGGGCCACTTGTTGACCAGGCCTTCCTTGGCCTCGGCACTCGGCGGGAGGTACTTGGGGTCGTCGACCGCCATCGCGTCGCGGCGGTCCGTCGCGAAGTTGTCGGTGCCCGCGGTGACGAGGCGCTCCTGCGGGTCGCTGGCGCTGACACACTCGTCGATGTCGCCCTCGTCCTTGACCAGACAGCTGGAGTTCTGGAACACCACGACCTCGCCATCGGATCGCTCCGAGTCGGCGCGCGTCACGCTGAAGGCCTTGATGGGGAACTCGTTGGTGCCCCCGGTCCCGTCCGAGAGCTGAGCCGTCCCGTCCAGCAGCGTGAGGCTGTCGGTGTCCAGGGGCGTCTTCATCAGCTGTCCGGGCGCCCAGAACTGCGCCAGGACCGCCAAAGTCACCAAGAATCCACCCAGCACCGTCAAGCCGATGCCCAAGCCCTTGCGCATAGCGTTTCCTCCCGTTCAGCCCCTAGGTCGGGGCGACTCTAGCAGCGAAGTGACTTACGGGTAGCCAACGTAGGAACCGAGGCTAGACAAGCGTCCTCCGATGGTCGTCGCGCGACGAGGAGCGAAGTCCAAGGTGGGCCGCCAGAAAGGAAAGGGGCGCCACAATCAAGCTGCGAGTAAGAGTCACCGCTATCAGCAACATGGTTGCCGCCACGAGTACGCGTAGCCACTGGTCGACGCCCGCAGTGCGGATCTGGACTTCAACGATCACAATCTGCGACCAGAGCACTACGAGTGGCCATGCGCGCGCCACGTTGACCACTCTCGCTCGACCGAGGAAGGACGTGGCGAGCATCGATCGGTCGGGCCCACAACCAGAGCCCAGACACGCGATCGCCGTCAGGATCCCGGCGATCGGAGCAACGCCGACGACGAGGCCGTCGTTGGTGAAGAAGGCACTTCCGATCAGCACACCCCCCCAGGCGAGCATGGCCGCCGAGAACAGGCCGGCAGCCCACGTGGATCCCCGAGTGTCGACGACTCCCACTACCAATGCAGCCAGTGCGCCCACACAGAATCCATCCGCGAGACCGAGGGTGTGCAGCGAGGCTTCGAACCAGGCGCCGTCGAGGACAAGCGACGTGCGCCACCAACCCGCATACGCCGCCATCATGAGCAGGATGGCGACGATCACTCGGGGCCATCGGGCCAGCAGCACGAACACCACTGCCCCCGCCAACCACAGCTGCACGAGTGCGCTGATGATCCAGAGGCCCGACAAGCTGCTGGGCGCGCCAAGCGGATTCTCGATGATCCACAGATTCCAGTAGAGCCCGAGGATGGGCCTGGCAAGGCGAGAGACATCCTCCGGATCACTGGGGTGCCTGTCATCCAGCGCCGCAGAGCACAGGACCGCCGCGACCGCCACCGCCGTGAGAACCCACGTCATGCAGACCGGGCCCAGCGCCACCCTGAGCCTGGACGGCACCTCGCGAGGGTGCCGAGCAAGGAAGCTCAACCCACAGAGAAAGCCGACGCACACGGCGAGCATCGTCGCTCCGACTCTGCCGTTGGCCAGGATTGCATCCAGAGGCTGTAGCCACCACAACCGCCGGACGTCGAGGAGCCGCCACACCTGGGAAACCGCCATCAGGGACGCACCCAGACCCAGCAGGGTCACGACGAGCGAAACATCGGGAGCGGCTTCGTCCGCAGGTGTGACGCGTGCCGTCGTCACAGTCATGACACGTTCACCACCGATGCCGCCCGAGTGGCAGCGCCCTGGCGCGCTGGAAGGCGAAGCGATCGCGAGGTTGCCAGGAACTTTCGCGTTGGCCCTTCGACCAGCCGCTCGAGCAGGAGCACGATCGTCAACAAGATGGCGATTCCCGCGAGCGTGCGGACGGGCCACGCCCACTGTTGCGTGTGGCGGGCCAGGACGACGAAAACAGGCAGATGCCAGATGTAGATCGATAGGGATGCCTTGCCGAGCCAGCGCAACGGCGCCAATGACAAGAACCGTGACACCCGGGTCTCTCGGTCCGACGACCAGATGGCGAGCACCAGCACAGCCGCTGCGACCATGAACGCCACCGACCAGATGCCGAGGAAAGCCAGGTTCGGGAGCTCCGCCAGCAGGAGCTTGAGTCCCAACAGGACCGCCGCCGAACCAGCCAGCGCCTGCGGCCACCGTGCCCAGCGCGAGGCGTACGGCAGGAGCAGCGCCGCGACGACGCCCCAGATCACACCGTCGACGCGCGTGGATGTCAGTGTCGAGGCCACGATCCACCCGTCACGCTCCACCACCTCCTGACGCCAGACGTAGCAGGCGAGCCCGAGCAGCGTCAGAGCGGCGATCAAAGCCAATCGCCAACGTAGGAAAAGCAGGAGCACGAGGGGCAGGACGAGATACGCCTGCTGCTGCACGCTGAGGTACCACAGGTGACCGACCTCCGGACGCGTGCCGAGAAGGTCGTCGCTCCCCCACAGGTTGAAGGTGTACGTCAACAAGTGCGTGATGTTCTCGACCAGATTGCGATCGGTTCCGCGATACGACTGATCCACGAAATGAAGTCCGATCAGGACGGCGCACAGCGGCACCAGCTGCACGCCGAGCCTGACAAGCCTTCGTATGAAGAACCGCACCGGATCCAGGCGATCCTCGTCGTGCTCCCTGACCAGGTTGCGTGTGACGATGAAGGCTCCAACGACGAAGAAGACGCTCACGGCGCCGCCCGACAGCAGACCTCCGAGAATGGGTGCGTCGTAGCCGGCGCCGCGCGGCCAGAGCTTCCCGACGGCGTGGTTGAGCACAACCGTCACGATGACGACGCCGCGCAACCCATCCAGCGCCCCGACCCGCTCGACGGACTCTCGCGAGCGACGGCCTTCGTGCACCTCTGAACCCCTCATGCTCTGCATAGCCTCTCACGAGGGCGACGAGCCCGCCGCCCGCGCACGATAGCAAGGGGCACACGGGTGGTTGGCCACTCTGGCCCGGCATGGAGGTCCTAGGAACTACAGTGCGGCCATGACACGAGCGCCGATCACTGGCGAGGGCCACGGCGGCGCCGGGACGCCTGTCGATGACAAGCCGACACCTCACATTCCTGGTATCGACGGCATCCGCGGCATCGCAATCATCCTGGTTGCGCTCTCGCACGGCTGGTTGCTCTGGCCGACGGATCAACTCGACGACCACCGCGTGCTCAATGCTCCTTTCGTCAGTGGGAATGCGGCAGTCAGCATGTTCTTTGCCATCACTGGCTTCATGGCGATTCGAGCGATGCTGGCGGACCGAGCCAGCGGCGGCGGCCTCGTTATCCTCAGGCGAATTGCTCAACGCTGGGCACGTATCCATGCACAAGTGTTCACACTGCTGGCGGCCGTCCTCGTGTGGAGCGTACTCATCGCCCCCGATGAGTACGCTCAATACGACACTGGTGCTTCGGTGACCCGAATCGCTACGTCGACGTGGAACTGGTACCTGATCAACGACCCGATGGTGGCGCGGTCTGACCTGGGCCACCTCTGGTACGTGTCAGTGGACATCCAGCTCGTGGTTCTGCTCGGACTTCTGGTCTGGGTGGCAGGCAGGCACAAGGCTTGGCTCGCTCTCGGCCTGGTCCTCGCCGGAACCCTGGCCGTCGTCTGGCGAGCACACGAGTTCGACACGCAGGGCGCTTACCAGGCCCTGCTGATGACCACCACGCGCATGGACAGCACGTTGTGGGGTGCGGCAGCAGGAATCGCGGTGTCGTGGGCGCTTCCCTTGGCACCGCGCTTGCGCTGGGCCGGAACTACAGCCTTCCTTGCGCTTATCCCGGTCATGCTCTGGGCGTCGGACGTCGAGACCTACGCCGGGTGGGGCGGGTTCGCCGTCAACGTTCTGATGGTCGTGATACTCCTCGGCCTGACCACCAACGACGACCTCCCCATCGCCGGGAGGCTGTTGCGACTTCGGCCGCTTCGCACTCTGGGGACGGTGTCGCTGGGGGTGTATGTGTGGCACTACCCGGTGTTCTGGGCCGTCGCCGTCCAGTTTCCGGATTGGTCCTGGCCGTTCCGCACGGTCCTGGCCGTAGCCGTGACAGGTGCGGCGGCCGAGGTCACCCGCCGCCGGATCGAGCAGCCACTGATTCGTCGACTGCGACGCTGACGGATTCAGCACCAGCGGGCGAGTGATCGCCATGCACCCGATAGGTCGTCAGGCCGCTACCGGCCAGAGCCCGTCACTTCTTCTTGCGGAGCCTCGAGAGTCCACCGAGGACCTTGTAGGCCGCCTCGTCGGTGATGCCCAGTCGGCGCTTGAGCCGGTCGTAGACGTCGAGCATGGTGCGGTCCGCGGCAATCGTTGCCTTGCGCCGGCGGCTTTCCGCGGGACGGGCCTGATAGTTGGTCGACTTGCGGACTGGCGCGGCCTCCTCGGTGAAGTAGTACATCGCCAGCGACCGGCGCGCCATGTCAGGCGGGCAAGTGAGGCCGTCCGGGTGGCCGTGGAAGGAGTCGGCGCTGGTCGTGAACACCAGCATCCGGTTGCCGGCTGGTGTCACCGTGCCCTGACATGCGGTCATGTCCTTGTCCCAGAGCTCGAGCTTGCCGCCCCATTCGGTCGAGCCACTCCTCGTTGAGGTAGAGGAGAATGTTGACCCGCCGCGCCCACGTGTCGTGGGTATGGTGTGTGGTGAAGTCGGCGTGGATGTTGAGGTGGCCGTCGCGCAAGGTCTGGTGGAGGCCTCCCCCGTCCATCGTGTAGTCGGGGATCAGGTTGTCGATGCCCGTGAGCCTCTCGAGGTAGGTCACGAACTCGGGCGAGCAGAACTCCTGCGCCACTGCCTGGAGGCTGTCGGACCAGGTGTCCGGCTGGGTGTTGGAGAACTTCGTCTCGTTGACGTGGACGTAGGCCTTCCAGAACTCGTCGCGGATCTCCGGAAAACCGGCGACGGCGGCCTCGAATGCCGGGCGGTGCAGGACGTCGTCGAGCACGATGTGCGGGAACGGCTGCGCAGCCCGATAGTCCCCGGTCGCACGGTCCAGGTCGGCGGTCAATCGCGTCATGTCGACGAGCTGCAGGGCGGTCTCCATGGCGCGCATCATGCCACCCCCGGGGACCCTCAGCAGCAACGCTCCTTCAAGCGGACCCGGTGTCGCGCGACCGTCCTGCGGGAAAGCTACTGACGGGTTACACTCGGCCGGTTCCTGAGGCGCTCGTCACTCTTCGAGACCTCATAGGGCGCTATGGAGGGAGAGCCGTGATGTCAGCTGCCCAGGTGGGCGGAGCCGAGCAGTCCCATCCGCAGCGCACCCCACGGGTCGGCGTGCTGGTGGTTGCCTACAACGCCGCGTCGACGCTCGAGCGCACCCTCTCGCGACTGCCGGAGTCGTTCGCGAAGTCTGTGGACCACGTGATGGTGTGCGACGACGCCAGCATCGATGACACCTATGAGATCGGTCTGCGGCTCCGCGACAGCGCGAGCTTCCCGATGACCGTCGTCAAGCACGAGCGCAACCTCGGCTACGGGGGCAACCAGAAGGCCGGCTACCGCTGGGCGATCGAGCACGGCCTCGACGTGGTCGTTCTCCTCCACGGCGACGGCCAGTACGCCCCCGAGTGCATCGAGGACCTCGTTGCGCCGCTGGTGAGCGGCGACGCCGACGCCGTCTTCGGGTCTCGGATGCTGGAGAAGGGTGGCGCGCGCGCCGGTGGCATGCCGGCCTACAAGTTCGTGGGCAACCGGATCCTCACGCGGCTTGCAGAACCACTGACCGGCCTGCACCTCTCGCGAGTGGCACAGCGGCTACCGCGCCTACCGTGCCGACACGCTCAGCGACCTCGACCTTGCGTCGTACTCAGACGGCTTCGACTTCGACACCGAGATCATCCTGGGCCTCGTCCGCGAGGGGAAGCGCATCATCGAGGTGCCGATCCCCACCTACTACGGCGACGAGATCTGCTACGTCAACGGCATGGAGTACGCGAAGGACGTGACGGTGGACGTCGTGCGTTTCGCTGGGCCAATCATCGCGGCTTCGGCGGTGGAGTCTCCGCGACCGACACCGACCTCTATGCCCTCAAGGCCACTCCTCGCACGGGATGCTGCTCAGCTGGCTCTCGGAGCGGCCGAGCGTCGAGGGTGCTCGACGCGGGATGCGTCGACGGAGGCTTCGCCGAGCTGGCCCGCCGCCTGGGGCACCACGTGACCGGCCTCGACCGTCCGAAGTACGACGGTGGGGCCGAGCGCGTCAACTACTTCATCCAGGCAGACCTCAACCGCGGCTGTCTCCTCGAACAGGCCGGGGCTACGACATCGTGGTGGCGGGTGACATCCTCGAGCACGTGATCGAGCCCCAGCAGCTGCTGGACGAGCTCAGTGACCGCTCGTCCCGGGCGGCGAGATCGTCGTCTCCGTGCCCAACTTCGGTCACTGGTACCCACGGTGGCGGATCGCGCTCGGCAGATTCGACTACGACCAGCGCGGTCCGCTCGACCGCGGCCACGTTCGGTTCTTCACCCGCACTACCATCGAGCGGCTGTTCGCCGACTCCGGCCTGCGCATCCTCGAGCATCGCGACCGTGGGGACGCCGTTCGAGACCGTGGTCGACGGCCCCGCCGCCACCCGACCCGACGCCGGCTCGTCCGCGGCGTGAGCCGCGTCGAGCCGCCTTGGTGAGCGCGTGGCCACGGTTCTTCGGCTACCAGTTCCTCTATCGCCTGGAGCGCGATTGACTGGTCCACCGCATCGACGCCTCGATTGCCACGCCGTCGGGGTGACTGTCGGAGCCGCGGCGCTGACTCGCGACGCTGTTCGACTTCAGCACCAACCTCACCCGCACCGCCCATTCTCTCGGCTATGCCTCGAACTTCTTCGACATTCAGGCGCGAGCCTTCCTCTCCGGGAGCCTGGCGGTGCCGCGCAGCAGCCTCGGCATCGAGGGGTTTATCCACGTGGCCAGGAGTACATGTACTTCGGTCCGTTCCCGGCCATTCTGCGGATGCCGGTCGTGCTCACCACGACGAGTTCGACGGACGGCTGACGTTCTGTCGATGGTCCTGGCCTTCCTCATGTAGCGGTTGTGCAACAAAGCTGATCTGGCTGGTGCGGGACCTCGTGAGCGGAGGCTGCGCCGTCGGCCGGTCCGAGGCTGTCGCTGGGCGCGCTCATCGCCGTCTCCCTGGGCGGCACCTCCCTGACGTTCAACGCCGCACTCCCGTGGGTCTTCCACGAGGTCTATGCCTGGGCTGTCGCGTTGTCGACGCGCTCCCTCTACTGGTTGCTCCGGCTGCTGCGCGAGCCCTCACCCGCGGCGCTGATGGCTCTGTCGCATTCGCTCGCCACTGTGTTGACCCGGGCGACCGGGGGATGGGCCATCTGCCTCGGTGGGGTCATCGCCGGGATCTGGTTGTACAGCGGACGGCTGGCGGGCGCGCGACGACGTGGGGCCTGCTCCTCCTGGGCCTCGCAGCCGTGGCGTTCGCAGTCGGTGCGTTCTGCAACTGGCGAAGTTCGACACCCACTTACCTTTCCCGCTGAGGAGCAGGTGTGGACAGGTTCAGCCCCCAGCGGCGGCCGGCGCTCGCGGCCAACGGGGGCACCATCACCGGCCCGCAGTTCTTCCCCACCTCGTATCAGCTACTTCGGCCCGACGGGCATCCGGTTCGTCGACTACTTCCCCTGGATGACGCTCCCGGCCAACCGCTGCGCGGGCCTATGGCGGCGCATGCATCGACCAGACCTACCGCAGCGGAAGCGTCACGGCCTCCATGCCAGCGCATTTCCTCCTCACGGTCGTGCTGGCGGTTCGCTTCCTGACCGGGGCCGCGGCACTGGACGCCGGTTGCTGCGGGTGCCATTTCGCGGCGGCATCCTGGTCACCGGTGGGGTGTTCGCCTATGGCTACATCGCCTATCCGCTACACGTGCGAGTTCGTGCCGGCTGCTCGTCTTGGGTCGGCCATCGGCCTAGTGGTCCTCGTGACAGGGTGGAGGGCACAGCGACGGGCGCTTCGCGTGGGCACTCGCCGGCGGTCTCGTGATCGGCCTCGGCCTTTCCGTCGTGGCCAAGATGCTCCTCGGCTTCCAACCGCTGCCGTGACGGCGGGCGGCCGACCCCTGGCCGATATCTCCAGCTGCAGTCGAGGCTCGGCGCCCCAGGCTGGCAGCCGGCGGTGACGCGGTCTGCCGACCTGCCGTGCATGCAGGCGACACGGACGCGTTCCACATCGTGGGCGACTGCGATCCCTCTACTTCAGCTCGGCGTGACGCCGACCGTGGATGGCGCCCCGTCGAACACCGTGCCCTTGTCATCGAGGTGCTCGCTCGAAGCGACTTCCCAACCGGTTCCCCACCCTCATTGAGAGGGCGAGCCCGTGCGCGGTGCTGCATCGAGACCAGCGACAAGGGACAGGCTCGCGTCGTCATCGTGACAAGGGCGGCCCCTATGCGGGCAACTACATCGCGATCGCTCCGATGCAGACCCTCCGCGTGGGCGTCGGGCTGAAGGGCGAATTCGGCTACGGTGTCAAGGTCTGGTCCACTCCGGGGGGGTTCGTCGGCTACATCCGCGCTATCAATCTTGACGACGAACGGGAACGCCTACCGGTAGAACACTGCGTCGGCCGAGAGCGCGGCAGACCCGGATGTGCACGCCGAGCGTCGGGGATTAGTCAGCCCTGTGCGGAGCGGCCGCGAATTGATTTGCAGCTGTGCGAGCAAGCTTGCGGACAGGGCAGCGTACGTCGTGCCACGAGCCGTGAGCGTGACCTGATGCGGATCGCCTTCCTCTCCTGGCGCGACACCACCCACCCGGACGGCGGCGGGTCCGAGGTCTTCGTCGAGTCGGTCGGACGCGAGCTGGTCCTCCGCGGGCACGACGTGACGCTGATCTGCGCCCGCCATCCCGCCGCCGCGCCGCGCGAGGTCCTCGACGGCGTACGCCTGCTCCGGATGGGAGGCCGGCTGACGGTCTACCTGTGGGGACTGGCCTGGCTGGTCCGGCACCGCCGCGAGGTCGACGTCGTCGTCGACGTGGTCAATGGCCTGCCCTTCGCCTCACCGCTCGTGCGGCGCCAGGGGGTCGTCGCGCTCGTGCACCACGTGCACGCCGAGCAGTGGCGGATCATCTACCCCGGTCTCGCCGGACGCATCGGCTGGTTCGTCGAGAGCCGCGTCGTGCCGCTGCTCTACCGCGGGCGCCCCTTCCTCACCGTCTCCGACGCCTCCGCCCGCGACCTGGTCGCGATCGGTGTCGACGCCACGCGGATCACCGTCGTGCGCAACGGGCTCGTCGGCGTCCCGGCCGAGGTCCCGGATGAGTCACCGACGCCACGCCTGGCGGTGCTCGCGCGGCTGGTGCCGCACAAGCAGATCGAGCACGCGTTGGCCGCCGTGCGCCGGCTCGGCGGGGAGTTCCCCGACCTCCACCTCGACGTCGTCGGCGAGGGCTGGTGGCACGACGAGCTCACCACCGCAGCTGCCGATCTCGACGTCACCGACCGGGTGACGTTCCATGGTCACGTCAGCGACGCCCGGCGCGATGAGCTGGTGGGACGGGCCTGGCTGATGGTCATGCCCTCGGTCAAGGAGGGATGGTGCCTGGCCATCACCGAGTCGGGTGCCCAGGGAACGCCGAGTGTCGCCTACGCCGACGCCGGCGGTGTCACCGAGTCGATCCGCGACGGGGAGACCGGACGGTTGGCCGCCGATCTCGACGACCTCGTCGAGATCGTCCGCAGCCTGCTCAGGGACCGAGTCGCGCGCCACGCCATGGGCGCGGCCGCGCGCGAAAAGGCCCGCACGCTCACGTGGGACACGTGCGCAGAGCGGGCCGAGGCGGTGCTCCGGGCAGCCGGAGCACGGTGACGTCAGTTGCCGTAGACCAGGATCTCCTGGCTCGCCGGATTGGTCTCAGGTCCCTGCGTCTGGCTGTAGACCAGCGTGAACATCGCAAAGGCGCCCACGAGCGCGCCGATGAATGCGGGAAGGGCGGTCGCGGTCACGACGCCGAGGAAGGTGGCTCCGGCGCCACCGGTGGTGCTCGTGCTGCTCACTGACATCTCCCTCTGACGAAGTTACCGACCGTTAGGCTACATGACTGGCGGGGTCGCGTCTGCCTCCCGACGCGTGGTGATCCGTGTCGCGACCGCCGCCGTCGCCAGGCTGAGGGCCAACAGGTGCGCCAGCCACACCGCACTCCTCCTCGCCGAGGAGTCCGCGATCGTCGATGGCGCAGCGCCGGGCACGCGGTAGAGCTCGATCGAGGGGCTCCCCAGCACCGGGTCCAGGCCCGTCGTGTCGACCTGCGAGGCCTCGGGGTCATCGGGGTAGACCACCACCCAGGTCACCCCCAGCCCGGGCAGGGTCTCGGCCGGCGGGCCGGCCTGCAGGGCCCGGCCGATGTCGGCGGCCAGCGGGCTCTCCCCCGGCACCAGGACCGAGCCGACCTGCAGCGAGTCGCTGGTCACCACGTCGGCGTCGAACATCCTGGTCGCCGGGTCCGAGGTGGTCTGGCCGGGACGGGTCCAGTCGAAGGCCCGGTAGGCCCGCCACGGCAGGGTCACCACCACCCCTTCCTCGCCGGACAGCTGCTCGGCCGCCCGCGTCAGGTCGTCGGGGAAGCGGACCGGAGACACCGTCGGCCAGGTGCTCGTGGTGGCGTCGGGCAGCGCGAGGACGGGCAGGGCCACCAGCACCAGGGCCACCAGGGGACGGAGGTCGCCCGACCCCACGGCGCTGCACGCTCGGCCGGCGGCGGCGCCGAAGGCGGCAGAGACCAGCACGGCGGCGGGCGCGATGAACTTCTGCGTGTCCCGCAGCAGGCCGGCTCCCGGCACGGTGTCGACGAGGCGGACCATCAGGTCGGATCCCCACGGCGTCGCTGCGGCGAACGCCAGCGCTGCGAGCAGTCCCGCGAGGGCCGTCCAGCGCAGGGTGTCAGCCGTGCCCCAGGTGCGCCGGAGTGCGGGGAGGCCGACGACGAGGGCCAGGACGACGACCACCGCGGCGACCAGCGCGAGCCACGTCGCACGGGTGCCCGGCTCCGAGCCGGCGTCCCAGATCCCGCCCAGCCCGAGCAGGGCCACCACCGGGCCGTACGCCGACTCGGTGTCCGGGGCGAACGCCGACACCCCGGCCGGGTCGGAGACCGTGCCACCGGGTCCGGTCAGCGCAGCGACCACCCAGGGGGCCTGCAGCACGAGCCCCGCGACCAGGAGTGCCGCGAGACGTCGTAGGCGAGGGAGGCAGGCGGCCACGAGCGCGGCCAGCGCGATCAGGCCACCGGTGGGGGTCAGCGACGCGAGCGCGGTCCACGCGACGGCCGCGGCCAGGTCGACCCGTCGACCGTCGCGCCGGAAGCGCATCGCGGCGTCCACGAGCCACGGCAGGGCCGCGCACCCCAGCAGGAGCGCCCACTGCCCGAGCGCCAGCCGTTCCACCACGAAGGCGTTCCAGACGGCGAATCCGGAGCCTGCCAGCTGGGCGGTCCGGCCCAGCGGGGACAGCAACCTCGCGACGCCCCAGCCCAGGAGAGCCAGGCTGAGGGGCACCACGATCCGCGCCAGCACACCGCCGTCCACGACATGGGTGAGGGTCGCGACCACGGAGTCCAGCGGCACCGCGCGCGGAGCGACCTCGCCCAGGCCCCACGTGGCGTCGGTGAAGGGCTGCCGCGGCACGAAGACGAGGTCGCGGGCCAGCGGGTGTCCGGGCCTGGTCAGCAGCGGGAGGACGAGTCCGACGGAGAGCGCGAGCGGCCAGAGCGCGACGAGCCAGCCCTGCCACGGCCGACTGCTCTCCCCGCGCGCCGGCACCACGCGGCCAGCCTATGCTGTGCCGCGTGCCAGACCCGTCGGTTCCGCTCCTCGGCTTCGAGGAGGCCTGGAGCCACGCCGACCGGGTCGACGGATGGCTCACCGCGGCGCAGGCACGCACGTTGTACGACGCCGCACGGGCCGTGGCGCCCGGCCGGGTCGTCGAGATCGGCAGCCACCTCGGTCGGTCCACGATCATGCTGGCGGCCAGCGGGGCCGACGTCACCGCGGTCGACCCGTTCCCCGATGACTGGCGATACGGAGGACCCGACACCGAACAGCGCCTGCGGACCCATCTCGTGAGGGCCGGCCTCGCGACCCGCGTCGACGTACGCGTCACGACGAGCCGGGCGGCGCAGGACGACTGGACCCACCCGGTGCGGCTGGTCTACATCGACGGCAAGCACGACATGTGGTCCTGCCGCGACGACCTCCGGTGGAGCCGCTTCCTCCGCGCGGGCGACGTGGTGCTGGTCCACGACGCCTTCTCCTCCCTGGGCGTGACGCTCGCGGTGCTGCGCGACGCGGCCACCACCGACCGCCACCGCTACACCGGTCGCACCGGCTCGCTGGCCCGCTTCGAGGTCGCCCGCCCCACGCTCCGGGACCGGATCCGGGTCCTCGGGGAGGTGCCGTGGTTCGTCCGCAACCTCGTGATCAAGGTGCTGCTCCGGCTCCGGCTCCGTCCGCTCGCACGGCTGCTCGGGCACGGCGACACCGCCGACCCCTATTGAGCACCCCTTCCCGACGCAGCCGATCCGGCGACCTAGGATGCGCAGGTGACGGCCCCGAGCAGCGTGCGCAGGAGCCGCTCGTTCGACGGCAGCGCCGTCGCCGTGGCCACCAGCGTCATGAACGTGGCGACCTACGGGTTCACGATCGTGGCAGCACGCATCGTCGGCCCCAGCCAGTACGGCGCGTTCGCCGCCTGCCTCGGCCTGCTGGTGGTCGTCCAGGTGGGTGCCCTCGGGATGCAGGCGACGGCGGCCCGACGCATCGCCGTCGATCGCGGCAACGTCGCGGCCATCGAGCAGGCGATCCTGGCCCTGACCGCGAAGGTGTCCCTCGGCGCCGGCCTCCTCATGCTCCTGCTGGTGCCCGCCATCAAGGTGCTGCTCAACCTCGACAGCCTCATCACCGCGGCCGTGGTCGCGGTGGCGGTGGTGCCGCTGACGTGGGCCGGCGGCCAGGCCGGGATCCTCCAGGGCGAGCGGCGCTGGGGTGCGCTTGCGGTGTTCTACCTCGCCGGCGGAGTTCCGCGCCTGCTCGTCGGCACCTCTCTCATCCTGTTTCGACCGAGTGCCACCAGCGCCCTCGTCGGGGTCGGCATCGGCTTCTGCTTCCCGGTCCTCGTGGGGTGGTGGGCGCTGCGCCACCGGCGTACTCCCGAGCGGGCGGCGCCGGAGCACTCCGCACGCTCCATGCTCGTCGAGAGTGTGCACAACGCACAGGTCCTGCTCGCCTACTTCGCCCTGACCAGCGCGGACATCGTGATCGCGAGGCAGGTGCTCAGCGGTCACGACGCGGGCCTCTACGCCGCCGGCCTGATCATGGCGAAGGTGATGCTGTTCCTGCCGCAGTTCGTCGTGGTGATCGCCTTCCCCGACATGGCCACGCCCGAGGGCCGACAGCGCGCACTGGTCCGCAGCCTGCTGGCCGTCGGCACCCTGGGCGTGCTGGCGATCGTCGCGGCCAAGGTCCTCTCCGGAGTGGCGATGGTCTTCGTCGGCGGCGACGACTTCGGCGAGGTCGAGGACCTGCTGTGGGTGTTCGCGGTGCTGGGCACGGTCCTGGCGATGCTGCAGCTGCAGGTCTACGCCGTGCTCGCCCGGCAGGCGCGTCGCTCGGTGCTGCTCGTGTGGGCCGCTCTGATCGTGATCGCGGTGCTCGGCTCCCGGGCCGATTCGGTCTCCGGCCTCGTCGGGACCGTGGTCGTGGTCGACGCCGTGCTGCTGCTCGTGCTGACCATCGCCAGCCTGCGCCTCGCGAAGCAGTCACCGCCGGCTGTCAGCGGCGTCTCGCCATGAGTGGGCCCGTACGCCGCTTCCTCGGCGGGAGCGGGGGGATCATCGTCGGCACGGCGGTGATGAACGTCTGCACCTTCGGCTTCACCATCGTCGCCGCCGGGATCCTCGACACCTCCTCCTACGGCGCCTTCTTCGCCCTGCTGAACCTGCTGATGGTCGTTTCGGTGGTCAACATGGGCCTGCAGGCGACCGCCGCACGTCGGATCGTCGCGGATCCCGCATCGGTCGCGCCGATCGAGCGCGCCATCCTGCGGGTGGGGTACGCCGCCGCGCTGGCCGTGGGTGGCGGCCTGGCCGTCCTCTCCCCCGCGGTGACCTGGCTGTTGCAGCTCGACTCGGTCGGGCCCGCCCTGGTGCTGGCGGCCCTCGCGGTGCCCACCACGGTCATGGGTGCCCAGGTCGGCATCCTCCAGGGGGAGAAGCGGTGGGCCGCCCTCTCGTGGGTCTACGTGCTCGCCGGTGTCCCCCGCATCGCCGGCCTGGCACTGCTGTGGTGGCGCCCGACCGAGAGCATCGCGCTGCTCGGCAGCGGTCTGGGCTACATCGCCCCTGTCGTCCTGGGCTGGTGGGTCCTGCGACGGCCCCGCGCACCCCAGGAGACGTCGGTGGACGTCCCCCCCGAGGTCACCGCGACCTGGCCGCTCCTGCGCGAGGCCCTGCACAGCTCCCAGGCCCTGCTGGCCTTCTTCGCCCTCGCCAACGTCGACATCGTGGTGGCCCGGCACGTCCTGAGCGACCACGCGTCGGGCCTGTACGCCGTCGGGCTGCTGGTCGCGAAGATCATGCTCTACCTGCCGCAGTTCGTCGTGATCGTGATGTTCCCCTCCCTCGCGACCGCGCACGAGCGGCGGCGGGCGGTGCTCCGGGGCACCACCGCGATCCTGGGCCTCGGCGCCGCCTGCACCCTCGGGGTGCTGCTCCTCGCCGGTGTCGCGGCCGACGTGCTGCGCAGCGAGAAGCTCGCCGCCGTCGAGGGGCACCTGTGGCTCTTCGCCGTGCTCGGCACCCTGCTGTCGATCACCCAGCTGCTCGTCTACGCCACACTGGCACGGCAGGGACGGCGCTCGATCCACCTCGTGTGGGTGGCGCTGGTCGTGTGCGTCGCGCTCGGGGCGGCCACCAGCGCAGCGACCCAGCTGCTCGCGGTGATGATCGGCGTGACCGGGGTCCTCACCGCCGTGCTGGTGGCGATCAGCCTCCGCAGCGACACGTCGCGAGGTGGGGGCGCAGCCGGCGCGTCAGTGGGCGGCGTCGTGCCAGCTGCGCCCGCAACCGATTGACACGTCGAGCGGCACCGTCAGCTCCGCAGCCCCGCCCATCTCTTTGCGCACCAGCTCGGCGAGCGCGTCGCTCTCCCCCGGCGCCACCTCGAACACGAGCTCGTCGTGGACCTGCAGCAGCATCCGCGAGCGGAGGCCCTGCTCGGCCAGTGCCCGCTCGACCCCGAGCATCGCGACCTTGACCAGGTCGGCGGCCGATCCCTGGATGGGGGCGTTGAGCGCCATCCGCTCGGCCGTCTCGCGCCGCTGACGGTTGTCGCTGGTGAGGTCGGGGAGGTAGCGCCGGCGACCCAGGATCGTCTCGGTGAAGCCCGACCGCCGCGCCTCGTCGACGATCCCCCCGAGGTAGTCGCGCACGCCGCCGAAGGTCTCGAAGTACTCCTCCATCAGCCCTGCGGCCTCCCCGGTGCTGATCCGCAGCTGCTGGGAGAGCCCGAAGGCGGAGAGGCCGTAGGCGAGGCCGTAGTTCATCGCCTTGATCTTGGCGCGCTGCTCGGTGCTGACCGCGTCGGCGTCGACGTCGAAGACGCGCGCCGCGGTGATCGAGTGGAAGTCCCGGCCGGAGCGGAAGGCCTCGATCAGCAGGGCGTCCTCGGAGAGATGCGCCATGATCCGCATCTCGACCTGGCTGTAGTCGGCGGTCATCAACGACTCGTTGCCGGCGCCCACCACGAAGCCCTCACGGATGCGGCGACCGGCCTCGGTGCGGATCGGGATGTTCTGCAGGTTGGGGTCGGTGCTGGAGAGACGTCCGGTGGCGGCGATGATCTGGTTGTAGGTCGTGTGGATGCGACCGTCGGAGGCCACGGTCTTGAGCAGTCCCTCCACGGTCTGGCGCAGTCGGATCACGTCGCGGTGGCGCAGCAGGTGCTGCAGGAAGGGGTGCTCGGTCTTCTCGAAGAGCGCCTGCAGCGCGTCGGCGTCGGTGGTGTAGCCGGTCTTGGTGCGCTTGGTCTTGGGCATCGCGAGCTCGTCGAAGAGCACCACCTGGAGCTGCTTGGGCGAGCCGAGGTTGATCTCCTTGCCGATCACGTCGTAGGCGTCGGTGGCCGCGGCGCGGACCTGGTCGCCGAACTCGGCCTCGAGTCCCTCGAGGTAGTCGGTGTCGACCGCGATCCCGACCTGCTCCATCCGGACCAGGGTGCCGATGAGCGGCAGCTCGACCTCGCTCAGCAGGCGGGTGCCGCCGTGCTCCTCCACGGCACCGTCCAGCGCGCCGGCCAGGTCGAGCACGGCCCGCGCGGTCAGCATGGCCGTGTCGCTGGCCGTCGTGTCGTCGAGGGCGTCGAAGCTGAGCTGGTCGGCGTCGGCGGTGTCCTGGCGCAGCTCGCGCTTGAGGTAGCGCAGGGTCAGGTCGGCCAGGGCGTAGGACCGCTGGTCGGGCTGGACGAGGTAGGCGGCGAGTGCGGTGTCGACCTCGAGGCCCACCAGCTCCCACCCGCGTGCGGCGAGCGCGAGGCTCGGCCCGTTGGCGTCGTGGAGCGCCTTGGGGCGACCCGGGTCGGCGAGCCAGGAGGCGAGCGCCGCGTCGTCGTCGGGCCCTATGTCCGCGACGTCGATCCACGCGGCCTGCCCGGCTGCCGTGGCGACGGCGACGGATTGGACCTCACCGGTGCCGGCGCGCCAGGTGCCGGTGACCGCGACACCGACGCGCTCCCCTGCGGGCGCGTGCTGCTCCAGCCAGGCGGCCGCCTCGCCGGGAGCCAGGCGACGGCCGTCGAGCTCGAAGCCCGCCTCGGCGGACACCTCCTCGGCCGGTGCCGGGTCGATGGTGTCGAGCAGGCGGGTGCGCAGCTCGCCCCGGAACTCCAGCTCGTCGAGGAGCTCGAGGCCCGTCGTGCGGTCCCACGGCCGGCGGCCGAGCTCGCCGACCTCCAGCGGGAGGGTGAGGTCGCGGACCAGCGCGTTGAGGTGGCGGTTGCGGATGACGTCACCGAGGTGCTCGCGCAGGGCCTCGCCCTTCTTGCCGGTGATCTCGTCGGCGCGGGCGATGACGTTGTCGAGGCCGTCGAACTGGTTGATCCACTTCGCCGCATAGCCCTGGCCGACGCCCGGGACACCGGGGAGGTTGTCGGAGGTCTCGCCGACGATGGCGGCCAGCTCGGGATAGCGGTGCGGCGGCACGGCGTACTTCTCCTCGACCGCTGCCGGCGTGAGCCGGGCCAGGTCGCTCACCCCGCGCATCGGGTAGAGGACGGTGGAGTGCTCGGTGACGAGCTGGATGGAGTCGCGGTCCCCGGTGAGGATGAGCACCTCCATGTCCTCCGCGAGCGCGTTGGTGACGAGCGTGGCGATGATGTCGTCGGCCTCGTAGCCGTCGAGCTCGAGGTGGCGGATGGCCAGGACGTCGAGCACTCGCTGGATCAGGGGGAGCTGGCTGCGGAACTCGTCGGGGGTCTTGTTGCGCTTGGCCTTGTATTCGCTGTACTGCTCGAGGCGGAAGGTCTGCCGGGACTTGTCGAACGCGACCGCCACGTGGGTCGGCACCTCGTCGCGCAGGACGTTGACGAGCATCGAGGTGAAGCCGTAGACCGCGTTGGTGTGCTGCCCGGTGGCGGTCGCGAAGTTCTCCACGGGGAGGGCGAAGAACGCGCGATAGGCCAGCGAATGGCCGTCGAGCAGGAGAAGGCGGGGACGGGACTGCTCACTCGTTCCAGGCACCCGCCGACTCTAGCCGCCACCACTGACAACCCCGCGCCCGGGAACGGCCACCTCCTCGGCCACAATGGGGCCATGAGCGCACCCGAGTCACTGGTCGGCCTGAGCGTCGCGGAGCTGATCGCCTTCATGCCGGAGGGCAACGGCCGCCTCAACGACAAGATGGGCGTCGAGCTCGTCGAGATCTCCGCCGAGCGGGTCGTGGCGACGATGCCGGTCGAGGGCAACACCCAGCCGTTCGGCCTCCTGCACGGCGGGGCGTCCGTCGTGCTGGCCGAGACCCTGGGCTCGATCGGTTCGGCGATCCACGCCTACCCCGAGCGGATGGCCGTGGGCGTCGACATCAACGCCACCCACCACCGTGCGGCCACGTCGGGGATCGTCACGGGCGTCGCCACCGCGATCCATCTCGGCCGCACGACGACGTCGTACGACATCGTCATCACCGACGAGCGCGGCAAGCGGGTGTGCACCTCGCGCATCACCTGCGCGCTGGTGCCGACCGCCCGGGCCTGACGGCGGCTGGCCGCTCTCGGTACGCCGGACGGCGCGAGTCCGGACTCAGCCGGGGACGCGCTCGCGCCGGTGTCGGCGCGCGGCCAGCACCCGGTCGATCCGCTGCCTGCTGGTGGCCGCCGGGGTGCCCTGGCGCGCCTGCGGGAGCCGGGCGCGCACGGAGCTCGTCGTGGCCGCCCGCAGCATCGCCTGCGGCGAGAAGGACAGCCGTGCCATGAACCGGTTGGCGTCACGCGCCTCGGCCGCTGCCGCCGTCTGCACGTGGGTGATGCCGTGCTGGTCGGCGAACCGGCAGGCCGCCTCCATCAAGGCGCTTCCCACGCCCTTGCGCCGGAAGTGCTGGAAGACGTGGGGCGAGATGGCCAGGACCGCTGGCTCGAGGTTGAGCGGGGTGAACGTGGAGGCCTCGAGGTAGACCGCACCGGCCACCTCGCCCTCGACCTCGGCCACCACCACGCACTGGTCCTCGCGCTCGTTCGCCGTCGCGACCACGCGGGCGACGTCGGCGAGCTGCTCGTCGAGCCCACCCTTGCGCAGGATGTCGCTCCACAGCTCACGCAGGGAGGCGACGTCCTCCGGCAACGCCGTGCGGACCGTCACGGGCATCCTGCTCATGCGCTTCACTCCCAGGGTCATGTCGATGCTCCCCCGTGTGCCACGCCCGGCGCGACGCACAGGCGTGAGCGTACGTGACCGGACCCCCGGTGGACAGGTGTGGGGGTCGGGTCTGTGAGTGCGCGTGAGGGACTAGACGTCTCCACCGAGATAGGCGGCTCGCACCGAGTCGTCCCCGGCCAGCTCGGCGCCCGTGCCGGAGCGGACGATCTCACCGGTCTCCAGGATGTGGGCCGAGTCGGCCCGCTTCAGCGCCTGGGCGGCGTTCTGCTCCACGAGCAGGACCGTGGTGCCTTGAGCGTTGATCTCGGACATGATCGAGAAGATCTGCTGGATGAACATCGGAGCCAGACCCATCGACGGCTCGTCGAGCAGCACCAGCCTGGGCTTGGCCATCAGGGCGCGACCGATGGCGAGCATCTGCTGCTCGCCACCCGACATCGTGCCGGCTGTCTGGTTGATCCGCTCGTGCAGCCGCGGGAACAGCTCGAAGACCCGGTCGAGGTCGGCCTGGTAGGCGGCGCTGCGACGGTCGTTGCGGACGTAGGCCCCCATGTCGAGGTTCTCGCGCACGGTCATTCCCGGGAAGCAGCCGCGGCCTTCCGGTGACTGGGAGATCCCGAGCTTGACGCGCTCGTAGGGCGGCACGTGGGTGATGTCCTGACCGTCGAACACCACCTTTCCCAGCCTGACCTTGCGCAGACCGGAGATGGTCTTGAGCGTCGTCGTCTTGCCGGCTCCGTTGGCGCCGATCAGGGTGGTGATGCTGCCTTCCTCCACCCCGAACGAGATGTCTCGGATGGCCTCGATGTGTCCGTAGTTGACACACAGGCCCTCGACCTCAAGAAGCATCTTCTTCGTCCACTCCCAGGTAGGCGGCGATGACCGCCGGGTTGTCGCGGATCTCCGCAGGTGCGCCCTCGGCGATCAGCTTGCCGAACTCGAGCACCACGATCCGGTCGGTCACGCCCATCACGAGCTTCATGTCGTGTTCGATGAGCAGGACCGTGAAGCCCTGGTCGCGAACCCGCCTGATCAGCTCCATCAGCTGGACCTTCTCCGCCGGATTGAATCCGGCCGCGGGCTCATCGAGGCAGATCAGCTTGGGGTTGGTGGCCATCGCCCGGGCGATCTCCAGCCGCCTCTGGTCCCCGTAGGAGAGGTTCGAGGCGAGCTCGTC
This sequence comes from uncultured Actinomycetota bacterium, assembly GCA_963726515.1. Taxonomy (GTDB): domain Bacteria; phylum Actinomycetota; class Actinomycetes; order Propionibacteriales; family Nocardioidaceae; genus Nocardioides. The sequence goes on from CAVSCW010000019.1 coordinate 109,536, forward strand.
GGGCACTCGGTCCAGGCCCATGAAGCGCAACAGCTCCATCGCCCGCTCATGCCCTTCGCGCTCCTCGCGCCGGTGCTTCGGCAGCCGGAACAGGGCACTGGCCATGCCGGTGCTGTGCTGGGCGTCCGCGCCGACCAGGACGTTCTCCAGAGCTGTCATCGACCTGAACAGCCGGATGTTCTGGAAGGTCCGGGCGACACCGAGCTTGGCGATCTCGTGACGCTTGCGGCCGGCGATCGAGGAGCCCCCGAACACGATGGCGCCGCTGGTGGGCGCGTAGATGCCGGTGATCGCGTTGAAGCAGGTGGTCTTGCCGGCGCCGTTGGGCCCGATCAGCCCGAGGATCTCGCCCTGGTCGATGTGGAACGTCACGTCGTCGAGGGCGGTGAGGCCGCCGAACTTCAGGGTGAGGTTGTCGATCTCCAGGACGCGTGCCGGCGTGCCGGCCGTGGTGGGCTTGTCGTCAGACATGCGATGCATCCTCTCCTTCGGTGCCCTCTTCTAGCGCCTCGATGTCGTGTTGCGCGTGCTTGGCCCGGACCGTGCGTCGCGGCGGCAGCAAGCCCTCGGGGCGGAAGATCGCGAGCAGCATCAGCGCGCCACCGAAGGCCAGCACCCGGAAGTCCGAGAAGTCCCGGAACCGTTCGGGCAGGTAGGCCACCAGGAAGGCGCCCACCAACACGCCCCACCTGTTGCCCTGGCCGCCGACGACCACCGCTGCCAGGAACAGGATGGAGAACAGCAGCAGGAAGGACAGCGGGTTGATGAAGCCCTGGCGGCTGGCATAGAGCGCACCCGCGAGCCCACCGATGAAGGCACCGGTCGCGAACGCGAGCAGCTTGAACTTGAACGTCGGCACGCCCATCAGCTCGGCTGCGTCCTCGTCCTCGCGGGTGGCCTCCCACGCACGACCGACCCGGCTGTCCTTGATCAGCCGGTCGGCGAACAGCACCAGGATGACGACCGTGAGCCCCAACCAGTAGTAGGGGATCTGGTCGAGCACACCGAACTCGACAAACTTCGTCGTGTCGTTGAAGTCCAGCAGCGGCACTCCGCTGTCCCAGTTGAGGTGGGGGATCTCGAAGAGGTACGACACCCGAGGGCTTGGCGATCTTGCTGATGCCCTTGGAAGCACCCAACCACTCGGTGTTCTGCGCCACCAGCCGGATGATCTCGCCGAACCCCAGGGTCACGATGGCGAGGTAGTCGCCGCGCACACGGAGCGTCGGCCAGCCCAGCAGCACGCCGGAGAGGGTCGAGGCCAACACGGCGACCGGGAGCGCGAGCAGCAGCGGCCAGTTGGCGTGGAAGGAGGTCAGGATCGCCGCGGTGTAGGCACCGATGGCGTAGAAGCCGACGTAGCCCAGGTCGAGCAGTCCGGCGTAGCCGACCACGATGTTGAGACCCAGTGCCACGATGCAGTAGATCGTCACCGTGAAGAGCACACCACCGAAGTCCGTCCCCGGCGGTGAGATGAACGGGGGCTCGAGCAGGGGGAGGGCATAGGCGAACAGGGCGGCCAGGATCAGCAGACCGATCTTGACCGGCTTGGGCAGCGCAGCGATCCGCTCCCCGAAGGACATCCGCGACGTCGGAGCCGTCGTGGCGCTCGACTCGGTGCTCATGCGCGTGCCTTTCCTAGCGACTCACCCAGGATGCCGGTAGGTCGGAACAACAAGATGACGACCAGCAGCACGAAGGCCACCACGTCCCGCCACTCGCTGCCGAACAGGGCCGAGCCCCAGTTCTCCGCGACGCCGAGCACGAGACCACCGACGAGGGCGCCACGCAGGTTGCCGATGCCGCCGAGCACGGCGGCCGTGAAGGCCTTGACGCCCAGCAGGAATCCGACGTCGAACTTCGTCGTCTCGATCTTCAACATGTAGAGGAACGCCGCCGCGCCGGCCATCAGGCCACCGAGCAGGAACGTCATCTGCACCGCCCGCGTGGAGTTGACTCCCATCAGCGCTGCGGTCTCGGGGTCCTGGGCCGTGGCCCGGATCCCCCGACCGAGGCGGGACCGGCGGACGAACTGGTCCAGGCCGATCATCATGAGGATGGCGGACAGGATCACGATGACGTCGATCATGGTGACCTGGTAGTTGCCGATGGGGAACAGCCGCTTGTTCTCGATCAGGTTGGGCATGCTCCGGTTGATGCGGGCGTTGCCGACGTAGGCGCGCAGGGTGTCCTCGAGCCCGAACCAACTGGCGATCCGGTCGCGGAGACCCATGATCTCGGCCAGCACGAAGGACGCCCCGATCGCCGAGATCAGGGCGATCAGGCGAGGAGCGTTGTTCTTGATGAGGCGGCGGTAGGCCACTCGCTCCAGCACCAGGGCGATGGTGGCCGACATGGCCATGGCCGCAACGAGCGCCGCGAGCAGCACCCCGATGGCCTTGATCGTGCTCACGTCGTTGTCGCCGGCGAGGAGCATCGCGGTCCACAGCGCGGCGAAGGTGCCGTACATGAAGACCTCGGAGTGGGCGAAGTTGATCAGCTGCAGGACGCCGTAGACCATCGTGTAGCCCAGCGCGATGAGTGCATAGATGGCGCCGAAGGCGAGACCGGTCACGGTCAGCTCAGCGAAGTTGCTGAACAGGAAATCAAAGTTCACCGAACCTCCAGATCAGGAGCGGGGTGGCATCGAGATGCGGCCGGGGGAACCAGTCCCCCGGCCGCCTCTCGTGGTCGAACTAGGCGACGTCGAACGTCACTCGATCTCGGACTCGGAGACGATCTCCCCGTCCGTGACCGTGTAGGCGTAGACCTTCACGTCCGCCGGCTCACCCTTGTCGTCGAAGGTGAGCTGCTTGGTGACGCCGGCCTCGTCGTACTCGTTGACGAACGCGAGCATGTCCTCGCGGTTGTCGATGCCTTCGGCGATGCCGTCGAGGAAGATCGACGCTGCGTCGTAGGCCTCGGCCGCGTAGGTGCCCGGGGCACCACCGAACTCGGCCTCGTAGGCGGCAGCGAACTCGGCCACGGCCGGGTCCTCGGCGGGGATGCACGGGCAGGTGATGACGGTGCCCTCAGCGGCGGCCTTGGCCCCGTCGAGGTAGCCCGGGTCCTTCACGCCGTCAGCGACGACGAACGTGCCCTCGAAGCCCGAGGAGCGCAGCTGACGCACGATCAGTGCCGCCTCGGCGTAGTAGCCACCGAAGAAGACGGCGTCGGCCTTGGAGGAACGGACCTTGGTCACCGAGGCGCTGAAGTCGGTCTGGCCGGTCTGGATGGTGTCGGTGTCGACGACCACGTCGCCCAGGTCTGTTCGAGACGATCTCGGCCAGGCCCGCGCCGTACTCGGACGCGTCGTCCATCACGAAGACGGACTTCGCGCCGACGGTGTCCTGGATGTAGCGCGCAGCAGCCGGTCCCTGGGTGGCGTCGTTGCCAAGGACGCGGTGGAAGGTCTCCCACCCGTTCTCGGACGAGCGCCGGGTTGGTCGCGGACGGGCTGATGGTCGGCAGGCCGGCCTCGGCGAAGATCGGGCCGGCGGCAGCGGACTCACCCGAGAAGGCGGGCCCGACGATGCCGATGATGGCGTCGTTGCCGGCTGCCTCGGTGGCGAGCGACGGAGCCTGGTCGGGGCTGCCCTGCGAGTCGATCTTCTCGTAGCCGACCTCGCACTCCGCGTCAGCGTTGTACTCGTCGATGGCGAGCTGGGCACCGTTGATGATCGGCTCACCGAGGCCGGCAGCGGGGCCGGTCTGGGGTCCGAAGAACGCGAGCGTCAGGTCGCAGGCGGCGCCGCCGTCCCCGCTGCTGCTGCCGCCGCCGCTGCCACTGTCATCGGTGGTGCCGCAGGCACTCAGCGTAAGTCCCGCGGTGGCGATCAGCGCGACGATGGCACGCTTATGCCTCGAGGTGTGCAACATGAGTCCTCCATAAATCGGGCCATGCGGAAACGGCATGGTCTGGGTGGACGGAAACCTAGCACCACGAATGTGTGCCGGATCACTGTTGAGGCCGCAGATTCGTCAGCGTGACTCAAACGTGACGAAACGTTCATCAGGCACCATCCCTCGCGGGCTGGCGCCGAGCTGCGGGACGCCCGGGCCGGGCGCGATGCTGTCTAGACCCCGTCGACCCCGTGCTCGGCCACTCCGTCGGCCACCTGCTTCATCGACAGGCGCAGGTCCATGGCGGTCTTCTGGATCCACCGGAACGCGTCGGGCTCACTGAGCCCGAGACTCTCCTGCAGCACGCCCTTGGCCCGGTCGACCGACTTCCGGGTCGCCAGCGACTCCTGGAGGTCGGACACCTCCTGCTCCAGCACGGAGATCTCGGCATAGCGACTGACGGCCATCTCGATGGCGGGCACCAGGTCGCCCCTCTGGAACGGCTTCACGAGGTACGCCATGGCGCCGGCGTCGCGCGCGCGGGCCACGAGGTCGCGCTGCGAGAACGCGGTGAGGATGACGACCGGCGCGATGCGTTCGCTCGCGATGGCCTCGGCGGCAGCGATGCCGTCGAGCACCGGCATCTTGACGTCGAGGATGACGAGGTCGGGGCGCAGCTCGCGCGCCAGCTCGATCGCCTTCTGGCCGTCGCCGGCCTGGCCGACCACGTCGTAGCCCTCCTCGCCGAGCATCTCGGCGAGGTCCATCCGGATGAGGGCCTCGTCCTCGGCGATCACCACCCGGCGTGCGTCGGGGGCGGGGCTGGAGTCCACGGGCTGCGTCACAGGGACAAGGCTAGTCGGGTACGGTTTCCCTTCGTTTGGCCCCGGTAGCCCAACGGCAGAGGCGATGCTCTCAAACAGCATTCAGTGTGAGTTCGAATCTCACCCGGGGCACCTGCTGACTGTCAGTCCTCACGGGCAGGCTCGTGACCATGTACGACGTCCAGCGGCGAACCGACGCATTGCTGCTCGCGCGGTCAGGGGTGAGCCTCAACGCTGCGGCCCGCGAGCTGGGGACCCGGGCAACTGGAAGCACTGGCCCTGCCTGTTCCCCCAGCACGGCCCGGGTCGTGAGCACGAGCGCGAGATCGCCCTCGAGGACTGGCAGGTCGAGATCGTCTCGGCGTTCCCGGGTGACTTCCTGCGTGGGCTGTTCCACTCCGACCGTGCGCGCGTCAACAGCGCACTGGATGTCGCCGGAGTCGCATGGCGCCGATCAGGCCCCTGGACGGTGTCGGTCTCCCGGAAGGAGGCGGTCAGTGCCCTGGACGACCTGATCGGCCCCCAGACGTGAGTCAGCGGGCGCGACGGTAGGCCGGGGCAGCTCCGTCGATCGCGTCGCCCATCCGGTGGATGCGCAGCGCGTTCGTCGAGCCGGGGATACCGGGCGGGCTGCCGGCGATGATCACCACGAGCTCGCCCTTGTCGACCCGACCGATGTGGATGAGCGCCTCGTCGACCTGGCGCACCATCTCGTCGGTGTGCTCGACCTCCGCACCCTGGAACGTCTCGACTCCCCACGTGAGCGCGAGCTGCGAACGCGTGCGCGCTGCTGGGGTGAAGGCGAGGATCGGGATCGGGCCGCGATAGCGCGAGAGTCGCTTGGCCGAGTCACCGCTGACGGTGAAGGCGACGACGTACTTCGCGCCGACGGACTCGGCGACCTCGGCCGCAGCCTTGGCGATGATGCCACCGCGGGTGTGCGGGTTCCACGCCACGGCGGCCATGTGGCTCAGCCCGTGGTCCTCGGTCGACTCCACGATCCGGGCCATGGTCTCCACCGCATCGATGGGGTACTCCCCCACGCTCGTCTCCCCGGAGAGCATGACGGCGTCGGCGCCGTCGAGGACCGCATTGGCCACGTCGCTCGCCTCGGCGCGCGTCGGCGCGGGTGCGGTGATCATCGACTCGAGCATCTGGGTGGCGACGATGACCGGCTTGGCGTAGCGCCGGGCCTTGTCGATGATCAGCTTCTGGTGGATCGGCACGTCCTCCAGCGGGCACTCCACGCCGAGGTCGCCGCGGGCCACCATGATGCCGTCGAAGGCGTCGACGATCTCGTCGATGTTGTCGATGGCCTGGGGCTTCTCGATCTTGGCGATGACGGGGACGTGGATCTTCTCCTCGCGCATGATCACGCGCACGTCCTCGGCGTCGGCCGCGCTGCGCACGAAGCTGAGGGCGATGAAGTCCACGCCGAGGTTGAGCGCCCAGCGCAGGTCCTCGGTGTCCTTCTCCGACAGGGCCGGGACGGACACGGCGACGCCGGGCAGGTTGATGCCCTTGTTGTTGGAGACCTTGCCCGCGACGACGACCTCGGTGACCACGTCGGTGTCGTCGACCGAGATCACCTTGAGGCGCACCTTGCCGTCGTCGATGAGCAGCGGGTCACCGGGCTTCACGTCACCGGGCAGCCCCTTGTACGTCGTGCCGCACATGGTCCTCGTCGCCGACGACGTCACGCGTCGTGATCGTGAACGTCGCGCCCTTCTTCAGCTTCACCGGCCCGTCGCCGAACGTCTCGAGCCGGATCTTCGGTCCCTGCAGGTCCGCGAACACACCGATGGCGTGACCGGTGTCGTCGGAGGCCTGGCGGACCAGTCGGTAGACGGCCTCGTGGTCGGCGTACGACCCGTGGCTCATGTTGAGGCGGGCGACATCCATGCCCGCGTTGACGAGGTCACGGATCCCCTCCGGGGTGTTCACCGCAGGGCCGAGGGTACAAACGATCTTGGCTCTTCGCACAGACGTCAGCCTAGCGGATATTGGATCGTTCCAAGCAACTACCGGTGGGGCGGTGCCGGGACCCTCACACCACCAGCGGGCGCTCGTGCGGCTTGATCGGGGCGGGCAGCGCGGTCGAGCCGGTCAGGTGGGCGTCGACGGCAGCAGCAGCACTGCGGCCCTCCGCGATCGCCCAGACGATCAGTGACTGTCCGCGCCCCACGTCACCGGCGACGTAGACGCCGGGCACCGAGGCTGCGTACGACTCGTCGCGACGCACGTTGCCCCGCTCGTCGAGGTCGACACCGAGCTGCTCGATCAGGCCCGCCTTCTCGGGGCCGACGAAGCCCATCGCGAGCAGCACCAGCTGCGCCGGGATCTCGCGCTCGGTCCCGGCCACCGGCTGGAACTGCGCGTCGACCTCGACCAGGCGCAGGGCCGCGACGTTGCCGTCGTCGTCCCCGACGAACTCCTGGGTCGAGACCGCATAGACGCGATCGCCACCCTCCTCGTGGGCCGAGGAGACGCGGAACGTCATGGGGTACGTCGGCCACGGTTGGCCCGCCGGACGGGCTTCGCCGGGCTGCGGCATGATCTCCAGCTGCGTGATCGACCGGGCGCCCTGGCGGGTCGACGTGCCGAGGCAGTCCGCTCCGGTGTCGCCGCCGCCGATGATGACGACGTCCTTGCCGGTGGCGAGGATCTGGTCCGAGCCGTCCGGTGTCGGAGCCTCGCCGAGCGAGGCACGGTTGGCCTGCGGGAGGAACTCCATCGCCTGGTGGATGCCGCCGAGCTCGCGTCCCGTCGCAGGGAGGTCGCGGGCCGCGGTGGCGCCCATCGCGAGGACGATCGCGTCGTAGCGTCCCAGCAGCTGGTCGCCGGTGAGGTCACCGCCGACGTCGACCCCGGCACGGAACACCGTGCCCTCGCGCCGCATCTGGTCGAGACGGCGGTCGAGGTGCTTCTTCTCCATCTTGAACTCGGGGATCCCGTAGCGCATCAGGCCACCGATCTTGTCGGCGCGCTCGTAGACCGCGACGGTGTGACCGGCCCGCGTGAGCTGCTGCGCGGCGGCCAGCCCGGCGGGTCCGGAGCCGATCACGGCGACGGTCTTGCCGGAGAGCCACTCCGGCGGCTGCGGGCGGACGTAGCCCGAGCCCCAGGCACGGTCGATGATCGAGACCTCGACGTTCTTGATGGTCACCGGGTCCTGGTTGATGCCGAGGACGCACGCCGTCTCGCACGGGGCCGGGCAGAGCCGCCCGGTGAACTCCGGGAAGTTGTTGGTCGCGTGGAGGCGGTCCATCGCGCCGTCCCAGTCGTCGCGCCACACCAGGTCGTTCCACTCCGGGATGATGTTGCCCAGCGGGCAGCCCTGGTGGCAGAACGGGATGCCGCAGTCCATGCAGCGACCGGCCTGGGTGGTGATGATCGGCAGCAACGCGCGGCCGATGCCGTCGGGATAGACCTCGTCCCAGTCGTGGACGCGCTCGGCGACCTCGCGGCGCGAGGCGACCTCGCGACCGTGCTTGAGGAAACCCTTCGGATCAGCCATGCAGCACCTCCATGATTCGTGCGGCTGCCTCGTCCTCGTCGAGCCCCTCTTCGAGGGCCTCTTCCCGAGCCTCGAGCACGCGCTTGAAGTCGCTGGGCATCACCTCGGTGAAGCGGGCCAGCGACGTGTCCCAGTCCGCGAGCAGCGCCGCGGCCACCGTGGAGCCGGTCTCCTCGGCGTGCTGCTCGACGAGCGCCTTGAGCTCGTCGGCGGCCTTGCCGGTGACCGGGGCAAGCTCGACCAGCTCCGGGTTGACCCGCGCCTCGTCGAGGTCCAGGACGAACGCATAGCCACCGGACATGCCGGCCGCCACGTTGCGTCCCGTCGGGCCGAGGACGACGACGACGCCGCCGGTCATGTACTCGCAGGCGTGGTCGCCCACACCCTCCACGACGGCGCTCGCGCCCGAGTTGCGCACGCAGAAGCGCTCCCCCGCGCGGCCGCTCAGGAAGATCTGCCCCGACGTCGCGCCGTAGCCGATCGTGTTGCCGGCGATGATCTGCTCGGCGGCCTCGAACGTCGAGGCCCGGTCGGGGCGCACGACGAGCCGCCCACCGGAGAGCCCCTTGCCGACGTAGTCGTTGGCGTCGCCCTCGAGCCGCAGCGTGATGCCGCGCGGCACGAAGGCGCCGAACGACTGGCCGGCCGAGCCGGTCAGGGTGATGTCGATGGTGCCCTCGGGCAGCCCCTCACCGCGGTAGCGCTTGGTGACCTCGTGGCCGAGCATCGTGCCGACGGTGCGATTGACGTTGCGGATCGCGACCTGCGCCCGCACCGGCTCACCGGACTCGAGCGCCGGTGCCGCGATGGCGATCAGCTCGTTGTCGAGCGCCTTGTCGAGGCCGTGGTCCTGCGTCTTGGTGTTGCGCAGGTCCTGGTCCTCGAACTGGCCGAACTCACCGTGCCGCGACGCCTGGTGGAGGATCGGCGACAGGTCGAGCCCGGACGCCTTCCAGTGGTCGATCGCCTCGGCGATGTCGAGGGTGCCGACCTGACCGACCGCCTCGGCGAGGGTGCGGAAGCCCAGCTGCGCCAGCAGCTCGCGCACCTCCTGGGCGATGAACTCGAAGAAGTTGACGACGTGGTCGGCCTGGCCGTTGAACCGCTCACGCAGCACCGGGTTCTGCGTCGCCACGCCCACCGGACAGGTGTCGAGGTGGCACACCCGCATCATGATGCAGCCGCTGACGACGAGGGGCGCGGTGGCGAAGCCGAACTCCTCGGCGCCGAGCAGCGCCGCGACGATGACGTCGCGCCCGGTCTTGAGCTGGCCGTCGGCCTGCACCACGATCCGGTCGCGCAGACCGTTGAGCAGCAGCGTCTGCTGGGTCTCGGCGAGGCCGAGCTCCCAGGGTCCGCCCGCGTGCTTGAGCGAGGTCAGCGGCGAGGCGCCGGTGCCGCCGTCGTGCCCGGACACGAGCACGACGTCCGCATGGGCCTTCGACACCCCGGCCGCGACGGTGCCGATGCCGACCTCGGACACGAGCTTCACGTGGACCCGCGCCGAGGGGTTGGCGTTCTTGAGGTCGTGGATCAGCTGCGCCAGGTCCTCGATCGAGTAGATGTCGTGATGCGGCGGGGGGCTGATCAGGCCGACGCCGGGCGTCGAGTGGCGGGTCTTGGCGATCCACGGGTAGACCTTGTGACCGGGCAGCTGGCCGCCCTCACCGGGCTTGGCGCCCTGCGCCATCTTGATCTGGATGTCGTCGGCGTTGGTCAGGTACTCGGACGTGACACCGAAGCGGCCCGACGCGACCTGCTTGATCGACGAACGGCGCTCGGGGTCGTAGAGCCGGTCGGCGTCCTCGCCGCCCTCACCGGTGTTGGACTTGCCGCCCAGCCGGTTCATGGCGATCGCGAGGGTCTCGTGCGCCTCCTGGCTGATGGAGCCATAGGACATCGCGCCGGTGGAGAAGCGCTTCACGATGTCGGCGACCGGCTCGACCTCGTCGATGTCGATGGGCGCCCGCACGCCGTCCTTGAAGGTGAACAGCCCACGCAGGGTCATCAGGCGCTGCGACTGCTCGTTCACCCGGTCGGTGTACTGCTTGAAGACGTCATAGCTGCCGGTGCGCGTCGAGTGCTGGAGCCGGAAGACCGTCTCGGGGTCGAACAGGTGCGGCTCGCCCTCGCGACGCCACTGGTACTCGCCCCCGATGGTCAGCTCCCGATGTGCCGGCGCGATGCCACCGCGGGGGTACGCCACCGCGTGCCGGCGGGCGACCTCCTCGGCGATCGTGGCCAGCTCGATGCCGCCGAGCTTGGACGTCGTCCCGGTGAAGTAGCGCTCGATGACGTCCTGCGACAGGCCGACGGACTCGAAGATCTTGGCCCCGGTGTAGGACGCGACCGTGGAGACGCCCATCTTGGACATCACCTTGAGCACGCCCTTGCCGAGCGCCTTGATCAGGTTGGCGACGGCCTTCTCGGGGTCGACCTTGACGTAGTAGGCCTCGCGAGCGAGGTCCTCGACCGACTCCATGGCGAGGTAGGGGTTGACCGCGGCCGCGCCGTAGCCGACCAGCAGCGCCACGTGGTGCACCTCGCGGACGTCACCGGCCTCGACCAGCAGACCGACCTGGGTGCGGGTCTTCTCGCGCACCAGGTGGTGGTGGACCGCGCCGGTGAGGAGCAGCGACGGGATCGGCGCCAGGTCGGCGGTGGAGTGGCGGTCGGAGAGCACGATGATCCGGGCGCCCTCGGCGATCGCGGCGGACACCTCGGCGCACAGCTCGTCGAGCCGCGCGGCCAGCGCCCTTCCGCCCCCGGCGACGTCGTACAGCCCGCGCACGATGTGGACCTGGAAGCCGGGCATGTCGCCGTTGCGGTTGATGTGGCGGATCTTGGCCAGCTCGTCGTTGGAGAAGACCGGGAAGGGCAGCACGATCTGGCGGCACGACGCCGGCGTGGGGTCCAGCAGGTTGGCCTCCGGACCGATCGACCCGGCCAGCGAGGTCACCAGCTCCTCGCGGATCGCGTCGAGCGGAGGGTTGGTCACCTGGGCGAACAGCTGGGAGAAGTAGTCGAACAGCAGGCGGGGCTTGTCGCTGAGCGCCGCGATGGGTGTGTCGGTGCCCATCGATCCGAGCGCCTCGCCGCCGGTGTTGGCCATCGGGCTGAGCAGGACCCGGAGCTCCTCCTCGGTGTAGCCGAAGATCTGCTGGCGGCGGGTGACCGAGGCGTGCGTGTGCACGATGTGCTCGGGGTCGTCGACGTCGTCGAGGTGGATCAGACCGGCGTGCAGCCACTCGTCGTAGGGCTGCTCGGCGGCGAGCTGGCCCTTGATCTCCTCGTCCTCGATGATGCGGTGCTCCTCGGTGTCGACGAGGAACATCCGGCCGGGCTGGAGCCGGCCCTTGCGGACCACGGTGGCGGGGTCGAGGTCGAGCACCCCGACCTCGGAGGCGAGCACCACGAGACCGTCGTCGGTGACCCAGTAGCGCGAGGGGCGCAGTCCGTTGCGGTCGAGCACGGCGCCGATCTGGGTGCCGTCGGTGAACACGACGCAGGCGGGGCCGTCCCACGGCTCCATCAGCGTCGAGTGGAACTCGTAGAACGCCCGGCGCTGGGCGTCCATCTCGCGGTGGTTCTCCCAGGCCTCGGGGATCATCATCAGCACGGCGTGCGGCAGCGAGCGCCCGGCCAGGTGGAGCAGCTCGAGGACCTCGTCGAAGGACGCCGAGTCCGAGGCCGCCGGGGTGCAGATCGGGAAGAGCCGCTCGAGGTCGCCGGGGATCAGGTCGCTCTCGAGCAGCGCCTCGCGCGCACGCATCCAGTTGCGGTTGCCCATGACGGTGTTGATCTCGCCGTTGTGGGCGATGAAGCGGAACGGGTGGGCCAGCGGCCAGCTCGGGAAGGTGTTGGTGGAGAAGCGGGAGTGCACGACCGCCATCGCCGAGGCGATCCGCTCGTCGGTCAGGTCGGGGAAGACCCGGTCGAGCTGGTCGGTGGTGAGCATGCCCTTGTAGGCGAGGGTGCGCGAGGACAGCGACGGGAAGTAGACGTCGGTCTCGGCCTCGGCGCGCTTGCGCAGGCAGAACGCCAGGCGCTCCAGGCCCATGCCAGTGACCCGCGCGCCCTTGCCGGCCACGAACAGCTGCGCGAAGGCCGGCATCACGCTGCGGGCGGTCGCACCCAGCGTCGAGTCGTCGACCGGGACCTCGCGCCACCCGAGGACGGCGAGGCCCTCCTCGTCGGCGATCTCCTCGATCCGCCGGCGGGTCGCCGCGACCGCGTCGGCGTCGCCGGGCAGGAAGGCGGTGCCGACGGCGTACGACTTCGCGGGGGGCAGCTCGAAGTCGGTGACCTCGCGCAGGAAGGCGTCGGGCACCTGGAGCAGGATCCCGGCACCGTCGCCGGAGTTGACCTCGGCGCCGGCGGCACCGCGGTGGTCGAGGTTGCGCAGGGCGGTGAGCGCCTTGGCCACGATGTCGTGGCTGGCCTCACCGGTCAGGGTCGCCACCATGGCGACACCACAGGCGTCCTTCTCGTGCCGCGGGTCGTAGAGACCCTGCGGCGGAGGGAAGTTCGGCGGGAACGCGTGCGTCAGAGACACTGGTTCTCCCGTCGTCGTCTCGCTGCGCTCGGGAGCAGATCCCGGCCAGGCAGAGGGGTGGGCGTTACCGCTGGGGACGACGTTGGCCCGAGCGAGACGGAATCTATCACCGGGAGATCCCGCCCGGTGACAGGTGTTTCAGGCCGTGGGATCGCCGGAGGGCTGGTCCTCGGCCTCGGGCTCCCGGGTGCGGACGGTCTCCTCGCGACCGGGGTGGCGGCGCGCGGACCAGACGAAGAACGCCGCAGCCGCGACGAACAGCACGATCGAGGTCCACACGTTGAGCCGCAGGCCGAGGACGTCGTCCATCTGGACGTCGTCGATGCGCAGGTTCTCGATCCAGCCGCGACCGGCGGTGTAGAGCATCACGTAGAGGGCGGCCACCCGGCCGTGGCCGAGGCGGAAGCGGCGGTCCAGCCAGATCAGCACCGCGAAGGCGGCCAGGTTCCACAGGCACTCGTAGAGGAACGTCGGGTGGAAGGTCGCCACGTCGAGGTACTGCGCGGGCCGGTGGGCGACGTCGATCTCCAGTCCCCACGGCAGGTCGGTCGGGCGGCCGTAGAGCTCCTGGTTGAACCAGTTGCCCCACCGGCCCAGCGCCTGCGCGACCAGGACCCCGGGCGCCAGCGCGTCGAGCATCGGCAACAGCTTGATGCCGCGCATCCGCGCCCCGATCCAGACGCCGACGATGCCCAGCGCGACCGCACCCCAGATGCCGAGGCCACCTCGCCAGACGTACAGCGCGGTGACCGGGTTCTTGCCCTCGCCGAAGTAGAGGTGCCAGTCGGTGATGACGTGGTAGAGCCGGCCGCCGACCAGCCCGAACGGGACCGCCCAGATGGCGAGGTCGCTGACCTCGCCGGCCATGCCACCGCGGGCGACCCAGCGCCGCTCCCCCAGCCAGATCGCGAAGACGATGCCCGCGATGATGCAGAGCGCGTAGGCGCGGATCGGCAGCGGGCCGATGTGCCACACGCCCTCGGCCGGGCTCGGGATGGACATCAGGGTCATCAGCGGGTCTCGGCTCATGAGGAGGTGGGGCACAGACAGCATGGGGAGCATCATCCTTCGTCGAGCAACATCGTCACGTCGCGGGCCAGCTGGGCCTGCGAGACGTCCTGGTCCCACATGAGCGGCGTCTCGTCGGCGGCGTCGATCGCCATCACCCGGGTGCCGTGGGTGACCTCGTAGCCCCCGCTCGGCAGCTTGGTGCCCTGGTCGACCGCCACCGCCATGCTCCGCCCGACCTCGATGATGTCGTCGAGGTCGCCGGTGAGGCCGACGATGCTGGGGTCGAAGGCGTCGACGTAGGCCGCGACGGCAGCCTCGTCGTCACGCGCCGGGTCGGTGGTCACGAAGACCACGTCCAGCTGCTGCTTCTGGTCGTCGTCGAGCCGGCTGAGCGTGCCCGCGAGCGTCGCCATCACCTGTCCGCAGATGTCGGGGCAGTGGGTGTAGCCGAAGAAGACCAGCGTGAGGTCCTTGTCGGTGTCCTCGGTGAGGCTGTAGGCGTCGCCGTCGGTGTCGACCAGCGGCGTCGACGACACCTCGAAGGGCGGGTCGAGCGGGGTGCCGGTCAGCTCCTGCGGCTCCCCGCCGCCGCAGGCGGTCAGGAGCGGGAGCAGTGGGGCCGCCAGGAGGGCCCTAGCTCGCGCCACGTCGTACGCCCTCGGCGAGGTCCGCGGTCAGCGCCCGCAGCGCCTCGAGGCCGGCTGCCTCGTCGCCGGGGTGGTCGAGCAGGGTCCGGACGAAGGCCGAGCCGACGATGACGCCGTCGGCGAAGGCCGCCACCTCCGCTGCCTGGTCACCGTTGCTGACGCCGATGCCGACCGCGACGGGGATGTCGCCGCTGGCGCGCACCCGTCGGACGAGGGGGCCGGCGAGGTCGGAGGTCGCGTCTCGCGCGCCGTGACGCCCATGACGGCGGCGGCGTAGACGAAGCCGCGGCTGGCCGCGGCGGTCATCGCGACCCGCTCGTCGGTGGAGCTCGGCGCGACGAGGAACACCTTGTCGAGGTCGTGCGCGTCGGCGGCGGCGATCCATCCGCTCCCGTAGTCGGGGGTGATGTCGGGGGTGATCATCCCGGCTCCCCCGGCCTCGGCGAGGTCGGCGGCCCACCGCTCGACGCCGTAGCGCTCGATCGGGTTCCAGTAGGTCATGACGAGCGTCGGGACACCGGTCTCCGCGACCGCCTCGACGACCCGGAGCACGTCCTGGGTGCGGACACCGGCGTCGAGCGCCTGCTGGGCGGCCGCCTGGATGGTGGGCCCGTCCATGACCGGGTCGCTGTAGGGAAGGCCGATCTCGATCGCGTCGCAGCCTGCCTCGACCATCACGCGCAGGGCGGTGATCGACCCCTCCACGCTGGGGAACCCCGCGGGCAGGTAGCCGATCAGCGCGGACCTACCCTCGGCCCGTGCCGTCTCGAAGGCGAGACTCGTCGAAGGCATCAGGCTACCTCGCCCGGCGCCGTGGCGATGACCGCCTCGGCCTCGCCCTCGGCGTCACCCAGGCCGAACCACTCGATGGCGGTGCCCATGTCCTTGTCGCCGCGCCCGCTCAGGTTGATGATGATCGTCGCGTCGGGGCCCTTCTCCTGGCCCAGGCGGCGTGCCACGTCGAGCGCGCCGTAGACCGCGTGCGCGGACTCGATCGCCGGGATGATGCCCTCGGTGCGGCTCAGCATGGCCATCGCCTCCATGGCCTGGGCATCCGTGACCGGCGTGTACGTCGCCCGTCCGGCGGC
>CAVSCW010000020.1:0-467067 GCA_963726515.1 uncultured Actinomycetota bacterium
CAGGACCGGGTCGAGGTCACCAAGGCGCAGGAGAGCTTCCAGAAGGCGCTCGCCGACTACACCGACGACAAGGACGCCAAGGCGACCGTCAGCCTCGACGGCCAGGAGTTCGAGCTCGGCCACGGGGCGGTGACCATCGCGGCCATCACCTCGTGCACCAACACCTCCAACCCGAGCGTGATGATCGGCGCGGCGTTGCTCGCCAAGAACGCGGTCGACAAGGGCCTGACCCGCAAGCCGTGGGTGAAGACCACCCTGGCTCCCGGCTCGAAGGTGGTCTCGGACTACTACGACCGCTCGGGCCTGACGCCGTACCTCGACAAGCTCGGCTTCAACCTCGTCGGCTATGGCTGCACGACCTGCATCGGAAACTCCGGCCCGCTCATCCCCGAGGTCAGCGCCGCGGTCAACGAGGCGGACCTCGCGGTCGTCTCGGTGCTGTCGGGCAACCGCAACTTCGAGGGTCGGATCAACCCCGACATCAAGATGAACTACCTCGCCTCCCCGCCGCTGGTGGTCGCCTACGCGCTGGCCGGGTCGATGGACCTCGACCTGTTCAACGATGCCCTGGGCCAGGACCAGGACGGCAACGACGTCTTCCTCAAGGACATCTGGCCGAGCCCGACCGAGATCGAGGCGACGATCGCCCAGGCGATCAGCTCCGAGATGTTCAACGAGTCCTACCAGGACGTCTTCGCCGGTGACGAGCGGTGGCAGTCCCTGCCCACCCCGGAGGGCAACACCTTCGAGTGGGACGAGAGCTCGACCTACGTCCGTCGCCCGCCCTACTTCGACGGCATGCCCCATGACCCGGAGCCGGTCAGCGACATCGTCGGCGCCCGCGTGCTGCTCAAGCTGGGCGACTCGGTGACCACCGACCACATCAGCCCGGCCGGCGCGATCAAGAAGGACAGTCCTGCTGGGCGCTACCTGGCCGAGCACGACGTCGAGCAGCGGGACTTCAACTCCTACGGCTCGCGCCGCGGCAACCACGAGGTCATGATCCGCGGCACCTTCGCCAACATCCGCCTGCGCAACCAGCTCGCTCCCGGCACCGAGGGCGGCGTGACGCGCGACTTCACCGCCGGCGGCGAGGTGACCAGCGTCTTCGAGGCCTCGGAGAACTACCTCGCTGCGGGCACCCCGCTCGTGGTGCTCTCCGGCAAGGAGTACGGCTCCGGCTCGTCCCGCGACTGGGCCGCCAAGGGAACCTCCCTGCTGGGTGTGAAGGCGGTCATCGCCGAGTCCTACGAGCGCATCCACCGCTCCAACCTCATCGGCATGGGTGTCATCCCGCTGCAGTACCCGCAGGGCGAGAGCGCCGAGTCGCTCGGCCTGACGGGTGAGGAGACCTTCTCCATCACCGGGATCACGGCGCTCAACGACGGACCGTCACCGAAGACCGTCACGGTCAAGGCCGACGACGTCGAGTTCGAAGCCGTGGTGCGCATCGACACCCCCGGCGAGGCGAACTACTACCGCAACGGCGGGATCATGCAGTACGTCCTGCGCAACCTGCTGCGGGGATGACCGGTCCGGCCCACAAGCCGGCACAGACGTGGCGCGGCCGCGTCCAGGGCCTCCTGGACGCGGCCCGCGGCGCCACGGGCGGGTCGGCTCGAGGCCCTGTGGCGCGCACGAGGTGATCGGCGGCATCTCCATCGAGGCCTTCGTCGTCATCGGGCTCATCGTTGCCGTCGGGTGCTTCATCCAGGCCACCATCGGGCTCGGCCTGGGTCTCTTCGGTGCGCCCCTCATCGCGCTCGTCGAACCGCGACTGGTGCCGACGATGCTGCTCCTGCTGGCCATCGTGGTCTCGACGGGCGTGCTGTTCAGCGAGTTCAGGAACATCAACTGGCGGGTGATCGCGTGGTCGCTCCCGGCCCGGGTCCCCGGCACCTACGTGGGCGTCTGGCTCGCCACCGGCTTCAGCCACCGGGTCCTCGGGATCGCGGTCGGGCTGATGGTGCTCGGCGCGGTGTTCCTCTCCTTCCACACCGTCGAGGTGCCCCAGACGCCGGTGACGCTCGTCGGGGCCGGCTTCGCCGCAGGGGTGGCCGGCACCGCGGTCGCGGTGGGAGGACCACCGATGGCGATCGTGCTGGCCCACCACGCCCCCCGGGAGGTGCGCGGCACCCTGTCGTTCTTCTTCGTCATCGGCTCGATCATGAGTGCCGCCTGGTTCGCGGCCGCGGGCGAGCTGCCCCGGGAGTCGGTGGTCCTGGGGCTCTGCTACCTCCCGTTGGTCGGCGTCGCGCTGCTGGTCGGTGCCTGGGCCCACCGCCGGATCCCACGCGAGTCCTTCCGTCGGGCGGTCCTGCTCCTCTGCGCGACGTCCTCGGTCCTGCTGATCGTCAAGTCGGTCGTGGGCTGAGTCAGTACCCTGACGCGGTGAGCGACGACGACCTGCTGGCGCAGACGGAGCGGGACGAGACACCGCCCGAGGAGTCGCCCGCTGATGTCGTGCCCGGGCCGCGGCCGAGCCGGGTGCCACTCGTCCTCGCGACCACCAGTGCGGTGCTCGTCCTCGGTGCGGCGCTGGCCGCGCCGCTGGTCGACCGGGCGATCAGGGGGGACCGGGACGCCCAGCGGGCGCTCGACCTGACCCTCGTGGAGACGTGGGACGTGCGCGGACGCTCCCACACCACGCTCGACGTCGACTACCCGCAGAACCCGCCGGTCGGGGGGAGCCACGCTCCCGTGTGGTTGGCGTGCGGCGTCTTCGACGAGCCCGTCCGCGACGAGAACGCCGTGCACGACCTGGAGCACGGCACCGTGTGGATCACCCACGACCCGTCGCTGTCCGCAGCCGACGTCGCGACGCTTGCCGCCCAGCTCCCCGACAACGGGATCCTGTCGCCGCGCGCGGACCTGCCCTCACCGGTCGTGGTCACCGTCTGGGGAAGCCGGCTGCAGCTGGACGGTGCCGACGACGACCGGCTGGGCCTGTTCCTCGAGGAGTACGGCGACGGCCACACCGCCCCCGAGCTCGGCGCCAGCTGCGCGGGCGGCACCTCCGACCCGCAGGGCGGGCTGCCGGAGGAGGGCACCCCCGCCTGACCCGGAGCTGGCCGCGATAGCCTCGCCGCCATGCTGGTCGCCTTCTCGATCTCACCCGTTGCCCAGGACCCCGGCGGGTCCGTCACCGACGCGGTCGCCGCCGCCGTGCGGGTGGTCCGCGAGTCGGGGCTGCCCCACGAGACCAACGCGATGTTCACCAACATCGAGGGGGAGTGGGACGAGGTGATGGCGGTGGTCAAGCGGGCCGTCGACGTCGTGGCGGAGGTGTCCCCGCGCGTGGGCCTGGTGCTCAAGGCCGACATCCGGCCGGGGTACGACGACCAGCTGACGGCCAAGGTGGAGCGCATCGAGCGGGCGCTCGACGAGGGCTGAGGCCCGTCAGGGGCCGGGCACGTGGTAGACCCGGTCGGCCTTGAAGGACGTCACCCACACCTCGCCGCCCGCGACGGCCACGTCCAGGTTGGCGCTGTCGTAGAGGGCGCTCTCCGCACCGAGCGTCACGTCGCCGACCACCTCTCCGGTCGCCGGGTCGATCGTCACCAGGCGCGGCCCCTCCTCGGCCACGACCAGGAGAAGCCCGTCCTCGGCCACCACCGAGTCGGGGAGCCCCGCCACCGGGACCCGGGTGAGGACCTCGAGGCTCAGCGGGTCGAGCGCGACCACCTCGTCGGAGAAGGTGCAGGCCACCCACAGCCGCCCGCCGGCCTCGGCCATGCCCTGGGGGCCGGTGCACACCTTGGCCGAGCGGCGTACGTCGAGGGTGTCGGGATCGATGCGCAGCACGCGGTCGTCGGCGAACGCCGCGACGTGGACGGCCGTGCTCCCGACGTGGGGCAGGCGGGCGCCGACGCCGATGTCGGTGCGTGAGACCACCTTCCGGCTCGCCGGGTCCACCCGCACGAGCGTGCCGGAGTCCTGCTCCACGAACCAGATGGACGAGAACCCCGAGGCAAGCCCCTCGGGGCCGGCGCCCGTCGCTATGCGGTCGGTGACCTTCCCGGACGCGGCGTCGATGCGGACCAGCTGTTGCCCCCGGAAGGCGGTGACCCAGATCGCGCCGTCGGCGGCGACGGCACGCAGCGGCGTGCCGGGCACGTCGACCAGCAGGTCCGGAGTGTCCGCACCGACCGGGATCCGCGCCACCTGGTCGTCGCCGCTCACCACCACCCACAGCGCCGATTCGTCCTGGGCCGTGATCCCGATCGGTCCGGTGCCGACCTCGACGAAGTCGGCGGTGTCGGGCATGGTCCCGGTCGGTTCCGCAACAGGGGTGGTCGGTGACGACTCGGTCGGGCCGGGGGCACCGGTTCCGCCGCAGCCGGCCAGGAGCACCGAGGCCAGCAGCGTGACGGCCGGCACGGTGGAGGTGCTGCGGGGGAGTCGTGCCATGCGGGCAGGCTATGCCCGACGCCGCTAGCGTGACACCGAGCAGCGAGCCGACGAAGGGACCTACGACGTGCACAGTGAGATCCGGACCTATCGCACGGGTGGCGAGGAGGTCGTGCTCGACCTCACGCGCGACGCGAGCGACTTCGTGGCGGATCGGGGCGACGGCCTGCTGCACGTCTTCGTGCCGCATGCCACCGCCGGGCTGGCGATCATCGAGACCGGCGCAGGGTCCGACCACGACCTGCTCACCGCCCTCGGTGACCTGCTCCCGGCCGACGACCGCTGGCGCCACCGCCACGGCTCGGCCGGCCACGGCCGCTCGCACGTCATGCCGGCGATCGTGCCGCCGCACTGCACCGTCCCGGTGATGGGCGGGCGGCTCGCGCTGGGCACCTGGCAGAGCATCTGCCTGGTGGACCTCAACGTCGACAACGACCGGCGCGAGGTGCGCTGGTCGTTCCTGGACGGGTGAGGAGTCCTCGGTCCCTCGAGCCGTCGATCGAACAGATGTTCGATAGACTGTTGCGATGTTCCCGACCCCGCCACCCCCGCAGAGGTCGACGCCTCCGGTGGGGCACCGCGGGGTCGCGCCGCCGGGCTGGCCGCGGCAGGTGCGACCGCCTGACGCCCCCGACTGGGAGGTGACCGCGGCCGGCTGGCTGCTCGACCTGTGTCCGGCCGACTACCGCCGCTTCTCCGGTCTGCGCAAGCACGTCGTCGTCCTGGCCCGGTTCGCTGTGCTGCACGTCGAGGCCCAACAGCTCGCGACGCGGCGCGGCCTGAGCGAGATCCGCGGCGACCTCAGGGACGTCGCTGACGAGGCGGTCGTCGAGGCGGCGGTGCAGACCTTCCAGCTCGAGGACGCGCGGCTCGTGGCCGTACGCCGTGAGGTGGGGCTGGTCGAGGACGCGTTGCGGGGCCGTCGCTACCGCGTCAGGATGTGAGGGCCCGTGCCCCACGTGTGGCTAGGGTCGTGGGGTGCACAGGTTCGCAGCGATCGCGGTCCTCGACTCCCGCGGCTGGCTGCTGATGCAGGAGCGCGACGACGACGCGGTGCACGACCCCGGGCGGTGGGGCTACCCGGGCGGGGACCTGGAGCCGGGCGAGGACTTCGCGGCTGCCGCGGTGCGGGAGCTGCACGAGGAGACCGGGCTGAGGGTCGGTCGGGAGCGGCTCGACTCACTGGGTGTGCGGCGCTTCCGGAGCGAGACCTGTGGCGGAGACGACGAGTTCGAGCTGTTCGCGGTGCGCCTCTCGGTCACCGACGACGACGTCGTCTGCGGTGAGGGCCGACAGGTGGTCTTCGTCGACCCGCACGGGGTCGGCGACCGTCCGCTGCACCAGGCCACCGCCCTCACGCTCGAGCGGGTGCTGGAGTGGCAGGCGACGGCCGTGCGCACCGACTTCGTGCAGGTGACCCTGGTCGACCCGCGCGGGCGCGTGCTGATGCAGGAGCGCGACGAGCACGCACCGGTCTGGCCGGACATGTGGTGCTTCCCCGGCGGGGGCCTCGACGAGCACGAGCAGCCGGCCGTGGGTGCCGCACGTGAGCTGGCGGAGGAGACGGGCGTCGTCCTGGCGCCGGAGGAGCTCACCGATCTCGGTCGCTTCGAGCTCGTCACCCCTGACCGCGGCACCTTCGACTTCCACGCCTTCGTCGCGCGTACGACGCTCAGCGACCGCGACGTCGAGTGCCGCGAGGGTCGGCAGATGGTCTTCCTCGACCCGGACCGGCTGTCCGACGTCGACCTGGTGCCGTCGACAGCGCTCGTCGCACCCGTCCTGGCGGAGTGGATGGCGGAGCACCCCTTCGCTGGGCGGGCCGAGCAGCGTCGCTTCGCCGGCGTGATCCTCGTGGATCGGGCGGGTCGGATCCTGCTGCAGGAGCGTGACGAGCACCCCCGCATCGACCCGGAGAAGTGGGGCCTGGCCGGTGGTCATGTCGAGCCGGGTGAGGACTTCGAGACAGCAGCCCACCGCGAGCTCGAGGAGGAGACCGGCGTGCGCCTTCCGCCGGGGGCGCTGCGCCTCCTCGGAGAGTTCGTCGTCGACCACCGCGAGGCCTACGACACCTGGGACCGGATGCAGGTCTTCGTCGCGTCCACCGACCTCACGGACGCCGACATCGACTGCCGTGAGGGGCGACAGATCGTCTTCGTCGACCCCGACGTCGCCCGCATCCTCGACCTGACGTCCGCCGGCACCGACATCGTCCCGGCCTTCCTCGACTCCGAGACCTACGCGCGTCTTCGCTCTCGGCCCACCCACCACCAGGAGCGACCATGACCTTCACCATCCACCCCGTCCCGTCGATGGGTGCCGAGGACGTGCTCGTCGCCGCCGACGGCACCGTCTACACCGGCACCGAGGACGGGGCGCTCTGGGCCCTGGACCCCGGCAGTGGGAGCACCCGTCGCATCGCCGACACGGGAGGGCGCCCGCTCGGCATCGAGCTCCTCGGCGAGGACCTGCTGGTCTGCGACGCCGAGCGCGGCCTGCTGCGCGTGTCGCCGGGCTCGGGCACCGTCGAGGTCCTGCTCGACCGGCTCCAGGGCAGGGCCATGAAGTTCTGCAACAACGCAGCCGTCGCCGCCGACGGCACCATCTGGTTCAGCGACTCCTCCCTGCACTACGGCGTCCCGCAGTGGAAGGACGACTTCGTCCAGGACACCCGCACCGGTCGCCTGGCCCGGCGCGACCCCGACGGCACCGTCACGGTCGCCCTCGAGGGCCTGGCCTTCGCCAACGGCGTCGCCCTCGCTGCTGACGAGTCCTTCGTCTGCGTGGCCGAGACGCGGGGACGCACCGTCGTGCGCCTGTGGCTCACGGGCCCACGCGCGGGCGAGCGTGACCTCCTGGCCGGCGACCTGCCGGGCTACCCCGACAACATCAGCCGGGGCAGCGACGGCCTCATCTGGGTCAGCCTGGCCAGCCCGGTCGACGGGCTGGTCGAGCGGCTCGGCTCGGCGCCGATGGTGCTGCGCCGCGCGATCACCAGGATCCCCGAGGCGCTCCAGCCCAAGCCGAAGCACACGATCCGGGTCCAGGCGTACGCCGACGACGGGCGACTGGTGCACGACCTCGACATCGACCACCCCGGCTACCACATGGTCACCGGCGTGCGCGAGCACGCGGGCCAGGTCTGGATGGGCAGCCTCCACGAGCCGTCGGTGGCCGTCTACGACCTGGCATGAAATAGACTCCCGACATGGCACTCCTCGACTCGATCACGTCTCCGCGAGACCTCCGTGGGCTCTCGTCGGAGCAGCTGGACGAGCTGGCCACCGAGATCCGTGACGTCATGATCCGCACAGTGGCGACCAACTCCGGGCACCTCGGTCCCAACCTCGGTGTGGTCGAGCTGACGTTGGCCATCCACCGGGTCTTCGACTCGCCCCACGACCGCGTCGTCTTCGACACCGGCCACCAGTCCTACGTCCACAAGCTCGTCACCGGCCGGCACGCCCACTTCGCCACCCTGCGCAAGGAGGGCGGCGTCAGCGGCTACCCGAGCCAGGCCGAGTCCGAGCACGACATCGTGGAGAACTCCCACGCCTCCACCTCGCTGTCGTACGCCGACGGGCTCGCCAAGGCCTATGCGATCCGCGGCGAGGACCGGCACGTCGTCGCGGTCATCGGTGACGGCGCGCTGACGGGCGGAATGGCCTGGGAGGCGCTCAACAACATCGCGATCGCGAGGTCGAGCCGGCTCGTGATCGTGGTCAACGACAACGAACGCTCCTACACCCCGACCATCGGCGGCCTCGCGACGGCGCTCACCTCGCTGCGCACCAACCCGCGCTACGAGCAGGTCCTCGACCTGGTCAAGAAGCGTCTCAACGCGGTTCCCGGTGTCGGCCACGCGACCTACGACGCGCTGCACGCGGTCAAGAAGGGCATGAAGGACGCGCTGGCGCCCCAGGGGCTGTTCGAGGACCTCGGACTGAAGTACGTCGGCCCCGTCGACGGTCACGACCGTGCCGCCATGGAGCAGGCGCTGGCCAACGCCAAGCGTTTCGGCGGCCCGGTGATCGTCCACGCCATCACCCGCAAGGGTCAGGGCTACGACCCGGCGATGCGCCACGAGGCCGACCAGTTCCACGCACCTGGTCCGTTCGACGTGCAGACGGGTGCGGAGAAGCCCAAGGGCAAGATCTGGACCGACCACTTCTCCGAGGCCGTCGTCGAGCTCGGCGGCCGTCGCGAGGACGTGGTGGCGATCACCGCCGCCATGATGCACCCGGTCGGGCTCGACGTCTTCGCCGCGACCTATCCCGAGCGCACCTTCGACGTCGGGATCGCCGAGCAGCACGCGGTGACCTCCGCCGCCGGCCTCGCCATGGGGGGGCTGCACCCCGTGTTCGCCGTCTACGCCACCTTCCTCAATCGCGCGTTCGACCAGGTCCTGATGGACGTCGCGCTGCACAGGTGCGGCGTGACCTTCGTGCTCGACCGCTCCGGCGTCACCGGTGACGACGGGGCCAGCCACAACGGCATGTGGGACATGTCCATCCTCCAGGTGGTGCCCGGGCTCCGGCTCGCGGCGCCGCGCGACGTCACCCGTCTGCGCGAGCTGCTCGACGAGGCGGTGCTGGTCGACGACGCCCCCACCGTGGTGCGCTTCCCGAAGGGTCCACCCCCCGAGGACGTGCCCGCCATCGACCGCGTCGGCGGCGCCGACGTGCTGGTGCGCGAAGGCGCGCAGGACGTGCTGCTCGTCGCGGTCGGCTCGATGTGCACCACCGCGGTCGAGGTCGCGGCGCGGCTGACCGCTCAGGGGATCGGCGTCACCGTCGTGGACCCGCGATGGGTCAAGCCGGTCGACCCGGCCATCGTCGAGCTCGCCCGCGAGCACCGGATCGTGGTCAGCGTGGAGGACAACGGCCGCGTCGGCGGCTGCGGAGCGAGCCTGCTGCAGACCCTCAACGACGCCGGGGTGCACACCCCGTTCCGCCTGCACGGCATCCCGCAGGAGTTCCTCGACCACGCCAAGCGCGACGTCATCCTCGCCCGGATCGGGCTCGACGCCCAGACCCTCGCGCGCGGCATCGTCGAGGACGTCACCGCCCTCGACCAGGGGCTCGCGCTCGTCGAGGTCGACCACTCCGCCTGACGTCAGCGCTCACAGGTCGCGCCGGACGCTGTCGGGCTCCTCGCCGCGGTAGCGGTTGATGTTCCAGATCGCGACGCCGAGGCCACCCCACAGGATGAGCATGGCGACCAGCATCATGATGACGGCTGAGGTGGACATCAGAGGCTCCTCTCGTCCTTCTGGGCCTGGATCTCGGGGTCACCGAGGAAGGTGTTGTCACGCCACGGGAGCCGGGCGGCGACGAAGCCGAGGACCATCACCGCGGCCGCCAGACCCCAGCCCAGCAGGAGGAGCATCCAGGTCGGATAGCCCTCGTAGGGGTCGCGGATGTTGTCGATGACCTCGTTGACGAGGATGAACGTCAGTGCGGCCGGGGCGAGGATGCCGATGAGCCACTCCCACCAGCGGCCCACGTGCACCGAACCGTCACGGTTGAGGTGCTCGCGCAGCAGGCCGGTCTTCTTGAACACCCACGCCAGCGCCAGCATGCTGGCGACGGCGACCACGAGGATGCCGAAACGGTTGATGAAGTGGTCGACGATGTCGAGGACGTAGACCCCGGTGGTGGTGCCGAGCAGGGTGATGCTGATCAGTGCGGCCGGCACCCCGACGGCCATGGATGCCCCGATGCGCGACATCTCGAACTTGTCCCGCACCGCCGAGATCACCACCTCGATGACGCTCACCAGCGAGGTGACGCCGGCCACCACGAGGGAGCCGAAGAAGAGGATGCCGATGAGGGCTCCGGCCGGGGCCTCGTTGATGATCGCGGGGAAGGCGATGAAGGCGAGTCCGAGGCCGTCGGTCGCCACCTCGTCGACGCCGACCCCGGCACTGGTGGCCATGAATCCGAGGGCGGCGAACACACCGATGCCGGCGAGCAGCTCGAAGCCGGAGTTGGCGAAACCGACGACGAGCCCCGAGCCGGTCATGTCGCTGCGCCGGCCGACGTACGAGGCGTAGGTGATCATGATGCCGAAGCCCACGGACAGCGAGAAGAAGATCTGGCCGTAGGCCGCGATCCACACGCTGGTCTCGCCGAGGGCGCTCCAGTCGGGGGTGAACAGGGCGTCCAGGCCGGCCGAGGCCCCGTCGAGCGTCAGGGCCACCACGACCAGGGAGATGAAGGCCAGGAACAGGATCGGGATGAAGATCGTCGAGGCTGCGCCGATGCCCTTCTGCACGCCCAGGGCCATGATGGCGAGCACGGCCACCCAGACGAGCACCAGCGGGACCGTGACGCCGCTGACGAAGTCGAGTCCGATGCCCGGGTCGCCCGCCTGGAGGTAGGAGCCGAAGAGGAACCCCTCCGGGTCGTCGCCCCAGGCCTTGTCGAAGGAGAAGATCGCGTAGCGCGCGGCCCAGGCGATGACCGCGGCGTAGTAGACGGCGATCACGAAGCAGATCCCCACCTGCCACCAGCCGAGGCCCTCCGCGGAGCGGTGGGCCCGTCGGAAGGCCAGCGGCGCGGACCCGCGGTAGCGGTGCCCGAGGCCGTAGTCGAGGAGGAGGAACGGGAGACCTGCGGTGAGCAGGGCGACCAGGTAGGGGATCATGAAGGCCCCGCCGCCGTTCTCGTAGGCGACGTAGGGGAAGCGCCAGATGTTGCCGAGCCCGACAGCGGACCCGATCGCCGCGAGGATGAACACCTTGCGGGAGCTGAAGGCCCCGCGGTGCTCCTCGGAGTGCTCGACGACTGAGCTCATGGTTGCCTCCCGTGACGACGACAGTGCCCACAGGATGCCAGAGTCCGGACCCGGTCGCGCGACGGCCCGGCGCCCGGTCCTCGTGGCCGGACCGGACGCGCGGGCCTCCTCAGGGGGTGATGTGGACGCCCATCGGCAGCTGGAAGTCGCCGAAGCCTGCGGGGACCTCGGTCCCGGGGCCCTCGCAGACGCCGGAGGGACCGTCGCAGGTCAGCAGCCAGGCCGTCTGCGCGGTGTCGTCCTCGATGTCGTCGAAGGCCAGCACCGCGAGGGTGGTCGGGTCGAGCCACTGATAGCCGACCGCCCACTCGTGGCCGTGCTCGAACGGCATCGAGGAGCCGGTCACCGCGTCCACGACCTGGCCGAGGTCGTCGTTCTCCACCGCCACCAGGGCGCCGTCGGGCGACAGGTCGGCGAACTCGCGCGTGGAGAGCGACAGCGTCCGCCCGTCGCGGGTGAGCACGGCCCGGTTGCCCGCGTCCTGCCGCACCGTGGTGCCGGACTCGGCGTCCAGGACCACCCCCAGGTCGTCGCTGAGCGCCTCCACGTCTCCGCCGGGGCGCCACGACACCGTCCCGCGGTCGTCGACGCCGTAGAGGACGTCGCCGTCCAGGGCGCTCACCTGGGCAGGGTCGCGGCCGCCCGCCACCGCGGGGATGCTCGCCGCCCGGCCCGACGCGACGTCGTAGACGGTGAAGCCGCGCTCGGAGTCGACCCAGCCGACCCGGCTGCCGTCAGCGACCAGGTCGACCCGGTCGAAGGGCACGTCCCCGGTGCGTCCCACGACGTCCAGGGCGTCGCCGGTCCAGATCCGGACCCGGTGCCGGGTGTCGGTGAAGGCGATGTCGTCGCCCACCCAGACCCAGGCGCGTACGTCGACGCCGAGGTCCACGTCCGGCCGGCCGGGCCGGTGCAGCGTGCTGCCCGTGACCCACGCCAACGGCTGCGGGGCGGCGCCGGTGCCGTCCGCGACCAGGTCACGACGCACGGGGTCGTCGCCGCTGAGGAACAGCGGGGGCACAGCGAGCGCGGCCACTGCGGCTGCGGCCGCGAGGCCTCCGGCCACCGCTGTGCGGCGCCTGCGCACGCGGCGGTCGCCGTCGCGGGTGATCTCGGCGAGGTCGAGGTCCGGAGCAGCGAGGTGGTCGGCGCGGTCGTGCATGAGGTCGGTCAGGAGCCCGGTCATCGGGACACCTCCAGCAGGTGCAGGGGCAGGCCGGCGTCGCCGGCACGCTCGCCCAGGTGGTCACGGAGCTTGCGGAGCCCGGCGGAGACCTGGCTCTTGACGGTCCCGGGCGCGCAGCCGAGCACCTCGGCGGTGCGGGCCTCGGAGAGGTCCTCGTAGAAGCGGAGCACGATCGCCGCCCGTTGCCTCGGGGGGAGCGACTGCAGCGCCGCCCACAGCAGGTCGCGGGTCGTCAGGGCGTCGACGGGGTCGGCGCCGATCCGGTCCGGCACGGTGTCGGTCGGGCGCTCGCCCCAGCTGCGCCGGCGATACCAGGTGATGGCCGTGGTGGTGATCGCCTTGCGGGTGTAGGCCTCTGCCTTGCTGGTGTCGCGCAGTCGCGGCCAGGCGACGTACGTCTTGGTGAGCGCCTCCTGCAGCAGGTCCTGCGCCAGCTGCCGGTCGCCGACCAAGAGGTACGCCGTCCGGTGCAGCGCCGCGGACCGCGCGGCCACGAACTCGGCGAAGGCCGCCGGGTCGCGTCGGGTCATCGATGCTCCTCGTGGGTGGGGATGGGTCACCCCTACCGACGATCCCACCACCCCATTCGGTTCGTCTGCGCCTCGCGGTAGCGGTGGCCGAGCCACATTCTGGGGCCGCCGAACGTGGCTGGGGCACCGCCGGGCGGGGTGTCGGGTCGGACATGGCGAGGGGCGGTGCCCCAGCCACGTTCCCGACGTACGGAATGTGGCTGGAGCACCGCCCCAGGGGTGGCTCAGGGGGTCAGTGGAACCGCTGGCCGGTCGCCTTCTCCGAGATGCCGGCGACGTCGAGCATGAAGGTCAGCCCGCCGTTCCAGAAGGAGAACCCGGCGCCGGTGATCATGGCCAGGTCGATGTCCTGAGGGGCAGCGACGACGCCCTCGTCGAGCATCAGCCGGGCCTCCTCGGCGAGGCCGGAGAGCGTCTTCTCGCGGACCTCCTCGGCAGTGAGGACCACCGGGTCGGCCGGCTTCTCCAGCAACGCCTCGACCTCGGGGTCGAGGCCGCCGTCGGGACCGTAGTAGGAGGACTTCTTCTCCGCCACGATCCGCGCGAGCGCGGGGGAGACGTAGAACCGATCGGGGAAGGCGCCCGCGAGCGTCTCGTTGTTGTGCAGCGCGATCGCCGGGCCGACCAGGGAGAGCAGGACGAAGGGCGGCATCGGCGCGATGCCGGCGAACGCGTTGTCGGCCACCTGGACCGGGGTGCCCTCGTCGACGATGCGGCCGACCTCGCTCATGAAGCGGCCCAGGAGCCGGTTGACGATGAAGGACGGGCTGTCCTTGACCAGGATGCTCGTCTTCTTCAGCGCCTTGCTGGTGGCGAAGGCGGTGGCCAGCGTGGCGTCGTCGGTGGTGTCGCCCCGGACGATCTCCAGGAGCGGCATCACCGCGACCGGGTTGAAGAAGTGGAAGCCCACGACCCGCTCGGGGTGCTCGAGGTCGGCGGCCATCTCGGTGATCGAGAGCGAGGAGGTGTTGGTGGCGAGGACGCACTCGGGCGAGACGACCTTCTCGACGTCGGCGAAGACGGTCTTCTTGATCGCCATCTCCTCGAAGACGGCCTCGATCACGAAGTCGGCGTCACCGAAGGCGACCTGCTTGTCGGTCTCCCCGGACACCAGCGCCTTGTGCCGGTTCGCCTTGTCCTGGTTGATCCTGCCCTTGGCGAGGAGCTTGTCGATCTCGGCGTGGACGTAGGCCACGCCCTTGTCGGCTCGCTCCTGATCGAGGTCGGTCAGCACGACCGGCACCTCGAGACGACGCACGAAGAGCAGCGCGAGCTGGCTCGCCATCAGGCCCGCACCCACGATGCCGACCTTGGTGACCGGCCGGGCCAACGCCTTGTCGGGCGCGCCGGCCGGACGCTTGGCCCGCTTCTGCACCAGGTCGAAGGAGTAGAGCGACGCGAGCAGCTCGGGCGTTTGCGAGAGCGCGTGGAGCGCGTCGTCCTCCGCGGCGAAGCCGGTGTCGCGGTCGGAGTCGCGCGCCGCGGCGATCAGCTCGACCGCCTTCGCGGCTGCCGGGGAGCCGCCGCCGGTCTTCGACGCCACGATGGCCTCGGCACGCGTGATCGCCGCGTCCCAGGCCTCGCCGCGGTCGACGTCGGCACGATGCACGAGGATCTCCCCGCGGAGCACGGCGGCCGCCCAGAGCAGTGACTGCTCCAGGAAGTCGGCGCCGTTGAAGACCGCGTCGGCCAACCCGATCTCGTACGCCGCCTGCCCGCCGAGCGTCTTGCCCTGGTTGAGCGGGTTCTCGAGGATGAGCGTGACGGCCTTGTCGGCCCCGAGCAGGTTCGGCACCAGCCAGGCGCCACCCCAGCCGGGGACGAGTCCCAGCATGACCTCGGGCAGGCCGAGCGCGGGCGCGGAGTCCATCACCGTGCGGTAGCCGCAGTGCAGGGCCACCTCGAGGCCACCGCCGAGCGCCAGGCCGTTGATGAGGCCGAACGACGGCTTGCCGCCCTCGCCCAGCTTGCGGAACACCGCGTGGCCGAGCTCGGCGACCACGCGCACGGCGTCGGGTCCGCCGCCCTGGATCGACGTCAGGTCGGCACCGGCCGCGAGGATGAACGGCTTGCCGGTCACTGCGAGAGCGTCGATCGTGTCGTCCGCGAGAGCCTCGTCGATGGCCGTGTTGAGCGCCAGCAGCGAGCCCGGGCCGAACGTGTTGGGCCTGGTGTGGTCCTCGCCGTTGTCGAGGGTGATCAGGCCGAACGTCACCCCCGGCAGCGAGACCCTGCGGAGGTGGGCCAGGGTGACGCGCTCTGCGTCGGAGACGATCGCCTGCGCGCGCTCGAGGAGCGCGGACATGTCGGGGGTGCTCACTTGGTCTCTCCGTTCGGGTCGGTGGAGCCGGCGCCGGTCCAGTGCGGGTTCTCCCAGATCACCGTGCCGCCCATGCCGATGCCGATGCACATGGTGGTGAGGCCGTAGCGGACCTCGGGCTGATCCTCGAAGGCGCGGGCCAGCTGGTTCATCAGGCGTACGCCGGAGGAGGCCAGCGGGTGGCCCATCGCGATCGCGCCGCCGTAGGGGTTCACCCGGGTGTCGTCGTCGGCGATGCCGTAGTGCTCGAGGAACGCCAGCACCTGCACCGCGAAGGCCTCGTTGACCTCGAAGGCGCCGATGTCGTCGATGGTCAGGCCGGCCAGGCGCAGCGCCTTCTCGGTGGCGGGGATCGGGCCGGCGCCCATGACCTCCGGCTCGACGCCGACGAAGGCGTAGGTGACCAGGCGCATCTTGACCGGCAGGCCCAGCTCGCGGGCGGTCTCCTCGTCGGCGAGCAGGGCGGCGGTGGCCCCGTCGTTGATGCCGGCCGCGTTGCCTGCGGTGACGTTGCCGTGCGAGCGGAAGGGGGTCTTCAGGGCGGCCAGCGACTCGAGGGTCGTGTCCGGGCGCATCGGCTCGTCCATCGTCGCGAGGCCCCAGCCGGCGTCGGCCGAGCGGGTCGCCACGGGCACGAGGTCGGGCTGGATCAGGCCGGCGTCGTAGGCCGCCTTGGTCTTGGCCTGGCTGCGCACGGCGTAGGCGTCGACGCGCTGCTTGGTGATCGTGGGGAAGCGGTCGTGGAGGTTCTCGGCGGTCTTGCCCATCACGAGCGCGTCGGGGTTGACGATCCGCTCGGACAGGATGCGCGGGTTGGGGTCGACGCCCTCACCCATCGGGTGCCGGCCCATGTGCTCGACGCCGCCGGCGATGGCGACGTCGTAGGCGCCGAAGGCGATGCCGGAGGCGGTGTTCGTCACCGCGGTCATCGCGCCGGCACACATCCGGTCGATGGAGTAGCCGGGCACGCTCTGCGGCAGCCCGGACAGCAGCGCCGCGGTGCGGCCGAGGGTCAGCCCCTGGTCGCCGATCTGGGTCGTGGCCGCGAGCGCGACCTCGTCGACCCGCTCGGGCGGGAGGGACGGGTTGCGGCGCATCAGCTCGCGGATGCACTTGATGACGAGGTCGTCGGCGCGGGTCTCGGCGTACTGGCCCTTGGCCTTGCCGAAGGGGGTGCGTACGCCGTCGACGAAGACGACCTCTCGCTGTGGACGGGACACTGGCTACTCCCAAGGTCGGACAGGGCGAAGGACATGGAGGACGAGGCCCACGTTACCCCTGAGTAACAATGCCTGCCCACCGACCCGGGTGTGTGTCGGGTCACTGGGGCCCACGCCCTACTGTTGGCCCCATGGTCGAACGCCTCGTGCACATCGTCGACGACGCCGAGGTCCTGGCGGACGCCGGCAACCTCACGCTCGTCAGCGTCCTGACCGGGTTCCTCG
Organism: uncultured Actinomycetota bacterium; assembly: GCA_963726515.1. Lineage (GTDB taxonomy): Bacteria > Actinomycetota > Actinomycetes > Propionibacteriales > Nocardioidaceae > Nocardioides. Next base: position 16,690 of record CAVSCW010000020.1, read on the forward strand.
ACGCGGGCAAGTCGGCCGAGCTCGCTGCGGCCCACCTCGCCGAGCTCTCGGACGGCAAGGTCGTGGCGACCTTCGACGTCGACTCCCTGCACGACTACCGCGCCCGCCGGCCGCCGGTGACGTTCGTGCGCGACCGCTACGCCGACTACGAGGCCCCGCGCCTGGTGGTCCGCGCCCTCCGTGACACGGGGGGCACCCCCTTCCTGCTGCTCACCGGCCCCGAGCCCGACATCCGGTGGGAGGCCTTCGCCCGTGCCGTGCGCGAGGTCATCGAGCACTTCGGCGTCTCCCGGGTCGTGAGCATGGGCGCGGTGCCGATGGCGGTCCCGCACACCCGTCCCATCGCGATCACGCCCCATGCCAACCGCCCCGAGCTGGTCCCCGGCGAGAGTCCCTGGCAGGGGGAGCTCCGGGTGCCGGCCAGCGCGCAGGCGCTCCTGGAGATCCGGCTGGGGGAGTGGGGCCTGGACGCCCTGGGCTTCGTGGCCCACATCCCGCACTACCTCGCGCAGATGGAGTACCCCCAGGCGGCGCTCGTCCTGCTCGAGCACCTCGAGATCGGCGGCCGGCTGACGATCGACCTCACCGACCTTCGTGAGGCCGCCGAGATCACCGAGACCGAGGTCGACCGCTACCTCTCCTCCCACGACGAGGTGGGTGACGTCGTCCGCGGTCTCGAGCAGCAGTACGACTCCTTCCGCGAGGCCGAGGCGGCGGGCACGTCGCTGCTGGCGGGCGAGGGTCCGCTCCCGACCGGTGACGAGCTCGGCCGGGACTTCGAGGCGTTCCTCGCCGAGCTCGACGACTCCAAGGACACCGGCGAGGATCCCGGCTCCGGCTGGGAGGAGCGCTGATGGCCGGCAGTGCCGAGGAGCTCGTCTCCCTGCTCGAGCTCGAGCAGCTCGAGGTCGACCTCTTCCGGGGGACCCAGGCGCGCACGGAGCGCCAGCGGGTCTTCGGCGGACAGGTCGCCGCCCAGGCGGTCGTCGCCGCGACCCGGAGCGTCGAGGGGGACTTCGTCCTCCACTCGCTGCACTCCTACTTCCTGCGCCCGGGCGACACCACGGTCCCGATCGTCTACGACGTCGAGCGCATCCGCGACGGGCGCTCGTTCGCCACGCGCCGCGTCTCCGCGCGCCAGCACGGCCGCCCCATCTACTACCTGACCGCCAACTTCCAGATCCCGGAGCCGGGGCTGGAGCACCAGGACCGGATGCCCGAGGTGCCGTCCCCGGAGCACGGGATGCCTCTGGTCGAGCTCGCCCGCGAACGAGGCCCGGAGGCCGCGGAGCACTGGGAACGCGAGTGGGCGGCCCTCGACATCCGCCATGTCGGCGTGACCGGCCGTGGGATCCCGGAGGACCCGGAGCATCCAGCGCGTGCCCGGCTCTGGATCAAGGTGGACGGCACCCTGGCGGACGACCCGGTCACCCAGACGGCGGCCTTCACCTATGCCAGCGACCTGACCCTCCTCGGCGCCGCCCTGGTCCCGCACGGCGTCCACATCGCCTCGCCGCGCCTCCAGCCGGCGTCGCTCGACCACACGATCTGGTTCCACCGGCCCTTCCGGGCCGACGAGTGGTGGCTCTACGACCAGTTCTCCCCGTTCGCCGGTGGTGGCCGCGGGCTGGCCCTGGCGCGGGTCTTCTCCCAGTCGGGGGAGCTGGTCGCGACGGTGGCCCAGGAGGGCCTGATCCGGATGCGTGACGGGCGCACGTAGCATTACACCGGTGTGATTCAACGCATTTCGGGACACGGCGTGTCGCGTGCTCGTAACCTGTGAGCGCTCGTGTGACGCCTGTGACTGTCGTGACTTCTCGTGCGGTGGCTCCGGCGGCGTCCTCCACCCCTCTCCACCCCGTGACCAGGACGCTCACCCATGGGTTCCACGCCCCCTACGACGACGATCGCAGCCGCCGCCGCAGCCCTCGCGCTGATCGCTGCCGCAGCGCCCGCGGGAGCCAAGGTGCCCTCCACGGCGTACCAGATGCCCTTCCCGTGCGGGGAGACCTGGAGCGGCGCGACCCGGTCGGGTCACAGTCCCAGCATCAATGCGATCGACTGGAACCGGAACCCCGACCTGGGCGCCCCGGTCGTCGCGGCCGCGTCGGGCGTGGTGACGACGGCGTACGCGACGCCCAAGGGCGGCTACGGCCGGTGGGTGGTCATCGACCACGCCAACGGTGAGTCCTCGCTGTACGCCCACCTGGCGAGCGTCGTCGTGGCGGTCGGTCAGCGCATCGACCAGGGGGCGATGATCGGCACCCTCGGCGACAGCGGCAACGCATCGGGTTCCCACCTGCACTTCGAGGAGAGGAGCGGGCGGAGCGTGGTGCCCGCCTGGTTCGCCGGCAGCGCGTTCAAGAACGGTGCCCTCACGTCCAAGAACTGCGTGGACGTGCCGTTGGCCGGCAACTTCGCCGGGGACCGGGTCTCCGAGGTCGCGGTCTTCCGGCGGGGCAAGAAGTCGTCCTTCGTGGTGAACGTCGGCACGGCGGCGCCGATGACGGTGAAGTTCGGCAAGGCCTTCGACGAGCCGCTGCTCGGTGACTGGAACGGCGACGGCCAGCTCGACGTCGGGGTCCGCACCCCGAAGAAGAGCATGTTCAAGCTCAAGACCCCCACCGGCATCGTCAAGGTGGGCTGGGGCGTGCCGTCCGACATGCCGATCAGCGGCGACTGGGACGGCAACGGCACCACGGAGATCGGCGTGCGCCGCAGCGCGGAGGGCACCTTCTATCCCCGGATGGCCGACGGGTCGTCGGGCCCGGTCTGGCTCGGCGACGCCGACGACCTGCCGGTGACCGGCGACTGGGACGGCAACGGCACCACCGACCTGGGGGTCTTCGACCAGGCCACCGCCACCTTCACCCTGCGCACGGTCAACGCGGCCGGCCTGTCGCTGCTCGAGGTCGTGCAGTTCGGTGCCGCCGGTGACCTGCCGGTGACGGGTGACTGGAACGGTGACGGCGTCACCGACCTGGCCGTCTGGGCACCGGCGACCGCGACCTTCACCCAGGGCTTCGCCCGGGCGCCGATGGCCGCGCGCACCGCTGTCCGTCGGGTGCGCTGGGGCAACCCCCGGCGCTGACACCCCGGTCCGCTCGGCCTCAGGCGGGCGTCGTACGGCCCAGCAGGTGGGGCGATCCGTCCGTCGGACTGGTGAGGGCGAAGGTCCAGCCGCTGTCGTCCTGGCGCGCCGCGAAGGCGACCGTCCCCGGCAGGAAGACCGGCTTCTTGAAGGCGACCTCGACCCGCACCGCAGCGGGCAGTCGGTTCTCGATCGCGGCGATCGAGCGTGCCTTCGTCCACATGCCGTGCGCGATCTGGCGCGGGAAGCCCAGCGCCTTCGCAGTGAGCGGGTAGAGATGGATCGGGTTGGCGTCGCCCGACACCGCTGCGTACGTCCGGCCGAGGTCGGCGGGCAGTCGCCACTCGATGCCACCAGCGGGGGGATCGATGATGTCCAGGCCGGGGGCCGGGACGCCGTCGACCGAGCGCCCGCGGCGCAGGTAGGTGGAGGTGGACTCCCACGCCGTCTCGCCACCGGCGGAGACCGTCGTGACGAAGTCGAGCAGCACACCCTTGGCGTGCGGCCGCGGGGGACCGACCTCGGTCGTCACGTCGAGCGACTCGCCGACGCCGATCGCGCGGTGGGCGGTGATCGCGTTCTCCACGTGGACCATCCCGATCGCGGGATAGGGGAACGCGGGGTCGCTCATGAGGGCCATGTGGAGCGGGAAGGCGAGCAGGTGCGGGAACGTCAGCGGCACGACGTCCTTGCGCGGGAAGCCGCAGACGCCGGCGTAGGCGTCCACGCGGGCGCGGTCGGCGACCACCTGCTGGCGTCGGTAGGCCAGCCCGGTGAAGGCGCTCGCGGGACCCTTGCGCACGCCGGGGAGCCGGTTGAGGCCCGGCACGGCCGGGAGGGCTGCGCGGACGAGGGTGGCCAGGCCGCCCGGCTCACCGGACAGGGTCGTGGGCGCGCCGCCCATCAGGCGCCCAGCATCATCTGGCCGCAGACGCGGACCACGTTGCCGTTGACCGCTCCCGATCCGGCGCTGGCGAACCAGGCGATCGTCTCGGCGACGTCGACGGGCAGGCCACCCTGGGACAGGGAGTTGAGGCGCTGGCCGACCTCGCGGGTCGCGAACGGCACGGCCGCGGTCATCTGGGTGATGATGAAGCCCGGTGCGACGGCGTTGATCGTGATGCCGTCGGAGAGCTCGTCGCGCAGGCTCTCCACGAGCCCGATCACGCCGGCCTTGGACGTCGCATAGTTGGTCTGGCCGACGTTGCCGGCGATGCCCGCGATCGAGGCGACGCCGATGATCCGGCCACCGGCGTTGATGACACCCGCGTCGAGGAGCTCGCGCGTGATCAGCTCGGGTGCGGTGAGGTTGACCGCGATCACGCTGCTCCAGCGGTCCTCGGCCATGTTGGCGAGCTTCTTGTCCCGCGTGATGCCGGCGTTGTGGACGACCACGTCGACGCCGCCGTGGTGCTCACGGAGGTGGTGCGCGATGCGCTGCGGGGCGTCCGTGGCGGTGATGTCGAGCACGAGGTGGTCGCCGTCGAGCTCCGCCATCAGGTCCTGGAGCTCGCTGGCGGCCTGCGGCACGTCGACCCCGACGACCGTCGCGCCGTCACGGTGCAGCACCCGGGCGATCTCCTCGCCGATGCCGCGGCTGGCGCCGGTGACGAGCGCGACCTTGCCGGCGAGCGGGCGGGTCCAGTCGTCGACCTCGTCGGTCGTGGTCGCACCGTGGGCCCCGATCCGGACGACCTGGCCGGAGACGTAGGCCGACTTGGGGGAGAGGAGGAAGGCGAGCGTGGAGCCGAGGGCGCCGTCGGCGGCAGGAGCGACGTACGCCAGCTGCACCGTGCCGCCCCGGCCGATCTCCTTGCCGAGGGAGCGGGTGAATCCCTCGAGGGCGCGCTGCGCGACGCGCTCGGCCCCGGTCCTCAGCTCCGGCGGCGTTCCGATCACCACCACGCGCGGGCACGTCTCGAGCCGGCGCATGAGCGGGGTGAAGAACTCCTGCAGGGCGACGAGCCCGGCGGTGTCCTCGATGCCGGTGGCGTCGAAGACGAGCGCCTTGGCGCGCGTGCCCTCGGGCAGCTCGCCGGCCGAGGCGATGCCGAGCCCGTCGAGCGTGGTGGGCAGGACGTCGGAGAGGCGGCCGGCGCCACCGAGCACCACGATGCCGTCGACCAGGGGAGCGCCGTCGGACCAGCGCTCGAGAGTGGTGGGGTTGGGCAGCCCGAGGTTCTTGACGAACAGCTGGCCGATCGAGGTGGACGCGAAGCCCTGGTAGCGGTCGCTCATGGTGGCGGGATCCCTCTTCGGTGGGTGCGGTGGCGGGCGGACGATGCAAGGCAACTCGGTGTGCAACTGCGAGTCCACATTTCGTGACGTGTCCCTCACAGCGTTGGCGAGGGGTGCGTCACCGGCAAGGATAGGAGCCGACGTCCACGCACCAGACCTGTCACCCAGGAGCCCGACATGCAGTCGCAGACTCGCCCCGTCGCCGTCGTCGGCGGCAACCGCATCCCGTTCGCCCGGTCCAACAGCGTCTACGCAGGCGTCTCCAACCAGGAGATGCTCACCGCCGCCGTCGACGGCCTCGTGGACCGTTTCGACCTGCAGGGCGAGCGCCTCGGCGAGGTGGTCGCCGGCGCGGTGCTCAAGCACTCGCGCGACTTCAACCTGACCCGCGAGGCGGTGCTGGGCTCCAAGCTCTCCCCGGAGACGCCCGCCACCGACATCCAGCAGGCCTGCGGCACCGGCCTGCAGGCGGCCGTCCAGGTGGCCAACAAGATCGCGCTCGGTGTCATCGACGCCGGCATCGCCGGCGGCGCCGACACCACCTCGGACGCGCCGGTCGCGATCAGCGACAGGCTCCGCACGAAGCTGTTGCGGGTCAATGCCGCCAAGGACACCGCCGGTCGCCTCAAGGCGCTGAGCGCCATCCGTCCCGGAGACATCGGCCTCGAGATCCCGCAGAACGGGGAGCCCCGCACCCGACTGTCGATGGGCGAGCACGCGGCGCTGACCGCCCTCGAGTGGCGCATCACCCGCGAGGCGCAGGACGAGCTCGCCGCCCGCTCCCACCGCAATCTCGCCCGCTCCTACGACGAGGGCTTCCACGACGACCTGGTCACTCCGTTCCGTGGTGTCGAGCGCGACAACAACCTGCGCCCCGACTCCTCGGTCGAGAAGCTCGCCACCCTCAAGCCGGTCTTCGGCAAGGGGACGGCCGCCACGATGACGGCGGGCAACAGCACGCCGCTCTCCGACGGCGCCTCGGCCGTGCTGCTCGCGAGCGACGAGTGGGCCGAGGGGCGTGGGTTGCCCGTGCTGGCGCACCTCGTCGACGCGGAGACCGCTGCCGTGGACTACGTCAACGGTCACGAGGGGCTCCTCATGGCGCCGGCGTACGCCGTCCCGCGGATGCTGGCGCGCAACGGGCTGACCCTGCAGGACTTCGACTACTACGAGATCCACGAGGCCTTCGCGTCCCAGGTGCTGTCCACGCTGGCGGCCTGGGAGGACCCGGTGTTCTGCCAGGAGCGCCTCGGGCTCGACGGGCCCCTGGGCGCGATCGACCGGGACAGGCTCAACGTCAACGGCTCCTCGCTGGCCGCGGCGCACCCGTTCGCCGCGACCGGCGGCCGGATCCTCCCGGTCGCCGCCAAGCTGCTCGCTCAGAAGGGCCACGGGCGCGCGCTGATCTCGATCTGTGCCGCGGGCGGCCAGGGCGTCGTCGCCATCCTCGAGCGCTGAGCGGGCGCTTCGTTCCCGTCCGGGGTGGTGAGCGGGCGCTTCGTTCCCGTCCGGGGTGGTGAGCGGGCGCTTCGTTCCCGTCCGGGGTGGTGAGCGGGCGCTTCGTTCCCGTCACCAGCGGGACGGGGAGGAAGTGCCCGGTCGGCGTGTGGGACGGGGAGGAAGTGCCCGGTCGGCGTGTGGGACGGGGAGGAAGTGCCCGGTCGGCGTGTGGGACGGGGAGGAAGTGCCCGGTCGGCGTGGGAGGCGGTAGGGTCTGGGCCGATCGACATCCTTTAACGAGCCGTCCCGTGAGGCGGAGAAGGAGGTCCGGAGCGCAGATGCCTGGCCCCGATAGTGACGGCCCCACCGGCCCCGACGCCCGCCCCGACGCCCGCCCCGGCACCGGCCCCGGCACCGGCCCCGACGCCCGTCGAGATCCTCGCCCCGGTGCCGAAGCACCCGGCCCCGCCGCTGGCTCCGACGGCGGCCCCGACCGCGCTGGTCGCACCGTCCTCGACGCCCGTGACATCTCCCGGGCCCTGACGCGCATCTCCCACGAGCTCCTCGAGCGCAACAAGGGCGCGACCGACCTCGTGCTCCTCGGCCTGCACACCCGCGGGGTCCCGCTGGCCCGGCGGATCGGCGAGAAGATCGCCGCCGTCGAGGGGGTGCCGGTCGCCGTCGGCGAGCTGGACGTGACGCTCTATCGCGACGACCTCCGCTCCCAGCCGACCCGGCGCTCGCACAAGACCGTCCTGCCTCCCGGCGGGATCGACCGGAAGGTCGTCGTCCTCGTCGACGACGTGCTGTTCTCCGGTCGCACCATCCGATCCGCGCTGGACGCACTCGCCGACCTCGGTCGGCCCTCCGCCGTGCGCCTCGCCGTGCTCGTCGACCGGGGTCACCGCGAGCTCCCGATCCGGGCCGACCACGTCGGCAAGAACCTGCCGAGCGCGCTCGCCGAGCGCGTCAGCGTGCGGCTCGTCGAGGTCGACGGGACGGACGAGGTGAGCATCTCGTGAAGCACCTGCTCTCCATCGACGACCTCTCCACCGACGAGATCGAGGCGCTCTTCGCCACGGCCGCCGACATGCACGACGTGCAGAGCCGTGACGTCAAGAAGCTGCCGGCGCTGCGGGGGCGCACGGTCGTCAACATGTTCTTCGAGGACTCCACCCGCACCCGGTCGTCGTTCGAGATCGCCGGGAAGTGGCTCTCGGCCGACGTGATCAACGTCAGTGCCAAGGGGTCGAGCACGTCGAAGGGCGAGAGCCTGCGCGACACCGTCCTGACGGTCTGCGCGATGGGGGTCGACGGCCTCGTCATCCGGCACCCGGCCAGCGGCGCGGCCGTCCAGGTCAGCGAGTGGGTCGACGCATCCGTGGTCAACGCCGGCGACGGCATGCACGAGCACCCCACCCAGGCGCTGCTCGACGCCTACACGCTCCAGCGGCGACTGGGCTCCCTGGAGGGCCGCCACGTCGCGATCATCGGCGACCTGACGCACAGCCGGGTGTTCCGCTCCAACGTCCAGTGCCTGACCCGACTCGGCGCCCGCGTCACCGTCGTCGCACCTCCCACCCTCATGCCCAGCGGGATCGGCGCCTGGTCGGCCGCGGCCGGCTTCGAGACGTCGTACGACATCGACGCCGTGCTGCCCCACGCGGACGCGGTGATGATGCTGCGGGTCCAGCGGGAGCGGATGTCCGGCGCGTTCTTCCCGAGCGCACGGGAGTACACCGTCGGCTACGGGCTCACCCGCGACCGGCTGGCCCTGCTCAAGCCGGACGTCCCCATCTGCCATCCCGGACCGATGAACCGCGGGCTCGAGATCGCCGCCGACGCCGCCGACGCCGCCCAGTCGGTCGTGCTGGAGCAGGTCTCCAGCGGACTGGCGATCCGGATGGCCGTGCTCTACCACCTGCTCGCCGGAGAGACCGATGGAGGGATGGCCTGATGTCGCTGGTGATCGAGGGAGCCGCGCTGCTCGGCGGCGAGGCCACCGACCTCTACGTCGACGACACCGGGGTCCTGGTGGACTCCGCGCCGTCGGGCGCCGAGACGATCGACGCCCACGGACTGGTCGCCCTGCCCGGTCTGGTCGACCTGCACACCCACCTGCGCGAGCCCGGCCGTGAGGACGCCGAGACGATCCTCACCGGATCGCAGGCCGCGGCACTGGGTGGCTACACGGCCGTCCTCGCCATGGCCAACACCAGCCCGGTCACCGACACCGCCGAGGCGGCCACCCGCGTCTGGGAGCTCGGCCGCGAGGCCGGCCTCGTGCACGTGCAGCCCGTGGGTGCGGTGACGCGCGGGCTCGGTGGCGAGGAGCTCGCCGAGCTCGGCCTGATGCACCGCTCCCGGGCCGGGGTCACCGTCTTCTCCGACGACGGCAGGTGCGTCCACGACGCACGGGTCATGCGGCGGGCGCTGGAGTACGTCAAGGCCTTCGGCGGCGTCGTCTCGCAGCACTCGCAGGACCCGACCCTGGCCGGCGCCGCAGCGTGCTGCCATGAGGGCGAGCTGTCCGGACGCCTCGGTCTGCCCGGGTGGCCGGGCATCGCCGAGGAGGTCATCGTCGCGCGGGACGTGATGCTGGCCCGGCACACCGGTTCGCGCGTGCACGTCGCCCACGTCTCGACCGCCGGCTCCGTCGAGGTGCTGCGCTGGGCCAGGGCTCAGGCGGCCCAGGACGGCACCTGGTCCGTGACCGCCGAGGTGACGCCCCACCACCTGCTGCTCACCACCGACCTGCTCGCCGGCTACGACCCGACCTTCAAGGTCAACCCGCCGCTGCGTCCGCAGGAGGACGTCGACGCACTGCGCGAGGCCCTGGCCGACGGCACCATCGACGCCGTCGCGACCGACCACGCCCCGCACGCGCGCCACGACAAGGAGCACGCGTTCGTCGATGCAGCCTTCGGCATGCTCGGCCTCGAGACCGCACTCGCCGTCGTCCGGACCGCGCTGCCCGACCTGTCCTGGCCCGACATCGCCCGGGTCATGTCGACCACGCCGGCCAGGATCGCGGGCCTCGCGGACCAGGGCCAGGCGTTGGTCCCCGGCTCCCCGGCGCACGTCGTCCTCGTCGATCCCGAGGCCGACGTCACGGTCGACCGGGCTTCCTCGGCGTCGTTGTCGCGCAACAACCCGTGGCACGGACGCACCCTGACCTCGCGCGTCGTGCACACGGTGTACGCCGGCCGGGTGACGGTGCGCGACGGCGCGCTGGTCTGACCTCGGCGCTTGCCGAACCGGGCAGAATCCGCCGAGGACGTGTCGTGGCTCGGTCACACCGGGCCCTGACATGCTGGTCCGGTGATCGATCCCCGCGCCTGGTTGCTGACGGCCGGTGAGCGTGCCAACGCCGACACCCTCATCGACCAGCAGTGCGAGGGCGACTGCGCCTGGCTCGACGACAACCTGGTCACCCCGCTCATCCACGGGGCGGCCTACTTCGCCGACCTGTGCGCCGAGCTCGAGGCCACCCGGGCGGGCGACCTGGTGTTCTTCACCGACTGGCAGGGCGACGCCGACGAGCGGCTGACGGGCGAGCCCGGCAGCGAGGTCGTCGAGGTGCTCGGGGCCGCCGACGAGCGCGGCGTGGACGTGCGCGGTCTGGTGTGGCGCTCGCACCTCGACCAGACCGGCTTCTTCGCCACCGAGAACCGTCACCTCGGCGAGCAGCTCCAGAAGCGGGGCGCCGAGGTGCTCCTCGACATGCGGGTGCGCACCGGTGGGTCGCACCACCAGAAGTTCGTGGTCATCCGCCATCCGGACGACCCCTCACGCGACGTGGCGTGGGTCGGCGGCATCGACCTCGCGCACAACCGGCGCGACGACGCCGACCACGCGGGAGACCCGCAGTCACAGCCCCTGGCCGAGGAGTACGGCGACCACCCTCCGTGGCACGACGTCCAGGTCAGGATCCAGGGCCCCGCCGTGCACGCCGTCGAGACGGTCTTCCGCGAGCGGTGGCTCGACCCGACACCGCTGAGCCGTAGCCCGTTGCGCCGCACGGCGGACCGGCTGCGCGGCCTCGACCTCAGCCCCGACCCGCTGCCGGACCAGGGCCCACCGCCCCCTGCGGCCGGCCCCCACCGGGTCCAGCTGCTCCGGACCTATCCCAACCTGAGGCACGGGCGCGACTACCCGTTCGCCCGTGGTGGTGAGCGGAGCGTCGCCCGCGGCTACAGCAAGGCCATCACCCAGGCACGCCGGCTCGTCTACGTCGAGGACCAGTACTTCTGGGGGTACGACGTCGCCGACCCGTTCATCACCGCGCTCCGGGAGCAGCCGGAGCTGCGGGTGGTGGCGGTGATCCCGCTGGTCCCGGACGTGTCGGGCCGGGTGTCGCGCCCCGCAGAGCTGCTGGGGCGATCGCGAGCCCTGACGACCCTCATGCGGGCGGCGCCCGGCCGGGTCGCGGCCTACGGGCTGGAGAACCACGCGGGCACACCGGTCTACGTCCACGCCAAGGTCTGTGTGATCGACGACCTGTGGGCCAGCGTCGGGTCCGACAACTTCAACCGGCGCTCGTGGACCCATGACTCCGAGCTGTCGTGCGTCGTGCTCGACGAGGACTACGCGCGGTCCTTGCGACTCAGGCTCGCGGCCGAGCACCTCGACCGGATCCCCGACGTCGAGCGTCTCGGTCTCGCCGAGGCCATGTCGGACCTGCACGATCCGCACGCGATGTACGACGCCTATGCGCAGGCGGCCGCGGCGCTGGACGCCTGGCACGCAGGCGGCCGCTCCGGGGCCCGCCCGCCCGGTCGGTTGCGCACCCTGCCCCTCCGCGAGTTCGGACCGCAGGCCGAACGCCTGCTGGGCGTCCCGCTCGACATGGTGCACGACCCGGACGGCAGGCCCGGCCCGCTGCGCGGCGGCTCGGACTACTGAACCCGGCCGGTGGTCGGGTCGCGGTCGGTCAGGCAGTAGACCTGTCCGCCGGGAGCGGTCAGGACGGTCCAGCGCTCGTGGACGGCACCCGACGAGGCACCGAGCGCGACATGACGCCGTACGTCGGCGGCGCGATCGGCGGTGGCGAGGTCCGGGTGGGCCCTGACGGACCCGGCGGCCTCGTCGAGCAGGGTCTGGCAGAAGGTGAAGCCGCCGGGGGAGCGCATCACCTCGACGTCGTGGTCGGTCCAGGCAGTGCTCGCGCCGAGGGAGCGGGCCAGGTCGATGCTCGCCGAGCGGTCCGTGGAGTCGAGGTCGAGGTGGATCCCCGCCGGCTGGTCGACGGCCTGCATCGTGACGTACGCCGATCCGGTCGGCGGCAGCAGCGTGCGGAACCGCCCGTCCTCACCCCGGCGCTCCGACGGACGCCACCCGGTGATCGCCGACCAGAAGGCCACGGCGTCGTCGACGTCGGCGACCGGGGTGTCGAGGACGAGCCGGATCCACGCCACAGGGGTCATGACGTCGATCCTGACACCTCGTAGGGTCGGCGGATGAGCGACGTCCCGCAGCTGTTGCACACGGTCCTCGACGCCCGTGACGTGAGACGGGAGGCGGAGTTCTGGCTCAATCTGCTGGCGCTGGTCTACCGCCCCGGCGACGAGGAGCCCGACGGTCCCGACGAGGCGGACTGGCTGGTGCTCACCCATCCCGACGGGCGTCGGTGCCTGGCGATCCAGGAGGTCGCGTCGCTGCCGGCCAGCAGGTGGCCGGAACCCGGCCACCCGTCGGTGAGCCACCTCGACACGACCGTCGCGACCCGGGACGACCTCGACGCCGCCCACGAGCGGGTCCTGGCGCTGGGGGGCGAGCTGCGCTTCGACCGCACCGACGACCCCGACGAGCCGCTGCGGGCCTACGCCAGCCCGGAGGGACACGTCTTCTGCGTCTTCGTCGCCTGACCCGATCCCGGTCGACCGAGCCGGTGCTCAGACCAGGCCGAGTGCCCGCGCCTCCTCCCACAGGTCCTCGCGGACGCTGGGGTGGGCGGCCCGCTCGATGAGGTTGTGCGCCTGCTGGCGCTCATCGCATCCCCACATCCAGGCCACGCCCTGCTCGGTGACGACCGCGCTGTGCTGGAAGGACGTCACCGGCTCGTCGACCAGCGGCACGATCGTCGAGACGTCGGCCCGCGGATGCCAGCTGCGCAGCGCCAGGAACGCGCGACCGCCGGGGGAGTGGCTCGCGCCGACGGTGAAGTCGGTCTGGCCGCCGAAGCCGCTGTAGATGCGCGCGTTGATGCGTGAGGCGTTGGCCTGGTCGAAGAGGTCGACCTGGAGGGCGGTGTTGATCGAGGTCATCGCGGGCTGGCGGGCGATCTCCGCGGGGGAGTTCGTGGTCTCGGTGCGCAGCATCCGCACGCGCGGGTTGTCGCCCACCCAGTCGTAGAGCTCCTGACTGCCGAACACGAACGACGTCCGGACCGGGGTGCCGCGGTCCAGGGCTCCTGCCTCCTCCAGCGTGAGCACCCCGTCGCTGAACATCTCGGTCCAGATCCGCAGACCGCGGCGCTCGAGGACGCCGGCGATGGTGGCGTCCGGCACCTCCCCGATGCCTGCCTGGAGCGTCGCCCCGTCACCGATCTCCGCGGCCACGCGGGACCCGATGAGCCGCGCGTCGGCACTCGGCTCCCGGGCGGTGTGGGTGGTCAGGGACGCGTCGACCTCGACGCCGAGGTCGAGGTCCTCGACCGACACCTCGGCGTCGCCGAAGGTCCACGGCATCCGCGGGTTGAGCTGCGCGATGACGAGGGCACCTCGGGCCCGGGCCGCCTCGATCGCCGCGGGCAGCACGTTGACCTCGAGACCGAGGGACACCTGGCCGTCGCGGGGAGTCGTGGTGTGGACGACCACCACGTCCGGTGCGAGCGGACCGTGGAAGAGTCGCGGCACCATCGAGAGCCGGCAGGGCACGTAGGACAGGCGCGGGTGCCGACGGAAGCCCGGCCCCACGAAGGTCGTCTCCGGGACCACGCCCTCATGCATCGGCAGGTCCGGCTGCGCGTTGAGCGCATGGAGCCGGGCCGCCGGCAGCTCGGCCAGGATCGGACCCAGCAGCGCGACGGGGGAGGCGAAGTTGCCGCTCGTGACGACCCGAGGGGGGTGGTGGAGCGACCCGCAGTGCTCCCGCACGGTGCGGACGGCCTGATCGAGCTCGACGACACGCATGGGCACAGCGTGGCAGCACCCTTCGCAAAATGAATGGGCCGTTCGGCCCCCGCCACCTAGGCTGTCGCCCATCATGTGGATCCAGGACTGACCCGACTCGCGTCCGCGGCTGCGCGCACCACGGCGCCCTCCTGCCCGGCGAGTCCCTCATGTCGTCCGAAGGACCTCCGCATGCCTGGCCCCGCCACCACCCTCTCCCCGCTCGTCGTCAGTGGACTGTCCGTCAGCTATCCCGACCGCGCCGTCCTGACCGGCGTCGACCTGCTGGCCCAGCCCGGTCGCCGGATCGGGCTCGTCGGCGAGAACGGCGTCGGCAAGTCGACCCTGCTCCGAGCCGTCGCCGGCCGGACGCCAGCGCGGGCCACCGTGTCCGGCACCGTCCAGGCGCCGCCCGACCTCGTGCTGCTCGGCCAGGAGCGCCCCTTCGGTGACCGCGCCACGGTCGCCGAGGTGCTGGCCATGACGCTGGCGCCGCTGCGTACGGCCGTGGCGGACGTGGAGAGGCTCGCCGTCGGAGTCGGCACCCCGGAAGGTGACACGGCCTACGAGCGCGCGCTGGAGCGCGCGGTCGCGCACGACGCCTGGGACGCCGACCGTCGCGCCACGCTCGCGGCGCAGCGCCTCGGGGTTGGCGGGATCGAGCCCGGGCGCGCCGTCGGCACGCTCTCCTGTGGTCAGCGGACCCGGCTCGCGCTGGCCACGATCATGACCACGCGTCCGACCTGCCTGCTGCTCGACGAGCCCACCAACCACCTCGACGACGACGCGATCGACGTGCTCACCGGATTCCTCCGCGACCTGCCGGGTGTGGTCGTGCTGGCCAGCCATGACCGCTTGCTGCTCGACGACGTGTGCACCGACCTCGTCGACCTCGACGCCGGTGCGCTCGGCACCGACGGCAGCGGCGGGCGACGCTTCGGCGGCGGCTGGAGCGCCTACGAGGCGGCGCGGACGGACGCGCGCCGGCGCTGGGAGGAGACGTACGCCGTCCAGCAGGAGGAGATCGCCCGGCTGCGCGCCGCGACCAGGCTCGGCACGAGTGCGATCGCGCACGACCGGGGACCGACGGACAGTGACAAGTACACCTACTCCTTCAAGGGCGGTCGGGTCGAGCAGACGCTCGCCCGTCGCAAGAAGGACGCCCGGCGGCGACTCGAGATCGCCCAGCGGGAGCAGGTGCACCGGCCCCCGGCTCCGCTGGTCTTCCGCGGGGACCTGACCTCCGCCACGACGGGGCGCCTCGTGCAGGCGCGAGACGTCGAGGTCACCGGGCGGGTGCGGGTGGCCCGGCTCGACGTCGCGGCGGGGGAGCACGTCCTGCTGACCGGCGTCAACGGATCGGGGAAGTCCACCCTGCTGGGCGTGCTCTCCGGGCGGCTCCGGCCCACCGGCGGCACCGTGGCGGTCACCGCCCGGACGGTCCGTGAGCTGACGCAGGACCCGCAGGTGAGCGACCCGGCGCGCTCCGCGCTGGCGACGTACGACGCTGCGGTCCGCGACCTCCCGGACGCACCGTCCCTGCGCGAGCTCGGGCTGCTGCACCCGCGCGAGCACCGCACGGCGCTCGGCCACCTGTCGGTGGGCCAGCGTCGCCGGCTCGGCCTGGCGCTCGCCATGGCCGCGGCCCCCGACCTGCTGCTCCTCGACGAGCCGACCAACCACATCTCCTTGGCACTTGCCGGGGAGCTCGAGGAGGCGCTGGCCTCCGCCCCGGGCGGGGTGGTGCTCGCCTCGCACGACCGCTGGCTGCGCCGGCGCTGGACCGGTCCCGAGCTCGTGCTGACGCCCTGGTGACGGCGGCGGCCGTGTCGTGGACACGATGCCCGCCGGAGCGCCGGCCGCTGGTAGGGTCGGCTCCGCTCGACACATCCTTTAACGATCCGTCCCGTGAGGCGGAGAAGGAGGTACGGCGTGGCATCGCCTGTCCAAAATCTGCCGGTCCGCACACTGCCCGCGATCCTGGTCCTCGAGGACGGTCGCACCTTCCGCGGTGAGTCCTTCGGGGCCCGGGGCGAGACCTTCGGCGAAGTGGTCTTCTCGACCGGCATGTCCGGTTATCAGGAGACGCTGACCGATCCCAGCTATCACCGCCAGGTCGTCGTGATGACGGCCCCGCACATCGGCAACACCGGGATGAACGACGAGGACCCGGAGTCCTCCCGCATCTGGGTCGCCGGCTACGTGGTGCGCGATCCCGCGCGCGTGCCGTCCAACTGGCGCAGCGTCCGCAGCCTCGGCGACGAGCTCCACGACCAGGGGGTCGTCGGGATCTCCGGCGTCGACACCCGCGCCCTCACCCGCCACATCCGCGAGCGCGGAGCCATGCGCGTCGGCATCTCCACCACCGAGACCGACTCCGACCGGCTGCTCCAGCGGGTGCTGGCGTCCGGTGAGATGGCGGGCGCCAACCTGAGCGAGGCGGTCTCCACCCCCGAGGCGTACGTCGTCCCGGCCCAGGGCGAGCGTCGCTTCACCGTGGCCGCGATCGACCTCGGCATCAAGGCCAGCACGCCTCGGATGATGAGCGAGCGCGGCGTCGAGGTGCATGTGCTGCCCGCGACCTCGACCCTCGAGGACGTGCAGGCGATCGGTCCCGACGGCCTGTTCTTCTCCAACGGTCCGGGCGACCCCGCGGCCACCACCGCCCAGGTCGACCTGCTCCGGGGCGCGTTGCGCGCCGGCCTGCCCTACTTCGGCATCTGCTTCGGCAACCAGCTCTTCGGCCGGGCGCTGGGCTTCGGCACCTACAAGCTCAAGTACGGCCACCGCGGCATCAACCAGCCGGTGATGGACCGCACCACCGGCAAGGTCGAGGTCACCGCGCACAACCACGGCTTCGCGGTCGACGCCCCGCTCGAGGGCACCACGACCACGGAGTTCGGTGAGGTCTCGGTCAGCCATGTCTGCCTCAACGACGACGTGGTCGAGGGGCTCGAGCTGCGCGACGCCGACGGCGCGCTCACGAGCTTCTCCGTGCAGTACCACCCCGAGGCCGCGGCCGGACCGCACGATGCGGCCTACCTCTTCGACCGCTTCCTCGAGCTGATGGACGCCCGCACCGACGACGAGAAGGGCGCCTGACATGCCCAAGCGCACCGACATCCGATCCGTCATGGTCATCGGTTCCGGGCCGATCATCATCGGCCAGGCCTGCGAGTTCGACTACTCCGGCACCCAGGCGTGCCGGGTGCTGCGCGAGGAGGGCCTGCGGGTCATCCTGGTCAACTCCAACCCGGCGACGATCATGACCGACCCCGAGTTCGCCGACGCGACCTACGTCGAGCCGATCACGCCCGAGTTCGTCGAGAAGGTGATCGCGCAGGAGCGGCCCGACGCCCTGCTGGCCACCCTCGGCGGCCAGACGGCGCTCAACTGCGCGATGGCCCTCGACAAGGCCGGCGTGCTGGAGAAGTACGGCGTCGAGCTGATCGGCGCCTCGATCGAGGCGATCGAGCGCGGCGAGAACCGCCAGCAGTTCAAGAAGATCGTCGAGCAGCTCGGCGGTGAGAGCGCGCGCAGCATGATCTGCCACTCGGTGGAGGACCTGCTCGAGGCCGCCGTCGACCTCGGCTACCCGATGGTCGTGCGCCCGTCCTTCACGATGGGCGGCACGGGCTCCGGGATGGCGTACGACGAGGCGGACCTGCGTCGCATCGGCGGCTCCGGCCTCGCCGCCAGCCCGACCACCGAGGTGCTCCTGGAGGAGTCGATCATCGGGTGGAAGGAGTACGAGCTCGAGGTCATGCGCGACAGCGCCGACAACAGCGTCATCGTCTGCTCCATCGAGAACCTCGACCCGATGGGCGTGCACACCGGCGACTCCATCACCGTCGCCCCCGCCATGACGCTCACCGACCGTGAGTACCAGACGATGCGCGACCTCGCGATCGCCATCATCCGCGCGGTCGGTGTCGACACCGGTGGCTGCAACATCCAGTACGCCGTCAACCCGGCGGACGGCCGCCTCATCGTCATCGAGATGAACCCGCGCGTCTCGCGGTCCTCGGCCCTGGCCTCCAAGGCGACCGGCTTCCCGATCGCCAAGATCGCCGCGAAGGTCGCGATCGGCTACACCCTCGACGAGATCCGCAACGACATCACCGCGCGTGAGGACGGCCAGAGCACGCCCGCCTCCTTCGAGCCCTCGCTCGACTACGTCGTGGTGAAGGTGCCGCGCTTCGCCTTCGAGAAGTTCCCGGAGGCCGACCCGACCCTGACCACGCACATGAAGTCGGTCGGCGAGGCGATGGCGATCGGACGCAACTTCACCGAGGCGCTCCAGAAGGCCCTGCGCTCGCTGGAGAGCAAGCACGCGCCCTTCGACTGGCACAAGCACTTCGACGACGACCTCGCGTCCGCGGAGTCGAAGGTCGCGCTGCTCGAGGAGATCAAGGTCCCGACCGACGGACGCCTCAAGAAGGTGATGGACGCGATCCGGGCCGGCGCCACCCCCGAGGAGGTCTTCGAGGCCACGAAGATCGACCCCTGGTTCCTCGACCAGCTCGCCCTCATCAACGAGGTGGCCGTCCAGCTCATCGACGCCACCGAGCTCACCCCGGACCTGCTGCGCCTGGCCAAGCGGCACGGCTTCTCCGACGAGCAGATCGGCCGGATCCGTGGCCTGAGCGCCGACGTCATCCGCGGGGTGCGCCACGCGCTCGGCATCCGGCCGGTCTTCAAGACCGTCGACACCTGCGCCGCCGAGTTCGCCGCCCGCACCCCCTACCACTACTCGTCGTACGACGAGGAGAGCGAGGTCCGCCCTCGCGCGGAGGGCAAGGAGGCCGTCATCATCCTCGGCTCGGGCCCCAACCGCATCGGCCAGGGCATCGAGTTCGACTACAGCTGCGTCCACGCCTCCATGGCGCTGGCGGAGGCCGGCTACGAGACGATCATGGTCAACTGCAACCCGGAGACGGTCAGCACCGACTACGACACCTCCGACCGGCTCTACTTCGAGCCGCTCACGCTCGAGGACGTCCTCGAGATCGTGCACGCCGAGACGCTGGCCGGTCCGATCGCGGGTGTGGTGTGCCAGCTGGGCGGGCAGACACCCCTCGGTCTCGCGCAGGGCCTCGCCGACGCCGGGGTGAAGATCGTCGGCACCTCGCCGGAGTCGATCCATCTCGCCGAGGAGCGAGGCGCCTTCGGCCGCGTCCTCGCCGACGCCGGCCTCCCGGCGCCCAAGCACGGCACCGCGACGTCGTACCCCCAGGCGCAGCGCATCGCCCACGAGATCGGCTACCCGGTGCTCGTGCGTCCCTCGTACGTCCTGGGCGGGCGCGGCATGGAGATCGTCTACGACGACGCCGCGCTGGAGGCCTACCTGGAGAAGTACGTCGCCAACGGTCTGATCAACGAGCGCCAGCCGGTGCTCGTCGACCGGTTCCTCGACGACGCGGTCGAGATCGACGTCGACGCGATCTTCGACGGCGAGGAGCTGTTCCTCGGCGGCGTGATGGAGCACATCGAGGAGGCCGGCATCCACTCCGGTGACTCCTCGTGCGCGCTGCCGCCGATCACGCTCGGCCGTGAGGAGATCGACCGGATCCGACGCTCGACCGAGGCCATCGCTCGCGGTCTGGGCGTGCGGGGCCTGCTCAACATCCAGTTCGCCCTCGCCTCCGACGTGCTCTACGTCCTCGAGGCCAACCCGCGGGCGTCGCGGACGGTCCCGTTCGTCTCCAAGGCCACCGCCACCCCTTTGGCCAAGGCGGCGGCCCGGGTGATGCTCGGCGAGTCGATCCCGGACCTGCGCGCGGCCGGCGTCCTGCCCGCCGTCGGCGACGGGGGGCACCTGCCCGACGGGTCGCCGATCGCGGTCAAGGAGGCGGTCATGCCCTTCGACCGCTTCAAGACCACCGACGGCCGCACCGTCGACGCGCTGCTCGGTCCGGAGATGCGCTCGACGGGTGAGGTCATGGGATTCGACGCCGTCTTCGGCACCGCCTTCGCCAAGGCCCAGGCCGCGGCCTACGGCTCGCTGCCACTCTCGGGGCGGGTCTTCGTCTCGGTCGCCAACCGCGACAAGCGGCACATGATCTTCCCGGTCAAGCAGATCGCCGACATGGGCTTCGAGATCCTCGCGACCGCGGGCACCGCCGAGGTGCTGCGCCGCAACGGCGTGCGGGCCACGGTCGTGCGCAAGCACTCCGAGGGCGAGGGCCCGGACGGGGAACCGACCATCGTCGGCCGCATCTGGGCGCGCGAGGTCGACCTGGTGATCAACACCCCCCACGGGGCAACCAGCGGCGGCTCACCCCGGATGGACGGCTACGACATCCGCACCGCAGCGGTGTCCACCGACATCCCGTGCATCACCACGATCCAGGGCCTCGGCGCCGCCGTCCAGGGGCTGGAGGCGATGCGCCGCGGCGACATCGGGGTCAGGTCGCTGCAGGACTGGGCCGCCCAGCGGCAGGCCCTCGACACCGGGACCGCCTGAGCAGGTGAAGCCCTACGACGTCCTCTTCGAGCAGGCCCTGACCCGGGTCGACCCCGAACGCATCCACCACGCGGCGTTCCGGGCGATCCGGGCGGCCGAGCCGCTCATGCAGCGGCTCATCGGCGCCCACGAGAACCGGCCGGCGCCCGACACCGTGCCCCAGCAGGTGGAGGCGCTCGGGATGACCTTCCCCCATCCCCTCGGGCTCGCGGCCGGTTTCGACAAGAACGCGGTGGGCATCGACTCCCTCGCGGCGCTGGGCTTCGGTCACGTGGAGATCGGCACGGTCACCGGGGAGCCCCAGCCGGGCAACCCGCGACCGCGGCTGTTCCGGCTGAAGGCCGACCGGGCCATCGTCAACCGGATGGGCTTCAACAACGACGGCGCCGAGGTCGTGGCCCGGCGGCTGGCCGAGCGCGAGGGGCGGTTGCGCAAGGTTCACGACCAGAAGGGCAGCACCTCCTTCCTCGGTGCTCCCGTTCTGGGGGTCAACATCGGCAAGACCAAGGTCGTCCCCGAGGAGGAGGCGGCCCGCGACTACGAGAAGTCGGCCGGCCTGCTCGCCCCCTGCGCCGGCTACCTCGTCGTCAACGTCTCCTCGCCCAACACGCCGGGGCTGCGCAACCTGCAGGCGGTCGAGAAGCTCGAGCCCCTGCTGGGTGCCGTACGACGACGCGCGGACGAGGCATCTCCGGATCGCCGGGTGCCGTTGCTGGTCAAGATCGCCCCCGACCTCAGCGACGACGACGTGCTGGCGGTCGCCGACCTCGCCCTGGCCAGCGGCCTCGACGGGATCATCGCGACCAACACCACGATCAGCCGCGCAGGCCTGGTCTCCCCGGCCGCTGAGGTGGAGCAGGTCGGTGCCGGTGGTCTCAGCGGGCGGCCCCTCACCGGGCGCTCGGAGCAGGTCGTCCGGCTGCTCCGCGAGCGCGTCGGACCCGACCTCACCCTGATCGGTGTCGGCGGCATCACGACCGTCGACGACGCCCGGCGGCGTCTCGAGGCCGGCGCCGACCTGCTGCAGGGCTACACGGCCCTCGTCTACGAGGGCCCGCTCTGGCCCCGACGCATCGTGCGGGGACTGGCACGCGGTGCGTGACGAGGATGCCTGAGGCTCATGCCTGATTCCCGGGTCCCCGTGCACGTCGACGGCGAGGTCGTCGCCAGCCGGCGCGTCGGCGCCTATCGCCACCTGACCCTGACGGCGCCGGGGGTGCCCGAGAGCTTCCGGGCGGGCAACTTCGTCGCCGTCAGCATCGACGGCCACGTCGCCCGACGCGCGCTGTGGGTGCACCGGGTCCGTGCCTCCAGCGCCTTCGGCCCCACCCTGGACGTCGTGGTCGAGCCGCGGGGGAGCGGCACCCGGTGGCTGGCCGCCCAGCCGGTCGGCGCGAAGGTCGTGATCACCGGGCCCCTGGGGCGCCCGTTCGCCCTGCCCAAGGACGCGGTCTCCTGCCTGCTGGTGGGCGAGGGCTATGCGGCGGCGCCGCTGTTCCCGCTCGCCGAGCGGCTTCGCGAGCGCGGCTGTGCGGTGTCGCTGGTGGTGTCCGCGCCCGACGAGGCCCGACTCCTCGCCGCCCTCGAGGCCCGCCGCTCGGCCCGTTCCGTCACCGTCCTCACCGCCGACGGGTCAGTGGGCCAGCGCGGCACCGTGGGTGACCACGTCGACGACCTGCTCGCTCGCAGCGATGCCGCCGTCGTCTACGCCGCCGGACCCACCGACGTGCTCCGTGCCGCGGCCGCCGCTGCCGAACGGGCCGGCGTCTGGAGCCAGGTGGCCGTCGAGACCTCCACCCCGTGCGGGACCGGTCTCTGCCACGGATGCCCGCTGCCGGTGGTGGGCGAGGACGGCGTGGACCGCGTCGTGCGGGCATGCGCCGAGGGCCCGGTCGTGCGCGGCGACCGGGTGCGTTGGGACGACCTGTGA
Source organism: uncultured Actinomycetota bacterium (assembly GCA_963726515.1). Lineage (GTDB taxonomy): Bacteria > Actinomycetota > Actinomycetes > Propionibacteriales > Nocardioidaceae > Nocardioides. The sequence goes on from CAVSCW010000020.1 coordinate 38,967, forward strand.
CCACCCCGGTGAGCGCGCGGGTGCCGGGTCCGGTCATGGTCGCCGCCGGTTGCGGGGGCACCGGCCGCGAGCTGGCGCCGTACGCCGGTCCCGGTGGACTCGACGGCCTCGACTTCGTGACCCGTTCGATCACCCTCGACCCCCGCGCCGGCGGGCCGGGCCCGCGCCTCGTCGAGGTGCCCGGCGGGATCGTCAACGCCGTGGGGCTGCCCAACCCGGGCCTCGAGCACTTCCTCGCCACCGAGCTGCCCTGGCTGGTGCGCGCAGGTGCGCATGTCATCGTCTCGATCGCCGGCGCCACGATGGGGGAGTACGCCGACCTGGCTCGCCGACTCAGCAGGGCACCCGGCATCGCCGGCCTCGAGGTCAACGTCGGTGCACCGGACGAGGTCGGTGCCGGGCTCTTCGAGGTGCGGGAGCCCTACCACTCGGCCAGCGTGATCGCCGCCGTCCGCCGTGAGTTCCCCGCCGACCGGCCGGTGCTCGCCAAGCTGCGCCCTGACGTGTCGCGGATCGTCGAGGGCGCTCGCACCTGCCACGAGGCCGGCGCCACCGCGGTCGTGATCGGCAACGCCGTTCCGGCTGCCTTCCCCGACGGGAGGGCAGGTGGGCTGAGCGGCCCGTCGATCACACCGATCACGTTGCGCTGCGTGCTCGCCGTCCATGAAGCGCTTCCGGACCTGCCGACCATCGGTTGCGGCGGCGTACGTGACCTCGCCTCGGCCACCGCCTACCTCCGCGCCGGCGCCACCGCCGTGCAGGTCGGCACCGCGCTCCTGCACGACCCGACCACCGTGGCCCGCTTGCGGCACGCCGTCGCCCCACCCCGCCACCCACCTCTCGAGGAGGACGCATGACCCCGTTCGGCAGCCGGCTGGCCCAGGCCATCGAGGAGCGTGGACGCTTCTGCGTGGGCATCGACCCCCACGCCGCCCTGCTCCGCGAGTGGGGGCTCGGCGACGACGTCGCGTCCCTCGAGCGCTTCGCCCTCACCGTCGTCGAGGCGGTGGCGCCCGTGGTGAGCGTCGTCAAGCCGCAGAGCGCCTTCTACGAGCGGTTCGGCAGCCGGGGAGTCGCCGTGCTCGAGCGCGTCATCGCCGACTCCCGGCAGGCGGGCGCGCTGGTGCTGCTCGACGTCAAGCGCGGCGACATCGGCTCCACCAGCCAGGCCTACGCCGACGCCTATCTCGACCCGGCGTCGCCGCTCGGCTCGGACGCGATCACCGCCAGCCCCTACCTCGGATTCGGCTCGCTCGACCCGATGGTCGAGGCCTGCCACCAGCACGGCGGTGGACTGTTCGTCCTGGCGCTCACGTCCAACAAGGAGGGACCCGAGGTGCAGCACGCGCGCACCGGCGACGGCACCGTCGCGGGCACGGTGCTGGAGCGGCTGCGCACCCTCAACGCGGGCGCCGTCCCGGTGGGCTCCTTCGGCGCGGTCGTCGGCGCGACCATCGGCAGCACCGACGAGGACCTCGACATCAACGGACCCTTCCTGGTGCCGGGCTACGGCGCCCAGGGCGGCACCAGCGCGGACCTGCGGAGGATCTTCGGGGCCGCCGCGCGCTGGGCGCTCCCGAGCTCCTCGCGCGAGGTGCTGCAGGCCGGGCCAGACGTCCGGGCCCTGCGGGACGCGGCCCGGCGCGGCAACGACGCCGTGCAAGGGTTGGGCGGGTGAGACAGCTCGCCGTCCTCCCCGTCGCGCTCCTGGTCTGCTCCCTGGCCTCCGGCTGCTCCGGCGACGCGCAGGCCCGCTACTGCAACACGGTCGAGGAGCACCAGCCGGCGTTGTCCGACATCGCCGCATCGGACGACGCGGGCGCGATCTTCGGAGCACTCGACATCTACGGGGACCTCCGCGAGGAGGCGCCCCGCGACATCGCCGACGACTGGGCGGCCGTGGTCGGTCCGTTGCGCGAGCTCGAGCAGGCCCTGTCCGACCACGGCGTCGACCCGTCGTCGTACACCGCCGACGAGCCACCCGCGGACCTCGACGACAAGGGTCGCGCCGAGATCGAGGCGGCGGCACGCGCGGTCGGCTCGGAGCAGACGGTCTCCGCGATGGCGGCGGTCGAGCAGCACGCCCTCGACGTGTGCGGGACGCCGCTCTCACGCTAGCTGTCACCCAGATCACAGACCCGGCCCGATCCACCGGCCTCGATTGCCTGCCCCGACGCGACCTGACTAGATTGAGCCGAACCTCCAGCCGGACCCACCCCTAAGGACAGCTTTCGTGGCCTTGCCCCCTCTGACGCCCGAGCAGCGCCAGGCAGCCCTGGACAAGGCTGCGGCATCCCGACGTGAGCGGGCCGAGGTGAAGAACCGGCTCAAGAACTCCGGTGGATCGATCCTGGACGTGCTGCACGAAGGCCGGTCCAACGAGGTCATCGGCAAGATGCGCGTCGTGGAGCTGCTTCAGTCGGTCCCCGGCCTGGGCCGGGTGCGCGCGCGCCAGACGATGGAGCGACTCGGCATCGCCGAGAGCCGCCGGGTGCGTGGCCTGGGCGTCAACCAGGTGGCCGCGCTCGAGCGCGAGTTCGGCCCCGACGCGTCGTGAACGACCTGCCGTCCCACGAGGCCCCCGGCAACCCCACCCACCGATCGCGCCTGATCGTGCTCGCCGGTCCGACGGCCGTCGGCAAGGGCACCGTGGCCGCGGACGTGCGACGCGCGCACCCCGAGGTCTGGATCTCCGTCTCCGCGACCACGAGGACGCCGCGCCCCGGTGAGGAGAACGGCGTCCACTACTGGTTCGTCTCCGACGAGGAGTTCGACGCGATGATCGACAGGGGCGACCTGCTCGAGTGGGCGGTCGTCCACCGGGCGGCCCGCTACGGCACCCCGCGCGGCCCGGTCGACCTCGCCCTGGCCTCCGGGCGCCCCGCGATGCTGGAGATCGACCTGCAGGGTGCGCGCCAGGTGCGCGAGACGATGCCCGAGGCGCTGTTCGTCTTCCTCAAGCCCCCGTCGTGGGACGAGCTCGTCCGCCGACTCGTCGGGCGCGGCACCGAGAGCGAGGCCGAGCGGGAGCGACGACTCGAGACCGCGCGCGCCGAGCTGGCCGCTGAGAGCGAGTTCGACGTGACCATCGTCAACCACGAAGTTCACGCTGCAGCCGAGCAGTTGGTAGCCTTGATGGTTGGACCCGTTTCCAACCGATCTGACTAGCGAGGCACCATCACCGTGGCTTCTCCCACCATCGCCGCCGAGGGCGTCACCAACCCCTCGATCGACGACCTGCTCAGCAAGACCGACAGCAAGTACAAGCTGGTGCTCTACAGCGCCCAGCGCGCCCGCCAGATCAACGCCTACTACTCCCAGCTCGGTGAGGGCCTGCTCGAGTACGTCGGCCCCCTCGTGGACACCCACGTGCAGGAGAAGCCGCTCTCGATCGCGCTCCGCGAGATCAACGACGACCTCCTGACCTGCGAGGACATCGACCCCGCCGCCGAGGCCGCTGCCGCCGAGGCCGCTGCCGGCGACGCCACGGAGTGACGCGAGCCTCGCGATGACCTCGGTCGTCCTGGGGGTCTCGGGCGGGATCGCTGCCTACAAGGCGTGCGAGCTGCTGCGCCGCTTCACCGAGTCGGGGCACGACGTCACCGTCGTGCCCACGGCTGCGGCGTTGGAGTTCGTCGGCGCGCCGACGTGGGCCGCACTGTCCGGCAAGCCGGTCGCCACCCAGGTGTGGACCGACGTGCACGCGGTGCCGCACGTCCGGATCGGGCAGGAGGCCGACGTGGTCGTCGTGGCTCCCGCGACGGCCGACCTGCTGGCCAAGGCGGCCCACGGCCTGGCCGACGACCTGCTGACCAACACGCTCCTCACCGCCCGCTGCCCGGTCGTGTTCGCCCCGGCGATGCACACCGAGATGTGGGAGCACCCCGCGACGCAGGACAACGTCGCGACCCTGCGCCGACGCGGGGCGATCGTGATCGAGCCGGCCGAGGGCCGGCTCACGGGTGCCGACACGGGCAAGGGCCGGCTCCCCGACCCGATCGAGATCTTCGAGCTGGTGCGGGGCGTCCTCGACCGCGGCGCCGCCCCCCAGGACCTGGCGGGTCGCAAGGTGGTGGTCTCCGCCGGTGGCACCCGCGAGTACCTCGACCCGGTGCGGTTCCTCGGCAACCGGTCCTCGGGCCTCCAGGGCTACGCCCTCGCCCGGGCGGCCGTCTCGCGGGGCGCGCACGTCACGCTCATCAGCGCCAACGTGTCCCTGGCCGACCCGGCCGGGGTGAGCGTCGTACGGGTGGAGACGACCGAGCAGCTGCGCGAGGCCGTGGTCACCGCCACCGCCACTGCCGACGCCGTCGTCATGGCGGCGGCACCCGCCGACTTCCGGCCCACCGCGGTCAGCGACGCGAAGATCAAGAAGGCCGACGACGGGTCCGCACCGGCCATCGAGCTGGCCCAGAACCCCGACATCCTGGCGGAGATCTCCCACGACCGGGCCCGAGCGGGAGCCGTGGTCGTCGGGTTCGCCGCGGAGACCGGCGACGCCACCGGGTCGGTCCTCGAGCTCGGCCGGGCGAAGCTCGCCCGCAAGGGCTGCGACCTGCTCGTCGTCAACGACGTCAGCGGGGGAGCGGTGTTCGGCAGCTCCGACAACGAGGCCGTCATCCTCGGGGCGGACGGCACGTGCCTCGAGGTGCCCCACGGCAGCAAGGCCGCCCTGGCCCAGGTCATCTGGGACGAGGTCTCACGGCGATTCGCCGAGTGAGACACGCGTCCCGGATGCTGGGCGGCGGGTACGTTTATGTCAACCGTTCCACACAAGAATTGAGTACAACGTGGCTGGACGCCTCTTCACCTCCGAGTCCGTGACCGAAGGTCACCCGGACAAGATCGCCGACCGCATCAGCGACTCGGTCCTCGACTACCTCATGGGAGCCGACCCCGACACCGCGAACCTGCGGGTGGCGGTCGAGACGCTGCTGACCACCGGTCTGGTCGTGGTCGCCGGCGAGGTCCGGACGACGGCCTACGCTCCGGTCGCCGACATCGTCCGCAAGGCCATCCTCGAGATCGGCTACGACTCCTCCGACAAGGGCTTCGACGGAGAGACGTGCGGCGTCCAGGTCGCCATCGGGGCCCAGTCCTCCGACATCGCGGCCGGCGTCGACGCCGGCCACGAGTCGCGGGTCGGCACGTCGGAGGACGAGCTCGACAAGCGCGGCGCCGGCGACCAGGGCCTGATGTTCGGCTACGCCTGCGACGACACCCCCGAGCTGATGCCGCTGCCCATCACCATCGCGCAGCGGCTCGCGCAGCGGCTGAGCGAGGTGCGCAAGGGCGACGTCCTCCCCTACCTCCGCCCCGACGGCAAGACCCAGGTCACCATCGAGTACGACGAGGACGACCGCCCGGTGCGCATCGACACCGTCGTCCTCTCCACCCAGCACGACCCGGGCGTCGAGCACGCGCAGCTCGAGGCCGACATCAAGCAGCACGTCATCGACCCGGTGCTCGCGAGCTTCGACATCCCCTCCGAGGGCTACCGCATGCTGGTGAACCCCACCGGCACCTTCGTGATCGGCGGCCCGATGGGTGACGCCGGTCTGACCGGTCGCAAGATCATCGTCGACACCTACGGCGGCATGGCCCGCCACGGCGGCGGTGCCTTCTCCGGCAAGGACCCCTCGAAGGTGGACCGCTCCGCGGCCTACGCGATGCGCTGGGTCGCCAAGACCGTCGTCGCCGCGGGCCTGGCCCGTCGCTGCGAGGCACAGGTGGCCTACGCCATCGGCAAGGCCGCCCCGGTGGGCGTCTTCATCGAGACGTTCGGCACGGGTGTCGTCGCGGACGAGAGGATCCAGGAAGCCGTTCTGGAGGTCTTCGACCTCCGTCCCGCCGCGATCATCCGCGACCTCGACCTGCTCCGCCCGATCTACGCCCAGACCTCGGCCTACGGCCACTTCGGTCGCGAGCTGCCCGAGTTCACCTGGGAGCGGACCGACCGCGCCGAGAAGCTGAAGGCCGCCGCGGGCGTCTGAACGCCTGGCGGAGGAGTCCCCGCTGAAGCGGGGACTCCTGCGCGGATGTGCCGAGACTTCAGCCGATCCGCGTCAGACTCCGCACACCTGCCCCACTGCGGACCGGGCTGTCCGAGCCCGCTGACACAATCGCCCGCATGACTTCACCCGAGGCCCCGGAAGCCGACATGCTTCCGGGGCTTCGTGCTGCCGTCGACGACGCGAAGGCCAGAGCCGCCGCCACCCGTCGGCGCAAGGCGGCCTCGTGGAAGCCGGCCGACACCGACCCGGTGGCCCGGGTGCTCGTCGACATCGCGCTGGCCCACCTCGACCGCCCCTTCGACTACGCCGTCCCCTCGGCGATGGCCGAGTCGGCCGTCCCGGGGGCCCGGGTCAAGGTGCGCTTCGCCGGTCAGGACGTGGACGGCTTCGTCGTCGAGCGCGCCAGCAGGACCGATCACACCGGCACCCTGCAGCCGCTGCGGCGGGTGGTGAGCCCCGAGCCGGTGCTCGCCCCCGAGATCGTGGGACTGAGCGAGACGCTGGCCACGAGATATGCCGGGGCCCGCTCCGACGTGCTCCGTCTGGCCGTCCCGCCGCGTCACGCCACCACGGAGAAGCAGCCCTCACCTCCCGCGCCGCCGCCGCCACCGCCGCCCGCCGGGTCCTGGGACCAGGTCGAGCACGCCGACGCGTTCCTGCGACGGCTCGCCGCCGGGGAGAGCCCACGCGCCGTGTGGTCAGCCGGTCCCGCGGACGACTGGCCGGCCATGGTCGCCGAGGCCGTCGCCACGACGTACGCCGCGGGGCGGGGCGCGCTGGTCTGCGTCCCCGACCGACGCGACGTCACCCGGGTCGATGCCGCGCTGACAGAGGTCCTGGGCCCGGGCCACCACGTCTGCCTCACCGCAGACGGCGGACCTGCGGCGCGCTACCGCGACTTCCTGGCCGTCGCCCGGGGTGCTCGCCGGATCGTCGTCGGCACCCGCTCCGCGGCCTTCGCGCCCGTCCACGGCCTGGGCCTGGTCGTGCTCTGGGACGACGGCGACGACCTCCACGCCGAGCCGCGAGCGCCCTATCCGCACACCCGCGAGGTGCTGGTGACCCGCGCCGAGCAGCAGTCCACAGCGGCGCTGCTGGGAGGCGTGGCCCGCACCCCCGAGGCCCAGCAGCTGATCGCCGCGGGCTGGGCCCACGAGCTCGCGGTCCCACGCGAGCTCCTGCGCCGCCGCGTCCGGGCCGAAGCGGTGCCTGCGGAGGACCGCTCCGTCGGCACCCGCATCCCGCGAGCGGCGTACGACGCCATCCGCCGCGGCCTCGGGTCCGGACCGGTCCTCGTGCAGACCCCGCGCGCCGGCTATGCCGCCTCCCTGGCGTGCGACACCTGCCGGGCCCCCGCCCGCTGTTCCGCCTGCACCGGGCCACTCGTGGTCTCGGGCCCGACCGTGCCCCCCCAGTGCCGCTGGTGCGGTCACGTCGAGCCGACGTGGACCTGCGGCACGTGCGGCGGTCGCGGTCTCCGGGCCCCGGTGCGAGGCGAGGCACGCACGGCCGAGGAGCTGGGCCGGATGTTCGCCGGAACGACCGTCCGCAGCTCCAGCGGGGAGCGCGTCGTCGAGCGGGTCGGGGGGCAGGCCGACATCGTCGTCGCCACCGTCGGCGCCGAGCCGGTGGCCGACGAGGGCTACGCAGCCGTCGTCATCCTCGACACCTGGTTGAGCCTGGCGCGTGACGACATGCGTGCAGCGGAGGAGGCGCTGCGTCGCTGGCTCAACGCTGCCGCACTCGTGCGAGCCGGCGGCCACGTCGTGGCAGTCGGGGACCCGGCCCACCCCGCGCTCCAGGCCCTGGTGAGGTGGGACCCGACCGGCTTCGCCCGCCGGGAGGCCGAGGAGCGCTCCCAGGCGCACCTGCCGCCCGCGGCCCGGATGGCGACGATGACCGGCGACCTCGGCGCACTCGACGACGCGCTGCACCTGATCGACCTGCCCGAGGGGGCCGAGGTTCTCGGCCCGGTCCCGGTCGACGACGAGCACCGGGTGCTGCTCCGCGTCCCGTGGTCGCAGGGCACGGCGCTCTCCCGGTCGCTCGGCGACCTGCAGCGGATCCGCTCGGCGCGCAAGCTCGACCCGGTGCGGATCCAGGTGGACCCGCTCACCATCTGAACCCGCCGTGCCGATGCGGCCGCGTGCGGACGACTCCCTAGAATCGCCACGTTCCGCGCACCAGCCCCCGTTCCAAGGAGATCCGTGGCCGTCCAGCCGATCCGCCTCTTCGGCGATCCCGTGCTCCGCCAGCGTGCGCTCGAGGTCGACAGCTTCGACCGGGAGCTCCGGCAGCTCGTCACCGACCTCACCGACACGATGCTGGCCGCCCCCGGGGCCGGACTGGCGGCACCGCAGATCGGCGTCGGCCTGCGCGTCTTCACCTGGAACGTCCACGACGAGGTCGGCCACCTCGTCAACCCGTCGCTGGAGCTCTCGGACGACACCCAGGACGGTGCTGAGGGATGCCTGTCCCTGCCGGAGCTGACCTACGACTGCCTGCGGGCGCTGTCGGTGGTCGCCACCGGGTTCGACATGCACGGCGAGCCCCAGCGCTTCGAGGCCTCCGAGCTGCTCGCCAGGGCGATGCAGCACGAGACCGACCACCTCGACGGCATCCTCTTCATCGACAAGCTGGACACCGCGGCCCGCAAGGCCGCGATGAAGGAGATCCGCGAGTCCGAGTGGTTCGGACTCGAGCGGCCCACCGTGAAGGTGAGCCCCCACGCCACGAACGGATTCGCCCGATGAGCAGGGACCACTGATGCGCGTCGTCTTCGCCGGCACCCCCGAGGTGGCGGTCCCTGCCCTGGATGCGATCGCCGCGAGCCGGCACGAGCTCGTCGGCGTCGTCACCCGCCCGGACGCGCCGAGCGGCCGTGGTCGCAAGCTGGTCGCCAGCCCGGTGGCGCAACGCGCCGAGGAGCTCGGCGTACCCGTCCTCAAGCCCGAGCACCCGCGCGACGCCGACTTCCAGGCCGCGCTGGCCCAGCTGCGGCCGGACGCCTGCCCGGTGGTGGCCTACGGCGCCCTGCTGCCGCAGTCGGCGCTCGACCTGGTGCCCCACGGCTGGATCAACCTGCACTTCTCCGTCCTCCCGTCGTGGCGGGGCGCGGCCCCGGTCCAGCACTCGCTCTGGGCCGGTGACGAGGTCACCGGTGCCACGACCTTCCGGATCGTCAAGGCGCTCGACGCCGGCCCGGTGTTCGGGATCATGACCGAGCGGATCCGTGACACGGACACCGCCGGCGACCTCCTCGAGCGCCTCGCCGAAGGAGGGTCGGGCCTGCTGGTGCAGACCCTCGACGGTATCGAGGACGGCACCCTCGAGGCGCGCGAGCAGCCCGAGGAGGGGCTCTCGTTCGCGCCGAAGATCCTCGTCGAGGACGCCCGCATCGACTGGACCCACCCGGCCGTCGCCATCGACCGCCAGGTCCGTGCCTGCACACCTGCGCCGGGTGCGTGGAGCACGTTCGAGGCCGAGCGCATCAAGATCGGGCCGGTGACGCCCGCGGCCGACGCCCCCGCCCTGGAGCCGGGGGTCCTGGCGGTGACCAAGAGCGCAGTCCTCGTGGGGACGGGCACCACGCCCGTGCGGCTCGGCGAGGTCAAGGCCTTCGGGAAGAAGCAGATGGGCGCGGCGGACTGGGCGCGCGGCGTCCGGCTGGAGTCGGGTGCCCGGCTCGACGGCTAGGCTCGCGCAGATGAGCAGGAAGGCCCGTGCCGAGGACATCGACCAGATCTGCGGTGCTCTCCCGGAGACCGAGCTGGGCATCTCGTGGGGTGACCGGCCGACCTGGAAGGTGCCGCGCGGGGACAAGGGCAAGGGGTTCGTCCTCTACCGCGCTCCCGGCAGGACGGCCATCGACCCCGAGTCGGGGGAGATGTACGACGACCTCGTCGTCATCATGACGCCCACGGAGGTCGAGAAGATGGCTCTCGTCGAGGACGCCTCGAGCCCCTTCTTCACGATCGACCACTTCCGCGGCTTCAGTGCGGTCCTGGTCCAGCAGTCCCGACTCGGTGAGATCAGCCGTGACGAGCTGGCCGAGGTCCTCACCGAGGCCTGGGCCGCGAGGGCCCCCAAGAAGCTGGTGCGGGAGTTCTTCGGTGAGTGAGCGACGGCGACCCCTCGACCGTCCCCGGCAGGCGGCGTTGGACGTGCTCACCGCCGTGCGGGTCGACGAGGCCTACGCCAACCTGGTCCTGCCGCAGGTGCTGCGCAAGCACGGACTCCGGGGCCGCGACGCCGGCCTCACGACCGAGCTGGCGTCAGGAGCGATCCGCATGCAGGGGCTCTACGACCCGATCATCGACGCCTGCCTGACGAAGCCGAAGCTCCAGGCCGGCGTGCGTGACGTGCTCCGGCTGGGCGTGCACCAGCTCTTGTCGATGCGGGTGCCCGACCACGCAGCGATCTCCACGAGCGTCGACCTGGTCCGGGCCAGTGTCGGGCAGGGGCCGGCCGGGCTGGTCAACGCGGTGCTGCGCAAGGTGAGCCGGCGCGACCTCGCCTCGTGGGTGTCGGAGGTGGCCCCCGACCGGGACGTCGACCTCCACGGACACCTGGCCGTCGCGCACTCGCACCCGCGCTGGGTGGTGGAGGCGCTGGCCGAGTCGTTGTCGAGTCAGGGGGACGACGGGGAGCTGGAGGCCCTGCTGGTCGCCGACAACGCGGCCCCTCGGGTCACCCTGGTGGCGCGTCCCGGTCTCGCGGACGTCGCGGAGCTGGAGTCCGCCGGCGGCACCCGCACCCGCCTGTCGCCGTACGGCGTCGTGCTGGAGGGCGGCGACCCTGCCGACGTGCCGGCCGTGGCCGAGGGTCGCGCGGGCGTGCAGGACGAGGGTTCGCAGCTGGTCGCGCTGGCCCTGACGGACGCGCCGCTGGAGGGTCGCGACGAGCTCTGGCTCGACCTGTGTGCCGGCCCGGGCGGCAAGGCGGCCCTGTTGGCGGCGGTCGCCGCCCAGCGCGGGGCCCGGGTGGTGGCCAACGAGCGGCAACCCCACCGGGCGACCCTGGTCGCCTCGGCCATGCGGGCCGTGCCGGCGGGGGCGGCGTCCGTCCTCGCGGGCGACGGCACGCGGCCGCCGTGGGTGCCGGGCACCTTCGACCGGGTGCTCGTGGATGCCCCGTGCTCGGGGCTCGGGGCACTGCGTCGACGGCCGGAGTCGCGCTGGCGTCGCACCCCCCACGACGTGGAGGTGCTGGTGGGCCTGCAGCAGGTGCTGCTGGACGTGGCACTGGAGTCGGTCCGGCCCGGCGGGGTGGTGGTCTACGCGACCTGCTCGCCGGTGCTCGCCGAGAGCGCGGAGGTGGTGCGCGCCGTGCTCGGCCGGCGCGACGACGCCGAGGAGCTCGACCGCTTCAGCACGTGGCCGCACCGCGAGGGCACGGACGCCATGTTCGCGGCGACGCTGCGTCGGCTGCCGGTCGACGCGACCGACGGCTGAGCCTGGTCTCAGTCGTCGTCCTGCAGGTGGCGCAGGTAGGACCACGGTTCGGCGAGGTAGCGGCGCCAGTGGACCACGAGATCGAGGTCCTCCCACGTCGACTCCCGCAGCCCCCACGGACCCGTCTCGAGGATTCGGGCGCCGGGCATCGCGGCGAGCACGGGGGAGTGGGTCGCGCACAGGACCTGCCCCTGACGGGCGACCACACGCTGCAGGGTCGCGATGAGACCGAGCGTGGAGGAGAAGGACAGGGCGGCCTCGGGCTCGTCGAGACAGAAGAAGCCCTTGCCCGAGAAGCGTGACTCGAGCAGGGCGAGGAAGGATTCGCCGTGGCTCATCTCGTGGAACGCCGGGTCCTGCGGTCCGGCGGGGGGCAACGGGTGGTCCTCGAGGTAGGAGTACCAGCCGTGCATGGTCTCGGCGCGGAGGAAGAACCCCCATCTGCTCGCCCCCGCTCCCCGGCTCAGCTGCAGTGCCTCAGCGAGCGGCGACTCCGTGGGCCGGGTCGAGTGCATGCTGTGGGTGCTGCCGCCCTCGGGGGACAACCCGAACGCCGTGGCGACCGCTTCGACGATGGTCGACTTGCCGGATCCGTTCTCACCGACCAGGAAGGTCACCCCTGGCTCGAGGTCGAGGCCCTCCGACAGCACCTGCGCGACAGCCGGGATCGAGCCTGGGTAGGCGTGCCCCGAGAGCGTGTGCCCGGGACGGGCGTCGATCCGGCGCACCGGATGACGTGGGACGTCGACACCCCTCAACGGCATGGCGACAACCTAGCCACCCCCACCGACGTCACCCATTCGAATGAAATGGACGGCCCCGAGGACCTCTCCCGCGCGTCACCTGTTCCCAACGTTGGGACGGCCGAGCATGATGGACTCCAGCGCGGCACGCCGGAGGGGTGCGTCGAGCGACGGGGAGCAGGAACAAAGCATGCGGGTGCGAACCACACTCACGGTCGTCGCTGCGACGACCCTGCTGGCTGCGCTGGGCATGGGCCCCGCGCAGGCGGACGGAGCCCGCACGGTGACCGGTCCCAACACCGGTGACCCGGACGTGTTCTTGACCTATGTCGGCTGCTCCGGCCTGTTCGCACCGGCCACCGCGCCGCAGTCGCGGCTCAACCTCGGCCCCTACGACGCACCGCTCGGGCGGCGGTCCCTGGGACTCGTGCCGTCCGCGCCGGGGACGGCGTCGGGTCCCTTCGCCCGCTTCGATGCGCTGGGCTCCTTCGACTCCTCAGTGGCAGTGGCCTCGACGGCCGGCAGCCAGGGCGTCTCCTACGTCATGAGCATCACGCCCACCAACGCGCCGGGCACTGCCTGGAGCGGTCGTGCCGCCCTCAGCGCACCCTCGGGCGGGTGGACGAACGTCTCCACCGCCTCGCTGGCCTACGACTGGACGTTGGTCGACCTGTCGACGCTGTCCCCGGTCGCCCAGGCCGGCACCGCGACCCCGTCGGCGTTCGCTGCCGAGCACGGCGACGGTCCCGGTTTCGCGGTCACCGGGTTCGGCTGCGACGGGCACTCCTTCAACCTCGACGCGGTGCGTGCCTCCGGCTCGACCTTCGACTTCGAGGGCGTGACCCTCGCCACCGCGGCCTCGGTCGACCGGCAGAGCGTCGCGCCCGGCGACCAGGTGAGCATCAGCGGCCGGGTCAGCGACAGCGGTGGACGCGTCACCGGCGACCCGCTCGTCCTCGAGTCCCGTCTCCCGGGCGGCCAGTGGACGCCCGAGGGGCCGGCGGTCCTGTCCGGCCCGGGCGGCGTCGCTCGGGTCGACGTCAGCGTCACGGAGACCACGGACTTCCGCTGGCACCGCCCCGAGAGCCAGTACGCCGACGAGGGCTGGTCGGAGCCCGTCACCGTCACCGTCGAGCAGCCCCCGCAGGCCACGCCTGCGGACAAGACCGCACCGGCGGACAAGCCCACACCTGCCGAGAAGACCACACCTGCCGAGAAGACCGCACCTGCGGACAAGACCACACCGGCGGACAAGACCACACCGGCGGACAAGACCACACCTGCCGATGGGAAGTAGCCCCCGCCGCTAGGCTCGGGGGATGGCGTCGCCGTTCATCGAGGTCGAGGTGGACGACCGCGTCGTCAAGGTCACCAACCCCGACCGGGTCTACTTCCCTGCGACCGAGTCCGGGCATTCCGGCGCGACGAAGCTCGATCTGGTCGAGTACTACCTTGCGGTGGGCGACGGCATCGTCAACGCCCTGTTCGAGAGGCCGTGCATGCTGCACCGCTTCCCCAAGGGCCTGGCCGGCGACAAGGTCCACCAGAAGCGCCTGCCCGCCGGGGCGCCGGACTGGGTCGAGACGGTCCAGCTGTTCTTCCCGCGCTGGAAGCGCACCGCCGACGAGCTGTGCGTGACCGAGTTGGCCAGCGTCATCTGGGCCGTCCAGATGTCCACCGTGGAGTTCCACCCGTGGAACAGCCGCCGCGCCGACACCGAGAAGCCCGACGAGTGGCGCATCGACCTCGATCCCGGGCCGGACTGCGACTGGGCCACCGTCCAGCGAGTCGCCCACGTGGCCCACGAGGTGCTCGACGAGCTCGGTGCCACCGGCTTCCCCAAGACCAGCGGCGGCTCGGGGATGCACATCTATGTGCGGATCCCGCCCGACCACGGTTTCCAGGACGTACGACGCGGCGCGCTCGCGTTCGCACGCGAAGTCGAGCGACGGGCCCGGGGAGAGGTCACCACGGCCTGGTGGCGCAAGGACCGCGACCCGGCTCAGCTGTTCGTCGACTACAACCAGAACGCCCGCGACCACACCATCGCGGCGGCCTACTCCGTGCGAGGCGTGCCCGGCGCCCGCGTCTCCGCGCCGATCAGGTGGGACGAGGTGGACGACTGCACGCCGGACGACTTCACGATCTTCACGATGCCCGAGCGGTTCGCGGAGCTCGGCGACCTGCACGCCGCCATCGACGCCCACCCCTTCGACATCGCGCCGCTCCTGGAGTGGGCCGACCGCGACGAGGCGGACGGGGCGGAGACACCGGACGAGCCCGACGGCCCCGGGTAGGTCGCAGTCTGCTCGTGGATGCTGCGAGCGGACTGCGACCGTGGCTCGGAACCGTCGACGGGCACGCTGTGGAGCGGGTCGACCCGTCGAGTCCTAGGATCGAGGTGTGGGCATCCAGATCACTCCGAGCATCCTCAGCGCCGACCTGTCGCGCCTCGCCGACGAGGTGGCCAGGATCCCCAGCGCCGACTGGGTGCACGTCGACGTGATGGACAACCACTTCGTCCCCAACCTCACCTTGGGCCTGCCGGTCATCGAGTCGCTCAGCCGGCACGCCTCCCAGCCGATCGACGTCCACCTGATGATCGAGGACGCGGACCGGTGGGCACCGGCGTACGCCGAGGCCGGCTGCGGGTCGGTGACCTTCCACGCCGAGGCGGCCAAGGCCCCGGTCCGGCTGGCTCGCGAGATCCGCGCCCAGGGGGCGCGCGCGTCGATGGCCCTCAAGCCGGCCACTCCGGTCGAGCCCTACGAGGCGCTGCTGCCCGAGCTCGACATGCTGCTGATCATGACGGTGGAGCCCGGATTCGGTGGGCAGAAGTTCCTCGACCTGTGCCTGCCCAAGATCCGCACGGCCCGCGAGCTGATGCGCAAGCACGGCGTGGAGACCTGGCTGCAGGTCGACGGCGGTGTCTCGCTGGAGACGATCGAGCGGTGTGCCGAGGCCGGCGCCGACGTGTTCGTCGCCGGTTCGGCCGTCTACTCCGCCGACGACCCCGACGCCATGGTCCGAGAGCTGAAGGCGAAGGCCGAGGCCGCCTCGACGTGAGCAGGCGCGCCACGGCCGACGACATCCACGCCACCGCGCGGGCGATGCCGTACGTCACCGTCCTCCGCCCCGACAGGTTCCCCGTCTACCAGGTGGGGAGCAAGTCCTTCGTCTTCTTCCGGACGCCGCGAGCCGACGCCGTCGACCCGGAGACGGGGGAGCGACTCCAGGATGTGATCGTCATCTGGGCCGCCTCCGAGGGGGACAAACAGGCGTTGCTCCAGGACGAGCGTCTGCCGTTCTTCACGACCCCGCACTTCGACGGTCACCCCTCGGTCCTGCTCCGAGCGTCCCGGGTCGGCGAGATCGAGCGGGGCGAGCTCGTCGAGATCGTCGAGGAGGCCTGGCTCGCCCAGGCATCGGCCCGGCGGGGCCAAGCGTGGCTGAGGGAACGACACCCCACGCCGTAGTTTGGTCGCATGAGCGCCGTCCAGACCGAGTCCGTGTGGGACTACCCGCGCCCCCCGCGGGTCGAGCCGAGCACGGAGCACGTCGTCGTGATCCACGCCGGCGTGGTGCTGGCCGACACCACCGCCAGCCTGCGCGTGCTGGAGACCAGCCACCCGCCGACGTACTACCTGCCGCGCACTGCCTTCGCCGACGGCGTGCTGCGTCCGGGCCAGGGTGCCTCGTGGTGCGAGTGGAAAGGAGAGGCCGACTACCTCGACGTGGTGGTCGGCGAGGAGGTGCTGCCCGCCATCGCGTGGACGTATCCCACCCCGTCGAAGGGCTTCGAGACCCTGGCCGACCACGTCGCGCTGTATCCCGGCCGCGTCGATCGCTGCACCGTCGACGACGAGGTCGTGGAGCCCCAGCCGGGGCACTTCTACGGCGGCTGGATCACCTCGCGGGTCACCGGCCCCTTCAAGGGAGCGCCCGGAACCTCCGGCTGGTGAGGCTCAGTGCAGGCCGCGGTTGTCGACCTGCTGGCTGCGCATGAACGAGCCGTGCCTGGTCTGCTCGTCCACCCGGCGGCTGTCCGCGACCAACGTCTCGCCCTGGAGCTCGTCGGCTCGCGAGTGCACCTGCTCCAACCGGCTGGCCCAGGCGTCGTGCGCGTGTGCCACCTCGTCGAGGTTGGTGTCGGGAATGACGATCGCGTCACCCTCGGTGCGCAGTCCGGGCTCCATCTCCGCCAGCCCCTCGGCCTCGTAGGGTGTGAGCGGCCGGGTCAGCCGGATCCGCACGGGATAGGTCTCCTGGTCCACGTCCGCCGGGTCGACCGCCAGCTCCACGATCGCCAGCGCCGGCTTGCTCCTCCGTAGTCCCGCCATGGTCGTACCTCCTCGGTGGAGCCACCTGGCCCCGTCCCTCGAGTCAAGCACGTCCGGGCACGCGGCGACACGGGGTCGGGCACCGGTGGCGCTCGTCAGCCGGCGAAGAGGGTCAGCCGCTGCCGGATGATCTTGCGCCGCAGGACCACGCGACGCTTCCCGTCATGGCCGATCCGCAGGCGGTCGAGCTCCCACCCGCCGTGCTCCGCGCGCTCGACGAGCATCCGGGTCACCACGTTGCGCGAGAAGTCGGACGGCAGCACGAGCGTCTCGAACTCCCACTCGATGCCGCGTCCGGGTGGGCGACGCTGGATCTTGGCCATCTGCGCTCCTGACGGGTGTCGGGGGTGGGGGTCGGGGCTCAGTCGGTGGACACGTCGTCGAGGGCGTCGACGATCTCGGCGGGCAGGGTCAGCTCCTCCACACCCAGCGCGCCGTCGAGCTGGGCTGCGGTGCGCGCTCCGACGATGGGGGCGCTCACACCGGGCCGGTCGCGCACCCAGACGAGGGACACCTCCAGCGGCGTCCAGCCGAGTCCGTCGGCGGCACGCGCCACGGCCTCCACGATGCCACGGCCGCGCTCGTCGAGGTAGGCGCCGACGAAGCGGGCGAAGTGCTCGGTCGCTCCGCGCGAGTCGGACGGCGTACCGGTGCGGTACTTGCCGGTCAGGACACCACGCCCCAGCGGCGACCAGGGCAGGACGCCGAGGCCGAGTGCCTCGGCGGCCGGCACCACCTCGTGCTCCACGTGGCGGTTGAGCAGGGAGTACTCGACCTGGGTGGAGGCCAGCGGCGTGCGCCCGGGCACCGCGCGCTGCCAGGTCGCGGCCTGGGCGGTCTGCCAGCCGGAGTAGTTGGAGATGCCGACGTAGGACGCCCGGCCGGACGACACCGCGAGGTCGAGCGCGGACAGCGTCTCCTCGATCGGCGTCTCGTCGGTCCACACGTGCACCTGCCACAGGTCGACGTGGTCGACGCCGAGTCGCTTGAGCGAGGCATCCAGCGTCGTGAGCAGGTGGCCGCGTGAGGTGTTGGTGACCCGCTCGCCCGTACGTCGTGAGATGCCGGCCTTGGTGGCCAGCACGATGTCGTCACGACCCACGACGTCGCCGATCAGGGTGCCGATCAGCTCCTCGCTGGCACCGTCGCCGTAGCCGGCCGCGGTGTCGAGCAGCGTGCCGCCGGCCTCCGCGAAGGCGATCAGCTGGTCGCGGGCCTCGTGCTCGTCGGTGTCGCGGCCCCAGGTCATGGTGCCGAGGCCCAACCGGGAGACCTTCAGACCCGTGGAACCGAGGGAACGCTGCTGCATGGAGGTGAGAGTAGCGACGGGTCCTGCACCGGAGGGAGCGGACGCGCCCGTAGGCTCATCACCTGTGATCGATCTCCTCAAAGCCGTGGTCCTCGGAGTCATCCAGGGACTGACCGAGTTCCTGCCGATCTCGAGCAGCGCGCACCTGCGGATCTTCCCCGAGCTGTTCGGCTGGGGTGACCCGGGAGCGGCCTTCACCGCCGTCATCCAGATCGGCACCGAGATCGCCGTGCTGATCTACTTCCGCAAGGACATCTGGCGCATCGGCAGCGCCTGGGTGCGCTCGCTCTTCCAACCGGAGTACCGAGGCACGCTCGACTCCCGCATGGGCTGGTACGTCATCGTCGGCTCGCTGCCGATCGTGGTCCTCGGCGTGCTGCTCAAGGACGTGATCGAGCGCGACTTCCGCAATCTCTGGATCATCGGCACCACCCTCATCGTGCTGGGCGTCGTGCTCGGCATCGCCGACCGCCTCGGGCGCACGGACCGGTCGATGGGCAAGCTCACCATGAAGGACGCCGTGCTGATGGGCCTGGCACAGGCGCTGGCGCTCGTCCCCGGGGTGTCCCGCTCGGGCGCGACCATCTCGATGGGCCTGTTCCTGGGCCTCGAGCGCGAGGCGGCCACCCGGTTCGCGTTCCTCCTGGCCATCCCCGCGGTGGTCGGGGCGGGCCTCTTCGAGCTCAAGGAGATCCCCGGCGGCGACAACAGCTTCGGGTGGGGCCCGACGCTCACCGCCACCGTCGTGTCCTTCTTCGTCGGCTACGCCGCGATCGCCTGGCTGTTGCGCTACGTCAGCACCCGGTCCTACACGCCGTTCGTGGTCTACCGGATCCTGCTCGGCGCCGGCACGCTCACCCTGCTCGGCGTCGGAGTGCTGAGCGCCTGAACGTGTCGACGAGCAGCACCAGCGCCACCGCCTGGGTGATCGCCACCACCCCGACCAAGGCAGGCAGCGAGCGCTCGTAGAGCCAGCCGGCACCCACGCCGCCGACGATCGCCAGCAGCCCCTGGATCCCGGCGAAGACGCCGTACGCCGTCGCCCTCCGCGGTGCCTCGACCAGGTCGGCGACCACGGCCTTGACGGTCGAGTCCTGGACCCCTTGCGCGAATCCCCACGCCACCACCCCGACGAGCACCGCCACCAGCGCGGAGCCCAGCGCGAGCGCCGGGACCAGCGCCACGAGGACCGGGACGACCAGCAGCACGTGCGGACCGGTCCGGTCGTAGACCGAGCCGACCAGCAGCGCCGCGACCGCCTCGACGGCCATCGCCCCGGCGTAGACGAGGGGAACGGCCGCGACGGGGAGGATCCCCTCGACGGTGAGGTGGTAGCCGATGATGCCGAAGGTCACGAGGGCACCGGTGGTCAGCGACGCGGCGAACGCGTAGCGGAAGAAGTCGCCCGAGAGACCAGCGCCGACGGCCTCGGCCCACCACCCGCGCCGTTGCGGTGCAAGGCCTGTCCGGGCGTCGGGCGTGGAGTCGGGCGTGGAGTCGGGCGTGGAGTCGGCGTCGTAGACCGACGGGTCGGGCACCCGGCGCCGCAACGTCAGCAGCAGCGCCATGGCGATCGCCCCCGGGACGGCCAGCACCGCCATCGACCACCAGAGCGAGCCGATCGCCACGACCGCGGCCACCACGAGGGGACCCGAGAAGGCGCCGACCTGGTCGAGGGCCTTGTGGACCCCGAAGCCGCGGCCGCGGCCGACCGCCGACGCGACGTGCGCCAGCAGGGCCGACTTCGACGGCGACCGGACGGCCTTGCCGAGTCGCTCGAGCAGGATCATCGTGGCGGCGAAGCCGAGACCGGCCGCGCCGAGCCGCGGTGCCAGCGCGAGGAGCGGGACGCACACCGCGGTGAGTCCGTAGCCGATGATCGTCAGCGACCAGTAGCGACCGGTCCGGTCCGCGAGCGGACCGAACGCCAGGCGCAGCACCAGCGCCACCGCCTCGCCGGCGCCCGTGACGAGCCCGACGACGACCGCGGACGCCCCCAGGGCGGCGAGCAGCGGCCCGTAGACCGACCGGGCGCCCTCGTAGACCATGTCGGCGCTCAGGCTGACGAAGCCGAACCACCAGACCACCCGCCATGCCGAGGGGGCCGGTCGGGTCACAGCCACCCGGACTTCTTGAACAGTGCCAACAGCCCGCCGGCGACACCGAACATCAGCAGCACTGCGAACGGGTAGCCGTAGGTCCAGTGCAGCTCGGGCATGTGGTCGAAGTTCATGCCGTAGATGCCGGCGATCAGCGTCGGCACGACGACGAGCGCGGCTCCGGCCGAGATCTTGCGCATGTCCTCGTTCTGCTGGACCGAGATCCGGGCCAGGTGTCCGTCGAAGGCGGTCGACAGCAGGATGTCGAGGTTGTCGATGACCTCGGAGACGCGCTGGAGGTGGTCGGCGACGTCGCGGAAGTAGGTCGCGGTCTCGGCGCTGATGGGGACCGGTGTGCGGATCGGCGTCCCGGCCTCGTTGGCCGTGGCGAACTTCCGCATCGGCTCGCGCAGCGGCATCACGGCGCGGCGCACCTCGGCGATCTCCCGCTTCAGGACGTAGATCCGGACCGAGTCGTCGGTGCGCGCGGGGGAGAAGACCGACTCCTCGACCTCGTCGACGTCCTCCTCGAGGGCGGCGCCCACCCGCTCGTACTCGTCGACGACGCGGTCGCAGATGGCGTACATGACCCCCATCGGGCCGTGCTCGAGCACCTTGGCCCGCTGCTCGAGGTCGCGCCGCGAGTCGGCGAGGTCGATGCCCTGGCCGTGGCGGACGGTGACGACGAAGTCCCTGCCGACGAACATGTTGATCTCGCCGGTCTCGACCGCATCCTCGGCGTCGACGTACCAGAGCGTCTTGAGGACGAGGAACAGCGTGTCGCCGTAGTGCTCGAGCTTGGGCCGCTGGTGGGAGTCGCCGGCATCCTCCACCGCGAGGGGGTGCAGGTCGAAGGTGTCGGCGATGAGGCGCAGCTCGTCGGGGCTCGGGTCGTGGATGCCGATCCACTGGAAGTCGCCCGGCTGGCACGGCACGCGCGCATGGCCGAGGCTCTGGTCGTCGCCCGCGCCCACCGGCACCCGCCTGCCCTGGTGGTAGAGGGCGTTGTCCACGATCACCGGCTCAGGCTAGTCGCACTAGCCTGCGGTGCATGGCAACCGTGATCCTCGTCCGACACGGCCGTTCCACGGCCAACGCGACCGGCGTGCTCGCCGGGCGGCTCCCGGGCGTGCACCTCGACGACACCGGCGTGGCGCAGGCGGTGGCAGTCGGTGACCGGCTCACCGGCGTACGCCTCGCGGCGGCGGTGGTGAGTCCGCTCGAGCGCTGCCGTGAGACGTGTCGCGAGATCACCCGCCGGCAGACCGCGTCGTTGCGCGCGACCACGGACAAGCAGCTCTCCGAGTGCGACTACGGGGACTGGCAGGGGAGGCCGCTGCGGGAGCTGGCCAAGGAGAAGCTCTGGAGGACGGTGCAGTCGCAGCCCTCGGCGGCGACCTTCCCCGGCGGGGAGTCGATGCGCGCGATGCAGGACCGGTCGGTCGCTGCCATCCGTCGCCACGACGCCCGGGTCTCTGCGGAGCACGGCGACGACGCCGTGTGGGTGGCCATCAGCCACGGAGACGTGATCAAGTCGATCCTGGCCGATGCCCTCGGCACCCACCTCGACCTGTTCCAGCGCATCCACGTCGACCCGGCCTCGGTGTCGATCGTGCGCTACAGCGAGACGCGTCCCTTCGTCCTGGGGACCAACACCCACGCCGGCGACCTGTCGTGGCTGACGCCTCCCAAGAGGGCGCGCCGGCGACGCAGCAGCGACGCCGACATCGGCGGTGGAGCAGGTCCCGCCACCCCGGCGCCGACCCAGACAGGCACGTCCTAGGGTGAGTGACATGCCCGTCGTGCACCGTTTCGACCCGCCCGAGCGCTTCGTCGTCGGCACCGTTGGCGAGCCCGGCCAGCGCACCTTCTTCCTCCAGGCCCGCGAGGGTGCCCGGCTGGTGAGCGTCTCGCTGGAGAAGCAGCAGGTCTCGGCCCTCGCCGAGCGCATCGACGAGCTCCTCGACGAGCTGATGAGCGCCGCCGGCGACGAGGTGCTGATCCCGGCGATCGCCCCGCGCGACCTCGTCGACCGCCAGCCCCTCGAGCAGCCGATCGAGGAGGAGTTCCGGGCCGGCACCATGACCCTGTCGTGGGACGGTGGCGACGAGCGCGTGGTGATCGAGGTCTTCCCCTTCACCGAGGCCGCTGTCGTCTCGCCCGAGCAGCTCCAGGAGGACCTCGAGGACCTGCTGGAGCCAGAGCCCGACGAGATCTTCCTGGTGCGGCTCACCGCGGCTGCGGCCCGGTCCTTCGTGGAGCGCTCGCGGTCGGTGATCGGCGCCGGTCGACCCGACTGCCCGTTCTGCGGCGAGCCGGTCGACCCCGCGGGCCACCTGTGCGTGCGGGCCAACGGCTTCCGTCGTCGTGACCCCTGAGCCCACGGCCTGGGGCATGCTCCCCGACGGCTTCCCGACCGGTGAGCTCACGCTCCACGGCCGGGTCCTGCCCGCGTCCAACGCGACCTTCGTGGGCGAGATCGACGGTGTGCGGGTCGTCTACAAGCCGGTCGCCGGTGAACGACCGCTGTGGGACTTCCCCGACGGCACCCTCGCGGGCCGCGAGGTGGCGGCGTACGCCGTCTCGGAGGCGCTCGGCTGGAACATCGTGCCTCCCACGATCCTGGGCGACGGGCCGCACGGCCCGGGCATGGTGCAGCTGTGGCGCGACGAGGTCGAGGACCAGTCGCCGGTCGACATCGTCGGCGAAGGGGAGCTGCCCGAGGGCTTCTGCCACGTCTTCGACGGGCTCGACGCCCACGACCAGCCGGTCTCGCTCGTGCACGAGGACTCCGCGGCCCTGCGCCGGATGGCCCTGTTCGACGTCGTCGTCAACAACGCCGACCGCAAGGGCGGCCACGTCCTGCCGATGGCCGACGGGCACCGCTTCGGCGTCGACCACGGCCTCACCTTCCACCTGGAGCACAAGCTGCGCACCGTGCTGTGGGGCTTCGTGGGGGAGTCGCTCACCGAGGAGGAGACGGCAGGCCTGCGCCGACTCGGCTCGGCGGTCGACGGCGAGCTCGGCCAGGGGCTCCTGGCCCTCGTGAGCGAGGCCGAGGTGGCCATGACGGTGCGTCGCATCTCCCGCCTGCAGGACCGTGGTGCCTTCCCCGCGCCTGCTTCCTCGGCGTACCCGGTGATCCCCTGGCCGCCCTTCTGAACCGGCCGCGCACGAGCGGCGGATAGGCTTCGCGACATGCGTGCCTGGTCGTCGCCCGACGTTCCCCGACTGCCCGTGACGGGACCGCCCGTGCGGGTGCGAGACACCGCGAGCGGGACCGACGTCGAGACGCGGCCCGACGGGCCGGCCCGGTTGTACGTCTGCGGGATCACGCCCTACGACGCCACCCACATGGGACATGCCGCCACCTACGTCGGCTTCGACCTGCTCCACCGCGCGTGGCGCAACGCCGGCCACGAGGTCACCTACGTCCAGAACGTCACCGACGTCGACGACCCGCTCCTCGAGCGCGCCGCCAAGGTCAAGGTCGACTGGGTCGAGCTGGCCGAGCGGGAGACACAGCTGTTCCGTGACGACATGGAGGCGCTGCGGGT
Source organism: uncultured Actinomycetota bacterium (assembly GCA_963726515.1). Taxonomy (GTDB): domain Bacteria; phylum Actinomycetota; class Actinomycetes; order Propionibacteriales; family Nocardioidaceae; genus Nocardioides. The sequence continues at coordinate 62,482 of CAVSCW010000020.1, forward strand.
CCTGCCGCCGGCGCACTACACCGGCGCGGTGGAGTCGATCCCGCAGGTCATCGAGCTGATCCAGCGCCTCGACGAGGTCGGTGCCGTCTACCGGGTCGAGGACGACCTCTACTTCTCGGTCACCTCGGACGACGCCTTCGGGGAGGTCTCGCGCCTGGATCGCGACGCGATGCTGGCGATCTTCCCGGAGCGCGGCGGGGACCCCGACCGTGAGGGGAAGAAGGATCCGCTCGACTGCCTCCTGTGGCTCGCCGAACGCCCCGGTGAGCCGGCCTGGGAGAGCCCGTTCGGGCCCGGCCGCCCCGGCTGGCACGTCGAGTGCAGCGCGATCGCCCTCGACCACCTCGGCACCGCGTTCGACGTCCAGGGAGGTGGTAGCGACCTCGCCTTCCCGCACCACGAGATGTCGGCCGGGCACGCCCAGGTCGCGCACCCCGGCGAACGGTTCGCGCGCGCCTACACCCACGCCGGGATGGTGGCCTACGACGGCGAGAAGATGTCCAAGTCCAAGGGCAACCTCGTCTTCGTCTCCGCGCTGCGGATGAGCGAGGTCGACCCGATGGCCATCCGCCTGGTGCTGCTGCGCCACCACTACCGCAGCGACTGGGAGTGGACCGACGACCAGCTGTGGGACGCCGTGGACACCGTGGCGACCTGGCGGCGCGCGCTCGCACTGGGCGCCGGCGCCGATGCCGTTCCCGTGGTGGAGCGCGTGCTCGCCTCCCTGGCCGACGACCTCGACGCCCCGACCGCGGTCCGCACGGTGCAGGAGTGGGTGGACGCGACCCTCGGCACCACCGGCCTGGCCGACACCTCCGACCACGAGGCGGCGGGCACGATCCACCGGCTGCTCGACGCCGCGCTCGGCCTGTCGCTGTGACGTACCGGCCCGCGGGTCAGTCGGTGTCGCGGCGCTTGAGGTAGCGCTCGAACTCCCGCGCGATCGCCTCACCGCTCGCCTCGGGCAGGTCGGCGGTGTCGCGGGTCTCCTCGAGCGCCCGGACGTAGTCGGCGACGTCCTCGTCCTCGGCGGCGAGCTCGTCGACGCCGCGCTCCCAGGCCTTGGAGTCGTCGACCAGGTCGCCCAGGGGCATCGGTGCCTGGAGCAGCTCCTCGAGGTGTCCGAGCAGCGCCAGCGTCGCCTTCGGGCAGGGCGGCTGTGCGACGTAGTGGGGGACCGCGGCCCAGTACGACACTGCCGGGATGTCGAGCTGGGTGCACGCGTCGTTGAAGACCCCGACGATCCCGGTGGGGCCTTCGTAGGTCGACTGCTCGAGGTCCAGCCGGTCGACGAGCTCGGGCTCGGTGGCGGTGCCGGTGACCGGGATCGGCCGCGTGTGGGGGGTGTCGGCGAGCAGCGCGCCGAGCGTGACCACCAGCTCGGCACCGAGGTCGTCGCAGGCGGCCAGCAGCTCGGCACAGAACTGCCGCCACTTCATGCTCGGCTCGATGCCGCGCACCAAGATGATGTCGCGGTCGAGCTCGGCCGGACGCGCGACCGCGATCCGGGTGGTCGGCCAGGCGAGCCGGCGGTGTCCGTTGTGGTCGGTGCTGATCACCGGACGGTTCACCTGGAAGTCATAGAACTCCTCGGGGTCGATCGCCCCGATGATCTCGGCCTTCCACTGCTCCATCAGGTGGTCGACCAGGCCGGAAGCGGCGTCGGCAGCGTCGTTCCATCCCTCGAAGGCGGCGATCACCACGGGGGAGACCAGGTCCTGCACGTCGTCGAACTCGATCACCTACCCAGCCTAGGGCGCCCGACCCAGCACGCCGTGGTCATTTCGCCGGTCGTGATTTCGTGCGTGGCGCCGGCCAGTGCCACGATGTGGGAACGACGTCCGCGTGTCGGACCGCCTTCCTAGGCTGGCCCGACGCCCCCGAGAGGCCGTACGCCACCCGAGAGAAGGCCGAGCCCAGTGAAGCCGCAGCACCGTCCCGATGCCACTGCCGCCCTGACGGCCATCCTGGCCGAGCGGATCATGGTGCTCGACGGAGCGATGGGCACCGCCATCCAGCGCGACCGGCCCGACGAGGCCGGCTACCGCGGTGAGCGTTTCGCCGACCACCCGAGCGACCTGATCGGCAACAACGACCTGCTGACCCTCACCCAGCCGCAGCTCATCCGCGACATCCATGAGGACTACCTCACGGCCGGTGCCGACGTCATCGAGACCAACACGTTCAACGCCAACGCGGTCTCGCTGGCCGACTACGGCCTCGAGGACCTCGCCTACGAGCTCAACCTGGAGGCGGCCCGGCTGGCGCGCGCGGCTGCCGACGCCGTGGCCACCGACGACCGCCCCCGGTGGGTGGCGGGCGCCCTCGGCCCCACGACCCGCACGGCCTCGATCTCGCCCGACGTCAACGACCCCGGCGCGCGCAACGTCTCCTTCGACCAGCTGGCCGAGGCCTACCTCGTGGCTGCCCGCGGCCTGGTGGACGGCGGCTCCGACCTGCTGATGATCGAGACGATCTTCGACACCCTCAACGCCAAGGCTGCGATCTTCGCCGTCGAGACGCTCTTCGAGGAGCAGGGGCGGCGCTGGCCCGTCATCATCTCCGGCACCATCACCGACGCCTCTGGTCGCACGCTGTCGGGCCAGGTCACCGAGGCCTTCTGGGACTCGATCCGCCACGCCCGCCCGCTGGCCGTCGGCCTCAACTGCGCCCTCGGCGCCCGCGACATGCGCCCCTACGTGGCCGAGCTCTCGCGGCTCGCGGACTCGTTCGTGTCCGTCTATCCCAACGCCGGACTGCCCAACGCGTTCGGTGAGTACGACGAGACCCCGGACCAGACCGCCGCAGTGCTGGCCGAGTTCGCCGACGCCGGATTCCTCAACTTCGTCGGCGGCTGCTGCGGCACCACGCCCGAGCACATCGCAGCGATCGCCTCGGCGGTCCAGGGCAAGCCGCGCCGGGCGCCCGTGCCCCACCAGCAGGTGATGCGACTCTCCGGCCTCGAGCCGCTGACCATCACCCCGGAGAGCCTGTTCGTCAACGTCGGGGAGCGCACCAACATCACCGGCTCGGCGCGGTTCCGCAAGCTGATCAAGGACGGCGACTACGACGCCGCCCTCAGCGTGGCGGCCCAGCAGGTCGAGTCCGGCGCACAGGTGATCGACGTCAACATGGACGAGGGCATGATCGACGGCGTCGCCGCGATGGACCGCTTCCTCAAGCTCATCGCCGCCGAGCCCGACATCAGCCGCGTGCCGGTGATGGTCGACTCGTCCAAGTGGGAGGTCATCGAGGCCGGCCTGAAGTGCGTGCAGGGCAAGGCCATCGTCAACTCCATCTCCATGAAGGAGGGGGAGCAGTCGTTCCGCGAGCACGCCCAGCTGTGCCGCAAGTACGGCGCTGCCGTGGTGGTGATGGCCTTCGACGAGGACGGCCAGGCCGACAACCTCGAACGGCGCAAGGCGATCTGCGAACGGGCCTACCGGATCCTCGTCGACGAGGTCGGCTTCCCGCCCGAGGACATCATCTTCGACCCCAACGTCTTCGCGGTCGCGACGGGCATCGAGGAGCACGCCACCTATGGCGCGGACTTCATCGAGGCCACCCGCTGGATCAAGCAGAACCTGCCCGGGGCCAAGGTCAGCGGCGGCATCTCCAACGTCTCGTTCTCGTTCCGGGGCAACAACCCTGTCCGCGAGGCGATCCACGCCGTGTTCTTGTTCCACGCCATCCGGGCCGGTCTCGACATGGGCATCGTCAACGCCGGCGCCCTGGTCGTCTACGACGCGGTGGACGCCGAGCTCCGGGAGCGGATCGAGGACGTCGTCCTCAACCGTCGCACCGACGCGGCCGAGCGCCTCCTGGAGATCGCCGAGCGCTACAACGTGGCGGCCGACGAGGTGGAGCAGGCGCAGGACGAGTGGCGCGACCTGCCCGTGGGACAGCGCATCACCCACGCCCTGGTGAAGGGGATCGACGCGCACGTCGAGACCGACACCGAGGAGCTGCGCGCCGAGATCGCCGAGGCCGGCGGCCGCCCCATCGAGGTGATCGAGGGCCCCCTCATGGACGGCATGAACGTCGTCGGTGACCTCTTCGGCGACGGCAAGATGTTCCTCCCGCAGGTGGTCAAGAGCGCGCGCGTCATGAAGAAGGCGGTCGCCTACCTGATCCCCTTCATCGAGCAGGAGAAGCTCGACAACCCCGAGTTCGCCACCGTCAAGGACACCAACGGCACGATCGTGATGGCGACGGTGAAGGGTGACGTCCACGACATCGGCAAGAACATCGTCGGCGTGGTGCTGCAGTGCAACAACTACGAGGTCATCGACCTCGGGGTGATGGTCCCGGCCCAGAAGATCCTCGACACCGCGGCCGAGGTGGGCGCCGACATCATCGGCCTCTCCGGCCTGATCACGCCCTCGCTCGACGAGATGGTCAACTTCGCGACCGAGATGCAGCGTCAGGGGCTGCAGATCCCGCTGCTGATCGGTGGGGCGACCACGTCGCGCGCCCACACCGCGGTCAAGGTCGACCCCAAGTACGACGGACCCGTGGTCTGGGTCAAGGACGCCTCCCGGTCCGTGCCCACGGCCGCCGCGCTGCTCCACAAGACCGGTCGCGCCACGCTGATGGCCGACGTCCGGGCCGACTTCGACTCGCTGCGTGCCCGGCACTCGGCCAAGAACGACCGGCCGATGATCACGCTCGAGCAGGCACGGGCCAACGCGACCCCGATCGACTGGACCGACTACCGGCCACCGAAGCCGCACCTGCTCCTCCAGCAGGACCACGACGTCTCCACGGTCGTCGGCACCCAGGTCACCCAGCACGTCCGGGTCCTGCACGACGTCGACCTGAGCACCCTGCGCCGCTACATCGACTGGCAGCCCTTCTTCAACGCCTGGGAGATGAAGGGCGCCTTCCCCGACATCCTCAACAACCCGAGCTCCGGTCCGGCCGCCCGCAAGCTGTACGACGACGCTCAGGCGATGCTCGACCAGATGATCGAGGAGAAGTGGATCCGCGCCCACGGGGTGGTGGGCTTCTTCCCGGCCAGCTCGGTCGGCGACGACGTCGAGGTCTACCTCGGCAATGACCGCAGCGAGGTGCACGCCACGCTGCGCCACCTGCGCCAGCAGGGCCAGCACCGCGACGGCGTGCCCAACCGGTCCCTGGCCGACTTCGTCGCGCCCAAGGACTCCGGCCTGCGCGACCACGTGGGTGGCTTCGCGGTGACCGCTGGGGACGGTGTCCAGGAGCGGGTCGCCGCGTTCCGCGAGGAGCTCGACGACTACAACGCGATCCTGCTGGAGTCGTTGGCCGACCGACTGGCCGAAGCCTTCGCCGAGCGGCTCCACGAGCGGGTCCGCAAGGAGCTGTGGGGCTACGCGCCCGACGAGCACCTCGACAGCGTGGGCCTGATCAAGGAGCAGTACGACGGCATCCGCCCGGCGCCCGGCTATCCCGCGTGCCCGGAGCACACCGAGAAGCAGACGCTCTGGGAGCTGCTCGACGTCGAGGAGCACACCGGCATCGCCCTCACCGAGTCGATGGCGATGTGGCCCGGCGCGTCGGTGAGCGGGTTCTACTACTCCCACCCGCAGTCGCAGTACTTCGTGGTGGGCCGCCTGGCCCGCGACCAGGTCGCCGACTACGCCGAGCGCAAGGGTTGGACCCTCGCCGAGGCGGAGCGGTGGCTCTCGCCGAACCTCGGCTACGACCCGGAGGACTGACTCCGGGGTGCTCGTCCGGCGGGCACAGCGCGTGCTCGCGGACAGGGCACAAGGTCCCCCCACGCGTTGACCTTGGACCGCATCGCCGACGCCCGGAGCGGCCTAGGTTCGAGGTATGACGATCTCGGTGGGCGACGCGGGCGGTGAGCGGCATGCAGTCCTGCGAGCCGGCCCGAGCCCGACCACGCCAGCCAGTGGCGCCTCCCGTGGCCCGGACCGCACCTGCGTCGTCGCGGTCGACGGGTCCCCCGGCAGTGTCCGCGCACTGGTGTGGGGTCTCCGGGAGGCGGTCGGGGGCAGGTGGCGTGTCGAGGTCCTGACGATCTGGCCGGAGCACCGCAGCGTGCTGATCCACGAGGTTCCCGGTCACTTCGCCGCCGCGCGCTGGAGCGCCCGCGCTGCGCAGTCGGAAGCTGTTCGGCAGGCCATGACCGAGGTGCCGGACGGAACCATCGCCTGCGCGCGACTGGAGAACGCGGACGCCACCGCCGCGATCGTGCACGCCTCATCCGGTTGCGATCTCGTGGTCCTGGGCTCCGACCCGGGCGACAGCAGCCACTCGCTCACCAACCAGGTCCTCGACCAGGCGGCGTGCGACGTCGTCGTGGTCGGGAGAACAGTGGCGCACTCGTGAGCGAGGCACGCGCGCCGAACCCCGCACTCACGTTCCTGGGGGCCGCCGGGACCGTCACCGGCAGCCGCTTCCTGCTGGAGTCGGGAGGCTCGCGCGTGTTGGTCGACGCGGGCCTCCACCAGGGCCTGCGCGAGGGGCGCAGGCTCGACTGGGAGCCGTTCCCGGTGCCGGCCGGCACCATCGACGACGTCGTGCTCACGCACGCGCACCTCGACCACACCGGCTATCTTCCGCGGCTCGTGCGCGAGGGCTTCCGCGGTCGTGTCACCTGCACCGAGGAGACGGCCCAGCTGACCGAGATCATCCTCCGGGACAGCGCGCACCTGCAGGAGGAGGACGCCCGCCACGCCAACGTCACCGGCTTCTCGAGGCACCACCCGGCTCTGCCCCTCTACGACGGGCGGGACGTCGAGCGCACCCTGCCGCTCTTCGAGCCGGTTCCCCTCGACGAGCGCGTCGTGCTCAGCGAGGGATGGACGGTGACCCTGCGCAATGCAGGTCACATCCTGGGCTCGGCGACCGTGACCCTGGAGAGCCAGGAGCACCGCGTCCTCTTCAGCGGCGACCTCGGCCGGAACCACCATCCGATCCTGCGTCCGCCCGAGGACCCCGGCGCGGTCGGCACCATCGTCGTCGAGTCGACCTACGGCGACCGGAGTCATCCGCGGGCCAGCCCAGAGCTGCTGGCAGCGGCGATCAGGCGCACGATCGCGCGTGGCGGCAGCGTGTTGATCCCGGCCTTCGCCGTGGACCGGACCGAGCTGGTGCTGCTGGAGGTGAAGCGCTTGATGGCGGCGGGGGAGATCCCGCACCTGCGCGTCCACGTCGACAGTCCGATGGCGCTGGCGGCGCTCGACGTCTACCGCCGCGCCCTCGCGACCGGCTGCCCCCAGGTCCGTCCCGAGGTCCTGGGCCAGTCCGCGACGTTCGATGCCGACACCTCGTCAGTGCACGCGGTGCGCAGCCCGGAGGAGTCGATGAGGCTCAACCGCCCGGAGGAACCGTGCATCGTGATCTCGGCGTCGGGGATGGCCTCCGGTGGACGCGTGGTGCACCACCTGGCCCACCAGCTGCCTGATCCGCGCAACACGGTCGTGCTCACCGGCTACCAGGCGCAGGGGACCCGCGGTCGAGCCCTGCTCAGCGGCGCGCGGCACATCAAGATCCACGGCCACTACGTCCCGGTGCGCGCCGAGATCGTCGATGCGCCCGACTTCTCCGTGCACTCGGATGCCGACGAGACCATCGCCTGGCTGTCCCGGGCTCCCGAGCCACCGCGCACCGTCTTCGTCGTGCACGGCGAACCCCCGGCAGCTGCCCGTCTGGCCGAGCGCATCAGGACCGAGCTGGGGTGGACCGCTGTCTGCCCGAGGTACGGCGAGCGCGTCCTGCTCGACTGACGCCTCCGACGCCTCCCGTCCTCGGCGACTCCTCGTCCGAGGGACGTCACCCCTGGCGCGCCGGGTGACCGTGGGGCGCCGCACGCGCGGTGCGGGCCACCTTTCGGTCGGTGAGGAGGATCCAGACGGCCATCGTCATGCCTGCGCAGACGGCGAAGAGGAAGAAGATCATCGCCAGCCCCGGGTAGCCGAGAACCGTCCACGACGAGGGGACCCGCATCATCAGCGCTGCTCCGAGGACGGTGGCAGCGATGATGATGCCCAGGGTGATCCGATTGGCGACGCGCTGGATGACGGTGTGGAGGCGCTCCTCGTCGAGGGCCTCCACCTGGATCCGGAACTCGCCGTCCGCCAGCGAGTCCATGATCCGGTTCGCCCTCTTGGGCAGCTGGGACATGAAGGTCTTGGACTCGATCGCGGCCGCGAGCACGCCGCCCGGAGACAGCTTCAGGCCGGCGGCGAAGATGTCGCTGACGTTGGAGCGGATGGCGACCGTCGGAGCGAAGTGGGGGTCGAGGTGTGACGTCGCCCGGTCCAGGTTGAGCAGCGCCTTGCCCACCATCGACATCTCGGCCGGCGGTCGCAGCCCGTGCTGCCCGGACAGGCGACTGAGGTCCATGAGCACCACTCCGACCGACACGTCCGACCCGCTCGCGAGGGCCTCGGAGACGAGGTGCGACACGTCGTCTCGGAAGGCTGCCGCGTCGAAGCCGTCGAGCGGATGCCCCATCGACGCCATCACGACGGCGCTCTCCTCACCGTCGCCGTCGCTGATCGCGAGCAGCAGCTTGATGATGTCGTCCTGGATGCGGGCCGGGACCGCGGCGGTCATGCCGAGGTCGAGCAGGGCCAGACGTCCGTCGTCGGTCAACATCAGGTTGCCCGGGTGGGGGTCTGCGTGCAGCACCCCGGCATCCAGGATCATGTGCAGGTAGGCGCTGAAGAGCTGCTCGACGATCGGTCGGGCATCGAGGTCGACCAGGCCCAACCGGCCGATGTCGGTGACCTTGCGACCCGCGACGTAGTCCATCGTCAGCACCTTCGACGTGGAGCACTCCGGCACCGGCTGGGGCACGAGGAGCAGGTCGTAGGGGGCGGTCAGCTCGCCGAACGTCACCAAGCTGCGCGCCTCGCGGCGGTAGTCGAGCTCGCCGGCCAGGGAGCGACGGAACTGGTCGAGCAGCGGTCCGAAGCCGAACCGGCGACCCACGTCGGTGCGGCTGTCGGCCAGCGACGCGAGCCGCTCCAGCACGTCCATGTCCTCGCGCACGACGTCACGCACGCCCGGGCGCTGGACCTTGACGACCACCTGCCGTCCGTTGCGCAGGACAGCGCGATGCACCTGACCGAGCGACGCCGCGGCCAGTGGTTCCTCGGTGAACTCGGTGAACCGCTCCTTCAAGGTGGCCCCGAGCTCGGCCTCGACGACCTCGCGTACGGTCTCGAACGGCAGCGGCTCGACGGAGTCCTGGAGGCGCTCCAACGCCGTGGTGTAGGCCGCAGGCAGCAGGTCGTGGCGGGTCGAGAGCAGCTGGCCGAGCTTGATGAAGGTCGGCCCCATCCGCTCCAGGTCGTCGGCGAACGCGCCCGCGAGATCGGTGTCACCCGCAGGCACGTCGTCGTCGACGTCGAACTCGTCGAGCTGGGCACCGGCGAGAAGGTCGGATCGCCCGTAGCGACGCACGAGCCTCGCCAGCGCGACGTAGCGGTTCTCCTGAAGAAGAGTCACGACGCACAGCATGCACGGTCGGACTCACGCGGTCACGAGGACCTGCAACACAACGGCTCGACCACGACCGGGACGGTCTCCGCCGATGACGGTCGACGTGCATCCTCGCCCTAGGCTGAGCCTTCGCACGGCACGCCGCACGGAGCACTTCGGAGGACATCCTGACCACCACCTCACGACCCCAGACCGGGCCCGAAGCCGACGGCGGAGCGCAGCTGCCGGAGGCTGTCCTGTGGGACATGGACGGGACCCTCGTCGACACTGAGCCCTACTGGATCGCCGCCGAGTACGCCATGGCCGAGAAGTACGGCGGCACCTGGTCGCAGGAGCACGCGATGAACCTGGTCGGCAGTGCCCTGCTGGACTCCGGCGAGTACATCCGCGTGCACATGGGCATCGATCGCACCGCCCAGCAGATCGTGGACGAGCTGCTCGACGGCGTCGTGGCGCGGGTGGAGGTGGACGTGCCGTGGCGCCCCGGCGCCCGGGAGCTTCTCAGCGACCTCCACGCCCACGGTGTGCCCTGCGCGCTCGTGACGATGTCGTGGCAGCGCTTCGTGGAGCCGATCCTGGCGCAGCTCCCCGCCGGCATCTTCACGACCGTGGTGACGGGTGATCGCGTCGAGTTCGGCAAGCCGCACCCGGAGCCCTACCTCACCGCCGCGGCCGAGCTCGGCCTCGAGGCCGGTAGCTGCGTCGCGATCGAGGACTCCGACACCGGCGCCACGTCGGCGGCCGCCGCCGGCTGCACCGTGCTCTGCGTGCCCCACCACGTGCCGATCCTCGAGGGCGAGGGGCGGGTCTTCGCCGAGACGCTCGCCGGACTGGATGTCACAGGATTGCTACAGCTGACCCGGGGTGTATGGCCCACGTCACACTGATCGGTCTAGGGTGGGCGCCGACCCGATCGCATACCGGACGGAAGGACCTCCGAATGTCGCGAGTACGGAGCGTGGCCACGTGGGCCACCGCAGCAGTGGTAGCAACGGCCCTGGCCGGGTGCGCCGACAGCGAGCGCGAGGACGGCGGGGGTGCGGACGGAGGCGACGGCACCTTCGTCTTCGGCGCCGCAGGCGCGCCCGAGATGTTCGATCCCTTCTACGCCACTGACGGCGAGACCTTCCGGGTCACCCGCCAGATGTTCGAGGGCCTCGTCGGCATCGAGCCCGGCACGGCCGAGGTCGTGCCCGAGCTGGCCACCGAGTGGACGCCCAACGACGACGGCACCGAGTGGACCTTCGCGCTGCGCGACGACGTGGAGTTCCACGACGGCACGGCGTTCAACGCCGAAGCCGTGTGCGCCAACTTCGAGCGGATGTTCGACCAGGGCGAGGCCGGCCAGACGGCGGGCGAGTACTGGGGCTACGTGATGGGCGCCTTCGCCAACGACGCCGAGAACTCCCTCTACCAGGGCTGTGAGGCGACCGGCGACTTCGAGGCCGTCATCACCATCAGCGGCCCCACATCGGGCTTCCCGACCATGCTGTCGCTGTCCTCGCTGGCGATGCAGTCGCCGACCGCGATGGAGGAGGGTGACGCCAACGGCATCGCCGCCGAGGGTGAGGGCTTCAGCTTCCCCGACTACGCCAACGCCCCGGTCGGCACCGGCCCCTTCCAGTTCGGCGAGTACGACGAGGCCAACGGCACGATCTCCCTGGACCGCTTCGACGGCTACTACGGAGAGCAGGCGAAGACCAGCGAGCTGATCTTCCGCGTGATCCCCGACGAGAGCACCCGCCGTCAGGAGCTCGAGGCCGGCAGCATCAACGGCTACGACCTGCCGAACCCGGTCGACTGGGCCGGGCTGGAGGCGGACGGCAACACCGTCGAGATCCGCGACGCCTTCAACATCCTCTACCTCGGCCTCAACCCCGAGGCGAACCCGAAGCTGAAGGACCTCAAGGTCCGTCAGGCGATCTACCACGCGCTCAACCGTGAGCAGCTGGTCCAGACCCAGCTGCCCGAGGGTGCGACGGTCGCCACGCAGTTCATGCCCGACACGGTCAGCGGCTACAACACCAGCCTCGAGCCCTACGCCTACGACCCGGACGAGGCCAAGCGCCTGCTCAAGGAGGCCGGAGCCGAGGGCATGACCCTCAACTTCGCCTACCCGACCGAGGTCAGCCGGCCCTACATGCCGGACCCGCAGAAGATCTACGACGCGCTGCGCACGGACCTCGAGGCCGTCGGCATCAAGGTCAAGGTCTCCACGGCGGCCTGGAACGGTGGCTACCTCGACAACGTCTCGGGCGAGCCGGGCAAGTACGACGCCTACATCCTCGGCTGGACGGGCGACTACGACTCGCCCTTCAACTTCGTCGGCACCTTCTTCGGCAACCTCAAGGACAACGACTTCGGCACCGACGTCATGCCGTGGGGCAAGACCCTGGCCGACGACCTCAAGGCCGCCGACGCAGTGGTCGACGAGGGCGAGCGCGCCGCGGCCTTCGAGGAGATCAATCGCCAGATCATGGAGGAGTACCTCCCGGGTCTGCCGATCAGCCACTCGCCCCCGGCCCTCGTGGTCGGTCCCGGCGTGGACGGCGTGATCCCGAGCCCGCTGACGGCTGAGGAGTTCGACACGGTCACCGTCGGAGGGAACTGACTCCCGCCCGCTGACTGTCGATCCGCGAGATCGTCCGGGGGGACATCGGTCACCGATGACCCCCCGGACGTCGCACGCGTGGGAGGAGAACCATGATTCGCTTCGTCGTCCGGCGACTGCTGCAGATGTGCGTGGTGGTCCTCGTGCTGTCCATGCTCGTCTTCGCCTGGCTGCGCTCGCTCCCCGGCGGGCCGGTCTCGGCGATGCTGGGGGAGCGGCAGACCCCGGAGCGCAGAGCAGCCCTCGAGGCGGCGCTGGGCCTGGACCAGCCACTCCCGGTGCAGTACCTCCAGTTCCTGCAGCGCGCGGTGCAGGGCGACTTCGGCGTCTCGACCAAGGTGCTGCCCGGCGAGGACGCCCTGACCATCTTCTTCAACCGGCTGCCCGCGACCATCGAGCTGTCGTTCCTGGCCCTGGTGCTGGCCATCAGCCTCGGTATCCCGCTGGGCTATGTCGCGGCGCGCCGACGCGGATCGCCGGTCGACACCACCGCCGTGATCTTCTCGCTGGTGGGCGTGGCGGTGCCGGTCTTCTTCACTGCGTTCCTGCTCAAGTACTTCTTCGCCGTCGAGTGGAACCTCCTGCCGGTCTCCGGCCGGCAGAGCACCGGTCTCGACGCCACCCGCGTCACGGGCATGTTCGTGCTCGACGGGATCCTGACCCGCGAGTGGGATGCCAGCTGGGACGCGCTCCAGCACCTGATCCTGCCCGCGGTGGCGTTGGCCACGATCCCGTTCGCGGTGATCTTCCGGATCACCCGCGCATCCGTCCTCGACGTCCTGGACGAGGACTATGTCCGCACCGCTGAGGCCAAGGGCCTCACCGCCGGTGTCATCCGGAGCCGACACGTGCTCCGCAACGCGATGCTCCCGGTCGTGACCACCATCGGCCTCCAGGTGGGCGGCCTGCTGGCCGGTGCGATCCTCACCGAGACCGTCTTCTCCTACCGCGGCGTCGGTGAGGCACTGGCCACGGCCTTCCAGCAGAAGGACTATCCCGTGCTGCAGGTGCTGATCATGGCTGCGGCCGTGATCTATGTCCTGGTCAACCTCCTGGTGGACATCGCCTATGCGTTGATCGACCCCCGGATCCGGACGAGGTGAGGCGACATGTCCGATGAAACGCCTCAGCGTCCGTCCTACGCGAAGCGACGCAAGGACCGCATCGACGCCCTCGCAGCGGGCTCCGTCGGCGAGGACCCCGGTGTCTCGCTGATCCGCAGCGCCTGGCGGCGGCTGCGTCGCAACCCGGTGTTCCTGATCGGCCTGGCCATCACCCTGGCCTTCGTCGTGCTGGCCATCATCGCGCCCTGGATCGCGCCCTGGGATCCCGTGGCGCGACCGCTGCTCGACGAGGTGCGACCGCAGACCAACCCGGTCCCGGGCCCCGCGCCCGGCCACCCGCTGGGCGGGGACGACCTCGGCCGGGACCTGCTCTCCCGGTTGATCGTGGGTAGCCGCCAGACCCTCATCGTGGGGGTGTTCGCCACGGGCTTCGGGCTGATGGGCGGCCTGACGCTCGGCACCATCGCGGGCGCCGTCGGCGGCTGGGTGGACTCGCTCGTCATGCGGATCGTGGACGTGCTCCTCTCGGTCCCGTCCCTGCTGCTGGCCTTCACCATCGCCTCGCTCGCGCGCAGCCCCAGCCAGTGGACGGTGATCGTGGCGATCGCGATCATCCAGGTGCCGGTCTTCGCGCGGCTGCTGCGCGGGTCGATGCTGGCTCAACGGTCCAGCGACCACGTGCTGGCCGCCCGGTCGCTGGGCGTGAAGCCCCGCGCGATCGTGTTCCGGCACATGCTGCCCAATGCCATGGGGCCGGTGATCGTCCAGGCGACGCTGTCGCTCGCGGTCGCGATCATCGACGCCGCGGCACTGTCGTTCCTGGGGCTGGGCAACCCCGACCAGAGGCAACCCGAATGGGGGCAGATGCTCGGGCTGGCGCAGAAGTACATCTCCGAGGCACCGCACCTGGCCTTCTATCCCGCCGGGTGCATCATCGTGGTCGCGCTGGGCTTCACCCTCATGGGGGAGTCGCTGCGTGAGGCCCTGGACCCGAAGACACGGAGGTGACCCGATGAGCCATGATGCCTCGCGCTCCCACGAGCCCCTGCTGTCCGTGCGAGACCTGCGCGTGACGTTCGGACGTCACGGGGAGGAGTCGTTCAAGGCCGTCGACGGCGTCAGCTTCGACGTACGCCCCGGACAGACGGTCGGCCTGGTCGGCGAGTCCGGCTGCGGCAAGTCCGTGACGTCCCTGGCGATCATGGGACTGCTCCCCGACCGCGGAAACACGGTGGAGGGCAGCGCCGTCTTCGACGGGGAGGACCTGCTGTCCCTGTCCGCCTCCGACATGCGTGATCGCCGCGGTGCCGACATCGCGATGATCTTCCAGGACCCGCTGTCCTCCCTGAACCCCGTCATCACCATCGGGCGCCAGGTCACCGAGGTGATGGAACGGCACCGTGGGTTGAGCCGCAAGGAGGCGACGCCGCAGGCGGCCGAGCTGTTGGAGAAGGTGGGCATCCCCGACCCCAAGGCGCGTCTGTCCAGCTATCCCCACCAGCTCAGCGGCGGGATGAGACAGCGTGCGCTGATCGCCATGGCCATCGCCTGCGCGCCCAGGTTGCTCATCGCGGACGAGCCCACCACCGCGCTCGACGTCACGATCCAGGCCCAGATCCTGGCCCTGCTCAAGGAGCTGGTCGTCGAGACCGGGACGGCACTGGTGATGATCACCCACGACCTCGGCGTCGTCGCGGGGCTGTGCGACGAGGTCAACGTGCTCTACGGCGGCAAGATCGTCGAACGCGGCGGTCGGCACGGCTTGTTCGAGCGCCCGCGTCACCCCTACACCGTGGGGCTGCTGGACTCGATCCCGAGGCTCGACGCACCACGTGGCGAGCCGTTGTCCCCGATCCCGGGGTCCGTGGCCGACAACCTGCCGTGGGACTCGGCCTGCGCATTCGCTCCCCGCTGCTCCAACGTCGTCGCCCCCTGCACCAGCGAGACCCCACAGTGGGACGGTGACGAGGTGGTCGGCTTGCGCTGCTTCAACCCGATGGGAGGCCCGCGGTGACCGATCCCGCCACCGAGGTGCTGCTCGAGGTCAAGGGCCTCGAGGTCTACTTCCCCATCAAGAGCGGCGTGCTCTTCGACCGCACGATCGGCCACGTCCGCGCCGTCGACGGGGTCGACCTGGTCATCCACCGCGGGGAGACCTACGGCCTGGTGGGGGAGTCCGGGTGCGGGAAGTCCACGCTCGGCAAGGCCATCCTCAACCTGGAGCCGCCGACGGCCGGGTCGGTGATCTTCGACGGGGTCGACGTCGCCTCGCTGACGGGTGAGGCCCTGCGCAAGGAGCGCAAGCGCTTCCAGATGGTCTTCCAGGACCCGCTCTCGAGCCTCGACCCACGCCAGACCGTCGAGTCGTTGCTGCTCGAGGGCCTGCGCGCGCACGGGATGGACCAGGACAAGGCCGCCACCCGCGAACGCCTGCGGGAGCTGATGTCGTCCGTGGGCCTGCCTCCGGCGGCCCTGAGCAAGTATCCCCACGAGTTCTCCGGAGGCCAGCGCCAGCGGGTGGGGATCGCACGCGCCCTGTCGGTCGGGCCGGACCTCATCGTGGCCGACGAGCCGGTCAGCGCGCTCGATGTCTCGATCCAGGCGCAGGTGATCAATCTGCTCCAGGACATCCAGGACGAGCTGGGCCTGACCTATCTCGTGGTGGCCCACGACCTCGCGGTGGTCCGGCACATCAGTGACCGGATCGGCGTGATGTACCTCGGTGCGCTGGTCGAGGAGTCGGAGGCCGGCGAGCTCTACGACACCCCGCTGCACCCCTACACCCGGGCCCTGATGTCGGCGGTGCCGGTTCCCGACCCGCGCCTGGAGGACTCGCGCGAGCAGATCCTGCTCTCGGGCGACCTCCCGTCGCCCGCGAACCCGCCGACGGGTTGCCGCTTCCACACCCGGTGCCCGTGGCGCCAGGAGACGCGGTGCGACACCGAGCGTCCCGAGCTGCGGGTCGTCGAGGTGGCGGGAGCCACACCCGGCCACCGGGTGGCGTGCCACTTCGCGGAGCAGATCGCCGCGGGGGAGATCCAGCGGCACGAGGTCGCCCCGGAGCTGACGCCCGAAGGATTCTCCGGATCCCGCCCGGACGGGCCCACGACCCCGCCGGAGGCCTTCATCGCGCCCTGACGCCGCGCGTCAGTCCGCGGACTCGTCCGTCGAGGAGTCGGCATCGGTGGCCACCCGCTCCGGCAGGGGAGGGACGGTGCCGCCCTTGGTCGGGCAGAACTCGTGGAAGGAGCACCAGTCGCACAGCCGTGACGGGCTCGGCTGCCAGTCGCCGGTCTCCTCGGCGAGCCGGATCGCGGCCCACACGGCCTCGACCTTGCGCTCGGTCGCGAGCAGGTCGTCCTCGTCGGGCTCGTAGCGCAGGATCTCGCCGTTGCCGAGGTAGATCAGCTGCAGCATCGCCGGCACGACACCGCGCATCCGCCAGACGACGAGCGCGTAGAACCTCATCTGGAACAGGGCCTTGGCCTCGTGGTCCACGCCAGGGCTGCGACCGGTCTTGTAGTCGCTGATGCGGATCCGCCCGTCGGGCGCCTCGTCGATGCGGTCGACGAACCCGCGCAGCAGCAGCTTGGAGTCGAGCAGGGCCTCGACGTAGAGCTCGCGGTCGGCCGGCTCGAGACGGCGCGGATCCTCGAGGTCGAAGTAGCGGCCCAGCACGGTGCGGCAGGAGGTCAGCCAGGTGGCGACCTCGGGACCCTCGGCGCCGAACATCTCCGCCAGGGCGGGCTCGGAGTCCAGCAGCACGTGCCAGGCCGGGGCGAGCATGTCATCGGCCCGCTCGGGGGTCCGCTCGAGCGCCGGGAGGTCGAAGAGGTCCTCGAGCACCTTGTGCACCACCGTCCCGCGCACGGCGTCCGGCGAGGGGCGCTCGGGAAGACGGTCGATGGTGCGGAAGCGGTAGAGCAGGGGGCAGGTCATGAAGTCCCCCGCCCGGCTCGGCGAGATCGCGCCCAGCACCTCGACCCCGTCGACGGGCGTCGAGACCCGCTCCGCGGGCGAGACCCCGGGGTCAGGCGGACGGGGAGGAGGAGCGGAGATCGTCATGGCGCGGCTCACCCTAGGCGAGGCGTACGACAGCGCCACGGCGCCGGGCTCGGGTGGGCGGCATTGAGTAGGGTCGAGGCGTGCCCGACCCCACTGATCCACCCGCCGTCCACCGGCGCTCACCTCCGTCGCCGCGAGCGCCGGGCACGCTGAAGGTCGGGTCGATCGCCGGGATCGACGTCCTCATCACCGGCTCATGGTTCATCGTCGCGCTGCTGATCTCCGTGGCCTTCGCGCCGCGCATCGAGATCGAGGAGCCCGGGCTCGGCTTCTGGAAGTACGTCGCCGGCTTCGTGTTCGCGGTCGTGCTCTACCTCTCCGTCCTGCTGCACGAGGCCTCGCACGCCATCGTCGCCCAGCGCCTGGGCTACGGCGTGCACTCCATCACGCTCCACTTCCTGGGCGGCATGACCGAGATCGACGGCGCCTCACGCAGGCCCCGCCACGAGTTCTGGATCGCAGTCGTCGGGCCGTTGACCTCGATCGCGGTCGGGCTGGCCGCGGGCGGGCTCTGGCTCGTCGTCCCCGACGGCCTCGTCCGGGTGGCGATCCTGGGCCTGGCGGCCGCCAACCTCGTGATCGGCGTCCTCAACCTGGTGCCCGGTCTCCCGCTGGATGGCGGCCGCGTGCTCAAGGCCATCGTCTGGGGCGCCTCCGGCAACCAGCACCGCGCCACGATCGTGGCCGGCTGGGGCGGCCGGCTGACCGCGCTGGCGCTGCTGGCGTGGCCGCTGGTGCAGGAGCCCCTCACCGGTGTCGAGTCCACCGTGCTGGACCTCGTGCTGGTCTTCATCCTGGGCCTGTTCCTCTGGACCGGGGCCACCGCCGCCATGGCGCACGCCAAGCTCCGCGAGCGGCTCCCTGCGCTCGTCGCACGCCCGCTGGCCCGTCGTACGCTCACCGTCCCCGCGGACCTGCCCCTGGGGGAGGCGGTGCGCCGCGCCCAGGAGGCGCAGGCGGGAAGCATCGTGACGGTCTCGCCCGACGGCACCCCGCAGGGCATCGTCAGCGAGGCAGCCGTCAGCGCCATGCCCGAGGAGCGCCGGCCGTGGGTGCCGGTGTCGACGGTGTCGCGGGCGATGGAGGAGGGGCTGAGCCTGCCCGCCGACGTCTCGGGCGAGGACCTGATCCTCGCGATCAGCCGGCGCCCGGCCGAGGAGTACCTCCTCGTCGAGCCGGACGGCCAGATCTACGGCGTCCTGTCCACCGCGGACGTCGACCGGGCCTTCCGGGAGAACGCCGCCGGCTGAGTGGATCGGCACTGTTCCCACTAGGCTCCGCGGCATGTCCGACCCCTCTCCCGACGTCCCCGCCGAGGCCTGGTCCGGCGTCCACCGCGGTCCCCTGCGCGAAGGCGAGTGGGTGCGCCTGGTCGACCAGAAGGGTCGCAAGCACAACTTCGAGCTGGTCGCGGGCAAGCGGTTCTTCTCCAACAAGGGTCACCTCGACCACGACGACATGATCGGGCGCGAGGAGGGCTTCACGCTGACCTCGTCCGCGGCCGGGCAGTACCTCGTCTTCCGGCCGCTGCTCAACGAGTTCGTGGTGTCGATGCCCCGCGGTGCCGCCGTGGTCTATCCCAAGGACGCCGCGCAGATCATCGCGCTGGCCGACATCTTCCCGGGCGCGCGGGTCGTCGAGGCCGGCGCCGGATCCGGTGCCCTCACCTGCTCGCTGCTGCGGGCCGTCGGCCCGTGGGGCACGGTGACGTCGTACGAGCTGCGCGAGGAGTTCGCCGACGTCGCGCGCAGGAACGTCCACCAGTTCTTCTCCGCCCCCGAGGGCCGGACGCACCCGGCATGGGACCTGCGCCTGGGCGACCTCAAGCTCGGACTGCCCGAGCTGGGCAGGCAGGTCGACCGGATCATCCTCGACATGCTCGACCCCTGGAACTGCGTCGACACGGTGGCCGACGCCCTCGTTCCGGGCGGCATCGTGTGCGCGTACGTCGCCACCACGACGCAGCTGTCCCGCGTCGTCGAGACGCTGCGCGTCCACGGGGGCTTCACCGAGCCTCAGGCATGGGAGTCGCTCGTGCGCGACTGGCACGTGGAGGGTCTGGCCGTGCGGCCCGGCCACAAGATGATCGGCCACACCGCGTTCCTCGTCACCGCTCGCCGGATGGCGCCGGGGGAGAAGGCGCCGCGCAAGACCCGGCGCCCCGCACCCGGTGCCTACGGCGTCGACTACACCGGCCCGCGGCCGGCCGAGATCCCGCCGGTCGAGGTCGAGCCCGGCAACGACGAGTGAGTCCGGTCGACGTGGTGGACTGGTCGCCTCGCTGGGCCGACCAGTTCGACGAGGTGGCCGCCGTCCTGCGCGCTGCCCTGGTCGGCGTGCCGTCCGCATCCGTCGAGCACGTCGGGTCGACGTCCGTGCGTGGGCTGGCGGCCAAGCCGGTCCTGGACATCGACGTGATCGTCGGGCGTGCCGATGTCCCGGCGGCCGTGGCCGCGCTGGAGTCCGTCGGCTACCTCCACCGCGGGGACCTCGGGGTGGCCGGCCGCGAGGCCTTCCATCCGCCCGACGGCTCACCGCGCCGCAACGTCTACGTGTGCGAGGCGGGGACCACGAACGTACGCAACCACCTCGCGGTGCGCGAGGTCCTGCGCACCCGTGACGACCTGCGTCGGGCATATTCCGACGTCAAGCTCGCCCTCGCCGCCGATCCGGAGATGGACATCGACACCTACATCGCCGGGAAGTCCGAGGTCGTGCAGCAGGTGCTCGAGGTCTCGGGCGAGTTCAGTGCCGACGAGCTGGCTGCGATCCGCCTGCTCAACGAGCTCTGACTGCCGCTGGTCGCTGGTCCGGTGGCGGGGTTCCATATCGAAGCTGGAGCCTCCGGTGCGAAGTTTCGGGGTGACACCTCCAGTTTCCCCGGGTACCCGGGGATCGCGACCACAGGCCGCCACGCAGCGAGGCATCGTTTCGAAACGGTGATCAACACGGCGGGATATTCACTTCCGTCCCACGCCTGAGTGGGTAATGTCGCCAGCGGAGGAGGAGGTGCCCATGTCCGAACCGACACGCGAGCAGCTTGCCACGCAGGTGCGCTACCTGGAGGCCGAGGTCACCGACCTGCGCCGCCGCCTCGACGACATACCGGGTCAGGCCCGCGGCCTCGAGAGCCGGCTGGCCGATGCCCAACGATCGCTGGCGGCCGTCTCCGGCCAGAACGAACGCCTCGCGCAGACGCTGCGCGACGCCCGTGAGCAGATCACCACGCTGAAGGACGAGGTCGACCGGCTGGCGCAGCCGCCCGCCGGCTTCGGCACCTTCCTCACCCGCAACGACGACGACTCCGTCGACGTGTTCACCGGCGGTCGCAAGCTGCGGGTGAGCGTGAGCCCCGCGGTCGAGCTCGACGCCTTGGTGCGCGGCCAGGAGGTCATGCTCAACGAGGCCCTCAACGTCGTCGCTGCCCTCGACTTCGAGCAGATCGGCGAGGTCGTGATGCTCAAGGAGATCCTCGCCGACGGCGAGCGCGCGCTGGTCATCGCCAACGCCGACGAGGAGCGCGTCGTACGCCTCGCCGAGCCGCTGCGCGCCGAGGACGTCACCATCCGCGCCGGGGACTCGCTCCTGCTCGACACCCGGGCCGGCTACGTCTACGAGGTCGTGCCCAAGTCGGAGGTCGAGGAGCTCGTCCTCGAGGAGGTGCCCGACATCGACTACTCGCAGATCGGCGGGCTGGTCGCCCAGATCGACGCCATCCGCGATGCCGTCGAGCTGCCCTACCTGCACCCCGAGCTGTTCAAGGACCACCAGCTCAAGCCCCCGAAGGGCGTGCTGCTCTACGGTCCGCCCGGCTGCGGCAAGACGCTGATCGCCAAGGCCGTCGCCAACTCGCTGGCCAAGAAGGTCTCGGAGCGCACCGGAGCCTCGGGGAAGTCCTACTTCCTCAACATCAAGGGACCCGAGCTGCTCAACAAGTACGTCGGCGAGACCGAGCGCCACATCCGGCTGGTCTTCCAGCGGGCGCGGGAGAAGGCGTCGATGGGCACGCCCGTCATCGTGTTCTTCGACGAGATGGACTCGCTGTTCCGCACCCGCGGATCCGGTGTCTCCTCCGACGTGGAGAACACGATCGTCCCGCAGCTGCTCAGCGAGATCGACGGTGTCGAGGCGTTGGAGAACGTGCTCGTGATCGGCGCCTCCAACCGCGAGGACATGATCGACCCCGCGATCCTGCGGCCCGGCCGGCTGGACGTGAAGATCAAGATCGAGCGCCCCGACGCCGAGTCGGCTCGCGACATCTTCTCCAAGTACCTCACCTCGACCCTGCCGCTGCACAGCGTCGACCTCGCCGAGTTCCACGACGACCGCGAGGCCACCGTCGCAGCGATGATCCGGGCGACGGTGGAGCGGATGTACACCGAGTCGGAGGAGAACCGGTTCCTCGAGGTCACCTACGCCAACGGCGACAAGGAAGTCCTCTACTTCAAGGACTTCAACTCCGGTGCGATGATCCAGAACATCGTCGACCGGGCCAAGAAGATGGCCATCAAGGACTTCCTCGACAGCGAGCTCAACCCCGCCCAGCGCGGCCTGCGGGTCCAGCACATGCTCCAGGCATGCGTGGACGAGTTCAAGGAGAACGAGGACCTGCCCAACACCACCAACCCCGACGACTGGGCGCGGATCTCGGGCAAGAAGGGTGAGCGCATCGTGTTCATCCGCACCCTCGTCACCGGCAAGCAGGGGACCGAGCCGGGGCGGTCGATCGACACGGTCGCCAACACCGGCCAGTACCTGTGAGCCCCCGGTGAGCCACGACGACCTCGGCCACGGCGACATCGAGGCTGCCCTCGCCACCCGCCGCGAGCTCGGCGCCCGCTACGACGCCGAGCTCGTGGACGGCTTCGCCGAGCGCATCGAGCGGGCGGTGGAGAGCCGGGTCGCCGACCAGGTGGCGCGGCAGCAACGGCGTACGTCGGAGGTGTCCGAGGGTCGGGTGCGCCAGTTCGTCCTCGGGATCATCTCGTTGGGTGTGGGCGTGCCGGTGACCATCGTCCCGATGGTGGCCACCGACAACGGCTTCTCCGCGGTCGTGGTGGCGTGGCTGGGGATCGTCGGCGTGAACGCGGCCCACGCGGCCGCGGTCAACGGGTCGCCCCGCCGGGACCGCTGAGGCGCCATCCGTGGCCAGGACACCCCTGCGGAGGGGTCGGGACCGGCCGCCGAGGGCTAGGTTGAGCGGATGAGAACCATTCTGATCATCGTCGTCGTCGTCGTCATCGTGCTGTTCCTCGCGGGCTTCCTGCGGCGCGGGCGCTGACCCACCGGCCTCAGGCCGCCAGCAACCGATAGCCGTAGGTCCACGGCCGGGACACGCCCGGTCCGGGGAGGTAGGACTGCTCGGTGACCTCGATGCGCCATCCGGCAGCCTCCACGAGCCCGGGGATGTCCCGCGTGAGGTGGCAGCCCCCGGCGACGGCCCGCTGCAGCGGTTCCAGCCGGCGCTGCCAGCGGCGTACGGACTCCGCGGGCGCCAGCCCGTGCTCGAGCGCGTGCAGCCGACCTCCGTCGCGCACCACGCGCCGCGCCTCGCGCAGAGCGAGCAGCGGGTCGGGGATGGTGCACAGGCTGAAGGTGACGAGCACGGAGTCGTGCGAGTCGTCGGCCAGGTCGAGCCGTTGCCCGTCGAGGCCGGCGCGCTCGATCACCAGGTCGGTGCGCTCCCGACGGCGTTGCGACAGCTGCCAGCCCACGTCGGACGGCTCGATGGCCGTCACCCCGGTCACCTCCGGTGGATACCACCGGATGTTGAGACCGCTGCCGAAGCCGATCTCGAGCACCCGGCCCCTCAGGCCGGCGCAGGTGGCCTCGCGCAGCTCGCCGACCTCGTGTCCGCGCAGGCTGAGGTCCGTCAGCCGAGGCACGACGCGCTCGTCCCAGACCCGTAGGCTCATGACATGACCTCCACCTCGCAGTGCTCTTCGCTTCCCCGGCTGCGCTCCTGCTTCGAACCACACGGCGGGGGTCCCGGATGAGCGTACGACGCGTGATGGGCACGGAGGTCGAGTACGGCATCTCGGTCCAGGGACTGCCCTCGGCCAACCCGATGGTCGCCTCGTCGCAGATCGTCAACGCCTACGCCTCCTCGACCGCCCGGGCCCGGCGTGCGCGGTGGGACTTCGAGGAGGAGTCGCCGCTGCGGGACGCGCGCGGCTTCGACATGGCCCGCCAGATCGCCGACCCCTCCCAGCTCACGGACGAGGACCTGGGGCTGGCCAACGTCATCCTGAGCAACGGCGCCCGGCTCTACGTCGACCACGCGCACCCGGAGTACTCCTCGCCCGAGGTGACCACACCGCTCGACGTCGTGCGGTGGGAGAAGGCGGGGGAGCAGGTCATGCTCGACGCCTCCCGGATGGCGGCGCAGGTGCCCGGTTCCGTGCCGATCGTGCTCTACAAGAACAACACCGACAACAAGGGCGCGTCCTACGGCGCCCACGAGAACTACCTGATGCGGCGCTCGACGCCGTTCGCGGAGATCGTGCGGCACCTGACCCCGTTCTTCGTCTCCCGCCAGGTCGTCACCGGCGCCGGACGCGTCGGGATCGGGCAGGACGGTCGCGACACCACGCCCGAGCGCGGCTTCCAGATCAGCCAGCGCTCGGACTACTTCGAGGTCGAGGTGGGGCTCGAGACGACGCTCAAGCGCCCGATCATCAACACCCGTGACGAGCCGCACGCCGACCCGGCCCTCTACCGCCGCCTGCACGTGATCCTCGGCGACGCCAACCTCGCTGAGGTCTCGATCTACCTCAAGTCCGGCACCACCTCGCTGGTGCTGGCGATGATCGAGGCCGGGTTCATCGACCGCGACCTGTCGGTCGAGGGGGCGGTCCGGTCGCTGCGCGCGGTCTCGCACGACCCGACCCTGCGCCACCTCGTCACGCTGCGCGACGGGCGCCGGCTCACCGCCGTACAGCTGCAGCTGGAGTACCTCGACCTCGCCCGCAAGTTCGTCGAGGACCGCTACGGCTCGGACGCCGACGAGCAGACCGTCGACGTGCTGGCGCGCTGGGAGTCGGTGCTGACCCGCCTCGAGCGCGACCCGATGGAGTGCGCCACCGAGCTGGACTGGGTCGCCAAGCTCAAGCTGCTCAACCAGTACCGCGACCGCGACGGCCTCGACTGGGACGACGCCAAGCTGCACCTCATCGACCTGCAGTACGCCGACGTCCGCCCCGACAAGGGGCTCTACCACCGCCTCGCGGCGTCCGGGCGCATCGAGCGCCTGCTCGACGACGCCACCATCGAGGCGGCCATGCACGACCCGCCGGTCGACACCCGCGCCTACTTCCGCGGCCGCTGCCTCGAGAAGTACGCCGACTCCGTGGCGGCCGCGTCGTGGGACTCGGTGATCTTCGACCTCCCGGGGCGCGAGTCGCTCCAGCGGGTGCCGACCATCGACCCGCTGCGCGGCACCCGGGCCCACGTCGGCGACCTCATCGACCGGTGTGACACCGCGCAGGCGCTGGTGGCTGCGATCACGCGGTGAGGCCCCCCTGTCGGAGTCCCCGCCTGAGCGGTGACTCCCGCGCAGGTAGGCCGTTGCAACGGCCCATCAGCGCAAGACTTCCCCCACCCGTGATGCCTCAGGGACTGCTGTGACTGCTGTGACGTCGTACGTCGTCGAGCCGGCAGCCGCGACTCGCCCGGTCCGGCCCGGGCGTTCGCCCTTGTGGCGTCGGTGCGAGTGGATAGGGTCGAGCCATGGCCCAGGAGCAGAAGCAACCGCGCAGGTCGTCGGAGACCGAGGACGTCACCGAGCAGGTGACCGAGACGGACGTGGCCGAGCGCAAGGAGATGATCGACGAGGACGTCGACGCGATCCTCGACGAGATCGACGAGGTGCTCGAGTCCAACGCCGAGGACTTCGTGAAGTCGTTCATCCAGAAGGGCGGCGAATGAGCTTCCCACGGCGTTCCTCGCTCCACCGCGGTCTCGACGGGGACCGGGCATGACCGACTCCCGCCTGCCGGCGTCCTTCATGGCGCCCGGCACCTCGAGCTTCGCCGACTTCCTCGGCGTCGAGGCCCCGGACCTGCTGCCGTCACGCCGCGCCGTGCCGACGGGCAACGCCGGCGACCTCGCCCCTCACGGCACGACGATCGTGGCGGCCACCTTCGACGGCGGCGTGGTCATGGCCGGTGACCGGCGGGCCACGATGGGCAACATCATCGCCCAGCGCGACATCCAGAAGGTCTTCCCGGCCGACGAGTTCTCCGTCGTGGGCATCGCCGGCGCGGCCGGTCTTGCGGTCGAGATGGTGCGGCTGTTCCAGACCGAGCTCGAGCACTACGAGAAGATCGAGGGCACGACGCTGTCCATGGACGGCAAGGCCAACCGCCTGGCCGCCCTCATCCGGGCCAACCTCGGCCTGGCCATGCAGGGCCTGGCCGTTGTCCCGCTCTTCGCGGGCTACGACCTCGTCGCCGGGCAGGGCCGGATCTTCAGCTACGACGTCACCGGCGGGCGCTACGAGGAGACCGCGTTCCACTCGGTCGGGTCGGGATCGCTGTTCGCCCGCGGGTCGCTGAAGAAGCTCTACCGCGACGACTTCGGCGTCGAGGACGCCGTGATGGCGGTCGTCCAGGCCCTCTACGACGCCGCCGACGACGACTCCGCCACCGGCGGCCCCGACCTGACCCGCCGGATCTTCCCCGTCGTGCACGTGATCACCCCCGACGGTGGTCGCCGGATGCCCGACGCGGACGTCTCCACCATCGCCGACCGGATGATCGCCTCGCGGATGCAGCGTCCCGACGGCCCGGCCGCGCCACTTACCTAGGAGCCCGAGAGATGAGCGAGCGCAGCGAGGGCACGATCCGGACGAGCCATGCCCCGGCAGGTTCCAGCGCGGCCGGAGGTCGCTCATGAGCATGCCGTTCTACGTCTCGCCCGAGCAGCTGATGAAGGACCGCGCCGACTTCGCCCGCAAGGGCATCGCCCGCGGTCGGTCGGTCATCGCGATCCAGTACGCCGACGGGATCCTGTTCGTCTCGGAGAACCCGTCCCAGGCGTTGCACAAGGTCAGCGAGATCTACGACCGGATCGCCTTCGCCGCGGTCGGGCGCTACAACGAGTTCGAGAACCTCCGCATCGCCGGCGTACGCCTGGCCGACATGCGCGGCTACGCCTACGACCGGCGCGACGTGACCGGGCGCGGGCTGGCCAACGCCTACGCCCAGACCCTCGGCACGATCTTCTCCTCCGGCGGCGAGAAGCCCTACGAGGTGGAGATCTTCGTCGCCGAGATCGGTGACGCCGCCGACGACGACCAGCTCTACCGCCTCACCTACGACGGCCAGGTCGCCGACGAGCACGGCTATGCCGTGATGGGCGGCGCGGCCGACGTGGTCGCGGGCCACCTGCACGAGCACTACGTCGCCGGGTCCTCGCTCGAGGACGCCCTCCATGTGGCCGTGGCCGCGCTCGGCCACAGCGAGAGTGCCGACCGGGTGCTCCCGGTCGGCGACCTCGAGGTCGCCGCGCTCGACCGGACCCGGTCGCAGCCACGCAAGTTCCTGCGGCTGCGCGAGGCGCGACTCTCCGAGATCCTGGCCACGCGCGGTGCCGGGGACACGGCCCCCGCCGCCGAGGATGCCGTCGCCGCGTCCGGGGCGCACCACAGCGGCCAGGACGACCCCGCCGATCCCACCGACCAGGTCTCGGGCGCGATCGCGCCGCTCGAGGATCCGGTCACCGGTGAGCCGCCGGTGGCGCCCCCTGTCGCACCACCCGTCACGCCCCCGTCTCCTCAGCCGCCCGCACCCACCGAGCCCGGCGAGGCCTGAGCGGCGGATGTGGCGGCGGATCGGCACGGCTCGCCGGTGCGGAATTGGTCCGGAGAGCCCGACGCACGTGGTCGGCGCGCCTAGGGTGTGCTCATGGACCGGCGGATCTTCGGCATCGAGAACGAGTACGGCGTCACGTGCACGTTCAAGGGACAGCGCCGGCTGAGCCCCGACGAGGTCGCCCGCTACCTCTTCCGCAAGGTCGTGAGCTGGGGACGCTCCTCCAACGTCTTCCTCCGCAACGGTGCCCGTCTCTACCTCGACGTCGGCAGCCACCCGGAGTACGCCACCCCGGAGTGCGACGACATCGTCGAGCTGGTCACGCACGACAAGGCGGGGGAGCGGATCCTCGAGGGCCTGCTCCTCGACGCCGAGAACCGCCTGCACGAGGAGGGCATCGCCGGCGACATCTATCTCTTCAAGAACAACACCGACTCCGCCGGCAACTCCTACGGCTGCCACGAGAACTACCTGGTCGGTCGGGCGGGGGAGTTCAGCAAGCTCGCCGACATCTTGATCCCGTTCCTCGTCACCCGGCAGATCGTGGTCGGCGCCGGCAAGGTCGTGATGACCCCGCGCGGTGCGTCGTACAGCGTGAGCCAGCGCGCCGAGCACATCTGGGAGGGGGTGAGCAGCGCGACCACCCGCAGCCGTCCGATCATCAACACCCGCGACGAGCCGCACGCCGACGCCGAGCGCTACCGCCGCCTGCACGTGATCGTGGGCGACTCCAACATGAGCGAGACGACCACCATGCTCAAGGTGGCCTCCTGCGACCTCGTGCTGCGGATGATCGAGGAGGGGGTCGTGATGCGCGACCTCACCATGGAGAACCCGATCCGCGCGATCCGCGAGATCAGCCACGACCCGACCGGCCAGCGCAAGGTCCGCCTGGCCAACGGTCGCGAGGCGAGCGCCCTGGAGATCCAGGCCGAATACCTGGGCAAGGCCCGCGACTTCGTCGACCGACGCCAGATCTCGACGCCGACCATCGAGCGTGCCCTCGACCTGTGGGAGCGCGGGCTCAAGGCCGTGGAGTCCGACGACCTGGGCCTGGTCGACCGGGAGATCGACTGGGTCATCAAGTGGAAGCTGATCGAGCGCTACCGCGCCAAGCACGGCCTCTCCCTCGGCGACGCCCGGATCGCCCAGCTCGACCTCGCCTACCACGACATCCACCGCGGTCGCGGCCTCTACTACCTCCTGGAGAAGCGTGGCGCGGTCGCCCGGGTCACCACCGACCTGAAGATCTTCGAGGCCAAGAGCGTGCCGCCGCAGAACACCCGCGCCCGCCTGCGCGGTGAGTTCATCCGCAAGGCCCAGGAACGCCGACGCGACTTCACCGTCGACTGGGTGCACCTCAAGCTCAACGACCAGGCGCAACGCACGGTGCTCTGCAAGGACCCGTTCAAGGCCTACGACGAGCGCGTGCAGAGGCTGATCGACGGGATG
The DNA here is from genome assembly GCA_963726515.1 of uncultured Actinomycetota bacterium. Taxonomy (GTDB): domain Bacteria; phylum Actinomycetota; class Actinomycetes; order Propionibacteriales; family Nocardioidaceae; genus Nocardioides. The sequence goes on from CAVSCW010000020.1 coordinate 90,939, forward strand.
TGACCTCCAGCCACGTGCACAGGGCTGGTGTCGCGACGGCACCGGTGGGGGTGGCTGGATAAGGTGACCCGGCAACGCCCGTCGATCGCTTAGGTGAACCTGTGTCTCGTGTACGTACCGCCGCCCTCAGCGGTGTCCTTGCCCTCAGCCTGCTCGGGCTGGCCGCCTGCGGCTCCGACTCCAGCGACCCCGAGTCGGGCGGTGCGTCCCTGAGCTCGGTCAGCATCACGGGCGAGCAGGGTGAGGAACCGAAGGTCACCTTCGACGGCCGCCTCGACGGATCGAAGTCCGAGACGAAGGTCGTCATCGAGGGCGACGGCGAGACGGTCGCCGACGGTGACACCGCCTCGGCGAACATCTGGATCGGCAACGGCTTCACCGAGCAGGAGGCCACGAGCACCTACACCGAGGGCGGCGAGCCGCAGTCGATCGAGCTGACCGCCGACCTGCTCGAGCCGCTGCGCGAGGCCATGGTCGGGCACAAGGTCGGTGACCGCGTCGCCGTGCTCACCTCGGCCGACCAGGCCTACGGCGAGACGGGCAACCCCCAGATCGGCATCGGCAACAAGGACGCCGTGCTGTTCGTCGTCGACATCATGGGCACGGCGGAGACGATCCCGCCCCTCGACGGACCGCAGGGCGAGGAGAAGAAGCCCGCTGGTTGGGCGCCCACGCTGATCGAGAAGGACGGTGTCATCACCGGGCTCGACTTCACCGACGCCCACCAGCCGACTGGCGAGCTCATCGCCACCACCCTGGTCAAGGGCGACGGTGCCGTGGTGAAGAAGGGCCAGACCCTGACCGTCGACTACCTCGGTCAGGTCTACGACGCCGAGAAGCCCTTCGACGAGTCCTACAGCTCGGACCCCGCCGAGTTCCCGATCGGTGTCGGCCAGGTCATCAGCGGCTGGGACGAACGTCTGGTCGGCCGCACTGTCGGCTCGCGGGTGATCCTGGAGATCCCCCCGGCCCAGGGCTACGGCACCGAGGGCAACGAGCAGGCCGGCATCAAGGGCACCGACACGCTCTTCTTCGTCGTCGACATCCTCGGCGCCTCCTGATCCACACCGGACCGACACGAGCGGACAGGGGGACCAGCAGATGGCACAGCCTCGGGCGGAGCGCCTGATGAACCTCCACATCCTGCTGCTCGGCGCCAAGCGCTTCATCGGCAAGGACGCCATCCGCGAGGCCTGCTACGCCGACCACCCGCGAGGTGCCGCCGGCGACGAGGCCTTCGAGCGCGCCTTCGAGCGTGACAAGGACGCGCTGCGACAGATCGGCGCCGTGATCGAGGTCGGCAGCGCCGACGCGTTCTTCGACGACGAGATCGGCTATCGCATCCCCACCGAGCAGACCTCGCTGCCCGAGATCCGCTTCGAGTCCGACGAGGCAGCCGTGCTCGGCCTGGCAGCCCAGGTCTGGCAGCAGGCGACGCTGGCCAAGGCCACCACCCGGGCGCTCGCCAAGCTCAAGGGCCAGGGGGTCGAGATCGACCCCTCGCGCCTCGGGGTCGTCGCCCCGGCGATCACCGCCGACGAGCCCTCGTTCGAGCCGCTGTGGGACGCGGTCGGCAAGCGGCGCCAGGTCAGCTTCCCCTACCAGCGCCCCAGCGAGGCGGCCCCCACCGCCCGACGGGTGCAGCCGTGGGGCCTGGCCCGGTCGTCGGGTCGCTGGTACGTCGTGGGCTACGACGTCGACCGCGGGGCCGAGCGCGTCTTCCGCCTGTCCCGGATCGTCGGACCGGTCCGGGCCGGCGGCAAGTCGGGGGCGTACGACGTCCCGGCCGGCACCGACGTGCGCGAGCTCGCCCGTCGCCTCTCGCCGTCGTTCCCCTCCGTGCGTGCCGAGATCCGGGTGCGGCAGGGGACCGGCGTCGGCCTGCGCCGGCGGGCCGAGTCCGTCACGCCGCTCGCCGACCACGTCGGGTGGGACCGCGTCGTCGTGGAGGGGTCGGGCCAGGAGCTGTCCGACGAGGTGCTGACCTACGGCGCCGACGTCGTGGTGGAGGCACCCGAGTCGCTCCGCGACGACGTGGTCGCCCGCCTGCAGGCCGTCGCGGGGCGGCGCGCATGAGCACCCCGCCCGCCGACACCGCTCCGGACCAGGTCGCCCGGCTCCTGGCGCTGGTGCCCTATCTCCTCGCCCGCGGTGAGGTCCGTCTCGACGACGCCGCCGCCCACTTCGACACCGATGCGGCTCAGATCGAGCGGGACCTGCGCCTGCTCTTCATGACCGGTGTCTCGCCGGGGCTGCCCGGCGACCTCATCGAGGTGGACCTGGAGGCACTCGAGGGCGACCGGATCATCAGGGTCGACAACGCCGACTACCTCGCGCGACCGGTCCGGTTCTCACCGGCCGAGGCCACGTCCCTGGTGGTGGCCCTGCGCACGATGGTGGAGACCGCGCCGGACGAGGCCCGGGACGTCATCGAACGCACGCTGGCCAAGCTCGAGGAGGCCGCCGGCCACGACGGAGAGGGGCTGCTCCGGCTGCACGTGAGCCCGACGCCGCTCGAGAGCAGTGCGGTGGTGCCGGTGCTCGAGTCGGCCCTCGCGCACGGACACCAGGTGGAGATCGACTACCACGTGCCCTCGCGCGATCGCGAGACGCGACGGGTCGTCGATCCGCGCGGGCTGGCCCGGGTCGAGGACCAGCTCTACCTCGATGCGTGGTGCCACACCGCCAGGGGCGACCGCGCGTTCCGCGTCGACCGGATCCTCGCCGCCCGCGAGCTCGACACCGGTGTCGCCGACCCCGCGGCCCGCGCGCGTGACCTGACCGGGGGCTGGTTCACCGACGCCGAGACCACGACCGTCACGCTCCGTCTCGCCCCGCCCGCGCGGTGGGTGATCGAGTACTACCAGGTCACCGCCGAGCGCCCCGGACCTGACGGGACGGTCGAGGTGGACCTCGAGGTGGCGAGCGAGCAGTGGGTGCAGTCGTTGCTCTTCCGGCTGACCCCGCACGCCACGCTGGTCGCCCCGGAGCACTATGCCGAAACCTTCGCCGCCGCAGCACGGGCAACTCTCGGTCTCTATCAGGCTGACGGCGTAGACTTCCGGTGAACGTCGCACCATCCACCACCCCCCGCATCCCCACACTTATCGGAGTGAGCTCATGATCAACCCACTGGTCGGCATGCCGCAGGGTCTGGAGTGGCTGGTGATCCTGGCGATCGTTGTGCTCGTGTTCGGTGCGGCGAAGCTGCCGGACCTGGCGCGCAGCTCGGGCCAGGCGCTGAGGATCTTCAAGACCGAGACCAAGGACCTGCGCGACGACTCGTCGGCGAAGGACGCGCACACCACCACGGAGCAGCGGGAGATCGAGTCCCTCAACGAGGCCACCGGCCACGAGACCACGGGTGACGTGACTCCGGGTGACGTGGTGCGCGAGCGGCGCGACGACACCACCGCCTGACCCGGGTGAAGTTTCGCGGCATCGTCGGCCTGTTCAAGGGCAGGCCGCACCACGAGGTGGGCGCTGATGGGCGCATGGCACTGTCCGACCACTTCCGCGAGTTCCGCGCACGGTTGATGCGCTGCCTGCTGGCCTTCTTGGTGGCCTTCGTGCTGGCCGTGGTGTTCCGGGGGCCGCTGTACGACCTCGTCTACGGCCCCTACGAGAAGGCGCAGACGGTCCTGGAGGAAGGGTCGACGATCGCCACGACCAGCGGCGCGGGCGGTGGCCCGTTGCTCTGGATGACGTTGTGGGGCTTCTCGGCCTTCGTCGTGACCGCCCCCTACTGGCTCTACCAGATCTGGGCCTTCGTCCTGCCGGGCCTGTTCCCGCAGGAGCGCAAGATCACCCGCGTCTTCGTCGCGATCGCGGGTCCACTCTTCCTCGCGGGCGTGAGCCTGGGCTACATCACCTTCCCCAAGGCGCTGCAGGTGCTGATCGGCTTCAACCCGGACGGCGTCACCAACCTCACCGACTTCAACGACTACCTGCAGTTCTTCACCCGCACGCTCCTGGTCTTCGGCCTGGCGTTCCTCATCCCCGTGTTCGTGGTGCTGCTCAACCGCGTGGGGGTGGTCAAGGGAGCCTCGCTCAAGGCGCACCGTCCGTGGATCATCGTGGGCTCGTTCGTCTTCGCCGCCGTCGCCACGCCGTCCGCCGATCCCTTCACGATGACCTTCATGGCGGTGCCGATGGTGTCGCTGTTCCTGGTCTCCGAGGCGATCGCTCGGCTGCACGACCGCCGCAAGGCCCGCGACGCCCCCAACGCTGGGCTGTCTCCTGAGGAGCTGTCCCCTCTCTGAGGGGGCTCTGACAGGCTGGACCCATGCAGGCCGCGATCACCGACATCGATCCGTTCGACCTGCCCGAGTGGCTCGGCGACCTCGACGTGGTCTGGCGGGCCGATGCCGGCCTGCGCACCGGACACCTGGTGCGGGGACGGCTGACGGCTGAGGGCGTCGATGACCTGGTCTGCGACCTGCTGGCCGTCGACGAGGCCTACCCCGAGCCCGTCGTCGACGACGCGAGCCGGTTGCGCGTGCACCAGGCCTGGCGGCACGGACAGGTCGTCGTCGGCACCGTGCCCGTCGGAGGGGAGCCGCGGCTGGTGCTCGCCGTGCCCGGCACCCGCTTCGAGCCCGACCTCGTGCTGGACGCGCTGGGACGACTGGCCCGGGCCGTCGGCGCCCACGCCGAGCGATATGCGGCCCTGTTGCGGCTGAGTGTCCAGGGCTGAGCGGCTGGAGCCGGGGGATAGGGTCGCGCTCATGCACGACCCGGCCGGACCCCACTCGCCTGTGCGGGGGCGCGAGATCGCCCTGTTGACCAATCCCACAGCCGGGAAGGGCAAGGGCGCCCGGCACCGCGATGCGGCGCTCGCCCGGCTCCGCGAGAGCGGCTTCGTGGTCCGCAACCTGCAGGGCCGCGACGCCGACGAGGCGTCCGACCTGGCCCGGGGCTGCGTGGCCGACGGGGTCGAGGCCCTGGTGGTCTGTGGCGGAGACGGGCTGGTGCACCTGGGCGTGCAGGCGGTCGCCGGCAGCGGCGTACCGCTCGGCCTGATCCCCAGCGGCACCGGCAACGACGCGGCCCGCCACCTCGACCTGCCGCGCAACGACCCGGTGGCAGCGGCGGACCGGATCATCGCCTCGCGGCGTCGCACCATCGACCTAGCCCGCTGCGGCGACCGCTACTTCGTCACCGTGCTCGCGGCGGGCTTCGACGCGATCGTCAACGAGCGCGCCAACGCGATGACGTGGCCTCGGGGCCAGATGCGCTACAACCTCGCCACGCTGGCCGAGCTGCGCACGTTCCGGCCGATCCACTACACCCTCGTGCTCGACGGTGAGACGGTGCAGCACGAGGCGATGCTCGTCGCCGTCGGCAACGGTCCCTCCTTCGGCGGCGGCCTGCGGATCGCCGAGGGCGCGCTGCTCGACGACGGGCTCCTCGACGTCGTCGTGATCACGCGGATGAGCAAGCCCAAGCTGCTGCGCTCCTACCCCCGGTTGTTCACCGGGAAGATCGACGGCGTCGCCGAGTACGTCCACCGGCGGGTGCGATCCGTGACCGTCGCGGGCCCGAGCATCATGTCGTACGCCGACGGCGAGCGCTTCGGCGCGCTGCCCCTCACCATCGAGTGCGCTCCGGGCGCACTGGAGGTCATTGCATGAGCACCCCACGACGTTCTTCTCCTCCGCTCCGCTCCTCCGAACAACGCCGCAGGGACCCCGCATGAGCACCCCACGACGTTCTTCTCCTCCGCTCCGCTCCTCCGAACAACGCCGCAGGGACCCCGCATGAGCACCCCCACGAACGACGACCGACCGGGCCACGCGGAGCGCTACGCGGCCTTCATGCGGGAGAAGGACTTCCCGATGCTGAAGGACTTCGCCGGGCTCTACGGCTTCGAGCTGGACGACTTCCAGGTCCGCGCCTGCCAGGAGATCGAGGACGGGCGCGGGGTGCTCGTCGCGGCGCCCACCGGCTCCGGCAAGACGATCGTCGGCGAGTTCGCGATCCACCTGGCGCTGCAGACGGGACGCAAGGCGTTCTACACCACACCGATCAAGGCGCTGTCCAACCAGAAGTACCACGACCTGGTCAAGCGCTACGGGGCCGACAACGTCGGCCTGCTGACCGGCGACAACGTGATCAACGGCGAGGCGCCGGTCGTCGTGATGACCACCGAGGTGCTGCGCAACATGCTCTACGCCAGCTCGCGCACGTTGCTGGGCCTCGGCTACGTCGTGATGGACGAGGTGCACTACCTCGCCGACCGGATGCGCGGTGCGGTGTGGGAGGAGGTGATCATCCACCTGCCGGAGTCGGTGACGCTCGTGTCGCTCTCGGCGACGGTCTCCAACGCCGAGGAGTTCGGCGAGTGGCTGGCCACCGTCCGCGGCGAGACCACCACGATCCTGGAGGAGAAGCGGCCGGTGCCGCTCTTCCAGCACGTCATGGTGGGTCGGCGCCTGCTCGACCTCTTCGCGTCCTCCGACGTCGACGCGAGCGCGGGCTTCGTCAAGGAGGGGGCGCCGGTCAACGAGGAGCTCACCCGGATCGCGCGTGACGACTGGGCCAGCTCGCGCCTGATGCGCGACCGTCGCTCGCCGCGCAAGGGCAGGCCGGGGTCGTCGAAGAACCCGCGCACCGTCGGCAACGGCCGACGCGTCTGGATCCCCAGCCGCGTGGAGGTCGTCGAGCGCCTCGATCGTGAGGGCCTGCTGCCGGCGATCTGCTTCATCTTCAGCCGCGCCGGCTGCGATGCGGCCGTCACCCAGCTGGTCTCGGCCAACACCCGCCTGACGACGGCGGCCGAACGCGACGAGATCCTCTCCCGGGTGGAGCAGGCCTCGAAGTCGCTTCCCGAGGAGGACCTGCACGTCCTCGGCTACCACGAGTTCCTCGACGGCCTCACCCGCGGCATCGCGGCCCACCACGCCGGCCTGCTGCCCGCCTTCAAGCAGGTGGTGGAGGAGCTGTTCCAGGACGGACTGGTCAAGGTCGTCTTCGCCACTGAGACCCTCGCACTGGGCATCAACATGCCGGCGCGCACCGTGGTGATCGAGAAGCTGTCGAAGTGGAACGGCGAGACGCACGCCGACCTGACACCGGGGGAGTACACCCAGCTGACGGGACGCGCCGGTCGGCGCGGCCTCGACATCGAGGGGCACGGGGTCGTGCTCTACCAGCCCGGCATGAACCCCGGTGAGGTCGCCGGCCTGGCCTCCACGCGTACCTATCCGTTGCGCTCGTCCTTCCGGCCGTCCTACAACATGGCGGTCAACCTGGTCCACCAGTTCGGCCGCGCGCGCTCGCGGGAGCTCCTGGAGCAGTCCTTCGCGCAATACCAGGCCGACAAGGCCGTCGTGGGCCTCGCCCGTCAGGTGCACAAGGCCGAGGAGGCGCTGGCCGGCTACCGCGAGGCCGCGACGTGCCACGTGGGCGACTTCATGGAGTACGCCGGCCTGCGCCGCCAGATCTCCGACCTGGAGAAGGGCGCGAAGCGCGAGCGCCGCATGGACCGCCGCGCGGAGGCGATCGCGTCGCTCGGCAAGCTGCGCCCCGGTGACGTCATCAACGTGCCGGCCGGCAAGTTCAGTGGGCTCGCCGTCGTCATCGACCCCGGCGAGTCCGGGGACGAGCCGCGGCCGTACGTCGTCACGGCCGACCGGCAGGCGCGGCGACTGGCCCCGATGGACTTCCCGGTCCCCGTGGAGTCGATCGGCCGGCTGCGGATCCCCAAGTCGTTCAACGGCCGCAACCCGGCCATGCGACGCGACCTCGCGACCGCCCTGAAGAACCGCGCGCGCGACTTCGACGGCGCCGGCGGACGGGGGACGAAGCAGCCGGACTCCTTCAGCGACACCGCCACCGACCGCGAGATCGGCCGGCTGCGCGGCGACCTGAAGGCGCACCCGTGCCACCAGTGCCCCGAGCGCGAGGACCACTCCCGCTGGGCCGAGCGCTACTTCAAGCTGCAGCGCGACACCGAGACGTTGAAGAGGCGCGTCGAGAACCGCACCAACACGGTGGCCCGCATCTTCGACCACGTGTGCGAGGTGCTGACCGAGCTGGGCTACCTCGACGGTGACAAGGTGACCGAGCAGGGCTCGCACCTGCGGCGGATCTACACCGACATGGACCTCGTGGCAGCCGAGGCGATCCGTGCCGGGCTCTTCGACGAGCTCGGTCCCTCGGAGCTCGCCGCGGTCCTCTCGGCGCTGGTGTTCGAGGCCCGTCGCGCCGACGACGCATCCTCGCCCAAGATGCCCGGAGGCCGCGTGAAGCCGGTGCTCGCCGAGCTGGTGAAGCTGTGGGGACAGCTCGACGCCCTGGAGCGCGAGCACAAGCTCGACTTCCTCCGCGAGCCCGACGTCGGGTTCGCCTGGGCGGCCTGGCGGTGGGCCGAGGGCGACGACCTCGACGACGTGCTCCGGGTCACCGGGCTGTCCGCCGGCGACTTCGTCCGCTGGATGAAGCAGCTGCTCGACCTGTGCGGACAGGTGGCGGACGCGGCGGGCGACAGCCCCCTGCGCACCACCGCCCGCGCCACGGCCAGGTCCCTCAAGCGGGGGGTCATCGCCTACAGCGTGCTGGCGGAGTGACGGCTCCGGCCCATGTGACAGGCTGCCGCCATGGCCACCGGTGACCGCCTCCTGCTGCTCGACACCGCCTCCCTCTACTTCCGTGCGTTCTTCGGCGTGCCGGACTCGATCAAGGCGCCCGACGGCACCCCGGTCAACGCCGTGCGGGGACTGATGGACTTCATCAGTCGGCTGGTGGGGGAGTACGACCCGACGCACCTGGCCTGCTGCTGGGACGACGACTGGCGACCGCAGTGGCGTGTCGACCTGATCCCGTCCTACAAGTCCCACCGCGTCGTGCAGGCCCGGCCGGGGTCGACGCCCGACGTGGAGGAGGTGCCCGACCCGCTGGAGACGCAGGTCCCCATCATCGTGTCGGTGCTCGAGGCCTATGGCATCCCGATCGTGGGGCACCGCGAGATGGAGGCCGACGACGTGATCGGCACCCTCGCGACCGGCGCGGGCATGCCGGTCGACATCGTCACGGGTGATCGCGACCTGTTCCAGCTCGTCGACGACCAGGCCCAGGTGCGCGTGCTCTACGTCGCGCGGGGCGTGAGCCGGCACGAGCGCGTGGACGACGGCTGGGTCCGCAGCAAGTACGGCGTCGACCCCGGTCAGTACGCCGACTTCGCCACGTTGCGCGGCGACGCCTCCGACGGCCTGCCGGGCGTGGCCGGGGTGGGGGAGAAGACCGCCGCGACGTTGCTGACCCGCTTCGGCTCGATCCAGGCGATCGTCGCGGCTGCGAGCGACCCGGACTCCGACATGGGGCCCGGCCCGCGCGGGAAGATCAAGGCCGCCGCCGACTACCTCGCGGTCGCGCCCGAGGTGGTCGCCGTACGTCGCGACCTCGACCTCGGCTCTCCCGACCTCACCCGGCTGCGCACCCCGGCCGACCACGGCGCCGTGGTGGCCCTGGACGAGCGGTGGGGCCTCGGCTCGTCTGCCGTGCGCCTGGTGGAGGCAATGTCCGGCTCGCACTAGTGTGAGCGGCGTGAGCTCCCCCGAGGTCGAGGCCAAGGACCGTCAGATCCTGTCGCTGCTCGCCACCGATGGCCGGATGTCCTTCACCGACCTCGGCAAGGCGACCGACCTGTCGACCTCCGCGGTCCACCAGAGGGTCAAGCGGCTCGAGCAGCGGGGCCTGATCCTCGGCTACGGGGCGACCGTCGACCACGATCAGCTCGGGCGACCGCTGACGGCCTTCATCTCGATCACCCCGATCGACCCCTCGCAACCCGACGACTACCCCGAGCGGCTGGAGGGCATCCGCGAGATCGAGTCCTGCTGGTCGGTGGCCGGCGAGGAGTCCTACATCCTCAAGATCCGCGTCCCCACGCCGCGCGACCTCGAGGACCTGCTGGCCCGGATCCGCGGCGTGGCCACCGTGTCCACCCGCACCACCATCGTGCTCTCGACGCCCTACGAGAACCGGCCGGTCGACTGAGCGAGCCCTGGCCGTGTGTGGGAGTCACCGCCTCAGCGGTGACTCCCGCGCGGTTGGGCCGTTGCAACAGCCCAACCGCGTCAAAGTTCCCCCAGTCGTGGGACACGAGGTGCGGATGAGTCTTCCGGCTGGACCACTACAGATGTAGTGTGTGTCCATGGGCGAGCGCCGAACCCGTCTTCTCGACGCCGCGATCGAGATCGTCGGGACCCAGGGCATGAGGGGGCTGACGCACCGCGCGGTCGACACCGGAGCGGGACTGCCGGTCGGGTCCGCCTCCAACCTGTTCCGCACACGCGATGCCCTGCTGCTCGGGATCGTGGGACGGTTCGTCGTCCGGGAGCGGGAGATGGCCGAGGGACAGGGCGAGGTGGAGGCGACGCCGGCGGGCGTCGTACGAGCCCTCGCTGACTTCAGCCGGCTTGCGACCGGACCGGGGCGGGTCGTCACGCTGGCGAGGTACGCCATCCTCGTCGAAGCGTCGCAGCATCCCGAGCTCTCGGCCGTGCTCGCGCAGGGCGCGGACCAGGTGGACAGGTGGGGACTCGACCTGATCACACGTGCGGGCTCGCCCGACCCCGCGCGGGACCTCGCGATCCTGGCCAACTACGTCACCGGGCTGGTGCTCCACCAGCTCGCCCTCCCGGGGGCCGACTTCGATCCGGCGCCCATCCTGGCCGACCTCGTCGACACGATGAGCTGGAGCTCCTCATGACGAGCTCGGACGTGTTGCCGGCCCTGGTGCGCCGGGAGCGCCGGGCCTTCATCGACACCCTCGAGGGCCTGACGCCGATGCAGTGGGAGCAGCAGTCGCTCTGCAGTGAGTGGCGCGTCATCGACGTCGCCGCGCACCTTGCCTGGGCACCCGTCCTCGGCCCCGCGGCCGGGACCATGGCGATGCTGCGCAGCCGCTTCTCGGTGAACCGCACGATCGCCTCCACCGCCGTCGGCTGGAGCAGGCGCGGCCGCGGGGCCATCCTCGATCAGCTTCGACACAACCTCGAGTCCGGCGCGAAGCCCTTCGCGATGCCGACCGTCGCCGCGCTTGCCGATGCGCTCGTCCACGGGATCGACGTACGCCGTCCGCTCGGGCTCGAGCAACGGATCACAGCCGACGCGCTGGCCCCTGTGGCCGACTTCGTGCTGCGGATGCCGTGGCCGCTGAACGGCGTCGTGGGTGGCAACGCGGCGCGGCGTGCCGCAGGAGTCCGGCTGGTCGCCGACGACATCGACTGGTCCCACGGCGACGGGCCCGAGGTCCGGGCGTCCGGCGAGGCGATCGCGCTGCTGCTCTATGGCCGCCCGCTCCGGGCCGACGAGCTCGCGGGCACCGGCGCGGACGTGCTGCGCGCCAGGATCTAGCGCTCAGGCCGCCGTCGGGCCGCGCTTGGCGAGAATGGCCAGGATCCGTCGGGCAGTCGCCTGGGGTGTCTCGAGGTCGGACCACGTGATGCGGATGCAGATCCACCCCGTTTCCTGGCAGATGCGTTCCTCGCGCAACTTCTCGCGCAGGACGTAGTCGGCAAGTGACTCGCCCGGCCGGCGGAACAGCTCGTACTTGATGCGCCCGTCGAACTCGAGGAACACCCCGTGCTTGGGCCAGAGGAAGTCCACACGCCCGAGGAGCTTGCCGAGGCCATCGTGGACGTCCACCTGCGGCTCGGGCAGAGGGACGCTCTGGCGGTGGAACATGTGGTACGTCCGGCTCTCGGCGATGCTCGACAGCTTGGGGTGCGCCAGCCCGATCGCGATGCGGACCCCGATGGTGTTGGGCCAGTGCTCGGTGCGCGCTGCCACTGAGCGGACCTCGTCCAGCGTCGTACGGCGGGTGTGCAGCAGGGCGTTGAGCAGGCAGAAGCCGAGCTCGGTGTCGTTCGTGGACAGCACTTCGATGGCCGTCCGGGCCGGGGCCGAGACGGGGACGCCGTTGCGCACCGTGATGTCGGGCAGGTGCAGGCTCCCGGAGTGGTGGACGATCCCGGCCTCACGCCGGCCGGCGACGCCGTCGGTCCGCGTCAGCGCGACCTCGTCGAGGCAGAGGCGCCACAGTGAGTCGACGTGCTCCGCGAGCGCCGACTGATGGGTGAGGACGCTGGTGGGGTGGGCGGTCCTGAGCACCGCTCTCGCCCGCGCCCGGTGCCGGTCCCGCTTGGAGTCCAACATGCTCCACAGCGCCGAGTCGACGTAGGCGCCGTAGCGCAGTCGCTCGATGAGTCCGCTGGCGACGGCGCGTGCGATGTCGCGGTCGGTCCATCCGGCGGCGATGAGCTCGCGTCGGAGCCTGATGTCGTGGGTCCCGATGGGGAACGTGTCGCTGTCCATGCGACGACCTTGGACGTCAGCGGGGACAACCCGAGCGGCCGAGCCGATCGCCCTGTGGACGAAGCCCGTTCGGCACGTGCTGTGGACAGATGGTGGCGCAACCCCTGTCGGCGTGGCCGAGCGGGTTGGGGGAGTTTTGCGCGGTTGGGCCGTTGCAACGGCCCAACCGCGCGGGAGTCACCGCCTCAGCGGGGACTCCCGCAAACAGCCGGAGGATCAGAAGGCCTGCAGCGCCGCCGTACGCCGCGAGGCCTCGGCCATCTCGGCGGCCTTGAGCGCGGTCTCGTCGAGCCGGCCGTGCTTCTCCCACCACTGCTGGCCGGACGCGGGCAGCGTGTGGATCGGGTCGTAGTACTCGTAGAGGCGCGACAGGGCGTCGGCGTCCGTGGACTCGATGGAGGTCCGGTAGTTCTTGGTCCAGTAGGAGATGCCGCGCTCGGTGTCGTAGTCGGCGAGCTGGTGGACCCAGCGCTTGCCGACGAACGGCACGTCGCACACGATGCGGGGCGTGGCGAAGCCCGGCAGGTAGCCCATGATGTGGTGCTGCAGGCGCTGCGCGTCGGCGACCGAGACCCGCCAGTGCTCCGAGAACGGGATCATGTCGCACATGTAGAAGTAGTAGGGCATGATCTGCGCGCCGTCGAGCAGGCGGAAGCACAGGTCGAGCAAGGTGTGCGGGTCGGCGTTGACGCCGTTGAGCAGCACGCCCTGGTTGCGTACGTCGCGCAGGCCGGCGTCGAGCATCGCCCGGGTCGCCTCGGCGACGATCGGCGTCACGGAGTTCGCGTGGTTGGTGTGGGTGTGCATCGCCAGCGAGACGCCGCGCGAGCGGGCGATCGAGGCGACCCGGGCCACGCCGTCGACGACGTCCGGCTGCAGCCAGTGCTGCGGCAGACCGATCAGCGCCTTCGTGGCGAGACGGATGTCGCGGATGTTCTCGATCTCCATCACCTCGGTGAGGAAGGCCTCGAGCCGGGGCCACGGCATGTTGGCCACGTCGCCGCCGGAGACCACCACGTCGCGCACCGAGGGCGTGCGACGCAGGTAGTCGAGCATGTCGCCGATGCGGTCGTTGGGCTTGCCGCCGAACTTGAGCTTCTCGATCACGGGGGTCGAGTTGCCGACGAGGTCCATCCGCGTGCAGTGGCCGCAGTACTGCGGGCAGGTCGGCAGCAGCTCTGCGAGCACCTTGGTCGGGTAGCGGTGGGTCAGGCCCTCGGTCGCCCACATGTCGTGCTCGTGCAGGGAGTCGCGGGTCGCGTGCGGGTGCGACGACCAGTCGGTGCGCCGGTCCGAGAACACCGGGATCATGTAGTGCCTGATCGGGTCTGCGTAGAACGCCTCGGTCAGCGAGCCCGCCCCGTGCGGCTCGACCGCCGGCGCCATCGTGTTCATCATCTGGGGCGGCACCAGCATCGACATGGTCGCCCGCTCGGCCTGGTCGCGCTCGAGGTCGGCGTAGAAGCGCTCGTCGAGGAGGTCACCCATGAGCTCGCGCAGCTGCTTGACGTTCTTGACGCAGTGGGCCCGCTGCCACTGCACCGACGCCCACTCCTCCGCACTCACGCCGGCCCACCCGGGGAAGCGCGTCCAGTCGGGCTCGACGAGCTCGACCCGCTGGTAGGGGTAGGGCTGGTCGGTGGCGAGGGCCAGGTCCAGGTCCAGGGGACCGGCGGTCTCGATGCTCATGGCGTCTCCTTGCAGGGACCGGGGTCGGCCCGGGAAGTGGCGGTTCGGCGCGCCGGTTGTGTGGCCGCCGACACATCTGAAAGAGTACGTGGAGAACGTGCGGCCAGTCCAATGCCACGCCGCAAGATTTACGGTCGAACAGCGTGAACCTAGAAGGATGACCCGAATGCCTCCCTCCTCGGAGCTCCACACGGACCTCCCCACGGATCTCCGCACAGGTGACCCGACCGGTCTGCACCGCGTGCTGGACGACCGTGTGGTGCTGCCCCAGGCGGCCACGCGGCTCGACACCCGGGCCGAGCTGTGGCCCGACGAGGTCCGGGTGCGGGTCGAACGGCTCAATCTCGACGCGGCGTCGTACCGCCAGCTCGAGGGCGCGCACACCGCTCCAGACGGTCAGGTGGACGGCGCTGCGGTGCGCGCCGAGGTCCTCCAGATCGTGGCCACGCGCGGCAAGATGCAGAACCCCGAGACCGGGTCCGGCGGCATGCTCGTCGGCACGGTCGAGGCCGTCGGTCCCGAGTCGCCCCTGGGCCTCGCGGTGGGCGACCGGGTCGCCACCCTGGTCAGCCTGACCCTCACCCCGCTCGTCATCGAGGACGAGCTGGCGGGCTGGGACGGTCGCAGCGAGCAGGTGCCCTGCGACGGCTACGCCGTGCTCTTCGGCCGCTCCATCGCCGCCGTCATCCCCGACGACCTCGACCCCGCCCTCTCACTGAGCGTGATGGACGTCTGCGGTGCGCCGGCGCTGACCGCCCGCGTCGTGGGGGAGTACGTCTCTCGCGTCGGCGCGAAGCACGGACCGACGGTCGCCGTCATCGGCGGAGCGGGCAAGTCCGGCTCGCTCAGCCTCGTCGCCGCCCGTGCCGCCGGCGCCGCCCGCACCATCGGCGTCGTCCCGCACCAGCGCGAGCACGACCTGCTGACGGGCGCCGGCCTGGCCGACGAGGTCACCGTCGCCGATGCGCGCGACCCGATCGCGCTCCGTGACGCGGTCGCCGCGGCCGGCGGTCCCGCCGACGTCACCGTGGTGTGTGTCGACGTGCCGGGCTGCGAGGGCGGGGCGATCCTGGCCACGGCCGAGGGCGGCACGGTCATCTTCTTCTCCATGGCCACCAGCTTCAGCGCCGCCGCACTCGGCGCCGAGGGCGTGGCCGCCGACGTGCGGATGCTCGTCGGCAACGGCTACGTCCCCGGCCACGCGGCGTACGCCATGGAGCTGCTGCGCGCCGACGCCGGCGTCCGCGGACTCTTCGAGCGGAGGCTCTGATGGCACGCACCACCAGCACGCAGACCGGCCGGCGCGGCAGCCAGCTGGGACTTCCCAGCGCCGACGTGCGCCGTGCGCGCACGCTGGCCCGCCAGGTCGGCAAGCCGATCGTCGACCTCGCCACCCTGCACACGACGGTCTCGGTCGAGCGCGCCACGCTCCGCCTGGCGGGCCTGGGCGGCGCCGACCCGGACGGCACCCCGTGGGTCAACCGCCTCGCGGACGCGGTGCGCGCGGACGTCGGTCTCGAGCACGGCGTGAGCCTCCCGGTGTGGGACGCCCTGCTGCGCGGCGAGGGCGACGACCTGCTCACCCTGGCCCAGAAGGCGGCGGCCGGGTCCGTGACGTTCCGCATCCCCGAGGGCAAGGACGCCACCCGCGCCGCTGCGGCCGCCCGCAAGCCGGTGGCCGCGGGCATCAAGCAGATCGACCGCCAACGCACCGCGCGGGAGAAGATGGTCGCCAAGGTGGGCGACGCCCCGAGCAAGCCGTGGATCTACCTGATCGTCGCCACGGGCGACATCCACGAGGACATCCCGCAGGCGCAGGCCGCCGCCCGCGAGGGTGCCGACGTGATCGCGGTGATCCGCTCCACGGGCCAGTCGCTGCTCGACTTCGTCCCCGAGGGCGCCACCCGCGAGGGGTTCGCCGGCACCTACGCCACCCAGGAGAACTTCCGGCTCATGCGGGCCGCCCTCGACGAGACGTCGAAGGAGCTCGGTCGCTACGTCCGGCTCACCAACTACGCCTCCGGCCTCTGCATGCCGGAGATCGCGACGCTCGCCGGGCTCGAGCGGCTCGACATGATGCTCAACGACTCGATGTACGGCATCCTCTTCCGCGACATCAACCCGATCCGCACCTTCGTCGACCAGCGCTTCAGCCGCCAGATCCACGCCCGCGCAGGCATCATCATCAACACCGGCGAGGACAACTACCTCACCACGGCCGACGCGATCGAGGCAGCGCACACGGTCACGACGAGCCAGCTGCTCAACGAGTACTTCGCCAAGGAGGCGGGGCTCGAGGACTGGCAGCTCGGCCTGGGCCACGCGTTCGAGATCGACCCCGAGGTCCCGGACTCGTTCCGGCTCGAGCTCGCCCACGCGATGCTCGCCCGGGAGCTGTTCCCGGACGCCCCGCTGAAGTGGATGCCGCCGACGCGCCACATGACCGGCGACATCTTCAAGGGCTACCTCCTCGACGGCTTCTTCAACCTCGTCGGAGCGCTCACCGGCCAGGGCATCCTGCTCGTCGGCATGATGACCGAGGCCGTCGTCACCCCGTGGATCTCCGACCGCGACCTGGCCCTGCAGAACGTCCGCTACGTCATGAACGCCGCGGGCAGGCTGCACGAGGACTTCCGTCCCACGCCCGACGGCTTCATCGCCAGTCGCGCCCGCGAGGTCCTCGGCGAGGCGATCGACCTGCTCGAGGAGATCAAGGCGGACCGCACCGTCAAGGGCCAGCCGCCGCTGCTCTCCGCGATCGCCGACGGCACCTTCGGGCTGATGAAGCGCCCCGCCGACAAGGGCCGCGGCCTCGACGGTGTGGCGCGCAAGGCGCCCGACCACTACAACCCCGCGACCGAGATCCTGGAGGGGCGATGAGCCTGATCAGGCCCTACGGCGACACCACCGGCGACGGCATGGTGCAGCTGTCCTTCACCCTTCCCATCGAGCACTCCAAGATCGCCGAGGGCGCCGCGGTGCAGCTCGCCAACAAGATGGGCATGGACCCCGCACTCGTGGTGCACGCCAAGGCGATGGGGGAGGGCTTCACGTTCTTCGTCGTCTACGGCCGGGTCAACCACCTCGTGGACCCCAGCACGGTCGAGGTCGTCGAGCGCGACTACCCGCTCCTGACGCCCAAGGAGGCCAACGCCGCGATCAAGCGCTCGATGCGCCGCCGGCTGGTGGTGGTCGGCGGGTGCATCGGCACCGACGCGCACACGGTCGGCATCGACGCGATCCTCAACATCAAGGGGTTCGCGGGGGAGAAGGGCCTGGAGTACTACCGCGAGATCAAGGTGGTCAACCTCGGTGCGCAGGTCTCCGTGCCGCAGCTGGTCGAGGCCGCCCGCGAGGAGAGGGCCGACGCTGTGCTGGTCTCCCAGGTCGTGACCCAGCGCGATGCCCACCTGCTCAACACCCGCGAGATGTCGGCGGCCTTCCGGGAGGCCTACCCGGCCGCCACGAGGCCGCTGCTCGTGGTCGGCGGACCGCGTTTCGACGAGACGATGGCCGGTGAGCTCGGCGTCGACCGGGTCTTCACACGCGGTACGACGCCGGGTGAGGTGGCGTCCTTCATCGTCCACCGGCTCACCTCGCCCCGCCCCGGCACCCAGGAGGAGGCCTCATGACGGATCCCAGCCGCGTCGGCACGGTCGTGACACACCGGCGCTACGTCCCGTACTCCCACGCCCACTACGCCGGCAACCTGGTCGACGGCGCCTACAGCCTGGGGCTCTTCGGTGACGTGGCGACGGAGATGTGCATCCTGCTCGACGGCGACGAGGGCCTGTTCGCGTCGTACTCCGACGTGCAGTTCACGGCACCGGTGCGCGCCGGCGACGTCCTCGAGATCACCGCCACCCTGGCCCGGGAGGGCACGCGCAGCCGGGTGATGGACTTCGCCGTGCACGTGGTCGGGCGCGGGGCGCCCACCGCGGAGGCACCCGGCGCCGCGGAGCTCCTCGACCCGCCGGTGCTGGCCACGACGGCGACCGGAACGGTCGTCGTACCGCCCTCCTCGCACTGACCGCGGCACCGGCTCCGGCGTGTCTGTGGCGACACGCCGCGCCGGGTAAAATTGTCGGAGGAAATTCCGACCGCGAGCACCGCGTTGACCTGCGGTTTCGTGCGTTGGCGCAGGTCAAGACCGTGTTGACACCTGTGACGCCGGGAGAGAGGGTCTCCGGGTCCGCCTGTGCAGCCCGCGGGTGGCACGACCGGCAGTGGGAGGTCCGAGGTGGGGTACACGAAGCCAGTGCTGCCCCTGCTCCGACATCTGGCCGGACGTGTCCCGCGGTGGCTGGATGCGGGAGGAACCCCGGAGCCGTAGACAACTTCGCACGATCGTCAGCCAGGCGGTCGCGCGTCGGTCCGAAGCCCCGCCGTTCCTCCCGCACCGCTGCAGGCGCTCATCCGTCGGCTACGGTCTGGGACGTGCTGCTCCGCTGCCTGCTCGCCCTCGTGGGTGGTCTCTCACTGGCAGCCGCTTTCGAACCCCTCGGGTTCGCCTGGCTGATGCCCCCGGCGATCGCCGCCCTCGTCTTCGCGGTCCGCGGCCTGCGACCGGGCCTGGCCTGGCTGCCCACCCTCCTCTTCGGCATCACCTTCAGCTATGCCGTGATGTTCTGGATGCGTGCCGTCGGCACGGACGCGTGGATCGCCATGTGCGCGCTGGAGGCCGCGTTCTTCGTTCCCCTGGGCCTGGGGCTGTCGTGGAGCCTCCGCCTGCGCGCATGGCCCCTCTGGGCCGCTCTGTGGTGGGTCGGCGTCGAGACCTGGCGCAGCGGGTTCCCGTTCAGCGGCATGCCCTTCGGCCGGCTGGTCTTCGCCACTGCGGACACCCCCTGGGCCGACGCGCTGCCATGGATCGGCATGACCGGCGTGAGCCTGCTGGTCGCGCTCACGGGCACGACGCTCGCCTGGCTGCTGATCCAGCTGCGCGCTCCCACCCGCACCGCCTTCGCGGTCCTCGCGGGGGTGGCCGTGGTGAGCGTCGCGCCCGTCCTGGTGACGTTCCAGGCCGACGAGAGCGGCACGACGACCGTGGCCGCCGTCCAGGGTGACGTCCCCGGCACGGGACTCGATGTCGTCGCGGTGAACCGCGAGGTCACCGCCAACCACGTCCGGCTCACCCAGGACCTCGCCGACGCCGTCGCGGCCGGCGAGCGCCCGCAACCCGACTTCGTCGTGTGGCCCGAGAACTCGACGGCCGTCGATCCCTTCACCGACCCCGGCGTGAACGCGGGGATCGTGGCGGCCACCGACGCGATCGGTGTCCCGGTCGTCGTCGGCGCGATGTCCGACGACCCGCTCGACGACGGACAGGTGCTCAACCAGGGCATCGTCTTCCGACCGGGACTCGGCAGCGGTGACCGCTACACCAAGCGGCACCCGGTGCCGTACGGCGAGTACATCCCCTTCCGCGGCAGCCTGATCCCCGAGAGCTACGGCAAGCTGCGGATGGTCCCTCGCGACATGGTGCGCGGCACCAGCCTCGAGCCGCTGCAGGTGGCCGACGTGCTGGTCGCCGACGCGATCTGCTTCGACGTCGCCTACGACGAGGGGATCGGCGGCCAGGTGGCCAGGGGAGCGCAGCTGGTCACGGTGCAGACCAGCAACGCGATGTTCAGTCGCACCGGCCAGCTGGCCCAGCAGTTCGAGATCAGCAGGCTGCGGGCGCAGGAGACCGGTCGGTGGGTGGTCGTGGCCGCCATCAACGGCATCTCGGGCGTCGTACGTCCCGACGGCGAGGTCGTCGCGTCCGTCCCGGCACGCGGCCAGGAGGTGCTGGTGGAGACCGTCGGGCTGAGCACGACGATCACGCCTGCGGTGCGCCTGGGGGTGTGGCCTGCGCGTCTGGCTCTCGTCTTCCTCGTTGTGCACACGGCCGGGGTGCTGGTCGCCTATCGTCGTCGCCGACGGAGCGACCGCGCCGTCGGCGAACCGACCGGGCGTGGAGGCAGCAGGTGAGTGTCGAGGGCCTCGGTCGCTGCGTGATGGTGATGCCGACCTACAACGAGTCCGAGAACCTCGAGTGGATCGTCGCACGGCTGCGGACCGCCCAGCCCGGGATCGACGTGATGATCGTCGACGACAACAGCCCCGACGGCACCGGCGACATCGCCGACCGGCTCGCGGCTGCTGACGACGCGATCACGGTGGTGCACCGCACCGAGAAGGCCGGCCTCGGCGCGGCCTACCTCAACGGCTTCGACGTCGCGCTCCGGGCCGGCTACGACGTCATCGGCGAGATGGACGCCGACGGGTCGCACCAGCCCGAGCAGCTGCACCGCCTCCTCGACGCCCTCAGGACCGCCGACCTCGTCATCGGCTCGCGCTACGTGCCGGGGGGATCGGTGGTCAACTGGCCGATCCAGCGGCTGATCCTGTCCCGCGGCGGCAACCTCTACGTCCGGCTGCTCCTCGGCATCAAGGTCAAGGACGCCACTGCCGGGTTCCGGCTGTTCCGGCGCACCACCCTCGAGGCCATCGAGCTTGGTGCCGTGAGGTCTACTGGGTACGTGTTCCAGACCGACCTCGCCTACCGCACCCTCAGCCGAGGGCTGCGCCTCACCGAGGTGCCGATCGAGTTCATCGAGCGCGAACGCGGCGACTCCAAGATGAGCGGCCAGGTGGCGAGCGAGTCCCTGAAGCTCATCACGCGGTGGGGGCTGTCCGAGCGTCGCGCCCAGCTCCGCAGGAGCCGGGGCACGACGTGACCCACCCCGCGTCGCCCCGCCCCGCGCCGTCGCGACGGCGTGGGTGGCTGCGGCCGGTCCTGGTTGCTGTCTTCGTGCTGGTGCCGCTCCTCGAGATCTGGGCCATCCTCCAGGTCGGCCAGCTGGTCGGGCCGTGGTGGACCATCGCCTTGCTGGTCCTCGACAGCGCGATCGGTGCCTGGCTCATCAAGCGCGAGGGAGGCCGGGCCTGGCAGGCGCTGCGCCAGGCCCTGCAGGGCGGGCGGATGCCGGCGCGGGAGCTCGCCGACGCCGCGCTGATCCTCATCGGCGGCACCTTGATGCTCAGTCCCGGCTTCGTGCTCGACGTGGCCGGGATCTTGCTGATCCTGCCGTTCACCCGCCCGGTGGCGCGCCGCCTGCTGACCTCCGTCGTGGAGCGGCGGCTGGTGGTCCTTCCCTTCGGACCCGGATTCGGGCCCGGAAATGCACGTCACCCCGGTCCCGGGCCCGAGGGCCCGGTGGTCCGGGGCGACGTCGTCGACTGAGTCGAGTGAGCTACCTGACGACGGTCAGGAGACACGCTTCTTCTTGTTGGCGCGGTGCAGGTGCGCCGGGCCGATCTGGCCGCCTCGCAGCAGCTCGAGCCGCTCCTTGAGGATGTCCTCGAGCTCCTTCTCCGAGCGACGCTCCAAGAGCATGTCCCAGTGCGTACGAGCCGGCTTCTCGACCTTCTCCTCCGGCAGGATGCCGGCGGTGCTGAGGGCCTCGGCCCCACACCGCGGGCACTCCCACTTGGCCGGGATGTCGGCCTCGACCGACATCGTGACCTCGAAGTCGTGGCCCTGCTTGCACTGATACCCGACCTGCTGCCGAGCCGCGAACTCGATGCCGCGCTCGTCCTCGAAACTCTGGCCGCCGAGCCTCGCGCCGCGCAGTGTGCGCTCCGCCACCGTGCCCACCTCCAGTAGGGGTCCTCTGCAGACCCCGTTGACTTGTATATCGGATACAGGTGTAACGAGCCAGATGGTGATTCGTGACGCCGCTCGTGACGACGCGGCTCGTCCCCGTGTGATGCTTCAACGGTAGCGGGGCGCACCACATTCCGCGGATTCCGGGTGGTGCTCGCCACGCTCAGGCGAGACGCACTTCACCCCGAGGGGTGGCCGAGGCCTCGATGGGCGTCAGAACGGTGCGATTCGGGGTCAGATGACGGCGGGGAGGTCGTTGCCGGCGTCGCGGATTCCCTTGGCGGTGTCGACGCGCATCAGCAGCAGGCCACCGATCACGAAGAACGCGATCAGCGCGAAGATCGCCGGGCGGTAGGAGTCGGTGATGGCCAGGACGACGCCGAAGGTGGCGGTCCCGAACCAGGACGTACCGCGGTCCATCGCGTGGTAGAAGCTGAAGTACTCGGCCTCCTTGCCCCGCGGGATGAGGAGCGAGAAGTACGACCGCGCCAGCGCCTGGGTGCCTCCGAGGACGAGGCCGATCGCCGCCCCGAGGATGAGGAAGAAGGGCACGTTCCCCGCCGGCAGGAACAGGGCGACCGTCACGATGACGCACCAGATGCCGAGCCCGACCAGGATGGTGCGCTTGGCCCCCCAGCGGCCAGCGAGCCGCCCGAAGAGCAGGGCCCCGCCGAAGGCCACGAACTGCACCATCAGGATCGTGGCGATCAAGATGGTCTGGGAGTGGCCGAGCTCCTCCGAGCCGAAGACCGAGGCCGAGGCGATGACGGTCTGGATGCCGTCGTTGAAGAACAGGTAGGCGAGCAAGAAGGTCAGCGCCATGGGATAGCTGCGCATGTCGCGCAGGGTGGCGGCCAGCTGTCCGAAGCTGCGTCGGAGGGCGCTGCCCTCCACGTTCTCCACAGCCACCGGCGGGTGGTCGTTGAGACGGAGGAAGGGGATGAGGGTGAACCCCGCCCACCACAGGGCGGCCGACAGCATGCACAGGCGGGCCGCGAGCCCTTCGCTGAGCCCGAGCGCATCATGGCCGAGGTAGACGGCCAGGTTGAGGACGAGGAGCAGGCCCCCGCCCAGGTAGCCGAAGGCCCATCCTCGCGACGACACCCGGTCCCGCTCGTTCTCGTCCGAGATCAGCGGCAGGATGGAGTCGTTCACCACACCGGCCGCGCCGAAGAACAGGTTGCCGAACACGATCCCGACCGCCGCGAGCAACCAGTTGTCGCCCGTGGCGAAGAAGATCAGGGCCGCGAAGAACGAGCCGATCCACGCCAGCGTCGCCAGGAGGCGCTTCTTGTTCGCCACCCGGTCGGCGTAGGCGCCCAGGGGCGGCAGCACGATCGCGGACAGGATCGTCGACACGGTGATGAGCCAGAAGAACAGGGAGTCCGGCGGCAGGGTGAAGAGGCCGACATCGAACCTGCCCTCCTCGCCACCGACGGCGTTCTCGGCCAGGTTGATGAAGTAGGGGCCGAAGAAGACCGTGCCGATGGTGGTCGTGTAGGCGCTGTTGGCCCAGTCGTACCAGTACCAGGCCTTCTGCTCCCTCGCCTGCGCCAGCGGCTCGAGGTTGGCGATCTGGCCGTCGATGTCGCTCATCAGTCACCTTCCGGAGCCGGCTCGGAGCCGTGCCACTGTCCGCGGGCGCGGAGCACGTCCCTGAGTATGTCCGTGCGATCGGTCATGATGCCGTCGACACCACGGTCGAGGAGGGTGTTCATCTCGATCGGGTCGTCGATGGTCCACACGTGCACCTGCACACCCGCCGCGTGCGCGCGCCGGACGAGTCGCCGGGAGGCCACCGTCAGCGGTCCTTGCCGGTGCGGGACCTGCAGCGCCACCGGCCTGCCCCGTGTCAGGAGCCGGGCCAGCCGGCCGCTCGGGGAGAGCACGAAGGCCGCGACCTCGAGAGGGTGTGCGGACGTCGCGACGCGCCCGCGCGTACGCCGCCGGAACGCGTCCATGCGCCGGCCGGAGAACGAGCCCACCAGGACCCGGTCCCACGCCCGGCGGTCCTCGATGAAGGCTGCCAGCGCCTCGACCGCACCTGCGGACTTGAGGTCGATGTTGAAGCGCGCGTCGGGGAAGGCGTCGAACAGCTCGCCCAGGGTCGGCACCGGCTCCGAGCCGCCGATCAGGGCCCGCTGCACCTCGGCGTACGTCGACTCGGAGATGCTGCCGGTGCGGTCGGTCACTCGGTCGAGGACGGTGTCGTGGAAGGCCAGCAGCACCCCGTCGCTCGTGACGTGGACGTCGGTCTCGAGGTAGGCGTAGCCGAGGTCCACCGCGTGGGTGAAGGCGACGAGCGTGTTCTCCAGGCCCTCGATGTCGGGGTGGTAGGCGCCGCCGCGGTGGGCGAAGGCCAGAGGTGTGGGGGAGTCGAGGTACGACGGCCCGGTCACATCGGGTGAGTTCACGCGAGAAGTATGGCGGCGAGGAGTACCTTCGGGGGATGGAGAAGGGGAACGAGACCATGAACTGCCCGCGGTGTGGCGCTGAGATGGACGAGCGGAACCTCGGTGAGGCAACCGTCAGCCAGTGCCCCGAGGGTCACGGCGTCTTCCTGGCCCGGATCGACCTGGGCCTGCTGATCGAGGCGGAGACCGACTGGCACCGCAACGCCGGCCAGCACACCGCACCCATGCCGCGGATCACCGCCGACATGACCGCGCCTCCCTCCCCGGGCAAGGTCTCGCGCGCCTGGGTGGAGACCCTCTTCAACTGACGGCCACCGCCGCCCTGGTGGTCGAGGAAGGTGCCGCGCGCCACCGCTGGTCGAGGAAGGCGCTCCGGCGCCTGTCACGAGACCCCGACCCGGTTTCGTGACGGTCGCTGCGCGACCTCTCTCCAACCGGCGGGGGCCCTAGATGTCGCGGAAGGTCTCGATGTTGGCCCCGAGCTCGTTGAGCCGCTCGGCGAGGTCCTCGTAGCCGCGGTGGATGACGTAGGTCGAGCGCAGCACGCTGCGGCCCTTCGACGCGAGCATCGCAATGAGGAGCACCACGGCCGGTCGCAGTGCAGGCGGGCAGACGATCTCCGCGCCGGAGAAGTGGGTCGGACCGTCGACGAGCACCCGGTGCGGGTCGAGCAGCTTGACCTGGGCGCCGAGCTTGTTGAGCTCGGTGAGGTAGATGGCTCGGTTCTCGTAGACCCAGTCGTGCAGCAACGTCTGGCCCTCCGCCACCGCGGCGATGACCGCGAAGAACGGCAGGTTGTCGATGTTGAGGCCCGGGAACGGCATCGGGTGGATCTTGTCGAGCGGCGCGTGCAGACGCGAGGCGTAGGTGGTGAGGTCGACCAACCGGGTCTCGCCGTTGTTGGCGACGTACTCCTCGGACCGGTCGTAGCGAAAGCCCATCTCCTCGAGGGTGGCGAGCTCGATCTCGAGGAACTCGATCGGCACCCGCCGGATGGTGATCTCCGACTTCGTCACGATCGCTGCCGCCAGGAGCGACATCGCCTCGATCGGGTCCTCCGAGGGGGAGTAGTCGACGTCGACGTCGATGGACGCCTTGCCGGTGACCCGCAGGGTCGTGGTGCCGATGCCGTCCACGACCACGCCGAGCCGCTGGAGGTAGAAGCAGAGGTCCTGGACCATGTAGTTGGACGAGGCATTGCGGATCACGGTCGTGCCGGGGTGGAGCGCGGCTGCCATCAGCGCGTTCTCGGTGACGGTGTCGCCGCGCTCGGTCAGCACGATCGGACGGGTCGGCTCGATCAACCGGTTGACGCTCGCGTGATAGCTGCCGTCGGTCGCCTTCACGTCGAGGCCGAAGGGGCGCAGGGCCGACATGTGCGGCTCGACGGTGCGCTCGCCGAGGTTGCAGCCGCCGGCGTAGGGGAGGTCGAACTCGTCGTAGCGGTGCAGCAGGGGGCCGAGGAACATGATCACCGAGCGCGTACGCCGTGCTGCCGCCTCGTCGATGGCGGCGAGGTTGAGCTCCGCGGGCGGGATGATCTCCAGGTCGTTGTCGTCGCCGATCCAGCGGGTCGCGACACCGAGGGAGTTGAGCACCTCGAGCAGACGGTTGACCTCCTCGATCCGCGCGACCTTGCGCAGGGTCGTGCGCCCGCGGTTGAGCAGGGAGGCGCACAGCAGCGCGACTCCGGCGTTCTTCGAGGTCTTCACGTCGATGGAGCCCGACAGAGTGGTCGGTCCGTCCACCCGCAGGTGGGTGGGCCCGGCGCCGAGGGCGACGATCTCGGAGTCGAGGGCCGCGCCGATGCGCGCCAGCATCTCCAGCGAGAGGTTCTGGTGCCCCTTCTCGATGCGGTTGATGGCGCTCTGGCTCGTGCCGAGCAGCTCGGCCAGCTGGTGCTGGGTGAGACCGCGGTGCTTGCGCGCGTCGCGGATGAGGTTGCCGATGCGACCCTTGTAGTCAGCCATGGCCGACACGATATCTCAGATATGAGATAACGCCACAGCGGCGGCTCAGCGCGGGAGGACCCGCACGCGCAGCCGGTCGCGCACCGGCGGGGCGATCGCGTCGCTCTCGATCCGCCCCTGGGGACCCGACGGACCTGGGCGCCGGTGAACGCCGCAGGCAGGGCGTAGGGGTCCGCGAAGTCGAAGACCTGCAGGTCGGCATGCACCACCTCGCCGACATCTGCCCCCTGGAAGCTGTCGTCGCCTGTGCCGAGCACGACCGTGGTGTGGACGCCGGCCGGCCGCACGGCCGCCTCGGGAAGTTGCGTCCTGGTCGCACGTGGCAAGATCGCCGCATGCGAGCAACCACCATCCACGCCCCCGGTGACATCCGCTTCGAGGAGGTCCCCGATCCCGTGATCGAGGAGCCCACCGACGCCATCGTCAAGGTCGTGGCCGGCTGCATCTGCGGCTCGGACCTCTGGCCCTACCGCGGGCACAACGACATCGACGCCGGCTCCACCATCGGCCACGAGTGCGTCGGCGTGATCGAGGAGGTGGGGGCCGAGGTCAAGGACTTCGCGCCCGGCGACTTCGTGATCGTGCCGTTCTGCCACTGCGACAACACCTGCGCCCACTGTGCGGCGGGTGTGCAGTCGGTCTGCGACAACCTCGGGTTCACCTCCAGCGGTCAGGGGGAGTACTCCCGCGTCACCCAGGCCGACGGCAGCCTGGTCAAGACCGACGGGATGCCCGACGCGTCGCTGATCCCCTCGTTGCTGACGCTGTCCGACGTGATGGCCACCGGCTGGCACGCGGCCGTGGCAGCGGGCGTGAAGCAGGGAAGCACTGCCGTCGTGATCGGCGACGGCGCCGTCGGCCTGTGCGGCGTGCTGGCCGCCTCCCAGATGGGTGCCGAGCGCGTGATCGCCATGTCCCGCCACGCATCACGCCAGGAGATCGCCCGAGCCTTCGGCGCCACGGACATCGTGGCCGAGCGCGGCAAGGAGGGCGGAGCCCGGATCGACGACCTCACGGAGGGGATCGGCGCCGACGCCGTGCTCGAGTGCGTCGGCACCGACGAGTCGATGAAGACCGCCTTCGCGATCGCCCGGCCCGGGTCGATGGTCGGCTTCGTCGGCGTGCCCCACGGCGTCGAGCTGCCCGTGCGCCGGATGTTCCAGAAGAACGTCGGCCTGGCCGGCGGCATGGCGCCGGTGCGGCGCTACCTGCCCGACCTGCTCGAGCGCGTGCTCTCCGGGGCGATCGACCCGGGCAAGGTCTTCGACATGACGCTACCGATGTCGCAGTCCCCCGAGGGCTACCGGGCGATGGACGAGCGCCGGGCGATCAAGGTGCTCCTCGAGCCGTGAGCGGGCACCGTCGGGCGTTCGTCGCCTCGGCGGCGCTACCGGAGCCGGGTCAGGGACCGGGTCACACAGCGCTGAGCACGCGGTCGCGGCCGTTGGCGCAGGTGCAGGTGTCGGAGCAGGGCAGGTAGGTGTGCCGGGCATGGCCGCAGCCCATGCACGGAAGGTCGTGCGACAGATGCACCGAGTTGGTCTCGACTGTGTCCCACATGGTCCTGCTCCCACCTGCAGTGAAACGATCGGGCTCGAAGCCCGCTGTTGCTGTGACGTCGAGCGTCCCACCGGATGACGCGACCGAGGTGCAAACACGCCAGATCTGACCGATCCGGAGTAGCGATGGCCCGTTCGGACCATGCGGTGGGTGACCCGTTCACGCCGGCGCGCTCGCCTACACTCCCCGCATGGGGCAGGCACACGTGCACGTGCTGTCGCCCAAGCAGGCGCGGCAGGTCACCGTCAGGGCCCAGCTGCTCGACGCGCACCGGCCGACCGACCCCCTCCAGGTGGTCCGTCACCTCGGCTTCCTCCAGGTCGACCTCACCCGGGTGGTGGCGCTGCACGCCGACCTGGCGCTGTGGTCGCGCCTCGGTGGGTCCTACGAGCCGGAGGACCTCGAGGAGCTGCTCGGCGACGGGGCACTGGTCGAGCACCACGCGCTCCTGCGCCCCAGCGAGGACATCGCCCTGTTCCGCGCCGACATGGACGCATGGCCGGGTGAGCCTCCGCTCAAGCAGTGGCAGGAGGACCTCCGCGACTGGGTGCTCGCCAACGACGCCTGCCGCCGCGAGATCCTGGCGCTGCTGCGCTCCGAGGGCCCGACCGCGGCGCGCGACCTGCCCGACAGCTGCGAGGTGCCGTGGCGCTCGAGCGGGTGGACCGACAACAAGAACGTGATGAAGCTCCTCGAGTGCCTGGAGGCGCGCGGGGAGGCCGCCGTCGCCTCCCGTGAGGGTCGCGAGCGCCGGTGGGACCTCGCGGAGCGGATCCATCCCGGCGATCCGACGGTGCCTGCCGCGCAGGCGCACCGGACGCTCGCCGAGCGGCGGCTGCGGGCGCTGGGCCTGGCCCGACCTCGAGCGCTGGAGGCGTGGCACGAGCCGTACGACGTGCGCGACGTCGGTGAGGCCGCCCGGGTCGAGGGTGTGCGTGGCGCGTGGCGGGTGGACCCGTCGCTGCTGGACGGTGAGTTCGAGGGACGTACGGCCATCCTGTCGCCGCTCGACCGGCTGGTCTTCGATCGGAAGCGGATGGAGGAGGTCTTCGCCTTCGACTACCAGCTGGAGATGTACAAGCCCGTGTCCGCACGCCAGTGGGGCTACTGGGCCATGCCGGTCCTCGACGGCGACGAGCTGGTCGGCAAGGTGGACGCCACGGCTGATCGTGAGGCCGGCGTGCTGATCGTCGACGCCATCCACGAGGACGGTGACTGGTCCCAGCGTCGGCGGCAACGGGTCGAGGCGGAGCTGGTGGCGCTGGCCGACTGGCTGGGGCTCGACGTCGCGCGAGGCTGACCCCCTCGGGCGGGCGTCAGGTCGGTCGCAGGACGGCGAGCACGACCGCGTCGGCGTCTCCGAGGGTGCCGTCGAGACGCAGGCCCTGCCCCAGCGACGTGCCGACCACCCGGGCCAGGTCGATCTCGACCCCTCCGGCGCGCACGGTCGTCACGTCGGCCAGGTCGCGCACCGAGTCGACCGTCGCGACCACCGGGACCTCGGTCTGTCGCCCGCTGCCGCGCACCTGCATGCGTGCGGGGATGTCGATGCGCCGACCGTCCTCCTCGAAGTACATCTGTGACTGGCGGGCCCCGTTGAGGATGCCCGCGGCCAGGGTCGCCGCCCAGACCGGGTCTCCGCAGCCGTCGTAGGCCCACCGTCGGCCGAGGACCGAGTGCTCGGTGGTGCCGATCAGGTGCGCCTCCGCCCCTGGGAGCGGGGCGGAGCGATAGGTCAGTGGCGTCTGAAGGACGGTGCCGTCCTCGGTGCGCCAGAGGATCGTCTCGACGCCGACCTCGCCGGCCGGGTCGTCGAAGCGGTACTCCGCGACCTTGTCGGCGATCCGGCGGCCCTGGGCCCAGGACCGGGTGGGCAGCCAGGACTCGACGAGCTGCTGCTTGGACGGCGACAGCGTCGCCCGGTGCACGATGCCCATGGCGGCAGCCTACAAAGCCACGCCGAGCGCGTCGGCCAGTCCTTCGGGGTCGGCGACGGAGAGGGTGGCGCCCGGGTGGGTGATGGTCGCGGTCGGGTCGATGGCCGGCACCGGCTCCCGGAAGTCCACGCAGAGCGCGCGGTCGCCGTTGGTGGTGAAGGAGACACCGCGGTCGCTGAAGGAGAGGTGCGGCGGGCCTGCGGTCTTGGCCCAGGCGAAGTCCCCGGTGACCTGCGCCGAGGCGATGTTGCTGCGCGGTGTGACCAGGCGCCACGGTCCGTAGCGGACGTACAGCCAGGACGGACCGACCTCGACCGACGTCGTCCGCGGCGTGATGCCGAAGGCCCGTGCCGGGGCGAGGTAGGTCGGTGAGAACACGAAGTCGAAGCATCGGACGGCCTCGTGGGTGCCCTCGCCGCCCGCCTCCCGGACCAGCCCGCGCAGGGCTGCCGCGGCGGGGATCCGATAGGGCTGGAGCAGCGCTGCGGAGCGACCGGGGACCCGGAGCAGGGCACGGCTGCCGCCGCCGTGGGCGGGAAGGACGTGGTGGTCCATCCGCACGGAGGCCGGCCCGCGTCCCACGCGCCACGACCACGACCGCAGCACGGGGTCGAGATGCGTGACGGTGAAGTCGACCGACACCCCGGGTCCGTGGACCCGGCCCGTGCTGCCCGTGGCGAGCACCTCGGAGTCGGTGTCGACGGCACGGATCAGGGGCGCCCAGGACGACCAGGTGGCCGGCGTGGTGAAGCGGGTCCACGCCTCGTCGGCGCTGGCCGGTCCCTGCGCTTCGACGAGCATCAGAGAGTGACGGTGTCGTTGTCACCCAGGTCGGGCGAACCGCCGCCGATGAGCCCCTTGGCCAGCTCGATCGCCGAGCTCACCTTGCCGGGGGACTCCCAGTACTCGGCCGTGGCGCCGTCGATCCGGAGCAGCACGTTGGACGCGTCCTCGGGTCCGCCTGACATGAAGATCCCGGCGGAGGCGTCCCACAGCTCCTCGATCTTGGCCCGGTCGTCACTGACCGTGGCCGTCGCGGCGAGCGAGACCCAGCCCGAGTCGCTGGAGAAGGAGACGTTGACGCGAGGGTCCGCCTCGATCGCGCGCACCTTGTCGGTGTCGCGCTCGGTGAGGAACCAGAGGGTGCTCGGCTGCTCGAAGTCCTGCATGCCCATGGGCGTGGAGACGAGGGAGCCGCCGGGCGCCACGTAGGTCAGCACCGCGACACGGGTGTCCTTCATGATCTCCGCAACGGTCGACAGCTGGTCGTCATGAGTGGTCGTCATGCCTCCGACGATGGCACCCGGGGTGAAACGACGCCTCATCCGCAGGGGCGGGCGGTCACATCGCGGCCGTGCGACGCGTCGTACTGGCAGGATTGCCCGCAGCCACCGGTGGCGCAGCGCCGGGGGCCAGCAGACAGGGCCAGGAGACAGGGCCAGACACGGGAGGCGCGCAGGATGACGACCGCTCACGCAGCCGATGACCACGACCTGATCACGGTCCAGGGGGCACGGGAGAACAACCTCAAGGGTGTCGACGTCGAGCTGCCGAAGCGGCGGCTGACCGTCTTCACCGGCGTCTCCGGCTCCGGCAAGAGCTCGCTGGTCTTCGCGACCATCGCGGCCGAGTCGCAGCGGCTGATCAACGAGACCTACAGCGCCTTCGTGCAGGGATTCATGCCGTCGCTGGCCCGACCCGATGTCGACCACCTCGAGGGCCTGACCACCGCGATCATCGTCGACCAGGAGCCGATGGGCGCCAACCCGCGCTCGACGGTGGGCACCGCGACCGACGCCAACGCCATGCTGCGGATCCTCTTCAGCCGCCTCGGCGACCCCTCCGTCGGACCGCCGACGGCATACTCCTTCAACATCCCCACCCGCAAGGCCAGCGGGATGATGACGACCGAGAAGGGCGGGCGGACCGAGAAGAGGATCGCCCGGCAGGAGGTCTACCTCGGCGGCATGTGCTCGCGCTGCGAGGGCATGGGCAGGGTCAACGACATCGACCTGACGGCGTTGTACGACGACGAGCTGTCCCTCGCGGACGGCGCACTGACCGTGCCCGGCTACTCCATGGACGGGTGGTACGGCCGGCTCTTCGCGGGCATGGGGCTGCCGATGGACAAGCCGATCAGGTCCTTCACCAAGAAGCAGCTCGAGACGATGCTGTGGTCGGAGCCGACGAAGATCAAGGTCGAGGGCGTCAACCTGACCTTCAACGGGATCATCCCGCAGATCCAGAAGTCGATGCTGTCCAAGGACCCCGAGGCGATGCAGCCGCACATCCGCCGCTTCGTGGAGCGCGCCGTGACGTTCCAGGTCTGCCCCGACTGCGACGGGACCCGACTCACCTCCGAGGCCCGGTCCTCGAAGATCGCCGGCAAGTCGATCGCCGACCTGTGCGCGATGCAGATCAGCGACCTGGCCGAGTGGGTGCGCGAGCTGGACGAGCCCTCGGTGGCGCCACTGCTCAAGGGCCTCCAGCACCTGCTCGACTCGTTCTCCGAGATCGGCCTCGGCTACCTCTCGCTCGAACGCCCGGCCGGCACGCTCTCGGGCGGTGAGGCCCAGCGCACCAAGATGATCCGCCACCTCGGGTCGTCGCTGACCGACGTCACCTACGTCTTCGACGAGCCCACCATCGGGCTGCACCCGCACGACATCGAGCGGATGAACGACCTGCTCCTCCAGCTGCGCGACAAGGGCAACACGGTCCTGGTGGTCGAGCACAAGCCGGAGACCATCGCGATCGCCGACCACGTCGTCGACCTCGGCCCCGCGGCGGGCGCGGGCGGCGGCACGATCTGCTTCGAGGGCGACGTCGAGGGCCTGCGGTCGAGCGGCACCATCACCGGACAGCACCTCGACGACCGGGCCCGGCTCAAGGACTCGGTGCGGCCCCCCTCCGGGCAGCTCGAGGTGCGCGGCGCCTCGACCCACAACCTGCGCGACGTGGACGTGGACGTTCCGCTCGGCGTGCTGACGGTGGTCACCGGTGTCGCGGGCTCGGGCAAGAGCTCGTTGATCCACGGCTCACTGGCGGGTCGCGACGACGTGGTCGTGATCGACCAGGGCTCGATCAAGGGGTCGCGTCGCAGCAACCCGGCGACCTACTCCGGCCTGCTGGAGCCCATCCGCAAGGCGTTCGCCAAGGCCAACGGGGTCAAGCCGGCGCTCTTCAGCTCCAACTCCGAGGGCGCCTGCCCGACGTGCAACGGCGCGGGCGTGATCTTCACCGAGCTCGGTCCGATGGCCACGTTCGAGTCGCCCTGCGAGGAGTGCGGTGGCCGGCGCTTCCAGGCCGACGTCCTGCAGTACACGCTCGGCGGCAAGGACATCGCCGAGGTGCACGAGATGTCGGTCGGTGACGCCCTCGAGCTCTTCAGCGACGGCGAGGCGAGGATTCCCGCGGCCGTGAAGATCCTCGAGCGGCTGACCGACGTCGGGCTGGGCTACCTCACGCTCGGGCAGCCCCTCACGACCCTGTCCGGGGGTGAGCGGCAGCGACTCAAGCTCGCCAACCAGATGGGGGAGAAGGGCGAGGTCTACATCCTCGACGAGCCCACCACGGGCCTGCACCTGGCCGACGTCGCCCACCTCCTCGGCCTGCTCGACCGGCTGGTCGACGCAGGCAGGTCGGTGATCGTCATCGAGCACCACCAGGCCGTGATGGCCCACGCAGACTGGATCATCGACCTCGGCCCGGGTGCCGGCCACGACGGCGGCACCGTCGTCTTCGAGGGTGCCCCGGCCGACATGATCGCGGCGAAGGAGCCGACCCTGACCGCCAGGCACCTGTCGGAGTACGTCGGCGGCTGACCCCCTTCCCGGGACCTGCGAGCATGGAGCCATGAGCCGCAGCGACCTCCGCGACACCCTCGGCGCACGTCCGGTCGTCCTCGACGGTGGGTTGGCCACGCTGCTGGAGCAGCACGGCCACGACCTGTCCTCGGACCTGTGGTCGGCGCGACTGCTGCGCGACGACCCGGCTGCCATCGAGGCAGCGCACCGGGAGTTCTTCGAGGCGGGGGCGGAGGTGGCGACCACGGCGTCCTACCAGGTTTCCTTCGAGGGATTCGGCGCCACCGGCGCCGACCGCGACGAGGTCGAGCGGCTGCTGCGCCGCAGCGTCGAGCTGGCGGCGGCGGCCCGGGACGCCGTCGCACCGGGAGGCTGGGTCGCGGCCTCGGTGGGGCCGTACGGCGCGGTGCTGGCCGACGGGTCGGAGTACCGCGGCGACTACGACCTCGACGTCGCCGGGCTGCGCGCCTTCCACCGGCCGCGTCTCGACGTGCTGGCCTCGACCGTGGGGGAGGGCGCCGACGTGCTGGCGATCGAGACCGTGCCGTGCCTGGCCGAGGTGGAGGCCGTGCTGGCCGAGCTCGACGGCACCGGTGTGCCTGCCTGGCTGTCGCTGTCGGCCGCTGATGGGCGTACGCGGGCCGGCGAGTCGCTGGACGAGGCGTTCGCGATGGCCGCCGACGTCGCCGAGGTGATCGCGATCGGGGTCAACTGCACGACCCCTGCCGACGCCGGCGCAGCGGTGCCGCTCGCCGGCGCTCGCGCTCCCGCGGTCGTCTACCCCAACTCGGGCCAGTCGTGGGACGGCGAGGCACGCTCGTGGACGGGACGCTCGGCCTTCGAGCCCGCCGACGTCACCGCCTGGGTCGCGGCCGGGGCCCGGCTGGTCGGCGGCTGCTGCCGGGTCGGACCGGCGGACATCACCTCGCTCCGCTCGAGCCTCGCCCCGTGAGCGCGGACCGCAGCCACCCCCGCACCGGGCAGGTGGTCACCGTCTTCCGCAACCGGCTGCGCGCCCCGGCGCAGGACGCCTACGCCGCCGAGCTGGAGGCCGTCACGTCGCTGGCACGCTCGATGCCCGGCTTCATCGAGACCAAGACCTTCGTCGCCGCGGACGGTGAGCGGGCGACGATCGTGACCTTCGCCGACCCGGCCACACACGGCGCCTGGCGCGACCACCCGCGGCACCGCGAGGCGATGCGCCACGGGATCTCCGACTACTACGACGAGTACTCGATCGCGGTGGGCACCACGTCGTACGCCAGCGCGTTCACGCGCTCGTGAGGACGACCAGCTGCTGCGTGGCCCGCGTCATCGCGACGTAGCGGTCGACGGCGCCCTCGACCCCATCACCCCACCGGTGCGGATCGAGGAGGACCACCAGGTCGAACTCGAGGCCCTTGGCCAGGACCGGTGTGAGCGAGCGGACGCGCGAGCCCCACCGCTGGCCCGGCCCATCCGCCCCGATGACCACCGCCGTGCCCTCGGCGTGCTCGGCCAGCCACTCCTCGACGATCCGGTCCAGCTCGCTGGAGGGGGAGTGCCGCACCGGGATCCCGCTCTCGCGGATCGATGTCGGGACGTTGACCGCGGGCAGGGCAGCGCGGATCACCGGCTCGGCCTCGGCCATCACCTCCGCGGGTGTGCGGTAGTTGATCGTCAGCGGCGCGATCCGGGGACCGGGCAGGCCGACACGATCGAGACGCTCGGTCCACGACTCGGTGAACCCGTGCCGTGCCTGGGCCCGGTCGCCGACGATCGTGAAGCTCCGCGAGGGACACCTGAGGAGCAGCATCTGCCACTCGGCGTCGGTGAGCTCCTGGGCCTCGTCGACCACGACGTGGGCGAACGGGCCGAGCAGGCGGTCCGGACCGGCCGTCGGCAGGGCGCCGTCGTCGACGAGCGCCGTCTGCAGGTCCTGGTGGACGAGCATCGACACCAACCCGTCCTCGTACGCGTCGGCCCCCGTCTCGCGGGCGGTGGTGCGCAGGTCGTCGATCACCTCCGCCATCCGGGCCCGCTCCCGGGTCTCCGCTGCCTGCGTACGACGTCGGCGCCCGGACGCGTCCGGGTCGCCCAGCCGCAGCCGGGCCGCGTCGAGCAACGGCAGGTCGGCGTACGTCCATGCCTCGGGGTCCTCACGTCGCAGGGCCGCGACCTCCTCGGGCTGGAGCCAGGGAGCACACCTGCGCAGGTAGGCAGGGACGGTCCAGAGGTCACCGACGAGATCGGTGTGCTCGACCAGCGGCCAGGCGCGGTCGAAGGCCTCCCGGAGCCCGCGATGCCGGTCGAGGACGCGACGGAGGGAGTCGGGGGAGAGGTCCTCGGCGTCGACCTTGTCGACCAGGATCGTGAGCAGCTCCTCCCACACGGCGTCTCGCGCCAGGTTGTGCGGCGTGCCGGGGTCGGGCGACTCGAAGGCCTCCACCCAGTCGCCGGGCGAGACGCGCACGTCCAGCCACGGCGTCTCGACGAGCAGCGACTTGGTCGGCGGTTCCTCGTAGAGCGCGACGGCGGGCTCGATCGCCGCGACCATCCGGGCATCGGCCTTGAGCGCGACCACCCGCTCGTCGGGCTCCGGTCGGGCGATCGGTGCCTCGGGAACGAGGTCGTGCAGCGTGCAGGTCTGCACGCCTTCCTCGCCGAGGCTGGGCAGCACGTCGCTGACGTAGGCGAGATAGGGCTGGTGGGGTCCCACGAAGAGCACACCGCCGCGGCGGTGACCGAGCCGTGGGTCGGTGTAGAGGAGGTAGGCCGTGCGGTGCAGCGCGACGACGGTCTTGCCGGTGCCCGGCCCGCCGTCGACGACGAGGGCTCCCCGGGAGCCTGCCCGCACGATGGCGTCCTGGTCGGACTGGATGGTGCCGAGCACGTCGCGCATCCGGGGGGTCCGACTGCCACCGAGCGTGGCGATGAAGGCGGACTGGTCGTCGAGGGCGGCTGTGTGGGTCAGGCCCTCCTCGGTGAACGCCTCGTCCCAGTAGTCGACGATCCTCCCGCCGACCCACCGGTAGCGACGGCGGCTGACCAGCCCCCGCGGATGGGCGTGCGTGGCGGCGAAGAACGGCTCGGCGGCGGGGGAGCGCCAATCCACCAGCAGACGGCGCCCATCGGTGTCGGCGAGGCCGAATCGGCCGATGTAGGTCGGCTCGTCCCGGTCGTCGTGGACGACGCGGCCCAGGCAGAGGTCGAGGTCGTAGCGGCGCAGCCCACGCAGTCGTGCGGTCAGTCGGTGGACCTCCTGGTCGCGCTCGAGCGCCGCCGTGCCGTGACGGACGGTGGTCTGCTTCGCCTCGGCGAGGCTCTTCTCGAGCTCGGCGATCGTGTGCGCGAGACTCGTCGCGATCGCGTGGAAGTGATCCCGGTCGCGGTCGATGAGTGCCGGCTCGGTCTTGGCCGAGAGGGCGTCGGGAAGGGCGAACGGTGAGGTGTCCTGGTGGTGTCCGGGCTGCATCACGCCGAGCAGTGTGCGCGCCGCAGGGGGCCTTGCGGCAAGCCCCCTGATGGCTTATACGTTGGGAGTGGAGGCAGCACCTTCCTCCCTGTGACGAGGAGGGTCGTGTCCGATCGTTTCGCCGAGGCTGTGGCGTCCGTGCCGATCCTCGAGGCGATGGGCATCCGTGTCGTCGAGGTGGCTCCGGGGCGTGCCGTGGCCGAGCTGCCGCCCGAACCCAACGTCAACCACTTCGGAGTGACCTACGCCGGCTCCTTGTTCAGCGTGGCCGAGATGCTCGGCGGTCTGCTGAGCCTGGCGACCTTCGACCTGGAGGGCGAGCTCGCGGGCTTCGTCCCGGTCGTCAAGGAGTCCGCCATCCGTTTCCGGCGACCGGCGCTGGGCGTCGTACGCGCGTCGGCTGAGCTGGACGACGTCGAGGTCGCTCGCGTCAGGCGGGAGGCGCTCGAGTCCGGGAGGGGTGGGTTCGTGCTGGAGGCGACGCTCACCGATGCGCAGGGAGAGGTCGTGGCGACGACCGTCGGGACCTACCAGCTGCGACGCTTCTGATGCGGCGCTGCCGGGTGCACGTGATGGGCGCCAGCGGGTCGGGTACGACGACGCTGGCCCGGACCCTGGCGTCGTACTGGTCGGTGCCGCACGCCGACGCCGACGACTACTTCTGGGTCCCCAGCGACCCGCCCTATGTCGAGAAGCGCGCGGAGGCGGAGCGGATCGCGCTGATGCGCCGGGTCTTCGTCCCCCGGGAGGCCTGGGTGCTGTCCGGGTCGATGCTGGGCTGGGGTGAGGACGTCGTCGCGGAGTGCGACGCCGTGGTCTTCCTGAGGCTCGACCCGGCCGAGCGCATCCGTCGCCTGCACGCGCGCGAGGCGTCGCGGCAGGAGGGGCGGACGCCGGATCCCGCCGCCTGGGAGGAGTTCCTCGCCTGGGCCAGCGGCTACGACGACCCCGAGTTCACCGGTCGGAGCCTGTGGGCCCACGAGGAGTGGCTCACCGAGGTCGGCCGGCCGGTGCTGACCCTGGACAGCGCTGCGGAGCCGACCGCGCTGCGCGACGCAGTGCTGGCGTGGGAACCGGGGCCGTGACGGGGGACCTGTCCGCCCGTCGGTTCGAGCGCTACTGGCGGGCGACTGCAGTGTCCGGCTTCGGCACCTATGTCACCGTCTTCGCCCTGCAGGCACTCGTCGTGCTGACCCTCGACGGCACCGCCGCGGACGTCGGGTGGCTCAACGCAGCCCGGTGGCTGCCCTACCTCGTCCTCGGCCTGGTGGTGGGCGCCCTGGTGGACGGCCGCCGTCGGCTCCCGCTCATGGTGGGCACCGACCTGCTGCAGGCCGTGCTGCTGCTGACGATCCCGCTGCTGTGGTGGCTCGAGGCGTTGTCACTGCCTGCGCTCCTGCTGATCGTGTTCGCCTACGGCTCCGCAGCCGTGGTCAACATGTCGGCCTCCATGTCCTTCCTGCCGCGTCTCGTCGACGGACCAGACCTCCAGCCGGCCCACGCCCGCATCGACGGGGCCGACGCGGTCTCATCCACCGCCGGTCCGGCGGTCGGCGGCCTGCTGGTCGGCGCGTTCGGCGCACCGGTGGCAGTGGTGGTCGACTCCCTGACCTACCTCTACTCGGCGCTCACGCTGCGGCGCATCGACCTGGACGAGCCACCCGCGCGCACGGGCGTCACGGTGCGAGGCCTCCTGGGCGACATCGTCGACGGCGTGCGCTGGGCCTACGGCGGATCGGGTCTGCGGACGCTCGCGGTCGCGACGCACGGGTGGTTCGTGGGCAACGCGATCGTGGGCGTGGTGCTGGCGCCGTACGTCCTGCTCACGCTCGACCTCACGGCCTTCCAGTTCGGCATCGTCGGCGCGGTCGGGGGAGTCGGGGCCGTGGTCGGGGCCGCGGTCACCACTCGGGTCGGCCACCGGCTCGGCACCGGGCGCACGATCATCGTCTGCCACATCATCACGACCTCGGCCGTCGTCGTGCTGGTGCTCGCGGGCCAGGTCGCACCGGTCGCCACGGTCGTCGTCCTGATGGCGGGCCAGGGTCTCTACGGACTGGCGATGGGGATGAGCAACTCCCACGAGATGAGCTATCGCCAGCTCGTCACGCCGGACGAGCTGCAGGCACGCACCAACACCACGCTGCGCTCGCTCAACCGGACGGTGGTCGTGGTCGTGGCACCGATCGCCGGGATCCTGGCGGATGCCTGGGGGATCGCGGCGATGCTGGTGGTGGCCGCGGTGGTGTTCGCGCTGGTCGCGGTCGGGCTGGCCTCGACCTCGTTCCGCAACGTGCGGGCTCCGGTCTAGGCGCATGGCACAGTCGTGGCATGCCGCAACCGGCCCGCTTCGTCCTCCACGACCACCGCCGCCCCAGCCCGCACTTCGACCTGCGGCTCGAGGAGGGCGGGGTGCTGCGCAGCTGGGCGGTGCCGAAGGGCCTGCCCGACGACCCGGCCCACGACCGGCTGGCGATCGCCGTCGACGACCACGAGCTCGACCACCTCGATTTCGAGGACGAGCACAAGTCCATCGCCGACACCGGCACGTGGCACCAGGACGACCGGGACGAGCGGCGACTGGTCTTCACTCTCGACGGGCGCCACGGATGTCACAGGTATGCACTGATCCACACCGGCGGGACGCACTGGTTGCTGCACCTGACCAAGGATCAGCCGCACTGACACCAGGGCGGGTCCAGCAGTGGAGCCGGCCGGTGATCGTGGAGCCCCCGTGCCGCCGAGTGACCCCAGAGCTCCACGATGACGGATCGACGCCCGAGCGCTGCTCGAGAGGGGCTACCCGAATCCGGAGATATCGCCGATAACTGACATTATGTCAGATAGTGGATCTACGCCCGCTCCTCCTCCTGCTGGGCAGCGAACCCGTCGGCGCACACGATCCCCCTGTTGCCGTCCTGGTCGGCGACCACGGTGAGCGAGGGCGCGAGGCTGTCGTCGACGACCGTCGCGCCCGCGGCGACGGCGGCGGCGATCCGGTGCTCGGCCGCCTCGGGCGCCACGTAGACCTCGAGGTGGAACCGCTGACGCGCGGCGTCGGACTCGTCGGCGTCCCCGAACCACAGGTTCGGCACCCGTCCCGTGGCATCGCGGATCTCGTCGCCGGGGGTCCCGCGCCCCTGGGCCTCGGCGCTACCAGCCAGCAGGGCTGCCCACACCGGGGCGATGGTCGCCGAGCTCGCCGTGTCCAGGCCGAGCTCGATGTGGCTGACCGACGCCGGGTCGGCGGCGATCTCGCGGGAGGCGGCGATCTCGGTGATCCGTCGGGCGAGGTCGATGTCCTGCTGGGTCACCCATTCCACGACGTGCTCGGTGCCCTCGTCGTCGCGGTAGATGGCGTCATCGGTGACCAGCTTGAGGTCCACGTGTCCAGGGCCGATCGACACGCGCGGGTGGTGTCCGAGCGCGTCACCCGCCTCACCCACCGAGACGACGAACCGTGCTCCTGCACCGAAGTCGTCGACCAGGTAGCGGGCATGCAGCCCCTGGGCGAGCTTGCGCCAGTCGGTCAGGTCGGCCTCAGCGATCTGTGCGCCCCTCAGCATGTCCATGACCCGCGACCCTAGCCCCGATCCGGCGCTGCCGGCACGACCTCAGCGAGCAGGTTCCGCGCCCAGCAGCTCCCGGTAGGCCGGCACCATGTCCACCCACCGGGCCTCGTCCTCGTCGCGCTCCAGTCCGGCGACGTGCGCGGCCAGGTCCTCGGCGTGCACCTGCCAGCCGGCGCCGTACGCCGCGAGCTGCTCCAGCGGCATGCCACGCTCCTCCACGACCAGGCGCGTGCCACCGTCGACGGCCGTCAGCGTGGCCTCGATCGTCGACTCCTGGTCCTGCGCCTCGTCCTCCCAGGTCGTGACGCGCAACCGGTGGGGACGCTCGCACACGTCCACGCGCCCCGATCCCTCCCAGCCGCTCGTGAAGCGGGCCGTGAACTCACCGCCCGTCTCCAGCTCCCCCGAGACGCTGGCGATCCAGCGCGCGAGGCGTTCGGGTCGGGTGCACGCCTCCCACAGGTCCTCGATGTCGGTCGCGTAGACGTCCTCCACGCGCACCGCTCCCCTGTTCTCGTCGACCTTGTGCAGGGTCCCCAGGATCTTCATGACTGCTCCTTCTTCCGTCGGGCGGACGTCCCGCGCGCGACCTCGGTGTGCAGGGTGTCGAGCCGCTGCTGCCAGAGCGCCCGGTAGGACCCCAGCCAGTCGTCGACCTCGATCAGCGCCTCCGGCCGGAGGCTGTAGATGCGCCGTTGCGCGTCCTGCTGCACCGATACCAGGCCGGCCTCACGCAGCACCCGCAGGTGCCGGGACACTCCCGGTCTGGCGATGGGCAGGGCCTCGGCCAGCTCGGTGACGGTTGCCGGGTGGTCGCGGAGGATCTCCAGCATCGTGCGCCGACTCCCGTCCCCCAGTGCCTGCAGTACCGCGTCCATGCCGACCAACGTACCCGATGAGGTATGTACGCGCAAGGGTACTCACGAGGGGCCTCGACCCGCCTACGGTGGAGCCATGCCTGCCATCTCGACGTACGACCTCAACGACGGCCACACCCTGCCGGCCATCGGCTTCGGCACCTATCCCCTGCGCGGCGACGACGGCACCACCGTCATGGTCAACGCCCTCGAGGCCGGCTACCGGCTGCTCGACACGGCGGTGAACTACGAGAACGAGAGCGAGGTCGGTGAGGCGATCCGACGCTCGGGCCTGCCGCGCGACCAGGTCCTCGTCGCCAGCAAGATCCCCGGTCGCCACCACGCCTACGACGACGCGATCGCCTCTGTCCGCGCCTCCCTCCGGCGTCTCGGGCTCGAGCGCACCGACCTGCACCTGATCCACTGGCCCAACCCCGGACAGGGCAAGTACGTCGAGGCCTGGCGCGCGCTCGTCCAGCTGCAGCAGGACGGCCTCGTGCGGTCCATCGGGGTCTCGAACTTCACCGAGGAGCATCTCGCCCGCATCATCGACGACACCGGAGTGACGCCGGCGGTCAACCAGGTCGAGCTGCACCCCCGATTCCCGCAGGCGCGGATGCGCGAGGTCCACGAGAGGCTCGGCATCCGCACCGAGGCCTGGAGCCCGATGGGGAAGCGACGGGCACCACTGGCGGAGTCGGCGGTGACCTCGGCCGCGACGACGTACGACGTCTCCCCCGGGCAGGTCATCCTGCGCTGGCACGTCCAGCTCGGGTCGCTGCCGATCCCCAAGTCGGCCGATCCCCGCCGACAGGCGGAGAACCTCGACGTCTTCGGATTCGAGCTCACCGAGGCGGAGATGGCCGCGATCACCGGTCTCGCCGAGGATGACGGGCGACTCTTCGGGGGCGACCCCGACACCCATGAGGAGATGTGACGGCCCGCTGGCTACGATCGGCGCCATGTTGAAGCGACTTGCCGCCGTCACCGCCTGCCTCTCCGTCCTCGTCCTCGCAGGATGCGGCAACGAAGGGGACGCCGACACCGCCGCCGACACCTCGAGCTCATCCCCCTCGGAGTCGTCGGAGCCGGCCGCCGGCGGTGAGACCGCCACGTGCGAGTACCCCTCCGACGGCCAGGAGCCCGCGCGCGAGGTCGACGCTCCCGACGCCGAGGCGTCGGGCGAGGGCACGATCGCGGCGACCATCACCACCAACTTCGGCGACATCGGCCTGACCCTCGACGCCGCCACCACGCCGTGCACGGTGAACTCGTTCGTCTCCCTGGCCGAGCAGGGCTTCTACGACGACACCCCCTGTCCGCGCATCGGTGACCAGGACGGCTTCGGCATCCTCCAGTGCGGCGACCCGACCGGCACGGGCGCCGGCGGCGCGGGCTACTCCTTCGCCGACGAGCTGAGCGGCGACGAGAAGTACCCGGCCGGCACGCTGGCGATGGCCAACGCCGGCCCGGACACCAACGGCTCGCAGTTCTTCCTGGTCTTCCGCGACTCGCAGTTCCCGCCCAGCTACACCGTCTTCGGCACCATCGACGAGGCCGGCCTCACGACCATCGACGCGATCGCGGCCGAGGGCAACGACAACTCCAACCCCGCAGGCGGCGGCGCCCCCAACAAGGACGTCACCATCGAGAAGGTCACCGTCGGCTGACGTCGTAGGCGATCTCCGCGCCCAGCTGCACGGTCCGCGAGACCGTGCACAGCCGGTCGCGCGACATCTCGATCGCGGCCTGCACGCGGTCGCGGGCGGCGTCGCCGTCGGCCCCCTCGGGAAAGGCGACGTCGAAGCTGACGCGCAGACCGGTGAGGTGGTTGCCGTCCGCGTCGCGCACCTTGTCGCCCTCGGCGTGCACGGTGAACGTCGTGCTGGAGGTGCGCTTGTGGGTGATGGCCTCCACGTCGAGTGCGCTGCACCCGGCGATCGCGGCGAGCAACAGCTCGACGGGCGTGAAGTCGGGGTCCTCTCCCCCGACCCCCATGAAGGTCTCGCCGCCACGGTCGTTGGTGGCCTTGAACCGGGCCGGTCCGATCCGGGTGAGGTCGATGCTGCGCTTGGTCTCGTCCGTCATGGCGAACACCCTGCCAGAGCAGGGCTCGGACAGGGTGTCGTCGTCTGGTCGACGGCGTCCCACGGACGCCGGACGCAGGGTGTCAGCGGATGGCGCGACGCGCGGCGCGCCGGACCCGGCGCTCCTCGCGTCGGGCGATCTCCACGTTGCGCAGGAGGGCGCGGTCCTCGACCGAGTGAGCCCGCGCGTCAACGAGGCTGAGGGCGAGGTGCAGCTGCGTGGTCATGGAGATCTGTCCTTTCGAGGCGCCCGTGGGCCCTCGTGTCGTGGATCACAATTGTAAGAGGTAGCCGCTCCTTTGCGGCTCTTACATTCTACGGACGCAGAAGGTCGCGACCCGCATCACCGAGCACGTGATCTCGACCACCTCGCCTCACCGACGGG
The DNA here is from genome assembly GCA_963726515.1 of uncultured Actinomycetota bacterium. Lineage (GTDB taxonomy): Bacteria > Actinomycetota > Actinomycetes > Propionibacteriales > Nocardioidaceae > Nocardioides. The sequence goes on from CAVSCW010000020.1 coordinate 134,642, forward strand.
CGGCTAGGGTCGGCCCGTGATGAGCGAGCGCGCACGACGACCCGGCCCCTCGGTCCGCACCCGCGTCGTCGAGCACACCACGGGTGCGCAGACACCACGTGAGGACCGCCTGATCACCGAGGAGCCGCTCGAGATCCGCGTACGCGCGGAGTCGTTCGCAGCCCGGCGCGCCTGGGTGACGATGCGCACCCCCGGCCACGACTTCGAGCTCGCCGCCGGATGGCTGGTCAACGAGGGCCTCGCCACCCCCGACTCCCTGGCTCAGGTGGCCTACTGCACCGACGCCGACCTGGCCCCCGAGCAGGAGTTCAACGTCGTCACGGTGACCCTCACGGGGGCGAGCGAGCCGCCCCACCGCCACGCCGCCTCGTCCGCGGGATCCTCGGCATGCGGGGTCTGCGGCAAGGACAGCATCTCCGAGGCGCTGGCCACCCGGACCGCCACGCCGTGGCACGGCCCGCGCCCCGACGCGGACCTCGTACGACGCCTGCCGGACGCGCTGCGCGAACGTCAGTCGCTCTTCGCCAGGACCGGCGGCGTCCATGCCGCGGGACTCGCCGATGCCGGCGGGGCGCTCGTGGTGGTGCGCGAGGACGTGGGTCGGCACAACGCCGTGGACAAGGTGGTCGGAGCCCGGGTCCTGGGCGGTGAGTCCCCCGCGGCCGCGTGCCTGGTGCTCAGCGGACGCGTCGGGTTCGAGCTCGTCCAGAAGGCCGCTGCCAGCGGGATCGGCGCGATCGTGGCCGTCGGCGCTCCGACCAGCCTCGCCGCCCGGCTGGCCCACGACGCTGCCATCGACCTCTGGGGGTTCACCTCCGCCGGACGCACCGTCCGCTACGGCTGAGAGGTGCCGCGGACCCCGGGAGCGGCGTGGTGGCGCGTGGCTGTCGGTGCGGCGTCCTAGGTTCGACCTGTGCGCATCCTCCACACCTCCGACTGGCACCTGGGGAGGTCCTTCCACCGCGAGGACCTCCTCGGTCACCAGGGTGCGTTCGTCGACCACCTGGTGGAGGTCGTCGCGGCGGAGAAGGTCGACGTCGTGGTGGTGGCAGGCGACGTCTACGACCGCGCACTCCCCCACGTCGACGCGGTGGCCCTGGCCGACGAGACCTTCGCCCGCCTCGCGGCCTCGCGGGCCAAGGTCGTGGTCAGCAGCGGCAACCACGACAGTGCCCAGCGGCTCGGGTTCGGCTCCCGGCTGATGGACGCCGCCGGCGTCTTCGTCCGCACCGACGCTGCGAGTGTCGGCGTGCCGGTCCTGCTGGAGGACCGGCACGGCGAGGTCGCGATCCACGCCATCCCCTACCTCGACCCCTCCGCCCTCCTCGAGCCGTGGGGCCTCGGCCACCGCAGCCACCAGGCGGCACTGTCCGAGGCGATGACCCGCGTACGCCGCGACCTGGCCGCCCGGTCCAGGACCCGCTCCGTGGTGCTGGCCCACGCCTTCGTCGCCGGTGGTGCTGCGTCGGAGTCCGAGCGCGACATCAGCGTCGGTGGGGTCTCGCGGGTGGCCACGACCACCTTCGACGGCATCGACTACACCGCGCTCGGACATCTCCACGGCCCGCACGAGCTCGCCCCCGCCCTGCGCTACTCCGGCTCCCCGCTGGCCTACTCGTTCTCCGAGGCCGACCAGCGCAAGGGCACGTGGCTCGTCGAGCTGGACGCCACCGGCTTCAGCCGGGCGCACTTCGTCGACGCCCCCGTCCCGCGTCGGCTGTCGAGGATCACGGGTTCGCTGGCCGACCTGCTCGCCGACCCCACCCTCACCGAGCGTGAGCAGGACTGGGTGCAGGCCAGCCTCACCGACGTCCCCCGGCCGGCCCGGGCGATGGAGCAGCTGCGCAGGCGCTTCCCCCACACCCTGGTGCTGCAGTTCACCACCCCGGTGAGCGATCACCCGGCGCCGATGCGCCCGGCGAGCGGCAGCAGCGACCATGCCATCGCCCTCGACTTCGTCCGCCACGTGCGCGGGGTCCCGGCCACCGCCGCGGAGACCGGCCTGCTCCGGGAGGCCATCGACTCCTGCTGCCACGACCCCGACCAGGACGTGCTGGTGGGCGCCTCGGACAGTGGATCGCGATGAGGCTCCACCAGCTCGAGATCGTCGGGTTCGGTCCGTTCGCCGATCCGGTCACGATCGACTTCGACTCGCTGTCCGACGCGGGGCTCTTCCTGCTCAGCGGGCCGACCGGCGCGGGCAAGTCGAGCGTCCTCGACGCCATCTGCTTCGCGCTCTACGGCGACGTTCCCGGCGATCGCTCCGCCGCCAAGCGGCTGCGCTCGGACCACGCCGGTGACGACGTGGCCCCGCGCGTGGTGCTCGAGGCCACGCTGTCCGGGCGCCGGTTCCGCATCGATCGCTCCCCTGCCTGGACCCGACCGAAGAAGCGTGGCACGGGCACGACCACCGAACAGGCGCGCGTGATGATCGCGGAGCGACGTTGCACCGACGGCGCGGACGCGTGGCACCCCCTCAGCACCCGCCTCGACGAGACCGGACACCTCGTCACCCGGCTCGTCGGCATGACCCTCCCCCAGTTCTGCCAGGTGGCGATGCTGCCGCAGGGTCGCTTCCAGGCGTTCTTGCGGGCGCGGTCGGAGGAGCGGCACGCGCTGCTCCAGCAGGTCTTCCAGACTGGTCGCTTCGACCGCACGGAGCGCTGGATGCGCGAGCGGCGCGTGGAGCTGCGGCGCGCCTCCGAGGCACACCAGGCAGCCGTCGCCGACCTGGCGAGCCGGGTCAGCGAGGTCGGCGGCGACGCCGCTCCCGCCGACTGGCCGACCGAGCCCGCGCTGCTCGGCGCATGGGTCGAGGAGCTGGCCACGAGGGCTGCCACCGCCTCGGCCGAGCAGGCGAGCCTGGTCGAGACCGCATCCGCGGCGGAGCTGGCTGCGTCCGAGGCGGCCGCCACCGGCGCGGAGCTGGCCGCGCTGCGCGCCACCCACGCGGCCGCACGCCGCGCGTGGACCACGATCGAGGCGTCCGCGCCCGCCCACGAGGCCCGCAAGGCGAGGGTGGCGCGCGCACAGCGCGCCGGCGCGGTCCGTCCCCTCCACGAGCTGGCGATGTCCGCCCGCCAGGAGGTGGAGCAGCTCGACCAGCAGGGTCGCACCGCACGTCGCTCGCTCGCCGCGCTGCTGGGCGTGGACACCCTGGACGACCAGGAGATCGCCGCGCACCAGCGCGCCGCCACCCGCACCCTCACCGACCTCGCCCGCATCCGCCCCCTGCGAAGTCTGGGCGCCGACCTCGAGCACCAGCTCGCCGAGCTCACCCGCACCCGCGAGGAGACCACCGCCTCGCTCGGCCGGGTGGAGGCCAGGCTCGGCGAGATCCCCGCGATCCTGCTCTCGCTCCGACCCGCGCTCACTGCGGCCCGCGACGCCCAGGAGCAGGCCGTCGACCTCACCGCCGACCTGCAGGTGCTCGGCTCCCGCGTCCGGGCCGCCCGGTCGGCGGAGTCCCTCACCGCCCGGCTCGCGATGGCCGACGAGGCGCTGAGGGATGCGACGCACACGCGACTGCTGGCGAGGGAGATGCTGGTCGAGATCCGCGAGCGGCGCCTCGACGGCATGGCAGCCGAGATCGCCGGCAAGCTGGCCGTCGGCGGGTGCTGCCCGGTGTGCGGGTCGGCCGACCACCCCTCCCCCGCGTCCCCGTCCCCGGACGCACCCGATGAGGTCGCCGAGCGCGACGCACGACGCGAGGTGGACGACCTCGAGGTCGTCGTGGAGGCCCATTCCCAGCAGGTGCGCGGCGTCGAGACCCAGCGCGCGACCGCACTGGCCGAGGCCGGTGGCTCCCTCGAGCTCCTCCTCGCCGAGGAGGAGCGCACCGTCACGCGGCTCGAGCAGACCCGCAGCGAGGCGGCCGCACTCGCCTCGCACGCCGCCCGGGTCGAGGCCCTCGAGGTCGAGCAGCAGGACCTGACCCGGGAGCACCACGAGCTCGTGGCCGCAGCCACCCGGCTGGACACCGAGACCGCCGTCCTGGCCTCGCGCATCGAGAGCCTGAGCGCCCAGACCTCCGCGGTCGTCCCCGACGGAGCTGACCTCGACGGCCTCACGTCGCTCCACCAGGAGGTGGAGGCGCTCGCGCAGCAGTGCGCGGCCGCAGCCGCCGACCTCGCCCGGGCCCACGTCACGGCGACGAGCACCCAGGACGCGGCCCACACCACCGCTGCGCAGGCCGGATTCGACTCCTCTGCGGACGCCGCCGCCGCCTGGCTGCCGGAGGCCGAGGTCGTCTCGCTCCAGCACCAGATCCACCACCACGATCGGGAGGCTGCCAGGGTCAGCGACCTGCTCGGGGACGAGGCGCTGCTCGGTGCCGCCGCCGCTGACGCGCCCGACCTCGAGGCGCTGGGCCGGTCCCACCACGACGCCCGGGAGGCCGCCGACCTCGCGCGCCAGAGCCACACGAGCCTGCGCGAGCGCGGTCGTCGGCTCCACGGTCTGGCGCAGGAGATGCGCGAGGCGCTCACGGCCTGGGCTCCCGTGCGCGCCGACCTCGACCTCGTCGCCGACCTGGCCGCGCTCGTCGAGGGCAAGCACCCCGACAACCGGCTCCAGATGCGCCTGTCCGCCTTCGTCCTCGCCCACCGGTTGGGCCAGGTCGTCGAGGCGGCCAACCTTCGCCTGTCCCTCATGAGCGACCAGCGCTACTCCCTCGTGCACACCCCTCAGCGGGGCGCAGGTGAGACGCGCGGGGGGCTCAGCCTGCTGGTCCGCGACGACTGGACCGGTGACACGCGGGACCCGGTCACCCTCTCGGGCGGCGAGACCTTCGTCGTGTCGCTCGCCCTGGCCCTGGGCCTGGCCGACGTCATCACCGACGAGGCAGGCGGCACCGATCTCGACACGCTCTTCGTCGACGAGGGCTTCGGGTCGCTCGACTCCGAGACGCTCGAGGACGTCATGGACACCCTCGACGCGCTCCGTGACGGGGGCCGGGTGGTCGGCGTGGTGAGCCACGTCCCCGAGCTCCAGACCCGCATCCCCACCCAGCTGCGCGTGCACCGCGGCCGGCACGGCAGCCGTACGACACTGCGCCTCGGGCAGTGATGCGTCCTGCTCGTGGCGCCGCACGAGGACTCGGATAGGTTCCTCGCCATGAGTGCGCCCGGGCTCGACCCGACCTTCAGCGACCTGCCGCACCGCCGCCTCGGCGACGTGGCCCTGGCCCGTGCCCAGGAGCTCGGTGCGAGCCACGCGGACTTCCGCCTCGAGCGGATCCGCTACCAATACCTCGGTGCTCGCGACGGCATCCTCCAGACCGCCAGCGACGCCGAGGACCTCGGCTTCTCCGTCCGGGTGGTGCACGGCGGCGCGTGGGGGTTCGCCTCGGGCGTGGTGCTCACCGACGCCGAGGCCCGCCGGATCGCTGAGACCGCGGTCGCCGTCGCCCGCGTCGCCGCTGCGATGACGACGACACCCGTGGAGCTGGCTCCCGAGCCGGTCCACGACGACGTCACCTGGGTCTCCGGCTACGAGATCAACCCGCTGGAGGTGCCCACGCGCGACAAGGCGACGCTCCTGGTCGACTGGACCCAGCGGCTCCGCACCGGCGCCGCGGTCGCCCACGCCACTGCGTTCCTCCAGCAGGTGCAGGAGAACAAGTACTACGCCGACCTCTCCGGCACCCGCACCACGCAGCAGCGGGTCCGCCTCCAGCCCGGCTTCGAGGCCACCGGCGAGGACGAGCAGAGCGGCATCTTCGACTCGATGGCCTCCATCGCCCCACCCGTGGGCCGCGGCTGGGAGTACCTCACCGGCCACCACTGGGACTGGGACGCCGAGCTCGCCGAGGTGCCCGATCTGCTCGCCGAGAAGCTCAAGGCGCCCAGCGTCGAGTCCGGGACGTACGACCTGGTCGTCCACCCCTCCAACCTGTGGCTCACCATCCACGAGTCGATCGGCCACGCGACCGAGCTGGACCGGGCGCTGGGCTACGAGGCCAACTACGCCGGCACCTCGTTCGCCACCTACGACAAGCTCGGCACCCTGCGCTACGGCTCGGAGGTGATGAACGTGCGCGGCGACCGCACCCAGGAGCACGGTCTGGCCACGATCGGCTACGACGACGAGGGTGTCCAGACCCAGGACTGGGAGATCGTGCGCGACGGTGTGCTCGTCGGCTATCAGCTGGACCGGTCGATGGCGCACCTCAAGCCGGAGCTCGCAGGGCTCGAATCCGGGCAGGGCCGCTCCAACGGCTGCGCCTACGCCGACTCCTCCGGGCACGTCCCGATCCAGCGGATGGCCAACGTCTCGCTGATGCCCGGCTCCGACGACCTCTCCACCGATGACCTGATCGGGCGCGTGGAGCGCGGCATCTACGTCGTCGGCGACAAGTCGTGGAGCATCGACATGCAACGCTTCAACTTCCAGTTCACCGGCCAGCGGTTCTACACCATCGAGGACGGCAGGCTCACCGGCATGTTGCGCGACGTGGCCTACCAGGCCACCACGACGGACTTCTGGGGATCCATGGAGGCCGTCGGCGGTCCCGACACCTGGCAGCTGCACGGAGCGTTCAACTGCGGCAAGGCGCAGCCGGGGCAGGTGGCCGCCGTCAGCCATGGCTGCCCGACGTCGCTGTTCCGCGACGTCAACATCCTCAACACCCTCGACGAGGCGGGCCACTGATGACGACCACCCTGCGCACCACGGCCCAAGAGCTGGTCGAGCACGCACTCGCGACCTCGACCGCCGACGACTGCATCGCCATCGTCCGCGACGTCACCAGCGCCAACCTGCGCTGGGCCAACAACACCCTGACCACCAACGGCGTGATGACCGAGGTGTCGGTGACCGTGGTCAGCTTCGCCTCCGTCGAGGGCGGCACCGCCACCGGTTCGGTCTCCGGCAGCGCCGCCACCACCGACCAGGTCACCGCTCTGGTGCAGGCCGCCGACGCGGCTGCGCGGGCGGGCTCCCCTGCCGAGGACGCCGGCGAGCTCGTCAGTGACGTGTCCTCACCGGACTGGGACCTCGAGCCGCAGACCACCGACATCGGTGTGTACGACGCCTTCGCCCCCGCGCTGGGTGAGGCCTTCCGCCAGGCGACGGCGGAGAGCCGGTTGCTCTACGGCTTCGTCAACCACGACGTGGCCACGACCTACCTCGGGTCCAGCCGCGGCCTGCGACTGCGGCACGTCCAGCCCACCGGCCACTACGCGTGCACGGGCAAGGACACCTCGCTGACCCGCAGCGCCTGGACCGGTGGGGCGACCCGCGACTTCCACGATGTCGACGCGGCCGCCATGGCCGCGACCGTCGCCCAGCGGCTGCGCTGGGCCGAGCGTCGCATCGACCTGCCCGCCGGTCGCTATGACACGATCCTGCCGCCGTCGTCGGTCGCCGACCTGATGATCGACGCCTACTGGAGCGCCGGCGCCCGGGTCGCCCATGAGGGCGAGTCGGTCTACAGCCGCCGCGGTGGCGGCACCCGCATCGGCGACAAGGTGGCAGCGCCGGGCGTGAACCTCTTCTCCGACCCTGCCTACGCCGGTCTCGAGTGCGCCCCCTTCGCGCTCGCCGGCGCGTCCGACAACACCGACTCGGTCTTCGACAACGGGCTCCCGCTCGAGCGCACGGACTGGATCCGCGACGGCCTGCTCACCGGCCTGCTGCAGACCCGGCACTCGGCCGCGATGACCGGCCAGCCCGTCACGCCGGTCATCGACAACCTGATCCTCGAGGTCGGAGACGGTGCCGGCTCGATCGAGGAGATGGTGGCCGGCACCCAGCGCGGCCTGCTGCTGACCTGCCTGTGGTACATCCGCGAGGTGGACCCCCAGACCATGCTCCTGACCGGTCTCACCCGCGACGGGGTCTACGTCGTCGAGGACGGTGAGATCGTCGGGGCGGCCAACAACTTCCGCTGGAACGAGAGCCCGATCGACCTGCTCAACCGTTTCAGCGCGGCCACCGAGTCGGTGCCGAGCTTCAGCCGCGAGTGGGGCGACGACTACTTCTCGCGCACCGCCACCCCGGCCCTGCGGATCCCCGACTTCAACATGTCGAGCGTGTCCCAGGGCGTGTGACGGGCCGTCGTACGAGCCGCCGGAGCGCGACGTGCGTCCGCGTCCGCCCGGGCGGTCAGGAGAGCCGCTGGACCCGCTGGCGGTGGCGGGATGCGTTGTCTCCGTCGATGTCGGAGTCGCGGGTCTTGGCGATGTGGTCGATCTTCTCCCTCCCGCCCTGCACCGGCTGTGCCTCGATGAGGGTGTCCCGCTCGAAGGCGTGTGACTTGTCGGTGTTGCGGTAGTAGCGGTAGAGCGTCCAGTAGGTGGCTGCGGCGCCTGCGGGTCCGGCGGCGAGGAGCCACAGCGGCCCGCTGTCACCGGAGGTGGCCATCACGATCACCATGACGGTGTGGGCGATCATGCGGTGCCCACCAGGATGGCGCCCGCGATGCCTTCGAGGAAGGTGCCGACGGTCAGGGCAGCGGTGATCAGCCTCCACTGCGAGACCGGCACGCTGCCCATCGTCTCGCCGGTGCGGGCGTTGACCGCGATGTAGTGCAGCATCTCGGTGTTCTCCTGGTAGTAGGAGTAGAGCCACACGGGCAGGTACATGGAGACCCAGCGCGAGCCGCCGACGTCGACCTTCTCCTGCTCCCACCGCACGCCGCGGTCGAACTCGGCGATCGACCCGTGCACCTGGGAGCGACCGATGGAGAGCAGCTGGTCCTCCAGGACGCCCTGCAGGTCGCCCACCTGGAGGTCCCGCTTCTCGCTGGTGAACCCCACCAGATAGCTGGAGTTCCACTGCACGGCGTTCTTGGTGTCGAAGGGGAGGACGGTGTTGACGATGTTGTTGGTGGTGCTCGTGTCGAACGACGCGCGCTGGGCGGCACCCTCGATCGTCAGGTCGTCGACGGTGAACGCGACCGAGCGGTCCACCTGGAAGACATCGGCTGCGTAGTAGGTGACCGAGTTGTCCCCCTGCTTCTCGGTCCACCGTCGCGTCTCCACCTCCCCCGTGCCGACGTAGGCGGTCTCGGCGCGGGCGTCGATCACGAGGTAGGGCAGATAGACACCGAGGACGTTCTCGGGGACGAACTCCTTCTTGAACCGGGCGTGGGCGAAGAGTCGTCGCTTGGAGGCGAACTCCCGGATCTTCTCCACGGCCTGGGCGTGCGTCAGCCGGAACGGCAGCACCGCATCGGGCACCGCGCCGTTCGGGGTCTGCTGATTGACGTTGAGCGTGTGCCGGCACCAGTGGCAGCGCGCGTTCATCGCGTGGGCCGTGTCCACCACGACCTCGGCGCCACATCCCCCGCATTTGAGGGTCATGACGGCGTCGGCGTCCTCGGCGATGTCCCCGGCACCGCTCGCGATCACGGTGCCCTCGAGGATGTCGATCCCCTCCCCCAGCCCGAACTCCTCCTCGACGCGCGCTTCCTGCCACTCGTGGCGGCAGAACAGGCACACCAGCATCCCGGTCGAGCCCCGCAGCCGTACGTCGGTGGAGCCGCACTTCGGGCACCGGTTGACGCCGTCGGCCAGGGACCGGTTCACGGTCTCGATGGCCGGACCACGCTCCGGCTCGGCGCGCGCTGCGGCGAGCTCCTCCTCCAGCGACAGGGGCGGGCCGTCGAAGACCGGCCCGTCCGGGTCGCGGGGCTGCTGGGCGTGCCCCTGTGCTTCCCCGGTCACCTCAGGGTCCCGTTCAGAGGCCAAGTGCCTTGGCCTTCGCCGCGTCGTAGTCCTCCTGGGTGATGAGGCCGGCGTCGAGCATGCCCTTGGCCCGCGTGAGCACCGCGACCGGGTCCTCGGCCGTGGGCGTGGCCGGAGCAGCGGCCGCGGGGGCTGCGGGCGCCGCCGCGGGCGCAGGGGTCACCGGCTGCTGGAGCCCGCCGACACCCATGCCGCCGGTGGCCATGCCCATGCCGATCAGTCCGCCGGGGCCGGCGTTCTCACCGGCCGACTCGATGCCCGCGGCGACCGACGCCTGCAGGTTCGAGTTGCCCCGGGCCCCCGACAGCGCGTCCGCGCGCTGGACGTTCTTGAGCAGCTCACGCGTGTTCTCGTCGTACTCGATGGAGATGATCGCCGTCTTGACGATCTCGAGGCCGCGATCGGTGCGCCAGCGGTAGTTCTCCTCCACCGCCGCGGACAGCGACTGCGCGAACCCGATGGAGTCCTGCTGGAGCCGGCTGATCCGGTTCTGCTTGGACGGGTCGTTGGTGTACATCGAGAAGGCCGGGGCCAGGGAGCCGACCACCTCGTTGAACAGCTGCTCGCCGGCCGGGTTGTCGATGTCGGTGAAGTCGAAGACCGCCTGGCCGCTGATGACGCCGGCGGAGACGAAGTTGCGGATGAAGGTGAGCGGGTCGGTGATCTTCAACGTGTAGGTGCCACGCGTGATGGCGCCGACCTGGGTGTTGAGGAACGCGTCGTCCCAGTAGATCTCCGACTGGGTGCCGAACTTGTTGTTGGGCAGCTCCTTGAGCGCCACGAACAGGGCCGTCTGCTGGGTGCCGGGGCGTCCGCCGAACTTGAAGCGCTCCCAGCTCTGCCGGATGACGGAGTCCACGAGTCCGCCGCCGGAGAAGATCGACTGCGAGGCGTCCTCGTCGGAGTCCCAGACGTAGCCGCCGGGCTGGGCCGCGAAGCCGGTGAATGCTCCGTCCTCGATCAGGACCAGGCCGTACCCCTCGGGCACGACGATCTTCGATCCGTTGGTGATCACGCCGTCCGAGGCGCGGTCGTTGCCACCGCGGCCCGCGTTCTCGCCCTTGCGCACCGCCGGGAACAGTGCGGCGGTGGCCGGCAGCCCGTCCGGGACACCGAAGAAGTCGAGCCACTGGTCGCCGAGCGTGCCGCCGACGGCGCCGGTCACAGCCTGGAAGAGTCCCATTCCGATTTCCCTCCGGTTCAGGGCTGGGCGGAGCCGCCCACACCTTCGTCGGTGCCCACACCGGCGGCCGACGGCCACGACCCTAGCGCTCGGGACACGCCGCAGCGGCCCGAACCGGTCACGACGTGCGGAAGGGATGCCCGCCCGGGATCGGGACCTCCGGGTCGTAGGGAGATCGCGTGTAGACGAAGGTCGCGCACTCCAGGTTGCGGATCGAGCCGTCCCCTCGTCGTACGACGTCCAGCCGCTCGCCGCGGTGGTAGCCGAGCACGCCGACCAGCATCCCGTCGTCGAGCTCGAAACGCTCCTTCAGCAACCCGCCGCGCGCCATCAGCCGCATCTCGAGGCCCTCGTTGTGCCAGCGCACGTCGTAGGCGGTGTTGCCCCAGAACCAGACTCCCGGCACGCCCACCACGTCGTCGGGCAGGACGAGGGTCGGTCGCCACGGAGCAGGACGCTCCTCCCCCGCGTCCGGATCGCCCTCGATGAGGGAGATGGCGAGCTCCTGCGGCGCGATGCCCGTCGTCGCGTTGGCCAGCACGACCGCACCGATCCCGCTGTCCGGGTCGACGTGGAGGGACGCGAGGAACCCCGGCATGGAGCCGTCGTGTCCGACCAGGCGACCACCGGGGTGGAGACCGAGCATCAGCCCGAGGCCGTAGCCGGGCTGCACCGCACGCCCCATCTCCCGCAGCGTCGCCGACGCCAGCACGTCGGGGCGTGAGCCGCCGAGCAGCTGGCCCCAGGTCACCAGGTCGCCGAGCGTCGACCAGAGCTGGCCGGCCGGCGCCATGGCGCGGGTGTCGGTCAGCGGCTCGTGCACCCGGATCCCGGTGAAGTGATCGACGCTCCAGCCGGGCTGCGCACCCGGACGCGGCAGGTAGGACGTCGCCCGCATGCCCAGCGGCTGGAGGAGACGCTCGGCCACCAGGACCCGCCAGGGTGCTCCCAGCCGTCGGGCGACGACCTCGCCCAGCAGGCCGTAGCCGAGGTTGGAGTAGTGGAACCACTCCCCTGCGCCGACCACGCGGCCGGACCCGTCGTTGGCGCCGGCCAGCGTGTCGAAGTCGCCCCCGCGGGTGCGCTCCCACCACTGGCCGCGTGGCTCGCTCTGCATCCCCGAGGTGTGTGCGAGGGCGTCACGGATGCTCACCTCGGCGTAGCCGACGTCGCCGAGGTGGTCACCCAGGCGGTCGGTGAGCTCCAGCAGGCCCGCATCACGGGCCTGCATGACGAGCACCGCAGTCATCGTCTTGGTGATCGACCCGATGCGGTACTGCCCGTCCAGGCCGGGGGCGGTGCCCGCACCGCCTGCCCACACCGCGCCGTAGCGGTCGAAGACGGCACCGACCACGGACGTCAGCCGGCCCTCGGCCTGCGCGACGTCGAGCAGCCGTTGACGCTGGTCGCTCACTCGGCGAACGCCTCCGGTGGCGGGCAGGCGCACACGAGGTTGCGGTCGCCGTACGCCTGGTCGACCCGGGCCACCGGCGGCCAGTACTTGTCGGGGTCGATCCCCTGCGGGAACACCGCCAGCTCACGGGAGTAGGCACGGTCCCAGTCGCCGACCAGCGCCCGCGCGGTGTGCGGCGCGTGACGCAACGGCGACCCCTCAGGGGTCCACTCGCCGGCCTCGACCCGCGAGATCTCGCCACGGATGGCGATCATCGCGTCGCAGAAGCGGTCGATCTCGGCCAGGTCCTCGGACTCGGTGGGTTCCACCATCAGCGTCCCGGCCACCGGGAAGGACATGGTCGGGGCGTGGAAGCCGTAGTCGACCAGGCGCTTGGCCACGTCGTCGACACTGACCCCGCTCGCCTTGGTGAGCGGGCGCAGGTCGAGGATGCACTCGTGGGCCACGAGGTCCCCGTGGCCGCGGTAGAGCACCGGGAAGTGCTCCTCGAGGCGGTGGGCGATGTAGTTGGCGGACAGCACGGCCACGGCGGTGGCGCGGGTGAGCCCCTGCGCACCCATCATCCGGATGTAGGCCCAGGTGATGGGCAGGATGCCGGCCGAGCCGTAGGGCGCGGCGCTGATCGGCCCGATCCCCCGACGCTTCTCGACCTCCGGGTGCCAGCCGTGGGAGGGCAGGTACGGCGCGAGGTGGGCGCGTACGGCGACGGGCCCGACGCCGGGGCCGCCGCCGCCGTGCGGGATGCAGAACGTCTTGTGGAGGTTGAGGTGCGAGACGTCGCCGCCGAACTCACCCGGTCGCGCATAGCCGAGGAGCGCGTTGAGGTTGGCGCCGTCGACGTACACCTGCCCGCCGTGGTCGTGCACGATCTTGCACAGGTCGGTGATCGTGTCCTCGTAGGCCCCGTGGGTCGAGGGGTAGGTCACCATGATCGCGGCGAGCGTCTCGGCGTGCTGGTCGCACTTGGCGAGGAGGTCGTCGAGGTCGATCGAGCCGTCGTCGGCCGCCTTCACCACGACGACCTTCATGCCGGCCATGACCGCGGAGGCGGCGTTGGTGCCGTGCGCCGAGGACGGGATCAGGCAGATGTCACGCCTGACGCCGTTCGCCGGGTGAGTGTTCGCCTCGTGATAGGCCCGGATGGCCAGCAGCCCGGCGAGCTCCCCCTGCGAGCCGGCGTTGGGCTGCACCGAGACCTTGTCGTAGCCGGTGACCTCGGCCAGCCAGCCCTCGAGGTCGTCGACGAGCTCGCGATAGCCGGCCGCGTCCTGCGCCGGGGCGAAGGGGTGCAGGTCGGCGAAGCCGGGCAGGCTGACCGGCTCCATCTCGGTCGTGGCGTTGAGCTTCATCGTGCAGGAGCCCAGCGGGATCATCCCGCGGTCGAGCGCGTAGTCGCGCGACGAGAGCCGGTGCAGGTAACGCAGCATCTGGGTCTCGCTGTGGTGGGAGTTGAAGACCTCGTGCGTCAGGAACTCCGTGGTCCGGTGCAGCGCCTCCGGCAGCCCGGACGGCGCATCACCGGTGCCGGCGGGCACGTCGAAGGCCCTCAGCACGGCGGCCACGGTCGAGGGGCTGGTGCGCTCGGACGTCGAGAGACCGACCTGGTCCTCGTCGATCAGGCGCAGGTGCAGCCCGAGCGCGCGGGCAGCGGCGACGACCTCGTCGGCGCGACCCGGGACCGACACGGTGAGGGTGTCGAACCACGAGTCGTTGACGACCTCCACTCCCCCCGCCCGCAGCGCCGCGGCGATCCGGTCGGCGGACTCGTGCGCCCGACGCGCGATCCGTCGCAGGCCCTCGGGCCCGTGGTAGACGGCGTACATCGACGCGACGACCGCGAGCAGGACCTGCGCCGTGCAGATGTTGGAGGTGGCCTTGTCGCGCCGGATGTGCTGCTCGCGGGTCTGGAGCGCCAGCCGGTAGGCGGGGCGACCCTCGGCGTCGACGGAGACGCCGACCAGGCGCCCGGGCAGGTGCCGTTCGAGGCCCGCGGACACCGACATGAAGCCGGCGTGCGGGCCGCCGTAGAAGAGGGGTACGCCGAAGCGCTGCGAGGAGCCGACGACGACGTCGGCGCCGAAGGTCCCCGGTGCCTCGAGCACCGCGAGGGACAACAGGTCGGCCGCGACCACCGCCAGCGCTCCACGCTCGTGGGCCGCGTCGATCAGCGGCCGGGGGTCGACGACCTGGCCGGAGGCTCCGGGGTACTGGATCAGCACGCCGCTCACCTCACCGTCGGGCAGTCCCCGGGTCAGGTCGGTGACCACGACCTCGATGCCCATGCCCTCCGCGCGGGTGCGCACCACGTCGATGGTCTGCGGGAGCGCGTCGGCGTCGATGACGAAGGGGCCGGTGGCGTTGCGCTGCGCACGGCGTACGAGCGTCATCGCCTCGGCCGCCGCGGTGCCCTCGTCCAGCAGCGACGCGTTGGCGGTGGGCAGCCCGGTGAGGTCCGCGACGACGGTCTGGAAGTTGAGCAGTGCCTCGAGCCGGCCCTGCGAGATCTCCGGCTGGTAGGGCGTGTAGGCGGTGTACCAGGAGGGGTCCTCCAGGACGTTGCGACGGATCACCGGCGGGGTGATGGTCGCGTGGTAGCCCAGGCCGATCATCGCCTCGGCGGGCCGGTTCTGCGACGCCAGGGTGCGCAGCGCGCGCGCCGTGGCCTCCTCATCGAGGGGGTCGGGCAGGTCGAGCGCGGCGGCCGCGCGGATCCCCCCGGGGATCGCGGCGCTCATCAGGGACTCCAGCGACTCGTGGCCCACCGCCCGGAGCATGTGGGCCACATCGACGTCGTCGGGTCCGATGTGGCGGGCGACGAACTCCCCCAGCGTGGCGCTCGTCGAGTTCGTCGGCGTGGGGCTGGGCTGCTCGCTGGTGGGCGTGGCGTCCGGCACGGGGGCTCCCTGAGGTCACTGGCTAGACCTCCCCCTCTGTCGGCCCGGTGGCCTCCAGAGTGCCAACCCATGCGGTCCGGGTGCCTGAGAGGTTCCGGGGAGGAATTGCCCCTTCGGCGCACCGCGACCCCTCCAGCGACGGGCCGTGACGACTCTCCCGCATGGGATGTCAGCGTCGCCGAGTCTAGCGGCCGGGCCGGGAAATCAACGAGGCCGCCCGGTGTTGCGGGCGGCCTCGCTCGGTCGGTCGGGTGGGTGGTGCGGCCCAGCAGCGGTGCTCAGCCGGTCTGGCGGGCGGCCCGGCGGGCGGCGAGCTCGTCGCCGGCCACGGGCGAGGCCGGCTCCTCGGCCGTGCGCTCGCTGGGCAGCTCGGCGAGGGTCCCCTCGATCTCGCGCCAGACGCCGCCGATGGCGATGCCGAAGACGCCCTGGCCGCCTTGGAGCAGGTCGATGACCTCGTCGTTGCTGGTGCACTCGTAGACGGAGGCGCCGTCGCTCATGAGGGTCACGCGGGTCAGGTCGTCGGTGCCCCGCTCACGCAGGTGCGCGGTCGCGGTGCGGATCTGCTGGAGCGAGATGCCGGCGTCGAGCAGACGCTTGACGACCTTGAGGATCAAGATGTCGCGGAAGGAGTAGAGGCGCTGCGAGCCGGATCCGGCGGCGCCGCGCACGCTGGGCTCGACCAGGCCGGTGCGGGCCCAGTAGTCGAGCTGGCGGTAGGTGATGCCGGCGGCGCTGCACGCGGTCGGCCCGCGGTAGCCGGTGTCGCTGGGCAGCGGGGAGACGTCGTCGGCGAACAGCAGTCCCTGCTCCTCGGCGAGGTCGGCCGCCTCGGACGCGGCGCGGGCGGCGACGGCGTCCGCGCCCAGGTCGTTCTCGTTGCTAGCCACAGCCAAACCCTCCAAGGTCAGTGCCTCCGCTGAGCGGCAACTCCTGGGGGAAGGACCCGCTGGGTGTCGGTGGAACGGACAACCACAGCGGTGGAGTTACAACGAAGACAGTTCAAGGTAAGCCCGGGAGTGCGGGTTGTCCATCCACGACTCGGCGTGTCGCAACCCTCAACCTCACGTTGAGGGTGAGTGTTACCCCTGCGACTCAGGGGACTCGAAGTCGTCGGGCGACACGTGGTCCAGGAACTCCCGGAACCGCTCGACCTCGTCCTCCTGCTCGGCGGGCACGGCGAGGCCGGCCTCCTCGAGCACCGCCTCCGCACACACGATGCGGGTGCCCGTGCGCAGGGCGAGCGCGATCGAGTCGGACGGGCGGGCGCCGACCTCGGCCCCGCCGTCGAAGACGAGCTGAGCGAAGAACACCCCGTCCTGCATGTCGACGATCCGCACCTCGTCGAGTCGCTGCCCGGTGGCTTCGAGGACGTCCTTCATCAGGTCGTGCGTCAACGGTCTCGGCGGGGTGACGCCCTGCTGGGCGAAGGCGATGGCGGTGGCCTCGACGGCCCCGATCCAGATGGGGAGGTAGCGCTCCCCCGTCACCTCTCGCAGGAGCACGATCGGTTGGTTGGAGGGCATCTCGACGCGGACTCCCACGACGTCCATTTCGCGCATGTCCCCACCCTACTCAGGTGTCCTGCACGCGAGCCTGGGGCAGGTCAGCCCCGGTCGAGGCCGACCTTCACCAGCGTGGCGTGCAGGCGTACGGACAACGCGGCGATCTCGGACGTGGCGTCCTCGGCGCGCCCCCGGGCGGCCGCGTCGCGGCCACGGGCGAGCGGTGCGACGACCTGCTGGACCAGCCCCACCTCGCGGTCGGCGGCGTTCTTGAAGGCGCGCAGGTGGCGCGGTTCGAAGCCGAAGTCGGCGAGCTCGCGTGCGGTCTGCGCCACGACGAGGGCATCGCTGTCGAAGTGACCGGTGCCGGTGCGCGCACTGATCAGGCCGTACTGCTCGAGCTGGGAGAGCAGGTCCTCGGGGATGTCGGCCACCTTGAGCAGCTCGCGGCGCGAGAGCCGCAGGTCGCTCGTGCGGCGGAACGACTCCGGGCTGGGCAATCCGTCGGAGGAGAGGGCGACCTGGGGGACGGTGGGCACGACCGACTCGATCGCGGGCGGCTCGAGTCCGCGGTCGATGGCGTCGAGGTGGTCACCGATGACCTTCAGCGGCAGGTAGTGGTCGCGCTGCATGAGGAGGATGTAGCGCAGCCGCGCCACGTCGTCGCCGGAGAACTTGCGGTAGCCGGCGGCGGTGCGCTCGGGCTTGACCAGGCCCTGGTCCTCCAGGAAACGGATCTTCGGGATGGTCACCCCGGGGAAGTCCGGACGGAGCTGGTCGAGGACCTGCCCGATGTTGTAGCGGGCGCCGCGACTCGATGCCGACGGCGTCGAGGCACTCACGGATCAGCTGTCCGGGTGGGAGGAGAAGAACACCAGGCGGTACTTGCCGATCTGCACCTCGTCGGCGTCGTTGAGCTCGACGGAGTCGATCCGGTCGCGGTTGACGTAGGTGCCGTTGAGGCTGCCGACGTCGCTGACGGTGAATCCCGAGCCCGACCGGCGGAACTCCGCGTGCCGCCTCGACACCGTCACGTCGTCGAGGAAGATCTCACTGTCGGGGTGACGTCCGGCGCCCACCACGTCGGTGTCGAGCAGGAACCTGCTCCCGGCGCTGGGACCACGCTGCACGACCAGCAACGCGTGGCCCGCGGGGAGGGCGTCCACGGCGGCCGCGTCGACCGGGCTCAGCTGGCGGTCGGAGGACTCACGCGCGTCGGGCACCCCGAAGGTGATCGTCGCGGTGGACTCCACCGGTGAGGCACCGGTGTCTTCCCCGGCGAGCAGCTTCGTGCCGCACTGGGCGCAGAAGCGGGCATCGTCGGGGTTCTGCTGACCACAGGCGGTGCAGAACGGCATGGAACACTCCTCGGCGGATCGACGCCCAACCCTCAGCCGAGGGTTGAGGTTGACGGTTGCCCCGAACCTACCAGCCCCGTGATGGGGCGGGCCGGCGAAACGGGCGCTTTTCGGGCGGTGGACAGCCGGGTCAGACGTCGAGGCCGGCCTGGTAGGTGGCGGCGTCCATCAGCCCGTCGACCTGACCCGCATCGGAGGAGCTCACCTCGAAGAGCCACCCGGCCTCGTAGGGGTCGCTGTTGACCAGCTCGGGGGTCTGGTCCAGGGCCGCGTTGATCGCCACGACCTCGCCGGAGACCGGGGCGTAGATGTCGCTGACCGACTTGGTGGACTCCAGCTCACCGCAGGTGTCGCCGGCAGTGACGGCGTCGCCGACCTGCGGCAGGGAGACGTACACGATGTCCCCGAGCGCGTCCTGCGCGAAGTCGGTGATGCCCACCCGGACCGAGCCGTCGGCGTCGCCGGGAGTGCGCACCCACTCGTGCTCACTGGTGTACTTCAGGTTCTCCGGATACACAACCGACTCCTCGTGCTGGTGCGACTGGAACTGGGGACTGGAACTGCCCGGCAGGCTACTGGCCCGTGCCGAGCTCGGCATACTCAGGTCGGGGTGCCTCGCGCACGCTCGTGATCTCGACCGCCTCGAGGTCCTCGATCCGCACGGTCGCACCGTCGAGCGTCTCGAAGGTCTCCACCGGACCGGTGGAGAACGTCAGCGCCGTCCGCAGGATGTGCGGGTCGCCGATCACGTCCAGGACGTAGGGCGACTCGAGCAGCTGGTCGTCGAGCTCGATGCCGCCCACGGCGTTCTCGAAGGAGCTGTCGGCCCCGAGCCGGATCGAGTCGTTGAACTCCATCGCCTCCGCGCCCGCGGTGCGCAGCTCCTGGACGGTGTCGAGGAGCGATCCGACGCTGACCCGGCTCGTGGTCTCGGTGATGGTGACCCGCAGCCCGGGCCCGGAGACCGGCACGAGCCCCGCGATGATGTTGAGGGTCCGCACCCGCTGCTCGGCCTCGTCGAGGGCGGCCGAGCGGGCACTGTTCTCGTCGCGGAGCTCGTCGCGGCGCGTCTCCAGCCGGCCGACCTCGCGGCGGGCCCGCTCGGCCGTGCCGGTGAGCCCGTCCAGCACCTGGATCAGGTCGCTCTCCCGCAGGCCGGCGTAGGTGTCGTTGGCGTCGGTGCCGCGGACCTGGACGACGAAGGCGAACCCCAGCACCGCCAGCAGCACGCCGACCACCGCCTGCCGGCGCGAGGGCCGGGTGAGGGCCTCGCGCACCCGGTCGCGCACCGGGTCCTGCTCGGGCGGCTTCCCGGGCGTGGGATCCGGCGTGGGATCGGTGTGGGATCGGGTGCGGGATCGGGTGCGGGATCCGGCGTGGGATCAGGCATGGAACACGTGCCTGCGGATGGCTGCGACGTTGGAGAAGATCCGGATCCCGAGGACCACCACGACACCGGTGGTCAGCTGGGCGCCGACACCCAGCTGGTCGCCGAGGTAGACGATCGCGGCCGCGATCACGACGTTGCTGACGAAGGAGACGACGAACACCTTGTCGTCGAAGATCCCGTCGAGGTAGGCGCGCAGCCCTCCGAAGACCGCGTCGAGGGCGGCCACGACAGCGATCGGCAGGTAGTTCTGCAGGCTCAGCGGGACGTCGGGTGCGAACACCAGCCCGGCGATGATGCCGATCAGCAGACCGAGGGCGGCAATCACGGCGCGCTCCCCTCTCCTTCAGGTACGCCGTCGGGATCGGCGTTCAGCTCGATCACATCACGCAGGGGCCGCTCGGGCGCAGCCGGCAGGCGGATGTCGTCCACATTCTCGGCCGTGTAGAGGAACCCCAGGCCGTTGACGAGGGCGAACCACTCCTGGCCCTGCGTGGTCTGGAGCAGCCCGGCCTGGAGCGTCTGGTTGTCGCCGATGGCGGACACGACGTAGGGCGCGTTCACCGGACGGCCGTTCACGTGGATCGCGCGGTTGGTGTTGCGGATCCCGCCGAGGGCGTTGATCCGCTGGTCGTTGATGGCAATGGCCTCGGCGCCGGCCTCGAAGAGCCCGTCGACGAGCGTCGCCAGGTCCTCGTCGCGGATCTCGCTGTTGACCTCGACCCCGGGACGGTTGTCGACACTCAGGCGGACGCCGGGGCCGCGCACCGCGGCATAGCCGGTGTTGAGCTCCGCCCTGCGGACGCGGCTCGCGATGTCGTCGAGTCGCTGCTGCACCAGGATGCTGTTGGCGGCCACCGCCTGGTTGGCAGACGTCAGGCTGGCGACCTCACTCTGGAGGTCGCGCAGCTCGCCGCCCTGGGAGTCGATCTGCTCCAACAGCGCGGCCCGGCTCAGCTCGTTGACCTCGGCCTCGCGGTCGGTCTGCACGGCGACGATCGAGGCCAGCACTCCGAGCGTGGCGATGGCCACCACGCTGGCCCAGTGCGGGCGGGTCCTCTGGGTCGGCGCCTCCCCCGCCGCCGCCCGCTGCTGGGCGACGTGGGCGTAGTCCTCGTCCATCGACCGGGTGGTGATCAGCGTCAGCAGCGGCGTGGTCACGTGCGCGGGAAGCGGACGCTCCCGGGTGTCAGCCATGGTCGTTCGCCGGCGTCGTACGCCGTGGTGTCTCGCGCAGCAGCGTGCGCACCTGCCAGGCATAGAGGACCCCGGCCCACCAGTACAGGCCGATCCCCCACCAGGCGAACGCCCAGCCGAAGTTGCGCGCCAGCGTGGCGACGATGCCGGTCCCCTCGCCGAGCAGCAGCAGGGGGAACGCGTAGAGGAGGTTGAAGGTCGCGGCCTTGCCGAGGAAGTGGACCGGCAGGGCCGAGAAGCCACGGGTGCGCAGGATCGGCACGAGCCCCCACAGGAGCAGGTCCCGCAGCGGCAGGGCGAGCGCCACCCACCACGGGATGATGTCGCGGAGGTAGAGCCCGACCACGACGGCGAGGATGTAGAGCCGATCGGCCACCGGGTCGAGGATCTCGCCGAGCTTGGAGAACTGGTTGAGCCGTCGCGCCAGCCAGCCGTCCAGGAAGTCGGTGAATCCGGCGACCATCAACACGGCGAGGGCGATGGCGTCGGCCTCCGGGCCGAGGACGAGCCACAGGAACACGGGCACGCCGGCAAGCCGCACCACACTGATGATGTTGGGCACGGTCCAGATGCGGGTCTCCTCGTCGGACACGGTCAGACCCTACCGAGCCTCAGGGCGCGTCGATGCTGGACACGTCGTGGTGCGCCGCGTCGCGGATCTCGCCCACCAGCTCCTCGAGGACGTCCTCGAGCGTCACGAGCCCGATCACCGCGCCGTCGCGCTCCACGACGCGGGCCATGTGGGCTCCCTTGACCTGCAGGCTCTCCAGCGCATCGTGGAGCAGGTCGTCGGGATGGACCGAGGCGAAGGGCCGGATCCACTTGTCCTCGATGACCCGCGACCGGCGGTGGTCGTCGGACTCGAGGGCGTCCTTGATGTGGAGGTAGCCGAGCAGGGTCCCGTCCGCCGCCGCGACCGGGAACCGGCTGAAGCCGGTGGAGGCGCACAGGGCCTCGACGTCCGCCACGGTCGAGCCCGGCGCGACGGTCGCCAGCGTGTCGGGCGTCATCAGGATCGATCCCACGGCCTTCTCGGTGAAGCCGAGTGCGCCGGCGAGCCGGTCGTACTCCTCCGCCTCGATGAGGCCCTCGCCGCGCGACTCCTCGACCAGCGCCGCGACCTCCTCGCGGGTGAAGCTCGAGTGGACCTCGTCCTTGGGCTCGATCCTGAGCATCCGCAGCACGCCGTTGGCCACCATGTTCATGCCGGCGATGACCGGTCGGAGCACGGTGACGATCACCATCATCGGCGGGCTCAGCACCAGGGCCGCGCGGTCGGCCCCGGCCAGGGCGATGTTCTTGGGCACCATCTCGCCGAGGACGACGTGGAGGTAGACCACGATCGACATCGCCACCACGAACGACACCGGGTGCAGGAGGTTGTCGGGCAGCTGGGCGCGGTGGAAGAGCGGCTCGAGCAGGTGGGCGACGGCGGGCTCACCGATGGCGCCCAGGCCCAACGAGCAGACGGTGATGCCGAGCTGGGCCCCGGCCATCACCAGCGAGATGTTCTCCATGGCACGCAGCGTGGTCCGCGCGGCACGGGAGCCCTCCTGTGCGCGCGGCTCGATCTGGCTGCGCCGCGCCGCCAGCAGGGCGAACTCGGCGCCGACGAAGAAGGCGTTGAGGGCCAGCAGCACCACGGCCAGGCC
Organism: uncultured Actinomycetota bacterium; assembly: GCA_963726515.1. Lineage (GTDB taxonomy): Bacteria > Actinomycetota > Actinomycetes > Propionibacteriales > Nocardioidaceae > Nocardioides. Next base: position 156,921 of record CAVSCW010000020.1, read on the forward strand.
CACGCCGAACAGGTCACCGTTCATCGGTGGCCTCCTCCGCGCCAGTGGCGACGACGCGCAGGTCGAGGCGGTCGATGCGCAGGCCGTCCATCCGCTCCACGGTCAAGGTGACCAGTCGCTCCCGCGGCTCGTGCGGGTCGGAGCGGTCGGGCACCGCGACCTCGACCCGATCCCCGGGCGCGGGGATCTTCCCCAGCTCGCGCACGACGAGGCCGGCCACGGTGTCGTAGTCCTCGCCCTCGGGCAGCTCGACGTCGGTGGCGTCCTCGACCTCGTCGGGCCTCAGCAGGCCGGACAACGTCCAGCTCCCGTCGCGGCGCTGCCGGATCCGCGCACCGAGGCGGTCGTGCTCGTCGGAGATGTCGCCGACGATCTCCTCGACGACGTCCTCGAGCGTGACGATCCCTGCGTGCCCGCCGTACTCGTCGAGCACGATGGCCATCTGGAAGCCGTCCTGGCGCAACAGCGCCAGCAGCGGGTCGAGCCGCAGGCTGTCGGGTACGACGACCGGGCGGACCATGACGTGCCTGATCCGGGTGGTCGCCCGCTCGTGCACGGGCACGGCCACGGCGTGCTTGACGTGCACGGTGCCGACGACGTTGTCCTCGGTGTCGAGCACCGGGAAGCGCGAGTGGCCGGTCTGGCGAGCCAGGTCGATGACGGACGAGACCCGGTCACCGTCCTCGACGGTCGTGGTGCGCACGCGCGGTGTCATGATCTCGCCGGCGGTGCGCGTGCCGAACTCGACGGAGCGCTCCATCAGCTCGGCCGTGTCGGCATCGAGGGTGCCCTGGTCGGCCGAGCGCTGCACGAGCGAGGCCAGCTCCTGCGAGCTGCGTGCCGAGCGCAGCTCCTCCTGGGGCTCTATGCCCAGGCGTCGCACGATCAGGTTGGCCGATCCGTTGAGCGCCCGGATCGGTCCGCGGGTCAGCGCGGTGAAGCCACGCATGAAGCCCTGCGTCGTCCGCGCGGTCTGGAGCGGCCGGGCGATGGCGATGTTCTTGGGCACCATCTCGCCGAAGATCATCGTCACCACGGTGCCGATGGCCAGGCCCAGTCCCAGCGACAGGGGCGTCACCACGCCGTCGGGCACCCCGGCCGCCGCGAGCGGTCCGTCGATGAGGTCCGAGATGGCGGGCTCGGCGAGGAAGCCGATCGCGAGGTTCGTCACCGTGATGCCGACCTGGGCCCCGGACAGCTGCGTCGACAGGGAGCGCAGTGCGAGCTGGACGCCGCGAGCGCCGTCGTCACCGTCGGCTGCCGCACGCTCGACGCTCGGTCGGTCGACGGTGACGAACGAGAACTCAGCGGCGACGAACAGTCCGCAGGCGGCCACAAGGGCAAGCGAGAGGAGCAACAACAAGAGAGGGGTCACGACGCGCACTCGGCGTTCAGTGCGGTCGTGCGGGGACTTTGACTGTCGTCCATGGTCGGCGCGGGGGTTCCTTGTCTCGGCGTCGGCGAAGCCACAGAGTACCGGTCCCACACAGGTTCACCACACTCGTCGTGTCGCTTTGGGAAGGGGCGCTCCTCCCCCCTACTGTGGCCCCTCATCGGGGTGTGTCGGCAGGACCCTCCAGGTCCGGCAAAGGAATGGCGTAGATGCGAGCGTGGGCGCAGTCGATCACCGCTGCGCTGCTGGTCGTCCTGGTCGCCACGCTGGCCACCGTCACCGCCACTGGCGGATCCACCGGGCCCGACACGGTGCGGATGGTGCAGACCACGCAGAGCCCCACACGTGAGGACGACAGTGACCCGGGCGACAGCGCCGGGTCGGCCGCCGACCCTCGTCCCAACGTGGTCTTCGTCCTGACCGACGACATGCGCGAGGACGACCTCGACCACATGCCGATCACCCGGCGCCTGCTCGCCGATGAAGGCATGCAGTTCACCGACGCCGTCTCGCCCCACCCGCTGTGCTGCCCGGCCCGCGCCCAGCTCGCGACCGGGCAGTACGCCCAGAACAACGGCGTCCAGCACAATCGCGGCGTCCACGGCGGCTTCCAGGCACTCGACCCGACCCGTGAGGCGAGCTCGTGGTTCCGCGACAGCGGCTATCGCACCGGCTTCGTCGGCAAGTTCCTCAACGGCTACGGGCCCCGAGACGTGCGCCCCTCCGGCTGGTCCCGGTGGGACGCGCTGACCCGTGGCGTGTACGACTACGTCAACTTCTCGATGACCGGCGACGGTGAGCCGCACCGCTACACCGACAGCTACATCACCTCGGTGATCGAGGACCACACCAACCGGGACGTCATCGACTTCGCCGCGTCCGGCGACCCGTTCATCGTCTACGCCTGGCACCTCGCGCCGCACTACCGGATCACGCCCGAGGGCGGTCGCGGGCTGCCACCGGCACTCCCCCGCGACCGGGACCTGTTCAGCGACACCCGTCCGTCGTCGTTCGACGATCCCGCCTTCGACGAGGACGACGTCAGTGACCAGGCGGCCTACCTGCGCCACCTCCCCGCCGTCTCGTCCGGCGCGCGCGCCGAGATCAGCGCCGAGAACACGGCTCGGCTGCGATCCCTCCAGGCAGTCGACCGGGCTGTCGGCTCGCTCGTCGACACGCTGTCGGAGCAGGGCGTGCTCGACGACACCTACCTCGTCTTCTCCTCCGACAACGGCTACTCCCTCGGCGAGCATCGCTTCGTGGGCAAGGACGTGCTGACCGACGAGGCGCTGCAGGTCCCGCTGCTCGTCCGCGGACCCGGCATCGCCCCGGGCTCCACCTCCGACCTGCCGGTGAGCCTGGTCGACCTGCCGGCCACCTTCGCCGCGCTCACGGGTGTCTCCCCCGGCTGGCAGGTCGACGGCACCTCCCTGGCCCCGACCCTGCACGGCGTCGAGCAGACCTTCCGCGACACCACGCTCATCCAGACCGGTCGGACCCTCGGGGACGGGTGGTCGCACCGCGGCGTACGCACCGAGCGCTATCTCTACGGCACCGACGGCACGGACGCCTTCCTCTACGACCACCTCGTCGACCCCGACGAGATGGTCAACGTGGTCGACGACCCGGCCTATGCGGCGGTGCGGGCAGCGCTGGAGCTGCGGCGCCTCGAGCTGGTCGATTGTGCGGGCTGGACCTGCAACCAGGTGTTCGGCCCGCTGCCCGAGCCGACCTCCTGACCCGAGGCTCTGTCACACAGCTGCCGCATGACGGTCGAACACCTGACACGTGCTGCTGGAACTGTTCGTGCACATGGTCGAGCGGCATTCCCTCCGAGAGCCCTCCCCCTTTCCCGACCCCGGCCTTCGAGGCCCCGGCACTCCCGGCCCCGGAGTCACCACCTACGACCTGGGCGGTGATCCACGCGCCACGGACGCCGCGCGTGACCTGACGCACCGCTGGTGCACCGATCGGGCGGTCCCGGTCCGAGCTGCGGACCGGATCGTGCTCCTTGCGCAGGCGGCCACCCGGCACGGCATCGGGCTCGACCCGCGCGCCGTGGCGCTGGGGCTGCGCTGGCTCGACGCCGACCGGGTGGGGGTGGACGTCCGGTCGTGCGACTGCACCCACCTGCCGGGATCTGCGTCACCGGACACCCGGGGCGCCGGTCCGACCGCGGACGTGTTCGACACCACCTCCGAGAGCTGGGGACTCCGCGTCCGTGCGCCCGACGCGATCCATTGGTTCGTCGTCGACACGCGGAACTAGCGTCGCGGCGCGCCTCGGCCCGCGGGGGTCACGAGCAGCCGGGCCAGCGCTCGGCCGAGGGCCGTCCCTGCCCGGCCACCAGTTCGGCGTAGTCGGTCGGGGTGACCGGTCCTGCCGTGAGCGCCCCACCCGGGAGCGGCACCTGCACGGGTGCGTCATCGGCGACGAACTCCACGGCCACGACGCCTCGCGCTGACGTCAGCGTCAGCACCACCTGCCCGACGGCCAGCGGCAGCCGGTCGGCGCTGGTCTGCAGGCGGGGGTCGACCTCGACGACCGCCGTCGACCCGTCCAGACCGACCAGGTCGGGCCCGCCAGCTGGGCCCACGCGCTGGTGCGTCCCCCGACCCGGTCCGCCTCGGTCGGACCTGCGGCCAGTGCGTCGAGCAGTCGCGTGACCTGGGTGGTCGGCGACTGCGCGCACGTGACTGCCGCAGCCGTCGGCACGAGGCGCTCCGCCGTGTCCACCCAGAACAGGAGGGGCACGCTCCGCGCGGGTGGAACGGCGATCGGTGCGCCCGAGGAGCGAGAGCTTCCGGGCTCGAGCAGGCGGTACGGCACCGTCGAGTCGTCGACCCGCTGCACCCCCTCGTCGGGCAGGCCGCAGGCGCACGCGAGCAGGCACGAGGCCACCGCGAGCGCGAGCCGCGGCCGGAGGGTGGCCGCGCGCGGTGGCCGCGGGCTCACGGGACGCTCCCCGCCACGGGGAGCCGCAGCACGAAGCGCGCGCCCCCACCGGGACGGGTCGTGCACCACACGCTTCCGTCGTGGTTGCGCACGATGCGCTCGACGATGCTGAGACCCAGTCCGGATCCCGTGCCCGCACGGCGGCGCCCGGCGCGCGCGAACCGCTCGAACACCCGCTCGCGGTCACCGGCGGCGACACCGGGGCCGTCATCCTCCACGACGATGTCGACGCAGGACCCACGCTCGGCGACACGCACCGCGACCAGTCCGTCCCCGTGCGTGTCAGCGTTGTCGAACAGGTTGGTGAGTGCCCGGAGGACCTGTGGACGGTCGATGGTCACGAGAGGGCCACCACCGACGGTGGACGTGGTCAGGAGCTGGGCGGACCTGCCGCTCGCACTCAGCGCCTGCCTGACCACCTCCGCGACCTCCACCGTCACCGGGTCAGCGTCTCGGACCGACATGTCCAGCCGACCCAGCTGGAGCAGGTCCTGCAGCGCGCGGCGGAAGCGCTCGAGCTCGACGTCCATCAGCCGCACCGCTGTCTGCGCGTCGGGGGGCAGCGCGGTGGAGGACGTGAGGAGGCTCAGGCTCGTGGTGAGCGTCGTGAGCGGGGTGCGCAGCTCGTGGCTGACATCGGCAGCGAACCGCGTGTCCTGCTCGATCCGTTCGCGCAGGGCGTCGAGCATGTCGTTGAAGCTGCGGACCAGCGCCGCCAGGTCCGGGTCGTCCGTGGGCTCCAGCCGTGCGTCCAGGTCGCCCGAGGAGATGCGTACGGCCGCGCGCGTCACGTCGCCGAGCGGCGCCAGGACCCGTCGGCTCGTGGCTCGACCGAGCAGGGCGCCGGCCAGCGTCGTGATGGCCGCGCAGATGGCCAGCGCGATCCCCAGCGTCGCCAGGGTGCCGTCCAGCTCCTCGGCCACGGCGACCTCGTAGTACTCGGCGTCGATCCCGGCAAGCGGCACGCCGACGACCACGGCAGCCGGCGACGTCACGTCCGACCAGCCGACTGCGGCCGACCCCGAGACGACGATGTCCCGGACGGCCCGCGTCGCCAATGCTGCGGAGTCGTCGAGCGAGGAGGAGTACCACTGGTCGCCCCGACGGAGGAGGATCGTGGTCCCCGCGGGCTGTGCGACGTCACCCAGCACCTCGCTGACCTCGGCCCCCGACGACAGCAGGTCGTCGCGGACCAGGGCAGCATCGGTGAAGGCCTGGCCCAGCGCCGTGTGCTCGCGTTGGTCGATCAGGTAGTGCCGCGCCGAGAAGTAGGTGCCGAGGGCGAGCGCCGCGGACAGCGACAAGGCCCCCAGCGCGAACGCCAGGGTCACGGACGAGCGCAGTCCCATCGCGGCTCGCCGACGACTCACCGGACGTCGAGCCGGTAGCCCAGCCCGCGCACCGTGACCAGGGTCGACGGCGTGGCAGGGTCCAGCTCGAGCTTCTTGCGGAGTCGCCGGACATGGACGTCGACGATCCGCTCGTCGCCGAAGTAGCCCGTCTCCCAGACGTGCTCGAGCAGCGCGGTGCGGGCCAGCACCTGGCCCGCGTGGTCGACCAGCACCCCCAGGAGCCGGAACTCGGTGCTGGTCAGGTGGATCTGCTCCTGCCCCCGGGCGAGGATGGCCGCCCGGCGGTCGAAGACCAGTGGCCCGTCGTGGCTGTCGAGCACGAAGCCGCCATCCGCGCCCGACTGCGCCGGATCCCCGGCCAGGGCAGGTCGTCTCAGCAGGGCGCGCAGTCGCGCCTGGACCTCCTCCACCACGAACGGCTTGGTGACGTAGTCGTCGGCACCGGCCTCCAGCGCGGCGACGATGTCCTGGACACCGTCTCGCGCGCTCATCACGACGATGGGGGCGGACGTGGACGGGCGCACCCGGGCGATGAAGGTGAAGCCGTCCATCCCGTTGAGCATCAGGTCGACCAGCATCAGGTCGACGGACGCGTCGTGCACGAGTGCGAGGGCGGTCTCGGCGTCCGCCGCCTCCACCACGTCGTACCCATCGGCCTCGAGGACCAGCCGCAACGAGGTCCGCAGCCCTTCGTCGTCCTCCAGGACGAGGAGTCGCGTGGGCGCGGCAGTCATGGATCCACCGTTGAGCAGATGGGTCACGACCCCCACACCTCGCCGCGCATTGTCACGGAACTGCAATATGCGCGTCGCATTCCGGTCAATGCCTCTTGGGAGGGTTGCCTGGTCGGCACCTCCAGGGGGGAACTGCCGACCGGGGGAATGGGTTCGGAGGTCCGGCTGCCTCTCGGCTGGGGGGCCGAGCACGAGCAGTCGGACCTCCGGCCCGACCGGTCCGGGCGTGCACGACGGTGGGCTGTCACGCCGGACCCGCCGCCCCTGTGGCGGACTCCGCGATGCGCTCTGCCACCCACGATCCACGCGAACTCGCGTCCCCTCTCGGCAGCGATCACCTCGGACCGTGTCTCCTCGTCGTCCCACCAGCACGAGACGCAGACCGGACTCCACTCGCCGGTGCGGGTGATGTCGGAGACCAGGTCGTAGACCGCCTCGGCAGAGGCCTCGACCCGGATGGACTCCTGGTGGACGCGGATGCTCGTCTCGCTCATGCCACCAGCCTCACAGAAGCGATCACTTCTTCTGGCGCCGACTGCCCCCGTGCCAGTCCTCCTCCCGGCCCACGGCATCCTCCCCCACCCCGAACGCTGCCAGCTGCGGCTGCTCACGCAGGCTGCGCTTGAGCTCGGCGAACCCGGGGAACCGGGCCAGGCCCACGACGTGGTCCCACAGCTCGGCGGCGGTCTCCTCGGTCGGCAGTCTGCTGATCACCGGTCCGAAGAAGGCCACGCCGGTGGGGGGCTCGAAGTGGATGATGGGTGTGCCGACGTCCTTGCCGGTCAGGACGAGCGCTTCGTCGGCCTCGCGACGAAGCTCGAGGTCCCACGACTCGTCGTCGAGTGCGTCCGCGAGGTGGAGCGGCAGACCCGCCGCGGCGAGGATCGGCTCCACGAACGCGCGCGTCCCGCGGTGCTCGCGGAGGGCTTCCTCGTCACGGTGCTCGTCGGAGTCGGGCGCGGCGTCGAAGATGCGTGCACCGAGTGCGGCGTACAGCGGGGCCACCACCTCCCGGCCGTGCTCCGCCCTCGCTCGTGCGGCGACCCTCAGGAGCCGCAGGCCCGCGGTGTGGCCGGCTTCGTACTCGGGTGGGAAGTGCGAGTCGTAGTCGACGTCTGCGTTGACAAGGCGCAAGGAGATGAAGCGCCAGTCGACCGTGTAGTGCCGCTGCGCCTGCACCTGTCGCACCCACCTGCTCGTCATCCAGGCGAAGGGACAGACCGGGTCGAAGTAGAAATTGATGTCGGCGTCCATGCGTCCACCCTAGGTCGACCCCACCCACGGGGTCCGGCGTCGACCGGGTCCTCGATCAGTCCGCGTGGCGGCGCTTGCGGATCACCAGCTTCGGCTCGTCCGCAGTGACGACCTCCATCTCGCGCGGCACTCCCTGGGCCGCTCCCCCGCTCAACGTGAGCGTGTTGCCCTCGAGCGTCCACCTGCCGGCGGCTTCGTCCGGGACGTCGGTGGCACCGAGCCCGCTCTCGTCGAAGGTGCCGTCGGGATGGAGGTCGAACGCCCTCCGCCCCCTCGACGGCGGCAGGTCGGTGTCCGCGGGTCGGAAGACCATCTCGTCGTCGCTGTCCTCCTCGTGGGCGTGCACCCAGCGCCCACTCACCCGGTCCCTGTCCACGGGCGCCTAGGCCGCGGTGAACGACTTGCGCGGACCGGCGAGACACGCGCTCATCCGCCCCACCTGCCCGGCGGTGAACATGAACATGGCCGCATCGTCGACGTAGTCCATGTAGTTCATGAACATGTCGCCGTTCGGGGCGTTGCCGCAGCTCGTCACCGGGAAGGTGGGCTTGCCGTAGTTCGGACCTTCGCAGTTCGGCGTGTCGGGTACGCGGTCACCTCCGCTGCAGTCAAGCGTGTCGCCCCAGATGTGGCGCAGGTTGAGCCAGTGTCCGACCTCGTGCGTCAGGGTGCGGCCCAGGTTGAACGGAGCCGTGGCGGTGCCCTCGCTCCCGAAGGCGGAGTTGAGGACCACCACGCCGTCGGTGGCCTTGGGCCCACCGGGGAACTGGGCGTAGCCGAGCAGCCCGCCGCCGAGCGTGCACACCCAGATGTTGAGGTAGGCGTCGCTCGGCCAGGCCGTCGACCCGCCCTGGCTGGCTCGCTTCACTCCGTCGCCCGGACCGAACGAGGTGCGCTCGGTGTGGACCCGGACGATGCCGTCGGTCTTCTTGCCGTCGGGGTCCTTCGAGGCGAGCCGGAACCTGATCCTCGCATCGGCGACGAGGCCCTTCCAGGCTTCGGGGACCTTGGTTGCGTCGGGATTCGTGGACCGGAAGTCCTGGTTGAGGGACGTCATCTGGCTCTGGACCTGGGCCTTGCTGATGTTCTCCTTCGGCTTGTGGTGGACCACGTGCACCACGGTCGGGATGGTGATGAGCCTGCGGGCCACCCGGTCGGCCTCACCGGAGGCGACGGCCCGGGCGGTGAACTCCTCAGCCCGGCGTTGATTGGTCCGGAACGAGGACTGCTCCTCCAGCAGGCGCTCGTACTCCTGCATTGCGGCACACTGACGACGCTTGACGGCCATGGGCTTCCTCCCGGTCCGAGTAGGTGGGACCGCTCCGCATCATCTGGCCCGGCCCTGGAATCCGACATTCCTCGTCGTTCTCGGACCTGTCAAGGACATCGCGAACCGGTGGTCATCAGTCGCCGCCGTGCCGATCTGGATGGGCGTGCCGACCGGTGGTGCCGGCGCCGCCATCCCACCCGCCCGACTCGGCCCGGTAATGGCGGGCGTACGCCTCTCGCACCCGCTCGCGGTCCGGCTCCTGCACGTCGGCCGTCTCGTTGAGGGCCCGGATCAGCTCGGCCTGGCCACGGAGCGCCTGGACCGCGTGCGGACGATCGAGCTCGGCGAGCGACTTCTCGACCTGGTGGAGCACCTCGAGCAGGTAGATCAGCACCGTCGGCTGCTCCGCGGACGCTATCCGCACCTCGTCGAAGGCCAGCCCGACGAGCTCTTCATGGGTCGTCGCGTGCGGGATCAGGATCACCTCGCCTTCCTTCCCCGCAAGCCGGCCGGCCGGTGGCTGCCGCCGGAGCAGGTCCGCCAGTACCGCTCCCAGATGAGAGATCGCCTCGTGAGCGGTCGTGGGGTCGTTGATCCCTGGTGACATGGCCTTGAGCGCCACGTCCGCCAGCTGGCGGACCCCATATGCGACGTCCTGCTGCAGGGTCCGGGACTTCCCCACCATCACAGCCGAGCGGACCGCGTCGGCGAGGTCTGCCATGTCGTCGGGTGGCGGAAAGATGTGGCAGATGGGGGTGTTCTGCACTGCGTAGCGTCCGGCGAACGTCTCCAGACGCAGGCTCGCCCCTGTCGGCATCACGTCCAGGAGCCGGTCGTAGTCGACGTTCTGCACCCAGCCGTACTCGGAGAAGCGCACGGCGCTGGCCCCGTCGGGAAGGCTCTCCCACCGACCCTGATCGAAGCCCGCAGCAGAGTCGGGATCGGGCTCCGGCCACGCCGCGCTGGCCTGGCTGAGCACCTCCTCAGTGACGCGACGAAGGATGTTCGACACGTCCATGGAGTGGGCCGCATGGTTGATGAAGGCGATGATCGCCAGGATCGAGCCGATCCCGAGCACCACCGCGAGGAGGATCGACACGCTGGGGACGATCGCGTCTCCGGCGCCCTCCAGTGCTGCGCGAACCGCGCGCAGGACCACCAGGCAGTAGGTGAACGTGCCGATGACCAGGCCCATCACCCGTTTGTTGAACGGGTCACGGAACATGCCATGGATGACGCGCGGTGAGTACTGGCTCGACGCCAGCGAGATGAGCAGGAGGCTGACCGAGAACGCGATACCGGCGAAGGTCAGGGTGGCTCCGGCCACCGTGGTGAGCACCGTCCGGGCACTGTCCACCGTGGCGGTCAGACGCGGATTGATCCCGGTGACGAGTTCATCGACCCAGAGCATCGCTTCACCGACGATGGCTCCGACGATCACGCAGAGCATGGGAACGAAGAAGAGGCTGCTGCGTAGACGGTCGCTCTGGGCCCTGAGTCGAGACAGCATGCTCGTGCTCCTTCTGTCGCTGTGACGTTGCCCGTGTGATCAGAGGGGTCGTGATCATGCGGGCCCTCAACCTAGCGCCGGACCCCACCTCCCGGTGTGACCTCCGCCTCGCCGGAGATGGCCGCTCGCAGGCTCGGGGTGGCCTGGAGGACGACGATGTCAGCGGGCATCTCGACGCCGGCTTCGTCCAAAGCTGTCTTCACCGCACGGATCGCGGCATCCGTGGCGAGGACCACGTCGTGCTGCTGCGGGCCGCACCAGAAGCGCGCTTCGATGTCGACCGTCGACACCCCCAGCTGCGTGACGACGGCTTCCGGTGCCGGGACCGCGTCATCGGGGGGCGTGCCCGTGGCGAGCGCGGCCTGGATGATCCGGCATGCCTCGGTGGCGTCGTTCTCGTAGGCGACACCGACGACGAAGGCCACCCTCCGGCTGGCGAAGTGCGTGCTCACCGTGATGACCGCCTTGTAGACGTCGCGGTTGGGGATCAGCACCAGCTGCCCGTCGAAGGTCTTGAGCCGGGTCTCGCGAATGGTGATCGCCTGCACGGTCCCAGAGATCTCTCCGACGGTGATCTGGTCTCCGGAGCGGAAGGGCTGGCGCAGGATCAGCAGCAGCCCGGAGAGAAGGTTCTCCAAGATGTCCTGGAACGCGAAGCCGGCCGCCACGGAGAAGAAGCCGAGCCCGGCGAGCATGTCCACTGGTCTCACCGACGGGAAGACCGCCACGATCGCGACGATGACGGAGAACGACAGCAGGATCCATCCGGCCAGCTTGCTCATGACCGTCGCGAAGCTCGGGGTGCGGCGGGTCTCGAACAGGTGGCGCAGCGACCAACGGACAGCGCGAGAGAGTGCGTACCCGATCACCACGATCGCGACGGCGAGCAACAGTCTGGGAACTGCGTCGGCGAGGGCGTCCAGCAGGTCGGCGGCCTTGGATTGCATGGACGGCAGGCTAGCCGTGCCCTGGTCTACGGGCCGGTCACGCTCGAACCCGTGATCCCTGTGCCATGGTGTGCGCGTGTCCCATCCGGATGACGACGTCGAGTGGCTGTTGACTTCCGCCGAGCGCGGCAACGAGCACACCGTCATCGACGCTGCCCACGAGGGCCGGGCGTGGTCCGAGGGAAACCTCGTGCGGCCGCTGATCCACGGCGCGACCTACTTCGCCGAGCTCTACGAGCGGATTGAAGCCACCGGGGCGGGAGATGTCATCGTCTTCACGGACTGGCAGGGTGACGCCGACGAGCGACTCACCGGCGAGCCGGGCAGCGAGGTCTTGGCCGTGCTCGGCCGGGCCGTCGAGCGTGGGGTCGACGTCCGGGGCCTCGTGTGGCACTCCCGCGCCGCCGCCGTGGCCGACGCGGAGGGCGACAACGCCGAGTTCGCTGCGCGACTGCGGGCGCTCGGCGTCGAGGCGTGGCTCGACATGCGGGTCCGCAACCGAGGTTCCCACCACCAGAAGCTGGTCGTGCTGCGACACCGGGACGACCCCACGCGCGACGTGGCGTACCTGGGTGGCATCGACCTGTGCCACTCCCGCCGGGACGATGCGACCCACGGCGGCGACCCGCAGGCGGACGGCATCGCCGAGGAGTACGGCGCCACGCCGCCGTGGCACGACATCCAGGCAGCGATCTCCGGGCCGGCCGTGCACGACGTGGAAGCGGTCTTCCGGGAACGCTGGGAGGATCCGGCACCACTGGACGGCAGTCCTCGTCGCTGGCCCGGATCGTGGCGGCGCCGTGCACCTGCCGCCCCGGATCCGACGCCGAGCCTGCTGCCAGCGCAGTCACCCCCGCCGCCCCCCGTTCCCGGTGGCACACACGTGGTGCAGCTGCTGCGGACCTACCCCGACCTGCCCTCCAGCCGGGACTATCCCTTCGCGCGGGGCGGGGAGAGGAGCGTCGCGCGCGGCTACACGAAGGCGATCGAGCGAGCCCGTCGGCTGGTCTACGTCGAGGACCAGTACCTGTGGGGGCATCACGTGGCCCGGATGCTCGGCTCCGCCCTGGAACAGAGTCCTGACCTCTTCATCATCGCGGTGGTGCCGCTTCACCCCGATATGGAAGGCATGTTGGGACGGCTGCCGCAGCTGGAGGGCCGGAGCCGCGCGATGCAGGAGCTGGTGCGGAAGGCTCCCGACAGGGTCGCGATCTACGGCCTGGAGAATCATGCGGGCACGCCGGTCTACGTCCACGCCAAGGCCTGCGTCATCGACGACACCTGGACCACGATCGGCTCCGACAACTTCAACCGTCGCTCGTGGACCCACGATTCCGAGCTCTCCGCGGTCGTGATCGACAGGGAGGGTGAGCACGGCCGCCGGCTCCGGCTCAGCCTGGCCGCCGAGCACCTGGACCGACCGGCCGGCGATCTGTCCGATGTGGTGGCCGACTGCCGGGAACCGGCCGACATGTTCGCGACCTATGCCGCGAGCGCGGCCCGCCTCGAGGCGTGGCACGCCGCCGGTCAGGGCGGCACACGCCCCGAGGGTCGCCTGCGCAGGATCGAGCCGCCCGCGCTGGGACCGCTGACCCGCGCGTTCGCCTCGGTGCCGTACGCCTTCCTGCACGACCCCGACGGGAGGCCGCGTCACCTGCGACGCACGGACGGCTTCTAGGCGAGACCGGCTCGCGCAGGGCGCCGACCGATCCGGGGCTACAGGATCTCGCCGCGTTGCGCGGCTGCCACCACCGTGTCTGCGGCCTCACCCAGGGTGAGGTTCCGATGCTGGGCGAGGAGCATGAGGGCGGCATAGGCCCCCACCATGTCGAGGCCGTGCTGCCAGGCGAGCACCCCCTTGGCCTGTTCGACGCTGTTGCGCTTCTCCAGCGTCTCTCGGAGCCGTCGGGTGGCGTCGTCGATCGACATCGGACGGACATGGAGCGCCGCCAGCGTCAGCATGTCCGCGAACGTCTGCAGCAGCTCGACGTCGACGGGCGCGGGCTGCTCGGCCGGCTTCCAGAACACGTTGAGCCCGCCGATGCCGACGCCCTGCCAACGCATGGGCACCGCAAAGATGCGGTCATAGCCTGCCGTCCGCATCCGTTCCCCGAAACCTGGCCACCGCTCGTCGGCCCCCACACTGTCGACCGCGACCAGCTCCCCGATCCGCATCGACTCCACACACGGGCCGTCCTCGGTCGCAGCCTGGTGGACCTCGAGGTCGCGCACCCGGTGTGACGTCGCGGCGAGCACGTCGAGGTGGTCGTCCGTCGAGCGCACGAGCACCCCGCCCGCGTCTGCGGAGACGCTGTGGCAGGCCTCGAGGAGACCGGCTGTGATGATCCCGACCGGGTCCTCACTGTCGACGAGCATGCGTGAGATCCGGGCGAGGCCGGTCATGACGGCTCTGTCGTCGATGCTCACGTCTCTCCTTCGCCGGACGACTCGTCGGTGGCTTCGTCCGGACTGGGCATGAAGCGAAGGGTCCGGGCGACGACCTGGTGGGCGATGTCGGCGATCGTGGTCTCCCCGGCGTAGGCGTGGGCCTTGAGCACGGCCAGGGCGTCGTCGGGTCCCAGCCCCAGCTGGGCGATCACCATGCCGGTCGCCTGATGGACGTGCGCGCGCGAGTGCCACGGGCTCTCCCGCAGGCCGAGGTCGACCGCCTCCGGGTCCCGCACCAGGGCCGCTCCGGTGGCGGCCGCGAGCCGGAGCAGCGCGTCCTCGTCCATGGCCAGGTCGACGTCAGGGTGCTGGAACTGGTAGAGCGTCATCACTCCGAGGACCTGGTGGTCCGGCTGCATGGGGACGGCGTGCAAGGTGGCTCGACCGACGACGTCGACCGCGGCCCGGGAGAACATCGGCCACGCCTCGGCCGAGGGTGTGCCCAGGCGGCAGACCCGGAGGCTGCCGGCGCTCGCCGCGCTGAAACCGGGGCCCTCGCCCATCACCTCCTGGAGGTCCTCCAGTCGCGCCGACAACACGTCGGTCGCGAACAGCGTCACGCGGTTGGTCTCGGCGTAGGCGACGGTGAGCGCGGCGGCGTCGGCGCCCGCGAGCCTGCGCGAGGCCAGGCACAGCCGTTCGCTCAGTGGGTGGCTCGTGGGGGTGGTGGCGATGGCCTGGGCCAGCTTTCCCAGCAGGTCGTCAGGTCCCGCCATGACACACCCCCTTCACCGCTCCAACCTCCACACTAGACCCTCGCGAACCCAGCGAGCCGACGCAGCGCGGGCCCCGTCCCTGCCACCTTCGACAGGGATCTCCTCCCGACATTCGTCCCCGGAACCGACCGGGCTGGTCCAGTCCGGTCATACCCCATTTGTGGCATGCCACCGGTCGGTCCTAGCCACGCAGGAGGGGCGGGAACATACTGCGCTTGGGCTCGAGGTGGTGACCGTGGGGGTGCGGAATGTCAAAGATCTTGGCTGTCGACGACGAGGAACGCGTTCTGACGTTCTTGTCGCGATGTCTGGGGGATGAGGGACACCACGTCCTGACGGCCGGCAACGGCCGGTCGGCGCTCGACGTCCTCGACCGCGAGGACGTCGATCTGGTCCTGCTGGACCTGGTCATGCCGCAGATGAGTGGTCTCCAGCTGCTCAGCACCCTTCGAAGCCGCCAGGACGCGCCCCCCGTCGTCGTGCTGTCGGCGGTGTCGGACGTCGGCGCACGTGTGCAGGCCCTCGACCGCGGGGCGGTCGACTTCGTGGGCAAGCCGTTCCACATGGTCGAGCTCATCGCACGAATCCGCCGCCACACCATGGTCGTGCCCCGCCAGCGCCAGGCGCCCGACACGGACCAGCGCTACCTCGAGGCGGGCGGTGTCCTGCTCGACCTCGACCGACGCAGGGCGCGGGTGGACGGCCAGGACGTGGTGCTCAGCCCGCGGGAGTTCTCGCTCCTGGCCCACCTGATGCATCGGCGCGGCGACGTGTGCCGTCGCGAGGAGCTGCTCAACGACGTATGGGGCTTCGCCTTCGACCCCGGCAGCAACGTGGTCGAAGTGTGCATGCGCCGAATCAGGCACAAGCTCGCCGACCCGCCGATCGAGACGGTGCGCGGAGTGGGGTACTGCTTCTATGCGGTCTGACGGGAGCATCCGTCGCGGCCTCTTCGTTCCCTGGCTGACCTTCGCGCTCGTGTGCATCTCCGCGATGATCACGTTCCCCGGCGGCGAGACCATCCCGTTCCACCTGGGCTGGGTCGCACTGGGAGTGGTCTACGGTCTCAACCCGTGGCCCCTGCGCTGGGCGATCGGGGCGGTCATCGGGTACGCCCTGGTCTCCGGCCTGATCCTGATCACCCGCGCCTCGTCGGAGACCATCGCGCTCGAGGAGACCTCGGAGATCCCCCTGATGTGCGTGCTGGTGCTCCTGATGATCTGGCACGTCAGTCGCCGCCAGTCGGCGCTGGCCGACCTCGACCTGGTCCGACGTCGCGAACAAGACCGCGCCCACCGGCGCGAGCACATGGCCCGGCTCATCTCCCACGAGATCAAGACGACACTGACCGTCGCCAGTGGCTACCTCGACCTCGTGCTCGCGAGGACCACGTCACCTGAGGGGCGAGCCGACCTCCAAGTGGCCCGGGACGAGCTGCACCGGCTGAGCCGGGCCAGCGATCGCCTCCTGCGGATGATGCGGTTGCAGGAGGAGCAGGCCGTCAGTCTGGTCAACGTGGATGCCCTGATGCAGCAGACACTCGAGCGGTGGTCGACGGTCGCCGAACGCGCCTGGTTGCTCGACGTGGGAATCGGCTGGGCGCACGCCGATCCCCACAGACTCCGCGCATGCTTGGACACCCTGATCGAGAACTCGTTGAGGTACACGCCACCCGAGGGGACGATCCGGTTGGTCGGCTTCCGCATCCACGGCAACATGTGCATCGGCTTGGCCGATTCCGGACCGGGTCTGTCCCACGACCAGGTACGCGCCATCCACCAGCACAGCCTCGAGCTCATCGACGACGACGCAGACGAGCGCCAGCACTCCGAGACAGGCCTCGGCCTGAGCATCGTGCAGGAGGTCGCGCGGCGATACGACGGCCGCGTGCTGGCCGGCAGGGCGGCTGAGGGCGGCGCCCTGCTCCTCATGGTGATTCCCACGACCAGTCGACGCCGGACGGACAGCTGCCCAGGGAACCTGAGCACGTGTCGGCCCTTTCCGCGCCGTCCATCGTGGCGAGCGACATGGTCGGCACTCGCGTCCCGCGAGAATGAGCCACACAGGTCCGGATGCCAGTCCCATGACGACAGCGCCGCCTGACGCGGCGACCGCGAAGCGGTCAGGTGCGTGATGCGCGGAGATCATTCACCCGCTGACGGACGAGCCGTGGGGAGTCCGGCGCTTCTTCGTCCGTGATCCGGACGGGCACGTGATCAACGTGTTGAGCCATCGCTGATCCGGTCTGAAGGCCTCGCGCTCCGTACGGCGATCAGCTCCCCGTGAACCTCGCAGACGGCTGCGAGGGTGTTGTAGATGGTGCCGTACTGACGAAGGTTGCGATGCACCAGGTCGACGCGGCGCTGAGGTTCATCGGTGGTGACCCTGAGGGCATAGCTGATCTCGACGAACTTGGGCGGGCTGTCCTGCCGGCGGGCGGTGACCTCGACCTCGGCGTCGTGGTAGTCGAAGGCGATCAGGTCCTGGGTGCGGGCCAGGTTCTTGAGCAGGCACGAGGCGAAGGCCGCGGCCAGCAGCTCGGCCGGTCCGGGGAGGCCGGGTTTCCCACCCCACGTGGTGTCGACGTCGATGGGCGTGGTTCCGGTGTCGACCACGGCCGGGGCGCCTGCTGCGCCCACGCGCGCAGTCACCTTGTACTCGGTCGAGGGTGCGTGTGTGACGTCCACAGGTGGAGCGTCTCGCGCCGACGCGCTGCTCCCCCACGGCCGTTGGACCCTCATCGCGGCGGCAAAGGTCACCGGTCTGGACCTAGTGATTCATCCCACCTGGCCGCATTGCGTTGGCGAGCAGCGACCAGGCCGCCGATCTCGTCGGAGGGGAATCCCCATGACTGAGCAGATGAGGACTGCTCGGATGACCGGCGTCTGGTACCTGGGCCTGGCCGTCACAGGAATGCTCGGCTTCTTGCTGGTCCGCCCCGCGATCTACGCCGAGGGAGACCCCACAGCCACGGTGGCGAACCTGCAGGACGAGGAGGCTGGCCATCACGGCCAGTGCCGTCTTCCTGGCCACGGCCCCAGCGCGCTTCCCCGTGGCACCGGGTGGGTCCTGGTCGTCGGCGGCGTCGGCTACCTGCTCAGCAGCCTCGTCGACTACGGCTTCGCCAGCCCACCCGGCCTGCTGGACGACGCGGTGGCCTTCCCGGCGACGATCGGTCAGTTCTGGATGATCGGTCATCTCCTGTTCCTCGGCATCCGGCCGGCACCAGTTGCACCATGAGCGACTGACCCCGAGGTGGCCGGCGAGCTGCCGGGTCCGCCTCGGGGGCACGGAGCCTCGGCGAAGGCGTCACGCAGAGGCGTCGCGCAGCAGGATGTGCGCACGGATCTTGTGCAGGCGCGGCATCAGCGCGTAGATCACGATCGGGACGGCGACGGTGGCCAGGACGAAGGTGCGGAGCACGCTCGGCAGGTCGGCGAGGGAGTCGCCGAACAGCAGGTTGAGCACCGTCAGGGTCGGGACCACGGCGACCCAGATCATCAGCGCCAGCTGGTGCTTGCTGGGCGGCGGGACCGGATGGGTGCGGTGGGCTGTCTGGGCGTCGGACATGGTGAGCTCCTCGATCGGTGTGGTGTGGTGTGGGCGCGGCCGGGAGGCCGCTCGGGGCGGTCGTGGCCAAGGACCCGGATGACGCCTCAGGTGCGGTGGTGCGCCGAGGCAGGCCGGTAGGTCGGCTGAGGTCAGGCGGGGAGCCCGAGGCGGAACTTGGCGACCGAGATCGGCAGGTCCTCGTCGACCAGGTCGTTGTTGATCGCGATCGCTGCTGCGGAACCTTCGCCCGCGGCCGTGATGACCTGGGCGCGCGGGTTGACAGCGTTCCCCGCAGCCCAGACGCCCGGCACGCTGGTGCGGCCCGTCGCGTCGGTGGCGACCCAGCCGTCGTCGTGGGTGGCGCACCCGAGACGGACGAGCAGGTCGTCGTTGGGGACGAAGCGGGGTCGGACGAACACGGCGTGGCGCCGTACGACACTGCCGGAGGCGAGCTCGACCCCGCTCAGCCGGTCGTTCTCGACCACCAGTCGCGTGACAGGTTCGTCGACGACGCCGATGCCGCGGGCGACGAGCTGCTCTCGCTGGCTGGCGGTCAGGGCGGCGCCGTTGCTGAAGAACACGACGTCGTCTGACCACTGACGGATGAGGTGCGCGTGCGCGATGGCCAGCTGGAGGTCGTCGGCGGCACCACCGAGGACGCCGAGAGGCTGGTCGCGCACCTCGTGACCGTGACAGTAGGGGCAGTGGAGCAGGTCGCGACCCCACCGCTCACGGACGCCGGGGACGTCCGCGACCTCGTCGCGCAACCCCGTCGTGACCAGGACGCGACGAGTGCGCAAGGTGGCGCCGTCCTCGAGGATCACCTCGAACCATCCGCGGGCCCGTGCGCCCGCCCGGGGGCACTCGGTGATGCTGGCAACGATCCCGGACAGCAGGTGGCCGCCGTAGCCGGTGACCTCTGACCGGCCGGCAGCGAGCAGCTCCGTGGGCGGGAGCCCGTCGGATCCGAGGAAACCCTGCATGTGCGACGCAGGTGCGTTGCGCGGCCGACCGGAGTCGACCACGGCGACGGTGCGGCGGGCGCGGGTCAGGACCAGGGCGGCCGAGAGGCCGGCGGCGCCTCCGCCGACCACCACCACGTCGAATTCGTTCATGGGACGAGCGTGGCCGCGCAGCGCGAGGACGACAACAGTTGTTGCCGAACCTGGGAACCAGGCGGTGCAATGGCGACATGGCCGCACATCGAAGCACCTCGACGACACACGTCCCTGCCGCGGCGACGCAGGACCCCCTGGCGGCGGCCCTCGACCTGGTCGGTCCGCGACTGCGGCGAGTGCGTGCGCAGCGTGGCGCCACCCTCACCGAGGTCTCACGCCTGACGGGCATCTCCAAGAGCACCTTGTCGCGGCTGGAGAACGGACAGCGCCGGCCGAGCCTGGAGCTGCTCCTGCCGCTCGCGCAGGCGTACCGGGTGCCCATCGACGACCTGGTGGGGGCACCCGAGGTCGGCGACCCGCGTATCCGCCTGAAGCCGCGGCGCGTCAACGGCCGTACGGTGCTGCCCTTGACTCGTCCCGGCGGCATCCAGGCATGGAAGATCGTGATCCCGATGTCGCAGTCGGAACCGAAGCCACGCGCACACGACGGCTTCGAGTGGCTCTACGTGCTGTCGGGGCGGATGCGGCTGGTGATGGGTGACCAGGACGTCGTCCTGGTCAGCGGTGAAGCAGCCGAGTTCGACACCATGGTGCCGCACTGGTTCGGCAGCACCGGCGAAGGTCCCGCCGAGGTGCTCAGCATCTTCGGTCGCCCCGGAGAGCGGATGCACATGCGAGCGCAACCGGAGCCGTCCGAGTCCTTGCACTGACCGTCCGCGCATGTTGAGTGGAGCCGGCCTGGTCCGGGTCCCGGCAGTTGAGGTTGCCCTAGGCTCGAAGGGTCGAGTCCGACGCGAGGGAGGCGAGCACCGATGGTTGCCCCTCCGGTGGAGACGAAGCTTCTGCGGCCCGCGCCGCGCCGCCAGCTCGTGCCGCGCCCTCGTCTGGCCGATCTGCTGCTCCTCGGGTCGCAGGTCCCGGTCACGCTGGTGTCGGCGCCCGCGGGATTCGGCAAGACGACACTGCTGTCCTCCTGGTTCGCCTCTCCCCCGTCCACGCTGGACGGCGAACATCTCGTCGCCTGGGTGTCCCTGGATCAGCGTGACCGCGAGGCCACCTCGTTCTGGACCTATGTCCTCCTCGCCCTCGACCGGGCCGTCCCAGGTTCCGGGGCTGAAGCACTCACCCTCCTGCACTCCGGCCAGACGACGGTGGAGACCGTGCTCACCGGCATGGTGAACGAGCTCAGCGTGCATCCGGGCGAGGTCGCTCTCGTGCTCGACGACTACCACCTCGCTGAGGGTGTCGAGGTCTCGACCGGCATGGCGTTCCTCATCGATCACCTTCCCCCACAGCTCCGGCTCGTCATCGGCACCCGGGCCGATCCCGCGCTGCCGCTGTCGAGGCTGCGGGCTCGCGGGGAGCTCGTCGAGATCCGCGCGAGCGACCTTCGCTTCACCCGCGACGAGGTGTCCGGCTACCTCAACGACCTCAGCGGCCTCGACCTCACGGACGCGGACCTCGCGGCACTCGAGGCGCGCACCGAGGGGTGGGTCGCCGCCCTCCAGCTGGCGGCACTCTCGCTACGCGACCGCGACGACCGCTCCAGCTTCATCGCCGGGTTTGCAGGGGACGACCGATTCGTCGTCGACTACCTCGTCGAGGAGGTCCTCAGTCGACAACCCGACGACGTACGCCGCTTCCTGCTCGACACCTCGATCCTCGACCGGCTCACCGGGTCGCTGTGCGATGCCGTCAGCCCCCCGCCCCAGAGAACTGGTGACCACAGTGGCAGGGCGATGCTCAACGCCATGGACAAGGCGAACCTGTTCCTCGTCCCACTCGACGACCACCGGAGCTGGTACCGCTACCACCACCTCTTCGGAGACGTCCTGCACGCGCACCTGCTCGACGAGCGACCGGGCGACGTCTCAGACCTGCATCGTCGAGCCGCAGGCTGGTACTCCGGGGCAGGGCACATCGAAGCTGCGGTCCGCCATGCGCTGGCCGCCGGGGACACCGAGCGGGCCGCTGACCTCATCGAGCTGAACTTCCGGGCGCTGGGTCGTGAGCGCCGCGAGGACCTCCTCCGTCGGTGGGCCCACGAGCTGCCCGACGACGTCATCCGCGATCGGCCCGTGCTTGCCATCGCGCTCATCGGCGGGCTGATGGCCAGCAACGAGTTCGCCGGGGTCCGCCTGCGTCTCGATCACGTCGAGCGCTTGTTGGCGAGACCGGCCGCGGACCTGGTGGTCGTGGACCGTGACGAGCTCCCACACCTGCCCGCGACCGTCGAGATGTATCGGGCCGCACTCGCGCTCGTCGGCGGCGACACTGCCGGTGCCATCGACCGGGCAGGGCAAGCTGTCCAAGCAGCAGTCACGGGTGGTGACGACCAGGTCATCGGCGCCGCAGGAGCGCTTTCCGGTCTGGCGTCCTGGACCACCGGAGACCTCGGTGCGGCTCACGCCAGCTACCTCACCGCCATTCCGGCCCTGGCCCGCGCCGGGCACGTCGCGGACGTGCTGGGCTGTTCGATCGCGATGGCCGACATGGAGCTCCGATTGGGCCACTTGCGCGGAGCCGAACGCACCTTCGGCCGAGCGCTCGAGCTGGCCGAGCTGAACACCCCGACCGGGTCGGCGGTCATGCGGGGCACGGCCGACATGCTCGTCGGCCTCAGCCGGGTGGCCTGGTATCGCAACGACCTTGCTGCCGTGGCCGAGCACCTGCGCCTTGCCGACGAGCTCGGGGAGGCCGCTTCGCTGCCGCAGAACCCGTACCGGTGGCGTGTCCAGATGGCCAGGCTCCGGGCAGCAGAGGGCGACCTGTCGACCGCATTGGAGCTCCTCGACGACGCCGAGCGGGTCTACGTGGGTGACTACTCGCCGAACGTGCAGCCGGTCCACGCGACCCGCGCCCGCGTGCTCGCCGCACGCGGCGACCTCGCCGAGGCACACGCCTGGGCCCGCCACCACCAGGTGGCGGCCGACGACGACCTCTCCTACCTGCACGAGTACGAGCACGTCACGCTCGCTCGAGTCCTGCTGGCGGATCACGCTGCCACCGGTTCGAGGCGGGCCTTGCAGGATGCTGCGGATCTCCTCGACCGGTTGCTGGCCGCCGCCGCGTACGGCGGACGCTGGGGCTCAGTGATCGAGCTCGAAGTGCTCCGGGCCCTCGTCCACCATGCAGCTGGGGCACATGACCTGTCACTCCAGGCCCTGGCCCACGCCGTCGAGCTCGCCGAACCGGACGGCTGGACCCGGATCTTCGTCGACCCCGTTGTGACCGAGCTGCTGCGCGAGCTTGCGACCAGCACGGCTCCACCCGACCACACGCGCGCGCTCCTTGCCGCTGCGACGGCGCCCGATGCCGCCACGGCGGGAGCGGGCGATGCCGACGGGGCTGCGCCGCCGCCGGGACCGGCGGCGCGTCTGCTCGACGCCTTGAGTGATCGCGAGCTGGAGGTGCTGCGGCTCCTGGGATCGGACCTCGACGGCCCGGCCATCGCACGCGACCTGTTCGTGTCCCTGAACACCGTCCGGACGCACACCAAGCACATCTACACCAAGCTCGGCGTCAACAGTCGGCGCGCGGCCGTCACCAAGGCACACCGGCTCGGACTCCTCGCCGGCTCGGAACACCACTGAGCATCGACCTGGATCCGGTCTCACCAGACCGGTCACATCATGTGGTGACGCCAGGCCACCCTTCCCGCTCCTAGGTTCCAGTCATCCCCGCGGCGATCGTCACGGAGCAACCAGGACAGGACCTGACATGACCATCACGCCCACCACTCTCACCCGGTCCGCCGGCGTCGCCGCTGTTGCCGCCGGGCTGATCTTCATCGGCGTCCAGATCAACCACCCACACCTGGACGCCACGACCATCACCACCACCGAGGTGGTGGTGCGCAACTCCCTCAAGGTGCTGATGGCCACCCTGGCCCTGGTCGGCATCACCGGCATGTACCTGACCCAGGTGAAGCGGATGGGCAGGCTCGGCCTGGCCGGCTACCTGCTGTTCGGCGCCAACTACCTCGTCATCATGAGCACGTCCTTCGTCGCCGCATACGTCCTGCCCTCCATCGCCGGGAGCAATGCCTCCTACGTGAACGACGTCCTCGAAGCCGCCAACGGCGGCCGTGCGACCGGCGACATCGGGCTGCTGCAGACCGTCCTCCATGTCGAGGGTGGCCTGTTCCTGTCCGGCGGACTCGTCTTCGGCATCGCGCTGTACCGCGCAGGCGTCCTCGCCCGCTGGGCGGCCGCGCTCCTGTCCGTCGGCGGCGTCGTCACCGCCGCGCTCACCGTGATGCCGGACGCCTTCTACCGACTCCTGGCCTTCCCGAACAGCGTCGCGCTGATCGGCCTGGGCTGCTCGCTGTGGCTCACCACACGCACCGACACCACAGCACCGCCGGCCACGGTCGACACCCCGCCCTTGACCACGGCCGGTGCCGCATGACCCCGCGAACCGGCCGGTGGGTGCCGATCAGCCTGGTCGCGCTCGCTGCGATCCCGGTCCTGGCCGGCACCGCCCGCCTCGTCGAGGTCCTCGGCGGGCCGGAGGCCATCCCCACCGACGCCCGCTTTGCCGCGTCACCGGCGCCGGTCGTCGTACACGTCGCCGCCGCCATCGCCTACGCGCTCCTCGGCGCCTTCCAGTTCTCCCCCGGCATCCGCCGACGTCACCCGGGCTGGCACCGGAAGGCCGGACGGGTCCTCGTCGTGCTCGGTCTCACGGTCGCCTTCTCCGCGCTGTGGATGACGCTGGTGTTCCCCCGCAAGGAAGGCACCGGCGACCTGCTCCACACCTTCCGGCTGCTCTTCGGGTCAGGGATGGCCGCGAGCATCATCCTCGGTGTCGCCGCCATCCGCCGACGCGACATCACCCGACACCGTGCCTGGATGACCCGGGCCTACGCCCTCGCACTCGGCGCCGGCACCCAGGCGTTCACCGTCGGGTTCGGCGAGGCCCTCCTCGGTGCCGGCATCATCCGCACCGATCTCATGATGGGAGCCGGGTGGGCCATCAACCTCGCCGTCGCGGAGTGGTTGATCCGCCGCCCCTCCGCGCAGCGGACCCACAGCACGCACACGCCCGCCCTGGCCGGATCGTGATGGACGCCGCACCCACCACACCACATCCAACCGGCCTCTACGAGCTCCGCATCGACGGACATCTCGGCGCGCACTGGGCCACCTGGTTCGACGGCATGACCCTCACCCACGCCGAAGACGGCACCACCACCCTGCACGGACCCGTGACCGACCAGGCCGAGCTGCACGGCCTGCTCGCCAAGGTGCGCGACCTCGGCGCGACCCTCCTGTCCGTCAGGTCCATCGACGCCGACGCCTGAGTCTCCCGCCAGCACGCGACCACTGCACCCGGTCGGTCTCGCCCTCGTGGTGCGGGCCGAGGTCAAGTAGCGCTGACCCGTGTCAGCTGCTGGGTGCTCGGGTCCCGGACCCCTCACCGGAGATCGCGGTGCGCGGGCCCCTTGGGCCGGTGTAGGCCACCGCGAGCCTGGACACGGACCACAGGACACCCGTCACCGCGGCGGCGATGAGCGCCACGCCGAGGTCGGGCTGGAACAGTCTGATGTTGGCCAGCGGTGTGCCGAACAGGTGCGGCACCAGGCGCAGGAGGACCCACGCCGCAGTGAGGGTGGTGAGCACCGGGAACCACAGGCTGAACAGGCCGAAGGGGCCCGCCTTGGCGCGTATGGCGACTCGGTGCCGCCACGCCCAGATCATGCTGAGGGCGTAGACGAGCGGAAGGAGCACCAGAGAGACGAACAGGGCCTTCTGGGACAAGCGCGCCCCTTCACCGTCATAGTCGAGGCCCAACGCTGCGGCGGTGATGCCGTTGCGGAGGTGGGTCGTCTCCCCGAACCCGATTCCGCTGCCCGCATTGACGAGCACGACGACGCCCTTCTTCTCGGAGGGGATCATGGTGGCGAGCGTTTCGTAGCCTGGGCTCGTCCCGGAGTGCCAGGCTGTTGCGTTGCCCGGGTCCACGAACCAGCCGAGGCCGTAGAACGGCGATGCCGCGCTGGCCGGGCGCATCATCTCGGACTTGCCGGCTGCGCTCAGCACGTCGTCGTGGCCGTTCATCATGATCCGCAGGTAGCGCGCCAGATCGTTGGCGCTCGCGACGACTCCCCCTTGCGGGGCCGTTGCGCGATGCGTGGTGTTCTCGGGGAGAGGCTGCTTGGTGCCGAACCATGGTCGGTGCCCGGTGGCCATGGATTCATGGACCTCACCATCAGCGACGAAGCTGTTGCTCATGCCGATCGGTTCGAGGACGTGGTCTGCGACGTAGGCCTGGTACGCCTGCCCGCTGACGACCTCGACGATGCGCCCGAGGATCTGGTAGTTCGTGTTCGAGTACTCCCACGCCTCCTCGGGATTGTGGGCCGGACCGACTTCTGCGAGCTGGTCGACGCGCTCGGCCAGCTCGTCCCGCGCGCCGGTGACGTCGGTGTGTGAGGCGTTCCCCTGCAGCGTGGAGTAGCCACTCGTGTGACTGAGGAGCTGACGGACGCTGATCTCGCCGGCGACGTGGCCGGAGAATCCGGCGAGGTACTGGGAGACGGGGGCGTCCAGGCGGATCTCGCCCGCCTCGGCCAGCTGCATCACCGACAGCGCCGTGAAGCTCTTGGAGATCGAGCCGGTGAGGAAAGGCGTGTCCGGCGTGATCTCTGCGTCGGTCCCGAGCTCGACGACCCCTCGCGCACCCACGGAAGTGATCTCACCGTCGGCCACGACGGCGTAGGCCAGGCCGGGCACGCCCGAAGCAGGCATCTCCGCGTCGATGACGGCGTCGATCGCGCCGCTCGGCACGCTCATCGGCACCGCCGTGCTCAGACCGAGCGCGACCATCACCACAAGTGTCTTCATCACGATGATCCTCTTCCCCCGCTCAGGCGCCCGCTGGTTCCCTGACCGAGTCGGTGGTCCGCTCGACGGGCGCGACCGGGGCGGCACGCCCGCCGCTGGCCACCAGCAGCAGCCAGACCGCGAAGCTCATCTCACCGATCACCGACGGCACCGCAACGAGGGCGAGGAACAGGTCGGCGGCGGCCTCGTAGTCGCTCAGCAGCATGTGTGCCACCGTGTCGAGGACGTACGCCGCTCCGGCGGCCAGCAGCAGCCAGCCGATCCACCGCGGTCCACGGGCACGGAGCAGCAGCACGCCCAGCACCACGAGGTGCGCGCCGAAGGCGGCCAGGCCCGCCACCCAGGTGAAGTCGAAGGTCTGCAGCGCCAGCAGGACGGCTTCGTCGTGCGCCTCGCCGAGGGCGGTGGGGGCGGCGGCCAACCACAGTGCGGCGTAGAGGAAGCCGAGCGCGGCGCCGAGCACGACGGTGTAGGTCAGGCGGAACCAGGCCGAGAGCAGCGACAGGTCGCGGTGGACCGGGCGGAACAGCACCCACAGGGCCCAGGCGACGACGACGTCGATCACGAAGATGCCGAGGAAGGCGACCGCACCGAGGCGGAAGGAGGTCTCTGACTGTTGTAGCGCGGCCGCGGTGCCGGCAGCGTCGCCCGGCTGGAGCACTGGGCTGAGCGCGAGGAAGTTGGCGAAGATGGCGAGGACGAAGATGGCCACGTAGCCGCCCGCCGCCCAGCCGGCAGCGGTGCGGGGCGCGGTGGTGGTGGAAGTCATCGGCGTGACTCCTCCTGTCGGTTGTCGGGGTCGGCGGTCGGGTGTCGGTCGGAGCGGGTCAGGGGGTCACGGCGACCTTGCCGCGGGCGTGCCCGGCCGCGACGTGGTCGATCGCCTTGGCCGCCTCATGCAGCGCGTAGGTGCGTTCGAGCGCCGGTCGCACGCGACCTTCGTCGACCAGCTGGGCCAGGACGTCGAGGTCGTCGCCGTTCTCCTTGCTCAGGAGGGCGGTGAGCCGCTGCCGCGTGAACGGTGAGAGTGCGAGTGCGGCGAGCTGACGGTGGGTTCCACCCAGCCAGCGGTCGCCTCCCTCGCCGCCGAGGATCACCAGGGTGCCGGTGTCGGTCAGGAGCTGGCGCAGGTGACGGATCGGTCGGAGGCCGGCGATGTCGAGCACCACGTCATAGCGGGTGCCGTCGTCCAGGTGCTCGTGGGTGTAGTCGATGACGCGGTCGGCGCCGAGGGAGCGGACCAGGTCGGCCTTGCCGCCGCTGGCCACGCCGGTGACCTCGGCGCCGTACGCGGCCGCGATCTGGACCGCGTAGGACCCGACGCCTCCGGAGGCGCCGATGACCAGCACCCGGTCGCCGGGCCGGATCCGGCCGGCGTCGCGCACCGCTTGGAGGGCGGTGAGCCCGGAGACCGGCAGCGTGGCGGCCTCCTCGAAGGAGAGCCTGGCCGGCTTGCGAGCCACTCGGCCTTCAGGCACCACGGCGAGCTCGGCGAACGACCCATCGGCAGTACCGATCACCTCGTCCCCGACGGCCACCGTGGTGACCTGCGACCCGACCTCGGCGACGACGCCGGACACGTCGCGGCCCGGAACGGGGTGCTTGGGGCGGCGAAGCCCGAAGGCGAGACGGACGGCGTAGGGGTGCCCGGCCATCAGGTGCCAGGTGCCGCGATCCACGCCAGCTGCTCGGACCTGCACGACCACGTCGTGCGGACCGGCGGTCGGGTTCGGCACCTCGGTCAGCGTCAGCTGCTCGCTGCCGCCGTAGCGGTGTTGGTGGATGGCTCGCATGACGCTCCTTTATTTACGGTGTATGTTATTGAAGACCACCGTAGAAGTACGGTGTATGTTTTGTCAAACGACCGGGCGCACCACTCACCAAGGAGACACCCATGGCAGGCAGACCACGCTCGGGCGCGGAACGGCTCACCCGCGACGGCATCGTCGCGGCAGCCGTCGGGCTGGCCGACTCTCAAGACCTCGCGGCGCTGTCCATGCGCTCGGTGTCGCGGCAGCTCGGCGTGATGCCGATGTCGCTCTACAACCACGTCGCAAACAAGGAGGATCTGCTCGACGGCATGGTCGACGCCGTGTTCGCCGAGTTCTACGCCCCTGTGCCCGGAGCCGACTGGCGCAGCGAGCTCCGGCGGCGCGCGGTGACCGCCCGCGAAGCGCTCAAGCGGCACCCGTGGGCCGTCGGGCTGATGGACTCCCGCCGCAATGCGGGCTATGAGACCCTCGTCCACCACGATGCCGTGATCGGCTGCCTGCGCGAGGCCGGCTTCTCCCTCACCCTCACCGGGCACGCCTTCGCCATCCTCGACGCCCACCTGTACGGCTTCCTTGTCCAGGAGCTCAGCCTGCCGTTCGAACCCGGGGCCGACCTCGCTGCCCTCGGGCAGCAGGTCATGGCCATGCTGCCGGAGGGCGAGCTTCCCTACTTCCGCGAGTTCACCCTCGAGCACGCCCTGAGACCCGGCTATGACTTCGGCGACGAGTTCGACGTCGGGCTCGACCTGGTCCTCGACGGTCTTGCCCTGCGGCTGGCGGCACGGCAGTGAGGAGTCGTGCCGGGCGCGCCCGGACTCCCGCTCCCCCCGGCGGCTCGTCCTGGACTCGTCGAAAGGCGTGGAGCAAGGATGAGCCCGCCAGGCTGCTCGCCGAAGGTCTCGACGGCGGGCACACCTGCATCGACCAGCGCGCCGTCATCGCGGAGCGTTGGCAGATCTGGCGCGGGGAGAAGGCCAGCCGCTGCACCGACGACCATGGGGCGGGCATGAACGCCGCGTCGATCTTCGCCGAGCTGTCCGAGCACGTCCCGCACGATGCTGTGATCTGCGTCGACGTCGGCAACAACACCTACTCGTTCGGCCGCTACTTCGAAGTGGCCAACCAGGACGTCCTCATGTCCGGCTACCTCGGCTCGATCGGATTCGCGTTCCCCACCGCCATGGGCGCATGGGCTGCCGTCGGCGACACCCGCAAGGTCATGTCAGTGTCGGGCGACGGAGGCTTCGGCCAGTACGCGATGGAGCTCACGACGGCCGTCAAGTACGGCATGAACATCACCCACGTGCTGCTCAACAACAGTGAGCTGGGCAAGATCAGCAAGGAGCAACGAGCCGGCGAGTTCGACGTGTGGGCGACCAGCCTGCACAATCCCGACTTCGCCGCCTTCGCGCAGCTATGCGGCGCACACGGCGCCCGCGTCACGCAGCTCGACCAGCTCCACGACGCGGTCGCAGCTGCCCTTTCACACGAGGGCCCGTCCCTCGTCGAGGTCGTCACCGATCCCCTCCTGATGTGAAGCCCGGAGCCGAGCCCACCTCGACCCTCCCCTCCTCGAAAAGGTCGTCTGCCATGAACGCTCCACTCGTCCCACTCTCGGACTCGTTCCCTGCGACCCGGCTCGCCATGCACCGCGTCGCCGCGTACGTCGTCAGCCCCGCCCGCCGGCACGCCATGGGTCGGATGGGGCTGCGCGCAGCTCCCGGCGGTCTCGCCACGCCCACATTCGCGGGCCCGGAGGGGATGACCACGGTCGGAGTCGCAGGCGTCGACCTCGTCGTCCACTCCGATGCAGGCCACCGACACCAAAGCCTCTCGACTCTCGCGGCCGCCGGGTCCTTCGTCGGCATCGAGCCCGACGTGGCTTGGGCCGCCGAGCTCGACATCCCCGAACCCGGCCCACTCGACGCAGACCTCGCCGTCGACCCCGAAGACGCCGCAGCACTCGCCGCGTGGTTCAGGTTCGGTTGGGGAATCCTGGACGCAATCTCCTCCGACGGCGACTCCCAGCACGCCAGCGAACCCCAACTCTGGCCCGAGCACTTCGACCCCGCCATCGAGATCGGTGATCCGGCCGGAACTGCCCGGGCGAGCTACGGGTTCTCTCCAGGGGACGTGTCCGCGGACGCAACCGCGGGCCCCGAGCCGCTGCCATATCTCTACGTGGCTCCTTGGTACCCCGACGAGAAGCCCACCAGCGCCTACTGGTCGGCCGGTCGACTCGCCGTCCTCCGATACGCCGACCTTGCCGCCGAGTCCGATCCCGCGGCCGCAGCCCACGCCTTCCTCGTCGAAGGTCGGTCCCTGCTCGCGGGCTAGGAGGACCAGCTCAGCCGTGCGCGGTATCCCCTCGAGAAGAGGCCCGCCGGTGGAGGCCGGACCCCGGCCCGCTCCAGGACTCGCCCAGGGATGCCGATGTCGGCCACCCAGAGCTCACCGACCGCGTCGACGGCAAGCCCGGTCTTGGGTAGGGCCAGGGTCATCGTGGTCGCCGCCCGGACGTGGGCTCCGGGGGAATCCCCGGTCGTGGAGTCGACGCCGGAGGGGACGTCGAGCGCCACCACCGGAGCGTCGCCGAGCGACATCCACCCGATCAGGTCCGCCACGGCCCCGTGCGGCGCGCCCGCGAGGCTGTAGCCCAGCACGGCATCCACCGTCAGCGAGGACTCGAGGGTCCGCAGATCTCCGGTCTCGGCCAGGCGACCGCCACCGGCTCGGAAGAGCGCGAGCTGTTCGGCAGGGACGCCGGCCAGGTGCGCGACATCCGAGACCACCAGCGTGACCTGGCCCCCGTGGTTGGCCAGGTGCCGAGCGGCGCAGATCCCGCCACCCCCGTTGCCGCCGGTGCCCGCCAGCACGACGACCGGAGACCTGGCCCACCCCTCCCCCAGGATCTCCACGCACAACGACGCCAGGTTCCGACCGGCGTTCTCCATCATCTGATAGAGATTCGGGCCGACTCCCTCGATCGCCACCCGGTCCACCTCGCGCATCTGCTCGGTGGTGACCGCGGGAACGACGAGCCCTGATTCGGACCGGAAGGAGTCCACCTCAACCACGCGGGCGGAAGACGGCGCGGCCCACGGCGAACACACCTTGTTGAGGAATGGTGAACCTCTGGGGATTGGCCACGAACGACTGGCCGTTCGGGACATGGCCAGCCATCCGGATGCCACCGACGCCGAGCATCCTGCCGGCGATCGGGCCCATCGCGGAGATCAGCCGGGAGGACCGCCATGCCCGGTCGGGCAGCACCGATCCGAGCGCGTTGAACACCTTTGACCTGGGGGTGGCCACCATCGTCGATCGCCGGTCCAGGTCGGAAGCCGGGACCCTGACCCGCAGCTCATCGGTCTCGGTCTCGGTGACCGTGGACACCGCTTCCGAGAAGTAGCGTGCGCAGCCCTGATCGGCTGCCTGGTCCTGCCAGAACGTCCACACGCCCGACGGCGTCCGGTGCCACACCGAGCTGTAGCCGGGGCCGATCGACGAGGCCGGGAACCGCCGCATCGCAAGGACGTGACCGGAGGCGAACGGCGGCCCCATCACGCCGTAGCCAGCGAATCGTTCCGCGTCGCCGCTGGGCAGGACTGCCGACTCGGCTTCGTGCACCAGCGTCGCGAGATCCATGCCCTGCCTTCCGTGCAGGCGATCCAGCGATCGTACGCCCGTCGGCGCGATCCTGGCCGTGCGGTGGAGCGACCTCTCATCGTTGACGACCAGTGACAAACCCTTGGGGCGTGCCACGCCACAACCAGAACCGCCTCCGATCTGCGTTTCCGCAGGTCAGAGGCGATTTCTTGGTCGGGCTGACAGTGTGCTGGTTCAGGACATAGGAAACCCATGTCTCACGACATAGGAAACCTGTTCGTGGGTTCGATGCTCGGTCATGTCGAAAGCCAGGCTGGTCATCACCGCTGTCGTCCTCGAGGGCCGGAGCCAGTCCGAGGTCGCGAAGACCTACGGCGTCTCCAAGGGCTGGGTCTCGAAGCTGATCGCCCGCTACAACGCTGAGGGCGAAGGCGCTTTCGAACCGAGATCTCGTCGTCCGAAGTCCTCACCGGGGGCCCTCGACTCCGCAGTCGTGGAACTGATCCTCGATCTCCGCAAGAAGCTGGTGACAGCCGGCCTCGACGCAGGCCCGGACACCATCGCCTGGCACCTCGAGCACCACCACGGGTCACGAGTCTCCCGCTCCACGATCAGCCGACATCTCGCCCGCGCCGGCCTGATCACCCCAGAACCGAAGAAGCGCCCGAAGACCTCCTACGTCCGGTTCGAAGCAGCCATGCCGAACGAAACCTGGCAGTCCGACTTCACCCACTACCGACTTGCCGAGGGTCGCGACGTCGAGATCATCACCTGGCTCGACGACTGCACCCGCTACGCCCTGCACATCAGCGCACACACCCGGGTCACCGGCCCGATCGTGACTGCCACGTTCCGTCAAACCCTTGCTCGGTATGGGATCCCGGCCTCCACGCTGACCGACAACGGCATGGTCTACACCGTCCGCCTGGCCGGCGGCCGTGGCGGCCGCAACACCTTCGAGACCGAACTACGCCGACTGCACATCGTCCAGAAGAACTCCCGACCAGCACACCCCACCACCTGCGGGAAGGTCGAACGCTTCCAGCAGACGATGAAGAAGTGGCTCCGGGCGCAGCCCGATCAACCGACCACGATCACCGAGCTCCAAACACTGATCGACGCCTTCCTCGAGGAGTACAACCACCGCCGACCGCACCGCTCCCTGCCCCACCGCGCCACACCGGCCGCCCGCTACGACACCATGCCGAAAGCACTGCCCGGCAACTCCCGCGACCCCGACACCCACGACCGGATCCGTCACGACCGCGTCGACAAGGCTGGCTCGGTGACCGTCCGCCACAGCGGCCGACTGCACCACATCGGGATCGGTCGGACCTACGAGGGAACCTGCGTCATCCTGCTCGTCCAGGACCTCAACATCCACGTGGTCAACGCCATCACCGGCGAACTCATCCGTGAGCTGACACTGAACCCACACGTCGACTACCAGCCGACCGGAGCACCCAAAGGACCCACCCGAAGACCTCAGAAATGACCACCGCCGGACCCGCTAATGCAGGTCCGGCGGTTTCCGATGTCCTGAGACATCACATGGTCGGGCTGACAGGATTTGAACCTGCGACCCCTTGACCCCCAGTCAAGTGCGCTACCAAGCTGCGCTACAGCCCGAACGCTTCCGGCACGAGGCCAGCGAAGCGAGCCGAACATTACCGCAGGCCCGCGGCACTCACGGAATCGCCCCGCCCAACCGGCCCTACCGCCCCCATCGGGCGGCGCCCGTCTGAGGGCACGCACTAGTCCATGTGGGCCATTTGGTCGCGAACCGCTGACGCGCACGGTGGGCGCGAACAGGATGAATCAACAACCTGTGAGGGGTCCCCCGTGTCAGCTCTGCCGCGCCAAGCCGGACTGTTGGTCGCCATCGTCGGCGCCACCATCGGGCTCAGCCTCGCCGCACCGCGAGCCGACGCTGCCGCGCCGGAGACCGTCGTGCACGTGGCAGGTCCCCAAGCCGCCTCGCTCGACCTGTCGCTGCAGCTGCGTGAGCGCCAGCAGAGCCTCGTCGTCCTCAACCGGCGGGCGGACGCCCGCGACCGCGCGCTCCTCGGCCGACAGGCCGTGCTCGCGACCTATGGCTACACCGGCGACCCCGACGGCGCACGCGCCGTGCTGCCGCTGGCGTCCTACCGGTTGTCGGCGGGCTTCGGCGCCACCGGCCCGCACTGGGAGGCCGAGCACGGCGGTCAGGACTTCGGAGCCTCGCTCGGCGACACGATCGTCGCAGTCGCCGCGGGTGAGGTCACCGAGGTCGCATCCTCCGGGGCCTACGGCCTGCGCACCATCGTGACCCTGCCCGACGGCACCGAGGTCTGGTACTGCCACCAGAACGACGTCTCCGTCGAGGCCGGTCAGCTCGTGGAGGTGGCCGAGCAGATCGGCAGCGTGGGCTCGACGGGCAACTCGACCGGTCCGCACCTGCACCTGGAGGTGCGCCCCGACGGTGGCAGCCCCATCGACCCGATGGCCTGGCTGATCGCCACGGGCCTCACGCCCTGACGAAGCGGCGCGACG
The DNA here is from genome assembly GCA_963726515.1 of uncultured Actinomycetota bacterium. GTDB lineage: Bacteria > Actinomycetota > Actinomycetes > Propionibacteriales > Nocardioidaceae > Nocardioides. The sequence goes on from CAVSCW010000020.1 coordinate 190,931, forward strand.
ACCGACGCCTCAGCGCTTGCGCTTCTCGCGGGGCTTCTGCTGGATGATGATCGGTGTCCCCGCGAAGCCGAACTCCTCGCGCAGGCGGCGCTCGATGAAGCGCTCGTAGGAGGCATCCAGCTTGCCGGTCGTGAACAGCACGAAGGTCGGCGGTGCCGTCGACGGCTGCGTGGCGAAGAGGATCCGCGCCTGCTTGCCGCTGCGCACCGGGTGCGGGTGCTCGGCGACGAGACGGCCGAGGAACGTGTTGAGCGCCCCTGTGCCGATGCGCGTCTCCCAGCCCTCGAGGGCCTTCTCGATCGCCGGGACGAGCCGGTCCACGTGCCAGCCGGTGCGGGCGGTGAAGTTGATCCGCGGCGCCCACTTGAGCTGCACGAGGTCGCGCTCGATCTCGCGCTCGAGGTAGTAGCGGCGCTCCTCGTCGACCAGGTCCCACTTGTTGAACGCGATGATCATGGCCCGGCCCGCGTCGCGGATGGTCTGGATGATCCGCATGTCCTGCTCGGAGACGGTCTCGCTGGCGTCGAGCACGAGCACGGCCACCTCGGCGCGGTCGATCGCGGTCGAGGTGCGCAGCGAGGCGTAGTACTCGTGGCCGGAGGCCTGGTTGACCCTCTTTCGGATTCCGGCGGTGTCGATGAAGCGCCAGGTGCGGTCGCCGAGGGTGATCAGCTCGTCGACCGGGTCCACCGTGGTGCCGGCGGCGTCGTCGACGACGACCCGGTCCTCCTTGGCGAGCATGTTGAGCAGCGAGGACTTGCCGACGTTGGGCTTGCCCACGATCGCGATGCGGCGCGGTCCGCCGACCTCGTCGAAGGACATCGCCGGGGTCTCCGGAAGCGCCTCGAGGATGGCGTCGAGCATCTCGCCGGACCCGCGTCCGTGCAGGGCGGAGACGCAGAACGGCTCACCCAGTCCGAGGTTCCACAGACCGTAGGCCTCGGCCTCGGTGCGCTGGTCGTCCACCTTGTTGGCTGCCAGCACCACGGGCTTGCCGGACGCCCGCAGGATGCGGACGACGGCCTCGTCGGCGTCGGTGATGCCGACGGTGGCGTCGACGACGAACAGCACGGCGTCGGCGAGCGAGACCGCCACCTCGGCCTGACCGGCGATGCGCTCGGCGAGTCCGCGTGCGTCGGGGTCCCAGCCGCCGGTGTCGACGACCGTGAACGAGCGCCCGGCCCAGTCGGCGTCGTAGTAGACGCGGTCCCTGGTGACACCGGGACGGTCCTCCACGACGGCCTCACGGCGCCCGATGATGCGGTTGACCAGGGTCGACTTGCCCACGTTGGGACGGCCGACCACGGCCAGGACAGGGGTCGGACCGGAGTCGGTCTCGACGGCGCCGACGTCGTGCTCACTCATGCGGGATCACAGCTCTCTGGAACTCTCGACGACCCCGGTGTCGGGGTCGCCCTCGGATTGTCCCGCAGGAGTGGCCCAGGACGTGGATCGGCGCAGCTGCGAGAGGGCGCTGCCCTGCTCGGACAGCATGTGCTCACGGAGGAACACCGACGTGGCACTCACGTGTTCCCGTGTCCGGGGCCAGGGCTGCTGTGTCGTGTGCCACGCTCGCCCGAAGACGATGTCGATGGCGCCGCCCGGGTCGGGCAGCGAGCTGGAACCGGTCTCCGACGCGCGGGTGCCGAGCAGCGTGACGGGGACGACCGGGGCACCCGTCACCAGCGCCAGGTAGGCCGCGCCGTGGTGGAACCTCTCGAGCTGGCCGCTGCTGCGGGTGCCTTCGGGGAAGATGCCGACCACTCCCCCGTCGCGGATCACCCGCAGCGAGGTGCGGATGGCGGACGGGTCGGCGGCGAAGCGGTCCAACGGGATCTGCCCGGTCCGCCGCAGGAAGCCACCGAGCCTCCCGTCGTACATCTCGCGCTTGGTGAGCGCGTGCACCGGCCGGGGAGCGTAGGTCGCCAGCAGCGGGCCGTCGACGATGCCGACGTGGTTGGCCGCGAGGATCACGCCGCCGCTCGCCGGCACCAGCTCGGGCTGGTGCACGGCGATCCGCCAGCGACGGCGCATCAGCCAGGCCGCCGGGGGGCGCATGCCGCGCAGCAGCCAGGTGGCCGGGTGCTCGACGCTGCTCGTCGGTAGGTCCGTCCCGGTCACGAACCCTCCCGGGCTCCCGGGTCGGTCGCACCTGCCAGGGCCACGATGCGGTCGATGACCTCGACGAGGCTGTGGTGGGTGCTGTCGACGTGGACAGCACCATCGGCCATGGTCAGGGGCGCGGTCGCGCGGCCGGAGTCGATCCGGTCCCGTTCCAGCAGGGACTGCTGGGTCGTGGCCACGTCGGTGCCGCCCTGCTCGGCGGTCCGCCGCTCGGCGCGCGCGTCGGGGTCGGCGCTCAGGTAGACCTTCACCTCGGCTTGGGGCCACACCACGGAGCCGATGTCGCGGCCCTCGACGACGATGCCACCGTGGCCGATGACCTCGCGCTGGAGGTCGAGCAACCGGGAGCGCACCTCGGGCACGGCGCTGACGGGACTGACGGCCGCGGTCACGTCCGCACCGCGGATCTCCACGGAGACGTCGATCCCGTCGACAGTGATGGTCGGCGCCTGCGGATCGGTGCCGGACTCGATGACGGGGCGGGCCACGGCGGCCGCGACCGCGGCTGCGTCGCGTACGTCGATGCCCTCGCGCAGCAGCCACCAGGTCATCGCGCGGAACATGGCGCCGGTGTCGAGGTAGCGCAGGCCGAGACGCTCGGCGACACCCCGGGACGTGCTCGACTTCCCGGACCCGGAGGTGCCGTCGACCGCGATGACGAGGCTGGGCCCGTCGAGGGGGATGGTGTCGGCGCTGCTCACGGGCGAGAACGTTACCGGTGAGTCGTCCACCCGCGGGATTCGAGAGCGGCGAGCAGGTGCTCGGCAGCACCCTGCTCGACCACCAGCTCGGTGAGTCCGACCGGACGACCGGGGTCGTGGTCGATGTGGACGTCCTCGATGTTGACCCCGATCTCGCCGGCGTCGCCGAAGAGCCGGGCCAGCTCGCCCGGGTGGTCGGGCACCGACACGAACACCGACCGGGTCGGTCGTGCCGGACCGCCGTGCTTGCCGGGGATCGCCGCGGTGCCCGCGTTGCCACGGGTGAGGATCTCGACCAGGTCGTCGCCGGAGCCGGAGGCGACCGCGGCGATGAGCGTGTCGAGGTCGATCCGCACCTCGGCGAGGAGGTCGAGCACCGCGTCAGCGTTCGACCCGAGGATCTGGCGCCAGAGGTCGGGGTCGCTCGCAGCGACCCGGGTCACGTCCCGGACGCCCTGTCCGGACAGCGCGAGGTGCTCGGCCGGAGCGTGGGCCAGCCGCCCGGCGACCAGCACCGCAGCGAGGTGCGGCAGGTGCGAGGTGCGGGCGACGGCGCGGTCGTGGTCGAGCGGGTCCATCCGCACGGGAGTGGAGCCGCACTCGAGGACCAGGGACTCCACCAGTCCCACCGCGTCGGCGCGCGCGCCGGCGTGGGGCGTCACCGCCCACGGTCGGCCGTCGAACAGCGCCACGCTCGCCGCCAGCGGCCCGGAGCGCTCGCTCCCGGCCATCGGGTGCGAGCCGACATAGCGGGCCAGGTCCGCGGCGTCCACACGTCCTGCCACCACCTCCAGCGGCGCAGCCTTGACGCTGCCGACATCCGTCACGACCGCGTCGGAGCGACGCAGGGCGTCCACGGTCGCGTCCGCGATCACCGACGGCGGGACGGCGACCACGACGAGCTGCGGGCGATCACCGGCCCTCGCCGGTCTGCCGGCACCGAGCCCGGACGCGGTGCGCAGGTTCTCCTCCGAGGTGTCGCGCAGGACGACCTCGAGGCCGAGCCGTCGGCACACGAGCGCGATCGAGGTGCCGACGAGCCCGGCGCCGACGACCTCGACCGGCCCGGTGAGGGCCGGGAGGTCGTCAGTCATGGCTGGTGGTGCGGGTCAGGTCGCGCCGCAGGTTCGCCGCCCCGTGCAGGTAGACGTGGGTGACGTCGGCGCGCGGCAGGTCGGTCTCGACGTGCGCCATCAGCCGGACCACGCGTGGCATCGAGCCCCTGATCTCCAGCTCCCGAGCGCACACGAGCGGCACGTCGGAGAAGCCGAGCTGGCGGGCGGCATAGGCCGGGAACTCGCTCACGAGGTCGCTGGTGGCGGTGAAGATGATCGAGATGAAGTCGTCGACGCCCAGCCCGTTGGCCGTCATCACGTCCGAGACGAGCTCGGCCACCCGGTCGAGCATGTGCTCGCGGGTGTCCTCCTCGAGCTGGGTCGCACCCCGCACTGCCCTCACTGCCACCCGCCAAGCCTAGCGGCGACGGTGCTCAGAGCTGCGCGCGGTCCATGAGCTCGCCGAGCTCGTCCAGGCTGAGCTCGCGCATCTCCCCCAGCGGCAGCTTGCCGAGCGCGACCGGCCCGATCTGGGTCCTGGTCAGCCTGGTGACCGGGTGGCCGACGTGCTCGAGCAGGCGCCGCACGATCCGGTTGCGACCCTCGTGGATGACCAGCTCGACGATCGTGCGGTCGTGCGCGTTGCGCCCATGACTGCCGCTCACGATGCGTGCGCTCGACACCGTGACCGGGCCGTCGTCCAGGGTCACCCCGGCCAGCAGCTGCTTGATGATGCCCTTGTGCAGCTCGCCCTCGACCTCGGCGACATAGGTCTTGTCCACCTCGTACGACGGGTGCGCGAGGCGCTGGGCGAAGTCGCCGTCGTTGGTGAGGATCAGCAGACCGGACGTGTCGGTGTCGAGCCGACCGACGTGGAAGAGCCGCTCGGTCCGGTCGGCGACCAGGTCGCCGAGGTGGCGACGGCCCTCCGGGTCGCTCATCGTCGAGACGACCCCGCGCGGCTTGTGCAGCACGAGGTAGACGTGGGGCGAGATCGGCGGCAGCCGCTTGCCCTTGACCCGCACCACCGCCGTGTGGGGGTCGACCTTCGTGCCGAGGCGGCTGACGACCTCCCCGTCGACCTCGACGTACCCGTCGAGCATCAGCTCCTCGCACTTGCGACGGCTGGCCACCCCGGACTGGGCCAACAGCTTCTGGAGCCGGATGGTGCCGTCCGCGTCGGGCTCGGGGCGGTGCGAGGCGGGCTGGGAGGGATCGGCGTCGTGGGGCTTCATGTCGTCTCGGTCCCGCCGTGGGGCTCGGTGCCCGCGCCGCTGTGTGGCGAGGGGTGGTGGGCGGTGCTCCCGGCCCCCTGTCGCGGGTCCGGCTGTGTATCGGGCTGGGGCTGGGGCTGAGGCTCGGTGTGCTCGACCGGCGGCTCGTCGAGGCCGGCGACACTGGCCAGCTCGTCCTGGAGGTCGTCCATGTCGGGGAGGTACGGCGCGAGCTCGGGCAGCTCGTCGATCGAGCTGATCCCGATGCGCTCGAGGAAGTAGGACGTCGTGCGATAGAGGTTGGCGCCGCTCTGCTCGTCGTGACCGGCCTCCTCGACGAGTCCGCGGGTGAGGAGCGTGCGCATCACCCCGTCCACGCTGACCCCACGGATCGCCGAGACCCGGGCCCGCGACACGGGTTGCTTGTAGGCCACCACCGACAACGTCTCGAGCGCCGCCTGGGTCAATCGGGCCGCCTGGCCGTCCAGCACGAACGACTCCACCACTGCGGCGAACTCCGGGCGGGAGTAGAAGCGCCAGCCACCCGCGACGGACCGCAGGTCGAAGCCGCGACCCTGCTCGGCGTACTCCGCGGCCAGCGCCACCAGCGCGGCCTCCACCTCGGCGACTGGGTGACCGACCACGGAGGCGAGGCGCACCTTGTCCAGCGCCTCGTCGGACACCATCAAGATCGCCTCGAGGGCCGGACGGAGCTCGGCGACGGCCACGGCCAGGGTGTCCACATTCGGCCTCACTGGCGGCCGGGCTGCCGGCCGGGTCGTCGTGGGCGGTCGTGTCGGGCTGGTCGCTCACTCGTCCTCCTGGGGCTCGTCCACCGCGTCAGCGGCGGGCGGCATGGCTGCATCATCGTCGGCCGACGAGGTGCCGTCGAATTCGTCGTCGATCTCCACGTCGCCGTCCTCCGCCCCCGTCCACCGCACGGTCAGCTCCCCCAACGGCGTCACCTGGTCGAACGAGACCGCACCCTCCCGGAAGAGCTCCAGGAGCGAGAGGAAACGGGCGACGGTCGTCAACCGGTCGGGCGAGTCGCCGCACAGGGCGCGGAAGGTCATGGTGCCGCTGCGGCGCAGCCGGTCGACCACGAGCTGCGCCTGCTCGCGGACGCTGACCTTGGCGGCGTGGATGTGGTGCAGCGACACCTCGAGGACCGGCTTGGGCTCCATCGCCTTGGCCGCGAGCTGGGCGAACTGGTCGAGCCCGATGCCGATCAGCACCTCCGGCAGCAGCCGCGCGAAGCGCTCCTCCATGCCCACCGCACGCGGGTGGCGCAGCGACTCGGACGCGAGGCGCTCCTCGAACACCGACGCCACCAGCTTGAACGCGCGGTACTGCATGAGGCGGGCGAACAACAGGTCGCGTGCCTCCAGCAGCGCCAGGTCCTCCTCGTCCTCGACGTCGCCCTGCGGCAGCAGCCGCGCGGCCTTGAGGTCGAGCAGGGTCGCGGCCACCACCAGGAACGACGTGGTCTGCTCCAGGTCCCAGGCGTCGCCGAGCGTCTTGACGTGGGCGATGAACTCGTCGGTGACCTGCGACAGCGCCACCTCGGTGATGTCGAGCTTGTGCTTGGCGATCAGGCCGAGCAGGAGGTCGAAGGGGCCCTCGAAGTTGTCGAGGCGTACGGCGAACGCCGGGGCCTCGCTGCCGGGTTCGAGGCCCGCGGTGGGGGCGAGGTCGGTGGTGGGGCTCACTCGTCCAGCAGCCGCTGGACCAGGGGGCTGTCGACACCCTGGGTCTCGAGGTCGGCGAGCACCAGGGCGAGGGCCTCCCGCACGAGGCGGCCACGGTCGACCGCCAGCCCGTGGTGGCGACGCAGGGTCAGGCGGGCGTGCTCGATGTCGAGCAGCTCGTCCTCGGTGACGTAGACCGTCATCTTCTCGTCGTGACGCACCCGCCCGCTCGGCCGCTTGGGGCCGCTCTCGGTGGTCTCGGCGTCGTCGGCGACCGCTCGCACCCGCCGCGGACGCTGGTCCGGCTGCGCCTGGTCGCCGTCGGACGTGGGCCGGAACAGGTCGTCCGCGGCAGGCATGCTCACTCGGCGGGCCACCGGGTGAGCACCTCCCTCGCCAGCTGGCGGTAGGCGTCGGCACCCGTCGAGGACGAGGCGTAGGACGTGATCGGCTCACCGGCCACGGTGGCGTCGGAGAACTTCACGGTCCGGCGGATCACGGTGTGGAACACGGTGTCGCCCCACGCCGAGACCAGCCGCTCCATCACCTCGCGGCTGTGCAGCGTGCGACCGTCGAACATCGTGCCGAGCACGCCGTCGATCTCCAGCTTGGGGTTGAGCCGCTCGCGGACCTTGTCGATGGTGGTCTTGAGCAGCGCCACCCCGCGCAGGGCGAAGTACTCGCACTCCAGCGGGACGATGACGCCGTCGGAGGCAGTGAGCGCGTTGACCGTCAGCAGGCCCAGGGACGGCTGACAGTCGATGAGGATGATGTCGTAGTGCTCGAGGGCGGGCGCCAGGAGTCGCTGCAGGGTCTGCTCGCGGGCCACCTCGTGCACCAGCTGCACCTCCGCGGCCGACAGGTCGATGTTGGACGGCAGCAGGTCCATGCCCTCGATGCCCGACGGGACGACGACCTCGTCGAGGGTGACGTCGCGCTGCATCAACAGGTTGTAGATGGTCAGGTCCATCTCGTGCGGGTTCAGGCCCAGGCCCACCGACAACGACCCCTGCGGGTCGAAGTCGACCAGGAGCACCTTGCGGCCGGACTCGGCCAGCGCGGCGCCGAGGTTGATCGTGGTGGTGGTCTTGCCGACGCCACCCTTCTGGTTGCACATCGAGATCACGCGGGCGCCGCCGTGCTCGGTGAGCGGGGCGGGCTCCGGGAAGACCGGCATCGGTCGACCCGTGGGACCGAGCGTGGCGGTGGCCACCGGCTCGGGCCTGCTCGCCGGCTCCGGCGTCGGACGTTCGAAGGGGATCGGCATGGTCATGGTGTGCTCGTCTCGAGGGGAAGGCTGTGGGGGCTGCTGCGCCAGCGGTGGTCGGACCAGGGGCGGCATCTCGGACGCACTGCTCCCGACGTTGGCACCGGGGAATCCCGCACCGCTCATGTCAGCTCCTCCACACATCGACGTGACTTCGATTGGATCACGTCGGGGGCCGCGAACTTTGTCGACACGTCGACAGTTGCCGAGAAACCCACGCGCTCAGCCACCGAGGCGGCGCATCGCGAGCGTGGCGAGCACCAGCTCACCCGCCTCGTCCGTGGCGTCACAGTCCACGACCGCCTCGATCACCCAGTCGTGGTCGCCCTCGGGGTCGTGGATCGTCTGGCGTACGTCGCGCAGCCGCGACGTCGTGCCCTCCTCGGCGCCGACGGGCTCCCCCGTGCGCTCCTCCCCCACCAGCAGCAGGTCGGGCCCGCGGGCGTCACCGTCGGTGAGGACGGTGTCGTGCTCGGCGTAGTAGTGCTCGAGCGCGGCGTCCCAGACCGAGCGACCCACGACGACCTGGCGCGGGGGGTCGGTGCGGTCTGCGGCCGCCCGCTCGAGGCGTACGAGGACGTCGAGGTCGTCGCGGGAGACCGCGTCGACCCGGGCCCACATCGCGTTGCGCAGCATCACCCGGAACGGTCGCTCCTGCCTCGACAGCGGCCGGGGCGGGGGCGGCGGCTCGTGGTGGGAGACCGCGCTGGAGGCGTGGTCGGGGTCCGACAGCGCCTCCCACTCGTCGAGCAGCGAGGAGTCGGTCTGGCGCACCGTCTCCCCCAGCCACTCGATGACGTCCTCGACCTCCGGCGAGCGGTGCGCCTCGGGGACCGAGTGCCGCAGCGTCCGGTAGGCGTCGGTGAGGTAGCGCAGCACCAGCCCCTCGGAGCGGGCGAGCTGGTAGCGGCCGACGAAGTCGGTGAAGCCCATGCCGTTCTCCCACATCTCACGCACGACCGACTTCGGCGAGAGTGCGTCCTCGGGGAGCCACGGGTGGGTCTGCCGGTAGGTCTCGTAGAGGGCCTCGAGGAGCTCGCGCAACGGCTGCGGCCAGGTGATCTGCTCCAGCAGCGCCATCCGCTCGTCGTACTCGATGCCGTCCGCCTTCATCTCACCGATCGCCTCACCGCGAGCGGCGTGCTGCTGCGCCATGAGGATCTGGCGCGGGGCCTCCAGGACCGACTCCATGATCGAGACGACATCGAGGCTGTAGGTCTCCGACTCCGGGTCCAGCACGTCGAAGGCGGCCAGGGCGAAGTGCGCGAGCGGCTGGTTGAGCGCGAAGTCCTCGGGCAGGTCCACGGTCATCACATAGCGTCGGCCGAACCGGTCCACCTCGGGGAGCCGGGTGACGATGCCCGTGCGCAGCAGGGAGCGGGTCAGCCTCAGGGCCCGTCTGGCGAGCCGCAGCTGTCCGCGCCGCTCCTCGTGGTTGTCGGTGACCAGGCGGTGCATGACCGCGAACGCGTCCTCCTCACGGGAGATCACGTTGACCAGCATCGCGTTGTCGACCTTCATCCGGCTGCTCAGCCGCTCCGGCACCCCGGCCACCAGCTTGTCGAAGGTCTGCTCCGTCCACACCACGACGCCCTCGGGCGCCTTCTTGAGCTGCACCTTGGACTTCTTCTTGCCCGCAGCCTGGCGGGCGGCGATCTTGGCCTTCGCCTGCTCGTTCTCGATCACGAACTCCGGAGCCTGTACGACGACGTAGCCGGCCGTGTCGTAGCCCGCACGACCGGCGCGACCGGCGATCTGCAGGAACTCCCGCGTCCGGAGCACCCGCTGGCGGGTGCCGTCGAACTTCGCCAGACCGGTGAACAGCACGGTGCGGATCGGCACGTTGATCCCCACACCGAGGGTGTCGGTGCCGCAGATGACCCGCAACAGCCCGGCCTGGGCGAGCGTCTCGACGAGGCGGCGATACTTCGGGAGCATCCCCGCGTGGTGCACGCCGATGCCGTTGCGGACCAACCGGGACAGGGTCTTGCCGAAGCCCGCACCGAAGCGGAAGGCTCCGATCCGCTCCGCGATGGCGTCCTTGTCGACCTTGAGCCCACCGCTGCCCGAACCGAGTCGCGACTTCAGCAGGTTGGACGCGTGCTCGATCGCCGCTGCCTGGGTGAAGTGGACGACGTAGACCGGGTCCTGCCCAGTGGTGACCAGCTCCTCGAGCGTGTCGTCCAGCGGCTCCATCGACCAGCGGAAGCTCAGCGGCACCGGGCGCTCGGCGTCGTCGACGACAGCGGTCGCGCGGCCGGTGCGGCGCTCGAGGTCCTCGACGAAGAAGGAGACGTCACCCAGGGTCGCCGACATCAGCAGGAACTGCGCGTCCAGGAGCTCCAGCAGCGGGACCTGCCAGGCCCAGCCGCGGTCGTGCTCGGAGTAGAAGTGGAACTCGTCCATCACCACGAGCCCGACGTCGGCGGCGCGGCCTTCGCGCAGGGCGATGTTGGCGAGCACCTCGGCGGTGCAGCAGATGATGGGGGCGTCGGGATTGACCGCGGCGTCGCCGGTCAGCATGCCGACGTTGTCGGCGCCGAAGACCTCGATGAGGGAGAAGAACTTCTCGCTCACCAGCGCCTTGATCGGAGCGGTGTAGAAGCTGACCTTGTCCTGGGCCAGCGCCGCCACGTGGGCGCCGATCGCCACCAGCGACTTGCCGGACCCGGTCGGCGTCGCCAGGATCACGTGGTTCCCGCCGAGGATCTCGATGACCGCCTCGTCCTGGTGGGGATAGAGCTCGAGCCCCCGGTCGCTCACCCACCCGGCGAAGGCGTCGTAGACCGCATCGGCGTCGGCCCCGGTCGGGACCCGGGTGTCGAGGCGCGCAGGGTCCGGCATGCGTCGATCCAACCACCAGGGCGCGGCCGGCTCACTCCCGGGCGCGGGGATGAGCGGTGGCGAAGACCTCGCGCAGGTTGTCGACCGTCACGAGGGTGTAGACCTGCGTCGTCGTGACGGAGGCGTGCCCGAGCAGCTCCTGCACCACCCGGACGTCCGCGCCCCCGTCGAGCAGGTGGGTGGCGAAGGAGTGTCGCAGCGTGTGCGGCGAGACGGACGCCTTGACCCCGGCACGCTCGGCCGCCTTGACCAGCACCGCCCAGGCACTCTGCCGCGAGAGCCGGCCACCGCGTGAGTTGAGGAACATCGCGGGTCCGCCGCGCCCAGCGCCGACGAGCTCGGGGCGGGCCCGGGACAGATAGTCGGCGACGGCCTCGCGCGCATATCCACCCACCGGCACCAGCCGCTCCTTGCCGCCCTTGCCGCGCAGCAGCACCGTGCCGTCGACCTGGTCGAGGTCGTCGATGTCGAGGCCGACCGCCTCCGAGATGCGGGCACCGGTGCCGTAGAGCAGCTCGAGCAGCGCCCGGTCGCGCAACGCCAGCACCGTGTCCGGTGCGCCGGCCGCCTCGAGGATGGCCTCGACGTCGGACAGTGGCAGCGCCTTGGGCAGCCGCTTCGCAGGGGTCGGCGGCTTCACCGCTGCGGCCGGGTCGGCCAGGGCCAGGCCGTCGGTCACGGCGAACTTGTGGAAGCCGCGCACCGCCACCACGGTCCGGGCCGCCGAGGTGGCGCTCAGCGGCGGGTGGCCCTCACTGCCCTCGCGCAGGTTGACCAGGAACGCGGACACCATCGCCTCGGTGACGGCGTCCAGGTCGTCGACCCCCTGACCGGTCAGGAACTCGTCGTAGCGCCCGAGGTCACGCCGGTAGGAGCTGAGCGTGTTGGCCGCGAGGCCGCGCTCGACCGCGAGGTGGTCGAGATAGGTGCGTACGGCGCGGCCCAGGCTCACGCGGCCAGTCAACAGCCCCTCACCCCAGGATGGTGTCGAGTCCCACCGAGTCGATGCCGAGGGCGTCACCCACCGGTCCGTTGGTGAGCTGGCCGGCGTGGGTGTTCAGGCCGAGCGCCAGGCTGCGGTCGTCGCGCAGCGCCTGCTGCCAGCCCTTGTCGGCCAACGCCACGGCGTACGGCAGGGTCGCGTTGGTGAGGGCGTACGTCGAGGTGTTGGGCACCGCGCCCGGCATGTTGGCCACGCAGTAGAAGACCGAGTTGTGGACCTCGTAGGTCGGGTCGTCGTGCGTGGTCGCGTGCGAGTCCTCGAAGCAGCCGCCCTGGTCGATCGCGATGTCGACGAGCACCGAGCCCGGCTTCATCCGCGAGACAAGCTCGTTGCTGACCAGCTTGGGGGCGGCGGCGCCGGGGATCAGCACCGCACCGATCACCATGTCGGCCTCCATCACCTGCTGCTCGATGGCGAGCTTGGACGAGGCAAGGCCGTGCACGCGGTTGTTGTAGCGCCAGAACGACATCCTGAGCTTGTCGAGGTCGGTGTCGAGCAGCGTGACGTCGGCACCCATGCCGAGCGCGATGTTGGCGGCGTTCTGACCCGACACGCCGGCGCCGATGATGACGACCTTGGCGTTCGCCACGCCTCCCACGCCGCCCATGAGGACGCCGCGGCCGCCGTTGGCCTTCATCAGCGAGTAGGCGCCGACCTGGGGCGCCAGGCAGCCGGCCACCTCGGACATCGGGTAGAGCAGCGGCAGCCCGCCGGAGGGCAGCTGCACGGTCTCGTAGGCGATCGCGGTGACCTGGCGCGCCACCAGCTCCTCGGTGAGGGGCTTGTCGGCGGCGAGGTGGAGATAGGTGAAGAGGGTCTGGCCCTCCCGCATCCGGCCGTACTCCTCGGCCACCGGCTCCTTGACCTTGAGGATCATGTCGGCGCTGCCCCACACGTCGTCGGCGGTCTCGAGCATCGTGGCGCCTGCGGCGACGTACTGCTCGTCGGGGATCTGCGATCCCTCACCGGCGGTCTTCTGCACGACGACCTCGTGGCCGTGCTGGACCAGCTCGTGGACCCCGATCGGGGTCAGGGCCACGCGGTACTCACGGTTCTTGACTTCCTTGGGTACGCCGACCTTCATGCCTTGCTCCTCAAGTGTTCCGGGGGGAACGACTGTGTGTCGCCCCTCACAGCGGGAGCGAGACTACTCCCGAAGGGGGTCACCGCGCGTCCAGGGCCCCTCGCTGCCTGAGCACCGCATAGGTCAGCACCGCCTGTGCCAGCGGCCCCTGACGCACCCGACCCTCGAGCACGGCCTCGAGCAGGTCGTCCATCGGCACCCAGAAGCGCTCCATCTCCGCCTCCTCGTGCTGCATCTCGAAGTCGCCGCGTGGCGCGTGGGAGAGCCCGCGCGCCAGGAAGATCTCGTGCACCTCGTCGGTGATCCCGGCGCTCGGGAAGGTGCTCAGCAGCAGCAGCCACTGCGATGCCTCCAGCTCGACCTCCTCGCGCAGCTCGCGCTGCGCGGTCTCGACCGCGGGCTCGTCGCCGGCGTCTCGAAGCCCGGCGGGCAGCTCGACGAACTCGTGACCGCTGGTGTGCCGGTACTGGCGCAGGCACATCACCCGCTCCTGGTCGTCGACCGCGAGCACGATCACCGCTCCCGGGTGCTCCAGGCTGATCCGGCTGAACTCGTCGGGGTGACCGGGACGGGTGATGACGTCCTCGCGCAGCGCCACCACCCAGGCGTCGCGGTGCAGGTCGTGGCTGGACACCACCGGCCAGGACATCGGCCGGTCGGCGAGGGGTTCGGCGGGAGGGTCTCCGGGCAGATCGGGCATGCCCGCACGCTAGCGCGGGTGGAGGGAGTGAGTACGGTCACCCTCATGACGTTGGCGACCCTGACCAAGCACGAAGCAGCAACCCGCACGGCCCTCCTCGAGGTGCAGCGCTATGACATCGCGGTGGACATGACCGGACTCCTCGAGGGGGAGGTGTTCGCCTCCACCAGCACGATCACCTTCACCTGCACCGAGCCCGGCGCGACGACCTTCGTCGACATCGCGGCCGACGTCGGCCGGGCGACACTGAACGGCGAGGAGCTCGACGTCTCCACCGCTGCCGACGGACGCCTGCCGCTGCCCGCACTGGCGGCCGACAACGTCCTGGTCGTCGAGGCCACCACCAGCAACACCGCCACTGGTGAGGGCATCCTGCGCACGGTCGATCCCACCGACAAGCTGGTCTACGTCTGGACCAGCCTCGAGCCCGACGAGGCCCGCCGGGTGTGGGCCTGCTTCGACCAGCCCGACCTCAAGGCCCCGCACCGCTTCGTGGTGACCGCGCCCGCCTCGTGGCTGGTCACCTCCAACGGCGCCCCCGAGTCGATCGAGGACGCCGACACCTCCGACGCCCGGGTGTGGACGTTCCCGGACACCCCCCGCCTGTCGACGTACGTCGTGGTGGTCAATGCCGGCCCGTTCCACGAGGTGCGTCGCCAGCACGACGGCTACGACCTCGGCTTCTACTGCCGCCAGTCGCTGGTGTCGGTCATGGAGCGCGACCTCGACGAGCTGGTCACCCTCACCCGGCAGGGACTGGCCTTCTTCGGTGAGCGCTTCGCCTGCCCGTTCCCGCAGGAGCGCTACGACCAGGTCTTCGTGCCCAACCTCGGTGGGGCCATGGAGAACTGGGGCTGTGTCACCTACGGCGACGGCCAGCTCTTCCGCACTCCCCCGACCCACGCGCAGCGCAGCGTCCGCGCGGAGTTCATCTTCCACGAGATGGCGCACATGTGGTTCGGCGACCTGGTCACCATGCAGTGGTGGGACGACCTGTGGCTCAACGAGGCGTTCGCGTCGTGGGCCGCCAACTGGGGCATGGCGGGCGCCAGCGAGTTCACCGAGCAGTGGGCCACGTTCCTCGCCGTGTCGAAGCGGACCGCCTACGAGATGGACATGAGTCCTGCCCGCCACGCGATCCGCGGCGACGTGCCGGACGTGTCCGCGGCGATGTCGAACTTCGACGCCATCACCTACGTCAAGGGCCAGAGCGTGCTGCACCAGCTCGTGGCCTACATCGGCGAGGACGCCTTCGTCGAGGGCCTGCGTGACTACTTCAGCCGTTACGCCTTCTCCAACACCCGCCTCGACGACCTGATGGACTGCTACTCCCGCGCCGCCGGACGCGACCTGTCCGCGTGGACCAAGGCATGGCTCGACGAGGCCGGCACCGACGTCATCTCCCTGGTCGGCGACGAGCTCCTGGTCGAGGCCCCGGATGCGCAGGAGCCGCGCCCCCACCACCTCGACATCGCCGTCTTCGACACCTCGGGCGCGGACCTGGTGGCAGTGGGCCGCTCCTCGCACGAGGTCGCCGGGCCGCGCACGCCCGTGGACCTGCCCGCGGGAGACCTCCGGCTGGTCAACGCCGGCGACCACACGTTCGCCGCCGTCAAGCCGGACCCGACCTCGCTCGAGCAGATGCTGGAGAGGGTCCACCAGCTCGACGACCCGCTCGACCGGGCTCTGGTCGCCGCCACGGCCGGCCAGCTGCTGCTGCTCGGCGACGTGGCCCCGCGCGACGTGTCGGCGGCGCTGACCCGCGCGCTCGCGTCGGAGTCCAGCCCCGCACTGATCGAGCCGTTCCTCGGCCAGGCACTGCAGGTCGCCGACCGCTGGGCGCCCGCAGCCGAGGCCCCCGGCCTGTTGAGGGCCCTCGCCGACGCCGTCGTCGGGCTGGTGGACCTCCCGGACGCACGTCAGGCGGCGCTGCGCACCCTCGCCGCGGCCGCCTCCACCGACGAGCACTGGTCGGTGCTCGACGCGGCGGTCGAGCGGTCCACCGACCTCGACCTCGCCTGGCGGGTGGCCGTGCGCCGCTCGGAGCTCGGCGACTACGACGAGGACCGGGTCCGGGCGCTGCTCGAGGCCGACCCCGACCCCGACGCGGGCATGCGTCGCCTCGCCGTCCTCGCCGCTCGTCCCGACGTGGCGGCCAAGGAAGAGGTGTGGCAGGCGTTCTTCGTCGACTACACCGTGCCAGCGAGCCGCGAGACCCTCGTGCTGGGCTCGACCTTCTGGCGCCCCGGCCAGGCCGAGCTGCTCGCGCCGTTCGCGCACCGCTACCTCGAGGAGCTGCACACGCTCAAGGGGGGCCTGCTCAACCAGGGCCTCACCATCAGGGCGATGTACCCGCTCGGCGCCGGCGACGCGTCGTTCCTCGCCGCCGCCGAGACCGCTGCCGAGGACTCCAGCCTGATGGCCTACGCCCGCAACCAGCTGCGCTCGAACTCGTTCGTGCTCGGCCGGATCCTGCAGGCCCGCCAGCTCTGACGCTGACCGGGCACTTCCTCCCCGTCACCGGTCGCTGACCGGGCGGTTCCTCCCCGTCAGCCTCGCTGACCGGGCGGTTCCTCCCCGTCAGCCTCGCCGACCGGGCACTCAGTCCTCGGTGTCGTCCTTGCGGCGCAGCCCCGACTCGTCGAGGGGGAAACGCTCGGAGCGCTGCCGCTCGATCGCGGCACCGACCAGGCCGGCGAAGAGCGGGTGCGGGCGCGTCGGCCGCGAGCGCAGCTCGGGGTGCGCCTGCGTGGCGACGTAGTAGGGGTGCACGTCGGCAGGGAGCTCGACGAACTCGACCAGGCCGAGTTCGGGGTTGACACCGGAGAAGACCAGGCCCGCCGCGGAGAGCGTTTCCCGGTAGGCGTCGTTGAACTCGTAGCGGTGGCGGTGCCGCTCCTCGATCACGTCGGCGCCGTACGCCGCGCGCACGACGCTGCCCTCGAGCAGCTCGGCCTTCTGCAGGCCGAGGCGCATGGTGCCGCCGAGGTCGCCGGCGCCGTCGACGAACTTCTTCTGCTCCTCGATGGTCGAGATCACCGGCTCGGGGGTGTCCGGGTCGAACTCGGTCGACCCGGCCTTCTCGAGGCCGGCCACGTTGCGGGCGTACTCGATGACCATGCACTGCAGGCCCAGGCACAGGCCGAGGGTCGGGATGCCGTGGGTGCGGGTGTAGCGCAGGGCGCCGAGCTTGCCCTCGATGCCGCGCACGCCGAAGCCGCCCGGCACCAGCACCGCGTCGACGTCCGACAGCTGCTTGGCGGCGCCTGCCTCGGTCTCGCACAGGTCGGAGGCGACCCAGCGGATGTTGACCTTCGCGGAGTGCGCGAAACCACCTGCGCGCAGCGCCTCGGCGGGCGAGAGGTAGGCGTCCGGCAGGTCGACGTACTTGCCGACCAGTGCGATCGTCACCTCTTCGTCCGGGTGGTGGACGCGGCGGAGCAGGTCGTCCCACGCCGTCCAGTCGACGTCGCGGAACGGCAGGTCCAGGCGTCGTACGACATAGGCGTCGAGGCCCTCGCGGTGCAGCACCTTCGGGATGTCGTAGATCGACGGGGCATCGGCCGCGGTGACCACGGCCTCGTCGTCGACGTCGCACATGAGAGCGATCTTGCGCTTGATGCTCTCGGGGAGCTCGCGGTCCGCCCGGCACACGATCGCGTCGGGCTGGATGCCGATCGAGCGCAGGGTCGCCACCGAGTGCTGGGTGGGCTTGGTCTTGAGCTCGCCGGAGGGGCCGATGTAGGGCACCAGCGAGACGTGGATGAAGAAACAGTTGTCGCGACCGACCTCGTGACGCGTCTGGCGGGCGGCCTCGAGGAAGGGCAGGGACTCGATGTCGCCGACGGTGCCGCCGACCTCGGTGATGACCACGTCGATGTCGGGGCCGCCCATCGCGAGGATGCGGTCCTTGATCTCGTTGGTGATGTGCGGGATGACCTGCACCGTGTCACCGAGGTAGTCGCCGCGGCGCTCCTTGGCGATCACCGTCGAGTAGACCTGCCCGGTGGTCACGTTGGCGATCTGGTTGAGGTCGGTGTCGAGGAACCGCTCGTAGTGACCGATGTCGAGGTCGGTCTCGGCGCCGTCGTTGGTCACGAAGACCTCGCCGTGCTGGAACGGATTCATCGTGCCCGGATCCACGTTGAGATAGGGGTCCAGCTTCTGCATCGTCACGCGTAGACCGCGCGACTTCAGCAGCTGGCCCAGGCTCGAGGCGGTGAGCCCTTTGCCGAGGGAGGAGGCGACGCCTCCAGTGACGAATACGTGCTTGGTCGGCGTGCGGCTCTTCACGGGCTTTTATCCTACCCGAGAGGCAGGGCGCCGTCGGCACCCGCCGCACCGAAGGCACCGCCGGCGGTGGTGAGTGAGCGCTGGAGGGCGAAGATCGTGGCCACTCGACCGGCGTCGGTGTCGATCCCGTCCACGCTGGCGACCACCGCTGCGGCGGGGTCGGCGCGGAGTCGACCGAGCTGACCGGAACCACCGTCTCGGATCGTGCCGGCCACGACGACTCCCGTCGCCTGTGCCGCCAGACCCTCCACGATCCCGGCGAGGACGGCGTCGGAGCCCTCGTCGGCAGCATCCGTGCCCAGCACGACCAGGACCAGCGGCGCACGCCGGCCGGCGTCTGCAGGCTGCTCCATCAGCCCGGCACCGGTGACGGCGTCGAGGATGGCCCGCGACTTGCCGGTCGGGTCCTGCCCCTCGGCCTCCTTGCTCGCGACGGCGATGCCGATCAGCTGGCCGATGCGGTCGTAGGTCGAGGCGTCCGCGGCGACGTCGGCGCCACCCTGCTGGGTCAGGAGCTGGCTGCCCAGCGTGTCCACCAGCGACTTCTGGCCGGGATCGACCAGGTCGTCGCCGAGGGAGTAGCGGGCGCTGACGGCGCCACCGGCGGCGGAGACGGCTCCGGCGAGAGCGGTGACGATCCGCTCGTCCGCGCCGGGCACGGTCACGAGGGCAACGGATTGCTCGGCGAGGCGGCCCGCGACGATGGTCGGCTCCAGGGCGGTGAGGACGGAGTCGGTGTAGTCGGCCTCGACCTGCCCCTCGACGGGCGCAGCCTCGTCCCGGGCGGTGCCGCTCGCCGCGACCCCGGGGCCGACGTCGGAGAGCGGTCCGCCCCCCAGGACGATGCCGGCGGCGAGCGCCAGGAAGACGGCGACGATGGTGAGCACGTGGTGACGCAGGGTGATCACGGGAGGATTCCTCGAACGTTGTCGATCAGGTCGGACGTGGTGCTGGAGACAGTGGGCGAGACCTCATCGACCCACTGCTGGCCGACGGGGGTGACGCTGATGGCGGCGCCGACGGCGAGGACGCCCGCCACGACGGCACCGAGGAGGTGCCGCGGGCGGACCGCGCCGTCGTAGAGCCGCGGCAGTGCCGCCGCGTCGACGAGGTCGGGCCCGAGCTTGAGCCGGGTCAGGAACGTGCTGGCGAGACCGGCTCGGCGCCGGTCGAGGAACTCGTCGAGAGTCGCGTGCATGCCGACGCCGACGATCAGCGATGCGTCGTGGGCCGACGCGAGCAGCAGTGCGGCGTCCTCGGTGGTGGCGGTGGTCTCGAAACGCAACGGACGGATGCCCATCCGTTCGAGGTGCTCGGTCGCGCTGCGCGGGGCACCGCGCTCGACCAGGACCACCACGTCCTTGGCCCGGCGCAGGACCGAGGCGCTGGGCTGGTCCTCGCTCGTGCCGGTGACGACGACCACGTCCGGTCGGTGGCCCGCACTCGCCAGCGCGTCCGCGCCGCGGTCGACGCCGATGAGCACGGGTCGCTGCTCGCGCACGAACGCCTTGATCCCGCGGAGCTCGTCCTCCCAGCCGTGGGACCGGACGGCGACCACGACGGGGCGATCGGCCATGTCGGTGATCGTCCTCGGGACTCCGTGCCCGTGCAGGAGAAGGTCCTGCTCGCGGCGCAGGAACTCGGTGCTGTTGTGCGTGAAGCTCTCGAGCTGCGCGGCCAGTCCACTGCGGGCCTTGCCCATCTCGGCGCGCACGTCGTCGGCGGTGAGCTCGCGAGCCTGGGCGACGGGTGCGTCGCCGGCAAAGACCACTCCCCCGTCGATGCGGATCACGGTGCCGTCCTTGAGCCGGTCGAAGACCTCCACCCCGGCGCTGTCGACGACGAGCACGCCTGCCTCCACGAGCCGTTCGGGCCCGAGGTTGGCGTAGCGGCCGGAGATCATCGGGCTGGCGTTGACGACAGCCACCACCCCCGCGTCGATGAGCGCCTGCGCCGTGTCGCGGCCCATGTCGACGTGGTCGAGCACGGCGATGTCCCCGTCGTGCAGGTGGGTGAGCAGGCTGGGCGTGCGGCGGTGGAGCCGGGCGGGCCCGTGCACACCGGGCAGGCTGGGGGCTGGGCGGGAGCGGACTGCGAACTTCATGACCGCGCCATGCTGTCAGCCGCGACCCTGCCGTTCGGGGAGGCACGCCCGCTCGGGCGCGGCGGCCTCGAGGAGCTCGCGCGCGTGGGCCCGAGCGCTCTCGGAGTCCTCGACCCCGGCCAGCATCCGGGAGAGCTCGCGCTCGCGTCCGGCCTCGTCCAGGCTGACCAGGCCGGACGTCGTGACCGACCCGTCGCTGGACTTGTGCACGACCACGTGGCGGTCGGCGTACGCCGCCACCTGGGGCAGGTGCGTGACCACGAGGACCTGCGATCGGCGGGCCAGCACCGCGAGCCGGCGACCGACCTCGATCGCCGCCTTGCCACCCACGCCCGCATCCACCTCGTCGAAGACGAAGGTGGGCACCGCCCCGGTCTCGGCGAGGGACACCTCGAGAGCGAGCATCACGCGGGACAGCTCGCCGCCGGAGGCGCCCTTGTGCAGCGGCCTCGCGTCTGCGCCAGTGTTGGCGGCCAGCAGGAACTCCACGTCGTCGACACCGTGCGCGCCGGCTCGCAGCCAGCGACCGTCGACGAGCAGCTGCTGTCCTGCGGGCCTCCCCGGCGTGGGCACGTCGTTCTGCGTGACGGCGATGGTGACGCTCGCGTGCGGCATCGCCAGAGACGTCAGCTCGTCGCTGACGGCTGCGCCCAGTCGGTCCGCCGCGTCGGCGCGCTGCCCCGTCAGGGTGGCCGCGAGCGTGCCGAGCTCCCGTCGGATGCGGTCGCGCCTGGCCTCCAGCTCAGCGATGTGCCCGTCGGTGTCCTCGAGGTCGAGCAGCCGCTTGGCACCGTCCTCGGCCCAGGCCAGCACCTCGTCGATCGTCTCGCCGTACTTGCGCGTCAGCGCTGTCAGGGCGGCACGCCGCTCCGAGACGTGCGCCAGCCTGGCCGGGTCGGTCTCGAGGCTGGAGGCGTAGGACGCCACGTCGCCCGCCACGTCGACCAGCAGGTGGCCCAGCTCGGCGATCCGGTCGGCGAGCTCGCCCGCGGTGGCGTCGTGCTCGCGGACTCCCTCGAGAGCGTGCCGGGCTGCGCTGGTGGTGGCCAGCGAGTCTGCGGCCCCGTCGTCGCTGGACAGGGCCTCGCGCGCCTGCTCGGCGGCCATCCGCAACGTGTCGGCGAACCCGAGCCGCGTCTCCTCCGCGGCCAGCTCGGCGTCCTCCCCGGGCCGCGGGTCGACCGCCTCCACCTCGCCGAGCCCGAACCGCAGCTGGTCGGCCTCCCGCGCCCGCTCGCGCGCCGATCCGACGACCTCGGCCAGGGTGCGCTCGGTGGCGGCCAGCTCGGCCCACAGTCCGGCGTACTCCTGCGCGGCGGCGGCCAGACCGGCGCCGGCGAAACGGTCGAGGGAGGTGCGCTGCGCACCGGCCCTGAGGAGCCGGTGCTGGTCGGACTGGCCGTGCACCGCGACGAGCGGCTCGGCCACGTCGGCCAGCGTCGCCACCGGCACGGACGCCCCGCCGACCCACGCGCGGGAGCGGCCCTGGGCCGCCACGTTGCGGGCAAGCACGACCTGGTCGTCCTCGACCGCGCCGCCCGCCTCCTCGACGGCCGCGCGGAAGTCTGCGAGGGCACCGGCTGACACCACGCCCTCGACCCGGGCCTGCTTCGCTCCGGTGCGTACGGCGCCGGGGTCGGCCCGGCCGCCGAGCAGCAGTCCGAGTGCGGTGACCACCATCGTCTTGCCGGCACCCGTCTCGCCGGTGATGACCGTCAGCCCAGGTCCGAGCTCGAGCGTCGAGGAGTCGATGACGCCGAGCGAGCTGATCCGAAGCTCCTCAAGCATCGCCGTCCCCGCCGTCCCCGTTGTCACGCCGTCGGCGCTCCGCCGCTCCGCGCCAGCCCTCGACCGGCAGGTCGAACTTCGCGACGAGGCGGTCGGTGAACGGCGCCTGGTGCAGTCGCACGAGCCGCACCGGCCTGGCACCGCGCCGCACCTCGATCCGGGCTCCCGGCGCCAGGTCCACCGTCCGGCGACCGTCGCACCACAGCACGCCGGAGCCCTGGTAGTTCGCGAGCACCTCGACTGCCAGCACCGAGGTCGGGGCCACCACCATGGGTCGGGCGAACAGGGCGTGGGCGCTGAGCGGCACCATCAGCAGGGCCTCGACCTCGGGCCACACGATCGGCCCTCCTGCGCTGAAGTTGTAGGCCGTCGAACCTGTGGGCGTCGCGCAGACCACGCCGTCGCATCCCCAACGAGACAGCGGACGCCCGTCGACCTCGACGACGACCTCGAGCATCCGCTCGCGCGCGGCCTTCTCGACGCTCGCCTCGTTGAGCGCGAAGGTGGACGCGACCACCTCCTTGCCCTGGAGCACACGTACGTCGAGCGTGAGCCGGTCCTCGGCGGTGTAGGCGCGCTCGACGATCGCGGTGATCGTGGACTCGATGTCGTCCTGCTCCGCCTCGGCGAGGAAGCCGACGTGCCCCAGGTTCACACCCAGCAGGGGCGTGCTCGTCGCGTGGGTCAGCTCAGCGGCGCGCAGGATCGACCCGTCGCCACCGATGACCAGGACCAGCTCACAACCCTCGCCCGGCAGCTCGTCCGACTGCGAGGTCTCGACGAGTCCGCCGGTGGCAGCCAGCGGGTCGAGGCCCAGATCGGCTGCCTCGTCGGCCAGGAGGCGTACGGCGATCCCGTGCTCGGTCAGCGAACGGACACAGGCCCGTGCCACCTCGCGCACCTCGGCGCGGCCGGTGTGGGCAAGCACCAGCACCCGACGCCCCGAGCTCTCGATGGTCACGGGGTCACCCTCTCACCCGCCACCCCCAACGAGGCCGCCCGATCCACCTCGGCGCGGATCTCGTCCGCGTCGATCGTTGCCGGAGCGTGGCGCAGGAGCAGGAAGAACTCGACGTTGCCGGACGGGCCGGGCAACGGACTGACCGTCACGGCCTCGGCGCCCCAGCCACGTGCGGCGGCGAGGTCGGCGATGGCGATCACGGCCTCCGCGCGCAGCCCCAGGTCGCGCACGACACCGCCCTTGCCGACACGGTCCTTGCCGACCTCGAACTGCGGCTTGACCATCAGCGCGAGCGCTCCGTCCGGGCGGGTGACGGCGAGGAGCGGGTCGAGCACGAGTGCCAGCGAGATGAAGGAGAGGTCGCCCACCACGAGGTCGACCGGCTCCCCCACGAGGCCGAGGGTCAGATCGCGGATGTTGGTGCGGTCGTGCACCTGCACCCGGTCGTCGCTCTGCAGGGACCACGCGAGCTGGCCGTAGCCGACGTCGACGGCGACCACCTCCCGTGCCCCCGCGCGCAGCAGCACGTCGGTGAATCCGCCGGTCGAGGCGCCCGCGTCGAGGCACCGCTTGCCCTCCACGTCGAGTCCGTGGGCGGCGAACGCCTCGAGCGCGCCGGCCAGCTTGTGCCCGCCGCGCGACACGTAGTCCACCGTGGTCGGGTCGTCGCGCACGACGATCGCCGCGTCCGTCGTCACTCCGGTAGCCGGTTTGGTGGCCGGGGCACCGGACACCGTGACGCGCCCGGCGGCGACCAGCTCGCTGGCGTGCTCGCGCGAGCGGGCCAGGCCGCGTCGCACGAGTTCCTGGTCGAGTCGGAGTCGTCGAGGAGGCACGGTCGGCTCAGGCGCCCTGCTCGCCGTCGGTTGCGGGCTCGGGCGTTCGGGTGTCGAGGGCGCGACGCAGCTGGTCGTGTGCGCGCTCGAAGACCGCCACGTGGTCGCTCACCGGTGTGTCCGCGACCGCCGCCACCTCGGCGAGGACCTGGTCCACCGACTCGACGCCGGTGGTCTCGGGCAGCTGGTCCATGGCCGTGAGCCTACTCGCCGCCGAGCCGGCGAACCGGCCCGGGCGGGGTCGTGTCGGCCACGTCTGCGGGCGTGCCGGTCTCGTCGAGGTGCCTCCAGCACGCCGTGGCCGCCACGCGCCACCAGTCGGCGTCACTTCCGTCGCCGGTGACCCGGAGCCGCTGGTCGTCGACCGCCGCGGTCCACCCGTTCAGCTCGACGCCGGCTCGGGTCTGCGTGGGCACGGGGTGCGCCTCGAACAGGCCCTCCAACGTGGGCGAGATGTAGGACGGTCGCAGCTTCGGCCCGGCCGTCGCGAGATCCTCCAGCCAGCTGACGCCGGTGAGCACCAGCAGGGACGGTACGTCGATCGCGTGGGCACCTTCGATATCGGTGTCGAGCCGGTCGCCGACCATGATCGGCCGCTCCCCGCCCACCCGTCGCACGGTCTCCTCCATGAGGGGCCTCTCCGGCTTGCCCGCCACCGTGGGCCTCACCCCGGCGAACCCTGAGATCGTCTGCACGAGCACGCCGTGCCCGGGCGCGAGTCCGTGGGGCGTCGGGATGGTCATGTCGGTGTTGCTGGCGACATAGGGCAGCCCGTCGCGCACCAAGGTCGAGACCCGCATGATGTCGCGCCACCGCACGTCCGGGCCGTAGCCGCTGACCACGGCCACCGCACCGTCCGGATCGTCCACGGGCTCCAGGCCGGCCTCGACGAGGGCCACCTGCAGCCCCTCACCACCCAGCAGCAGGATCCTCGATCCGGCGCCGTGCTCGTCTGCGAGCACCCGGGCAGCGGCCTGCGCCGAGGTCACGACGTCCCTGCCGGAGGCCGAGACTCCGACTCCGACCAGCCTGTCGGCCACCTGGTCAGGCGTCCGCGAGGCGTTGTTGGTCACGAAGGCGACGTGGCGACCGGACGAGCGGACCCGCTGGATCCGGTCAGCGACGCCGTCGATCGCCTCACCCCCGACGTAGACCACGCCGTCCAGGTCGAACATCACCAGGTCGTGCGCCTCCACGATCGGGCCCCTCGACTCCTCGAGCATCCTCCACCCCTTCCCCGGTCGCGACCTGCGTCCCCCTACGATGCTCCGATGGACTTCGCCACCGACGTTGCGCCGTACGTCGCGAAGCCCCTCACGCTTCTGCCGTTCCGGGCAGTCATGCTCGCGCCGGGACGAGTCGGGGATCCGGCGTCGGCCCGAGCACTGGCGCGACCCTATCGCGACGTCTCAGCCCGACTGACGGAGTGGATCGAGCAGGGGCGGGCCACGGCGGACCCCTCGCCGGCGATCTACCTGCACGAGTACACCGCCGGTGGTCTCACCGTGCGCGGCCTCGTCGGCGCACTCGCGATGTCGGCGCGCGCCGAGACCCTGGCTGACCGTGCGGTGTGGCCGCACGAGGCCATCCATCCGGAGCAGGCCGGCGAGCTGGCTGACCGCATGTTCTCGATGGCGCTCAACCCCGCACCGATCCTGCTGGTCCACCACGGCGACCCCGAGCTCCGGCTGCTCCTCGCCGGGGTGAGCCGGTCCACACCGGACTGGCGCTACCTCGATCGCGCCGGTCAACGCCAACGCATCTGGGCGATCCGGTCCGAGGACGTGCTGGCCAGGATCGGCGAGCTGCTGGCAGGTGCCCAGTGCCTGCTCGCCGACGGTCACCACCGTTACTCGGCCTACCTGCGTCTGCAGGAGGAGCACCCGGGCACCGCCTGGGACGCTGGTCTGGCGATGCTCGTCGACCAGGACGACACCCCCCTCTTCCTGGGCGCCATCCACCGGACCCTTCCGGGAACCACCCTCGGCGCCCTGGTGGAGGCGGCACGCAGTGCAGGTGCGGACGTGTCGCAGCACGACCATCACCACGCGCTCGGGGCGCTCGACAGCACCCACCTGGTCCTGACGGACGGAGGGTCGTGGCACACGGTCAGCCCGTCCGGGCTCGAGGAGGAGACGGCCGTCTCCTGGTTGCACGACCAGGTCCTCGCGCGCCTGCCTCTCCGGGTGAAGCGCATCGAGCACCACCACAGCGTCGACGACGCACTGGCGGCCACGAGTCCCACCTCACCCGCAGTGCTGTTGCCCAGCCCGGACTTCGAACAGGTCCGAGCTGTGGTCGAGTCCGGAGGGCTCCTGCCGGAGAAGGCCACCTCGTTCCAGCCCAAGCCCAGTCTCGGCGCCCTCATGCGGCCGATGACCGACGCATGATCCTGGCCGCAGCCGCCTCCACCTCCACCCGGGAACGCACCGCGCCTGCTGATTGGAAGAAGCGACACCGCACCGCACCTGACACCTCCACCAGGTCGCCGGTACGCCAGGTCAGGATGCTGCGCCTCAGCCGCGGGCTCCACGCGGCGCAGGGCACCGAGTCCACCCGCTGACCCGGCTCCCGCCGTCCTCGGGTGCCCTGCGGTGGCGCGCCCCTCGGCACCGAGATCCGGAACGTCACCAGCGCGTCACCGCTGGGCAGCTCCACCAGCACGGGCGCTGCCGTGAGCCGGCCCACCAGTCGTACGTCGTTGGCAAGGGCCACGTCGGCCACGTCGTCGGCCTGCGCCCGCGTCGTCCTTGGCCGTGTCTTCGTCTGTGTCTTCGTCACAGTCCACCTCCTGCCACCCACACTCGCCGAACGCACCGACACCGCGAACCGGGGTCGGGCGGGGGTGTGGAGACACGAACGTGAGCGCGCGCTGTGGACGACTTCTGGGCCGACCGGCGGAGATCTCACCGCCGTCTGCAAGCGGACATGCAAAAGTGGGGCCGCCCGAAGGCGACCCCACTCTCACAATGTATGTCCGGCGGCGTCCTACTCTCCCACAACCTCTCGGTTGCAGTACCATCGGCGCTGAAAGGCTTAACTTCCGGGTTCGGTATGGGACCGGGTGTTTCCCGTTTCGCTATGGCCGCCGTAACTCTTTCAACCTCTACACACGTCCTGACCCACGGTTGTGTGGGTTGGGTGTGTTGGTTGGGAACTGCTTAGTGGACGCGAACTACCATGTTTGTTGGTGTGTGTTCGTTACGTATGCGCGTGGTGGCTTGTGTGGTTTTGTACGGTGTTGGGACAAGCCCTCGGCCTATTAGTACCGGTCGGCTGGGCATTGCTGCTGTACACCTCCGGCCTATCAACCCCATGTTCTGTGGGGGGCCTTACCCACTTACGTGGTGGGAAACCTCATCTTGAAACGTGCTTCCCGCTTAGATGCATTCAGCGGTTATCACTTCCGAACGTAGCCAACCAGCCGTGCTCTTGGCAGAACAACTGGCACACCAGAGGTTCGTCCATCCCGGTCCTCTCGTACTAGGGACAGCCTTTCTCAAGTTTCCTGCGCGCGCGGCGGATAGGGACCGAACTGTCTCACGACGTTCTAAACCCAGCTCGCGTGCCGCTTTAATGGGCGAACAGCCCAACCCTTGGGACCTACTCCAGCCCCAGGATGCGACGAGCCGACATCGAGGTGCCAAACCATCCCGTCGATATGGACTCTTGGGGAAGATCAGCCTGTTATCCCCGGGGTACCTTTTATCCGTTGAGTGACCACGCTTCCACATGCCGTGGCCAGATCACTAGTTCCGACTTTCGTCCCTGCTCGACATGTCTGTCTCACAGTCAAGCTCCCTTGTGCACTTACACTCGCCACCTGATTGCCAACCAGGCTGAGGGAACCTTTGAGCGCCTCCGTTACATTTTAGGAGGCAACCGCCCCAGTTAAACTACCCATCAGGCACTGTCCCTGATCCAGATAATGGACCTAGGTTAGACATCTAGTACGACCAGAGTGGTATTTCAACGTTGACTCCACCCACACTGGCGTGTGAATTTCACAGTCTCCCACCTATCCTACACAAGCCGTACCAAACACCAATACCAAACTATAGTAAAGGTCCCGGGGTCTTTCCGTCCTGCCGCGCGTAACGAGCATCTTTACTCGTAGTGCAATTTCGCCGAGTCCATGGTTGAGACAGTGGGAAAGTCGTTACTCCATTCGTGCAGGTCGGAACTTACCCGACAAGGAATTTCGCTACCTTAGGATGGTTATAGTTACCACCGCCGTTTACTGGGGCTTAAATTCTCAGCTTCGACACAAGTGTCTAACCGGTCCTCTTAACCTTCCAGCACCGGGCAGGAGTCAGTCCGTATACATCGTCTTACAACTTCGCACGGACCTGTGTTTTTAGTAAACAGTCGCTTTCCCCTGGTCTCTGCGGCCCTTCACGCTTCCCCCAGCAAGTGGGTTCACGATCCGGGCCCCCCTTCTCCCGAAGTTACGGGGGCATTTTGCCGAGTTCCTTAACCATGGTTTTCTCGATCGCCTTAGTATTCTCTACTTGATCACCTGAGTCGGTTTGGGGTACGGGCGGCTCGTTGCTCGCTAGAGGTTTTTCTCGACAGCATAGGATCACCCACTTCACCATTAAGGCTCCGCGTCACGTCTCAGACTCCACACTCAAGTGGATGGTGCGGATTTGCCTACACCACGTCCTACGCGCTTGCCCACAGACAACCATCGCTGTGGCTGGGCTACCTTCCTGTGTCACCCCATCGCTTGACTACTACCAGCTCGGGTCCCACGCTCCGCCCACCAGCCTCGCCCCGAAGGGTCCGGTCCGATGAGTTTCGGGTGGTTAGCATCACCAGGTTCGTCATGGGCGCAACTTCGCCGGTACGGGAATATCAACCCGTTGTCCATCGACTACGCCTGTCGGCCTCGCCTTAGGTCCCGACTTACCCAGGGCAGATTAGCTTGACCCTGGAACCCTTGATCATTCGGCGCACGGGTTTCTCACCCGTGATTCGCTACTCATGCCTGCATTCTCACTCGTGTGGGCTCCACACCTGGATCACTCCGGCGCTTCACTGCCCACACGACGCTCCCCTACCCATCCAAAGCACTGAACACCGATCAAGTCGGTGCTGATGTATTCTCTGAATGCCATAGCTTCGGCGGATGACTTGAGCCCCGCTACATTGTCGGCGCGGAATCACTTGACCAGTGAGCTATTACGCACTCTTTCAAGGGTGGCTGCTTCCAAGCCAACCTCCTGGTTGTCAATGCGACTCCACATCCTTTTCCACTTAGTCACCGCTTAGGGGCCTTAGCTGATGGTCTGGGCTGTTTCCCTCTCGACTACGGAGCTTATCCCCCGCAGTCTCACTGCTGCGCTCTCACTTACCGGCATTCGGAGTTTGGCTAACGTCAGTAACCTTGTAGGGCCCATTAGCTATCCAGTGCTCTACCTCCGGCAAGAAACACGCAACGCTGCACCTAAATGCATTTCGGGGAGAACCAGCTATCACGAAGTTTGATTGGCCTTTCACCCCTATCCACAGGTCATCCCCTCAGTTTTCAACCTAAGTGGGTTCGGTCCTCCACGTCGTCTTACCGACGCTTCAACCTGCCCATGGATAGATCACTTCGCTTCGGGTCTTGAGCGCGCTACTGAATCGCCCTATTCGGACTCGCTTTCGCTACGGCTTCCCCACACGGGTTAACCTCGCAACACACCGCAAACTCGCAGGCTCATTCTTCAAAAGGCACGCCGTCACCCCCCACCACAAGTGGCACAAGGCTCCGACGGATTGTAGGCACACGGTTTCAGGTACTATTTCACTCCCCGCCAGGGGTACTTTTCACCTTTCCCTCACGGTACTTGTCCGCTATCGGTCATCAAGGAGTATTTAGGCTTAACGGGTGGTCCCGCCAGATTCACACGGAATTTCAGGGGTTCCGTGTTACTTGGGAACACGCTCCAGAGCCAGCGCTTTACGTCTACGGGCCTATCACCCTCTACGGTACGGCTTTCCAACCGACTTCGACTTCCACACTGGTTTCTTACTCTGCACTGAGCCGGCAGACTCAATTGAACGGTCCCACGACCCCCCACATGCAACCCCTGCCGGGTATCACACACATGAGGTTTAGCCTCATCCGATTTCGCTCGCCACTACTCTCGGAATCACTGTTGTTTTCTCTTCCTGTCGGTACTGAGATGTTTCACTTCCCGACGTTCCCTCCACACACCCTATGTGTTCAGGTGCGGGTAACACGACATGACTCGTGCTGGGTTTCCCCATTCGGACACCCCCGGATCACAGCTTGGTTGCCAACTCCCCAGGGCTTATCGCAGGCTCCAACGTCCTTCATCGGCTCTTGATGCCAAGGCATCCACCATGTGCCCTTCATAGCTTGTCTCAACAACGTCAAAACAACACACGCAACACACACGCACACAACTACGAAAAACAACACACCAACCCACCCCCCAATCAAAGGGACAGGCCAGCAACAAACAATTCGACACAACCAGCAAGGAATACCAGTTGCATCATCACACTTTCACAACCCACCACCCACCAACCCACAAGGGCCGGCAGATACGACGGGCTGCAAAGATGCTCGCGTCCACTATGCAGATCTCAAACAACAACCCCACCAACACCCCCCACCCACCCACAGGCAGACAAGAAGCAAAGGAGGACGATGAAGAACCAACCAACGGCTGATCCTTCAGGACCCAACAGTGTGCATGACCCCATCCCCCACCAACGTGAGGCAACAGGTAACCAGACCCCGCCGAACACACACACAAGGTGCGCACCCAACGGCTGATCGTCGACGATTCCACTAGTGAACACCACCATACGTGCCAGAACATTCGCCTGGCATCGGGGCGTGTGCTCCTTAGAAAGGAGGTGATCCAGCCGCACCTTCCGGTACGGCTACCTTGTTACGACTTCGTCCCAATCGCCAGCCCCACCTTCGACGGCTCCCTCCACAAGGGTTGGGCCACCGGCTTCGGGTGTTGCCGACTTTCGTGACGTGACGGGCGGTGTGTACAAGGCCCGGGAACGTATTCACCGCAGCGTTGCTGATCTGCGATTACTAGCGACTCCGACTTCATGGGGTCGAGTTGCAGACCCCAATCCGAACTGAGACCGGCTTTTTGGGATTCGCTCCCCCTTACGGGATCGCAGCCCTTTGTACCGGCCATTGTAGCATGCGTGAAGCCCTGGACATAAGGGGCATGATGACTTGACGTCATCCCCACCTTCCTCCGAGTTGACCCCGGCAGTCTCCTATGAGTCCCCACCATCCCGAAGGACGTGCTGGCAACATAGAACGAGGGTTGCGCTCGTTGCGGGACTTAACCCAACATCTCACGACACGAGCTGACGACAGCCATGCACCACCTGTACACCCCCAAAAGAAGCCCCATCTCTGAGGCGGCAGGGTGTATGTCAAACCCAGGTAAGGTTCTTCGCGTTGCATCGAATTAATCCGCATGCTCCGCCGCTTGTGCGGGCCCCCGTCAATTCCTTTGAGTTTTAGCCTTGCGGCCGTACTCCCCAGGCGGGGCGCTTAATGCGTTAGCTGCGGCACGGAATCCGTGGAATGGACCCCACACCTAGCGCCCAACGTTTACGGTGTGGACTACCAGGGTATCTAATCCTGTTCGCTCCCCACACTTTCGCTCCTCAGCGTCAGGTAATGCCCAGAGAACCGCCTTCGCCACCGGTGTTCCTCCTGATATCTGCGCATTTCACCGCTACACCAGGAATTCCGTTCTCCCCTGCATACCTCTAGTCTGCCCGTATCGAAAGCAAGCGCCGTGTTAAGCACGGCGTTTTCACTCCCGACGCGACAAACCGCCTACGAGCCCTTTACGCCCAATAATTCCGGACAACGCTCGCACCCTACGTATTACCGCGGCTGCTGGCACGTAGTTGGCCGGTGCTTCTTCTGTACCTACCGTCACTTGCGCTTCGTCGGTACTGAAAGAGGTTTACAACCCGAAGGCCGTCATCCCTCACGCGGCGTTGCTGGATCAGGCTTCCGCCCATTGTCCAATATTCCCCACTGCTGCCTCCCGTAGGAGTCTGGGCCGTGTCTCAGTCCCAGTGTGACCGGTCACCCTCTCAGGCCGGCTACCCGTCGAAGCCATGGTGAGCCATTACCTCACCATCAAGCTGATAGGCCGCGAGCACATCCCTGGCCGAAAAACTTTCCACACCAACCCATGC
Source organism: uncultured Actinomycetota bacterium (assembly GCA_963726515.1). Taxonomy (GTDB): domain Bacteria; phylum Actinomycetota; class Actinomycetes; order Propionibacteriales; family Nocardioidaceae; genus Nocardioides. The sequence continues at coordinate 222,798 of CAVSCW010000020.1, forward strand.
GAATCGATGTCATATCCGGTATTAATCACCGTTTCCGGTGGCTATCCCAAAGCCAGGGGCAGATTACTCACGTGTTACTCACCCGTTCGCCGCTCGAGTACCACCGAAGTGGCCTTTCCGCTCGACTTGCATGTGTTAAGCACGCCGCCAGCGTTCGTCCTGAGCCAGGATCAAACTCTCCATTGAAAAACATTTACCCCACACCCAAAGATGCGAGGAAAAGAGAGCCACATCCCCTGACAAAAAACGAAACTGACAAATTGTCAGAATCATTGTCAAAGAAACCGCGACCACCCAACCCACCCCAAAAGGCAAGAAAAGCAGTCAACGGGGCAAAACAAACTAATTCGTCGACTAATCAAACACACTGTTGAGTTCTCAAGAATCAGACGCACCCGATCCTCGCCGACAGAGCCGGTCCGGTCGCGGGGCAACCTGCAGAAACTTACCGGGCGCTCGGCCCACCGTCAAACTCGCGGGCTTCGTGCTTCGGTTGGTCGGTGCCGGTTTCCGCTTCAGCTGACCTTCTGGCCAGGAGGCGGCGCCACTTGCAGCGACGAGTTGAACTGTAGACCCTGCTGCGGGGCGGTGCCAAACCGGGGGTGCCCCGAAGACAAAGCCGCAGGTCAGAGGCCCGTCGTACGGCGTGGGGCAGCGGGTCGGTAGGTGCTGACCGTGGGTTCGCCTGTCAGCCAGAAGCGCCACGGGCGGTCGGCTGCGTGCCGCAGCCCGACCCGGGGGCCGGTCCTGATCCCTGCCGGTGGTCTGGCAGCCGGGGCGCTCGGCGTGAGATCCGCCGGGCTGCCGTTGTCGGCGAGGTCGATGCCCATCGCTCGGCACAACCGGGCCGGACCACGCGCCAGGTCGCGGTCGTTGCTGCCCGGGCGGCGCTCCCGGGCGATCTCGATCCCGGCCACCACCTCCCCTGCCCGCAGCAGGACGGCTCCCGGGTCGCCCTCGGCGCCGGTCACCAGGTTGACGCAGTGGTGCATCCCGTAGACGAAGTACACGTAGAGGTGCCCGGCACCTCCGAACATGACGGAGTTGCGCGCGGTGCGACCGCGGTGGGCGTGGGAGCCGGGGTCGTCCGGACCGGCGTACGCCTCGACCTCGGTCAGGCGCACGGACACGCCCCCGTGCGTGAGCACGGCGCCCAGCAGTCGCGGCGCGACCTCGAGGGGGTCGCCCTCAGCCCAGGCGGGCACGGTGGCGCGCGCTCACGGCGCGCAGCTCGTCGAGCTGTTCGCGGACCCGCACCGGAGCCGTGCCGCCACGGCCGGAGCGCGAGGCGACCGACCCCTCGACGGTGAGCACCGAGCGCACCTCGGGAATCAGGTACGGGGAGATGGCAGCGAGGTCGTCATCGGTGAGGTCGGGCAGGTCGCAGCCGAGGTCCTCGCAGCGGCGTACGCAGGCTCCCGCGAGCTCGTGGGCGTCGCGGAAGGGCACGCCCGCGCGCACCAGCCACTCGGCCACGTCGGTGGCCAGCGAGAACCCCTGGGGCGCGAGCTCGGCCATCCGCTCCCGGTGGAAGGTCAGGGTCGCGACCATCCCGCTCACCGCGGGCAGGAGCACCTCGAGCGTCTCGACGGAGTCGAAGACCGGCTCCTTGTCCTCCTGCAGGTCGCGGTTGTAGGCGAGCGGGAGGCCCTTGAGGGTGGCCAGGAGGCCGGCGAGGTTGCCGATCAGCCGGCCGGACTTGCCGCGCGCCAGCTCGGCGATGTCCGGGTTCTTCTTCTGCGGCATGATGCTCGACCCCGTCGACCACGAGTCGTGCAGGGTGGCGAAGGCGAACTCGCGCGTGGTCCAGAGGATGACCTCCTCCGCGAGCCGGGAGAGGTCGACCCCGATCTGCGCGGTCACGAACGCGAACTCCGCGGCGAAGTCGCGCGAGGCGGTGCCGTCGATCGAGTTGGCCGACGAGCCGGAGAAGCCGAGCTCTGCGGCCACGGCCTCCGGGTCGAGTCCGAGCGTCTGGCCGGCGAGTGCTCCGGATCCGTACGGGGAGTCGGACGCGACGCGGGCGTCCCAGTCCCGCAGCCGCTCGACGTCGCGCAGGAGCGGCCACGCATGGGCCAGCAGGTGGTGCGAGAGGAGCACCGGCTGCGCGTGCTGCAGGTGCGTCCGGCCCGGCATGACGGTGCCCGACCCGTCGGGGTCGAGGTGATCGGCCGCCTGGTCCGCGAGGACGTCGACGAGGTCGAGCACGAGGCCGGAGACCTGCCGGCCGTGGTCGCGCAGGTAGGCGCGGAACAGCGTCGCGACCTGGTCGTTGCGCGAGCGGCCGGCCCGGAGCCGGCCGCCGACCTCCGGGCCGACCTCGTCGAGCAGCAGCCGCTCGAGGGCACCGTGGACGTCCTCGTCGGAGTCGGCCGGGAGCAGGTCACCTGCGGCGTACCGCTCCCCCAGCGACGCGAGCCCCCGCACCAGCTCGGCGTGGTCGGCGTCGGTCAGCAGGCCCGCCCGGTGCAGGGCGTTGGCGTGCGCCCCGGACCCGGCGAGGTCGTAGGGCGTCAGCTGCCAGTCGAAGTGCGTCGACTTCGAGAGCCGCTGCAGCTCGTGCGAGGGTCCGCTGGCGAAGCGTCCGCCCCACAGGGAGCCCTCGTTGGTGGTCCCGGACGTCTCGGCCATCAGTCGGTCCCGACGTCCATCGCGGCGTGGTCGAGGGCCTCGTCGTCGAGCGAGTCGTCGCCGGTGCGCTGCGCGATGCGGTCGGCACCACCGGGCTCGATCTCGCCGAAGAGGTTGCCGTTCTCGACCAGGACGTGGCCCTGGTCCTGCGGCTGGCTGGCGTAGAGCTCCAGCTTGCTGCGCGAGTCGGCGATGTCGAGGTTGCGCATGGTGAGCTGGCCGATCCGGTCGGTGGGACCGAAGACGGCGTTGTCGGTGCGCTCCATGGACAGCTTGTCCGGGTGGTAGGAGAAGGCAGGTCCGTCGGTGGCCAGGACCGTGTAGTCCTCGCCGCGACGCAGGCGCAGCGTGACCTCACCGGTGACCAGCGAGGCGACCCAGCGCTGGATGGCCTCGCGCATCATCAGCGCCTGCGGGTCGAGCCACCGACCCTCGTAGAGCAGACGGCCCAGCCGGCGCCCCTCGTAGTGGTAGTTGGCGATGGTGTCCTCGTTGTGCACCGCGTTGAGCAGCCGCTCGTAGGCCGTCCAGAGCAACGCCATGCCCGGGGCCTCGTAGATCCCGCGCGACTTGGCCTCGATGATCCGGTTCTCGATCTGGTCGGACATGCCGAGGCCGTGGCGGCCGCCGATCTCGTTGGCCTTCAGCACGAGCTGCACCGCGTCGTCGAACGTCGCGCCGTTGATCGCGACCGGACGGCCCTGCTCGAAGCGGACGGTGACGTCCTCGGTCTCGATCGCCACCGAGGGGTCCCAGAACTTCACGCCCATGATCGGCTCCACGGTCTCGAGGGAGACGTCGAGGTGCTCGAGGGTCTTGGCCTCGTGGGTGGCCCCCCAGATGTTGGCGTCGGTGGAGTAGGCCTTCTCCTGGCTGTCGCGGTAGGGCAGCCCGTGGTCGGTGAGCCAGGCACTCATCTCGTGGCGACCACCGAGCTCGTGCACGAAGGCCGCGTCGAGCCACGGCTTGTAGATGCGCAGGTCGGGGTTGGCGAGCAGGCCGTAGCGGTAGAACCGCTCGATGTCGTTGCCCTTGAAGGTCGAGCCGTCGCCCCAGATGTTGACGCCGTCGTCGTGCATCGCACGCACCAGCATCGTGCCGGTCACGGCCCGACCCAGGGGCGTGGTGTTGAAGTAGGTGCGAGCTCCGGAGCGGATGTGGAAGGCACCGCACGCCATGGCTGCGAGCCCCTCCTCGACCAGCTGCTGCCTGCAGTCGACGGCCCGCGCCAGCTCGGCGCCGTACTGCATGGCGCGGGTGGGTACGCCGGAGATGTCGGGCTCGTCGTACTGCCCGATGTCGGCGGTGTAGGTGCAGGGCACCGCTCCCTTGTCGCGCATCCAGGCGACCGCCACCGAGGTGTCGAGGCCGCCGGAGAAGGCGATGCCGACGCGTTCGCCGACGGGGAGGGAGGTGAGGACCTTGCTCACTGGATGTCCTTTGCTGGAGACGTGTGGTGCGGATCGTTGGCCAGGTCGAGGAAGCGCTGGGCGAGGGCGTCGCCGCCCGCCGGGTCGCGTCCGATGACGAGGAGGGTGTCATCCCCGGCGATGGTGCCGAGGATGTCCCCCAGGTCGGCCTTGTCGAAGGCGCTGGCGAGGAACTGGGCAGCCCCGGGAGGGGTGCGCAGCACGACGAGGTTGGCGCTGGCCTCGGCACTGACGAGCAGCTCGGCGCACAGCCGGGCCAGCCGGTCGCGGCCGGCCGCGCTCTCGCGGGGGGCGACGACCGAACGATCACCGCCCTCGCCGGGCACGGCGTACACGAGGGCGCCGCCGGCGCTGCGCACCTTGACCGCGTCGAGCTCGACGAGGTCGCGGCTCAAGGTGGCCTGCGTGACGCGGACACCCAGGTCGCCGAGGAGGTCGGCGAGCTCGGTCTGGGAGCGCACCGGGTGGGCGGTGACGAGGTCGATGATGCGCTGGTGGCGGGCGCTCTTGGTGAGCGGCGTGCTCATCATGACCGCTCCAGGAGCCAGGTCAGGATCGCCTTCTGTGCGTGCCGCCGGTTCTCGGCCTCGTCCCACACCACGGACCGGGGTCCCTCGATGACGCTCTCGGAGATCTCCTTGCCGCGGTAGGCAGGCAGGCAGTGCATGACGATGGCATCGGCATCGGCGTGCGCGAGGAGGTCCTCGGTGACGCCGTACGGCGGGAAGATCCGCAGCCGGTCCTCGGACTCCTCCTCCCGACCCATGCTCACCCAGGAGTCGGTCACGATGACGTCCGCGCCGGCGACGGCCTCGACCGGGTCGGTGGTGAGCTCGATCGAGCCGCCGGTGTCCTGCGCGATCTCGCGAGCGGTGGCCACGACGTCGACGTCGGGCGTGAAGCCCCGGGGTGCACCGATCACCACGTGCATGCCCGCGGAGGCGCCGGCAAGCACCCAGGAGTTGCCCATGTTGCAGGCGCCGTCACCGACGAACGCCGCGCGGACACCGGCGAGCCGGCCCTGGTGCTCACGCACGGTCTGGAGGTCGGCCAGCAGCTGGCAGGGGTGGAACTCGTCGGTGAGCGCGTTGAGGACCGGCACCCCGGCGAAGTCCGCCATGGTCACCACGTCGCTCTGATGGGCGGTGCGCCACACGACTGCCGCTGCCTGGCGACCCAGGATGCGCGCGACGTCCTCGACACCTTCGCGGGACCCCATCGCCGCGAGGCCACCATCGACCGTCATCGGGTTGCCCCCGAGCTCGGCGATGCCGGCGGCGAAGGAGACCTGGGTGCGCAGCGTCGGGCGGTCGAAGACGAGCGCGACCGTCCGGGGGCCGGCGAGCGGCTTGTGCGCGAACGGCTCGGCCTTCATCGCGTCGGCGAGGTCGAGGACCTCGAGGAGCTCGGCCGGCGACAGGTCGTCGTCGCGGAGGAAGTGGCGGGTCATGGGCTGGTCTCCTGAGCCGTACGCGCGGTGTCGAGGATGGCGGGCAGCGCAGCGCCGAGCGCGCGCAGGTCGTCGTCGGTGATGACCAGCGGAGGAACGAAGCGCAGCCGCGTAGGGCCTGTGGCGTTGAGGATGAAGCCGGCCTCGCGCGCGGCGGCGACGGCCTGGACGGCGTAGGGCCCGTCGAGCTCGGCGCCGCGCATCAGGCCGGCTCCCGTCACCTCGAGCACGCCGGTCTGCTGCGCCAGCAGGGCGGCGAGCTGGTCACCGCGGGCGATCGTGTGGGCGAGGAGGTCGTCGGAGACGATCGTGTCGAGGACCGCCAGCGCGGCCGCCGCGGCGACCGGGTTGCCGCCGAAGGTGGTGCCGTGGTTGCCGGGCTGGAGCAGCGAGGCCGCCGCTCCCTGGGCGACCGTGGCACCGATCGGCATGCCACCGCCGAGGCCCTTGGCGAGGGTGACGACGTCGGGCTCGATCCCGTCGAGGAGCTGGTGGGCGAACCAGGACCCGGTGCGACCGATGCCGGTCTGCACCTCGTCGAGCCACAGGAGGGCACCGTGGTCACGGGCGATCCCCTGGGCGGCCGCGAGGTATCCGGCGGACGGTACGACGACGCCGGCCTCGCCCTGGATCGGCTCGAGCACGACGGCGGCGACGGTGTCGTCCATGGCTGCCGCCAGCGCGGCCACGTCGTCGAACGGCACGAAGGTGACCTCGCCCGGCAGCGGCTCGAAAGGCTCGCGATAGGCGGCCTTGGAGGTCAGCGCGAGCGCCCCCATGGTGCGACCGTGGAACGAACCCTCGGCGGCGACCAGGCGGCTGCGGCCGGTGCGGCGGGTGAGCTTGAGGGCGGCCTCGTTGGCCTCGGCCCCGGAGTTGCTGAAGAAGACGCGACCGTCGTTCCATCCCAGCAGGGCGAGGAGCCGCTCGGCGAGGGCGACCTGCGGCTCGGTGGCGAAGAAGTTGGAGACGTGGCCCAACGTCGAGAGCTGCGCGGTCACGGCGCGCACGAGCGCGGGGTGTGCGTGACCGAGCGCGTTGACGGCGATGCCGGCCAGCAGGTCGACGTACTCCTTGCCGTCGGCGTCCCACACGTGGGCGCCCTCTCCCCGCACCAGAGCGAGGGCGGGCGGTCCGAAGGTGTTCATCACGGCGCCGGAGTAGCGCCGCTGGAGGTCGAGCTGGGCGCTCATGCGTCCTCCCCCGTCGGGCGGGCCTTGCGGAGCCTGGTGGCGACTCCGGGCAGCACCTGCGTGCCGACGCCCTCGTCGGTGAAGATCTCGAGGAGCACCGCGTGCGGCTCCCGGCCGTCGACCACCGTCGCGCGGGGCACCCCGCCCCTCACGGCTTCGTAGCAGGCCCGCATCTTGGGGACCATGCCGGCGTCCAGGCTCGGCAGCATCTCGCCGAGGTCCTCGGGGTTGATCTCCTGGATGAGGTCGTCGGAGTTGCCGTAGTCGCGGTAGAGGCCCTCCACGTCGGTCAGGACGAGAAGCTTCTCCGCGCCCAGCGCGATGGCCAGTGCTGCTGCCGCGGTGTCGGCGTTGACGTTGTGGACCAACCCGTTGACGTCGGGGGCGACCGAGCTGACCACCGGGATCCGGCCGGCCTCGATGAGGTCGAGCACCGCCTCGGGGCGCACCTTGGCGACCTCGCCGACCAGGCCGAGGTCGACCTCCTCGCCATCGACGATCGTGTTGGTGGGCTCGGCGGTGAAGAGGCCCGCGTCCTCCCCGGAGAGCCCGACGGCGAGCGCTCCGTGCTGGTTGATCAGGCCGACCAGCTCGCGCTGGACCTGGCCCACGAGGACCATCCGGACGACCTCCATCGCTTCGGGGGTGGTGACGCGCAGGCCGCCGCGGAACTCGGACTTGATCCCGAGCTTGTCGAGCATCCGAGAGATCTGCGGACCACCGCCGTGGACCACGACCGGCTTGAACCCGGCGAAGCGCAGGAAGGCGATGTCCTCGGCGAAGGCGACCTTGAGCGAGTCGTCGGTCATCGCGTTGCCGCCGTACTTCACCACGATCGTCCGGCCGTGGTAGCGCTTGAGCCACGGCAGTGCCGCGGCCAGGGTGCGCGCCTTGGCGGGATCGGGGCGCTTCTCCTCGGGCGCGAGGTGCGGTGTCGGTCGTGTCGGTGTCGGTGTCGGTGTCGGTGTCGTCATGAGGAGTAGGCGCTGTTCTCGTGGACGTAGGCGTGGGTGAGGTCGTTGGTCCAGACGGTGGCCCGGGCGTCGCCGGACTTGAGGTCGATGGTCACGCTGACCTCGCGAGCGGTGAGGTCGACGGTGGCCGGGTCAGCGGCGGGGGTCGAGGTGCGACAGACCCACACGCCGTTCATCGCCACGTCGAGATCCGCCGGGTCGAACCGGGCCGAGGTGGTGCCGATGCTGGCCAGGACGCGGCCCCAGTTGGGGTCGTTGCCGAAGACGGCGGCCTTGAAGAGGTTGCTCCGGGCGACGCTGCGGCTGACCTCGACGGCCTCGTCCTCGGTGGCGGCGTGGAGCGTGGTGATGGCGATCTCGTGGTCGGCGCCCTCGGCGTCCTTGAGCAGCTGCATGGCCAGGTCGGTGCAGGCCTGGGTGAGCGCGGCGGTGAAGTCCTCGGGCGTCGGCGTGATCCCGCTGGCGCCGCTGGCGAGGACGGTGACCGTGTCGTTGGTGGACATGCAGCCGTCGGAGTCGAGCCGGTCGAAGCTGACGCGGGTCGCGGAGCGCAGCGCTGCGTCGAGCTCCGCGGCCGGGACGACGGCGTCGGTGGTGATCACCACCAGCATCGTGGCGAGCGCGGGGGCGAGCATGCCCGCGCCCTTGGCCATCCCGCCGATCGACCAGCCGGCTCCCTCGACGACCGTGTTCTTGCTCACCGAGTCGGTGGTCCTGATCGCCTCGGCGGCCTGCACTCCCCCGTCGTACGACAACGCAGCAGTGGCCGCCTCGACGCCGGCCAGCAGGTCGTCGCGGTCGTTGGCGAGGCCGATCAGGCCCGTGGAGCACACGACCACGTCGATCGCACCGATGCCGAGGCCCTCGGCGACCTTCTCGGCCACCGCGTGGGTGGTCCGGAAGCCCTCGGGGCCGGTGTAGCAGTTGGCGCCACCGGAGTTCAGCACGACGGCACGCACGACGCCGTCCTTGACGACCTCCTGGCTCCACAGGATCGGGTTGGCCTTGCACCGGTTGGCGGTGAACACCGTGGCGGAGTCGTAGGCGGGCCCCTGGTTGACGACCAGGGCGAGGTCGAGCGCACCGGTGGACTTGAGCCCGGCGGCGACGCCGGCGGCGGTGAAGCCGCTGGGGTGGGTGACGGTCATGACAGGTTCTTCCGGACGGGGGTGGCGGGAGCGACGGTGTGGCCCTGCCGTCGCCAGGCCTCCGCCGCCCGCTCGGCGTCGACCGTGGACACGAGGATCCAGTCGGTGTCGTAGGTGGAGAGGGTGAAGACACTGATCGCCTCCTCCGCAAGCGGCCCGAGCAGGTCGTGGAGCACCCCGACGAGGGCGAAGTCGAGCGGCCCCTTGACCGCGAATGCGGTCAGCGGCCCGTGGTGCACCGACTTCTTCGGGACGCCGCGCGCCGCACACACCAGCGAGGTCTCGGCGCTGGTGGCGGTGATGGAGAAGATGGAGGAGGACTCCGCCCACGCCGGGATCTCCGCGCCCGGCGCGAGTCGGACCACGGCCAGGGCCTCGGGGAACTGTTCCAGCTCGTGGGTCTGTCCGCTCATGGTGCGAGTCCGATCGTGGAGAGCCCGGTGGCCTCGTCGAGGCCGAGGGCGAGGTTCATGCATTGGACGGCGGCACCGGCGGTGCCCTTCGCGAGGTTGTCGACGACCGCGACGGCGACCACCCGGCGTACGGACTCGTCGACCACGACCTGCACCTGCACGGCGTTGGAGCCGAGCACGGACTGGGTCTGGGGCCACTGGCCCTCCGGGAGCAGGTGCACGAACGGCTCGTCGGCGTACGCCGCCTCATAGGCGTCGCGGACCGCGGCGGTTGCGACCCCGTCGAGCAGGGGCGCCTGGACCGTGGCGAGGATGCCGCGGGACATCGGGACGAGGAGAGGCGTGAAGCCGACCCGGACGGGGGCGCCGTGGACGGCGCTGAGGTTCTGGACGATCTCGGGGGTGTGCCGGTGGGTCCCGCCGACGCCGTAGGCGCTCGCGTTGCCCATCACCTCGCTGCCGAGCAGGTGCGGCTTGGCTGCCTTGCCCGCGCCGCTGGTGCCGGACGCGGCGACCACGGTGACCTCGGGCTCGACCAGTCCGGCAGCGAGGGCAGGCACGATCGCCAGGGTGGAGACGGTGGGGTAGCAGCCGGGCACCGCGATCCGCCGCGCGCCGCGGAGGAGATCACGCTGGCCCGGCAGTTCCGGCAGGCCGTAGGGCCACGATCCGGCGTGCTCGCCGCCGTAGAACGCCTGCCACTGCGCCGGGTCGGTGAGGCGGAAGTCAGCGCCGCAGTCGATGACCACGGTGTCCTCACCGAGCTCCTGCGCGATCGTTGCGGACTGTCCGTGCGGGAGCCCGAGGAAGACCACGTCGTGCCCGGATAGCGTCTGGACCGTGGTGTCGGCGAGGACGCGGTCGGCGAGCGGGATCAGGTGCGGCTGGAGCAGACCGAGCCGCTCCCCCGCATTCGACCCGGCGGTGAGGGCACCGATCTCGACCCCGGGGTGGGCCAGGAGCAGTCGGAGGACCTCGCCCCCGGCATACCCGCTGGCTCCGGCGACGGCGACGGTGACAGGCATATGCATGACTATACATGTCATTGCATGTTCGCCGCATTTGGGCCGAAAGGGAGAGGCACAGCGTCCGTGCCCTCCCCTACGGTGCTCCGGTGACCCCACTCTCGGCTGATGCCTACCTGACCCACCTCCGTTCCGAGTCCGCTCGGTTCCGCGAGGTCCTCGCGACGTGCGACCCCGCGGCCCCGGTGCCCACCTGTCCCGACTGGAGGGCCGCGGACCTGCTGTGGCACCTCGCCACGGTGCAGCGCTGGTGGGCCGAGGTGCTCACCGTGCGCCCCCAGCGGCCCGAGGAGGTCGAGCCGACGCGCCCGGCGTCGTACGACGAGCTGGTGGCGGCCTTCGACGAGTGGTCGGAGCAGCTCATTCAGGTCCTGGCGAGCGCCGATCCCGCCGACGAGGCGTGGAACTGGTCCGCCGACCACACGGTCGGCTTCATCCTGCGGCGGCAGGCCCACGAGGCGCTGGTGCACCGGGTCGACGCGGAGCTTGCGGCGGGCGTCGCGTCCGTGGTCGACCCCGTGCTCGCCTCGGACGGCGTGCACGAGTGCCTCGACGTGATGTTCGGCGGCTGCCCGCCGTGGGGGTCGTGGGAGCCGGGCGACAGCGTCCTGCGCGTCGACGCCACCGACACCGGCGAGCAGATCTGGCTCCGGTTCGGCACGTTCTCCGGGACCGACCCCGACAGTGGGAAGTCCTACGCCGGCGAGGAGGACTTCCACGTCGTGCCGCCGCCCGAGGGGGACGACGAGCCCGCCGTGGTCATCGACGGTCCGGCGGCCGCGCTCGACCTCTGGCTGTGGAGCCGGGGCGACGACGCGGAGCTCTCCGTGGTCGGCGACGAGGACGTCCATGCCCGTTTCCGTGCGGTCGTCGACAACCCGATCAACTGATCCGGAACTTTGTCCCCCTGGGGGCAACCAATCGCCCCTCCACGGCGTCTCCGCTCGTGGACGCACCACTCACACCCACCACCCACCGGGGAGACATCCATGCGAACTGCACGTCCGGCCGTGATCGCAGCACTGGCCACCACGCTGATCGGCTCCGGCCTGGCGCTCGCGGGAGTACCGGCCCAGGCGGCCGCGCCGACCATCACCTGTCAGGGGAGGCCGGCCACGGTGGTCGGGAGCACCGGCACCGAGGGCGACGACGTCATGGTCGTCCTACCGACGCAGGGCGTCACGGCCCAGGCCCTCGGCGGCAATGACCTCATCTGCATCGTGGCTGCCCCCGAAGGCGGCATCCGCAGCGTCGTCGTGGACGCGGGTCCCGGCAACGACACGGTCGTCAACGAGAGTGCAGACGTCGAGGGCGTCTGGTACACCACCATCCTGGGCACCGGCTCGGACTCCTACGTCGGCCTCGACGCCGACATCCCGGACGACCCGCATGCCTCCCCCTTCTACGAGACCGTCTACGCAGGCGTACGCGACCTCACCCGGTCGGACCTGGCGGCTTCGCAGGACACCGAGGCCGACGTCATCGACACGAGAGGAGGCGACGACGTCGTACATTCTGGGTCCACCGCACCGGGCACGCCCGCCAACACCGACACCATCATCACTGGCAGCGGCGACGACACCGTCGAGTGGGCGGGTGAGCAGGGCGGCGGGACGCTGGACCTCGGCACGGGCGAGAACGCGCTGTCGGTGTATCCCGGTTGGAGGGGCGCCGCTGTCGTGGTCGACGCCCCCACCCGGACCGCGACGGCCGACGGGCGGCCCGTGCTGCGGTGGGCGGGCGACGTGGTCCGCTACGACCTGAGGCTGGACAACCGCGACCAGTCCTTCGTCGGCACGAGCGCAGACGAGACGTTGATCCTCGCCGGGTCGGACGCCTTGACCCCCTCAGGCTCGGCCGCAGGGCTCAGGCAGGCGTCGATGGGCGCGGGCGCCGACACCCTGCTGCTCTACTCGATGGGCTCGGGCACGGTCGACGGCGGCCCGGGTCGCGACACCTGGGTGGGCAGCTCGTGCGCAACGGCCGACGTCCGCATCGGCGACACCTTCACGTGCACGCTCTCGCAGAACCGTCACTCCTTCGACTTCGAGAGCTGGGAGGACCTGCTCGTCAAGGGCGGCGACGTGAAGGTCGTCGGCACCAACAGCCCGGAGAAGATCAAGGTGGTCGCCACCACCCGGCTCCAGATCCGGGGCCGGGGCGGCCGCGACATCTTGAACGCGACCGCTCCTGCCGACTTGCGGGGCGCTGACAGGCCCCTCATCTCGGGCGGTCGCGGCAAGGACCGGGTGGTCGGGAGCCATGCACCCGACCGGCTTCGGGGCGGGCCGGGCAGCGACAAGCTGTTCGGCGAGAGCAACGACGACGACCTCCGCGGTGGCCGCGGGCGCGACAAGGCCTTCGGGCAGAGTGGTCGTGACCGCTGTCTGGCGGAGGTACGCCGCTCCTGCGAGCTCCACTGACCCGGCCACTCGACCTTGAGTCGCTGGGGGACTCAGGGTCCAGTCCTGCGAACAGGGCCCACGGTGGAGCCCGGAGCCGCTAGGTCCGGCTTCGGGCTCCACTGTCGGCGCTCAGCGCTGGACGGCCCCGGTGCGCTCGGCGGCCAGTGCCACGGCGGCATCGCGCGCCGCAGCGGCCTCGCCCTCCTTGAGGGTCCGGTCGGGCGCACGGAAGCGCAGCGCGTAGGCGAGCGACTTCTTGCCCTCGCCGACCTGGTCGCCGGTGTAGACGTCGAAGAGCCGGATCGACTCGAGCAGCTCGCCGGCACCCTCACGGAGCGCCGCCTCGACGTCGGCCGCAGGCACCGAGGCGTCGACGACGAGCGCGACGTCCTCCTTGGCGACGGGGTACGACGAGAAGCTCGGCGCCTGCCGCAGGTGGATCGACCGCTCGATGAGGAGGTCGAGGTCGACCTCCGCCGCGACGGTGCGCTTCGGCAGCCCGAATGCCTGGCACACCGTCGGGTGCACCTCGCCGGCGTGCCCGACGACCTCACCAGCGACCGACAGCTCGGCGCACCGGCCGGGGTGCCAGGGAGCGAGCTCGACCGCGGAGGCGGTGACCTCCAGGCCCAGCGCCGCGGCGACGGAGCGGACCGCCTCGAGGGCATCGGCCCACGAGACGGGCCTGGCCTCGCCCCACCAGCCGCCGGCGACCGAGTCGCCCGCGGCGACGACGGCGAGGTGCAGGGGCTGCGCAGGCAGGGCGGCGTCCAGCGCCGCGAACTCGTCGACGGTGGGACGGCGGTCGACGGGCAGGATGGCGGCCGGCCCGGAGTGGCGCGGCAACGTCACTGTGCCGGTCTCGAAGATCGCCACGTCGGTGGTGCCGTGGCCGACGTTCTTGCCCGCGGCCCGGAGCACGCCGGGGAGCAGGGTCGTGGTCATGGACCCGGCCTCGGCGCTGAGCGGGTTCGAGAGCCGAAGCATGTCGCGTCGCGGATCGTCGGCGGGGAGGCCGAGCGCGTCGAGGTCGGTCTCGCCGACGAACGGGAACGTCACCACCTCGACGAACCCCTCGCCCGCGAGCGTGCGCCCGATCCGGCGACGCAGCTGCTGCGACCGGGTGAGGCCACGGCCCGAGGGGGGCTTCGGGAGCACGGACGGCACCTGGTCGTAGCCGACGAGCCGGATCACTTCCTCCGTCAGGTCCTGCGGATCGGTCAGGTCGGGCCGCCACGGCGGAGGCGTGACGTCGACCCCGTCGGTGTCGGCGTCGACCCGGCAACCCACGGCCTGCAGGCGGTCGACGACCGTCGAGGTGTCGATGGGTAGCCCGGCGACCCGCTGAGGCAGGTCGTACGCCATCCGGATCACCGGCATGGCCGGCGGCGTGCCGACGACGGTGACGCCGGCCTCGGCCTGCCCACCACCGTGCTGGACGAGCAGCTCGACGACCCGGTCGGCCGCGGCCTCGCAGATGGTCGGGTCGACGCCGCGCTCGTTGCGCTTGCCGGCCTCGGAGGTGATCTTGTGGCGGCGACCGGTGCGATACATCGACGCGGCGTCCCAGTGGGCCGCCTCGACGAGGATCGAGGTGGTGGATTCGGACATCTCAGTCGTCTCGCCGCCCATCACGCCCCCGAGCCCGATGATGCCGGAGTCGTCGGTCACGACCAGGTCGGCCGGGTCGAGCACGCGGTCGGTGCCGTCGAGGGTCCTGAGCCGATCGCCCTCGCGCGCACGTCGTACGACGATCGGGCCGCGCAGCTTGTCGGCGTCGTAGCCGTGGATCGGACGGCCGGTCTCGAGCATCACGTAGTTGGTCACGTCGACCGCGAGGGAGATCGGCCGCATCCCGGCAGCAGTGATCCGCCGGACGATGACGTCCGGCGTGGGAGCGGCGGGGTCGAAGCCGGTCACCTTGCGTGCCACGAAGACCGGGCAGCCCTCGGCGTCCTCCACGACGACGGGGTGCCCGTCGGCGTTGGCGGGCGGGGTGTCGCGCAGGGCCGGGTCGCGGAAGCTGCTCGCGCCCTCGACCGAGACCAGCACCTCGCGGGCGATCCCGCGGATCGACAGCGCGTAGGCCCGGTCGGGGTTGATCTCGAACTCGATCGTCTCCTCGTCGAGCCCCAGCAGCGGGCGCACGTCCTCGCCGGGCGTGCCCGCGTCGGCAGGCAGCACGATGATGCCGTCGTGGTCCTCGCCGAGTCCGAGCTCGCGGGCCGAGCAGATCATCCCGGTCGACAGGTGGCCGTAGGTCTTGCGGGCGCCGATCTCGAACCCACCGGGGAGCACGCCGCCGGGCAGGACGGTGGCGACCAGGTCACCGGGCGTGAAGTTGTGGGCCCCGCACACGATGCCCACCCCATCAGGCTGCTCGCCGGTGCCGTGGGCTGCATTCAGTTCAGGACCGACGTCGACGGTGCACCAGTTGATGGTCTTGCCGTTCTTCTGCGGCTCGGCGTCCATGGTGAGGACGCGCCCGACCACCAGCGGGCCGGTGATGTCGCGCCCGGGGCTCTCGATGGCCTCGAGCTTGAGCCCGGTGAGGGTCAGCCGGGCGGTGAGCTCGTCGGTGGTGACCCCGGCGGGCACGTCGACGTGGTCCAGGATCCAGGACAGGGGTGCCTTCATGTCGTCGCTCCCCTCTCAGATCTCGGTGCCGAACGCGGCACTGAAGCGGACGTCGCCCTCGAAGAGGGGACGCAGGTCCTCGAGGTGGTGGCGGAACATGAACGACCGGTCGATCCCCATCCCGAACGCGAAGCCGCTGTAGACCTCGGGGTCCACTCCGCAGGCGATCAGGACGCGCGGGTTGACCACGCCGCAGCCGCCCCACTCGATCCAGCCCTCGCCACGACAGGTGCGGCACGAGTCCGCATCGGCTCCCATCCCGCTTCCCAGGCACACGAAGCACTTCACGTCGACCTCGGCGGAGGGCTCGGTGAAGGGGAAGTACGACGGCCGGAACCGCGTGGTGATCCCGTCGCCGAAGAGCTGGGACGCGAAGTGGTCGAGGGTGCCCTTGAGGTGGGCCATGGTGATGCCCTGGTCGACCACGAGCCCCTCGACCTGGTGGAACATCGGGGAGTGCGTCGCGTCGTACTCGTCGGTGCGGAACACCCGGCCGGGGCAGACGACGTAGATGGGCGGCGTACGGGTCAACATGGTGCGCGCCTGCACGGGCGAGGTCTGGGTGCGCAGCACCACGTGGTGGTCGGCCGGCTCGGTCCAGAAGGTGTCCTGCATGGTGCGCGCGGGGTGGTCGGGCCCGAGGTTGAGGGCGTCGAAGTTGAGCCACTCGGCCTCGACGACGGGGCCCTCGGCGACCTCGTAGCCCATGGCCACGAAGAGGTCGGCGATGAGCTCGGACTGCAGGGTCAGCGGGTGCCGGCCACCGCGGCGCCGCCGCGTCGTCGGGAGGGACACATCGACCGTCTCCTCGGCCAGCATCCGCTCCTCGTGCTCGGCCTCGAGCACGACCTGTCGGGCGGCGAGGGCCTGGTTGACCGCGCCGCGGGCCTGGCCGACGCGCTGGCCTGCGTCCTTGCGGGCCTGTGGCGGGAGCGCGCCGATCTCCCGGTTGGCGAGGGCGAGCGGCGAGCGGTCGCCGGCGTGGTCGAGACGCACCTGCTTGAGGGCATCGAGGTCCGCGGCGCCGGCGATCGCGGACAGGGCCGCCTCGCGCATCGCCTCGACCTCGTCCGCCTTGAGCGGGGTCACCTCGACAGGGTCGTAGTCGGTGTTGGGGCCGGACATGGCTCCCTTTCGCGCGGCGACAGCAGGTCGCCGCAGAGTCTAGAAGTGGATGAGCCTCGGGTCGGAGGGGGGACTCCCCGGACCCATGACGTCAGCTGCCCGACGGACCAGGTCCGGGGCGCAGAAATCGCAAGCTGGTGTCCACGGCGACCATGCTACTCGTCGAAGGCCGCCCAGACGCCGGCGCATTCGGCGCCCGGGCCGTACGGCGACGTCACCAGGTCGATGCCCACCACCGCGGACTCGGCTCGCGCGCGACCCAGGTTCCAGGCGCGCGGGTCGTCCAGCACGGCCGCGGCGAGGGAGTTCGCCGGCAGCAGGCCGAGCACGCACCGGGAGACCTCCTCCGGCAGTCGATCGACGATCACGGGGGCGGCGTCGGCCGAGAGCGACTGCAGATAGGTGAGGTCGAGATCCCCGGTCGCCTCGTAGCGGTCGATGTTGCGCTCGGCGACCCAGGCGTCGGGATTGATCGCGGCCAGGCCGATCAGGGCGACCGCACCCGAGACCAGGGCGATGCGGGGCAGCCAACGACCGCGGCGCGCCGCGCCAGCAACCATGATGGCCAGGACCACGAACCCGAGCCAGCCCTCGAACACGTCGACGAACAGCCGCAACGTCGTGAAGCCGTAGGCGTCCTGGTAGACACTCATGCCGCGCAGGGCAGACGCGACCACGAGGAGCGTCAGCACGCACAACAGTCCGATCGAGGCGAGGAGCCAACGGCGGTCGGCGGCGGTGACGCCCGCCCGGCGGGACGCGACCCAGACCACCAGCACGGTGAGCGCGGTGGCCAGGGTGAGCTGGCCGAAGCCCTGGTGCACGTAGTCGGCGTACGTCAGTCCGGTCGCCTGCTCGATGTAGTCCCGGCCGCCCACCAGGGCGCGCGCCTGGGCGGTGATGAAGGCGAGGAAGACGACGTCGACGACGAGGACCGGCACGAGCCACTCGAACCGGTTGGCCAAGGGGGTCGGCCGCCGATCCCCCAGCACCTCGACGTCCGCGGGGTTGAGCGCGAGGTAGGCGGCGCCGAGCGTGGCGGCGAAGACGAAACAGGCGAGGAAGGCCCGGCCGACGAGGTCGTTGAAGCTCAGGGTGGGCACGAGCTGGTCGACCCACGAGCCGAAGACGGGGTTGGCGCTGGCGAAGATCGTGCCGAACACCCCCAGGCCCAGCAGCGACCACGCGATCGTGCGGACCAGGGCCGGCGCACGCGATCCGGTGCCGGCGATGCGCAACGACCGGCCGAACCAGGGCAGGCCGCGCAGTGACGCCAGCGGCCAGGCGAGGCCGGTGAGCACGATGCCCGGCATCGTGCGGGCGCCGGTGACGCCACAGAGGAACACCGCGGTGGCCGCCACCGTCCCCAGCACCTGGATCCACCAGGCATCGAGCAGGGTCATGGGCAGGACGAGCAGGAGAGCCAGGGCGCTGCACAGCAGGGTCCACGGTTCCCGCCGGCGGCGTGCCGTGAGCAGGGCGGCGGCACCGCTCGCGACCGCGACGAGGGTCCAGGTGATCCCGACGGCGGTGAAGGACAGGGCGACCCCGGCGACCAACCCCGCTCCTGCGGCGGCGACGACCGTCCGGAGCCCGGCCGGCAGCCCGGACTCCGGCCAGAACCGTCCGAACAGCGCGTCGAGCCCGGGCTGCGTGCGGGCCGGGGCGGGCGTGCTGGGCGGGCGGCTGGGCGGGCGGCTGGGCGGGCGGCTGGGCGGTCGTGGTCATGGCGGGCTCCTGCGTCGGGGAAGGGACGGTCGGACGGTCGGCGGGCACCTCGAGGCGCAGGAGTGCGCCGCGGTCCTCGGGCGGTGCGAGGAAGCGCAGGGTGCCGCCGTGGAGCTGGGCCACCCAGCGGGCGACGGCGAGCCCGACACCGGTGCCCCCGGCGCCGTCGGTGCCGAATCGGTCGAAGACCCGCTCGCGGTCCTCGGGAGCGACTCCCGCACCGTCGTCGGCGACCTCGAGCCACCACCCCGCACCCTCGGCACCTCCGGCGATCCGCACGGTGGTGCCCGCCGGTGCGTGGCGTCCCGCGTTGTCGAGCACGTTGACGAGGAGCTGCCGCAGCCGGGCCGGATCGCCGGGGACCACCAGGTCCTCCCCCAGCTCGACCACGAACGACCCCGGTCGGCCGGCGGACGTCACCTGCTCGACGGACTCCTCGACCAGCCGCTGCAGCCGGACGTCCTGCCGGTCCAGGTCGACGACGCCTGCCTCGAGCCGGGAGAGCTGGAGCAGGTCGTCGACCAGGCGACCCAGGCGCTGGGCCTGGACCAGCGCGGCACCGAGGTGGTCGGCGTCCGGGCTCACCACTCCGTCGGCGAGGTTCTCCAGGAGCGCGGTCATCGCCGTCAGGGGCGTGCGCAGCTCGTGGGACACGGTGGCGATGAGGTCGCGACGCTCTCGGTCGACGGTGGCCAGGTCCTCGGCCATCCGGTTGAACGCGGTCGCCAGCTGGCCGACCTCGTCGGTGGCCAAGGTCCGCACGCGACCGGAGTAGTCGCCACGCGCCATCGCCCGCGACACCTCGGTCATCCGGCGCAGCGGAGCCACCATCCCGGCCGCCAGCAGCTGGGTGACCCCCAGCGCGAGGGCCACGCTCACCGGCAGGACCAGCAGCGGCGAGACGTCGGCAGCGGAGCCGAGGAGGGAGAGCAGGACGGCCGCGACGACCGACACCGCGACCAGCAGCCCGAGCTTGGTCTTGAGGCTCGTCACGACGTCCAGCGGCGTGCTCACGGCAGGTCCTCCAGCGCGTAGCCCACGCCGTGCACCGTGCGGATCCGCGCGGCACCGACCTTGCTGCGCAGGGCCTTGACGTGGCTGTCCACGGTCCGGGTGGCGCTGGCACTCCCCCAGGCGTCGCCCCAGTCCCAGACGTCACGGAGCAGCCGCTCGCGACTCAGCACCTGCCCGGCCACCCGGGCCAGGCACAGCAGCAGGTCGAACTCGGTCGGGGTGAGGTGCACCGGCTCCCCGGCCACCGTCGTACGCCGGGTGGCGGGGTCGATCTCGACCGCGCCCACGCGGAGGGCCGCCGGACGCTCGTCGGCCAGCGCCGCGGCCCGCTCGACCCGGCGCAGGAGAGCGGCGACGCGGGCGACCACCTCCCGCATGGAGAACGGCTTGGTGAGGTAGTCGTCGGCGCCGACACCGAGGCCCACCAGCACGTCGGCCTCGTCGTCGCGGGCGGTCAGCATCAGCACCGGTACGGGCCGGTCGGCCTGGATCCGGCGGCACACCTCGAGCCCGTCGAGACCGGGCAGCATGACGTCGAGGAGGACGACGTCAGGCCGGACCGCGGCCGCGAGATCCACCGCGGCGGGACCGTCGAAGGCCTGCTCGACGGCGTAGCCCTCGGCACGCAGCCGCTGGGCGAGCGCATCACTGATGGTGCGCTCGTCCTCCACGACCAGGACGGTGCGAGTTGTCATGCCCCGACCCTAGGAGCGCGACGCGTCGGGAGGTGGGGACGACTCGTGAAGGTTGTGTGCAGGTCGGAGCGGCGGTCAGTCCGGCCGCAGGTCGTCGCTCGGCCAGTCGACCATCACACGGGCGCCGCCTCCCGGCGCGTCCTCGATGGTGACCCGCCCGCCGTGGGCCCGCGACAGGCCCCCGACGATGTACATGCCCAGCCCGCTGCCCCCCGACTCGCCGGTGGTCCAGAACTTCGTGAAGACACGCCGGCGGAGCTCGACCGGGATGCCGTCACCCTCGTCGTCCACGGTGATGCGGACGCCGGGCAGGCTCGGCAGCGCCTCGAGGTGGACGCTGACCTTCCCGCGGCCGTGCCGGATGGCGTTCTCGACGAGGTTGGTGACGACCTGGGTGAACTTGTCGGGGTCGGCGAAGACCTCCGGCAGGTCCTCCTCCACGGCCAGCGAGATGCCCCGGGCCGTGCCGGCCTCGATGGAGGCGACCACCCGCCCGACCAGCACCTGGGCCGAGGACTCGCGCGGATAGAGCTGCAGGCGCCCGGTGTCGATGCGTGCGACGTCGAGGAGCTCGGCGATCAGGCGGGCCAGCCGGTCGGCGTCGGCGTTGACGGTCGTCAGCATCAGCTTGCGCTGGTCGTCGCTCAGCTTGTCCCACCGGTTGAGCAGCGCCTGCACGAACCCCTTCACCCCGGTCAACGGCGAGCGGAGCTCGTGGGCGACCGTCGCGACGAGGTCGGAGCGCTCACGGTCCATCAGGGCGCGGCCCCGGCCGCTGCGCAGCCCGACGGCGATGCCGACGGCCGACCCCAGGGGTTCGTTGCGGACCAGACGCGCGGTGGTGAGCACCTCCTCGCCGGAGGTGTTGAGCCACGACTGCTCCGGGATCCCGCGCACGATCGAGAGGGTCTCGAAGGGACGGTTGACCCCCAGCCACGTCCGCCCGTCCTGGTCGAGGAGCTTGAGCACCTCGTCCAGCGGCAACCCCAGCGCCTGCTCGGCGTCGACGCCGAGCAGGGCAGCACCCTGGGCGTTGAGGATCGTGATGACGCCGTCGCGGGTCGCGCCGAGGATCCCGTCGGGATAGAAGTCGGCGAGGGAGCGCAGGCGAGTGGGAGTGCGGTCGATCCTCCTGCTCTCCCCGGACACGGTGGCAACCCTAGGGCAGGCCTAGGCGCGCGGCATCGGTTTCGGCCGCCGCAGACCCGCGGCGCGCAGCGCAGAGACCAGCTCGCGCGACGACACCGGCTTGGCTCCCGCCGCCACCATCGCGTCGTAGAAGTCCGCGGGCACGTCGTAGTGGTCCCGGTCCCAACCGCGCGTCGGGATGCCGTGCGCGGCGGCGAACGCATGTGCCTCGTCGTACGACGTGTCGCTGGCCAGGTGCGACCAGAGCCGCTCCCATCGGGGCACGGAGGGCGGGTCGATGAGCATCACGGCGCGGCCCGCTGGGCGCGCGCACTGGCATAGAGGCAGATCGCTGCGGCGGTGGAGAGGTTGAGGCTCTCCGCGCGCCCGTGGATCGGGATAGCGACCCGCTGGTCGGCAAGGTCCGCCAGCTCGTCGGGCAGCCCCCAGGCCTCGTTGCCGAAGAGCCAGGCGGTCGGACCGCTGAGATCGGCGTCGAAGAGGTCGACCTCACCGGCGCCATCGGCGGCGAGGACGGTGAGCCCGCGCGCCTGGGCGGCCCGGACGGCCGCGGCCGGGTCGGCCTCGAGCGCCAGGGGAAGGTGGAAGAGGCTGCCCACGCTGGCGCGGACGGTCTTGGGGTTGTAGGCGTCCACCGACTGCCCGGCCAGCACGACTGCGTCCGCTCCGGCGGCATCGGCGGTGCGGATGACAGTGCCCGCGTTGCCGGGGTCACGGACGTCGGCACAGATGACCAGCAGCCGCGGTGAGGCGGTCACGACGTGGCCGAGCGGGGCGTCGAGGTGCCGGCACACGGCCACCAGGCCCGCGGGGGTGACGGAGTCGGAGAGCGAGGCCATCGCCCGCTCGTCGACCAGCGTCACGTCGGCGGCGCCCAGGAGGTCTGCGTGCTGCTCCTGCGCCACGGGCGTCGCGAAGACCTCCACCACGCAGCCGTCGACGGACAGGGCCCCCTCGACGGCTTTCGGGCCGTCGGCGAGGAAGAGCCGCCGCTCGGTGCGGACCGAGCGGCGGCTCAACTTGCGAGCCTCCTTGACACGGCTGTTGCCAGCGGTGAGCGGAGTGCTCATGTGGTTCAGGCGGAGACCTTGGGCGCGTTGACGTCCTCGGGCAGCGCGGCCTTGGCGGCCTCGACGAGCACGGTGAACGCCGGCGCGTCGTGGACGGCGAGCTCGGCCAGGATCTTGCGGTCGACCTCGATGCCCGCCAGGCCGAGGCCCTGGATGAAGCGGTTGTAGGTCATGCCGTTGGCACGGGCAGCGGCGTTGATGCGCTGGATCCACAGCTTGCGGAAGTTGCCCTTGTTCTTGCGGCGGTCGTTGTAGCTGTAGACCAGGGAGTGGGTGACCTGCTCCTTGGCCTTGCGGTAGAGGCGCGAGCGCTGGCCGCGGTAACCGCTGGCCCGCTCGAGGGTGGTACGACGCTTCTTCTGAGCGTTCACTGCGCGCTTGACGCGTGCCATGGTGTTACTCCTTGGTGCAAAGGGACGGCGGCTGGGCCACCAGGACTGGGTGCTGGGAGAGGCTCAGATGCCGAGCATCTTCTTGACGCGGCTGACGTCGGCCTTCTCCAGCTCGACCATGCCGGCGTTGCGGCGGTGCTTCTTGCGGCTTCCCGTGGTGGGCGCGGACGCGAACGCAGCACCGGACTTGCGGCCGGCCTGCAGGCGCATGACCTTGCCCGAGCCGGTCACCTTGAAGCGCTTGCTGGTGCCCGAGTGGGTCTTGTTCTTCGGCATGTGTCTCTTCCTTCGGTTGCTCGTGTGTCTGTGGGCCGTCTCAGGCCGTTGTCACGGGTTCGGCCGTTGTCACGGCTTCGGCCGTTGTCA
Source organism: uncultured Actinomycetota bacterium (assembly GCA_963726515.1). Taxonomy (GTDB): domain Bacteria; phylum Actinomycetota; class Actinomycetes; order Propionibacteriales; family Nocardioidaceae; genus Nocardioides. The sequence goes on from CAVSCW010000020.1 coordinate 245,643, forward strand.
CGGCTTCGCCGCGACCTGCTCGATCGAGTCGTGACTGCGTCACGCCTCGATCTCAGGATCAAGGTTCTCGGAGCGACCGCGCTCCTTCTTCTGCGCGACGGGGCCGGCGAGGTGAGCGGCTTCGCGCTCAGCGTCCTCCTCGGCCTGGCGGTCGGCCCGGGCCTGGGCCCGCGTGGCGCGTGCGGCGTCCGCGTCGATCTTGGCGTCGGCCTTCTTCTTGTGCGGGCCGAGCACCATGATCATGTTGCGGCCGTCCTGCTTGGGCGAGGACTCGACGAAGCCGAGCTCCTCGACGTCCTCGGCGAGCCGCTGCAGCAGGCGGAAGCCGAGCTCGGGACGGTGCTGCTCACGGCCGCGGAACATGATCGTGATCTTGACCTTGTCGCCCGCACCCAGGAACCGCACGACGTGACCCTTCTTGGTCTCGTAGTCGTGCTGGTCGATCTTGGGACGAAGCTTCATCTCCTTGATGATCACGTTCGTCTGGTTGCGGCGGGCCTCGCGTGCCTTCTGGGCGTTCTCGTACTTGAACTTGCCGTAGTCCATGAGCTTGCAGACCGGGGGGCGTCCCTGCGGAGCGATCTCGACGAGGTCGAGGTCGGCCTCCTGGGCCAGCTTGAGTGCCTGGTCGGTCGGCACGATGCCAACGGTCTCACCGTTGGGTCCGACGAGCCGGACCTCGGGTACGCGGATCCGCTCGTTGATGCGCAGCTCGGTGCTGATGGGTCCTCCAGTAGTTCGGGTGGGTGGGAACCCTCGCCCTCCGGACTGGTCCGGAAATGAAAACGGCTCCCGCTGGTGCCAAGCGGGAGCCAGTCACGACACGTCTCCCCTCGCAGGGATTTCGTGGGTGTCACACATCTGTGTCACTGGACCTGACCCGACGATCTGTGGTGCAGGGCGATCGATGCGGGTGGGAGACGGGTGGTGCTTGCCTCCGCTTGGCGGGATCGGTGTCACTCGCAGGTCCAGGTGGATCTGCTCATGTCACTGATCGGTCAACACCGAAGGTTAGCCGATCATTCCGGTGCGGGGCCAATCCAGCCGTGGCCCTCCCGCACGGCGACCAACCGCCAGCCGGCGGCCAGGCGGGTGAGGTCGTCCCCGTCGACGACGTACGACGCGGGGCCGGCGAGGTCGACCAGGAGGGCCTCGGCCCCGTCCTGGACCGCCGCCGTCGCCGCGGTCGTGGCCGTCACCGGGACCGGACGGGCCGCCGGATCCCACCGGGCCATGGTCTCGAGAGACGTGAAGGCGAGCAGTCCGGTGCTGCCGTCGGCGGCGCGCACGAGCACGGCGGCCATGTCGGAGGACTTGTCGTGCGCCAGGCCGCGTTCGTCCACCTCCACGTCCCCGAGCACCGCGACGACGGGCACGAGCATCCGGGCGTCCTGCAGCAGCGCGAGCACCGAGCCCGAGGTCACGGTCCCGGCCCGGTGGTCGGCCAGCACCTGAGCGACCCGCGGGTCGCCCGCCCCGTGGTCGTCGGCGAAGCCGGGGTCGGGGATCCTCCGCCGGAGCCGCTCGCCCGAGGCCTCTCTGTCGTCGTGCTGCACCCCCGCATCCTCCCGGACCCGTGGACCGCTGTGGGACTCTGGGGGTGTGGAAGGGACAACGTGGGCAGCACTGACCGCCGCTCTCACCGTGGCGGGAGCGATCTGGACCTGGATCGCGTTCCGCCGCCAGGGGGCCGCCAACGGCCTGCGGGCGCTGGGGTTCACCCTGCTGCCCGCGGCTGCCTGGCTGACCGGGACGCTCGAGATGGTCGTCGAGATCGCCGGGTCGATCACCGACTGGGCCACCGGGCTGGTCTTCAACATCTTCACGTGGGCGGGCGTCGGCCTGGCCGGCCTGGCCGTGGTCCTGTGGGTCGTCAGCGGCCTCCTCCGCAACCGTCAGGTCGCTAGCGGCGAGGCCCCCGGAGCGCCGCGCGCGGCCGCCGGGCCCAGGAAACGGAAGTCCCTGCCCCCGTCCTCCCCGTCGAGCCAGAGGGGCGGGTCCCCCATCGACGACGAGATGGCCGACATCGAGGCGCTGCTGAAGAAGCGCGGCATCGAGTGAGCGATCACTTCGTCGACCGCAACCGCCTGTGGTCGCGGTTGAACGCTGCCCTCGCCACCGTGCCCGAGCCGCCGTCGACACCCGTCGCCGTCGTGGATCTCGACGTGTTCGACGCCAACGCCGCGGACCTGGTCCGCCGCGCCGGCGGCAAGCCGATCCGGGTCGCGTCGAAGTCCCTGCGCGTGCCTGCCCTGATCTCCCGGGCGTTGGCCACCGACGGCTTCGCCGGCGTGCTGGCCTACACCGTGGCCGAGGCGCTGTGGCTCCACCGGACGGGCATCAGCGACGACATCGTCGTGGCCTATCCCTCGGTGGACGCAGCCGCGCTGCGCCGGCTGGCCTCCGCTCCGGCCGCAGCGGCGGCCATCACGCTGATGGTGGACGACCCCGCGCACCTCGACGCCGTCGACGCGGTGCGCGACCCGCTCGGGACGCCGATCAGGATCGCACTGGACCTCGACGCCGGCCTGCGGGTCGGCGGACAGCACATCGGGCCCAAGCGCTCGCCGCTCTTCGACACCGCGGACGTCGTGGCCCTGGCCCGCACGGTCGTCGAGCGCGACGGCTTCCGGCTGGTCGGCGTGATGACCTACGAGGGTCAGGTCGCCGGGGTGCCCGACGACGTCCCCGACCAGCGGACCAGGTCCTTGCTCGTCCGACGCCTCAAGCAGGCCTCCATGGCCCAGCTCGAGGTGCGGCGCCGCGAGATCGCCGAGGCGCTGGCTCGGGTGAGCGAGCTCGAGTTCTGGAACGGCGGCGGCTCCGGATCGGTCGAGGCGACAGCCGCCGACCCCGTGGTCACCGAGGTCGCCGCCGGGTCGGGGCTGCTCGTGCCGGGGATCTTCGACCACTACGCATCCTTCGAGCCGCGTCCGTCGGCCTTCTTCGGGCTCCGGGTGACCCGCAAGCCCACCCCCGCCATGGCGACCGTCCACGGCGGCGGCCTGATCGCCAGCGGCGCCACCGGCGCCGACCGCTCCCCCATCCCCTGGGCTCCGCCCGGGCTCCACCTGACCGGGCTCGAGGGCGCCGGCGAGGTCCAGACGCCGCTGAGCGGGCACCCCGCCGCCCTGCTCGGCATCGGCGACCTCGTGTGGTTCCGCCACGCCAAGTCGGGCGAGCTGTTCGAGCACGTCCGCGACGTGCACCTGGTCCGGGGCGAGGCGGTCACCGACGTGGTGCCGTCCTACCGCGGCTGTGACCGTGCCTTCTGACCCGCGCGAGGTCGCACGACTCCTCGCCGAGCAGGTGTTGGCTGCTCCCCCGACCCTGGGCCCGGGACGACTCGTGTGCGTCGACGGACCCGCCGGCTCCGGCAAGACCACGTTGGCCGGGGCCATCGCCGACGGCGTGCCCGGCACGCAGGTGGTGCACTGCGACGAGCTCCTCCAGGGATGGCGCGGGCTGCCCGGCCTGGCGGCCACCGTCGAGGCGCTGCTGGCGCCGCTGGCGGCGGGCGACGCCGGCCGGTGGAGGCGGTGGGACTGGCTCGCCGACGACTGGGCCGAGACGCATCCGGTCCGGCCGGGCGGGCTGCTGGTGCTCGAGGGAGTCGGTTGCTGGTCGCCCGAGATCGCCGGCCTGGTCGGCTGCCTGGTCTGGGTGGAGGTCGACTCGTCGCTCCGGCTGGCTCGCGGCCTCGAGCGCGACGGCGAGCAGATGCGACCCCAGTGGGTGCAGTGGCGCCTCGACGAGGACGAGCTGTTCGCTCGCCAGCGCACGCGCGCGCACGCCGACGTGGTCGTCGACACCGCCGAGCCCGGTCAGCGGGCCGACTCCTCGAGCTTGTAGAAGTCCTGGCGGTACACCTGCACGAAGCCGGCCCGCTCATAGATCCCCAACGCACCGGTGGGGTTGTGGGTGTCGACGTTGAGGGTCGCCCGGTCGAAGCCCTGCTCCCGGCACCGGGACAGCACTCCCGCCAGCAGCGCGGTGGCGAGGCCGCGACCACGGTGCGCCGGCAGCGTGCCGACGAAGGGGACGTACGCCTCCCGACCCGGTCCCGCCGACAGCGGGACTGCGTACTCGTGGACGAAGACGTAGCCCGCCACCCGACCCTCGTGATCGCGCGCCACCAGCGAGAGGTCGTGGCGCGCGTGAGCGGCGCCGACCATGAACGCCTGCCAGAACTCGGCGTCGGCCGGACTCCACTCGGGGTAGTCGGCGAAGGCCGCGTTGTGGGCGTCGAGGAGCTCGGCGGCCTTCGCAGCGTTGAACGGCGTGACCGCCAGGTCGCTGGGCAGGGGCAGGTCGGGCGCACCGCCCGCGAGCGGCGCGCACATGAGGAAGCCGTGGCGTCCCGCGACCATCCCGGCGCTCCGGAGCAGGTCGGCCTGGTCGACGCGCCCGGCCAGTGCCTGGCTGGCGTAGCGGGCCGGGACGAGCGGTGCGTCCCGCGCATGGATCACCCGCGCCTGCTCGAGCGACCGGGCGAACATCACGGTGCCGATCCCCTCGCCGAGGCGTGCGGGGTCCACGTCGCCGAAGAGCGTGAACCGTTGCCCGCCTTCGTGCGGGCTACCCGGAAGGACCGTCGTGAAGGCCACCAGGTCCTCACCGTCGAAGGCCCCGGTGAAGACGCTCTTCGGCATGTCGCTCATCAGCTCGACGATCTCTCGGGGACCCAGGCAGAAGCCCGTCGGGTGATCGGCCTCGATCCGCTGCATCAGCGCGGCGGTGGCCTCGGCGTCCTGCACGGTCAGGTCCCGGGTGGCGATGCCCATGCGCGGAGGCTAACCGAGGTCGCGGCTGTCTAGGGTGAGCGTCATGGTGGCGCCGAGCGGAGACCAGTTCGAGATCGCGGCGGCGGGCTATGCGGCCGTCGTGACCGAGAGCGGCGCTGCGCTCCGCCTGCTGTCCCACCGGGACCGCGCGCTCGTCGACGGGTTCGCCGACGACCAGATGTCGTCGGGAGGACGGGGGCAGCTGCTGATGCCGTGGCCCAACCGGATCCGTGACGGCCGCTACACCTTCGGTGGTCGCGAGCTGCAGCTCGGGCTCACCGACCCCGCCCGGGGCAACGCCTCGCACGGCCTGGCCCGCTGGGCCCCGTGGACCGTCGAGGAGCACACGGCGACCTCGGTGTCGCTGGTCCACCGCGTGATGGCGCAGACGGGGTATCCGTGGACGCTGGACCTGCACGTGCTCTACGACCTGTCGGCCGACGGGTTGGTGGTGACCCAGACGGCGACCAACCTGTCGCCCAAGGCGGCGCCCTATGCGAGCGGGGCACATCCCTACCTCGCGGTCGGGGACGCGATCGAGGACCTGGAGCTGCAGGTGCCGGCCCGCAGCCGCCTCCTGGTCGACGAGAGGCAGCTGCCGACCGGCACCGAGCCGGTCACCGGGGCACACGACTTCACCCGGCCGCGCCGCATCGGTGACATGGTGCTCGACGACGGGTTCGGCTCGCTGGTCCGCGCGGACGGGCGCGCGAGCGTGACGCTCGTGGATCCCGCCACCTCGCGGGGGGTCGCCCTGTGGGTGGACGAGCACCACCACTGGCTCCAGGTATTCACGCCGCCGGCCGTCGGCGCGCGACCGGGGATCGCGGTGGAGCCGATGACCGCCCCGGCCGACGCCTACAACTCCGGCACCGACCTGGTCACGCTCGCTCCCGCCGGGGAGGCCGGCGACGAGCTGTCCGTCTCGTGGGGCATCCACGCGATCTGACGGGTCCCCCAGATCGCGTCCCGAGGCACGCTCAGTGGTCGCCGGCGTCCTCGCGGTCGATCAGCGCGCGCACCTCGCGGACGCCGTCGAGCGCCCGCCGGCCGTCGGAGCCCTGGAAAGCCATGGCGGAGATCGTCGTCCCGTCGGCGAGGTCGAGCGTCGCCCACGGGGCACCCGCGGCGAGGTGGATGGCGAGGACCTCCTCCCAGGCCAGTTGACGGGTCCGGAAGCCGTTGACGACGACGAGCGCATCCATCTCGGCGGTGACCCGGGCCCGCGCCAGCGCCCAGCCGCAGGAGGCGGCGACCGCTGCCATCGCCAGGAGGGTCGAGCGCTGCAGGAAGGTGAAGCGGTCGCGGACCGACTGGTCGAAGCCGAACCAGGCCGCGGCACACACCACCACGAGCATCAGCCCGAAGCCGATCACCGCGATCCGCACGCCCAGGGGCCGCCACGTGTGCGGCAGCGAGGGCAGCGACGGCCGCCCAGCGCCGGCACCGGCGTCAGAGCCGGCAGGCATGGATGTCCGTGAGCAGGATGGCGCGGGCCCCGATCGAGTAGAGCTCGTCCATCAGCCGCTGCGAGCCGGCGCGCGGCACCATGACCCGCACGGCCACCCAGCCGGCCTTGCCGAGGGGGGAGATCGTCGGACCCTCCCGCCCGGGGGCCAGCGCGGACGCGGCGTCGAGGTGCGCCTGATCGATGTCGTAGTCCATCATCACGAAGCTGCGCGCCACGAGCACGCCCTCGATGCGGCGGTGGAAGATCTCGAAGTCGGCGGGGACCTCGCCACCGCGGGTGATGAGCACCGCCTGCGAGTCGAGGATGACCTCCCCGAAGGTGGCCAGGCCTGCCGCCCGCAGGGTCGACCCGGTCTCCACGACGTCGGCGATGACGTCGGCGACACCGAGCTGGATGCTGGTCTCGACGGCGCCGTCGAGGCGGGTCACGGTCGCCTCGACGCCGTGGCGGAAGAGGTAGTCCTCCACCACGCCGACGTACGACGTCGCGATCCGCAGGCCGCGCAGGTCCTCCAGCGAGGAGTAGCGCCCGGCGGGGCCGGCGAAGTGGAAGCGCGATCGGCCGAACCCGAGGTTCATGACCTCCTCGGCCTTGGCACCCGAGTCGAGCAGCAGGTCGCGGCCGGTGATGCCGACGTCGAGCGTGCCCTCGCCGACGTACAGCGCGATGTCACGCGGGCGGAGGTAGAAGAACTCGACGTCGTTCTCGGAGTCGACCAGAGCCAGCTCCTTGGAGTCGTTGCGCTGGCGGTAGCCCGACTCGCGCAGGATCTCGGTGGCGGCCTGGGACAGCGCCCCCTTGTTGGGGACGGCGATGCGGAGGGTCATGACTGGCTCATTCGGGCTGGGCTCATGCTGGCAGGGCTCACAGGTGCGCGTAGACGTCGTCGAGGGTCAGTCCGGAGGCGAGCATGAGCACCTGGGCGTGGTAGAGCAGCTGGCTGATCTCCAGCGCCGTCGCGTCCTTGCCCTCGTGCTCGGCGGCCATCCAGGACTCGGCGGCCTCCTCGAGGAGCTTCTTGCCGATGGCATGGACGCCGGCGTCGAGCTGCTGCACGGTGCCGGACCCCTCGGGGCGCTCCACGGCCTTGGCGGACAGCTCGGCCCACAGGTCCTCGAACGTCTTCACGAGGAGCAAGCCTAGGCGGTCGCGTCGCCCCACCACGCCCCGGTCCGGGGACGGGCCCGGTGCCGGCATCGGCGACACTGACGCCATGGACGAGATCACCGGAGCGCCCGCGTGGGACACGCTCGCCTGGCCGCGGACCACGGACCGTCTGACCCTGCGCCCGGCGACGGCCGAGGACGCCGAGGCGATGTTCGCCTATCGCGCCGACGCGACCGTCGCCCGGTGGATGACGCTCCTGCCGACCGACCTCGCGTCGTGGCGCAGCGACTTCCACAAGCGCCACCCCTACGCGCTGATGGTCCTGCTCGACGGCGAACCGATCGGCGACCTCTTCCTCAAGACCGAGGACGCGTGGTCCCAGGCCGAGGTGCGCGACCACGCCCACGACGTGTTCGCCGAGATCGGCTGGTGCCTCGCCCCCGCCCACGAGGGTCACGGCTACGCGACCGAGGCCGTCCGCGACCTGCTCGCAGTCGCGTTCGAGGGGCTGGCGCTCCTGCGCGTCGTCGCCAACTGCTTCGCCGACAACGAGGCCTCCTGGCGGCTCATGGAGCGCCTCGGCATGCGTCGCGAGGCGCACCACGTGAAGGACACGCTGCACCGCGACGGGCAGTGGTACGACGGGCTGACCTACGCCCTGCTCGCCGAGGAGTGGTCTGCCTAACCGATCCCCCGGATCACCCGGGCGGTGTCGAGGGCGGCGGCCGTGGCCTCCCAGCCCTTGTCCTCCGAGGAGCCCTCGAGTCCCGCGCGGGCGATGGCCTGCTCCTCGGTGTCGCACGTGAGCACACCGAACCCCACGGGCATCGCGTGGTCGACGCTCACCTGGGTCAGCCCGTCGGTCGCGGCCGAGCAGACGTAGTCGAAGTGCGGGGTGCCGCCCCGGATCACCACGCCGAGGGCCACCACGGCGTCGTACCCCGCGCGGGCCAGCGCAGCAGCGACGACGGGGAGCTCGAAGGTGCCCGGCACCCGGATCACCTCCGGCTCGGTGATGCCGTACGCAGCCAGCGCACGCTCGGCGCCGGCGACGAGCCCGTCCATCACCTGGGTGTGCCAGGTGGCCGCCACGACCGCGACCCGCAGGTCGCCGGCGTCGAAGGGCTGCGCGATGGGTGCTCCGGCGCCACTCATGGGGTCGCTCCGTTCGGGTTCTCCTGGGACTCCTCGGCCAGATCGGGCAGGTCGTGCCCCATCCGGTCGCGCTTGGTCTGCAGGTAGGTGAGGTTGTGGTCGTTGGGATGAGGAGTCAGGGGCACCCGCTCGGTCACGTGGATCCCGAAGTCCTCGAGGCTGGCGGTCTTGTCGGGGTTGTTGGTCATCAGCCGCACGGACCTGATGCCCAGGTCGCGCAGCACCTGGGTGGCGGTGCCGTAGTGGCGCGCGTCCGCAGGCAGCCCGAGGTCGAGGTTGGCGTCGACGGTGTCGCGACCGCCGTCCTGGAGCTGGTAGGCCTGCAGCTTGGCGACCAGACCGATGCCGCGGCCCTCGTGGCCGCGGAGGTAGACCACCACTCCCCTGCCCTCCTCGACGATGGTCTGGAGCGCCTCGTCGAGCTGGGGTCCGCAGTCGCAGCGCTCGCTGCCGAAGACGTCGCCGGTGAGGCACTCGCTGTGCACGCGGGTCAGCACCGGCTCGTCACCGGAGATGTCGCCGTGGACGAGAGCGACGTGCTCGCTGTCGTCGATGGTGATGCGGTAGCCGTACGCCGTGAAGTCGCCGTGCCGCGTCGGGAGGCGGGTCTCGGCGACCCGGATGACGTGGCGCTCGTGGCGACGCCGGTAGCGCACGAGGTCCTCGATCGAGATCATCGCCAGGCCGTGCTCGTCGGCGAAGGCGCGCAGCTCCGGTGCTCGCTTCATGGTGCCGTCGTCGTTGACCACCTCGACCAGCACACCCGCCGGCGTCAGGCCGGCCAGCACGGTCAGGTCGACCGCGGCCTCGGTGTGCCCGCGGCGCACCAGCACGCCGCCCTCGCGGTAGCGCAGCGGGAACACGTGTCCGGGCCTCGTGAGCTCCCACGGCTCGGTGGCCGAGTCCGCCAGCGTGCGGGCCGTGTGCGCCCGGTCGGCCGCGCTGATGCCGGTGCTCACGCCGTCGCGCGCGTCGACGGAGATCGTGTAGGCGGTGCGCAGCTTGTCCTTGTTGTGCGGGGTCATCAACGGGATCTCGAGACGCTCGAGCATGTCACCCGGCATCGGCACGCAGATCACGCCGCTCGAGTGGCGGATCGTGAAGGCCATCAGCTCCGGCGTCGCCTTCGCGGCGGCGAAGATGATGTCGCCCTCGTTCTCGCGATCCTCGTCGTCGACGACCACCACCGCCCTGCCGGCGGCGATGTCGGCGATGGCCCGTTCGATGGGATCGAGTCGCACCGTCATGCGGCCACCGTCTCGATCCGGGGGTCGGTGGAGGTCGGGGTGCCGGGTCCACCCTTGCTGGCGCGCGCCCAGACGAAGAAGCCGACGACCACGAACCCGGCGTAGACGAGGTACATCCCCGCCGTCGGGTAGTACTCCGCCCTGACCAGGCTGGTCACGCCGACGATGTCGACGAGGATCCAGACCAGCCAGAACTCCACCCAGCCGCGGGCCATGCCATAGGTGGCGAGCATCGAGCCGGCCAGGATCCATGCCTCGGTGGGCGGGCCCCAGGAGCCGATCTGCAGGAGCGCGGCGTATGCCACGGCGTAGCCGACGACGCCCAGCACGAGCAGCTGGGCGCGCTCGCCCCACGTCGCCCAGCGGGGAGTGATCGCCCCGCCGTCGGCGGCGCCACCGGCGTTGCGCGACTGAGTCCAGCGCCACCAGCCGTAGAGCGAGACGGCGGCGAAGAACACCTGGCGTCCGGCCTGGCCCCACAGCGGCTCCGACACCGCACCCGACAGCTCGCCGGTCGCGAACACCGTGAACAGCAGCACGTTGCCGACCAGGCCCACGGGCCATGCCCAGACGAACCTCTTCATCCCGAGGATCGCGCTGGCGAGGCCGAAGAGGTTGCCGATCACCTCCCGGGCACCCAGCGCGCCTCCGGGCACGGGAATGGTGCCGTCGATCAGCCATTCGAGCAGGTTCATCGGGGGTTCTCCTGGGCAGCGGGGGTGAAGCGGTCGACGAGTCCGCTGACCAGCAGCTTCTCGACGTGCTTGGCGATGACGTCCGCCTCGAGGTTGACCAGGTCGCCGGGTCGACGGGTGCCGAGCGTCGTCCGGGCCAGGGTCTCGGGGATGAGGCTGACGGTGAAGCTGGAGTCGCGGGCCTCGACGACGGTGAGGCTGACGCCGTCGACGGTGATCGAGCCCTTGTCGACGAGGTAGCGCGAGAGGTGGGCGGGCAGGGAGACCTCCACGACGTCCCAGTGCTCACTGGGCGAGCGGGAGATGACCTCGCCGACGCCGTCGACGTGGCCCTGCACGATGTGTCCGCCGAGCCGTTTGTCGACGGTCACCGCCCGCTCGAGGTTGACGCGATCACCCGGCACCACGCCGGCCAGCGACGTCTTGTCGAGCGTCTCCTGCATCAGGTCTGCGGTCCACCGGCCGTCGCCGAGCTCGGCGACGGTGAGGCAACAGCCGTTGACGGAGATCGAGTCGCCCAGGCCGGTGCCCTCGAGGACCGTGCTGGCCTCGACGGTGAGCCGGATGGCGTCGCCCTGATCGGTGATCTCGGCGATGGTGCCGAGCTCCTCGACGATTCCGGTGAACATCAGCTTCTCCTGTGACGAGGGGTCATGGTCAGTCGGACGTTGGTGTCCTCGCCGTCGTGGCCCTGCAGCACGGTCACGTCGGTGACGTGCAGGTGGACGGCGTCGGCGATGGTGGTGATCGCGAGGTCGGCGACGGCGCTGGTGCCGGCGCCGAGCAGCATCGGGGCGACGTAGGCGACGACCTCGTCGACGAGGCCGGCGGCCAGGAAGGCCCGCGCCACGGTCGGTCCGCCCTCGAGGAACACGTGCTGGCGTTCCATCTCGTGCAGCTGTGCGAGCGCGTCGCCGGGGTCGCGGGTGCGCAGGTGCACGGTCTGCGCGCGGTCGTTGAAGATGCGTCGGTCCTCGGGGAGGTCACGCAGCCCCATCACTGCCCGCAACGGCTGGACGGAGACCGGCTGGTCCACCTCGTCGCGGACGGTGAGCTCCGGGTCGTCGACCTCCACGGTGTGGGTGCCGACCAGCATCGTGTCGCAGAGCCCTCGCAGGCGGTGGGTGTCCAGGCGGGCAGCCCGGCTGGAGACCCACCGGCTGGTGCCGTCGGCTGCGGCGCTGCGGCCGTCGAGGGTGGTGGCGAACTTCCAGGTGACGAACGGCCTGCGGTGCGAGACGGCGAAGGTCCAGGCCCGGTTGATCGCCTGCGCCTCGTCGGCCATCTGGCCGCCGACGACCTCGAGGCCCGCCTCGCGGAGCCGTCGCTCGCCGCCGACGGCGAGGGGGTTGGCGTCGGGCTGGGCGTAGACCACGCGTCGTACGCCGGCGGCGATGAGTGCTTCGCTGCACGGCCCGGTGCGGCCCGTGTGGTTGCACGGCTCGAGGGTGACGACGGCCGTCGCGCCACGTGCTGCGTCGCCCGCCTCGGCAAGCGCAGCGGCCTCGGCGTGCACGGTGCCGGCCCCGCGGTGGAAGCCTTCAGCGATCGTCGTGCCGTCCGGCCGGAGGAGCACGCAGCCCACGCGCGGGTTGGGCCCGAGGGGCACGCCCGGGGTGACGGCGAGCGTCAGCGCGCGCCGCATGGCACTGCGCTCCGCCTCACTGATCGTCATCTCCGCCTCCGGTCCGTCGACGCGGACTCAGGGGGGCGGTGGGCGGCGCACGCCCCCGTGGACGGGTGGGCGTGGAGACGTCCGCGTGCACTTCTCATCCGGACTGTGACCGTCGGTCCAGGATTTCCACCTGGTCAACCGGCCACTGGCTGTGGTCGGGTCGCGGACTGTGACCGCCGGTGCGGAGTTCCACCGCCCCCAGAGCACGCAAGCTCTTCGTGGGCGCAACTGTGCCACAGCCGGACGCATTCCCTCACGGCTGGTTGGCCGTGACGTGCGCGACCGCCCGGGGCGGCCTGCCTCCCCGGCCACCTGTGCGGCTGCTCAGATCTGGTCGAGGAAGCGGTCGAAGACCCGGGCACCGAACTCGAGCGCGTCGACCGGCACCCGCTCGTCGACGCCGTGGAAGAGAGCGGTGAAGTCGAGCTCGGCGGGCAGCCGCAGCGGCGCGAATCCGTAGGAGCGCATGCCGAGCTTGCGGAAGTGCTTGGCGTCGGTGCCGCCGCTCATGAGGTAGGGCGCGACGAGCGCGCCGGGGTCCTCGGCGAGCAGGCTGCGGGTCATCGCGGTCACCAGGTCACCGTCGTACGGCGTCTCCCAGGGATCCTGCTTGGACTCGAAGTCGATCTCGATCCCGTCGCCGGCCAGCTCGTGGAGGGTCGCGAAGAACTCGTCCTCGTAGCCGGGCAGGAAGCGGCCGTCGATCGTGGCATGGGCGTCGGTGGGGATGACGTTGGTCTTGTAGCCGGCCTTGAGCATCGTCGGGTTCGCGGTGTTGCGGATGACCGCCCCGAGCATGCGGGCCGCGTCACCGAACTCCTCGACCAGCGCCTCGGCGTTGTCCGGGGTCGCCTCGGTGCCGGCGAGCTCGCCCACGGTGGCCAGCAGCACCTCCATGGTCGGAGTCAGCCGCACCGGCCACTGGTGGGCACCGATCCGGGCGACCGCTCCGGCGAGCCGGGTGACGGCGTTGTCGTCGTTGATCATCGAGCCGTGCCCGGCACGGCCGCGCGCGGTGAGGCGCATCCACGCCATGCCCTTCTCGGCGGCCTCGATGAGGTAGACCCTGCGGCCGCGGATGGTGGCGGAGAAGCCGCCCACCTCGCCGACGGCCTCGGTGCAGTCGGCGAGGAGGTCGGCGTGCTCGTCCACCAGGACCTTGGCGCCGTGGCCGCCGCCGGCTTCCTCGTCGGCTGTGAAGCAGAGCACGACCTCGCGGTCCGGCGCCGCACCCGCAGCGGCCCGGGCGCGCACGACGCTGAGCAGCATCGCGTCGAAGTCCTTCATGTCGACCGCACCGCGGCCCCAGACCTGACCGTCCCTGATCTCCCCGCCGAACGGGTCGACCTGCCAGTCCGACGCCTCTGCGGGTACGACGTCGAGGTGGCCGTGGACCAGCAGCGGAGCACGCCCGTCGCCGCCGCCCCAGCGCGCCACGACGTTGGCCCGACCGGGCCTGCCCTCGATGATCTGGCTCTCGATCCCGACCTCGTCGAGCAGGGTCGCGACGTACTCGGCGGCCTTGCGCTCGCCCGGTCCGTCGTCGGTGCCGTAGTTGGACGTGTCGAGCCTGATGAGCTCCTGGCAGAGCTGCACGACCTCGGCCGCGGGGTCGTGGGAGAGGTCCCGAGAAGGCGCTGCAGAGGGGTCGTCCATGGCGTCCATCCTGCCCCACAAGCCATCGTCTTCCCCGATTGAATGTCGAGCCGATCGCTTTGCTACTGTTTCCCAGCACTCGTCCGGGTGGCGGAATTGGCAGACGCGCTAGCTTGAGGTGCTAGTGCCCGTATTAGGGCGTGGGGGTTCAAGTCCCCCCTCGGACACTGGAAGGGCCCCGGCTCCACGGGGCCCTTTCTTCATGTCCTGGTTCAGTCGTCGAACGCCTCGACGACTGCGCGGTCGATGGTGCTCTTGGGCCCGGTGAACCAGTGCTTGGCCGACACGTTCCACCAGATGGCCAGGACGACCAGCGTGCCGATGGTCAGCACCGGGGCGTAGTTGACGCTGCTCCAGGCGAACTCGTCGCTGAACGGCACCCCGGCCGGGGTGAACGGCAGGATGAAGTAGACCGAGATGACGGCGATCTCGGCGACGGCCATGAGGTTCATCCACTTGTACTTCTTGCCGTTGGTCCAGCTCCCCTCCTCGAACGCATCACCGATGCGCCAGCGCAGGTAGATCGGGATCAGGAAGGACAGGTAGAGCCCGATCACCGCGACCGAGACGACGGCGTAGAAGGCGATCGGGACACCGCCGATGCTCTTGAGCGCCGGCAGGGTGATGATCGCGCCGACGACGGCGACGAAGACGACGGCGTTGGCCGGGATCCTGGTGGTCTTGTTGACCGTGGAGAGCCAGGCCGAGCCCGGGATCGCCCCGTCCCGGCTGAAGGCGAAGGTCATCCGCGACGCGCTCGTGAGGCAGGCGGTCGTGCAGAACAGCTGGCCCGCCGTCGAGATCAGCAGGATGAGGAAGTGCCAGCCCTCGGGTAGCGCCTGCCCGAAGATGACGTCCACCGCACCGAAGCCGTCGCTGACCCCCTGCGGGTCCTGCACGGCGAACAGGAACGCGAGCAGCAGGACGTACCCGCCGACCGCGGAGTAGAAGATCGAGCGCCAGATGCCCTTGGCAGCGCCCTCGGCGGCACCCTGGGTCTCCTCCGAGAGGTGGGCCGAGGCGTCGAAGCCGGTGATCGTGTACTGCGTGAGCAGGAATCCGAGCGGCAGCACGAGGAACCAGTAGGCGCCGCTGCTGAAGCCGGAGTTGTTGATCCGCTCGGTGAAGACGAAGTCGAAGCTCTGGTGCGTGGGCGGCACGATGATCAGCACCAGGATCACGATCGCGGCACCCGCCACGTGCCACCACACGGAGATGTTGTTGATGACCGCGAGCAGGTGGCCGCTGTAGATGTTGGCCAGCGAGGCCAGGACCAGGATCGCCACGAAGAGCAGGAAGACGCGGGTGAGCGAGTAGCCGTCCGCCCAGCCGGTGCTGATCGTGCTGATCGTCAGGTCGAGGAACGTCGCGGCACCGTAGGCCACGCTCGCCGTCACCGCGAGGAGGCCGATGAGGTTCAGCCAGCCGGTGAAGAACCCGGCGGCGGGTCCCCCGAGCTTGGCGGCCCACCAGTAGATCCCGCCCGACGTCGGGTAGGCGGAGACGAGCTCGCTCAGCGTGAAGCCGATGATCAGGATGAACGCGCTGATGATCGGCCAGCCCCAGGAGATGGCGATCGGTCCGCCGTTGTTCCAGGCCTGCCCGAAGGTCGTGAAGCAGCCGGCCAGGATCGAGATGATCGAGAAGGAGATCGCGAAGTTGGAGAAGCTCGACCAGCTGCGGCTCAGCTCCTGGGAGTAGCCCAGCTTGGCGAGGTGCTTCTCGTCATCAGACAGTTCACGTTCGGGAGCAGACTCTGCAGCGGACATGGGCGCACCTCTCGCGGCGTCAGTGAATGGTCGGCACCGTAGACCCGCTCCGCGGGGGCCGTAAAGGGTCCGGAGGAGAACTGATGGAAAATGGTCTGAACTCTGACCATTGACGTGTCGGGCAATCCTGCACAGACTGGCTCGTATGTCCGCCCAGCCGCACGAGCACCTCACCGATGCGGTGCTCCGGCCGGTCCGAGGACATCACGCGTTCGAGGGTTGCGTCGAGCAGCTCGCCACTGCCATCCGCCTCGGGGTCTACCCCGTCGGCAGCCTGCTCCCGCCCGAGCGCGAGCTCGCCGAGCGCCTCGCCGTCAGCCGCGCGACGCTGCGCGAGGCCATCGCCGCCCTGCGCCAGGCGGGACTGGTCGAGACCAGGCGCGGTCGGGGCGGCGGATCGACGGTGACGTCCCAGGCCCGTGGGCGATTCACTGGCGGCCTGTCCCGGGTCTCGCGCGCCACGAAGGCCGAGTGGCTCGACGCCCTGGAGTTCCGTCGCGTCGTCGAGCCCGGCGCCGCGCACCTCGCGGCCAGCCACGAGCTGTCCGGCCCCGATCGCGACCGGCTCACCGCCACGGAGGCTGCCGTGCACGACGCCTCCGGCAAGCGCTCCCACCGGCAGGCCGACTCCCGGTTGCACCTGACCATCGCCTCGTTGAGCGGATCGGCACTGCTCCAGGAGGCGGTCACCTCGGTGCAGTCGACCCTCGACTCGATGCTCGGCGCGATCCCCACGCTCGACACCAACATCGCCCACTCGCACCGCCAGCACCGCCTGATCTGCACGGCCATCCTCAACGGGCGCCCCGACCGGGCCCGGAAGGTGATGGAGGACCACTGCGACGACACCGCGGCGCTGCTGCGCGGCCTGCTCGTCTGAACGCCACCGCCCCGACCGACCCACTGGAGCCCACGTGAGCACACGCAACGACCGCCACCTGACCATGGAGGACCTGCGCCACCGGATCGAGTCGGACGAGGTGGACACGGTCGTCCTCGCCTTCACCGACATGCAGGGCCGGCTCCAGGGCAAGCGGCTGCACGGGCGCTACTTCCTCGACCACGTCGTGGGCCACGGCACCGAGGGCTGCAACTACCTGCTGGCCGTCGACGTCGACATGAACACCGTGGGCGGCTATGCGATGACCTCGTGGGAGCAGGGCTACGGCGACATGGAGTTCGTCATGGACGAGCAGACCATCCGGCTGCTGCCGTGGCTGCCGGCGACGGCGATGATCCAGTGCGACCTCGACTGGACCGACCACCGCCCGGTCGCGGCCAGCCCGCGCGCGATCCTCAAGACCCAGCTGGACCGACTCGCCGAGCGCGGCATGGTCGCCATGGCGGGAACGGAGCTGGAGCTCGTCATCTATGAGGACACCTACGAGGAGGCGTGGCGCAAGGGCTACCGCGACCTCGTCCCGGCCAACCAGTACAACGTCGACTACTCGATCCTCGGCACCACTCGCGTCGAGCCCCTGCTGCGCGACATCCGCAACCACATGTACGCCGCCGGGCTCGACGTCGAGGGCGCCAAGGGCGAGTGCAACTTCGGTCAGCACGAGGTCGGCTTCCTCTTCAACGACGCCCTCACCACCGCCGACAACCACGCCGTCTACAAGAACGCGGCGAAGGAGATCGCCGCGCAGCACGGCAAGTCGCTGACCTTCATGGCCAAGCCCAACCAGCGCGAGGGCAACTCCTGCCACATCCACATGTCCTTCCGCGGCACCGACGGGGAGCTCGTCTTCTGGGACGAGGACTCCGACGCGCGCACGCCGCTCTACGACCGCTTCATCGCGGGCGTCCTGGCGACGGCGGCCGACTTCACGCTCTTCTTCGCCCCCAACATCAACTCCTACAAGCGCTTCGCCGACGGCTCCTTCGCCCCCACCACCCTCGGCTGGGGCCTCGACAACCGGACGTGTGCGATGCGCCTGGTGGGCCGCGGGGCCGGTGCCCGGATGGAGAATCGCATCCCCGGCGCAGACGCCAACCCCTACCTCGCCCTGGCAGCCATGATCGCCGGCGGCCTGCACGGCATCGACGAGGAGCTGGAGCTGGAGCCGGAGCTGACGGGCAACGCCTACGCCTCCGACAAACCGCGCGTGCCGAACACCATGGGTGCTGCTCGCGAGAGGTTCCACACATCGCAGGTGGCTCGCGCCGCCCTGGGTGACGAGGTCGTCGAGCACTACGCCAACATGGCCGCCATCGAGCTGGCGGCCTACAACGCCGCCGTCACCGACTGGGAGCTCGTCCGTGGCTTCGAGAGGCTGTGATCAATGAGCACCCTGATCAACCCGACCACCGGGATCGAGCTCGACTCCTCCCCCGCCTCGGCCTCCCTCGAGCAGGCGGACGTCGTCATCGCGCGGGCACACGACGCCTTTCCCGCCTGGCGCGACGTCGCTCCAGGTGAGCGGGCCCGCCTCCTGCGCGCCTTCGCCGCGGTCGTCGAGGAGCACCTCGAGGAGCTGGCGCAGCTGGAGGTCCTCAACGCGGGCCACACGATCGGCAACGCCCGTTGGGAGGCGGGCAACGTCCGCGACTGCCTGAACTACTACTCGGCAGCGCCCGAGCGGCTGTTCGGACGCCAGATCCCGGTCGCCGGCGGCACGGACCTGACCTTCCACGAGCCGCTCGGCGTCGTCGGCATCATCGTGCCCTGGAACTTCCCCATGCCCATCGCGGCGTGGGGCTTCGCCCCGGCACTGGCGGCCGGCAACACCGTCGTCCTCAAGCCGGCCGAGCTGACCCCGCTGACCGCGATCCGCATCGGTGAGCTGGCGCTCGAGGCCGGTCTGCCCGAGGGCGTGCTCAACGTCATCCCCGGCAAGGGCTCGGTCGTCGGCGAGCGATTCGTCACCCACCCGCTCGTGCGCAAGGTGTGCTTCACCGGCTCCACGGGCGTGGGCAAGCAGATCATGGCCGGCTGTGCCGACCAGGTGAAGCGCGTGACCCTCGAGCTCGGTGGCAAGAGCGCCAACATCATCTTCGCCGACACCGACGTGGCCGCGGCGGCTGCGAGCGCACCGTCGGCCGTGTTCGACAACGCGGGCCAGGACTGCTGCGCGCGCTCGCGGATCCTCGTGCAGCGATCGGCGTACGACGAGTTCGTCGGTCGTCTCCAGGCGGCGGTCACCGACTTCCGGGTGCTCGACCCCGCCGACGAGCGCAGCGAGATGGGGCCGATGGTCTCCGCCGGGCAGCGGGACTCCGTGCAGCGCTACCTGGCCGGCGCCACCGTTGCCTTCACCGGCAGCGCCCCCGACGGCCCCGGGTGGTGGCTGCCCCCGACCGTGGTGGAGTCGAGCGACACCAGCGAGCCGGTGTGGCGCGAGGAGGTCTTCGGACCGGTGGTGGCGGTCATGCCCTTCGACGACGAGGCCGAGGCGGTGGCCCTGGCCAACGACTCCGACTACGGCCTCTCCGGCTCGATCTTCACCGCCGACGTCGGCCGGGCGCTGCGTGTCGCGCGCGCCGTCGAGGCCGGGAACCTCTCGGTCAACAGCCACTCCTCGGTCCGCTTCTGGACGCCCTTCGGCGGCTACAAGCAGTCCGGCCTCGGTCGCGAGCTCGGCCCGGACGCGCCGAACGCGTTCACCGAGGAGAAGAACGTCTTCATCGCCCACTGAGCACCACCCACGAAGTCCCACGGGAAGGAACCTGACATGTCAGGACGCATCGAGGGCCGCACGGCCGTCGTCACCGGCGGTTGCAGCGGCATCGGGCTGGCGACCGTACGCCGTTTCGTCGAGGAGGGCGCCCGCGTCGTGATCGGCGACATCGACGACGCCACCGGTGCCACGCTGGTCACCGAGCTCGGCGGGCCGGAGGTGGCGACGTACGTGCACGTCGACGTCACCTCCAAGGACGAGGTCGACGCCTTGTTCGCGACGGCCAAGGACACCTACGGGTCGGTCGACATCGCCTTCAACAATGCCGGGATCTCTCCCCCGGAGGACGACTCGATCCTCGACACCGACCTCGACGCGTGGCGCCGTGTTCAGGAGGTCAACCTGACCAGCGTCTACCTGTGTTGCAAGGCCGCCCTGCCCCACATGCTCGAGCAGAAGCGGGGCTCGATCATCAACACCGCCTCGTTCGTCGCCGTGATGGGGGCCGCGACCTCACAGATCTCCTACTCCGCCTCCAAGGGCGGGGTGCTGTCGATGACGCGCGAGCTCGGGGTGCAGTTCGCCCGCGAGGGCGTCCGCGTCAACGCGCTCTGCCCAGGTCCGGTGAACACGCCGCTGCTCAAGGAGCTCTTCGCGAGTGACGCCGAGCGCGCCGCCCGCCGTCTCGTGCACGTCCCGATGGGCCGGTTCGGCGAGCCCGAGGAGATGGCGAACGCGGTGCTCTTCCTCGCCTCCGACGAGTCGAGCTTCATGACGGCCACCACCTTCCTCGTCGACGGTGGCATCTCCGGCGCCTACGTCACCCCGCTCTGAGCGGGACCGGACCATGATCGACGCGCCGGTCGTCGGGCTGACGACCTACCGCCAAGCGGCTGCGTGGGGCGTGTGGAACACCCACGCCGACCTGCTGCCCACGGAGTACGCCGTCGCGGTGGAGGCCGCAGGTGGGGTGCCCCTGCTGCTTCCCCCGGTCGCGCTCCCCGGCGCGGCGGCGCGAGTGGTGTCGAGGATCGACGCGCTCGTCATCTCAGGCGGCGCTGACGTGGACCCGGGCAGGTACGGCGCGCAGCCGCACGCGCGTACGGCAGGGTGGCAGCCCGACCGGGACGACTGGGAGCTGGCCCTCCTGACGGCCGCCGAGCAGGTGCACCTGCCGGTGTTGGGGATCTGTCGCGGCATGCAGCTGATGGCCGTGCACGCGGGCGGCGCGCTCGACCAGCACACCCCCGACGTGGTCGGGCACGAGACGCACTCCCCCGGCGGCGACACCTACGGCACCATCGAGGTGGAGACCGAGGCCGGGTCGAGGCTGGCCGGGCTGATCGGCCCCACGGTCGAGGTGAGCTGCCACCACCACCAGTCCGTGGCCTCCCACCCGGGCTTCACCCCCGTGGCCCGTGCGAGCGACGGGACCGTCGAGGCGATGGAGGCCACCGGCGACCGTTTCTCGCTGGCGGTCCAGTGGCATCCGGAGACACGCGTCGAGATCGGCCTGATGGCCGGTCTCGTGGAGGCCGCGCGCGCCCACTCCGCGAGATCGAAGGACTAGCCGCGGCGCTCCCGCCGGCGTCGCAGCGCGCCCGGGAGCGTCAGCACCACGGCCAGGGCGATGCCGATGAGCATGCCGATGGCGTTGGCGGCGACGTCGCGCGGGTCCGACACCCGACCCGGGATCGAGCGCTGGACGTTCTCGATCACCGAGGTGAGCACGATCCCGGCGGCGAGGGCGACGAGCCACAGGCGCGTGCCGACGAGCAGGAGCAGGAAGACACCGAGCGGGACGAACAGCCCGATGTTGGCGAGGAACTCGATGCGATCGATGCTCAACCGGCTGCTCAGCGGGTCGAGGTCGGGGTAGCGCTCGAGCCGCGCGAGGATCCGCGCTGCCAGGCTCGCGTAGTCCGGCTGCTGGGAGGCGGGGGTCAAGGTGACGAGCCCTACGAAGCCCAGGTAGAGGAGGGTCAGGAGGCTGAGGAACGGGTGTCGGTGCAGCACCTCACCATCATGGGGGCCACCCCCACGAGCAGCGCAGCCGCCACCGCCCCCAGCCACCCCAGCGCCAGGTCACCGACGGTGTCGGCGTAGGCCGTGCCCACCTCGTTCGAGCGGGTGACGAAGGCACCGTACTCCCACACCTCCCATGCCAGGGCGAGCGTCATCCCAGCGGCGAGGGCGACCTCGAGCCGGCGCAAGAGGGGCGCGCGGTCCACTCCGGCGAGCAGCACCACCGCGGCAGCGAGGACGCCAGGGACCACCAGGTGCATCAGGTCGTCGAACCACCTCACCCGGTCGTAGAGGTCGAGCCGGTTGCCCAGCAGGTCCGAGAAGCCCGGGATCGTCACGAGCAGGTCCGCGCCCCAGGGGTAGGGCCGCGAGCGGCGCCGGAGCCAGTGCCACATGGGCACGACCAGGGCGAGGAGCGGATAGGTGATGACCCGGGTGCCGGGCGCCTTGCCCTCGAGGTTGCCCCATCCCGGGTCCACCGCGATCCGCGCCACAACCGTGAGGAGCAGCACCTTGGCGAGGACGTCCAGCACCGCGACCCACCGCACTGCGTGCTCGATGGAGTCTGCATCTCGCCTCAGCGTCGGTGCCACGGGGTCACCTCCGTCGATGGCGCCCGCCCCGGTCTTCGCCCCTGCGCATGCACGGTCGCCATGCTCGTGACGCTAAGGCCGCGACCGCTGCGCGGGCAGGGTCCACCGACCCGGACCGAGGGGCCGTTGGACCGGGAGGCAGCTGCTTCGGCACTCCGCTCGCACGGCGGGCGGTGCCGTCGGGGAGGCTGTGCCCATGACCCGGGTCCACCTCTCCCGCCTCCAGGGCGAGCGCGTGCTGGTCTCCGACGGCGACGCGGAGGATGTGATCGCGCTCTCGGACCTGCCCACCTACGTCCGTCGACGTGAGGACGGTGGCGTGCGGTGGGTGTGGGACGACACCGCGCGCTGGTATCCCCCGCTGCTGGCCGCGGAGGTCCGGGTCGAGCGCTGCCACGACCTCCGGCTGTGCCACCGCCTGCTGCGCCGGGCACCCGCGGTGGACGGCCGGCTGCTCGACGGAGCGGACTCGGCGCACTGGGACCGGCTGGGTCCGGCGGCGGCGCCGACGCATCCGACGCTCTTCAGCGCCGACGACACCGCCGAGCACCTGCGCGCGGACGTCGAGGATGCCCGCCAGATCACCGCGATCGCTGCCTCCGGCGACGCCGCGAGGCTTGGCCTGCTCGTGGCGGCCGAGTCGGCGGGTGCGTTGGTGGCGGCCGAGATGACGTACGCCGGAGTGCCGTGGCGCGTCGAGGTCCACGAGCGGCTGCTCACGGACCTGCTCGGCCCGAGGCCTCCACGCGGAGGCCGTCCGCGGCTGCTGGACGAGCTCGTCGCAGAGGTGCGCCGCGCCTTCGACGCTCCTGCACTCAATCCCGACTCCCACCCTGAGCTGCTCGCCGCGCTCCGGCGCGCGGGCATCGAGGTGGCCGACGTCCGTGCATCGACGCTGCGGGCGGTCCCGCACCCCGGCATCGAGCCGCTGCTGCGCTACAAGTCGCTCGCGCACCTGTTCCAGACCAACGGCTGGGCGTGGACCGAGGAGTGGGTGAGCGGGGGCCGGTTCCGGCCGTCCTACCAGCCGGCGGGCTCGACCACCGGGCGCTGGTCGTCGAACGGAGGTGGGGCTCTGTCCTTCCCGGCGCAGGTCCGGCCGGCGGCGGTGGCCGACGAGGGCTGGGTCCTGGTCGTCGCCGACGTCGCCCAGCTCGAGCCCCGCGTGCTCGCGGGCATGAGCGGCGACGGGGCGCTGGCCCGCGCGGCCCGCGGCGCCGACCTCTACCAGGGGATGGTCGACGACGGGGCCGTGGCGACCCGGCAGGATGCCAAGCTCGGCCTGCTCGGCGCGATGTACGGCGCCACCAGCGGCGAGAGCGGACGGATGGTCGCCGGCCTGACGCGACGCTACCCGGCTGCATTCGGGCTCGTGGAGGAGGCGGCACGCGCCGGCGAGCGCGGACAGGTGGTGCGCACGGTGCTCGGTCGCGGCAGCCCGGCGCTGGAAGGCACCTGGGACGAGTCGCCCGATGGGCCTCCGGCCGACCTGGAGGTCCTGGACCGGCGCCGGCGGGCGTACGGCCGGTTCACGCGCAACTTCGTCGTCCAGGGCACCGGCGCCGAGTGGGCGCTGTGCTGGATCGCCGACCTGCGCAACCGGCTCTGGCGCCTCGGCGACGACGGCCCGCTGGAGGCCCGGCCACACCTCGTGCTCTTCCTGCACGACGAGGTCGTCGTGCACGCGCCCGCCGCCCTGGCGGATGCCGTCGCGGCGCAGATGACCGCAGCCGCGGGCTCTGCGGGCGCACTGCTCTTCCGGGAGCTCGACGTCGACTTCCCCCTCACCATCTCGGTGGTGCGGTCCTATGCCGACGCCGGGAAGCTCGGCGTGGAGGCGACGCCCTAGGGTCGCACCATGAGGGATCCGCTGCGCGTCGGCTTCGTCACCGGCGCGACCCCCGACAAATGGGCGCGCAGCTGGCGCTCACAGCGGCGCGAGCCACTGGAGCTCGTGCCGGTGACGGAGGTCGACCAGCTCGACGGCATACGTGACGGCCGTCTCGACATGGCCCTCGTGCGGCTGCCCGTGGACACGGACGGACTTCACTGCGTCCGGCTCTACGACGAGGTCCAGGTCGCCGCGGCGTCGCGCGAGCACATGATCGCCGCCGCGGACGACGAGATCACCACGGCCGATCTGGTGGACGAGCAGCTCGTACGCCCCCACGCGAGCGGGTGGACGCCGGATGCCGAGCAGCTGGACTGGCCGCCCATGAGCGAGCAGGACGCGATCGAGACCATCGCCGCGGGCACCGGCATCGTGATCCTGCCGATGTCGGTTGCCCGCCTCCACCAGCGCAAGGACGTGGTGACCCGGGTGGTCTGCGACCTCGAGCCGACCACCATCGCGCTCGTCTGGCTCCTCGATCGCGACGACGAGGTGACCCAGACGTTCGTCGGGGTGACGAAGGGGCGGACGGCCCGGTCCTCGCGCTAGGTGGCGCCGTGGCCAGGCCCGTGGCTGGAGCTGGTCCGACGCTGCGCGGCCCGCCACCGGACCGGCCCCGGACGTGCCTGTGGCCCCGCCAACCGGTGGGTGGCGGGGTGTGGGGCGGGGTCAATCTCGTTGGGGTGGCTCGAGCGCGCTGGTCCCGGTGGTGTCGCGTCGGTAGTGGTGGCCGTGGGGGCTGGTCCACTCGAAGGCCCCGGGCGACGTCATGCGGTAGGTCCAGGCCGAATGTGTCTTGAGGCGGTGGTGGAACCGACAGAGCGCGGCCAGGTTGGCGTGTGTCGGTGGGTCCGGGTTGGGGTCTGCGGTCGGTGTCGGCGTGGTGGTCGTAGGCGGTGATGTGGTCGATGTCGCAGGCTCGGGCGGGGCGGGTGCACCAGGGGAAGACGCAGGTGCGGTCTCGGAGAATGATGTGGTCGCGGATCCGGTCGGGGATGGCGTACCCGGCCGCGGCGTGCGGCGTGTTGAGGTCGATGACGGGCTTGATGGTGACCTTGGTCCGGGAGTCGGCGCACCAGGAGCGGACCTGGTCGAGGAGGATCAGGCGTTGGCCTTCCTCGAGCCGTCCGGTGGGCCCGAACACGGTGTGTCCGGGCGCGGTGGCGTCACCTTCTGTGTGCGCGGTGAAGTGGGCGTGGAGGACGACCTCGCGTGCCACCGGCAGCCCGTCCCGCACCGGGTCCTGGGCTGGGGCCGGGGTGCCGGTGTGGCCGTGGGTGAAGAGTTCGAGGGCGGTCTGGGTGCGGGCGAGGTCGCCGAGCGCGGCGGCGCGGCGGGCGTTGAGGGACAGGTCGGACCCGATGGCCTTGAGGGTGGCGGCGCCGTGGGTGATGGCGCGGTCGAGGTCGAGGGCGTCGGCGAGGTCGAGGTCGGCCTCGAGGTGCAGGGTGCCGGCGTAGTGGACGTCGTCCTTGTTGATCGTGACGTGGCGGGGGTCGACGTGGAGGTAGCCGTCCTCGGGGTCCGCCGCCGGGTCGGGGGCGGCGAGCTCGAAGCGTCTGATGGTCTCCGCGACGAGCCGCTCGAGCTGGGTGGGTCCGATCTTGCCGGCGACGGCGGCGACCTGGGCGTCGACCCACCCGGCTGCCTCAAGCGTGAGGGCGGGGGTGGCGTGGATGGTGGCCTCGGCGACCGTCCGGGCGCGCCAGGCGGGGACACGGCCGGACTGGACCTGGGCCCAGAGTCGGGGGAGGCGGTGGCGCAGCTCGAGGGCGTGACCGATGAGGCGTTTCGCCGAGGTCGTGGAGATGCCCGAGGACGGTGCCGAGCTCGGCGACGCAGAACTCCGCCACGGTGGGGCAGCCGGGCCCGGCGATGGGTTCGTCGTGTTCGAGGCCGATGCCGCGGCCGCTGGTGAAGGTCGCGGCCAGGTGGATCGACTCCGGCGGGTGGAGGTCGGCCCACCGGGCGGCGAGGGTGAGGACGTCGGCGGCGGCGCGGTCCTCGGTGGCCTTCCGCTCGCGGATCGAGGCGAGCAGGCCGGTGGGGCCGAGGTCGTCGTCGACCCCTGCTCCCACTCCTGGCTCTGCTTCGCGTGTGTCGATCATGTGTTCGAGTATAGGTGGTGGGTCCGACAGTGGTCCATCGACGGAGGGTTGAGAAACGGTCAAGATCTGGCGCTTCGGCTGAGGGGTTTCGTGACGGTCGCTGCGCGACCTCCTCAACCAGCGGTGCGCTGGCGCGACCTCCTCAACCAGCGGTGGACGCCCTCAGTCACCGGGGCGGTGCTTGCCCCGGCGCGAGTGCGGGGTGGCCATCACCTCGTGGATCGTGTCCTGGTCGTAGACCTCGCCCAGCCAGTCGAAGAGGCCGCGCAGGACCTCAGGGTCGGCGACGTAGTCGTCGTAGTGGACGCGGTGGACAGCGTCGCCCAGGCCCGCGGCTGCGCTCAGCATCCGCTCCTCGATGCGCTGCACCCGACCGAGCGGGTCGTCCTTGTGCGTCCAGAAGTTGCTGGCCGCGACGTCCTCGAGGTTGCGCGTGTTCAGCACGAACCGGGCGCCCGGGAAGACCTGCTGCAGGAACTCGAGGTAGTCGGGGAGGTCCTCGTCGTACCAGCGGATCTCCTTGTAGCCGGTGACCCGCGTGTCGTGCTCGGGACGCAGCAGGGTCGCCTCGGCCAGCGCGCGGATGTGCTGCAGCGAGGCCTCCTCGGGGAAGCCCTCGATGCCGAACCACGGGTGCGTCGGCTGGCTGGCCAGGCTCGCGTTGACCCGCGCCTTCTCCGCCAGCCCGCTGCGGTGGAACTCATAGAGGTGGCGCATCGCGTGACGGTTCTCCCCGCGCAGCAGCCAGCCGGGGATCGAGTTGAGGATTCCCATGAGCAACGTCGAGCCCGACCTGCCGTAGGTCATCACGAAGACGTGGTCCAGCTCGCTCACGGCAGGCTCACCAGGACTTCTCGAGCGGACGACCCTCGTGGAAACCGGCAGCGGACTGCACCCCGACGAGAGCGCGCTCGTGGAGCTCGGCCAGGTCCCTGGCACCGGCATAGGTGCACGCGGACCGCACGCCCGAGCAGATCTGGTCGATCAGGTCCTCGACACCGGGGCGCACCGGGTCGAGGTACATCCGCGAGGACGAGATGCCCTCCTCATAGAGGCCCTTGCGGGCCCGGTCGTACGACGACTCGCCCGAGGTGCGGTTGGCCACGGCGCGCGCCGAGGCCATCCCGAAGGACACCTTGAAGGGGCGGCCGTCGGCGTCGTGCATGAGGTCGCCGGGCGACTCGTGGGTGCCGGCGAACCACGACCCGATCATCACCGAGGAGGCACCCGCGGCCAGGGCCAGCGCGACGTCGCGCGGGTGGCGTACGCCGCCGTCGGCCCACACGTGCTTGCCGAGCTCGCGCGCAGCCGCCGCGCACTCGAGCACCGCGGAGAACTGCGGCCGGCCCACGCCCGTCATCATCCGGGTCGTGCACATCGCGCCGGGGCCCACGCCGACCTTGACGATGTCGGCACCGGCCTCGATGAGTGCGCGGGTGCCCTCGGCCGAGACGACGTTGCCAGCAGCGATCGGCACGGTCGGCGACAGCGCGCGGACGGCGCCGAGCGCCTGCAGCATCCGGTCCTGGTGGCCGTGCGCGGTGTCGACGACGAGGCAGTCGACGCCCGCCGCCAGCAGGTCGCCGGCGCGGTCGGCGACGTCGCCGTTGACTCCGACCGCGGCGGCGATGCGCAGGCCGCCCGACGCGTCGACGGCGGGGGCGTAGAGCGTGGCGCGCAGGGCGCCGAGGCGGGTCAGCACACCGACGAGCTCACCCGACGCGCCGACCGCGACGGCCAGCGGCGCCTTGGCGCGCTCGATGGCGTCGTAGACCTCGCGCGGGTCGGTGGTCGCGGAGACGGTCACCACGGCCGGGTTCATCACCGCCGAGACCTGGGCGAAGCGGTCCACGTCGGCGCAGTCGCTCTCGGCGACCACGCCGATCGGGTGGCCGTCCTGCACGACGACGGCTGCGCGGTGCGCGCGCTTGGGCATCAGCGACAGCGCCTCGGCCACGGTCTGGTCCGGGCGCAGCACGATCGGGGTGTCGAAGACCTGGTCGCGCTGCTTGACCCACGCGACGACCTCGGCCACGACCGGGATCGGGATGTCCTGCGGGATGACGGTGAGGCCTCCGCGCCTGGCGACGGTCTCGGCCATCCGCCTGCCGGCGATCGCCGTCATGTTGGCCACGACGAGCGGCAGGGTCGCGCCGGTGCCGTCCGAGGTGGCCAGGTCGACGTCGTACCTGCTGGCGACGTCGGAGTGACGCGGCACCATGAAGACGTCGTCATAGGTGAGGTCGTGGGGCGGGCCGTCAACGGGCAGGGGGTGAAGGAACTGCACGTGGGCGGACTCTACGCGGCCGGCATCTGCTTCGGTCGCAGCCCGACGTCGGCGAGCTCGAGGGCAGCGAGACGTCGTACGACGTCAGGATCGCGCGCCCGCCACGCCCCGGCCGGGTCGTCGCTGATCTTTGCCAGCACCCGCATCGGCTGGTTGGCCAGCGCGCGCAGCGCGAACAGGTCGAGGTCCTCCTGCGCGTCGATGAACCTCGCGCCCGCCGTGGCCTCCCTGATGAAGCGCCACCGCAACGGCACGTGGATGGCGGTGACGATGAGGATCGGGATCAGCGCCACCGAGAGCCCCAGCAGCAGCGCCAGCCGCTCCACCGCGGTGACGGTGTCCCGGCCCGCACCAGCGATGCGGTCGGAGGCGTCCGCGGCCTTCTCGAACGGAGCGGCCAGCTCGTCACCGACGAGCGGTGCATCCCCCAGCCTGCCGCCGGCGTCGCGGAACTGCTCGGCCATCGACGTGGCCGCGGAGTCGGTCTGCCGGGCCGGCCCGGCGAGCTCCATGGTGCCGTCGTGCACCGCTGACCCGATCCACACCCAGAGCACCAGCCAGGCGACGAAGAGCAGGTCGGCGATGACCTGCAGGGTGCGGCGGACGGGCGTGTCGGCGAAGAGCTTCATGCTCCTCACCCTGTCAGCCGTTGGCGGTCGCCGCCTGCTGCAGCGCGCGCCAGGTGCGGTCGACGTCCGCCTCGGTCGTACGCCAGCTGCCGACCGCGAGCCGGATGGCGGCCCGGCCGTTGACGGTGGTGTGGCTGAGGTAGGCCTCGCCCGAGGCGTTCACCGCCTCCATCGCAGCGAGGGTCTGCTCGTCTCCGGACCGCAGCCGGAACACCACCAGCGACAGCGCGGGCGCGGTGACCATCTCGAAGCGGTCGTCGGCAGCCACCAGGCCCGCCACGTGGTCGGCCAGGGCGATGCCGCTGCGGATGTGGTCGCGCAGACCGGACAGCCCGTAGGTGCGCAGCACCGCCCACAGCTTGATCGCGCGGAAGCGACGTCCGAGCTGCGGGTGCCAGTCGCGGTAGTCCACGACGTCGCCGGACTCGGTGGCCGCGTTGCGGAGGTATTCCGGGAGGATCGACAGCGCGCCGGTGAGCGCGGCCCGGTCGCGCACCCAGAACGTGCTGCAGTCGAAGGTCGTGAGCAGCCACTTGTGGGGATTGGTGACGAAGGAGTCGGCCGCCTCCACCCCGGCGAGGTGGTCGCGGTGCTCCGGGCAGACCGCCGCCACTCCGGCCCATGCCGCGTCGACGTGCAGCCAGACGGCCCGCTCGCGGACCACCTCCGCGACCGCGGCGATGTCGTCCATCGCGCCGGTCGAGGTGCTGCCGGCCGCGACGTGCACCATGACCGGCCGCAGACCCGCCGCGACGTCCGCCGCGATCGCCTGCCGCAGTGCGCCCACGTCCATCGCCTGGGTCGCGGGATCGACGTCGATCGCGCGGACCGCGTGCTCGCCGAGACCCGCCATGATCGCGGCCTTCACGAGCGAGGAGTGCGCCTGCGTCGAGCCGTAGACCCTCCACGGCACGCCGCCCAGCCCGTGCAGACGCGCCTCTCCCCCGCTGGCCCGGTGCAGGGCGGAGAGCAGTGCCGTGAAGGTCGCGGTCGACGCCGTGTCCTGGATGACGCCGCCGCCGGGACCGTCGCTGCGGAACGAGTCGGGCAGGCCGAGCGCCTCGGCGAACCAGTCCATGACGACCTGCTCCACCTCGGTGACGGCGGGGCTGGTCGCCCAGATCATCCCCTGCGCGCCGATACCGCTGGAGAGAAGGTCACCGAGGATCGCCGCTGGTGAGGAGTTGGCCGGGAAGTAGGCGAAGAATCGCGGGTGCTGCCAGTGCGTGAGACCGGGTACGACGATGCGGTCCAGGTCGGCGAGCACGGCGTCGAACGGCTCCCCGTGCTCGGGCGCCGAGGCCGGGAGCTGTCGTCGTACGTCACCGGGCGCGACCTGGGCGCGAACCGGGAGGTCGTCGAGCGAGGCCCAGTAGTCCGCGATCCAGTCGATGGCGGCGTGACCCTGGCGGCGGAACTCCTCGGGCGACATGTGACCCGTCGACTCGTCTGGCATGGGCCGAACGTACCGGGCGAGGTTGGGTCGTCGTACTCAGCACCACTCGGGTAGTCGCGCGGGTCCCAGCGGCGCCGGATCCGGCCACAGTTGGCGCATGACCTCCAACCTCGCCTCCACCGCCAAGAACACCACCGCCTTCACCGCCCAGGCTGCGATCTCCTTCGGAGTTGCGCTCTTCGCGATGCTCGTCGCCGTCTACTTCATGGACGCCGACCCGTGGATCAAGGGCTTCCTGGCCCTCGGCACCCTCTACCTGACGACGTCGACGTTCACCCTCGCCAAGGTCGTGCGCGACATGCAGGAGGACAGCACCACCGTCCACCGCCTCGACGCCGCCCGCGTCGACAAGATCCTCGCCGAGCACGACCCCTTCAAGAACATCGCCTGAGGCAGCACGCAAGCCCCTCCCGGACACCGGGAGGGGCTTCGTCGCGTGTCGAGCAGGACGGGGTGAGTGGGGTGTGACCCCGGCTACTTGAGCTCGGAGCTGCCCAACCCCAGCAGCCGGCGGGCCACGATCAGCTGCTGGATCTGCTGGGTCCCCTCGAAGATGTCGAGGATCTTGGAGTCGCGCGACCACTTCTCGAGCAGCTCCACCTCGCTGTAGCCGAGCGTCCCGCACAGCTGGACGCACGACAGCGTCACGTCGGACCCGACGCGGCCGGCCTTCGCCTTGGCCATCGAGGCCTCCAGCGAGTTGGGCCGTCGGTTGTCGGCCATCCAGGCGGCCTGCATCATCAGCAGCCGGGCGCCCTCCCAGTCGGCCTCGAGCCGGAGGAACGTGGCCGCGGCGGCGCTCTGGTTCTGCGCAGGCCGGTCGTAGTCGATCGCGACACCGGCCCGCTCGAGCAGGTCGCGGGTGAGGTCGAGCGATGCGCGCGCACAGCCGACCGCCATCGCGGCGACCATGGGGCGGGTGTTGTCGAAGGTCGCCATCGCCCCGGCGAAGCCGGAGCGGGTGTCGATCTCCGGCGAGCCGAGCAGGTCCCGGGCCGGCACCCGGCAGTCGGTGAAGGTGATCGCGGCGGTGTCGGAGGCGCGGATGCCCAGCTTGTGCTCGAGCCGCTCCACCTTGAGGCCGGGGTTGTCCTTGCGGACGAGGAACGACTTGATCGCCGCGCGGCCGAGCTCCTTGTCGAGGCTCGCCCAGACCACGACGCTGTCGGCCCGGTCGCCGGACGTGACGTAGATCTTCTCACCGTTGATGACGTACTCGTCACCGTCCTTGACCGCCGTCGTCGTGAGGTTGGCCGAGTCGGAGCCGATGCCGGGCTCGGTGATGGCCATCGCGGCCCACGTGCCCTTGTAGCGCTCGAGCTGCTCGTCGTTGGCCACCGAGGCGATGGCGGAGTTGCCGAGCCCCTGGCGCGGCATGGACAGCAGCAGGGCGGTGTCGCCCCAGCACATCTCCGCGACCGAGAGCACGGAGGCCAGGTTGGCCCCGTTGCGCACCTTGCCCGACTCGGTCTCCTGCTCGTCACGACGTACGCCGCCCGCGCCGGCGCCGCCGGTCGCACCCGTCTCGGACACGCCGTCGATCAGCGCGGCGAGCATGTCGAGCTCCTTGGGGTACTCGTGCTCGGCACGGTCGTACTTGCGCGAGATCGGGCGCAGCATGTTCATCGCCAGCTGGTGGGCCTGGCCGATCAGCGTCGCCTGCTTCGCGGGGGTCTCGAGGTTGATCATCAGACGAGCACCGCACCTTCCATCACGCCGACGGCCCGCAGGTCGCGATACCACCGCTCGACCGGATGCTCCTTGACGAAGCCGTGGCCACCGAGCAGCTGCACGCCGTCGAGGCCGATCCGCATCCCCTTCTCGGCACACAGCTGGCGTGCCAACCCGACCTCCCGGGTGAAGTCCTCGCCGCGGGCGGCGCGGGAGGCGGCCTTCCACGTGAGCAGCCGCATCGCCTGCAGCTCGATCGCGATGTCGGCGACCATGAAGGCCACGGACTGGCGGTGGCTGATCGGCTCACCGAACGCCTGACGCTCGTTGACGTAGGCCGTGACGTAGTCGAGGACGGCCTGGCCGGTGCCGACCGCGAGGGCGCACCACGCCAGCCGGGAGAGACGTAGGCACTCGCGGTGGGCCTCGCCGTCCGTGTCGCCGAGCAGTGCGTCTCCCCCGACGCGTACGCCGGTGAGGTGGAGGCGCGAGAGGCCGGCAGCACGGACGCCCATCGACGGGTCGGCCTCGATCTCGAGCCCCGCGGTGCCGGACTCGAGGAGGAAGAGGGCGGGAGTGTCGTCGAGCCGGGCCGCCACGATGAACAGCTCGGCCTCGGCGCCGCGGACGACCGCGGACTTCACCCCGTCGAGCACGAAGCCGTCGCCGTCGCGCACCGCGGTCGTCGCCGGGATGAGCGGGTCGAAGAGGACGGCCGGCTCGGCGATGGCCAGCGCAGCCGCTGGCACGTCGCTGCCGGTGAAGGCCGGGAGGTAGGTCTGCTGCTGCGCCTCGGTGCCCCAGAGGCCGATCGCGGTGGCGACCGCACCGGGTGCCAGCGCCGCGACGGCCAGGCCCATGTCGCCCTTCGCGAGGGCCTCGGCGACGAGCGTGCCCGCCATCGCAGACCGCTCCTCCATGATCCCGCCCAGCGCCTCGGGCACACCGAGCCCCGGCAGCCCGAGCTCCTGGGCCGCGGCGAGGACCTCGCCGGGCGCGGCGCAGGCCTCGTCGGCAGCCGCGGCGGCGGGACGCAGCAGCTCCGTGGCCAGGTCCTCGACCACCTCGAGGAGCATGCGCTCGTCGTCGGTGGGCGTGAGGTCGAAGACGCCGCGCGAGGTGGCGCTGGCCGGACGCTCGCCGGCCCTGCTGCGTCCCGCCCTGGCGAACGTGCGACCGGCAGCGGTCGCGGCCCGGAACCCGCTGCGCGTCGCGGAGTGGACGACCTGCTCGGTCTGCCGGCGCAGGCCGACGCGGTCGATGAGGTCGCTCTGGGCCAGCCGGCTGACGGCGGCGACGGCGAAGCCGATCGGGTCGCGGGCCTCCTGTGACGACAGCCCGTGGCGCCCGCCGGGCCGGAGACCGCTCATGAAGGACATGGCCCAAATGTAACTGCGAGTTACACCTTTTGCCAGAGACCCTGCCGTGGTGCCGATCACCCGCGTGCCCCTCGCTAGGATCCAGCGCATGCCAGACGAGGACCCGACCGACCTGCACGCGCCGCACGGCGCCCTCCCCGAGGGTGGCACGGTGCGGGCGATCACCCGGTGGGGCGCGCCGGTCATGCACCGCGCGCAGCAGCCGGTGACGGCGTACGACGACGTTCTCGCCACCCTGGCGGCCGACATGGTGGCGACGATGTACGCCGCCGACGGGGTGGGCCTGGCCGCCTGCCAGGTGGGCGAGGACGTGGCGATGTTCGTCTTCGACTGTCCCGACGACGAGGGTCGCCGCACGGTGGGCGTGGTGTGCAACCCGGTCCTGACGCTGCCCGAGGGCCGCGAGCGGCGGCTCGAGGACGACGAGGAGGGCTGCTTGTCCTATCCCGGCTCGTTCGAGTCGTGTCCGCGTCCGGACTGGGCGCGGGTGGACGGCCACGGCCTCGACGGCCGGCCGGTGTCCTTCGAGGGCGACGGCCTGCTCGCCCGGTGCCTCCAGCACGAGACCGACCACACCCACGGCACGGTCTTCGGCGACCGGCTCTCGGCCAAGTCGCGCAAGCGGCTGGCCAAGAAGCACGACGAGGCCGCTGACGAGTACCCGCTCATCTGGCCCGCCGGATGAGCCACCACCCGCACGAGCTCCGCATCACCCGGGAGAACGCGCGCTTCCAGCAGTGGGAGGCCCTGCTGACCAATCGCTCCAAGCGGCACCGCAACCGCGAGTTCCTCGTCCAGGGCGTGCGACCCATCACGCGGGCGGTCGAGGAGGGCTGGACCGTGCGCGCCCTGCTGCGTGCGGACCAGGCGTCCTCCACGTGGGCCGACGGCCTCTGGGCCGACACCGACGCCGCCGAGCACGTGGTCCTCTCCCCCGACCTGCACGCACGGCTCAGCGGCAAGGAGGACGGCGCCGAGCTCGTCGCCGTGGTCGAGATGCCCGACGACGGGGTGTCCCGGCTGTCCGGCTCGACGCGACCGCACGGCCCGATCGTCGTCTTCGACCGGCCGACCAGCCCGGGCAACATCGGCACGCTCGCGCGCTCGGCCGACGCGTTCGGCGCCTCGGCCCTCGTGGTCACCGGCCACGCGGCAGACCCCTACGACCCCCAGTGCGTACGCGCCAGCACCGGCTCGCTGTTCGCCCTGACCGTGCTGCGTGTGCCCGGCGCGGGGCCCGTCGTCGAGCACGCCCACGCCCACGGCTACCGGATCGTCGGCACCGACGAGGTGGGGAGCCCACTGTCGGGGGTGGACCTCGGCGGCCGGGTGGTGATCGTGGTCGGCAACGAGACCCATGGACTCTCCTCGGGGTGGCGTGCGGTCTGCGACGACGTCGCCAGCATCCCGATGGCCGGCACGGCGTCGTCTCTCAACGCCGCCGTCGCCGGCTCGATCGTGCTGCTCGAGGCGTTGCGCCAGCGCGGCTGACCGTGGCCTCAGCGGCGGGCGGCGGCGTAGCAGGCGACCGCGCTGGCGGCCGCGACGTTGAGTGAGTCGATGCCGGCCCGCATCGCGATGATGGCGCGCCGGTCGGCGGAGGCCTCCCAGCGCGCCGACAGCCCGTGCCCCTCGGACCCGAGCACCAGAGCGAGCCGGTCGACTCCCGCCACGGCCTCCTCGATCGGCACCGAGTCCGCGGACAGGGTCAGCGCGACCGTCGTGAAGCCGCGGCGCGAGAGCTCCGGGAGGGCGTCGTACCAGTCCGGGAGGCGGGTCCACGGCATCGTGAAGACCGCCCCCATGCCGACCTTGATCGAGCGCCGGTAGAGAGGGTCGGCACACCTCGGCGCGAGCAGCACGGCGTCGAAGCCGAGCGCGGCACCCGAGCGGAACACCGCGCCGACGTTGGTGTGGTCGACGAGGTCCTCGAGCACCAGCACCGATCGCGCCCCCGCGAGCACCTCGTCGACGTCGGGCAGGGGACGTCGGTGGAGCGAGGCGAGCGCACCCCGGTGCACGTGGAAGCCGGTGACCTGCTCGATGAGTGCCTCGGACAGGACGTAGCAGGGGCCGGAGCTGGCGGCCAGCACGTCCGCGAGACCCTCGAGCCACCGCGGGGCCATCAGGAACGAGCGCGGCTCGTAGCCCGCCTCGACCGAGCGGCGCACGACCTTCTCGCCCTCGGCGAGGAAGAGCCCGTGCTCGGCCTCCAGGTGCTTGCGCAGCTCGACGTCGCGCAGGTCGCGGTAGTCGGCCAGACGGGGGTCGTCGGGGTCGGAGATCTCGACGAGGTCAGCCACGCGCGTAGTGTGCCGGACGCGCGACGGCGACGACGTCACCGATCACGATGATCGCGGGTGGGACCACCGCGTGTGCGCCCAGGTCGTCGGCCAGGGAGCCGAGCGTGCTGAGCACGGTGCGCTCGGTGGGCATGGTCCCGTCGACGATCACCGCGACCGGGGTCGAGGCGGCCCGACCGCCCTCGAGCAGGGCCGCCGCGATCGCCGGCGCGTTGTCGACCGCCATCAGCAGGACGAGGGTGCCGCGCAGCGCCGCCAGTGCCTCCCAGACGACCAGGGAGTCGGCGTGCCCGGGCGGCAGGTGACCCGAGACCACGGTGAACTCGTGGGCCACCCCCCGGTGCGTCACCGGAATGCCGACCCGCGCCGGCACGGCGATGGCCGAGGTCAGGCCGGGCACGACCGTCACCGGCACGCCGGCGGCCGCGCAGGCCTGCACCTCCTCGAAGCCGCGGCCGAACACGAAGTTGTCGCCGCCCTTGAAGCGCACCACGCGCTTTCCGGCCAGGGCCCGGTGCACGATCACCTCGTTGATCCGGTCCTGCGAGGCCGAACGCCCGCGCGGGAGCTTCGCGACGTCGATGAGCTCCACGTGGGGGCCGAGCTCGTCGAGGAGCGCACGTGGAGCGAGGCGGTCGGCGACGACCACGTCGGCCGAGGCCAGGGCGTGCCGGGCGGCAACGGTCACGAGCTCCGGCTCACCCGGGCCGCCGCCCACGAGCACCACCCCCGGGGTCCGATCGTGGGCGTCGGTCGCGGTGAGGTGGCCGTCGCGCAGGGCAGTGACGATGTCGTCACGCAGCGCGGCCGACTTCCGCGGCTCGCGATTGCCCAGCACGCCGACCGTCACGCTGCCGTGGTGACCGACCGCCGGGGTCCACGCGGATCCGCCGCGGGCGTCGTCGGCCCGGACGCAGAAGGTGTGCCGGGCCTCGGCCGCCGCGGCCACGCGGGCATTGACGTCCGGGTCGTCGGTCGCCGCGACGACGTACCACGCCCCCTCGACGTCGGACTCGGTGAAGTCGCGCAGCGCGAGCGTCAGCTCGCCGGCCAGGCCCTCGAGCGCCGGGGTCACCTCGGGGCTCACCAGCGTGACCACGGCTCCCGCGGCCAGGAACGAGGGCACGCGCCGCTGGGCGACGTGACCGCCACCGACCACGACGACCTTGCGCCCGGTCAGCACCAGCCCTGCCAGGTAGGGATGGACGTCCGGTGAGTCCTGGGCGGAACCACTCGTGCGCATGGCCCATTGTCTCTGGCCCGGGCCGGCGCGTGGTGGCTAGGTTCGAGGGATGAGCACAGGCATCGAACGACCCGTGGCCCCGAACCCCTACGACTACCTCCCGGCGACCGCATCCTTCAGCGTCACGAGCGACGACGTCACCGAGGGGGCGCCGTTGAAGGACGACCAGGTGGCAGACCTCGGCAACACCTCACCGCAGCTGAGCTGGTCCGGGGCACCCGAGGGCACGCAGTCCTACGTCGTCACCTGCTTCGACCCCGACGCCCCGACCCCCAGCGGCTTCTGGCACTGGTGCCTGGTCGACATCCCGGCCGAGGTCACCTCCCTCGACACCGGGGCCGCCGCTGGCACCCTTCCCGGCCGCGCGTTCCACGTCCGCAACGACGGCGGCGAGGTCGGCTTCATGGGCGCAGCGCCCCCGCAGGGCGACCACCCGCACCGCTACTTCTTCGTCGTGCACGCGGTGAAGGACCCGACGCTGGGCGTCGATGCGGATGCCTCCAACGCGGTCGTGTCCTTCAACCTCGCGTTCAAGACCCTCGCTCGCGCGATCCTGCACGGCACCTACCAGCACTGATCTCCCCCGGCGAGCCGAGAGGCCCGGTGGTCTGACCCGCAGCGGTCCAGACCACCGGGCCTCTTTTTCTCTGTTAGCAACAAGCAGGAACGGTCAAGGGGTTTGATGCATGTCAGGACATCCAGCCCTGAAAGTTTATGAAACGGCTCGGCGTGTCGCCCAAATGGACCGATAGTTCGACTAACAGCACATGTTGCGGTTACGTTCAACCCTGAGTTTCGAAAGATTTCGTCAAGATCCGCGCACCTAAGTCCGCGGATCTCCTCTGGAGGACCACCGTGCGACACCCCCGATCACTCTCCCGCATCGCGACGCTCGGCGTCGCCGCACTGCTGTGCTGCGTGCCCGGCGTCGCCGAGGCCAAGACCTGGTCCGTGCCCGTGAAAAGTGCCGCCAAGGACGCGGGCAAGCTGAACAACAACGCCCTCGAGGACGCGCTGATGGTCGAGATCAACGCCGCCCGCGCCAAGAACGGGCTGCGCAAGATCTGGAACTTCGACGTCTGCACCGACCAGCTCGCCGAGCAGTGGGGCTCGCGGATCGCCCGCACCGGCCGGTTCGAGCACCGGGACCAGAACGAGGTCATCCGCAGGTGCAACAACTCGTGGGCCGGCGAGACGCTGGTCCGGGGCGTGGGCCTCAAGCCGCAGGACATGGTCGAGCTCTGGCTCAACTCCCCCGGGCACCGCGAGATCCTGCTCAGCCCCCGGGCGCGACGCGCCGGGGTGGCGATCCTCGAGGACCCGCAGGGCCGCACGATCGGCGTCGTCAACCTGGTCAGGCACGGCTGAGCCCTCACCCGAGCACGACACGGCCGAGGTGCGCCGTACCCCGCACCTGTGAGACGATCCCCGGCCCCTCGTGGGTGGGCCGGGGATCGATCTCGTCGTGAGGGGGAACGCGGATGCTGCACGTCGCCATTGCGACCCGCGCCTTCCGCCGCTACGCCACCTACCGGGCCGCGACCCTCGCCGGCATCTTCACCAACTCGGTCTTCGGAGTCATCTACTCCTTCGCCTATCTCGCCCTGTGGCGCGCCAACCCCACGGCGGGTGGCTACGACGCGCAGGACGCGGTGACCTACGTCTGGCTCGGCCAGGCGCTGCTGATGACGATCGCCCTCTGGGGCGGCGGCTCCACCGACGACCTCGCCGAGCGGATCCGCACCGGTGACATCGCGATCGACCTCTACCGTCCGGTCGGGCTCGTGGGGTGGTACCTCGCCAGCGACCTGGGTCGGGCGGCCTACCACCTGCTCAGCCGGGGCTTCGGTCCCACTCTCATCGGCCTGCTGGTCTTCGACATCTCGCTCCCGCCCTCCCCTGTCAACGCACTGGCGTTCACCGTGTCCCTGGTGCTCGCGGTCATCGTGAGCTTCGCGATCCGGTTCCTCGTGGCGAGCACGGCCTTCTGGCTCCTGGACCAGTCGGGGGTGAAGGTGATGAGCGGTGCGTTCGCGATCTTCTTCAGCGGGATGATGCTGCCGCTGGTGCTCTTCCCCGGCTGGCTGGGCACCCTGGCCAACGCCCTGCCGTGGGCGTCGTACGTCCAGGTGCCGGCCGACATCTGGCTCGGCAAGCACACCGGCACCGATCTCCTGGTGGCCCTGGGGTTCCAGGTGGTCTGGGCGGTCGTGCTGCTGACCGGGTGCCACGGCGTGCTGCGGCTCGCGACCCGCAAGGTGGTGGTCCAAGGTGGCTGACCCGCGCTCCGCGCAGCACCTGCGCACCTACGGACAGATCGCCTGGCTCTGGATCCGCGCCGCCTGGCAGTATCCGACGTCGTTCGTGCTGCTCGCGATCGGCAACGGCCTGATCACCGGCCTGGACTTCGTGGGGCTCTGGATCATGTTCTCCCACCTGCGGGACCTGGCCGGGTTCTCGCTGCAGGAGGTGGGACTGCTCTACGGCAGCGCCTCGCTCGCGCTCGCGGTCGCCGACACCGCGATCGGGAGCGTCGAGCGGATCGGCACCTACATCCGCACGGGCCGGCTCGACCAGATGATGACCAAGCCGGTGCCGCTCCTGGTGCAGGTGTGCGCGGACCAGTTCACCCTGCGCCGCCTGGGTCGGTTGACGCAGGCCGGCATCGTCTTCGGCTGGGCCAGCAGCTACGTCGACTGGACGCCCCTGCGCGTCCTGGTGGCGGTGTCGATGCTCGTCAGCGGGGCGCTGGTGTTCTTCGGGCTGTTCGTCGGCTTCTCCTGCATCCAGTTCTGGACCACGGACGCGACGGAGTTCGCCAATGCCTTCACCTACGGCGGCGCGACCGTCACCCAGTACCCGCTCAGCATCTTTCCCAGGGAGGTGCTCGTGGGGCTCACGTTCGTGATCCCGGTCGCCTTCGTCAACTGGTACCCCTGCCTCTACCTCCTGGGCCGCTCCGATCCCTTCGGCACCCCGGAGGCGTTCCAGTTCGCCTCACCGCTCGCCGGGCTGGCCACGATGGCCGCTGCCCTGCTCGTGTGGCGCTCCGGCGTCCGCCACTACACCTCCACGGGGAGCTGACATGCCGTCCGACACAGGCCGACCACCGGCACCGCTGATCGAGGTGCGCGACCTCGAGCGCACCTTCGACGTGCGCCGACGGGTCGAGGGGCGACGTCGCCGCGTGCGAGAGGAGGTGGTCGCGGTCCACGACCTCACCTTCTCCGTCGAGCCCGGAGAGATGGTGGGCTACATCGGGCCCAACGGCGCAGGCAAGTCCACGACCGTCAAGATGCTGACCGGGATCCTGGTGCCCACCGGTGGCGAGGTGCGGGTGGCCGGCCTCGACCCGAGCCGCCACCGCGTCGAGCTGACCCGCCGCATCGGTGTCGTCTTCGGCCAGCGGTCCACCCTGTGGTGGGACCTGCCGCTGATCGACTCCTTCGAGCTGCTCCAGAAGATGTATCGCATCCCGCCGGCGCGCTACCGGGAGAACCTCGACCGCTTCGTCGAGATCCTCGACCTCGGGGGCCAGCTCGACACCCCGGTGCGCCAGCTCAGCCTGGGCCAGCGGATGCGCGGTGACATCACCGCGGCACTCCTCCACGACCCGGAGGTGCTCTACCTCGACGAGCCCACGATCGGCCTCGACGTGATCAGCAAGGGACGCCTGCGCGAGTTCCTGCGCTCGCTCAACGCCGAGCGGCACACCACCTTGATGCTCACCACCCACGACCTCCAGGACATCGAGGCCCTCTGCGAGCGCGTCATCGTCATCGACCACGGCACCAGCGTGTACGACGGGTCGCTGGCCGGTCTGCACGCCCAGGGAGGATCCACCCGCACCCTGGTCGTCGACCTCGTCGACGAGGCCCCGCCCATCGACGTACCGGGGGCGGAGGTGCGCCGTGTCGAGGGTCCGCGCCAGTGGCTGTCCTTCCCGAGCGACGCGAGTGCCGCGCCGATCGTGGCTGCGGTCGCCGCTGCCTACGACCTCGCGGACCTCTCGATCCAGGAGCCGGCCATCGAGGACGTCATCCGCGACCTCTACTCGCGGGGGTGAGCGGCGGCGCTCAGGACCCGAGGCCGCGGAACCGCTCGGAGGCGCGCTCCGGAGAGGTCAGTGGCTGGCGCTCGAGCACGAGCAGGGCGCGGTCGTCGTCGCCACGCGGGACCTGCTTGAGCACCCGCTTCGGCATGCCCGTGAAGCCGCGGGCGTCGACGGCCTGGAGCGCCACCTCACGCAACCAGTCGATGCCGTCGTCGAGGTCGCGGTCGGCCCTCTCGATCACGCCGTCGGTGTAGAACATCAGCGCCTCACCCGGGCGGAGGCGACCCCGGCTCGGAGTGAAGTCCGCGTCCTCGATCACGCCGAGCGCCATGCCTCGGGCGTTGTCGATCGACCAGCCGCGCTCACCGAGGTGCCAGTGGAGCGCGGGCGGATGACCTGCGCTGGTGATGGTGTAGTCGCCGGTGACGAGGTCGACCTTGATGTGGACCGCGGTGGCCAGCGACTCGTCGGACTCCTGCCGCAGCAAGAACATGTTGGCGGCGGCCATCAGCTCGGCCGGCGGGAGCGCCCCGATCAGCCCGCCCAGGGCGCCGGCGAACTGCAGCGCCTGGGGACCGACCGAGGTCCCCTTGCCACAGACGTCGACGAGGGCCATCTCGAGCCAGCGGCCCTCACGCAGGTCGGCGACCAGGAAGTCACCGGCATAGCTGGGGCCGTTGGCCGTGATCGACGCGGACTGCGAGCGCCACCCGTTGGGAAGGGCTGGGACGACACCCTGCCGCTGCAGCCGGTCGCGCAGCTCGCTCAGGACTGCCTCGCTGAGTGCCATCGGGAGCCCGGATCGCTGCCGGCTGGACTGGAAGAGCACGAGCACCCCTCCGAGGGAGAGGATCGTCAGGCCCAGGACCGCGCGCTGGCCGACCAGCCCCACCTCGACCGAGCTCCACACGGCGGCGCCGATCACCAGCACCGTGAGGGCGAGCAGCGGGATGAAGCGCAGCAGCATCACGCCGGTCAGCAGGTAGAGGAACCAGAGGGTGGTCGGCACGGAGGCATCGAGGAGGAGCGTCGGGAGCAGCGACAGCACCACCAACCCGACCAGGATCCCCAGCAGGAAGGTCTGGCTCGCACGCGAGCCCGTGCGCCAGCCGTCGACCCGCTGACGGGCATAGCCCGAGAACCCGAGCAGCAGGGCCCTCCACGCGTTCGACACCGCCAAAGGTTAGAGGTCACTCACCCACCCCCGGAGACGAACCCCGAAATCCGCGAGGGCTGGCTAGGCTCCGCTACATGCCTCTGGTCCCCCCGCAGGCCGACGTCCTCGGCCCCGACTACCGGGTGGAGACGATCTCGCTCCCTCCCGACGGCGAGGGCGCGGTCGTGGCCACGCTCGTCACCCTCGAGGCCTCGCGTCCCAGCGGTCGCGCGGTGCTCCACGTCCACGGCTTCGCCGACTACTTCTTCCACACCGAGTACGCCCGCTGGTGGGCCGACCGCGGCTACACCTTCTATGCACTGGACCTGCGCAAGTACGGCCGGTCGCTGCGCGGGCACCAGACCGCCAACTACGTCGGTGACCTGAGGGAGTACTTCGCGGAGATCGACCTGGCGTGGTGGCGGATCACCCAACGCGACGGGCACCGCGAGGTGATCGCGTCCGGCCACTCCACGGGCGGCCTGACCGTGCCCCTGTGGGCGCACGAGCGTCGCCCGGTCGAGCTGCTGGCGATGGTGCTGAACTCGCCGTGGTTCGACATGCATGGCTCCGCCTGGCTCCGGAGCCCGGCCGCCCGGGTTGCGATCGACCGGCTCGGCGCGAGCCGCCCGATGCGGGAGATCCCTCGCCGGATCAGCGGCGTCTACGGTCGCTCGCTGCACCGGGACCACGGCGGCGAGTGGGACTACGACCTGGACTGGAAGCCACTGGAGTCCCGGCCCGTCTACGTCGGGTGGCTGAGGGCCGTACGCCGCGGGCACGCGCAGCTGCACGCCGGGCTGGACGTCGCCTGCCCGACCCTGGTGCTGTCCTCGGCGCGGTCGCACTTCGGCGAGCAGACCGACGTCACGGCCACCACCCACGACATCGTGCTGGACGTCGAGCAGATCCGCCGGTGGGCCTCCTCCATCGGCCGGCACGTCACCTCGATCGCTGTCGACGGCGCGATGCACGACGTCGTCCTGTCCCGCCCGGAGGTGCGCCAGGTGGCCTACGACAGGATCCAGACCTGGCTGGACGCCTGGGTGCGGGGTGCCTCTGCTGCGGGGTCAGACGAGCAGGACCACCAGGGCGACGAGACCGACGACAGCGATCACGGCACGTAGCAGGGCGGGCGGGAGCCGGCGCCCCACGGTGGCGCCGAGCTGGCCGCCGACGACCGAGCCCAGCGCGATCAGTCCGGCGACGGTCCAGTCGATGTCCGCAACCGCGATGAAGACGAGGGCGGCGACGGCGTTGACGAGGAGGGCCAGGACGTTCTTGGTCGCGGTGTGGCGTTGCATCGAGTCGACGACCCCGATACCGAGGATCGCCATCAGCAGGACTCCCTGCGCGGCGCCGAAGTAGCCGCCGTACGTTCCTGCGGCGGCCACCGCGGGCCACACCCACCAGACGCCGTGGTCGGGGATGCCGCCGCGCGACTCCGCGCGCGCAGCGACGGTGCGCTGGATGCGGGGACCGAGCACCACCAGCAGCACGCCGAGCAGGATCAGGGCGGGCACGATGGCGTCGAACGCCGCCGACGGGAGCACCAGCAGCAGCAGCGCCCCGGCGATGCCGCCCAGGAGCGAGGCCGAGCCCAGGCGCAGCAGGCGCGAGCGTTGCCCGGCGAGCTCGCGCCGGTAGCCGACGACGCCGGACATGCTGCCCGGGACGAGTCCGACGGTGTTGCTCACGTTGGCCGTCACCGGGGGAACGCCGAACGCGAGGAGGGTCGGGAACGTGATCAACGTTCCCGACCCCACCACGGTGTTGATGGTGCCGGCGGCCACCCCTGCGAGGGCGACCAGCCCGGCTTCGAGCGGACTCACGCCGGCGGGGGCTCACCCTCGGTGGGCGTGTCGGCAGCGTGCAACGGCGAGCTCGACCGGGTCGGCGTCTGCGCGGCCGACTCCGCTTCGGCGATGGCTTCCTCGACGGCCTTGCTCGTCGCGCCGCCACCCGACGGCTGCGGCAGCTGCGGATCGGAGGGGCCCATGTCGACGCGCGTGCGCGGCGTGGCGTCGCGCGGGATCCCGGCGATCTCGTGGATCGAGGAGCCGAGCCCCTCCATGGCCTTGGTGATCTCGGAAGGGATCACCCACACCTTGTTGGCGCTGCCCTCGGCGATCTTCGGCATCATCTGGAGGTACTGGTAGGCCAGCAGCGACTGGTCGGGCTGGCCGTCGTGGATCGCCTGGAAGACGGTCTGGATGGCCTGGCCCTCACCCTGGGCGCGCAGGATCGAGGCCTCGCGGTCGGCCTGCGCGCGCAGGATCTGCGACTCCCGATCACCCTCGGCGTTGAGGATCTGCGACTGCTTCGAGCCCTCGGCGGTGAGGATCGCTGCCTGCCGCTGGCCCTCGGCGGTGAGGATGACGGCGCGCTTCTCGCGGTCGGCGCGCATCTGCTTCTCCATCGAGTCCTTGATGGAGGGCGGCGGGTCGATGCCCTTGAGCTCGACGCGGTTGACGCGGATGCCCCACTTGCCGGTGGCCTCGTCGAGCACCCCGCGCAGGCCGGAGTTGATGGAGTCGCGACTGGTGAGCGTCTCCTCGAGGTCCATGCCACCGACGATGTTGCGCAGGGTGGTCATGGTGAGCTGCTCGATCGCCTGGATGTAGTTGGCGATCTCGTACGTCGCAGCGACCGGGTCGGTCACCTGGAAGTAGATGACCGTGTCGATCGAGACGACCAGGTTGTCCTCGGTGATCACGGGCTGCGGCGGGAAGCTCACGACCTGCTCGCGCAGGTCGATGAGGTAGCGCACCCGGTCGATGAACGGCACGAGGATGTTGAGGCCTGCGGGCAACGTCTGCTTGTACTTGCCGAACCGCTCGACGATCGCGGCACGCGCCTGCGGCACGATCCGCACCGTCTTGGCGAGCAGCACGACGACGAACAAGACGATGAGCAGGAACACGACGAGTAGGGCGGTCGTCATTCGGTTCTCCCCCGGTGTGAGTCGGACGTGGATCGGACTGGGTGTGTGGACA
This sequence comes from uncultured Actinomycetota bacterium, assembly GCA_963726515.1. Taxonomy (GTDB): domain Bacteria; phylum Actinomycetota; class Actinomycetes; order Propionibacteriales; family Nocardioidaceae; genus Nocardioides. Next base: position 290,613 of record CAVSCW010000020.1, read on the forward strand.
GTGCGGTGACGGTGTCCCTCAGGGCTCGAGCGTGGCCACCGGGTGGACGTAGGCCGTCGCACCCTTGATCTGCAGGATCTCCACCGTCTCGCCGGAGGCGATCTTGAGGTTCTCGTCGTAGGGGAGGGCGGACCAGACCTCACCGGCCGCCGTGATCCGGCCCGGGGCGAGGCCGGTGATCTCCTCGGTGACCAGGCACCGTGTGCCCACCAGCTTGCCGTGGCCGAGCGAGAGCTCGGGGCCGCCGTGCAGCCTCTTGGCGAACGCGGGCCGCACCAGCGCGAGCATGGCCACCGAGGCGGCGAGCGCGGCCAGGATCTGGACGAAGACCGGCAGCCCGATCAACGCAGCCACCATGCCGATCACCGCGCCGGCGGCCAGCATGGCCAGGATCAGGTCGAGGCTGAACATCTCGGCCACACCCAGGGCGATCGACAGCGCCAGCCAGGTCTCCCAGAGGTGGTCACGGATCCAGTCCATACGCAGAGCCTAGCCAGTGGTCAGTGAAGGATCTGCCGGGCGGGCCGCCGGCGGGCGGTGAAGCGGTCGTCGGCTCGGCTCAGCAGCAACGGCATGCCGAACGCCTCGGACAGCGTCTCGGCGGTGACGACGTCCTCCACGGGACCTGCATCGACCACGCGACCCTCCCGCAGCAGCAGCGCGTGGGTGAAGCCGGGCGGGATCTCCTCGACGTGGTGCGAGACCAGGACGGTCGCCGGTGAGTCCGGGTCCATGGCGAGCTCCGACAAGGTGGCGACGAGGTCCTCGCGGCCCCCGAGGTCGAGACCGGCGGCGGGCTCGTCGAGGAGCAGCAGCTCGGGGTCGGTCATCAGTGCGCGGGCGATCTGCACCCGCTTGCGCTCGCCTTCGCTGAGGGTGCCGAACGTGCGCTCGGCCAGGTGGCTGGCCCCGACCTCGACCAGCAGCGCAGCCGCGCGGTCGTGGTCGAGGTCGGCGTAGTGCTCGCGCCAGCGGCCCACGACCCCGTAGGACGCGGACACGACGACGTCGCGGACCTGCTCGGACCTCGGGATCCGGTCGGCCAGCGCGGCACTGGTCAGGCCGATCCGCGGGCGCAGCTCGAACACGTCGGTGGTGCCGAGCACCTCGTCGAGGATCCCGGCGACCCCGGCGGTGGGGTGCAGCTGTGCGGCAGCGACCTGCAGGAGCGTGGTCTTGCCCGCCCCGTTGGGTCCGAGGACCACCCAGCGCTCGTCCTCCTCCACCTCCCAGCTGACGTCGTCGAGCAGCAAGGACCGGCCCCGGCGCACCGTGACACCTGCGAACTCGATGACGGCGACCATGGACGCCACCCTATCCAGCAGTGGCGGCGCCTCCGGGGCCAACACGTCGGGCGCGCAGCAGCGAGTAGCCTCGCCCGCGATGTCGTCCTCCTCCTCACCCTCGCCGGCCCTCCCCCACTCGGCGGTCCTCGCGTGGTGGCTCACCGCATGGCTGCGCGGGCACGAGCAGGCCGACCACGTGCTCGACGCCCTCGCCGAGGACACCCACCTGCTCGACGGCGGCTCGACGCTCGACCTGCTGGCGCGTGCGCGCGCGGGCGGTGCGACGTACGCCGGGCTGGCTCTGCCCGTCGACGGCGACCCGCTGGGGCTCGGCGGGCCGCGCGGCTTCAACGAGTCGGCCATGGAAGCCGGGCAGGCGGTGGTCGCCGGAACCGTCGGCCTGGTGCCCGAGGAGCGCGGCGAGACCGTGCAGTGGCGGGCCTTCGAGGCGGCTCCGCGCCAGCTGCCGGACGTGGGCGAGGCGGACCGCGGACTGCGCGAGTCGCTCATCGGCGCGGCCGGTGACCTCGCCGACCTCGACGTGGCCCGCTGGCGGCCGGAGGCGGCCGACGCGCTGATGAACCTGCACCACCGGCCGGCCCTGGAGGCGCCCCTGGGCACGCCGCCGCGGTGCGTCGACCTCGCGGCCCGCGGACTGCAGGCGTGGGCCATCGTGGACCTGGCCCTGACCGACGACGGCGGCGCGATCTCGGCGCACGAGGTCCAGCGCCGTCGCGGACTGCTCCAACCTCTGGGACGCGCGGCTCGCCGCGCGATCGTGGCGGCGTGCTCGCCCGAGGTGTGGCCGCCGTAGCGGGTCAGCCGCCGTACCGGCCGCCGCCATAGGGCGGGGCCGGAGGCGGGTAGCCCTCCGGTGACACGTCGTTCGTGGGGTCGGGGCCGTACTGGTTGGCGCCCGGCTTGGTGTTGGTCGCGTACCAGATGATCACCAGGACCCAGCCGAGGATCGGGATGATCCCCATCAGCTGCCACCAGCCGCTCTTGCCGATGTCGTGGAGGCGGCGGGCCGACACGGCGATGGACGGCAGCAGCATGCCCAGGGTGGCGAGCGTGCTGATCACGCCACCGTTGGCCGAGTCGAAGTCGGTGCCGGCCGCGTTGTCCAGGATGCTCGCCACCACCTGCACGATGAGGTTGAACAGCACGAAGTACCAGAACTCCGAGCGTCGGGCACGCCCGGTGAAGTCGACGTACTTGGACAGGCAGGTCCGGACCGCGGTCATGAAGTCCATGGGTGTCCCCTGGGGTTCGGGGCGGCTCCGTGGGCGGAACCGCCAGCGCCAGCAACGTAGGGCATGCGACCGGTCGCGTTCCAGCGATGACACGACACGCCGGGCAGCCGACCGTTGTGCGGACCCCGTCGCGGTGGTGCCACCGGCGCGACTAGCCTGCGCACACCATGGAAGACGAGCCGAAGACGCTTCTGGTCACCCTCACCGGAAAGGACCGGCCGGGTGTCACGTCCGCGATGTTCGACGTGCTGGCCGCGGCGGGGGTCGAGGTCCTCGACATCGAGCAGATCGTGCTCAGGCGGCGTCTGCTGCTGGGCATCCTGGTCACCGCACCGCGGGACTGGAAGAAGCTGCGCGAGGTCATCGAGCGCACCGCCGCGGAGCTCGACATGAGCGTCGAGGTCGACCGGGGGGCCGGTGACAACAGGAGCCGCAGCGGCGACCGGTCGCACATCACGCTCATCGGCAGCCCGCTGAAGGCGTCCGCCATGGCCGCTGTCGCCGGCCGGATCGCCGACTCCGGCGCCAACATCGACCGGATCGAGCGGATGGCGCGTTATCCGGTGACCGCGATCGAGCTGCACGTCTCCGGTGCGTCCGCCGACACGCTCCGGCCGCTGCTGTCGGCCGAGGCCGCGCGCCTCGGCATCGACCTCGCCGTCCAGCGCGAGTCGCTGCACCGCCGCGGTGTCCGGTTGATCGTCATGGACGTCGACTCGACCCTCATCCAGGGCGAGGTGATCGAGATGATCGCCGCCCACGCCGGTGCGGAGGTCGAGGTCGCGCGCGTGACCGAGGCGGCCATGCGCGGCGAGCTCGACTTCGAGTCGTCCCTGCGCGAGAGGGTGGCCCTGCTCGAGGGGGTCCCCGCGTCCGCGCTGGACCAGGTCTACGACTCCATCGAGCTCGCGCCCGGCGCCCGGACGATGGTCCGCACCCTGCGTCGCCTGGGCTACCGGTTCGCGATCGTGTCGGGCGGCTTCACCCAGATCACCGACCGGCTCGCCGCCGACCTCGGCATCCACTTCGCCCGGGCCAACGAGCTCGAGATCGTCGACGGCCATCTCACCGGACGCATCGTGGGCCCGGTGGTCGACCGGGCCGGCAAGGCGACGGCGTTGCGCGAGTTCGCCGCCGAGGTGGGGGTGCCGCTCGACGCCGTGATCGCCGTCGGGGACGGTGCCAACGACCTCGACATGCTCAACGAGGCGGGGCTGGGCATCGCCTACAACGCCAAGCCGGTGGTGCGTGACGCGGCGCAGACGTCGGTCAACGTCCCCTACCTCGACACCATCCTCTACCTGCTCGGCATCTCGCGCGAGCAGATCGAGGAGGCCGACGCCGAGGCCGGGATCGTGACGCCCGCTCCGCCGCTCCTCACCCGACCCGCGGCTCCGTGAGGCCCACGGCGACGCATCCGCCGATCTCGTCGTCGACCACCAGGTCGCTCGTGAGCCCCGCCGCGGTCATCGCCGCAGCGGTGAGGGGCGCCTGGGAGCGGCTCGTCTCGAGCAGCAGCACTCCCCCGGGCACCAGCCAGTCCCCCGCCCCCGCGGCCAGCCGCCGGTGCAGGTCGACACCGTCGGCCCCGCCGTCGAGCGCGGTCCACGGCTCGTGGTCGCGGGACTCGGGCGGCATCGACGCGATGCTCTCCGAGGGCACGTAGGGAGCGTTCGCCGCGAGCACGCCGACCCGGCCGCGCAGGTCCGCCGGCAATGCGTCGTACAGGTCACCGACGTGCAGCGCCGCGGCGGGGGCGTTCAACCTGGCGCAGGCGAGCGCGGCAGTGCTGAGGTCGGCGGCGTGCACGTCCGCACGGGTCGCGCCGAGGCAGGCCGCGACCGGCGCGACTCCGCAGCACATCTCGACCACGACGACCCGATCACGGACGAGGTCGCCACCGGCGCGACCCTCCAGCGCGGCCACGTGCGCGAGCGCCGTACGCGCCAGCAGCTCGGTGCGCCGCCGCGGAACGAACACCCCAGGTGCCACCGACAGCCGCCGCCCGAGGAACGCCACCCATCCGAGCACCAGCTCCAGCGGTTCGCCGCCGACGCGTCGTGCGACGCGTGACTCCACCTCAGCGGCCGTGCCGCCCGACTCCGCCAGCAGCGCCGCCTCGGCCTCGGCCCACACGCACCCGGCGGCGCGCAACCGCGCCACGACCGCCGGATCCGCGACGATGGGATCGCCTCAGGCATCCGGGACGTGGAAGGCCTCGAGCCGGCCGGAACCGGGCTCCAGGTCGGCCCACTCACCCAGAACTCCGAACACGGCCAGGCCCGAGGTGGGCAGGCCCCGGGTGACGAGCCCCGTGGTGGCGTCCGGATCGCCCTCGCCGTCGTCGATCAGCTCGGCGATGGAGGCCATCGTCGGGTTGTGCCCGATGACGACCAGGGTCCGCACTCCGGCGTCCACCTCACGGATCAGGTCGAAGGCCGAGTCGGACTCGGCCGCGTAGAGGGCCGCGGAGAACTGTGCCTCGACGGTCCAGGCAGCGGCCGCGGCCACCTGCTCCCAGGTCTGCTGGGTGCGCAGGGAGTCGGACACGAGCGCTGCGTCGGGGGTGATCCCCTGCTCGCGCAGCCAGTGCCCGACCTCTTCCGCGTCCTCGCGCCCGCGGGTCGCGATGGGACGGCCGTGGTCGGACGGAGCGGTGGGCTCGGCCTTCGAGTGGCGCATCACGACCAGCCGTCGTGGCGTCTTGGGGGATGACTGCTGCATGCGCCCAGCCTTGCAGCCGCTAGCCTGCGTGTCATGCCCCGCGGACCACTCATGATCATCGGTGGTGCCGAGGACAAGGTGCGCAAGCCGACCATCCTCAAGCACTTCGTCGCCCTCAGCGGCGGCAAGGACGCCCGCATCGCCGTCATCCCGACGGCCTCCTCGCTCGGACGCGAGGTCGTCGACGTCTACGACGCGCTGTTCACCAAGTTCGGCGCCGCCCGCGTCGACGCCGTACGTCCGGAGAGCCGCGAGCAGGCGCAGGACCCGACCCTGGTCAAGGCCCTCGACGAGGCCACCGGCATCTTCATGACCGGCGGCAACCAGCTCAAGCTGTCCTCGATCGTGTGCGGCACCCCGGTGGGCGAGGCGATCCTGCGGGCCCATGATCGCGGCGCGGTGGTCGCGGGCACCTCGGCCGGTGCGAGCATCCAGTCCTCGCACATGGTGGCCTTCGGCGTCGGGGGTGCCACTCCCAAGCAACGGATGACCCAGGTCGCAGCCGGGCTCGGGCTGGTGGACGCCACGGTGATCGACCAGCACTTCGACCAGCGCAACCGCTATGGCAGGCTGCTGATGATCGTGGCGCAGAGCCCGCAGCTGCTGGGCATCGGCGTCGACGAGGACACCTGCGGGCTCGTCGAGGACGTCGACGGCGACATGGTCATGCGGGTGCTGGGCAAGGGTGCCGTCACCCTCTTCGACGGCTCGCGGATGGTGTCGAACGCCTATGAGGCGACGCGGTCCTCGCCCCTGCTCGCGAGCGGCGTGATCTTCCACGTCCTGCCCGAGCGTGCCGTCTTCAACCTCTCCACGCGCGAACTGATGCCGCAGGAGTCCCGGGTCGACCCGGAGGACGCCGACGAGCTGGCCGAGGCGAGTCGAGACCTGCGCCAGCTGGCCCGTGACATCGCCGCTGCCGACGCGGCCCCGGCCGCCATCCGCCGCCGGCTGAAGATGAGGCGCGCGTCCCGGCCCTCCATCGACCTACCTCCGACCCCGACCCAGGGAGACCATGCATGAGTGAGCGAAGCGAGCGAGTCATCCAGCACAGAGTGACAGGTGCCTCATGTGCGCACGGAGCGAAGCGAGTACGTGCATGAGTGAGCGAAGCGAGCGAGTCATCCAGCACAGCGTGACAGGTGCCTCATGTGCGCACGGAGCGAAGCGAGTACGTGCATGAGTGAGCGGCCCACTCCTGACCTGAAGATCGTCGAGACGCGCGTCTACCGCGGCGCCAACGTCTGGTCCTACGACAAGTCGATCCACCTCGTGGTCGACCTCGGGTCCCTGGAGCAGTACCCGAGCAACACCCTCCCCGGCTTCACCGACGACCTGGTCTCGATGCTGCCCGGCCTGCGCGAGCACACCTGCTCGCGCGGGCGTCGCGGCGGTTTCCTCGAACGGCTCAACGAGGGCACCTGGCTCGGCCATGTCGCCGAGCACGTGGCGCTGGCGCTGCAGCAGCTGGTCGGTCACGACATCCGTCGCGGCAAGACCCGGCAGGTCAAGGGCCAGCCCGGGCACTACAACATCATCTACGGCTACATCGACGAGAACGTCGGCCTCACCGCCGGCCGCCTCGCCGTCCGCCTGGTCAACCACCTCGTCGAGGGCGATCCGGACTTCGACTGGGAGACCGAGCGCGACGAGTTCATCCGGCGTGCCGAGCGCACCGCGTTCGGACCCTCGACCCAGGCCATCGTCGACGAGGCCGTGTCCCGCGACATCCCCTGGATCCGGCTCAACCAGCACTCCCTGGTCCAGCTCGGCCAGGGCGTCCACGCGAAGCGGATCCGCGCCACGATGACGTCCGAGACGTCGTCGATCGCCGTCGACATCGCCTCGGACAAGGACCTCACGACCAAGCTCCTCGGTGCCGCCGGCCTGCCGGTCCCCAAGCAGGAGTCGGTCCGTTCGGAGGACCAGGCCGTCGCGGCCGCGCGCCGGATCGGCTTCCCGGTCGTGCTCAAGCCGCTGGACGGCAACCACGGCCGCGGGGTCTGCCTCGACCTCCAGGACGACGACGGCGTACGCGCCGCCTTCTCGATCGCTGAGGACCAGTCGCGCCGCGGCACCGTCATCGTCGAGTCCTTCGTGACCGGCAAGGACTACCGCTGCCTCATCATCGACGGCCGGATGGTCGCCATCGCCGAGCGGGTCCCGGCGTCGGTGACCGGGGACGGCACGTCCACCGTGGAGTCGCTGGTGGAGCTGACCAACGCCGACCCGCGGCGCGGTGTGGGACACGAGAAGGTGCTCACCCGCATCAAGGTCGACGACGCGGCCATCGAGGTCCTCGCCGACCAGGGCCACACGCTGACCTCGGTGCCCGCGGAGGGCGAGATGGTCAAGCTCGCCCTCACCGGCAACATGTCGACCGGTGGCATCTCGATCGACCGCACCTTCGAGGCCCACCCCGAGAACGTCGAGATCGCCGAGGAGGCCGCCCGCATGGTCGGCCTCGACATCGCCGGCATCGACTTCATCTGCCCCGACATCACCGAGCCGGTGCGCGAGGCCGGTGGCGCGATCTGCGAGGTGAACGCCGCACCGGGCTTCCGGATGCACACGCACCCGACGATCGGTGAGCCGCAGTTCATCGCCAAGCCAGTGGTGGACATGCTGTTCCCGTCCGGCGCCCCGTCGCGGATCCCGATCGTGGCGGTCACCGGCACCAACGGCAAGACGACCACCAGCCGGATGATCAGCCACATCTTCAAGGGCATGGGCCGCAAGGTCGGCATGACCTCCACCGACGGCGTGGTCATCGACGAGCGCCTGGTGATCCGGGCCGACGCCTCCGGTCCGCGGTCGGCGCGGATGGTGCTGCAGAACCCGCGCGTCGACTTCGCCGTGTTCGAGGTCGCCCGCGGCGGCATCCTGCGCGAGGGTCTCGGCTACGAGCGCAACGACGTGGCCGTGGTGCTCAACGTGCAGCCCGACCACCTCGGCCTGCGCGGCATCGACACGGTCGAGCAGCTGGCGGACGTGAAGGCCGTCATCGTCGAGGCCGTGCCGCGCGACGGGCACGCCGTGCTCAACGCCGACGACCCGCTGGTGCGGGAGATGCGCCGCAAGTGCTCCGGCCAGGTCGTCTGGTTCTCGATGGAGGAGCCGGGCAGCGAGGTGCGCGACATGATCGACGCGCACTGCCGTCGCGGCGGCAAGGCCATCGTGCTCAACCCGACCGAGCGCGGCGAGATGATGGTCGTCCAGCACGGACGTCGCGAGATGCAGCTCGCGTGGACCCACCTGCTGCCCGCCACGTTCAGCGGACGAGCACGCATGAACGTCCAGAACTCGCTGGCCGCGGCTGCTGCGGCGTTCGCGGCCGGTGCCCCCCTGCACGACATCCGCCAGGGGCTGCGCAGCTTCTCCACCAACTACTACCTCTCCCCCGGCCGCCTCAACGAGGTCGAGGTCAACGGCGTCAACGTGATCGTCGACTACTGCCACAACGCACCCGGCATGAAGATGCTGGGTGACTTCGTGGACCGCGTCGGCGACTCGCTGGCCTCCTCGCACGACCTGGCCCGCCCATCTCGGATCGGCATCATCGCCACCGCGGGAGACCGGCGCGACCAGGACATGGTCGAGCTCGGCACGATCGCCGCCCAGCACTTCGACGTCTGCATCATCCGCGAGGACGTGGCCCTGCGCGGGCGCGAGCGTGGTGCGACCGCCCAGCTGGTGCTGGACGGCGTACGCGCCGCGATGGACGACGGCGCGCGGTGCAAGCAGGCCGAGATGTGCCTCGACGAGATCGAGGCCGTGCGCCACGCGATGAGCCGCTCCAACCGCGGCGACCTCGTCGTGGTGTGCGTCGACAAGCACGCCGAGGTGATGGCCGAGCTCGAGCAGTGGTCCGACGTGGCCCAGGCCGGCTCCGTCACCAACCCGGACGCGCCGTCGGCCGACCCCGACTACACCCCGTCCACGCCCGAGTCCTGAGTGCGGGTCCTCGACCTGGCAGACCTGCCCCACCGTCCGATCGAGGCCCACGGCAGCCGTGGGTTCTCGGTCGGTGCCTTCGGGATCAGCGCCGACGCCCACCTGATCGCCGTCACGCTGGAGCCGGGCGGGACCATCGGCCGCCACCCGGCGGCGGGCCGCCAGCTCATGGTCGTGCTGTCGGGCGAGGCCGAGGTGAGCGGCGCCGAGGGGACCGTACGCCGGCTGGGCCCGGGCCAGGCAGCGGTCTGGGAGCCCGGCGAGGTGCATGAGACCCGATCACCTCGCGGCGTGACCGCGATGATCGTCGAGGGTGACCTCGACATCGGCGCGCCCGGCGAGCAGGTGGACCCCGGCGACGTGTGAGCGGGTCTGCTCAGCCGGTGGCGCCCGAGGTCGCAGCCTCCCGGAAGAGCTGCACGAGTGGAGCCGCGTCCTCGATGGTCAGCCCCTTCGCCATCACGGTGAGCTGACCGACGGTCTGGGCGTCGGCCAGAAGTCCCACTGCACCAGGGCGAGCACGAGGACGAGCACGAGGCTCGTGCCGAGGGCCACCAGCCGGTCGGGCCGGAGCAGCTCACGCCACCGACCACACGACGAGCTCGTAGACGACGCCGTCGCCGGAGTCGGCGCGGCGGAAGGCGACCAGGTCGCGGTGCGCGACCCGCACCAGGCCGTACGACGCCGCGCGACGCTCCACCTCCTCGCGCGTGTGGCGCTGGACCACGCGGCCACCGCTCAGCTCGCTGCGCGGCATGCTCTGGACCGACGTGCCCTCCAGCGGCTCGTGGGTCACGACGAGGTGGCCTCCGGGCCCCAGCCGGGAGGCAGCCAGGCGGAGCACCTCGAACAGGTCGGGAACCAGCTCCAGGCAACCGATCGCCGCCACCAGGTCCCAGGTGCGCGGGGTCTCGCGCAGGAACCCGGCGGCGTCGCCGCGCACGACCGTCGCGCCGGGGAGCCTGGCGCGGGCGAGCTCGACCATCCCGGCCGACGGGTCGATGAGCGTGAACGCGGCCTCGGGGAAGAGACGGGCCAGCTCCTCGCTGGTCTGCCCGGTGCCGGCACCGAGGTCGAGCACGCGGGCCGGACGGAGCGCCAGCGGTGCGAGCAGCGCGGCGGCGACCTCGTTGGGCTGCCACCCGTCACGGCGGGTGTGCTCGTCGTAGTCGGGCGCGAGGCTGTCGAACGCCTCGATCCAGCCCTGGCTCACGGCTGACCGGCGGCGCGGACCTTCTGCGACAAGGTCTCGGGCGAGTCCGCGGTGCCGCCGTGCCCGGCGATCCAGTCGTAGGCCTCCTGCCGCTCCGCGTGGCACATCAGACCGATCACGTCGCCGGGATCGGCTCGGTCGACGAGGGCCGCCAGGCACTCCACCTCGGTCCGGTGGGTGTCGATGTCGGTGACCCCGACGCGGGCTGCCCCCGCACGGAGCAGGCCGTCGATCTCGTCGATGGTGCGGCCCCGGAGGTAGTGCTCCTTGTGGCCGATGGCGACCACGTCGCTGCCCTTGGCACCGATCTCCCCCAGTGCGTCGATCAGCTCGTCGGTGCGGTCGCCGACGGCGCCCAGGCCCAGCATCAGGCGGGCGCCGGGTCGTCGTACGCCGGCCATGATCTCGAGCAGCGCCTCGAGCCCTGCCTCGTTGTGGGCGAGGTCCATGACGACCGAGACGTCCCCCGGGAGGGAGAAGAAGTTCATCCGGCCGGGGTTGTGCTCGGCGTCGGGACGGAACGTCCTGAGGCCCGAGACCACGTCGGCGCGGGGCAGGCCGATGGCCAGGGCTGCAGACGCCGCAGCGAGGGCGTTCTCGATGTTGAAGCGCGACAGCCCGGCCAGGGTCATGGGCACGTCGACCAGCTCGACGAGCGGGTCGGGGTCGGCGCCCGGGGCGAGGACAGTGATCCAGCCGTCGATCACGGTGGTCGCGCGCCCGCCGCCGTGGCCCAGCACCTCGCGCACGGCGGGCGAGTCGGGATCCCGGCTGAAGATCCAGGGCTGGGCGGAGACCACCGACCGCATCGCCAGCACGCGCGGATCGTCGCCGTTGAGCACCGCCCACCCGTCCTTGCGCGTGATCCGCGCGACCACGGACTTCACCTCGGCGAGCTGGTCGACGGTGTCGATGCCCTGGAGACCGAGGTGGTCGGCGGTCACGTTGGTCACCACGGACACGTCGTTGCGGGTGATCCCGATCCCCTTGAGCAGGATGCCGCCGCGGGCCGTCTCGGTGACGGCGAACTGGACTCCCTCCAGGCCCAGCGCACGGCTCGCGCCGGACGGGCCGGAGTAGTCCCCCGCCTCGACGAGCACGCCGTCACGGTAGACACCGTCGGTGTTCGACCAGCCGACGACCAGACCGCTGGTGCGGGCGATGTGGGCGATCATCCGGCTGGTCGTGGTCTTGCCGTTGGTGCCGGTCACGGCCACCACGGGGATCTTCGGGGTGATGGTCGTCGGGCGGGTGCCCCGGGGCACTGCCGCGACCTCCTCCGCGGCCGCGCTCACGGCGGACTCGACGTCCGGTGTGGGGAGGGCGTCGAGAGCGTGGGCGACGGCCTCTCCCAGTGCCCGCGCCCGTTCGCGGTTGCGCCACGGGAAGGCCACGACCAGGACCTGCGGATCGGAGGTGGGACGCACGCGCACCGCCAGGCGGCGGGTGCCCGCCTCGCTGGCGATCGCCCTCACCAGTCGCTCCACGGCGCGGACCGCGAACCGTTGCCGGAAGCCCGACCCCGGGGCGCCGGGGCGCGTGGTGCGCAGACCGATCCGGCGCGCGAAGCGCAACGCGGCCTCGTCCGTGGCGTCGCTGATCGTCGAGACGTCCAACGTGAGCTTCACCGCTGCGCGCGGGAAGTAGAGATTGGGGCCTTCGAGGATGCGCAGCTCGACCAGGGAAGTCACCCGGCGAAACTACCGAACGGCTGCGGCGCGGCTACAGCCCCATGGCGTGGAAGCCGCCGTCGACGTGCACGATCTCACCCGTGGTCGCCGGGAAGAAGTCGCTCAGCAGGGCGCACACGGCGCGCGCGGTCGGCGCGTGGTCGGTCTCGTCCCAGCCCAGCGGCGCGCGGTCCTTCCACGCCGACTCGAGGGCCTCGAACCCCGGGATCGCCTTCGCGGCCAGGGTCTTGAGCGGGCCGGCCGACACCAGGTTGCAGCGGATGCCCTCGGGACCGAGGTCGCGGGCGACGTAGCGGGAGGTGTTCTCCAGCGCCGCCTTGGCCACGCCCATCCAGTCGTACGCCGGCCAGGCGGTGGTCGCGTCGAACGTCAACCCGACGATCGAGCCGCCGTGCGACATCAGCGGTCGGGTCGCGACGGCCAGCGACTTGAGGGAGTAGGCCGAGACCTGCACGGCCTGGGCGACGTCCTCCCACGGACCGTCGAGGAACTTGCCTCCCAGCAGCGTCTCCGGGTTGCCGTAGGCGATCGAGTGGACGACTCCGTCGAGCCCGTCGACGTGCTCACGCACCTGGTCGGCGAGACCGGCGAGGTGGTCGTCGTCAGTGACGTCGAGCTCCAGCACCGGCGGCTCCTGCGGCAGGCGCTTGGCGATGCGCCGGGTGATGCCGAGGGCCCGCCCGAAGTTGGAGATCAGCACCGTGGCGCCCTGCTCCTGCGCGATCTTGGCGGTGGCGAAGCCGATCGAGGTGTCCATCGTGACTCCGGCGACGAGGATGCGCTTGCCGTCGAGGATTCCCATGTGTGTGCCTTCCAGTCTTGGTCGAGCCAGTCGGGGGTGAGCCAGGTGTGCGTGTCAGTGACCCATGCCGAGGCCGCCGTCGACGGGGATGACCGCCCCGGTGACGTAGGCGGCACCGTCGGAGGCCAGCCAGGTGACGGCCGAGGCGACCTCGGTCGGTGAGGCGTAGCGGCCCAGCGGCACCTGCGTCTTGATGATCGACTTCTGGTCCTCGCTCAGCACGTCGGTCATGTCGGTCTCGACGAAGCCGGGGGCCACGACGTTGGTCGTGATCGACCGGCTGCCGAGCTCACGGGCCAGCGAGCGGGCCATCCCGACCAGTCCGGCCTTGGAGGCTGCGTAGTTGACCTGGCCTGCCGAGCCGAGCAGCCCGACGACGGAGGAGATCAAGATGATGCGCCCCCGGCGCAGGCGCAGCATGCCCTTGGCAGCGCGCTTGGCCAGCCGGAAGGTGCCGGTCAGGTTGGTGTCGATGACCGAGGACCAGTCGTCCTCGCTCATCCGCAGCAGCAGGGTGTCCTTGGTGATGCCGGCGTTGGCGACCAGCACCTCGACCGGCCCGTGCGCCTCCTCGACCTGGGCGAAGGCCGCGTCGACGGCGACCGGGTCGGTGATGTCGCAGCGCACGTCGAGGGCACCCTCGGGTGCGCCTCCGTTGCGCGTCGTGACGGCGACCTTGTCGCCCTGCGCCAAGAAGGCCTCGGCGATGGCGCGGCCGATGCCGCGGTTGCCACCGGTCACCAGGACGGAACGGGGGGTGCTGGATCCAGGAATCTCGCTCACGCCTCGACGGTAGTGATTACCGAGGGGTACGCCGAACTCGGACCGGACGCTGGACCGCCTACTCGTCCTCGAGACGGAAGCCGACCTTCATGCCGACCTGGAAGTGCTCCACGGCACCGTCCTTGGCCTGGCCGCGGATCTGGGTGACCTCGAACCAGTCGATGTGGCGCAGCGTCTGGCCGGCTCTCTCGATGCCGTTGCGGACGGCCTGGTCGATGCCGTCGGGTGATGTGCCGACGATCTCGGTCACGCGGTAGGTGCGGTTGGACATGGTTCCTCCTGGTCGCCGTACGGCTGGAGGGCCTCGAGCGGCCCGTGGATTGTGGAGCCTAGCGACGTAGACTCGACACCATGGCCAAGCCGGACGCCGTACGCATCACCACCGCGCGCAGCAGCGCCGCCGAGGACATGAAGTCGCGCCAGCGACGCTACGCGCTCTCCATGACGATCCGCCTCGTGTGCTTCGTGGGTGCGGTCGCGGTGGGCGAAGGGGTCCTTCGGTGGGTCCTGGTCGCCGCCGCCGTGTTCCTCCCGCTGTTCGCGGTGGTGGCCGCAAACGCCGGGGACCAGCGCGACGACGGATTCAGGCTTCCCTCAGGCGCTGGAGCCCATGAACTGACGCCTCGAGACGACCAGGACTGACGGAAACCTTTTTCCTCGGCGCGACTCGCTCGAGAGGTTTGAACTTCACGCACCTGCGTGCCATGATCGCTCTCGCTAGCGCAGCATCCCCCGTCTGCGTCGTGCATCGAGGTGCCGGACAGCTTCCCCCCGTGGCTGTCCGGCACCTCTCCATTTCAGGCCGTTCACGACACCTGCCGGAGGGCACGGATGGACCCCGATCCAGACATCTGCTCGGCCAAGGGTTGCCAGGCGGACGCCGTCTGGGAACTGCAGTGGAACAACCCCAAGATCCACACGCCCGAGCGCCGCAAGACCTGGCTGGCGTGCGAGGAGCACCGGGTGTCGCTCTCGGACTTCCTCGGCGCGCGGGGGTTCTTGAAGGACGTCGTCGCGCACGAGGCGGGCTCGTAGGCGCTGCTGGCTCGTGTTGCGGCTGGCTCGGACCGGTCCAAAAGGACGACCGGCCCCACCACCGCCGTCTCTTGACAGATCCTATGTCGAACATGTGTTTGTTAAGTGCTTGCGACCGGGTAGGGTCGGTCGTCACGTTTCAATGATCGTCGGGCCACCAGGACAAGTCACCAGTGCGCTATCCCGAGATCGGCGGATCGAGTTGCGAGGGTGACGTAATAGTCCGGCTGGCCGGGCCTCCAGGAGCGACGACCGTTGAGCCTCACGCGTGCGCGTGGGGATCCCGTCGTCGGAAGGAGGCCAGTCGTGACAGATCCGATCGTGAGTCACCCGATCGTTGTCGTGGCCTCCGAGGTCCGGGCGCTGCTGAAGGGGGTGGCGGGGGCGAACCCGACGTTCCTGACCACCGCGGAGAAGGCGACCGCCCTGTGTGAGCTGGTCCGTGCCGAGTCCCAGTTGGCGGAGCTGCGGTTGCGGGTCCTGGCCGATGCCGGCGACCTGGCCGACGCCACGGCCGCGAAGGACGCGGCCGGGTGGTTGGCGCACGAGACCCGGACCCGGTTCACCGACGCCCGCGCCGACCTGGCGCTGGCGACGGCGCTGGATCTTGAGCGTCCGGTGCTGGCGGCGGGGATGCGCGAGGGGGACGTGACGCTCGCGCAGGCGCACGTGATCCGCCGGGCGTTGGACGCCCTGCCCGCGCGGGTCGCCCCGTCGACGGTCGCGTTGGCCGAAGCGCACCTGGTGGCGTATGCCGGGGAGTTCGGGCCCAAGGAGCTCGGCCGCCTCGGCCGGCGGATCCTCGACGTGGTCGCCCCCGAGATCGCCGAGCAGGCCGAGGCCGACCGGCTCGCGGACCTCGAGCAGAACGCCGCGGAGCGGACCCGGCTCACGATGCGCCGCCAGGGCGACGGCACCACCCGGATCTCCGGCCTCGTGCCCGACGCCATCGGCACCCGGTTGGCGACGTACCTCGAAGCCTTCGCCAACCCCCGCCAGCAGCAGGGCGGCTCCTCGAACGCTGACGGGAACACCGGCAGGGCCACCGGTGGGAACGCTGGCGGGAACGCTGCCGACCCGGTGGCCCGACTGCCCTACCCCCGACGCCTCGGCCAAGCGCTGTGCCAGTTCCTCGAGGCCGTCGACCCCACCCGGCTCCCCGTCCACGGCGGGGACGCCACCACCGTCATCGTCACCATCCCCTTGGCCTCCCTCCAGGCCCAGCTCGGTGCCGCGGATCTCCTCGGCGCCGGCCTGGTGCCCGGCGACGACCTCACCGGCGACCGGATCACCGCCGCCCAAGCCCGACGGCTCGCGTGCACCGCCAAGATCCTCCCCGCCGTCCTCGGCGGCGACAGCCTCCCGATCGACCTCGGCCGAGCCAAGCGACTCTTTACCCCCGCCCAGCGCAAGGCCCTCCTGATCCGCGACCAGACGTGCCGCGCCGAGGGCTGCGACACCCCCGGCACCTGGTGCGACGCCCACCACACCGACCCCTGGCACGCCGGCGGCCCGACGGATCTGGCCAACGCCGTCCTGCTCTGCTCCCACCACCACCACCGGGTCCACGACACCGGCTACCGCACCGACCGCCTCCCCAACGGCGACCTCAGGTTCCACCGCCGCAGATAGGCCGGCGGTCGGGGCCGTGACTCGCCCACGCGTGCGCGGCTAATCGAGCGTCAGCGCAGTTGTCGCCGGCGCCAGACGATGGCGCTGTTCGGCAGCTCGCCGGTCACGGCCGCGTCTGTCCGAAGGACCTTGAAACCTTCGCGTTCGTAGAACTTTGCTGCTCGGGTGTTCCCGGCGAAGTGCTCCACGTCCACGTGGCCCACTCCCGGCGGAAGGGATGCGATCGCCTGACGAAGCAACTCGACCCCGAGTGATCGGCCCCGGTATGCCGGGGCGAGGTACATCTTCCAGATGACCTGCTCGCCGGCCAGCTCACCGGTCTGGCACACGCCCACGACGTCGTGATCCATCGCGGCGACATGGACTCGGTCTGCCTCGACCGCGGGTGCCATGCGACCGAGCGACCACCACGCCAGTTGCGCCTGCGCGGCATCTTCGCCGAGGATCGGGGTGTAGTACGGCGGGATCACGGCCGAGCCGAAGGCGACGATGGCCTCAAGATCGCCACGATCAGCCCTCCGGATGACCGCACTCATGGTTGAACACGATAAAGGCTGTTGCCGGTTACCGGCAGGCCCGGTCAACGCGCGCATCCGGCGCGACGCCCGAGCGAACCCCCGGAAGAGAGCTCCGACAATGGGCTCGCGACCTACCCGCCGATCGCCGACATCGGCCGGTCGGGCTGCAGGAAGGTCACGTCGTCGATGCCGTGACCGGCACGCTTGCCGAGCATCGCGATGACCCAGCGCTCGGCGATCTCCTGATCGGTGGCACCGGAGCGCAGTGCCGTACGCAGGTCGGACTCCTCGCGCGCGAAGAGGCAGTTGCGCACCTGGCCGTCGGCGGTCAGGCGGACCCGGTCGCAGTCGCCGCAGAAGGGGCGGGTGACCGAGGCGATGATGCCCACCGTGGCCGGTCCCCCGTCGACGTCGAAGAGCTCCGCCGGGGCGCTCCCCCTCGGCTCGCCGTGCGGGGTCAGGGCGAACTCGGCCGTGAGCTGCTCGAAGATCTCGTCGGCGGTCACCATCGCCTCACGGCTCCAGTCGTGCTGGGCGTCCAGCGGCATCTGCTCGATGAACCGCAGCTCGTAGCCGTGCTCGACGCTCCAGCGGAGCAGCTCGGCGGCCTGATCGTCGTTGGTGCCGCGCAGCAGCACGGCGTTGAGCTTGATCGGTCCGAGGCCGGCCGCCTTGGCCGCCTCGAGGCCGGCGACGACGTCCTGGAGCCGGTCGCGCCGGGTGATCGTGGCGAACGTCTCCGGGCGGACGGTGTCGATGCTCGCGTTGATCCGGTCGAGGCCGGCGTCGGCCAGCGCTTGCGCCGTGCGGGTCAGGCCCAGCGCGTTGGTCGTCAGCGAGGTCTCGACCCCCAGTGCGTGGGTGCGCCCGACGATGTCGACGAGGCCGCGTCGCAGCAGCGGCTCACCGCCGGTGAAGCGCACCTCACGGATGCCGAGCTTCTCGACGCCGATCGTGATCAGTCGGACCACTTCGTCGTCGGTGAGCGTCTGCTCCGTCGGGAGCCAGTCGAGGCCCTCGGCGGGCATGCAGTAGTTGCAGCGCAGGTTGCACCGGTCAGTGAGCGAAACACGCAGATCCGTGGCCACGCGGCCGAAGCGGTCTCCCAGAGGCGTCATCACCACTGGAGTCTAGCGAGGCACCCCTCACCGGGTCAGGACCCGCCGGATAACCTCGGCGCGTGCACAAGCTGCGGTTCCTGCTCACGCGCCGCTGGATCGTCTTCGCGCTGGTGGTCGTGGGCCTCGCCTGGGTCGCGTGGCGGCTCGGCGAGTGGCAGTTCCACCGCCTCGACGACCGCCGGGAACGCAACGCGATCATCGAGCGCAACGAGGTGGCCGGCGCCGCTCCGGTGGCCGAGGTGATGGCGCCGGGTGAGCCCGTCGCGGACACCGAGGAGTGGCGGATCGTGGAGGCCACGGGGACGTATGCCGTCAACGACACCGTCATCGTGCGCTACCGCACCCGCGAAGGCTCCGCCGGTGTCGACGTGGTCGTGCCCCTGGAGCTCGCCGACGGCTCGAGCGTGCTCGTCGACCGCGGCTGGTTCGGCACCGACAACCGCGGGGCCACCTCCGAGGACGTGCCCCCACCACCCCCGGGCGAGGTCACCGTGACCGGCTGGGTGCGCCGCGACGCCGAGGGCGACAGCACCGAGGTCACCGACCAGTCGACGCGTGCGGTGAACAGCACCCAGATCGGTGCGGCGCTGGACCGGGAGGTGGCCGGCGGCTGGATCGATCTCCGCTCGGAGTCGCCCGCACCGGAGACCCCGCTCCTCCCGGCGGAGATGCCCGAGCTCAACAACGGACCGCACTTCTTCTACGGCCTCCAGTGGTGGTTCTTCGGCGCGCTGGCGATCTTCGGGTTCTTCTACCTGATGTACGACGAGTGGCGCGGCGGTCGTGGCCCGTGGGGCCAGACGCGAGGCGCTGCCCGGAAGGAGTCGCCGGGGGCAGGCTCAGAGGCTCCGGAGCAGCCCGCCGTCGACAGGAAGCATCACGCCGGTCAGGAATGACGCCGCCGGCGAGAGCAGGAACGCCGCCACCGCACCGAACTCCTCCGGCTTGCCATAGCGACCCAGCGGGATCGTCGCCTCGGCTGCCGCGCGGGCGCCCTCGGCGTCGCCGGTCGACGCGTCGAGCTCGGCGACACGCTCCGTGGCGATGCGACCGGGCATCAGCCCGTTGACCCGCACCCCTCGCGGACCGAGCTCATCGGCCAGGCTCTTGGCGACCATGGCGAGCCCGGGCCGCAGCCCGTTGGAGATCGCCATCCGCGGGAGCGGCGCCCGCACGCTCGAGGAGAGCACGAAGCCCAGCGAGCCACCGGCGGGCAGGGCTGCACCGATCTCCCGCGCGAGGCGTACGGCTCCGAGGAACACCGCGTCGAAGGCTGTGCTCCACTGCTCGTCGGTGATGGAGGAGACCGGTCCTGTGGCTGGGCCCCCCACGCTGATCAGTGCGCCGTCGATGCGACCCCACGTCTCCTCAGCGGCCGCCAGCAGCCGCGCCGGGGTCTCGGGGTCGGCGTTGTCGGCCGCGATCGACACCGCAGCCTGCCTCCCGCTGGCGTCGTCGAGCGCGGCGACCGCCTCGTCGAGGGAGTCCTGGGACCGACCGGAGAGCACCACCCGCGCACCCTCGGCGACCAACGCAGCCGCGCTGGCTCGCCCCAGGCCACGGGCTCCTCCGGTCACGATGTAGACGCGATCGGTCAGCTGGAGGTCCATGCGGACAACCTAGCCAAGCGCGGGAGCGGTCGACGCCTCGCGGAACTGGGTCGCGTGGAGGGTGGCATAGAGCCCGCCGGCGGCCAGGAGCTCGGCGTGCGTGCCCTGCTGGACCACCCTGCCCTCGTCGAGGACGAGGATCAGGTCGGCGTTGCGCACCGTGGAGAGCCGGTGGGCGATCACGAGCGACGTGCGGCCCTCGAGGGCGGCGTCGAGCGCCTGCTGCACGGCCGCCTCGGACTCGCTGTCGAGATGGGCCGTCGCCTCGTCGAGCACCACGATGGAGGGCGCCTTGAGCAGCAGCCGGGCGATGGCGAGGCGCTGCCGCTCGCCGCCGCTGAGCCGGTAGCCCCGGTCCCCCACCACGGTGTCGAGCCCGTCGGGCAGCGCGCGCACGAGACCCGCGATCTGCGCGGCCTCCAGCGCGGCCCAGACGTCGGACTCGACGGCCCCGGGGCGGGCATAGAGGAGGTTGGCGCGGATCGTGTCGTGGAACATGTGCGCGTCCTGGGTGACGTAGCCGACCACGTCCTCGAGCGACTCGAGCGTCACCTCGCGCACGTCGTGGCCACCGACCCGGACGGCTCCCGACTCGACGTCGTAGAGCCGGGCGACGAGGTGGGTCACCGTCGTCTTGCCCGCTCCCGACGGGCCCACCAGCGCGACCATCTGGCCCGGCCGGGCGGTGAACGTCACCTCGTGGAGCACCTGCCCCGAGTCCCGCGACTCGGTGCGCGCGACGGTCTCCAGCGACGCCAGCGAGATCTGGTCGGCGCGGGGATAGGTGAAGGCGACATGGTCGAACTCCAGCGACGATGCCGTGCTCGGCAGCACGACGGCGTCGGGCTTCTCCTGGATCAGCGACGGCAGGTCGAGCACCTCGAAGACCCGGTCGAAGCTGACCAGCGCGGTCATCACGTCGATGCGGACGTTGGAGAGGCCCTGCAGCGGCCCGAGCAGCCGGGTCAGCAGGACGCCGAGGGCGACGATGGTGCCCACCGACAGGTCGCCGCGGATGGCCAGCCAGCCACCGATGCCATAGACGAGGGCAGTCGCCAGCGACGGCACGAGGGTCATCGCGGCGAAGAAGATCCGGGTGAGCAGCGAGATGCGGATGCCGAGGTCGCGCACCACCGCGGCCTTCTGGGCGTAGGCCACGTCCTCGGACTCGCGCCGGCCGAACAGCTTGAGCAGCATCGCGCCGCCGACGTTGAAGCGCTCGGTCATGGCGTTGCCCAGGTCGGCGTTGCCGTCCATCTGGGCGCGGGACAGGTCGGCGAGCCTGGTGCCGACCAGGCGCGAGGCGATCAGCAGGATCGGGAAGAGCGCCAGGCACAGGACCGTCACCGGCCAGCTCAGGAACAGCATCGTCACGCCGACCACCACGGCCGCGATGATGTTGGACACCGTGCCCTGCAGGGTGGAGGTGAAGGCGCGCTGGGCACCGATCACGTCGTTGTTGAGCCGGCTGACGAGCGCACCGGTCTGGGTGCGGGTGAAGAACGCGAGGGACTGCCGCTGGACGTGGGCGAACACGCGCGTGCGGAGGTCATAGATCAGTCCCTCGCCGATGCGGCTGGACAGCCAGCCCGTGACCAGGCCGAACGCCGAGTCGACGACGGCCACGACCGCGACGAGGACGGCGAGCCACACCACGAGTGAGGTGTCACCCGAGCTGACGCCGTCGTCGATGATCATCTTGAGCAGGAGCGGGGGCGCCACCACGAGGGCGGCGTCGACGACCGTCACCGCCAGGAACGCGGTGATCAGCCGGCGGTGCGGGCGCGCGAACTCCAGCACCCGGCGGACCGTCCGGCGCTCGATCTTGTTGTCGACGACGCTCCGGTCGCTACGCAGGTGCCGCCACGGCGGTCCGCCTGCTCCTGGACCCATCGACATGCGTGCTCCTCTGTACGTGTCTGGGGTGAACCCCCGATGCCAGGTGATTGTTCCGGCTGTCTGGTGTCCACTGTCCCCCGGGAGGAAAATGATGTCGTTGGGAGTGGAAGTCCGGCGACCCTCGGGACTGTTCGGTGTCGGAGGTGGTGTCGTGAGCCGAGGTGCCGACGCGGATTTCGACGCGCTGTTCCTCCAGGAGTTCCCACGCCTGGTGCGGACCGTCCACCACATCGTCGGCGACCGGGCCCGGGCCGAGGAAGTGGCCCAGGACGCGTTCATCGAGCTCATCGGGCACTGGCGCACCGTGGTCGCTTACGACCGCCCCGACCTGTGGCTGAGGAGGGTGGCGATCCGCAAGGCCCAGCGCGAACGACATCGGGGCTGGCGGCGCCGGGAGCTCGAGGTCTTCGCAGCCCCGTCGACCACGGTGGACGCGCCGGCCACGCCGGCGCCCGAGGTGCTGGCAGCCGTACGCCGTCTCCCTCCGGGCCAGCGCGCCGTGGTCGTCCTCTTCTACTACGAGGACCGACCGATGTCGGAGATCGCGGACATCCTCGGCATCAAGGAGTCCACCGGCTGGAGCCAGCTCCACACAGCGCGCAAGCACCTCGCTGCCACCCTCGACCAGGAGGTGTCTGATGCCATCGGTTGACGACGTGCTGCGGCACGCCTTCGAGCCCACGGACGACGACTGGGGCCGTCTCGCACCGGCGGCCCACTCCGCGGTGAGGGCGCGGCACCGGCACATCCAGCGGGTGCGGCGGGGCCTCGCTGCGAGCGCCGTGGCTGCCGTGGCGTCCGCGGGCGTGGTCCTGGCGCTGAGCACGGGCGACGTACGCGACTCGCGCGGCGTGGAGCCGGCCGAGCAGACCCCGACGACCACCCTTCCCGCACTCACCACCCCGCTGGAGGGGAAGTGGACGTCCGGCCCCCTGGACGCGTCGGACGTCCGAGCGGCCGCCCGAGCGGCGGGCGCTCCCCAAGTGGCGGCCGCCATGCTGGCCGACCTCCCGCAGACCCCGTTCACGGTAGTCGTCTCGGTGCGGGGCGCCAGCCTGACGACGTACGTCGAAGGGGCGCGAGGCCGTCGAGAGGTCTTCGACCAGGAATCGGTGGCCGTCGAGGGCAGCCTGGTGACGGTTCGGCCCTTCACCATCTCGGCCAGGACGGTGCACGGCTGGTCGATCGACTCCGACGAGCTGACGATGAAGTTCCGCTCCACGACCGAGCCGGAGAACGACGGGGTGCCCGGCGAGGCGTGGCAACGGTTGTTCTACGACTCGCCCACGTTCACCCGCTGAACGCCGCCTCGGGTCAGGCCCCCGGCTCCACCCGCGGGTGGCGGCCGACGATCGTCGCGGTGCCGAGCTTCTCGGGTGCGGTCGAGCCGTCCACGGACACCGTCAGCAGCACCCCGTCCTGGAGGGTGCCGGGCAGCTTCCCGCTGAAGACGACGTGGGCGCTGTCGGCCCGCCAGGTCGGCTCGTTGGCGTAGCCGCCATCGTCGACCAGACTCGTCACCTGACGAGGCTCACCCCCCGTGGCCGGGATGGTGAAGAGGTCAGAGGCGTGCGCGCCGGGTCGCGCCAGCGCGGAGTAGACGATCGTCGTGCCGTCGGGGCTCCAGTCGGCGGTGGCGGCGAAGAGCTCCGGCCCGGTCAGAGCGGGGCCGGCCCTGTGCGCATCCCGAGCCACGATCCGCAGGGAGACCCCGTCGATCTCCGCCTCCAGACCGGTCCTTGTCTTGTGCACGTCCTCGAAGACGATCTTCGTGCCGTCCGGGGACCAGCGCGCGCCGGAGGTGAAGGTGCGGACCTTCGGCGCGAGGATCACCGACACCTCACCGGTCGCCACGTCCACCTCCTCCAGCGATCCCCAGCCGGTCCTCCCCCGAGCGGCCGTGCGGCTGAAGACGACGCTCGTGCCGTCGGGCGACCACGACGGGTCGTCGAGCCAGCGACACGTGTCAGCACAGTCGAGCAGCACGCGCGCCTCGCTGCCGTCGGCGCCGGAGACCCACAGGTCGTCGCGCTCGCCGTCGTTGACGGCGAAGACTAGCTGCGAGCCGTCGGGTGACCAGTCGGGATTCATCTGGTGCCCGCCCGGGAGGTCAGCAAGCGGGTAGGTCACGTCGGAGCCGTCGAGGTTCGCGATGCCGACCAGGATGTGTGTGGGTCCGTTGCCCTGAAAGAGGATGCGGGGCTGCGGGGAGGTCGCGGAGGCGAGCTCAGAATGGCCAGCGCCCTGCGACGAGCAGCCGGCGAGGGCGAGGACCGCGGCAGCGGTCGTGAGTGCGTGCGTGCGCCAGGTCGGCGAGCTGGATGAGGGAGTCATATACGGTGACAGTCACCGGGTCCAGCCTCCTTCCACTCGTCTCCTACCGGTCCAGACGTTCAGCCGGCGAACGCCGCAGCCACGGCACGGAAGCGGCGTACCTGCGCTTCCCGTCCGAGGCGGCGTTGCTCGTCGAGGTCACGCTCGGCAGCCCCCTGCAGCAGGGCCTTGGTCGCCGGCACGACGCCGGGCATCGGGGAGACCAGCGCGGCGACGAGGTCGGCGACAGCACCGTCGAGATCGGCGGCGGGCACCGCTGACAGGGCCAGGCCGATCCGCACGGCCTCCTCGGCAGGAACGACGCGGGCGGTGGCACAGATCTCCAGCGCCCGGGCGTAGCCGACGTGCTCCACCAGCGGCTTGGTGCCGGTGAGGTCGGGCACGAGGCCGAGGGCAGCCTCCTTCATGGAGAACTTCGCATCGTCGGCGACCACGCGCAGGTCGCACGCGAGGGCCAGCTGGAAGCCGGCCCCGATGGCGTGGCCGCGGACCTTGGCGATCGAGACGAAGCGCGGGTCGCGCAGCCAGGTGAACCCAC
Source organism: uncultured Actinomycetota bacterium (assembly GCA_963726515.1). Lineage (GTDB taxonomy): Bacteria > Actinomycetota > Actinomycetes > Propionibacteriales > Nocardioidaceae > Nocardioides. The sequence goes on from CAVSCW010000020.1 coordinate 315,006, forward strand.
CCTGGAAGTCGTCGATGCGGTCGGCCGCCTCCTCGTCGCTGAGCGCGAGCAGGCCGACGACGCTCTCCTGGTCGGCGGTGGAGGGATCGAGCATCGCGCGGTCGAGCCCGGCGGAGAAGGTCTCTCCCTCCCCGGTCACGACGACCACCCGGATCCCCTCGGGCAGCGTCCGGCCGAGCTCGCCGAGCGCCAGCCACATGGCCGGCGTCTGCGCGTTGCGGACCTCGGGTCGGTCCAGGGTCACCGTGGCCACCGGGCCGTCGATCTCGAGGCGGAGGCCGACGGCAGCGAGCTCTTCGGGAGTCATGCAGACACGGTACTACTCGCCGGTAACTTCAGGCGAGCGACACCAGGTCGGCGTACTCGTCACTCCACAGGTCCTCGTCGCCGTCCGGCAGCAGGAGCACGCGGTCCGGCTCGAGCGCGCGCACCGCACCCTCGTCGTGCGTGACCAGGATGATCGCACCCTCGTAGGAGCGGATCGCGGCCAGCACCTCCTCGCGCGAGGCGGGGTCGAGGTTGTTGGTGGGCTCGTCGAGCAGCAGGACGTTGGCCGACGACACCACCAGGCTGGCCAGGGCCAGCCGGGTCTTCTCGCCACCGGAGAGCACGCTGGCGCTCTTGTGGGCGTCGTCGCCGGAGAAGAGGAACGAGCCGAGCACGCTGCGCGCCTCGGAGTCGGTCAGCTCGGGTGCGGCCGACTGCATGTTCTCCAGGACGGTCCGGGAGGTGTCGAGCGTCTCGTGCTCCTGGGCGTAGTAGCCGATCTTCAGCCCGTGACCGGGCACGACCTCACCGGTGTCGGAGGGATCGACCCCGGCCAGGATGCGCAGCATCGTGGTCTTGCCGGCGCCGTTCAGGCCGAGGATGACGACCCTGCTCCCCCGGTCGATCGCCAGGTCGACGTCGGTGAAGACCTCCAGCGAGCCGTACGACTTGGACAGCTCGCGCGCGGTGAGCGGCGTCTTGCCGCAGGCTGCGGGTGCGGGGAACTTGATCCTGGCGACCTTGTCGGCGGCACGCTCGCCCTCGAGGCCGGCCACCATCTTCTCGGCCCGCTTGAGCATCGACTGCGCCGCCGTGGCCTTGCTGGCCTTGGCGCGCATCCGGTTGGCCTGGTCGGTCAGGGTCTTGGCCTTGGACTCGGCGTTGGCTCGCTCGCGCTTGCGACGGCGCTCGTCGGACTCGCGCTGGGAGAGGTAGTCCTTCCAGCCCATGTTGTAGACGTCGATGACGGCGCGGTTGGCGTCGAGGTGGAAGACCTTGTTGACCGTCTGCTCCAGCAGCGCGTTGTCGTGGCTGATCACGACGAAACCGCCGCGATGGGCCTTGAGGTAGTCGCGCAGCCACACGATCGAGTCGGCGTCGAGGTGGTTGGTGGGCTCGTCGAGGAGCAGGATCTCCGCGCCGGAGAAGAGGATCCTGGCCAGCTCGACGCGGCGTCGCTGGCCACCGGAGAGCGTGCCGATCGGCTGCTCCAGGATGCGCGACTCGATGCCGAGGGCCGCCGCCATCTGGGCCGCCTCCGACTCGGCGGCGTAGCCGCCACCCGCGTGCAGCTCGGCGTCGGCGCGGGTCCACCGCTTCATGCCCCGCTCGTGGATCTTGGGATCCTCGTGGGCCATGTCGACCTCGGCCTCGCGCAGGCGGCGTACGACGTCGTCGAGGCCGCGCGCGGACAGGATCCGGTCCCGGGCCAGGACCGAGGGGTCCCCGACGCGGGGGTCCTGCGGCAGGTAGCCGACGTCGCCGCTGCGCAGCACCTGGCCGGAGGCGGGCTGGCCCTCTCCGGCGAGGATCTTGGTGAGGGTCGTCTTGCCGGCTCCGTTGCGCCCCACGAGGCCCACCTTGTCGCCTGCGGCGATGCGGAAGGTGACGTCCTCCATGAGGAGCCGCGCGCCGGCTCTGACCTCGAGCTTCTGGGCGGTGATCATCGGACGACATCCTACGAAGGGGTGGAGCCCAGAGCCCCATCGGCGACCCAGGGCGCTAATGTGCGCGAAGGCTCCACCTCTGCGTCGGCGGTGGCGTCACGACCTGCGGAAAGGCACTCCCATGCGGTTCAACCCGAAGGCCCGGCTCGACACGTCCCGCGTGGGCGACGGTGGCGGCGGTGGCGCGGGCGGCGGCGGGATGCGGATCCCGATCCCCGGCGGCGCGCGCGCTGGGGGCGGCATCGGCGGCATCATCATCATCATCCTGTTCGTCGTCCTGTCCCAGTGCATGGGCGGTGGCGGTGGCCTGCCCAGCCCCGGTGGCGGCACATCGTCGGGAACGGACACCAGCCGGATGGAGGACCCCGAGCGCTACGCCAACTGCAAGACCGGGGCCGACGCCAACTCCGACGTGGACTGCGCACGGGTGGGGGTGGAGAACTCACTCGTGGCGTTCTGGGAGAAGACGCTGCCGGAGCAATCGGACACGCAGTTCGCCCCAGCCTCGATGACGACCTTCAGCGGCGCCGTGCAGACCGGGTGCGGCCAGGCGTCCTCCCAGGTCGGCCCCTTCTACTGCCCGCCCGACCAGGGGATCTTCCTCGACACCACCTTCTTCGCCGACGTCCTCGAGCAGCAGCTCGGCGGCCAGGGCGGCGACTTCGTGGAGCCCTACGTCCTCGCCCACGAGTACGGCCACCACATCCAGAACCTGCTCGGCACGATGGGCCAGGTGCGCACCCAGCAGGGCGCCGACTCCGACGCCGTACGCCTCGAGCTGCAGGCCGACTGCTACGCGGGGATGTGGACCCGTGACGCCCAGGACAGCGACTTCATCACGCTCGACGACACCGACGTCCCGGAGGCCCTCGACTCGGCGAAGGCCGTCGGCGACGACCGCATCCAGCAGAAGTCGGGCCAGGGGGTCGACCCTGAGGGCTGGACCCACGGCTCGTCCGAGCAGCGGATCGCATGGTTCACCCGGGGCTACGAGGAAGGCACGCTGGAGGCCTGCGACACGTTCGCTGCCAGCACGCTCTGAGGCCTGGCCTGTCGTCAGGCGAGCAGGGCCTCGATCTGGGGGACCTGTCGCTGCATGGCGCGGATGTAGGGCGCCACGCTGGGGTGGCGGAACTTGCCGACGAGCGCGCCCTCCCCGTCGGCGACCCGGGCCAGGGCCCAGTCGAGGCGCGTGAGCGCGGTGTAGACGGCCATGACACGGGCGCCGGTCACCACCTCGTCGAGCGAGGCGAGCCCGAGCGGCAGCGCGGCGACGTAGGCCTCCACCAGCGGCTCGATGTCCTCCCGGGTCGCGAGGGAGAGGTAGCCCAGGTCGGAGCCCACCGGTCCCCACCCCAGCTGGGCCCAGTCGATCGCGACGGCACCGTCGTCGCGGCGGCCCGGGATGTTGGCCGCGGACGGATCGCCGTGCTGTGCCACCTGCGGAAGGGCGTCGCAGCGCTCGAGCCACGCGGTCCGGTGCGCCCAGAGATGGTCTGCGATGTCGGCCATCGGGGTGCGGGCCAGGGTCCGCCAGCCACCACGCCGCTCGACCAGCGCGAGCCGGCTGCGGAGCTGGCCGCGCGCCAGCCAGGCGTGCCCACCCAGGTCCACGGCGGCGAAGCGCCCGAGACACGCGGCCAGCCAGAGTCCCGGAGCCTCGTGGTGGGCGACGCGCTCGTGGACGAGCGTGATCCCCTCGGCGTCCTCCTCGACGCCCACCACCGGCGCCTCCCGAAGGCCGGGAGCGTCGGCGACGACACCGCTCAGGGCCACGTCGGCGGCGCGACGCCAGTAGTTCACGTCGCCGGGCGACCGTGCGCCCGGCGCGTCGCGGGGATCGGGACAGCGCAACCTCTTCACCACGACCTCGCGCTCGCCGCGGGTGGCCGACCACACCCCGACGGTGACCGGGCCGGCCCCCGGGAGGCGCTGCCATCCCGGTTCGGGCTGCCACCCGGAGCCGTCCATGGGCGCGAACCTAGCGCACCTCGACGTCGCGACGGCGGAACAACGCCTGTCCCAGCGCGCTCGTCGCGGCCGCCACCACGACGAGCGCGACCAGGGGCTGCCACCGGAAGTCCTCGGCCGGGGCGAGCGCGAGGTGGTGGAAGGGCGAGACGTCCTGCACCCACTCCGGGATCCTCAGCAGGGTCCCGAAGAGCATGACCACGACGGCGAACACCAGGACGAGCCAGGCCAGTCCGGCCAGGCGGGGCGACAGCCCGTGCAGGAGCCGCGCGAGGGCGCTCATCACCAGCACCGGGGCGGCGTACGGCAAGGTGGCGAGGACGTACGACGCCCCGGTGCCGAGGTCCCCTGCGGACAGCGCGTAGCCGATCCCCAGCCCGAGCCCGGCCGCCGACACCACGGCCACAGTGCCCAGCACCGTGAGCAGGACGTGCACCCCCAGCCAGCGCGAGCGCGACAACCCGGTCGCCAGCAGCACCTCGGCCAGTCCGGAGGCCTCCTCGTGGCCGGGGCGCCGGGCGGTGGAGATGGCATAGCCGCAGCACATCAGCGCCAGCATGAGGATGGCGGTGGCGTAGAAGCCGGCGGTGAGATCCGCGCCCCCGCGCACGAACATGTCCTGCGTCGTCGCGCTGTCGCCCAGCAGGGTGCCCACGTCGCTGCCGAGCGAGCCGTAGGACAGGCCGGTCAGGAACAGCCCGATCGTCCACCCGACCAGGGCACCGCGCTGCAGGCGCCAGGCGAGCCCGAACGGCGTGGTCAGGCCCGGTCCGGCACGTGCGGGTCCGGGACGGGCTGCGAGCACCCCGGCGCCGTGGTCGCGACGACCGAAGGTCCACAGCGCGAGGGCGCACACCCCGGCCGCGGTCAGAACGAGCGGCGCGAGCGGCCACCACCGCAGGCCGGAGAAGGCGTGCATCCCCTGGAACCAGCCGATCGGTGAGAGCCAGGTCAGCACCGGCGAGCCCACGTCCCCGATCGCACGTAGCACGTACGCCGTGCCGATGACCGCGCCGGTGAGGCCGTAGGCCGCCCGCGGACCGCTGGTGAGCTGCGCGGCGAGCAGCGCGACGGCGGCGAAGAGCAGGCCCACGGCTGCCTGGCCCGCACCCAGCCCGATCGAGTCGACGGCGCCCAGCGGGACCACCACCAGGCTGAGGGCCACCAGCACGCCGGTGACGACGTTGGCCACCACGGCGAGCAGCACCGTGGCGGTCGTGGTCGCGCGTCGTCCCACCGCCGCCGCGCGGAGCAGCTCGTCACGCCCCGACTCCTCCTCGGCCCGGGTGTGGCGGACCACGAGGAACATCGACATGAGCCCACCGGTGATGGCGCCGAAGGCCGTGGCCTGCCAGGCGACCTGGCCGCCGACGGTGTTGAGCGCCCGGGCCGGTCCGGCCATCGCCACGAAGGCGGCGTTGGACTCCATCGCCACCGCGGCGGCGTCGAACTCGGCCTGGGTGCGGTAGAGGCCCTCGACGCTGACGGCCTGCGACCAGTAAAGGATGGTGATGCCCACCGACCAGGCCAGCAGCATCCAGCGGTCCCGCCGCAGGAAGTGCCGCAGCAGCAGCCAGGTGCCGCTCACCGGCCCGACTCCCCCGGCCCCCCGGGACCGGCCGGCCCGTCGCCGTAGTGGCGCAGGAACAGCTCCTCCAGGGTCGGCGGGATCGCGGTCAGGGTGCCGATGCCGGCCCGGTGGAGTGTCGCGACGGCGGCGTCGAGCTCGGAGGTGTCGACCTCGAACGCGACGCGGAGCCCCTCGACCTGCAGGTCGTGCACGCCCAGAAGGCCGTCCAGGCCCTCGACCGGGCGGACCGTCTCGGCCCGGACCGTCGTGCGCGTCAGGTGCCTCAGCTCGGTGAGCGTGCCGGACTCGACGGTGCGGCCGGCGCGGATGATGCTCACCCGGTCGCACAGCTGCTCGACCTCCGCGAGGATGTGGCTCGACAGGAGCACCGTCCGCCCGTGCGCGCGGAACTCCTCGATGCACTCCTGGAAGACCGACTCCATCAGCGGGTCCAGCCCGCTGGTCGGCTCGTCGAGCAGCAGCAGCTCCACGTCACTGGCCAGCCCCGCGATGAGGGCGACCTTCTGCCGGTTGCCCTTGGAGTAGGTCCGGCCCTTCTTGGTCGGATCGAGCTCGAAGCGCTCGACCAGGTCGGCCCGGAGCCGCTCGTCGAGCCCGCCGCGCAGCCTGCCCAGGAGGTCGATGACCTCCCCACCCGTGAGGTTGGGCCAGAGCGTGACGTCACCGGGGACGTAGGCCAGGCGTCGGTGCAGCGCCGCAGCATCGGCCCACGGGTCACCGTCGAGCAGGCGCACCGACCCCTTGTTCGCGCGCAGCAGGCCCAGCAGCACCCGGATCGTCGTGGACTTGCCCGAGCCGTTGGGGCCGAGGAAGCCGTGCACCTCGCCCTGCGCCACGTCGAGGTCGAGGCCGTCGAGGGCCCGAACCGTGCCGAAGACCTTCACCAGGCCGCGGACCTCGATCGGGGAGCTCACGCTCTCCACCGTACGACCCGCGGCGCTCGCGGACGTCATGCGCATCACCGGTTCGAACCGGGATTCCTCATGACGTCAGGCGTTGACGACCTCGACCTGGAGCGCTTGTGCGTCGAGGATCGCCTGGTCCAGCACGGTGCGACGCGGGTCGGGGACCGCCAACCAGGGGTCGACGGTGGTGACCCGGGCCAGCCGGGGGTCGGTGAGCACCGCCTCGACGGCGCCGTGGTCGCCCCCGGCCACCACGATCCGGATGCCCGCGAGGATGCGAGCGGCGTGGCCGGCAGCCGCCTCGTAGGCCTGACGCGCCTGGTTGTCGCGGCGCCTGGCGAACCGCTGCTGGCTCTGTCCGCCGGCCTTCGTGCGGCCCTGCACGTGTCGCTGGCCGATCTTGTGCTCAGCCATCTGCACCCCCTCGATCCGCGCGATCGCGAAGCCGCCCTTGCGCACGAGGAGCACACCCCATCGCGTCGGCGGGACCGCGGCCGCCAGGAAGGCAGCGACCTCGGCCGGCCCGTCGTACGTCGTCGCGAACGGGAGGTGCGCGCTGAAGCGGGAGTCGTCCTCGGCCTGCCCGACGAGCGTGCCGTCGACCACCGACAGGGTCGTGTCGCCGTGGCTCGTGGTGAAGTTGTCGACCCACCGCTCCCAGCGGACGGTGGGGACCTGGACCATCGGCACCGCTGCCCGCCCTACAGGAAGTCGAACGGGTCGAACTCGTCGATCGGGATGATCCGGACCCGCGGCAGGGCGGAGTTGAAGGCCGCGATGTCGTACTCGAGGTCGAAGATCCGCAGCCCGGGGAGGTTGCGGAACTGCGAGTTGACGAACTCGGTGAAGCCGATGACGCCGACCTGCCTGCTGCCGTCGCACAGCGCCGAGACCTGGTCGACGAAGTCGCCGTCGTGGCTGACGAGCACCACGTCGGCCTCCCGGTGCACCAGCGCCTCGGCGGTGCGCTGGATGGCGATGTCGACGATCTTTCCCTCGCCGCTCAGCGGAATCGGCTTGAAGCCGATCGCCAGCAGCGCCTGCACGAAGCTCGTGGGCATCTCGGTGGTGGCTGCCAGGAAGAACAGCCCCGTGACGTCCTGGTCGAAGGCCCGCTCGGCCCACTCGAGCAGCCGGTCCCAGCGCGGACGCTCCTCAGGACGGGGACGCCGACCCAGGATCGAGGTGCCCAGGGTGGCGTCGATGTTCTCCCCGTCGACGAGGAGGTAGGTCATCCGCTCGGCCATGCGAGGACTCTCCCACACCCGACTGCGGCGCCTGCGCGGCGCTTGCGGCTGCCGGAGTCAGGCCTGGTAGACGACCTTGAACGACTCCACGACGTCCTCGCCCGACACCGTCACCTCGGCGACCTCCACCAGCGCCCGCGGCACGCCGGAGCCGTCGCAGAGGATGGAGAGCACGCCCACCTGCGGCAGCTCGCCGGCGTAGTCGTCCACAGTGGCCGCGGTCTCGCCGCGCTCGTCGGCCAGCACCTGGGCGACGAAAGCGTCGGACTCGGCCGCCGAGTCGCCGTACGCCCACGCCGGCGGCGGGACGGACTCCAGCGTGGTGGGCCCGAAGTAGGTCGGCGCGGCGTTGAGCTTGGCGTGGAAGCGGGCGAGGTCCCAGAAGACCCGCAGCTCCTCGTGGTCGAACGCGGTCTCCGGGAGGTCGACCTCGGGATGATCCATGGGCAGAGCCTAGCCACCGTGCCCCCAGCGGTCAGGCCACGGCAGCGGCGTACGCCGCGAACTCCCGCGCCGCGTCCAGCGAGCCCGGTCGTGGCCGGTCCTCGGGATCGAACCCGCGCTCGCGATCGGCCAGCACCTGCTGGAGCAGCGGGCGCCAGCGCGCGTCGGCGTGCATCATGGCCCACCGCAGGGCGTCCCTCTTGCTGGCGACCTCCGCGGTGCACACCGTGTAGAGGCTGCGCGCCGCCTGGACCACGAGGTAGCGCTGGCACCAGGCCAGGTGCGGCGGACACCAGCCGAGGACGTCGTCCGCCAGGGTCGCGAGCCCGGCGCGCGCCTGCGCCCTCAGCACGTCCGCCGGCACCGGGTCCAGCAGCTCGACCGGGCAGGGTCCGACCAGGGTCACACCGTGCTCACGCAGGATCCACCGGGTCCAGGGCTGGTTGCAGTGCTCGGACCACGACATCTCGTCCCGCCCGTGGTCGACGTAGAGCCACGCCCGCCCCAGCCCGGCCACCGACCGCAGGTCGTCGGCGACGGCGTACGAGCCCTCGAGGTGGCGGTTCCAGTGGCCCTCCTCGTGCGGGAGCCGGCGGTGCAGGTGGCGCAGCGCGGCCTCCTGCTCCGGCTCGGGGCGCTCGCGGACGACCACCAGGAAGTCGCAGTCGCTGTGCAGGTCACCCGCACCGAGGGCGAACGAGCCTTGCAGGTAGGCGCCCACGAAGCCGTCGCCGAGCGCGGCCTGGGCGCCGCTGACGAGGTCGTGGAGCACGCCGTTGAGCTCGGCGTAGCGCGTGGGGTGGGGGTTCTGCACGGTTGAAGTCTGCGCCCGCGCGACCGACGCCGCCACGGATTATCGATCGGCCCGAGGCACTCAGCCGCCGCCTGGGTGCACCACGTCGATCACGAGGCGCGACGGGTGGGCAAGGGTGTGGACACGGAATGGCCTGGCACCATCGTCCACCCCTGCGAGCACCTGGGTGTAGCCCTCGAAAGTGCCGCCGACGTAGACCTCCGCGACGTGGGAATCGTCCGCGGGCTCGAGCCGCCGCGGACCGTTGTAGTAGCCGGGTGCGGGCCACGTCGTGTGGGAGGCGTGGATGTCGAGGAACGCTGCACCACCCAGTCGTACGGCCCTTTCGCTGCCGTCGAGCCTGGCCCGATCGACGTACTTCACCGACCAGCCGGCAACACCCGTGCCGGTGAACTCGATGACGACCCGGTCGTAGCCCTCGTGCCCGGCGACCCGAACGTCGTGGAGCACGAGGTCCCACTCTCCCGAGCCACGGTCGTGCTGCAGGGCGGTCCCTGGCGGGAACCGCGGCAGACCGCGGTCAGGCTCGACGGTGGGTGTCCCGGGGCTCGTCGGGGTCGCTCTCGTCTCGTCCGGGCTGGTGGACTGCTGCGAGGTGGGCTCGCCCTGCGGGACAGAGGCACATGACGCTGCGAGCGCCGCCGCGGCCACCCAGACCACGGTCGAACTGCGACCTCGCACTGTCGTGCTCCTCGCCTCGGGAAGTGCCTGCACGGGGTGTGACGCGCAGGAGGTCAGGCAGGTTGCTGTGGGAGCAGCTCAGCGAGGAAGGCCAGCGTCCGCTGCCAGGCCCGGGTGGCCAGGTCAGCGTCGTGAAACATGAAGTCGGCGTTGTCGAAGGCGTGCCCGCCGCCCTCGTAGGTCTCGACCACGACGTGCGGCTGTGCGTCGAGGAGCGCACAGATCTGCTCGACCACCGGACGGTCGATGAATGTGTCGGCCAGGCCCCAGTGGTGCAGGGACGGGGTGGTGACGTGGGCGGGGTCGATGACGGTGAGCGTCACGTCGGACGGGTCGAACGGCAAGACGCCCAGCAGCTCGGGCAGCGCCGAGCCGTAGTAGCTGACCAGCGCATCGGCGGTGCGGAGCGCGGCGACGTTGAAGCCGAGTCCCCCGCCGAAGCAGAACCCGACGATCCCGACGGGTCCGCTCACGGCACCGTGCTCGCGCAGGGTGTCCAGGGTCCGCACGCCGTCGGCCACGGCGGCCGGCCAGTCCAGGCGCTGGAGCAGGTCGAGCGCCTCCTCGAGCGCGCCGGGACCCTCCTGGACCCGGGCCACACCGAGCCGCCAGAAGATCTCGGGCGCGAGCACGACGTAGCCCTCGTCAGCCAGGTCCTGGGCGCGGCGCTCGACGTAGGCGCTGATGCCGAAGATCTCCTGCAGGAGCAGGATCCCTGGCCCGGTGCCGCCCTCCGGCAGCCACAGGTGGGCCGGCATCCGGCCGTCAGGTGTGTCGATCGACGTCCGGCTGCGAGTCATGCAGCGAACCTAGACCCCGACCCGTGAGGGAGCTCAGACGTTGAACCCCAGGGCGCGCAGCTGCTCACGACCGTCGTCGGTGATCTTGTCCGGGCCCCACGGCGGCATCCAGACCCAGTTGATGGCCACGTCGTTGACCAGGCCCTCCAGGGCCTGGTTGGTCTGGTCCATGATCACGTCGGTGAGCGGGCACGCGGCCGAGGTGAGGGTCATGTCGAGGACGGCGTTGGAGCCCTCGTCGATGTGCACGCCGTAGACCAGGCCGAGGTCGACGACGTTGATGCCGAGCTCGGGGTCGACGACGTCCTTCATCGCCTCGGTGACGTCGTCGACGGTCACCGTCGCGGTGCCGCCGCCCTGGGAGGCTTCGGGAACCTCCGGCAGGTCGCCGTGGTCGATCGCGTCTGTCATCGGGATTCTCCTTCGGATTGGGCCTGGGCGGTCGCGTCCTTCCACGCCATCCAGGAAAGCAGCGCGCACTTCACGCGCGCGGGGAACTTGGCGACACCGGCGAAGGCGATGCCGTCCTCGAGGACGTCCTCGTCGGGTTCGACCTGCCCCTTGCCCTGCATGAGCTCGAGAAAGGTCTGGTGGATCGACATCGCCTCGTCGACCGGCTTGCCGATCAGCAGGTCGGTCATCACCGACGTGGACGCCTGCGAGATCGAGCAACCGACGGCGTCGTACGACACGTCGGCGACGACCCGGCCCTCGGCACCGTCGGACAGGTGCACCCGCAGGGTGACCTCGTCGCCACAGGTGGGGTTGACGTGGTGCACCTCGGACTCGAACGGGTCGCGGAGGCCCTTGTGGTGCGGGTGCTTGTAGTGGTCCAGGATGATCTCCTGGTAGAGGTTGTCGAGCTCTGCACTCATCGGTTCAGCCCACCTTGAAGTAGCTGCGGGTGTGGTGGAGCCCCTCGACCAGGGCGTCGATCTCGGCGGGGGTCGTGTAGAGGTAGGACGACATCCGCGTCGAGCTCTGCACGCCGAACCGCGCGTGCGCCGGCTTGGCGCAGTGGTGCCCGGCCCGCACCGCGACGCCGCGCGAGTCGAGGACCTGCGCGATGTCGTGGGGGTGGACTCCGTCGAGCTCGAACGAGATCGCGCCGCCACGCCGGGTGGCGTCGAGCGGACCGAGGATCCTCACGCCGGGGACCGACTGCAGGCCGTCGAGGGCGTAGGCCGTGATGGCCTGCTCGTGGGCATGGACGGCGTCCAGGCCGATGTGCGCGAGGTAGTCGACCGCCGCACCGAGACCGACCGCCTCGACGATCGGCGGGGTGCCGGCCTCGAAGCGGTGCGGCGCCTTGGCATAGGTGGAGCGCGCCATGGTCACCGTCTCGATCATCTCGCCACCACCGTGGAAGGGCCGGAGCTCGTTGAGCAATGCCTCGCGTCCCCACAGCACGCCGATGCCCGTGGGGCCGCACACCTTGTGGCCGGTGAAGACGAGGAAGTCGCAGTCCACCGCCTGTACGTCGACCGGGAGCTGCGGCGCCGCCTGCGAGGCGTCGATGACCGACAGGGCCCCGAACGCCTTGGCGCGCTGCACCAGGTCGACGACCGGGTTGATGGTGCCGAGCATGTTGGACACCCAGGTGAACGCGACGACCTTGGTGTGCTCGTCGATGAGCTGGTCGGCGTTGCCGAGGTCGAGCTCACCGCCGTCGGTCAGGCCGAACCAGCGCAGCTCGGCGCCGGAGCGCTCGCACGCCAGCTGCCACGGCACGATGTTGGAGTGGTGCTCCATCTCGGTGATGACGACGTTGTCGCCGGGCCCGAGGTCGATCGTGCGGGCCAGGAGGTTGAGCGCCTCGGTGGCGTTCTTGGTGAAGATGATCTCGTTGCGCGAGGGCGCGTTGAGGAAGGCCGCCACCTTGTCGCGCGCCCCCTCGTAGGCCTCGGTCGACTCCGCACCGAGCTGATGCATGGCGCGGGCGATGTTGGCGTTGTGCCGCTCGAGGTGGTCGACCATCGTGTCGATCACGATCTGCGGCTTCTGCGAGGTGTTGGCGCTGTCGAGGTAGACCAGCGGCACCCCGCCCGCGAGCGTGCGCTCGAGGATCGGGAAGTCCTTGCGGATCACGTCGAGATCCGGAAGCAGTCCCTTCATGGTCGTTCCTTTCTCAACACCTGGTCTCGTGACGGTCGCTGCGCGACCTCCTCGACCAACGGGGGGATGTCAGGCCGTCGCAGCCTGGAGGTACTTGTCGTAGCCCTCGGCCTCGAGCTGGTCCGCCAGCTCCTTGCCACCGGACTCGGCGACCTTGCCGTCGACGAACACGTGGACGACGTCGGGCTCGATGTAGCGCAGGATCCGGGTGTAGTGGGTGATGAGCAGGACGCCCTTGCCCTCGCGCGCACGGAAGCGGTTGACGCCCTCGGAGACGACCTTGAGCGCGTCGATGTCGAGGCCGGAGTCGGTCTCGTCGAGGACGGCGACCTGCGGGTCCAGCAGCTCGAGCTGGGCGATCTCGTGGCGCTTCTTCTCACCACCGGAGAAGCCCTCGTTGACGTTGCGGGTGCCGAACGTCGGGTCGAGGTTGAGCTGCTGCAGGGCGGCGTTGACGTCCTTCACCCACGTGCGGAGCTTGGGAGCCTCGCCGTCGATGGCCGTCTTGGCGGTGCGCAGGAAGTTCGACACCGAGACACCGGGGACCTCGACCGGGTACTGCATCGCGAGGAACAGCCCGGCGCGGGCGCGCTCGTCGACCGACATCGCGAGGACGTCCTGGCCGCCGAGGGTGACCGAGCCACCGGTGATCGTGTACTTGGGGTGCCCGGCGATGGAGTAGGCCAGCGTGGACTTGCCGGAGCCGTTGGGCCCCATGATCGCGTGCGTCTCGCCCTCGTTGATGGTGAGGGTGACGCCCTTGAGGATCTCCTTGGGGCCGTCCTCGGTGTCGACGGTGACGTGGAGGTCGGTGATGACGAGGGTGCTCATGTCGGGGTGACTCCGTTCAGGGTGGTGTCGGTGTCGACGTACACGTCGGTGCCGCGTACCTCGATCGGGAAGGTGGCGACCGGCTCGGTCGCGGGGAGGTTGGTGGGCTTGCCGGTGCGCAGGTCGAACATCGACCCGTGCAGCCAGCACTCGATCTGGCAGCCGCCGTCGTTGCTGGCGACCTCGCCCTCGCTCAGGGCGACCTCGGCGTGGCTGCAGGAGTCCTCGACGGCGAAGACCTCGTCGCCGTCGCGGGCGATCGCGATGTCGTAGCGCCCGAGCGTGACCGCCAGGGCCTGGTCGCTCGGCACGTCGGCCAGCGCGCACGCGCGCTCGAAGCCCATCAGCTGAGCTCCTTCAGGACGTTCTTGGCCAGCTCGGCCTCGACCGTGTCGAGCAGCCGCGCCTCGATGGAGGGCACGCCGACCTTGCGGATCAGGTCGTTGAAGAACCCGTGCACCACCAGCCGCTGGGCCTCCTGCTCGGAGATGCCGCGCGCCTGGAGGTAGAACAGCTGCTCGTCGTCGAACCGGGCGGTGGCCGAGGCGTGACCGGCACCCTCGATCTCACCCGTCTGGATCTCGAGGTTGGGGACCGAGTCGGCCCGGCAGCCATCGGTGAGCACGAGGTTGCGGTTCTCCTCGTAGGTCTCGATGCCCTCCGCGATCTTGCGGATCAGCACGTTGCCGTTCCACACGGTGTGCGCGCCCTCGCCCTGCAACGCGCCCTTGTAGATCACGTTGCTGCGGGTCTGCGGAGCGTTGTGGTCGACGAAGAGGCGGTGCTCGATGTGCTGACCGGCGTCCGCGAAGTAGAGGCCGAGCAGCTCGGCGCTGCCGCCGGGACCGGCGTACGACACGTTGGCGTCCATCCTGACCACGTCCCCACCGAAGGAGATCGCGGCATGCTTGTAGGACGCGTCGCGACCCACGAGCGCCTGGTGGTGCGCGAGGTGCACGGCGTCGTCGGCCCAGTCCTGGATGGAGACCACGGTGACGTCGGCGCCGTCGCCCACGACGATCTCGACGACCGCCGCGATGGAGGACGAGCCGGTGTGGTTGAGCACGACCACGGCCTTGCTGTGGGCACCGAAGCGCATCGCCACGTGACCCGCCTCCGTGACGGTGACGTCCTCGCCGTCGAGGTGGACCACGATCGGCTCGGGCACCTCGGTGTCGGCCGGGACGTCGATGAGCAGGGACGAGGGAACCTCGGCGAGGACCCGCGCTGCGAACCGGGTGTTGGGGGCCCAGCCGGACATGCCCCGCAGGTCGCGAGCCTCCTGGCCCGAGACGCCCGCGACCCGGACACCCTCGGGGGTGTTCCAGGTGCAGGACGTGGCCGAGCGCATGAACTCGGCGTCGGCGTGCAGGCCCCGGAGCCGCTTCAGCGGGGTGAAGCGCCAGATCTCCTCGCGCCCCAGGGGCACGGGGTGATCGGCGACGTCGAACGAGCCGACCGGGTTGAGGTGGCTCTCGACGGCGCTCTGGTCGCGAGCGGGTTGCTCCAGCACGGAGCGTACGGATTCGGTGACGGTCACTACTTCTCTTTCGTCGGACGTGTACGGGTGGGCGGGGCGGTGCAGATCCCGGAGGATCAGCCGACCGCACCCTCCATCTGCAGCTCGATCAGGCGGTTGAGCTCGAGGGCGTACTCCATCGGGAGCTCCTTGGCGATCGGCTCGACGAAACCGCGCACGATCATCGCCATCGCCTCGTCCTGCTCCATGCCGCGCGACATGAGGTAGAAGAGCTGGTCGTCGGAGACCTTGGAGACGCTCGCCTCGTGCCCCATGGACACGTCGTCCTCGCGGATGTCGACGTAGGGGTAGGTGTCGCTGCGGCTGATCTGGTCGACCAGCAGCGCGTCGCACAGCACGTTGGACTTGGAGCCGTGGGCACCCTCGTTGACCTGGATCAGGCCGCGGTACGACGTACGCCCGCCGCCGCGCGCCACCGACTTGCTCAGGATCGAGCTCGAGGTGTGCGGGGCCGCGTGCACCATCTTGGCGCCCGCGTCCTGGTGCTGGCCCTCGCCGGCGAACGCGATCGAGAGCGTCTCGCCCTTGGCGTGCTCGCCCATGAGGTAGATGGCGGGGTACTTCATCGTCACCTTGGAGCCGATGTTGCCGTCGACCCACTCCATCGTGGCGCCGGCCTCGCACGTGGCGCGCTTGGTGACGAGGTTGTAGACGTTGTTCGACCAGTTCTGGATGGTCGTGTAGCGGCAGCGACCGCCCTTCTTGACGATGATCTCCACGACCGCGGAGTGCAGCGAGTCCGAGGAGTAGATCGGCGCGGTGCAGCCCTCGACGTAGTGCACGTAGGCGTCCTCGTCGACGATGATCAGGGTCCGCTCGAACTGGCCCATGTTCTCGGTGTTGATCCGGAAGTAGGCCTGCAGCGGGATGTCGACGTGGACACCCTTCGGCACGTAGATGAAGGAGCCGCCCGACCACACCGAGGTGTTGAGCGCGGAGAACTTGTTGTCACCGACCGGGATGACGGTGCCGAAGTACTCCTTGAAGAGCTCCTCGTGCTGCTTCAGCGCGGTGTCGGTGTCGACGAAGATGACGCCCTGCTCCTCGAGGTCCTCGCGGATCGAGTGGTAGACGACCTCGGACTCGTACTGGGCGGCGACGCCCGAGACGAGGCGCTGCTTCTCCGCCTCGGGGATGCCGAGCTTGTCGTAGGTGTTCTTGATGTCCTCGGGCAGGTCGTCCCAGGTGGCGGCCTGCTTCTCGCTGGAGCGCACGAAGTACTTGATGTTGTCGAAGTCGATCGTGCTGAGGTCCGAGCCCCACGTGGGCAGGGGCTTGCGGTGGAAGAGCTTGAGGCCCTTGAGCCGGAGGTCGAGCATCCACTGCGGCTCGCTCTTGAGGCCGGAGATGTTGCGCACGACCTCCTCGCTGAGACCGCGCTTGGCGACGGAGCCGGCGGCGTCGGAGTCCGACCAGCCGAACTCGTAGCGACCGATCCCCTTGAGCTCGGGGTTCATGTCTTCGATGCTCAGGTTCTGGGTCATGACTGCTCCTTCGTGAGGTCCGTCTTCAGGTCCGTCTTGAGGTTCTGGGGGATACAGGTGGTGCAGACGCCGTCGCCGTGGGCGATGGTCGCCAACCGCTGGACGTGGGTGCCGAGCACGGCGGCGATCGCCTCGGTCTCGGCCTCGCAGAGCTGCGGGAACTCGTGTGCGACGTGGGACACCGGGCAGTGATGCTGGCACAGCTGCGGCACGCTCTGCCCGTTCGCCATCGGCAGCTCGCGCGCCGAGGCGGCATAACCCTGCTGGGTGAAGACCCGGGCCAGCGCCTCCGCAGGCGTGAGGTCGGGGTCGGTGGCCATCACGGCTGCGTAGTCACGCTCGACGAAGGCGACCCGGCGGCGGGCGAAGGCGACCACGGCCTCCTCGCCCTGGGTCTCGGCCAGGAAGCGCATGGCCTGCACGGCGAGGTCGTCGTACTGCTGGTCGAAGCTGTCGCGACCGGTGTCGGTCAGGGCGAAGACCTTGGCCGGACGACCGCGACCGCGCGTGCCGTAGACCCTCTGCTCGCGCGACTCGACGGTGCCCTCGCTGGCGAGGTGGTCGAGATGACGGCGTACGGCGGCCGGCGTCAGGTCGAGCCGGCGGGCCAGCTCGGCCGCGGTGGACGGCCCGTTCTCCAGGATCGTGCGCGCCACGCGGTCGCGCGTGGGAGCGTCCCCGTCCTGGGTCGTCGCCGTCCTGGTGAATTCCACAACACTAGTGTGACGTTAATGGGTGGGCACCTTCAAGCAAGGGTCACCTAAGTGGCGGGCCGCACCCGCGTCGGTGGGCGTGTCAGTTCGCCGTACGGCTCCGGAAGGTGCGGATCGCCAGCGGGGCCACCACGGCCGTGATGAGGATGATCCATCCGATCGTGAACGGAATCGGGTGGTGGAGCGGGAAGGCGGCGCCCTCGGCCAGGGGCTGGTCGTTGCCCCAGAGCTCGCGCACCGCCTGGGTCAGCGAGGAGATGGGGTTCCACTCCGCGACGAATCGCAGCGCGGTGGGCATCCGCTCGGTCGGAGCGAAGGTGTTGGCCAGGAACGTGACCGGGAAGATCGTGGCGAACATGACGCCGTTGACGGCCTCCACCGAGCGCATCGCCGACCCGACCCAGATCCCCACCCAGAGCATCGCGAAGCCCCAGCCCAGGAGCAGGAGGTAGCCCAGGGCTGCCTCGAAGACGTTGGTGTGGATCCGCCAGCCGATGGCCAGTCCGGTCACCGACATCACCACGAGGCCTATCGAGGAGTGGGCCAGGCTGGACATGCTGCGACCGACCAGCACCGCCGCCGGATTGATCGGCAGCGAGCGCATCCGGTCGACGATCCCCTTCTCGAGGTCGGCGGTGAGCCCGACGGCGACGATGAAGGAGGCGAAGGCGACGGTCTGCGCCATGATCCCGGCGAGCAGGAAGGCGCGATAGCCGGCAGGCGTCGCCACGTCGATGGAGGAGCCGAACACGAAGGCGAAGAGCAGCACGAACATGACCGGCTGGACGGTCACGTCCATGAGCATCTCGGGCATCCGCCGGATGTGGAGGAAGTTGCGGCGCGCGATGGCCCAGGACTGCGAGAGCAGCCCGGTGGGGCGGATCTGCGGTCGTTCGAGCGTGGTCATCGGGCCATCTCCCCTGCCGGGTCATCTGCGGTCTCGTCGTCGGTCGCGTCCTCGGACCGCACCTCGGCGCGGTGGCCGGTGAGGTGGAGGAAGACGTCGTCGAGGCTGGGTCGCTTGAGCCCGATGTCGTCGAGCACGATCCCGCTCTCGTCGAGGATGCCGGCGACGCGGGTCATGTGGCCCACCCCCTCCGCGGGAGCGGTCAGCTGCCGGGCACCCGGGTCCAGGTGCACCTCTCGCACGTGAGGACGCAGGAGCGCCTCGGCGGCCTCCAGGTCCTGGGCGTGCGAGACGGTGATCACCAGCGCCGCGGCGCCGGACTGGTCCTTGAGCTGGCTCGGCGTGCCCTCCGCGATGACCGTGCCCCGGTCGATGACGACGATGTTGTCGGCCAGCTGGTCGGCCTCCTCCAGGTATTGCGTGGTGAGCAGGAGGGTGGTGCCGTCGGCCACCAGCTCGCGCAGGACCTCCCACAGCTCGACGCGCGAGCGCGGGTCGAGCCCGGTGGTGGGCTCGTCGAGGAACAGCACGGGCGGTGTCGCGATCAGGCTGACGGCCAGGTCGAGGCGACGGCGCATGCCGCCTGAGTAGGTCTTGGCGATCCGGTCGCCGGCGTCGGAGAGCGAGAACCGCTCGAGCAGCTCCCCGCTGGCGCGTGTGACGTAGCCGCGATCGAGGCCGTAGAGCCGGCCGATGAGCCGGAGGTTCTCCCGGCCGGTGAGCAGCTCGTCGACCGTCGCGGCCTGGCCGGTGAGACCCATGCTGCGGCGCACCGCCCCGGGGTCGGTCAGGACGTCGTGCCCGGCGACCCGCCCGGTGCCGGAGGTGGGGCGGGTGAGCGTGGTCATCATCCGGACGGTGGTGGTCTTGCCGGCACCGTTGGGCCCGAGCATGCCGAGCACGGAGCCCTCGGGGACGACGAAGGAGACCCCGTCGACCGCCACGGTGTCGCCGAAGTGCTTGACGAGGCCCTCCGCCTCGATCGCAGGAGCACGTGTCATTCCTCCACGCTAGCGGCGGGGTCCGACAACGGCACCTTCATATGCCGCACCTAGACTCGCCTCGTGTCAGCCGCCTCCCCCGCCGTCGAGATCGACGGCCTGGTGATGAGGTACGGCGACAAGCGCGCCGTCGACGGGCTCTCCCTCGAGGTCGCCCGTGGCTCGATCACGGCGGTGCTCGGTCCCAACGGTGCCGGGAAGACGACGACGCTGGAGACCTGCGAGGGCTACCGGGTCCCCCAGCAGGGGACCGTGCGCGTCCTGGGCCTCGATCCGCAGCGCGACCGGGCAGCCCTGCTCCCCCGCATCGGCGTGATGCTGCAGGCCGGCGGAGCGTGGAGCGGCGTGCGGGCCCACGAGATGCTCGAGCACATGGCGGCCCTGCACTCCCACCCCCTCGACACTGCGATGCTGAGCGACCGGCTCGGCCTGGGCGACTGCGGCAGGACGCCCTACCGCCGGCTCTCGGGAGGTCAGCAGCAGCGGCTCGGCCTGGCGATCGCCCTGGTCGGCCGCCCGGAGCTGGTCTTCGTCGACGAGCCCACGGCGGGCATGGACCCGCAGGCACGGCGTACGACGTGGGAGCTGCTCGAGGAGATCCGCACGGACGGGGTGACCGTCGTGCTCACGACCCACCACATGGACGAGGCGGAGCACCTGGCCGACCGGATCCACATCATCGACCACGGCCGGGTCATCGCCGGCGGGACACCGGCCGAGCTGATCCGCGGGGGCCGCGCGGCCACGATCCGGCTCGTGGTCAACCGCCCCTTCCCCGACGGCGCACCGGAGTCCCTGCGTGCCGAGCTCGGCCCGGACACCGAGGTACGCCAGCTCGACGAGGTCAGCATGCTCATCCACGGCCCCGCCGACTCCATGACGCTGGGCCGGGTCTCGCGCTGGTGCGAGGAGCACGACGTGCTGCCGCAGACACTCAACCTGGGCCAGCGCAACCTCGAGGACGTCTTCCTCGAGCTCACCGGCCGCGAGCTGGCGTCGTGAGCACCCGCACCCGGACGTTCACGCCGGCGCCCGGCGGTGCCCCGCTGGCGCGGATGGTGCTGGCCCAGGCCCGGATGGAAGCGCGGCTGATGCTGCGCAACGGGGAGCAGCTGCTCCTCGCGATCGTCATCCCGGTGATCGTGCTCGTGGGCGGTGTGGCCGCGGCCGGACGGATCGGGCTCGACCTCGACGGCCACCGCGCCGTCGACGTCCTCACCCCGGGCGTGCTCGCCCTGGCCGTCATGTCGACCGCCTTCACCTCGATCGCGATCACGACCGGCTTCGAGCGCCGCTACGGCGTCATCAAGCTGCTGGGGTCCTCGCCGCTGCCGCGGCACGGACTGCTGCTCGGCAAGGTCGTCGCCCTGCTCAACGTCGTCGTGCTCCAGCTCGTGGTGCTCGTGGGAGTGGGTCTGGCCCTCGGCTGGGAGCCGACCCTGGCACATCCGCCACGCTCGATCCTCGCGGTGCTGCTCGCGGTCGGCCTGGGCACGGCGGCCTTCGCCGCGCTCGGGCTCCTCGTCGCCGGCGTCCTGCGTGCCGAGGCGACGCTGGCCCTGGCCAACCTCGTCTACCTGCTGCTGATGGCCGGCGGCGGTGTCGTCCTGCCGATCGCCACCTATGGCTCTGCCTCGTCGGTGATCGCCTGGCTGCCGTCGGGGGCACTGGGCGAGGCGATGCGCGCCGCCCTGGTGGACGCCAGCATCGACGGTCGGTCCCTGCTCGTGCTGGCGGTCTGGGCCGTCGTCGGCACCGCACTCACGGCCCGCACCTTCAGGTGGGAGTGATGGACATCGTGCTCGACCGGCTCGCCCGGCACCTCTGGCCACTGGCCGTGGCCAACCTGGTCGCCAACATCGCGATCGTGGTCACCGGCGCCGCGGTGCGCCTGACCGGGTCGGGCCTCGGCTGTCCCACGTGGCCGCGGTGCACCGACGCGTCGTACGTCGCCCACGGCGAGCTCGGCATCCACGGCGCCATCGAGTTCGGCAACCGGATGCTGACCTTCGCGCTGACCGCGGTGGCGATCTTGTGCTTCCTCGCCGCGCTCGGCTCGCGGCGCCGTCGCCCGACCCGTCTGGCCCTGGTGATCGGGCTCGGGATTCCGCTGCAGGCAGTCATCGGGGGCATCACGGTGCTGACCGACCTCAATCCGTGGATCGTCGCGGGCCACTTCCTGCTGTCGATGGCGATCATCATGGTCTGCGTCGGCCTGCTCGACGAGCTGCGCAGCCCGGAGCGCGATGCCGCCCCGCCGCTCCCCCGCGTCCTCGCCTGGGCGACCCTCGCCACGGGATGGGTGGTCCTCTATCTCGGCACGGTCGTGACGGGGGCAGGTCCGCACGCGGGTGACACCGACTCACCACGCAACGGCCTGGAACCCGCGACCGTCTCGCACCTGCATGCCTACGCCGTCTACGTCCTCGTGGCCCTCACCGTCACACTGCTGGTGCTGGCCCTGCGTGGCGGTCACCGCTGGCTGGCCAGGGTCACCGGGCTGGTGCTCCTCATCGAGGTGCTCCAGGGCGTGCTCGGCTGGGTCCAGTACGGGCTGGACCTGCCGGTCGGACTGGTGGCACTGCACATGCTGGGAGCCGCGCTCCTCGCCGCGGGGCTGGCGCGGATCGGGCTGGCCGTCCTGCCGCACCGCACGGGCCCTGAGGCCCGTGCGGGCGAGGAGCGGACAGCAGGCGCGACCCGACTCCCGTAGGAGGTCGGGACGGCTCAGCGGCCGATCTTGCGCGCGAACACCACCGTGCGCTTGGAGTAGTCGTCCGCCTTGCACGCGACCAGCGCGACCCGGGCCGGTCCGGAGACCGAGTAGAGCGAACCCATCCGGCGCTTTGCCGGCCAGAACTCGCGGCGGGTCACCTTGAACCGGCAGCCGGCGATCTTGATCACGTCGCCGCGGCGCAGCCGGCCCCACCCGTCGGCCACACCGTTGCCGGCACGCCACGCGTGGCCGGCGTACACGGTGCTGCCGGTCGGGTCGCAGGGCGGGTCGCCCTTCGACCAGGTGTAGACCGCGCCCCGGAGCTGGGAGCCCACTGCCAGCGTGTTCCTGCGGACGGGCACCTTGATGATGGTCGCGTCGGTGCTCGTCTTGGCGATCCGCAGCCGGTCAGGGGCGGCCTCAGCCGCACCCTGACCGACCAGCATCGTCGCGCACACCATCACGACCGTGAGGGCTGTGCGGCGAATCACGAGCCCGTGTTCGGCGAGATCTCCGGCGCCTGCGCACAGGGCTTGCGGGTGAACTTGATCTTCCACACGTTCTTGCCCTTCAGCGCGTAGGTCGCGTCGGCGGCCTTGGCCTTGATGACGACCTTGCGGGTCTTCGCCTTGAGCCAGACGCCCTCACGGACGACCTTGCCCTTGACCGTGTAGATCACGCCGGAGCGCCTGGCCACCTTGAACAGGTCACTGGCGCGACCGCACTTGTCGATGCGCTTCGCCTTCGCACGCACCACGCGCACCTGGGCGGGCAGCACCTCGGGCGGGGTCACGACCGGCGGGGTCACCACGGCGTCACACGGCGGGTCACCACCGGCGGGGTCACCACGGGACAAGGCACGTTGCTGTCGGTCGGCTTCGGCTTGGTGATGCTCTTCTGCCCGTTGGGGAAGGTGTAGCCCGAGTTGGCAGTGATGGTGAGGCTGCCGTCGGGGTTGAGCACCGAGGTCCACGGACCGCTCGGCACGGTGCCGTAGTGGGCGTTGCCCGGGCCGCAGTCATCGATCACCGGAACCGTCGGGACCGCCACCGGACACGGCGCGTTGCTGTCGGTCGGCTTCGGCTTGGTGATGCTCTTCTGCCCGTTGGGGAAGGTGTAGCCCGAGTTGGCAGTGATGGTGAGGCTGCCGTCGGGGTTGAGCACCGAGGTCCACGGACCGCTCGGCACGGTGCCGAAGCGGGCGTTGCCCGGGCCGCAGTCATCGATCACCGGAACCGTCGGGGGGTTCACGGTCGTGACGTTGCAGTCCTCGGAGAACTTGTCCTTCGAGATGCTGCCGGAGTTGGTGCGCGTGACGCCGTTGCTCCACTTGGCAGACAGCGTGAGCGTCAGCGAGGAGGAGGGCTTGGTCATCACGGTCTCGGTGAAGTACTTCGTCTGGCCGGCGGACAGCGTCGCGCCGACCGGGACCGCGGACGTGCGGTTCGACGCCGTGATCGTCTCCGACTTGTTCGACTCGCTGTTGATGACCTTCCAGCTGACGGCCCAGCCGCCTCCCTCCGCGCACGCGACCGTGCCGGAGATCGTGTTGTGGTGGGCGCTGGCGGCCCCCGCGGTGCCGACGACGGCAAAGCCCACGGCCAGTGCCAGCGTCACGATCCTGCTCATGGCCCGGTGCCCGCGCCCCACGCGCGTGGCCGGGGCCGCTGTGTTCGTGTCGCCCGAACCTTCGGGCGATCGTCCCTTGATCGGTGCGTTCATGGTGCCGTGCTCCCCAGGTTGACCGGGACAGGCCCTGCGCCTCCCCCAGCCATCAATTCAACGCCACTCCAGCCCCACGAACACGGCAGGTTTCCTCAAGAAGCCCTCTAGAATCTGGCACTTTGTCGCCGAAATCGGTGAATTGCGTTAAAAGCGCCCTACACCGGGGGGCAGAGGGGTCAACGGATCAGCAGCGGGTCGAGCGCGACGGCCACGAACAACAGCGACAGGTAGAGGTTCGAGGCGTGGAACAGGCGCATCGGGTTGATCTCCGACAGCGCCTCGGACGTCTTGGCCCGCGACCACATGCGGTGCGCCTCGACGATGAAGATCGCACCGAGCACGGCCGCCGCGACGGGGTAGACCAGGCTCGTGCCCGCGACCGGCCAGAGCAGCAGTGACGTGGCGACCATGACCCAGCTGTAGAGGACCACCTGCCGTCCCACCTCGGCGGCCGGTCGGACCACGGGCAGCATCGGCACGTCGACGTTGCGGTAGTCCTCGCGGTAGCGCAGTGCCAGCGCCCACGTGTGCGGTGGCGTCCAGAAGAAGACCACGAGGAACAGCACGACCGGGGTCCACGCCAGCTCGCCGGTGACCGCGGTCCAGCCGATGAGTGCCGGGAAGCACCCGGCAAGACCGCCCCAGACGATGTTCTGGGTGGTGCGGCGCTTGAGCAGCATCGTGTAGCCGAGGACGTAGAACGCGTTCGCCAGCACCGACAGCCCGGCGGAGAGCCAGTTGACCCACACGGCCAGCACGACGGTCGACACGACGGCCAGCACCGTGGCGAACACGAGCGCAGAGATCGGCGAGACGATGTGGCGCGGCAGCGCCCGGCGACGGGTGCGACGCATCTGCTCGTCGATGTCACGGTCGTAGACGCAGTTGTAGGCCGACGCGGAGCCGGCCGAGAGAGAGCCACCGACGACAGTCGCAGCGACCAGTCCCAGAGCGGGGATGCCGCGCTCGGCGAAGAACATCACCGGGACGGTGGTGAGGAGCAGGAGCTCGATGACCCGCGGCTTGGTCAGCCCGACGTAGGCGCCGACGACGTCGCGCCACGTCGGCCCCCCGGACTCCGCCGCCGACTGCGGGGAGCGGTCCACTCCGTCGTTCTCGTCACCCGTCGACGGCCGGGCAGACGCGTCGGCGTGCGGACCGGCATGGGACACGGTGGGACCTCGGAGGTGGAGGGCGGTGGGGACGGAGTCGTGACGGAAAGGGACGAGGGTGTGCGGGAACCGAGTTGCTGAACCGCGGGAATCAGGTGCCACGGGCCACCCTCGGGTGGGGTCGAGTCTACTCGGCCACGGCGATAGGGTCGCAGTCGAGGCCACCGGATCGGCCCTGTGATCTGAACTGCACGTGCGCCCGCACCTCTGGCCGCACGCCACCGAGAGGAACTGCGTTGACCGAGAAGTCCGCACTGCCCGCCACGCTCCAGTGGAATGAGCTCGACGACCGCGCCGTCGACACCGTCCGCGTGCTGGCGATGGATGCGGTGCAGAAGGTCGGCAACGGCCACCCCGGTACGGCGATGAGCCTGGCGCCGGCGGCGTACCTGCTCTTCCAGAAGGTGATGCGGCACAACCCGGCCGACCCGCACTGGCCGGGCCGCGATCGCTTCGTGCTCTCCTGCGGCCACTCCAGCCTGACGCTCTACATCCAGCTCTACCTCGGCGGCTGGGGCCTCGAGCTGGACGACATCAAGGCGCTGCGCACGTGGGGCTCCAAGACCCCGGGCCACCCGGAGTACGGCCACACCGCCGGAGTCGAGACCACCACCGGGCCGCTGGGCCAGGGCATCGGCAACGCGGTCGGCATGGCGATGGCGGCGCGACGCGAGCGCGGCATGCTGGACCCCAACGCCGCCGAGGGCGCGTCGCCGTTCGACCACCACATCTACGCCATCTGCAGCGACGGCGACATCCAGGAGGGCGTCAGCGCGGAGGCCTCCGCCCTGGCCGGCGTCCAGGAGCTCGGCAACCTCACCGTCATCTACGACGCCAACCGCATCTCGATCGAGGACGACACCGACATCGCCCTCGGCGAGGACGTCGGCGCCCGCTACGAGGCCTACGGCTGGCACGTGCAGACGGTCGACTGGACGCACGACGAGACGCGCTACGCCGAGGACGTCCCGGCGCTCTACGCCGCGATCCGCAAGGCCCAGCAGGTCACCGATCGTCCCAGCTTCATCGTGCTGCGCACGATCATCGCCTGGCCCGCCCCGACCATGCAGAACACCGGCAAGAGCCACGGGTCGGCGCTCGGCGCCGACGAGGTCGCGGCGACCAAGAAGATCATCGGCTTCGACCCCGAGCAGACCTTCGAGGTGCCGGCCGAGGTGATCGAGCACACCCGCGACGCGGTCGCGCGCGGCAAGGCCGCCCAGGCCAGGTGGGACGAGGACTTCGCCCACTGGGAGAAGAAGCCGTCAGCCGACCGGGACCTGTTCGACCGGATGCAGACCCGCACCCTCCCCGACGGCTGGGCCGACGGGCTGCCCACCTTCGCCGCCGACGAGTCGGGCATCGCCACGCGCGTGGCTTCAGGCAAGGCCATCAACGCCCTCGCCCCGGCGCTGCCCGAGCTGTGGGGCGGCTCGGCCGACCTCGCCGGCTCCAACAACACCACCATCGAGGGCGTGCCGTCGTTCCTGCCCAAGGACCGCTCGACCAAGATGTTCGCCGGCGACCCGCTGGCCGGCCGGGTGCTGCACTTCGGCATCCGCGAGCACGCCATGGGCGCGATCATGAACGGCATCGCCGTCCACGGCGGCACCCGCGTCTTCGGCGGCACCTTCCTCACCTTCTCCGACTACATGCGACCGGCGGTGCGGCTGGCTTCCCTGATGCAGCTGCCCGTGACCTACGTCTGGACGCACGACTCGATCGGCCTCGGCGAGGACGGCCCCACCCACCAGCCGATCGAGCACATCGCCGCCCTGCGCGCCATCCCCGGCCTCGACGTCGTACGCCCTGCGGACGCCAACGAGACCGCCGCCGCGTGGAGGACCGTCCTCGAGCACAACGACCGGCCCGCCGGCCTGTGCCTGAGCCGCCAGAACGTGCCGATCTTCCCGCGCGGTGAGGACGGCTTCTCGGACACGTCCAACGTGCACCGTGGCGGCTACGTCCTCCTCGACAGCCCGGCCGACCTCGCTGCCATTCCCGACGTGGTCCTGGTCGGCACCGGCTCCGAGGTGCAGCTGGCCGTCCGGGCGCGGGAGATGCTCGCCGCCGACGGCATCGCCGCACGAGTCGTCTCGATGCCGTGCCGTGAGTGGTTCGACGCCCAGGAGACGTCCTACCGCGAGACGGTGATCCCGCCCCTGGTCAAGGCACGGGTGTCGGTCGAGGCCGGCATCGCCTTGGGGTGGCGCGAGATCGTCGGTGACCACGGGCGCATCGTGTCGATCGAGCACTACGGCGGCTCGGCCGACTCCGAGCGCCTCTACGCGGAGTACGGCATCACCGCCGATGCCGTCGCCCAGGCGGCCCGCGACAGCATCGCGTCCGCCAACGCCTGAACACAGCCCGCCCACCGACCACACCCACACGGAGGCACCGCATGAACGACCGTCTCAAGGCCCTGGCCGACGCCGGGGTGTCCATCTGGCTCGACGACCTGTCCCGCGAGCGACTGGAGACCGGCAACCTGGCCGACCTGATGAAGAACAGCTTCGTGGTCGGGGTGACGTCCAACCCGGCGATCTTCCAGACCGCGCTGGCCGACGGCGAGCGCTACGACGCCCAGGTGCGCGAGCTCGCCGCGGCCGGGGCCGACGTGGACCTCGCCACGCGGACGATCACCACGGACGACGTGCGCGAGGCCTGCAGGGTCATGCGCCCGGTCTTCGACGCCACCGACGGGGTCGACGGCCGCGTCTCGATCGAGGTCTCCCCCGGCCTGGCCCACCACACCTCCGAGACGGTGCAGGAGGCTGCTCAGCTCTGGGAGGTCGTGGGCGAGCCCAACCTGCTCATCAAGATCCCGGGCACGGCAGAGGGCTGGCCCGCGATCACCGAGACCATCGCAGCCGGGATCTCGGTCAACGTGACGCTGATCTTCGGTCTCGAGCAGTACCGCAACGTGATGGAGGCCTACGTCGCCGGCCTCGAGCAGGCGCTCGCGAACGGCCACGAGCTGGCTGAGATCCACTCGGTCGCGTCCTTCTTCGTCTCGCGCGTCGACTCCGAGATCGACCAGCGGCTCGAGGCCACCACGTCGGGTCCCGGCACCGACCCGGCCCTGCGCGGCAAGGCCGGTGTCGCCAACGCCCGCCTCGCCTTCCAGATGTTCGAGGAGTTCTTCAGTGGCCCCCGCTGGGAGCGGCTCGAGGCCGAGGGTGCCCGCAAGCAACGTCCGCTGTGGGCCTCGACGGGGGTGAAGAACCCCGACTACGACGACACGATGTACGTCGTCGACCTCGTCGTCGAGGACACCGTCAACACCATGCCGGAGAAGACCCTCGACGCGGTCGCCGACCACGGCGAGGTGCGCGGTGACCGGGTGCGCCCCTTCTACGACGACGCCGCGGCGCACATGGCGGCCCTGGCCGAGGCCGGCATCGACTACGACGACGTGATCGACGTGCTGATCAAGGAGGGCGTCGACAAGTTCGTCGTCGCCTGGGACCAGCTCCAGACGACCCTGTCCGCATCGCTCGAGGCCGCACGGTCATGAGCAAGCGCAGCGAGCGAATCATCCAGCACAGCGCCACACGTGCCTCGTGCGCGCACGGAGCGAAGCGAGTACGCGCATGAGCAAGCGGAGCGAGCGAATCATCCAGCACAGCGCCACACGTGCCTCGTGCGCGCACGGAGCGAAGCGAGTACGCGCATGAGCAGGCGGCCGGTCGACCCCACCACTACTGGCGCGTGGAGCCGGCTGGCCGCGCTCGCCGACTCCTTCGAGCCCGACCTGCGCGGTGCGCTGACGGCACCATGGGTGGCGCAGCAGACCCTGGTGGCGGCCGACCTCCACGTCGACCTGTCCAAGAACCTCTTCGACGGCGAGGTCGAGGCTGCCCTGCTCGACCTGGCACACGAGGTGGGCCTCGCCGGTCACCGACAGGCGATGTTCGCCGGTGAGCACATCAACGTCACCGAGGACCGGGCGGTGCTCCACACGGCCCTCCGCCTGCCCGCCGACGCCTCGCTGGAGGTCGACGAGCAGGACGTGGTGAGCGACGTGCACGCCGTGCTCGACCGGGCGTACGCCTTCGCCGAGCGGGTCCGCTCCGGTGACTGGACCGGTGTCACGGGTCGACGGATCGAGACGGTCGTCAACATCGGCATCGGTGGCTCCGACCTCGGTCCGGTGATGGCCTACGAGGCACTCGAGCCCTACCACCAGGACGGGCTCACCTGTCGCTTCATCAGCAACATCGACCCCACAGATGCCGGGCAGAAGCTGGCCGGGCTCGACCCCGAGACGACGCTCTTCATCGTGTCGAGCAAGACCTTCGGGACCTTGGAGACACTGACCAACGCCCGGCTGTGCCGGGCCTGGCTGCTGGAGCACCTTCCCTCCGGGACCGACCCCTCCGCCGCCGTGGCACAGCACTTCGTCGCGGTCTCGACGGCGCTCGACAAGGTCGCCGAGTTCGGCATCGACACCGACAACGCGTTCGGCTTCTGGGACTGGGTCGGCGGTCGCTACTCCATGGACTCCGCCATCGGCCTGTCCCTCGTCATCGCCATCGGTCCCGACCACTTCGCCGACCTGCTGGCCGGCTTCCACGCGATGGACGAGCACTTCCGCACCGCTGCGGCAGCGGACAACGTGCCACTGAAGATGGGCCTGCTCAACGTCTGGTACACCAACTTCCTCGGCGCCCACACCCACGCGGTGCTCCCCTATGCGCAGCTGCTGCACCGGTTCCCGGCGTACCTCCAGCAGCTGACGATGGAGTCCAACGGCAAGGGCGTGAGGTGGGACGGCACCGCCGTCGGCTACGACACCGGTGAGGTCTTCTGGGGCGAGCCCGGCACCAACGGCCAGCACGCCTTCTACCAGCTCATCCACCAGGGCACCCGGCTCGTCCCGGCGGACTTCATCGCCTTCGCCCGGCCTGCCTATCCGCTGGTCGACCAGCACGACGGTGAGGACGTCGACGTGCACGAGCTGTTGCTCGCCAACTTCTTCGCCCAGACGCAGGCGCTGGCCTTCGGCAAGACGGCCGACGAGGTGCGTGCGGAAGGCGTGGCCGAGGAGCTGGTGCCCGCGCGTACGTTCCCCGGCAACCGTCCGACCACCTCGATCATGGCTCCGGCCCTCACCCCCGCCGTGCTGGGGCAGCTGACGGCGCTCTACGAGCACATCACGTTCGTCGAGGGTGCGGTGTGGGGCATCGACAGCTTCGACCAATGGGGCGTCGAGCTGGGCAAGCAGCTCGCCCAGCAGCTGCGCCCGGCGGTGTCCGGCGACGCCGACGTGACCTCGCAGCAGGATCCGTCCACCCAGTCCCTGATCGGCTACTACCAGGAGAACCGACGCCGATGAGCTCCGCCAATCCGCTCCGCGACCCGCAGGACCGCCGGCTGCCCCGCATCGCCGGCCCCTGCGGGATGGTGCTCTTCGGCGTCACCGGTGACCTGTCGCGCAAGAAGATCATGCCGGCGATCTACGACCTGGCCAACCGCGGCCTGCTGCCACCGGGCTTCAGCCTCGTGGGCTTCGCGCGGCGCGACTGGGCCGACCAGGACTTCGCGCAGATCGTCCACGACGCGGTCAAGGAGCACGCCCGTACGCCGTTTCGCGAGGAGGTCTGGAAGCAGCTGTCCGAGGGCTTCCGCTTCGTCCCGGGCAACTTCGACGACGACGACGCCTTCGAGCGGCTGCGCCGCACCGTCGAGGAGCTCGACCAGCTCCGCGGCACGGGCGGCAACATGGCGTTCTACCTCGCGATCCCACCGGGCTTCTTCGGCAACGTGGTGGGCCAGCTCAAGAAGCACGGCCTCGCCGACATCGAGGGCGACCAGTGGCGGCGGGTGGTCGTGGAGAAGCCGTTCGGCCACGACCTCGAGTCCGCTCGCGAGCTCAACGACACCCTCGCCGGCGTGTTCCCGTCGGGCTCGATCTTCCGGATCGACCACTACCTCGGCAAGGAGACGGTGCAGAACATCCTCGCCATGAGGTTCGCCAACAACATGTTCGAGCCGATCTGGAACGCCAACTACGTCGACCACGTGCAGATCACGATGGCCGAGGACATCGGCATCGGCGGCCGCGCCGGCTACTACGACGGCATCGGCGCCGCCCGCGACGTCATCCAGAACCACCTGCTCCAGCTGATGGCGCTCGTGGCGATGGAGGAGCCGATCGCCTTCGACGCCGAGAGCCTGCGGATGGAGAAGCAGAAGGTCCTCGCCGCCGCCCAGCTGCCACCGCGCCTGGACCTGACCACGGCGCGCGGGCAGTACGACGCCGGCTGGGCCGGTGGGGAGAAGGTCATCGGGTTCCTCGAGGAGGAGGGCATCAAGAAGACCTCCACCACCGAGACGTTCGCCGCGATCACCGTCCACGTCGACACCCGTCGCTGGGCCGGCGTGCCGTTCTACCTCCGCACCGGCAAGCGGCTGGGTCGCCGCGTCACCGAGGTCGCGATCGTCTTCAAGCGGGCCCCGCACCTGCCGTTCTCCCACACCGCCACCGAGGACCTCTCGCAGAACGCGCTGGTGATCCGCGTCCAGCCCGACGAGGGCATGACGATGCGCTTCGGTGCCAAGGTCCCGGGCACCGCCATGGAGATCCGCGACGTCAACATGGACTTCGCCTACGGCGGCTCCTTCACCGAGGCCAGCGCCGAGGCGTACGAACGCCTCATCCTCGACGTCCTGCTCGGCGACCCTCCGCTGTTCCCGCGCCACGAGGAGGTCGAGCTCTCCTGGCAGATCCTCGACCCCGTGATCGCCCACTGGGCCAAGAAGGGCAAGCCGGACACCTACGACTCCGGCACCTGGGGGCCGGAGTCCGCCGACGCCATGCTCGCCCGCGATGGACGCACCTGGAGGAGGCCCTGATGATCGAGCTCACCGACACCAACTCGTCGAAGATCGCCGCGGAGTTCGTCCGGTCCCGCACCCGCGCCGGCAGCCCGGCCATGGGCATGGTGATGACGCTGATCATCGTGGCGCCCGAGGAGGACGCGGCCGAGGCGATGCTCGCGGCCAAGCGGGCCTCGCGCGAGCACCCCTCGCGGGTGCTCGGCGTGATCCTCGGTGACGCACGGGGCTCCGGTCACGTCCACGCCCAGGTCGGCAGCGGCGACGGGTGGGGTGGCGAGACCGCGCTCATCCGCCTCAAGGGCGAGGTGGTCAAGCACGCCGAGTCCGTCGTGCTGCCGCTGCTCCTCCCCGACTCCCCCGTGGCGATCTGGTGGCCGACGACAGCACCCGCCGACCCGGCAGCCGATCCGCTCGGCGCCCTGGCCCAGCGGCGGATCACCGACTCCGCGGCGGTCTCACGCGGCAAGTCCACCGCGATGCTCGCCCAGTGCCGGACCTACACCCCCGGCAACACCGACCTCAGCTGGACCAGGCTCACGCCGTGGCGGGCCCTGCTGGCGGCGTCGCTCGACCAGCACCCGCTCAAGGTCACCGGCGCCAAGGTCACGGCCGAACGGGTCAGCCCCAGCGCCGACCTGCTCGTGGCCTGGCTCGCCGACCGGCTCAAGGTCGAGGTGTCCCGCGGGACCTCTGCCGGTCCGGGCATCACCGACGTGAGCATGGAGACCAAGCAAGGTCCGATCCGCATCGCACGTGCCGACGGTCGCCTGGCCACCTTCACCTCCCCCCACCGGCCCGACCGGCCCGTGGCCCTCAAGCGTCGCGAGGTCCCGGCCCTGCTCTCGGAGGAGCTGCGCCGCCTCGACGAGGACGACGTGTACGCCGCCACCGCGGCCCGGCTCGTCAAGCTGCGGGACGACGCGTGAGGCCTGCCCCGGAGGTGCGTGCGTCCCGGAGCCGGTCCGAGCTGGCCACCGCCGTCGCCACGGCCCTGCTGGCCCGGCTGGCGGACGCCCAGGCCCGCGGCGAGGTCCCGCAGGTCGGGCTCACCGGCGGCAGCATCGCCGACGAGCTGCACCGCGAGGTCGCGCGGCTCGCGCCCGACTCCCCCGTCGACTGGTCCCGGGTCGTGTTGTGGTGGGGCGACGAGCGGTGGCTGCCGGCCGGCTCCGAGGACCGCAACGAGGTCCAGGCCCACGCCGCGTTCATCTCCGCGCTCGGCGTCGACCCGGCCAACGTCCACCCGATGCCCGCCAGTGACTCCGGCCTCTCCCTCGCCGAGGCCGCCGCTGCCTACGGCGAGACGATCCGCGAGCACGGTGCCGGGTCCTTCGAGGTGCTGATGCTCGGGATCGGACCGGACGGCCACGTCGCCTCGCTCTTCCCCGGACACCCGGCCGCGGTGGTCCGCGACGCGATCGTCGTACCCGTCGAGGAGTCGCCCAAGCCCCCGCCGGAGCGGATCTCGCTCACCTTCGAGGCGATGGACCGCAGCGATGCCGTCTGGTTCGTCGCAGCCGGCGCCGACAAGGCCGACGCCGTGGCGAGAGCCCTGTCAGGCCCGGCCGACATCGGTTCGTCCCAAGCCGTGGCCTGCCCCGCCCGGGTGCCACGCGGGACGGTCGAGACCCTCTTCTGGCTCGACCCCGACACCGCCCCTCGCTGACCGGGCACTTCCTCCCCGTCAGCGCCACCGACCGGGCACTTCCTCCCCGTCAGCGCCACCGACCGGGCACTTCCTCCCCGTCAGCGAGACAGGTCGATGTACGTCACCGCCCTCGCGCCCATGGCCGCCGAGGCGCGGGCGAAGCCCTGGCGCAACATCGAGGACGCGGCCAGCTCGGGGCCGTAGACATGCACCTTGGTGAACACATCCATCACCCAGGCCCGCTCCTGGGCCAACCACGCGAGCCGCGCGTCGTCGTACTCGCGCTGCTCGTCGCTGTGCCATGCCTCGCCGAAGTACTCCGATCCGTAGCGCTCCTCCTCACGTCCGACATCAATGCGGAACTTGGGCGCCCCGTCGTCGTCGTGGACCCAGATCTGCGCCTGCGGCGGCGGCAACTCTGCGTCGTGCCAGTGCAGTCGAAGTGCGCTCTCCGGTTGCGACTCCGCGAGGCGGTCGCCGAGCGGCGTCAGGTGGCGCAGCTGCCTCACGCCGCGGAAACCCTTGAACCGGTCGATCTCCGCGATCAGCTCCTGGTGGTCCAGCCCGAGCCGCAGGAATCCGTCGATCGCGCCGAGGGCGTCGAAGCGCCACAGCATCCGGCCGAGGTCACAGGCAGTACGCAGGCAGGTGGTCAACGCCAGGCCGTCGACGACCTCGATGTCGCGCGCCAGGAGGTCACGAACCCCGCTGGCTACACCCGGTCGTCGCAGACGGCTGCCCGCGGAGCTGAAGACGTCCAGGTCGGGCATCTCGTGGATCGCTGACCGGGGCAGGGCATCAACGCCGTGGACCCATGCCGCCAGTCGGTCCACAGCGACGGCATGCGATGGCATGACGAGCCGGACCGCCCGCACGCGCAGTCGCAGCGAGTCGGGCACCTGAGAGGCGACGAACACACCTCGCACGAGCGGTCGCAACAGCCCCCGGCTCACCAGGCGATGCCGCAGCGAGGGCGGCACACCCAGCCGCACCGACTCCGCGGCAGTGAACGGCCGATCGATCGGCAAGGGGGCGTCGGGCCCGAGGATGACGGCATCCCTGGCCCATGAGGGCATGACGTGCATGCCACCACGGTGCCCGTTCTCGGCGTCGGACGTCGGTGCTCATCCACAGCCTCCTCCGGACGGGAACGAAGTGCCCGGTCGGCCGGTGGGACGGGAACGAAGTGCCCGGTCGGCCGGTGGGACGGGAACGAAGTGCCCGGTCAGCGGGTCAGAAGATGATCTCGCCGGCCTTGCGGCGGCTGCGCAGCTGGGCCACGGCCTCGTCGAGGATGTCGGCGGCCTCGGTCTCGCTGCGACGCTCCTTCACGTAGGCCAGGTGCGTCTTGTAGGGCTCGATCTTCGGCGCCGGGGGCGGGTTGTCGCAGTCCAGGCTGGCCGGGAGGCCGCACTTGGGGCAGTCCCACGAATCGGGCGCAGCGGCCTCGATCGCAAAGGTGACCACCGAGCGGTGGTCGTGACTGCAGAAGTACGTCACGGTCTGCCGCGGCGCGGCGTCGCCGCGCTCGGCCTCGCCCATGGGACCAGCCCCGACCCGACTACCGCGGATCGCGTTTCCACCACCAGCCACGAGGACTACTCCTTCTTCGGGGGACTCAGTTGCTCTAGTAGGCCTTGAGAAGGCCCAGGGCAACGATGCAGGCAAACCAGATGACGCCGACCCCGACCGTGAACCTGTCGAGGTTGCGCTCAGCCACCGACGATCCCCCCAAGCTGCTGGACACCCCACCGCCGAACATGTCGGAGAGGCCACCGCCGCGTCCCTTGTGGAGCAGCACCAGCAGGATCATGATCGCGCTCGACAGGACGAGCAAGATGGTGAACAGCAGAATCACGAGCGGAAGCCTACGTCACGTGGGACGAGAACCTGTCGGCGCCTCACAGCACCGGCATGTCGTAGAACCGGCAGATGCCGCCGAACTCGTCCACCTGGAGGCTCGCACCGCCCACGAGGCACCCGTCGACGTCCGCCTTCTCCATGATCCCGCCCACGTTGGCGGCCTTCACGGACCCGCCGTAGAGGATCCGCAGACCGTCCGCAGCGCCGTCGCCGTGCACCTCGCGGACCCGCTCGCGGATGGCCGCACAGACCTCCTGGGCGTCGTCGGGAGTGGCGACCTCGCCGGTGCCGATGGCCCACACGGGCTCGTAGGCGACGACGAGGTCGGCGACCTGCTCCGCGGTGAAGCCGTCGAGCGACCCATCGACCTGCGCGAGCGTGTAGGGCACGTGCTCCCCGGCCTGGCGCACGTCGAGCCCCTCGCCCACACACACGATCGGAGTCATGCCCGCGTGCAGGGACTTGTGGGCCTTGGCGTTGACGAGCTCGTCGCTCTCGTTGTGCAGCATCCGGCGCTCGGAGTGCCCGACCACGACGTAGGAGCAGCCGAGCTTGGCCAGCATCGTGGCCGAGATCTCGCCGGTGTAGGCGCCGTTGTCGTGCACCGACACGTCCTGCGCGGCGTAGCGGATCGAGAGCCGGTCGCCGTCGACCAGGGTCTGCACGGAGCGGATGTCGGTGAACGGCGGCACGACGACCACCTCGACCTTGCCGTAGTCGTGCCTCTTGTCCGACAGCGTCCAGGCGAGCTTCTGGACGAGCACCACCGCTTCCTGGTGGTTGAGGTTCATCTTCCAGTTGCCCGCCATCAGCGGCGTGCGGTCGTTCTTCGTGCTGGCCATGGGTCAGTCCCTCTCGAGTACGGCGATGCCCGGGAGCTCCTTGCCCTCCAGGAACTCCAGCGAGGCGCCACCGCCCGTGGAGATGTGACCGAACGCGGCCTCGTCGAAGCCCAGCTGCCGCACTGCGGCGGCGGAGTCGCCGCCACCGACGACCGAGAGCCCGTCCACCTCGGTCAGCGCCTGCGCGACCACGCGGGTGCCGTCCGCGAACGCGTCCACCTCGAACACGCCCATCGGGCCGTTCCAGAACACCGTCCTGGCATCGGCCAGCGCCGCAGCGAAGGCGGCGGCCGAGTCCGGGCCGATGTCGAGGCCGAGCGCGTCCGCGGGGATCTCGGAGGCAGGTACGACGACAGGCTGCGGGTCGCGGTCCCCCGACGGGAACGCCGTGTCGACCACGACGTCCGTGGGGAGCAGGATCTCGACGCCCCGGTCGGCCGCCTCGCTGAGGTAGCGGGTGCAGGTGTCGAGCTGGTCGGCCTCCAGCAGGCTCTTGCCGACCTCGTGGCCCTGGGCCTTCAGGAAGGTGAAGACCATGCCGCCACCGATCAGCAGCTTGTCGGCCTTGTCGATGAGGTTGTCGATCACGCCGAGCTTGTCCGACACCTTGGAGCCGCCGAGCACGACGACGTAGGGGCGGTCGGGGTGCTCGGTGAGCCGGCGCAGCACGTCGACCTCCGCGGCGACCAGACCACCCATCGCGGACGGGAGCCGCAGCGCGACGTCGTACACACTGGCCTGCTTGCGGTGCACGACCCCGAAGCCGTCGGACACGAAGGCGTCAGCCAGCTGCGCCAGCTGGTCGGCGAACGCGCCGCGGATGGCGTCGTCCTTGCTGGTCTCGCCGTCGTTGAAGCGGACGTTCTCCAGGACCGCGATCTCGCCGTCGGCGAGTGCGTCGACGGTCGCCGAGGCGCTCGCCCCGACGGTGTCGGTCGCGAACGCCACGGGGCGCCCGAGCAGCTCGGAGAGCCTGGCGGCCACCGGGCCGAGCGAGTACGTCGGGTCCGGAGCGCCGTCGGGGCGGCCCAGGTGGGCGGTGACGACCACCCGGGCACCTGCGTCGGAGAGCTGCTTGATGGTCGGCACGCTCGCACGGATGCGGCCGTCGTCGGTGATGCGCTGGTGCGGCGGTGCGCCGTCGAGGGGCACGTTGAGGTCCGAGCGGACCAGCACGCGCTTCCCCGACAGCTCACCCAGCGAGGCGATGCCTGCGGAGTGGGAGGACATCGACGTCAGAGGGTCTCGCCGATGAAGCCGATCAGGTCGACGAGGCGGTTGGAGTAGCCCCACTCGTTGTCGTACCAGCCGACGACCTTCACCTGGTTGCCGATGACCTTGGTCAGCGGGGCGTCGAAGATGCACGAGGCCGGGTCGGTGACGATGTCCGAGGAGACGATCGGGTCGGTCGAGTACCTGAGGAAGCGGCCGTCGGCGGCCTTCTCGATGATCGCGTTGACCTCCTCGACCGTGGTCTCGCGACCGGCCTCGAAGGTGAGGTCGGTGGCCGAGCCGGTGGGCACCGGGACGCGGAGGGCGAACCCGTCGAGCTTGCCCTTGAGCTCGGGCAGCACCAGGCCGATGGCCTTCGCAGCGCCCGTCGACGTCGGGATGATGTTGAGCGCGGCGGCGCGGGCGCGACGCAGGTCCTTGTGGATGTTGTCCTGCAGGTTCTGGTCGGCGGTGTAGGCGTGGATGGTGGTCATCAGGCCCTTGACGATGCCGAGCTCGTCGTTGAGCGCCTTGGCCATCGGGCCGAGGCAGTTGGTGGTGCACGAGGCGTTGGAGATGACGTGGTGCGACGCGGCGTCGTAGTCGGTGTGGTTGACGCCCATCACGATCGTGATGTCCTCGTTGGAGGCGGGCGCGGAGATGATGACCTTCTTGGCACCGGCGTCGATGTGGGCCTTGGCCTTGGTGGCGTCGGTGAAGAAGCCGGTCGACTCGACGACGACGTCGACGTCGTGGTCGCCCCAGGGAAGGTTCGCCGGGTCGCGCTCGGCGAACGCCGCGATGGTCTGGTCGCCGACCTTGATCGAGGTCTCGTCGCTCGACACGTCGGCGTCGAGGCGGCCCAGGATCGAGTCGTACTTGAGCAGGTGCGCGAGCACCGCGTTGTCGGTGAGGTCGTTGACGCCGACGATCTCGATGTCGGCGCCGGATGCGCGCACGGCGCGGAAGAAGTTGCGGCCGATGCGGCCGAAGCCGTTGATACCTACGCGGACAGTCATGGGTGCATGTCTCCTTGGTGGGGGGCCTTTGGTGACCCCGTCGTCAACTGTGGCCTTCGGTGACCGGAACCGACCCTAGCGGGTCCGCCGGAGCGGCCGGAGCGTGATCGTTCGCGGTACGGACCGGTAACTTGGAACGATCCAAGCCGGCGGGGTCACTCATCGTCCGCCAGCATCTCCGGTGTCAGTGACGCCTCCGTGTCGGGGATGCCGAGGTCTTCGGCACGCTTGTCGGCCATCGCGAGCAGCCGACGGATCCGCCCGGCGATGGCGTCCTTGGTGAGCACGGGGTCGTGCAGCTGCCCGAGCTCCTCGAGCGATGCCTGCTTGTGCTCGAGCCGCAGGTGGCCCGCCTGGCGCAGGTGGTCGGGGATCTCCTCGCCGAGGATCTCCAGGGCCCGGTCCACGCGCGCGCCCGCGGCCACGGCGGCACGGGCCGATCGGCGGAGGTTGGCGTCGTCGAAGTTGGCGAGGCGGTTGGCGGTCGCCCGCACCTCGCGGCGCATCCGGCGCTCCTCCCACGCCATCAGCGACTCGTGCGCGCCGAGGCGGGTGAGCAGCGCACCGATGGCGTCGCC
Source organism: uncultured Actinomycetota bacterium (assembly GCA_963726515.1). Lineage (GTDB taxonomy): Bacteria > Actinomycetota > Actinomycetes > Propionibacteriales > Nocardioidaceae > Nocardioides. The sequence goes on from CAVSCW010000020.1 coordinate 353,602, forward strand.
GTCGCGGATCACGACCCGGTCGACCCCGCGCACCTCGCGCGCCTTGGCCGAGATGCCCAGCCGGCGCGCCACGCCCACGATCGCGAGAGCGGCCTCCGGTCCCGGACAGGTGATCTCGAGCGAGGACGAGCGGCCCGGCTCGGTGAGCGAGCCGTGCGCCAGGAACGCGCCGCGCCAGGCAGCCACGGCGTCGCAGCCGCCACCGCTGACCACGGCGGGCGGCAGGCCGCGCACCGGTCGGCCGCGCTGGTCGAGCAGCCCGGTCTGGCGTGCCAGTGCTTCGCCGTCCTTGGTCACCCGCACGATGTAGCGGCTGCCCTTGCGGATCCCGTTGCCCTGCACCATCACCACGTCGGAGGGATGCCCGTAGACCTCGGAGATGTCCTTGCGCAGCCGTCGCGCGGCGGCTCCCGTGTCGAGCTCGGCCTCGACCACGATCCGGCCGCTCACGATGTGCAGCCCGCCGGCGAAGCGGAGCATCGAGGCCACCTCGGCCTTGCGGCAGCAGGTCTTGGTGATCTGGGTGGAGGCGAGCTCGGCCTTCACCTGTGCCGTCATTGCCATGGGCGGAATCCTGCCATGCTGGTCAACGACCCTCCGACGCCTCCTCGACGATCCGCGCGAAGGCGGCTGCGAGGCGGTCCGGATCGTGCCGCGGCTCCCCCGGCACGGCGATGTCCTCGACGACCAGGCGGGCGCCTCCGTCAGAGACCGCCTTCTCCAGGCGGTCGCGGTCGTCGGCCAGCGACGAGGCGTCGACGAGCACCGCGTGCACGGTCAGGTCCGGTGCGTGCTCGTAGAGGGCGGCGAGGTGGTCGGCGGGCCCGAAGCCCATGGTCTCCCCCACCTGCGGCTCCAGGTTGAGCACGACGATCAGCCGGCCCTCGGTCTCGGCCAGCGCCCGCCTGAGCCCGGGCACCATCAGGTGCGGGATGACGGAGGTGAACCACGAGCCCGGCCCCAGCACGACCCACTCCGCGGTGCGGATCGCCTCCACCGCCTCCTCGCACGCCTGCGGGTCCTCGGGCACGAGGGAGACGGACTCGATCTGCCCCGACGTGGTGGCGATCTCGACCTGGCCCCGTACGACGCTCACTCCCGCCGGGTGGCTCGGGTCAGCGCCGCGCACCCGCGCCGTGATGTCCATGGGGGTGGTCGCCATCGGCAGCACCCGGCCGTGGGCGCCGAGCAGGCGTCCCATCCAGTCCAGGGCGCGGACGTGGTCGCCCATCAGCTCCCACAGCGACACGATCAGCAGGTTGCCCACGACGTGGCCCTGCATCTCGCCCTCGCCCGCGAAACGGTGCTGGACCACGTCGGCCCAGGTGCGGCCCCACTCGTCGTCACCGCACAGGGCCGCGAGCGCCATCCGCAGGTCGCCCGGCGGGAGCACGCCGAACTCGCCCCGCAGCCGACCCGACGATCCCCCGTTGTCGGCGACCGTCACGACCGCAGTGAGGTCGTCGATGGTGAGGTCGTCGTGGAGCCGGCGCAGCGCCGACAGGCTGGCGGCCAACCCGTGGCCGCCTCCGAGTGCGACCGCGGCCTGGGCGGTGTCGCGGGCCACGTCACTCCCTGCCGAGGTCGCGATGGGCCGTGCGCACGTCGTAGCCGGACGCACGCAGCCGCCCGGCGATCTCCTCGGTCATCGCGACGCTCCGGTGCTTGCCGCCGGTGCAGCCCACGGCGACCTGCATGAAGCGCTTGCCCTCGACGAGGTAGCCGTCCGCGACGGTCTCGAGCACCGGCAGGTACTGGTCGAGGAACGTGCCCGCGCCCGGCTGGGACAGCACGTAGGAGGAGACGTCGGGGTCGCGGCCGTTCTGCGGACGCAGCTCGGGGACCCAGTGCGGGTTGGGCAGGAACCGCATGTCGGCCACCCAGTCGGCGTCGACCGGGATGCCGTACTTGAAGCCGAAGCTGATCACCGTCACCTTGAGCCGGGTGGACGCAGCGGTGCCGAAGAGCTCGGCGATCCGGTCCTGGAGCTGGTGCACGTTGAAGTTGGAGGTGTCGAGCAGGACGTCGGCGTCACCGCGGATGTCGGCCATCGCCTCGCGCTCGCGCTGGAGGCCGTGGAGCAGCCGGCCACCACCCTGGAGCGGGTGTGGGCGACGAGCCGCCTCCTGGCGGCGGACCAGGACGTCCTCGGTGGCCTCGAGGAAGAGCAGCGTCGTGGGCCTGCCGGTCACCTGCTGGTGGCGGTTGGCCTGGAGGCTGTCGAAGAACGACCCCGAGCGGACGTCGACGACCACGGCGATCGGCTGGTCGATGCCGCGGCTGTCGTCGACCAGCCGTACGACGTCTCGCACCAGGGTCGGGGGGAGGTTGTCGACCACGAAGTAGCCCAGGTCCTCCAGCTCCTTGGCCGCCGTGCTGCGTCCGGCGCCGGTCATGCCGGTGACGATGACCAGCTCGCCGGCCGTCGGCTCGACCTTGGGATTGAGCGACATGCCCTAGTCCTCCTCGATGAGCTCACCGGTGGCCGTGTTGACCGCCGGTGACGTGGCTGAAGTCTTGCGGGTCGCGTCGGCCTTGGCGACCGCTTCCTTGATCGCCGTGGCGGTCCGTGGGCCGATGCCGGGCACCAGCGCGATGGCCTCGGCGTCGGCCTCGCGCAGCTTCTTCAGGGAGCCGAAGTGCTTGAGCAGCGTCTTGCGCCGCACCTCGCCGAGCCCCGGCACGTCGTCGAGCATGCTCTCGACCATCGACTTGGAGCGCCGGCTGCGGTGGTGGTTGATCGCGAAGCGGTGGGCCTCGTCGCGGATCCGCTGGAGCAGGTAGAGGCCCTCGCTCGTGCGGGCCATGATCACCGGGTCCTCCTCACCCGGCAGCCACACCTCCTCGAGTCGCTTGGCCAGCCCGCACACCGCGATGTCGGTGACGCCGAGCTCGGCCAGGGCCTCCTGGGCCGCGGCCACCTGCGGCGGTCCGCCGTCGACGACGACCAGCCCCGGGGCGTAGGCGAACTTGCGGGGGCGGCCGGTGTCGGGGTCGACGAGGAGGGGCGCCTGTGGTTCGGCCTGCTGAGCCTGCGAGGCACCCGAGCCCGCTGGCGCCGCCCGAGGAGCATCGTGAAGCTCCACCCTCGCTTGCTCGTCGAGCAGCCGCTTGAACCGCCTGGTGATCACCTCGTGCATGGACGCGACGTCGTTCTGCCCGTCGACGCCGCGGATCACGAAGCGGCGGTACTCGGACTTGCGCGAGAGCCCGTCCTCGAAGACGACCATCGAGGCGACCACCTCGGTGCCCTGGAGGTTGGACACGTCGTAGCACTCGATGCGCAGCGGCACCTCGTCGAGCGCCAGCGACTGCTGGATCTCCTCCAGCGCCCGGTTGCGCGTGGTGAGGTCGCTGGCCCGCTTGGTCTTGTGGAGCGCGAGCGCCTGCGCGGCGTTGGACGCCACGGTCTGCTGGAGATCGCGCTTGTCGCCACGCTGCGGCACCCGGATGGCCACCTTGCTGCCCCGTCGCTCGCCGAGCAGCACCTCGAGCACGCCGGCGTCCGGGGGCAGGGCCGGCACCAGTACCTCGCGCGGGATGGTCTCTCCCCCGTCATCGAGACCGACGCCGCCGTAGAGCTGGAGGAGGAAGTCCTGGACGAGCTCGGGGGTGCCGCCCTCGTCGGTGCGGTCGGCCACCCAGCCGCGCTGGCCGCGGATCCGGCCGCCCCGGACGTAGAAGATCTGCACGGCCACCTCGAGCGGGTCCTCGGCCAGCGCGATCACGTCGGCGTCCGTGCCGTCACCCAGCACCACCGCCTGCTTCTCGAGTGCCTTGGTCAGCGCGCCGAGGTCGTCGCGCAGCCGGGCGGCCTTCTCGAAGTCGAGCGCCTCCGAGGCGGCGTACATCTCCCGCTCGACGCGCTTGGTGAACGCCGTGGTGTTGCCGCCCATGAAGTCGCAGAAGTCGTCGACGATCTCGCGGTGCTGCTCCGGGGTGACGGTGCCGACGCAGGGGGCCGAGCACTTGTCGATGTAGCCGAGCAGGCACGGCCGGCCGATCTGCGCGGATCGCTTGAAGACGCCGTTGCTGCACGAGCGCATCGGGAAGACGCGCAGCAGCAGGTCGACGGTCTCGCGGATCGCCCAGGCATGGCTGTAGGGGCCGAAGTAGCGCGTGCCCTTGCGCTTGGCGCCGCGCCCGACCATGACCCGTGGGAACTCCTCGCCCACGGTGACCGCGAGCCACGGGTAGGACTTGTCGTCGCGGTACTTGACGTTGAACCGCGGGTCGAACTCCTTGATCCAGCTGTACTCCAGCTGCAGCGCCTCTACCTCGGTGTCCACGACCGTCCACTCGACGCTGGCGCCGGTCGTGACCATGGAGGCGGTGCGGGGGTGCAGGTTGCCGATGTCCTGGAAGTACGACGACAGGCGGGGGCGCAGGCTCTTGGCCTTGCCGACATAGATGACGCGGCCCTTGGCGTCGCGGAACCGGTAGACCCCGGGGCGGGTCGGGATCGACCCCGGAGCAGGTCGATAGGAGCTCGGCGTGGCCACCCGCCAACCCTACGGGCGACCTCTGACAGGAGTCAGCGCACCTTCCTCGGCCGCGACCTCACGGTGGCCTTCCTGTACCCCGCCTTCTTGCCGGTCACCCTGACCACGAGCTTCTTGCCCCGCATCGCCCGGGTGACCCGGAGCTTCTTGCTGGTCGCTCCCCGGATGGCCCGCTTGCCGAGGAACCACTGGTAGCGGAACTTCGTTCGGGTGGTCCACCTCCCGGCCTTGGCGACGACGCGCTTGCCGACCTTCGCCTTGCCACGGATCGTGGGTCGGGTGGTGGTGAGCTTGCCGATGCGGATCCTGCGGGTGGAGTCGGAGCGGCCGAAGGCCGTGGTGGCGAAGCCGGCGGCTCGCGGGAGCTCCGTCACCTGGATCCGCTTGCCACGGTCCTTGCGGGTCAGGCGGTAGGTGCTCGCCGTGGCCCCCTTGATCACCTTGCCGTTGCGCGTCCACCGGTAGACCGGGGCGAGGTCGGTGGGCTTCTGGGCGTAGTAGTCCACCCAGTCCACGCCGAGCGCGGTGAGCGTGCCGCCGACGCGGGTCGAGCCGACGATCTCGGGGAAGCGGCGGGCGCCGTTGACGTACCAGGCAGCCGGGGCGACGGTCTGAGCGGCGGAGGTCCGCGAGACCGGGTTGTAGCCGGGTGCATAGGCCGTCACGACGACCGACAGTGCTGCTCCGGCCATCGCGGGCGTGAGCTGGAGCGTCGGGTCCTCGGCGTAGGGGATCGGCTGGCCGTTGAGCAGCCACTGGTAGCGGTAGCCCGCCGGAGCGGGGCTGAAGCCCGAGCCGCTGGCCGAGACCTCGCGCCGCGCGATGGGCGCCGACATCGCTGCCGCACCGCCGGCCACAGTGCCGTGGGGGGCAGCGACCCGGGTGATCGAGGCGCCTGCTCCGTTGCCGCGCACGGTGAGGGTGCCGCTGGAGTTGGACCACGCCTCGTTGGACTGGAGGGCTCCGTCGTTGCCGGGCACCGCGAGCAGGAAGGACCCGCTGCTGCCGTTCTCACGCTCGACGGTGATCCCGGGCGCGTAGGACTGCCCGTACTCCGGCAGGTGGCACGAGGCGGCGTAGCAGGTCCCGGCGTCGCTGCCGGTCGCGTTGCGGTAGTCGACGAAGTGACGGCGGCCGTTGTCGGGGTCGATGAAGACCACGCTGCGCAGGCCGCTCCCTGACGAGCGCGGGGCGAGCGCCCAGGAGCCGCCCGCCGTGCCGTCGACGACCTCGCCGGAGCCGATGATGCCCTGCTCCCACCGGTAGACGGTGCCGAGACCGGGGCTCGCGAACTGGTCGGGGCCGGCGCCCATCACCTCGTAGGCGTCTCCGTACTCGGCCGTGCCGTTGTCGCCGTGCTGAAGGCCCACGTTGTGCCCGAGCTCGTGGTCGAGCGTGGGCTGCGGGAGGGCACGCGCATCGATGATCACCGGGCCGCCGCTGGCGAACGAGGAACCGATGCGCGCGCGACCGCTGGCTTCGCTGCTGCAGTTGTCGGGGACCACGATCACCAGGTGGTTGGGCGTCGCGCCGGAGAAGTCGACGCCGGGGAAGGCCTGGCTCGCCACGCTCTCCACGACAGCGGCGAAGTCGGCGCCCCCGGCACCCAGGCCGCATCCGGCGGCGAACGAGCTCGCGCTCGACGCCACGGCAGCCACTCCCGTGACCGTGCTCCACGCCGGGATCCGTCCCTCGGACTCCCGCACCCAGTACTGCTGGGACGCGTTCACCGTGGCGAGGATCTGGGCGTCGGAGAGCGCAAAGGTCCCGGGACTGAAGTTCGTCACCTTGGCGACGTACGTCGAGTGGGTGGTCGGCCCCGGCGGCGGCGCGGGCGCGGCGACGCGCGCGGCGAGCACCTCCAGCGGCGTACGCGACGACTCCGCCCGGCGCAGCACGCTCGCCCGCGGGGACCCGGTCAGCCGTGCTCCGGTGCCGGCGCCGGGAACGGCGAGCGAGCCGACGAGGTGCGACAGCGGCTCAGCGGTGAACCCGTCAGCCAGCGCGATGGTCCGACCGGAGGGCAGGAGCAGGGAGTAGCGGTCGCGCCCGCCGGCCTCCCCGGGCAGCACGAGGACCGTGCCGCTGACCTCGATCGTGTCGCCAGCACCCGCCGCGGGCGGCGCGGCCGCACCACCCGGTGTCGGCGTGAGCAGCGCGGCCATGAGGCGCCATGGCCGTGGCGAGCGTGGTGCGCGCTCGTAGTGCCCGAAAAGACATGTGGTGCTCCCCCTGCGACTGCCCCCGGTCAGGACATCTCGACAGCATTGTGTCCGCACCCGGAGCCACCTCAAACTCAGGCGCGGGTGATCGAGTCCCCGTCCACCGTGATCTCGACCGGCGCCAACGCGGTCGACGCCGGTCCGGAGATCGGCGAGCCGTCCTCGAGGGAGAACTTGCTGCCGTGGCACGGACAGGGGATGTCTCCCTCGGTGCTCGACTCGACCGCGCAGCCCTGGTGGGTGCAGACGGCGGAGAACGCCTTGAAGTCGCCCGCGGTCGGCTGCGTCACCACGACCTTGGCGGCGGACGCCACGAAGCACCCGCCCACCGGCACGTCGCTCGCACTGGCCAGCGCGGTGCCCGCACCGCTGTCGGTCGGCGAGGCTGAGCCGGCCGAGGTGGCCGGGTCGGAGGCCGTGTCCGAGCCGCCACCGCAGGCGGCGAGCAAGGGGACACCCACGGCGACGGCGGCGGAACCGGACAGGGCGCGACGTCTGTTGATGGCGGTCATGGTGACGGAGCCTAGCCAGCGCCCTGTGAGACCAGGGCGCTGCGCGCCGGGCTCACTTCGTGGTCGCGGCCTTCTTGGCCGGTGCCTTCTTGGCAGCCAGCTTCGTGGCGGGTGCCTTCTTCGGCGCCTTCTTGGTCGGCGCCTTCTTGGTGGTCGACGCGCGGCCCGGGGCCGAGCTCGCGGCCGCGGCCTTGGCGCGACGGGGCGCACCCGGCTGGGTGGCGCCGCGTCCCTCCAGGATCGGCTTCAAGAACGTGCCGGTGTGGCTCTCCGCCACCACCGCGACCTCCTCGGGCGTGCCCTCGGCGACGACGTAGCCACCGCGGGAGCCGCCCTCGGGACCCATGTCGATCAGCCAGTCGGCGGTCTTGATGACATCGAGGTTGTGCTCGATCACCAGCACGGTGTTGCCCTTGTCGACCAGCCCGGACAGCACGTGGAGGAGCTTGCGGATGTCCTCGAAGTGCAGACCGGTGGTCGGCTCGTCGAGGACGTAGACGGTGCGCCCGGTCGAGCGCTTCTGCAGCTCGCTGGCCAGCTTGACGCGCTGCGCCTCGCCGCCCGACAGCGTGGTGGCCGGCTGCCCGAGCCGCACGTAGCCGAGGCCGACCTCGCCGAGGGTGGTCATGTGGCGGGCGATCGCAGGCACCGCGGCGAAGAACTCGGCCGCCTCCTCGATCGGCATGTCGAGGACCTCGGCGATGGTCTTGCCCTTGTAGTGGACCTCCAACGTCTCGCGGTTGTAGCGAGCACCGTGGCAGACCTCGCACGGGACGTAGACGTCGGGCAGGAAGTTCATCTCGATCTTGATCGTGCCGTCGCCCGAGCAGGCCTCGCAGCGGCCGCCCTTGACGTTGAAGGAGAACCGGCCCTGGAGGTAGCCGCGCATCTTGGCCTCGGGGGTGGAGGCGAAGAGCTTGCGGACGTGGTCGAAGACGCCGGTGTAGGTCGCCGGGTTGGACCGCGGCGTGCGACCGATCGGCGACTGGTCGACGTGGATCACCTTGTCGACGTGCTCGAGCCCCGTGATCTTGGTGTGCCGCCCGGGGACCGTGCGGGCGTTGTAGATCTGCTTGGCCAGCGAGGTGTAGAGGATGTCGTTGACCAGGGTCGACTTGCCGGAGCCGGAGACGCCGGTGACGGCTGTGAAGACGCCGAGCGGGAAGCTGACGTCGACGTCCTGCAGGTTGTGCTCACGGGCACCGTGGACGGTCAGCTCACGGCCCACCGTGCGCGGACGGCGTACGGCGGGGAGCGGGATCTCGCGGCGACCGCTGAGGTATTGGCCCGTCATCGAGTCGGGGTGGGTGAGCAGGTCCTCGACCGAGCCCGAGTGGACCACCTGGCCGCCGTGCTCGCCGGCTCCCGGACCGATGTCGACGACCCAGTCCGCGACCCGGACGGTCTCCTCGTCGTGCTCGACGACGATCAGCGTGTTGCCGAGGTCCTTGAGCCGGATCAGCGTCTCGATCAGCCGCTGGTTGTCACGCTGGTGCAGGCCGATCGACGGCTCGTCGAGGACGTAGAGGACGCCGACGAGTCCGGCACCGATCTGGGTCGCGAGTCGGATCCGCTGCGCCTCGCCTCCCGACAACGACCCGCTGGGTCGGTCGAGGGAGAGGTAGTCGAGCCCGACGTCGAGCAGGAACTGCAGGCGCTCCTGGATCTCCTTGAGCACCCGCTCGCCGATCTGGCGCTCGCGCACCGACAGGTCGACGGTGCGCAGGTAGTGGGCGGCCTCGTTGATCGGCAGCGCACAGACCTCGGCGATGTTCTTGCCGCCCTCGTCCTTGGCGCCGAGGGTCACCGAGACGGACACCGGCTTGAGCCGGGTGCCGCGGCACGCGGGGCAGGGCACCTCGCGCATGAAGCCCTCGAAGCGCTCGCGACTGGTGTCGGACTCCGCCTCGCGGTGGCGACGCTCGACATAGGGGCGCACGCCCTCGAAGGCGGCGTAGTAGGCACGCTCGCGGCCGTAGCGGTTGCGGGTGACCACGTGGACCTTGGTCTTGTGGCCCTCGAGCAGCGACGCGCGGGCCGTCGGCGTCAGCTGGTCCCAGGGCGTGTTGAGGTCGAAGCCGAGCTCCTCGCCGAGCGCGTTGACCAGGCGCAGGAAGTAGTCGGCGACATGGGCGCCGCTCCACGGCGCGATCGCACCCTCGCCGAGCGTGGCACCGGTGTCGGGGACGACCAGCTCGGGATCGACCTCCATCTTGGTGCCCAGACCGGAGCACACCGTGCAGGCGCCGAAGGGAGAGTTGAAGGAGAACGAGCGCGGCTCGAGGTCATCGGTGTCGATGGTGTGGTCGTTGGGGCACGACATCTTCTCCGAGAACTTCATCTCCCGGCCCGGATCCTTGTCGTCGAGGTCGACGAAGTCGACCACCACGAGTCCACCGGCCAGGCCGAGCGCGGTCTCGACCGAGTCGGTGAGGCGGCGCTTGGACGACTCCTTCACCGCGAGGCGGTCGACCACGACCTCGATCGTGTGCTTGAGCTTCTTGTCCAGCGTCGGCGGCTCGTCGAGCGTGTGGGTCTGGCCGTCCACGCGGGCACGGCTGAAGCCCTGCTGCTGGAGCTGGCGGAAGAGCTCGACGTACTCCCCCTTGCGGCCGCGGATGACCGGCGCGAGCACCTGGAAGCGACGGCCCTCCTCGAGGGCGAGGATCCGGTCGACGATCTGCTGCGGCGTCTGGCGCTCGATCGGCGCCCCGCACGTGGGGCAGTGGGCGCGACCGGCGCGGGCATAGAGGAGGCGGAGGTAGTCGTAGACCTCGGTGATGGTGCCGACCGTGGAGCGCGGGTTCTTCGACGTCGACTTCTGGTCGATGCTGACCGCCGGGCTCAGGCCCTCGATGAAGTCGACGTCCGGCTTGTCCATCTGGCCGAGGAACTGGCGGGCGTAGGCCGAGAGCGACTCGACGTAGCGACGCTGGCCCTCGGCGAAGATCGTGTCGAAGGCGAGGCTGGACTTGCCCGACCCGGAGAGCCCCGTGAAGACGATGAGCGCGTCACGGGGCAGGTCGAGCGAGACGTCCTTGAGGTTGTGCTCGCGGGCGCCCCGAATGATGAGCTGGTCGGCCACAGTGGTCCTCGTTCTGGCAGATCGATGGAGTCGAACACATGTTCGCCTCGGTCGCGCACGCGGTCAAGCCGACGCACCGTTCCACCTTCTCACGCAGCACCGACAGCCGACCCATCGTCCACCCCGCCGGGTGGGTGCCCGGCCGGTCCCGATCACGGCGCAGAGATGGCACGATGGGGGCGTGACCGACGTCGCCCGCCCCTCGCCCGAGATGATCCACCGCGCCGACCATGCCCTGGTCCGCACCGTGGACGGCCTCCCCGACGAGGACTACGCCCGCGACTCCCTCCTGCCCGGGTGGAGCCGCGGACACGTGGTCGCGCACCTGGCGCTCAACGCCGAGGGCCTCGCCGGGGTGCTGCACGGGGCGCACATCGGCCGACCACAGCCCATGTACGCCTCCCCCGAGGCCCGCGACGAGGACATCGCGAGCCTGACGTCGGAGGGTCCTGCCGCGCTCCGCACCCGCTTCCTGACCTCGACCACGCAGTTCGCCCAGGCCCTCGAGGCGATGCACGAGGACGACTGGGCCGGCCGGTTCGAGCGCACCCCCGGCGGACCCGACTTCGCGCTCGGCAACGTCGCCCTGATGCGGGTCCGCGAGGTGCACATCCACCATGCCGATCTCGGCGCCGGCTACACGCCCGAGGACTGGCCCGAGGACTTCCGCGATCTCCTGCTGGAGTCGATGACCAAACGCCCCTACCCCGCGCCGTTCAGCATCCGCCCGACCGACCTCGACCGCACCTGGACCTACGGCGAGGGTGCGGGTGGCCCCGTCGTCAGCGGTACGTCGTCCGCGCTCGGCTGGTGGCTGACCGGCCGTGGCTCCGGCGAGGGGCTCACCTCAGACGCCGGAGCCCTCCCCGAGGTGGAGTCGTGGTGAGCGGCGACCCGGGCACCACCTACACCGGAGACGTCTCCCCCGGCGGCGAGCCGGACGTCCGGACCCTCGGTTGCCTGAGAGTGACGAAGGTCGCGGTCGACCCCGAGATGTCCAACAACTGCTACCTCCTCCACTGCAGCGGGACCGATGAGCTGGTGCTGATCGACGCCGCGGCGGAGCCCGAGCGCCTGCTCGAGCTGATCGGCGACCGTTCGCTGACGTCGATCGTCACCACCCACCAGCACTGGGACCACCACCGCGCCCTGGCCGCGGTCAAGGCCGCCCACCCGGCAGCGGTCGTGGTGGCGGGCGAGCCCGACGCGAACGCCATCGAGGAGCAGACGGGCGTGATCGTCGAGCGTCGCGTCGGCGAGGGCGACACGGTCGCCGTGGGCACCTGCGAGCTCCACGTCATCCCGATCGCGGGTCACACGCCGGGGTCGATCGCGCTGCTCATCGACGACACCGAGGTCTCACCGACCCCGCACCTGTTCACCGGCGACTCCCTGTTCCCGGGCGGCGTCGGCGCCACCCGTGGCGACGCCGCCCTGTTCACCCAGCTGATCGACGAGGTCGAGACGAAGATCTTCGGGCGCCTCCCGGACGAGACCTGGTTCTACCCGGGCCACGGTGGCGACGGTGTGCTCGGTGACGAGCGAGGCCACCTCGACCAGTGGCGCGCACGCGGCTGGTGACGCCTGCGGCCCCGTTGGGAGTCTGGCCACCGTCGTGGCAGGCTTGAGACATGAGCACGCGTGAGCTGACCCTGGCCGACTTCGAGCAGACCGTGAGCGGCGAGGGCATCGTCCTGGTCGACTTCTGGGCGGCGTGGTGCGGGCCGTGCCGCCAGTTCGCCCCGGTCTACGAGAAGGCCTCGGAGGAGCACGCCGACATCGTGTTCGGCAAGGTCGACACCGAGGCCGAGCAGCAGCTCGCCCAGATGGCCGCGATCAGCTCGATCCCGACGCTGATGCTCTTCCGTGACGGCGTGCTGCTCTTCAACCAGGCCGGCGCGCTGCCGCCCCAGGCCCTGGAAGGGGTGATCTCCCAGGCCCGCGAGCTCGACATGGACGCCGTACGCCAGGAGCTGGAGGCCGCGCAGGAGGCCGCCGCCAACGGGCCCGAGCACGAGGTGGGGCTCGACGACTTCGCCGCGGCGCACAGCCAGGGCGCCTACGTCGTCGACGTCCGTGAGCGGGACGAGGTGGCCGCCGGGCGCGTGCCCGGTGCGGTGCACATCCCGATGAACGACGTGCCGGCCCGCATCGCCGAGCTGCCGCGCGACACCCCCTTCTTCGTCATCTGCGCGGCAGGCGGGCGCAGCCGCCAGGTCGTCGACCACCTGCGTCGCGAGGGCCTTCCCGCCATCAACGTGGCCGGCGGCACCGGCGGCTGGGCGCAGCGCGGCTGGCCGCTGGAGCCCTGATCCGGGCGCAGCCGGTAGCCTCGGCGCGTGCTCATCTCCGACTCGCGGCAGGTCCTCTTCGTCCACGTCCCCAAGACGGGCGGCGTGTCGGTCGAGGAGACGGTGAAGGAAGCCTGCCCGGACGCGCGCAAGGCGCGTCCCTCGCTCGGTCGGCACGCGACGCTCGGCAAGATCCTCAAGCACGAGCCGCAGGTGATCGACTACTGGACCTTCGGCTTCGTGCGCAACCCGTGGGCGCGCATGGTGTCGTGGTACTCGATGATCACTGCGTGGGACCGGCGGCACGGCCCCTCCAGCGGCAAGCCGCAGGACGTCAAGCACCACTCGATGCGCGACGGCAACGAGATGTGGCGCGCGGCCGCCGCATACTCCGGGTTCGACGAGTTCGTGATGCGCGGCACGGAGGAGCTCGCCCGGGTCGGCACCCCGCAGATCACCTACCTCCGGGCACCCAAGCTCGGTCGTGAGGTCGACTTCGTCGGGCGCACCGAGAACTTCGTCGAGGACCTCCAGCGGGTGCAGGTCCAGCTCGGCCTCGAGCCGACCGTGCCGCCGCACAAGAACAAGTCCAAGCACGGGACCTACCACGACTACTTCACCGACGAGACGCGGCAGCGGATCGCCGAGGTCTACGCCGAGGACATCGAGCTGTTCGGCTACCGCTACTGATCTCCGTGCTGGTCCAGGCCCGCGAGCCGGGTGCCGCGGGCCCCTGACCACTCCCCCGTGGCGGCCAGCCGACGCCACACGTCGTACTCCGGGGCGAAGTGGGACACGAGTGCGTCCCGGGTCGCCTCCGAGAGCGTTCCGCGCTCTGGTCCGGAGCTGTTGCGGTGCGCGAACTCCAGCGGTGCACCGACCCGCTCGCCGAACCACGCCGACCAGACGTCGGGGCGCTCCACGCTGAAGACCCGGTCCACGGCCACCGCGCCCTGGGCGTGGATGAACTTCGCCGGGCGGCCCTTGGGGACCGGCGCGTCGTGGTCGGCGGCGACGTAGGCGCGCGCGAACTCCTCGAACGACATCTCGGCCGTCGACCGGCGGCTGTCGTCGCGGGCGCGATAGCGCCACCACGACTCCAGCCACGCCACGGGGTCACGGAACATCGTGACCAGCTCGTAGGAGTCGCGGGGGTGTCCCCGGGTCTCCAGCTCGGGCGCCACGGTGTGCACGAAGCCGCGTGCGGGGAGATGCTTGCGGGCGGGCGGGGAGCTGATCACCTCGGTGGCGTACGGCGACAGCGTGCGCTCCAGCGACGTGCTCGCGGTCTTGGGCAGCGCGAGCAGCACGAAGTCCTGGCCGGGACCGAGACCGAGGAACGTCATCACCCGGCGATCATCTCCCATGGGTCCGGCTCGCCACAGGCAGGTGGGCTAGCCTCTCGCCCGTGCTGATCTCCGACGCCCGGCGCGCACTCTTCGTGCACGTGCCCAAGACGGGCGGGGTCTCGGTGGGGGTCGCCTTCGAGCGGTGCTGCCCCGATGCCCGGAGCAAGACTCCCGGGGTCTCGCCGCCGCTGGGCCGGCACGCGCCCTATGCGCGGATCCTGCGTGCGGAGCCGCAGACGCTCGACTACTGGTCCTTCGCCTTCGTGCGCAACCCGTGGGCGCGGATGGTGTCGTGGTGGTCGATGATCGACGACTGGGACCGGCAGTGGGGTCCGTCCAGCGGCAAGCCGCAGGGCGAGGAGGCCACGAAGATGCGCGGCAACGACATGTGGCGCGCGGCCGCGGCGTACTCCGGGTTCGAGGAGTTCGTGCTGCGCGGGACCGCGGAGCTGCCGCGGGTGGGCCGGCCCCAGGTCGACTACCTCCGCGCACCTGGGCGCGAGGTGGACTTCGTCGGTCGCACCGAGTCGTTCGCCGACGACCTCGAGGAGGTCGAGCGGCGCCTCGGTGGCGAGCCGACCCGGGTCCCGCACCGCAACAAGTCGCCGCACGGCAGCTACCGCGACTACTACTCCCCCGCCGCCCGCGACAAGGTCGCTGAGGTGTACGCCGCCGACCTCGAGGCCTTCGACTACACGTTCTAGCTCGCGCGCGTGCGCCACACTGCACCCATGACGTTCCCGGACGGATGGACCCGCGGCTCCCACACCTACGACGGCGTCAGCCACCCGACGTACCGGCGGGGCAGCGGCCCCGGGGTCGTCGTCATCCACGAGATCCCCGGCATCACCCCCGAGGTCGCGACCTTCGCCGAGGAGGTGGTGGACGCCGGCCACACCGTGGTGATGCCCAGCCTCTTCGGCACGGACGGCGCGCCGATGACGGCCGGCTCCACGGCGAGGGCCTTCGGGCAGGTGTGCGTCAGCAAGGAGTTCACCAAGCTCCGCACCGGCGAGACCACCCCGGTCGCCGGCTGGCTGCGCTCGCTCTCCCGGGAGCTGCACGCAGAGCTCGGCGGTCCGGGGGTCGGCGCTCTCGGCATGTGCTTCACCGGCGGTTTCGCGCTGGCGATGATGGTCGACGACTCCGTCACCGCGCCGGTGCTGTGCCAGCCCAGCGCACCCTTCGCCGTCACGCCCGCACGCTCGCGCGACGTCAACCTCTCCCCCGGCGACCTCGACATCGTCAAGGGTCGGTGTGCTGCGGGACAGCAGGTGCTCGGCCTGCGCTACCGCTCCGACCCCGCCGTGGGCAAGCGGTTCGAGACGCTCACCACCGAGCTCGGCGACGCCTTCATCCGCGTCGAGCTCGAGGGCAAGGGCCACTCCACCGTCACCGCCCACCGGCAGCAGGAAGGCGTCGACGCGGTGCTCGACTTCTTCGCCGCCCACCTCCGTCCGACGGGCTGACGTCCGCGACCGGCCCCGTGCGCATTCGGCAGTACCGGCGAGTAGGTTGGCCCGATGAGCTTCCTCGGTCGCCAGAGTGTCGTCGCCGCCCTGACCGTCAACGCCCTGCGACCGCCGCGCGGGCGACGGGCCGGGTTGCCCGCCTTCGCGGCCGGGTGGCTCTTCGGGGAGACCGCGCCGCAGATCCTCGCGCTGACGGCGTTCGACGCCGCGACGCACCTGGCGCGCGGTCGGCGTCGAGGATTCCGGGCCAAGGCGGGGCTGGCCCTGGCCGGCGCCAGCGCGCTGGGACTGGCCCGGATCGTGCAGCAGAGCCGACGGGCGGGTGACGTCCTCGAGGAGGCCCTCGTCGAGGGGCTCGGAGTCGACTACGTCGACCAGCTCGACGCGGTGCCCACTCCGGCCGACCTGGCCACGCCGTGGCGGCGTCTGGCCCGTCCCTTCCACTTCGTCGACAACGGTGTGCGGGTGGTCCGCAACCTGTCCTACTCCGAGGCCGGGCGACGCGGCCACCTCGACATCTACCTGCCCGCCGGCGAGGACGCGATCACGGACGCACCCGTCCTGCTGCAGGTCCACGGGGGCGCCTGGTCGGTCGGCGCCAAGGAGCACCAGGGCCGTCCGCTGATGAACCAGATGGCGGCCAAGGGCTGGGTCTGCGTGGCGATCAACTACCGGCTCTCCCCCCGCGACGCCTGGCCGGCGCACATCGTCGACGTCAAGCGCGCCATCGCGTGGATCAAGGACAACATCGCCGACTACGGGGGCGACCCCGACTACCTCGCGCTGACCGGCGGCTCGGCAGGCGGCCACCTCACGGCCCTGGCCGCGCTGACCCCGGGCGATCCGGACTTCCAGCCGGGCTTCGAGGACGCCGACACCCGCGTGCAGGCGGCCGTGCCGTTCTACGGCGTCTATGACTTCGCCGGATCGACCGGTCTGACCAATGCGATCGGCATGCGTGACGCCTTCCTCGGGCCGAAGGTGATGCAGTCGACCTGGGCCGACGCCCCCGACGTCTATGAGGCGGCGTCGCCGATCCTGCGCATCACCCCCGACGCTCCCGACTTCTTCGTGATCCACGGCGAGCTCGACACCCTGGTCGCCGTCGACCAGGCGCGGCTGTTCGTCGCTGGGCTGCTGCGCACCTCGAAGGCGTCGGTGGTGTACGCCGAGCTGCCGGGCGCCCAGCACGCGTTCGACGTCTTCCACTCCATCCGCAGCGCCCACGCGGTCCGTGCCGTGGACCGCTACCTCAGCTGGCACTGGAACACCTGGCGACTCGGCCTGGAGGCCGACAGCGGCGTCGATCCGGAGGACCTGGACGCCGATGTCCGGGCGGACCGTTCGGTGCGCCGGGGGGCCTAGGTGACGCGGCCCCACTCGCTTCCGGACGACCTGCTCGCCCACGCGCGCGCCGCCAAGGGCTTCATGCCCGAGGACGAGGGCGCGCTGCTGCACGCCTGGGCGCGCGAGCGCCTGCCCAGCGGCCCGGCGCTCGAGGTCGGCACCTACTGCGGCAAGTCCGCGATCTGGCTCGGCGGGGCGGCCCGCGAGGTCGGTGGCACCGTCTTCACCGTCGACCACCACCGCGGCTCGGAGGAGAACCAGGCCGGGTGGGAGCACCACGACGACAGCCTCGTCGAGCCCGAGCTCGGGGTGATGGACACCTTGCCGACGTTTCGCCGCACCATCGCCGACGCGGGTCTCGAGGAGCAGGTCGTCGCCGTGGTCGGCCGCTCGGCGACGGTCAGCCGCTGGTGGCGCACACCCCTGTCGCTGGCCTTCATCGACGGCGGCCACGGGGTCGAGCCGGCCCGCGCCGACTTCCTGGGCTGGCCACGCTGGGTGATGGCCGGCGGCGTGCTGCTGATCCACGACGTCTTCCCCGACCCGGCCGACGGCGGGCGCCCGCCCTACGAGGACATCTACCTCCCGGCCCTGGCCAGCGGCGCCTTCACCGAGGTGGACGTGGTGGGCTCGATGCGCGTGCTACGCCGTACGACGGGCGAGGCCGGCGACCCGCTCGCCTGACGCGCATCCGCACGCGAGGCCGAGCTCGGCGGGGCGCAGGTCGTCGAGGACCGGGGCGAGCGTCCTGCCCCGCATGATGTCGGCCCCCGGCGTGCCGTCGGACAACGCGTCCACGGCCAGGATCACCGCGGCGGCGGTGTAGGTCGTCTGCTCCGCCGGCCAGTAGACGTCGTCCGGCCAGACGTAGCCGGTCCAGTAGGACCCCTCCTCGGTGCGCAGGTGCTGCATGTCGGCGAGCAGACGCAGGGCGCGGTCGCGCTCGCCCATGGCCTCGAGTGCCAGGGCCAGCTCGCAGGTCTCCGCGCCGGTCACCCATCGGTTGGTGGAGACGCACCGGATGCCGAGGCCGGGCTCGACGAAGGTGTCCCAGCGCTCGGCGAGCAGGACGTGCGCATCCTCCCCGCGCACGGCACCGCCGAGGACCGGGTAGTACCAGTCCATCGAGAAGGTGGACTTGTCGAGGAACAGGTCGCGGTGCTCGCGCAGCGCGTGTCCGAGGCGTCCGCCCGCCAGCTCCCACTCGACCTGCGGCTCCCCCATCAGCTCGGCGAGGGCGGCCCCCGCGCGCAGCGAGTGGTGGATGCTCGACGACCCGGCGAGGAGGGCGGCCTCGTTGACGGTGGCCGGGCGGCCCTCGTCCCACTCCTGCGACCAGGCGATCCCGCCGAAGGGGAGCTGGAGGGACACGACGAAGTCGAGGGCCCGGCGCACGGTGGGCCACAGGTGGCGCACGAACTGCTCGTCGCGCGCCACGAGCCAGTGGTGCCACACCGCCACCGCGACGTACGCCGACATGTTGGACTCGCCGGAGTGGTCCTCGACCTCTCCGCCGACGATCTTCATCGGCCACGAGCCGTCGGACCGCTGCGTCGCGCGTGCCCAGGCGAAGGCGCGCTCGGCCGCGTCGCGCTGGCCTCCGACCATCAGCGCCATCGCGGACTCGAGGTGGTTCCACACGTCGGTGTGCTCGCCCGGGCTCCACGGGATCGCGCCCGACGGCTCCTGCATCGCCACGATCGACGCCGCCGTCTGCTCGACCTGCGCCCGGGTGAGGATCTCCTCGATCGACAGCGCGGTGCTCATGCGTCGGTGGCGTCCGGCGTCGTGAGCGGCTTGGTGAAGTAGAGCACCATGCTCTTGCCGATCAGCGGGTCGAGGACCTTGCCTGCCGCCCGCAGCGCCCGGGGGTTCTTCATGATCTCCCAGACCAGGAGCCGGTGATAGGCCCTGGCGAGCGGGTGCTCGTCGTTGGTGACGCCGACCGCGCACTTGATCCACCAGTAGGGCGTGTGCAGCCCGTGGGCGTGGTCCTTGCCCGTGAGGACCATGGCCGCTCCCGGCGTTCCGTCGTTGAAGCGTCCTGCCTTGGTGACCTTGTCGACGAGCTCCTCGGCCGTGTAGATCCGGATGTGGCCGCCCTCGGCGTTGTGGTAGTCGTCGGAGAGCTTCCAGTTGACGATCTCGGGCAGCCAGCGCGGCACGGAGATGGCCAGCGTCCCCCCGGGGCGCAGCACCCGGACCAGCTCCTTGATCGCGTCGACGTCGGCGTGGATGTGCTCGAGCACCTCGGCCGCCACGATCCGGTCGAACTCACCGTCGGCGAAGGGCAGGGCGAGCGCGTCCCCCTCCTTGACGTCGGCCTCGGCTCCCGCCGGCACCTCCCCCGCGTCGCGCATCGCGGCGAACCACTCGCGCACCGTCGCCAGCTCGTCGGGGTCCTGGTCGAAGGCGATGACGTCGGCGCCCCGCTTGTACATCTCGAAGGCGTGGCGCCCCGCGCCGCAGCCCATGTCGAGCACGCGCTCGCCCGGGCGCAGCCCGAGTCGGTCGAAGTCAACGGTCAGCACTGTGACGCTCCTCCTGCTCTCGCCGGCCCTGCTCCTGCTGGAAGGCGGCGATGGTCTCGGCGTAGGCGGCGGCGGTGGCCTCGGCCACGGCACGCCAGCTGAACAGCGCCTGCACGCGGGCGCGCCCGGCCGCACCCATCGTCGTACGTCGCTCGGGGTCGTCCAGCAGCGCCGCGATCGCGGAGGCCAGCTCGCCGACGTCGCCCGGGGTGACCAGGTCGGCGCACTCGCCGTCGGGCCCGACCACCTCGGGGATGGCACCGGCGCGCGACACGACGAGCGGCGTCGCGCACGCCATCAGCTCGGCGGTCGGCAGCGAGAAGCCCTCGTAGAGCGAGGGCACGCAGGCCAGCTCGGCCGAGCCCATCACCTCGACGAGCTCCTCGTCGCTGACGCCGCTGACGAACCTCACCTTGTCGGCGATGCCGAGCTGGTCGATGAGCTGCTCGGTGCGACCGCCCGGCTCGGGCCTGGTCACCAGCACCAGCGAGATCTCCCGCTCGACGGCCAGCTTCGCGAACGCCTCGAGCAGGGTGGCGATGCCCTTCATCGGTGCGTCGGCGCTCGCCATCGCGAGGATCCGGCCCGGCACGCGCGGCGCGGTCGGCGGCGCGAAGACGTCGTCGACACCGAGCAGGATCGTCTCGACCCGGGCGGGGTCGACCCCGAAGTCGCGCACGATGTCGCGCGCGCTGCTCTCCGACGGCACCAGCACCTTGCGCAGCTGCTTGGCCACCTTGCCCTGCATCCGCAGGAAGCCGTACCACCGGTGCAGGGTGAGCCGCTTGCGCCGGGTGGGGGCGGTCTGCAGGTCGATGCGGCGATCCATCGTGATCGGGTGGTGGATGGTCGCCACGACCGGCAGGCCGTAGGACTCCAGCTCCATGATCCCGGGCGCGAGGACCTGGTTGTCGTGCGCGATGTCGAAGTCGCCGGCCCGCTCGCGCATCAGCCGGGCCACGCGCGAGCCGAACGTCTTCGGCTCGGGGAACCCGGCCGTGCACATCGTGAGGAACTCCTCGACGTCGATGCGGTCGCGGAACTCGCGCAGCTTCGGCACCCGGAACGGGTCGGGCTCGCGGTAGAGGTCGAGGCTGGGCACCTTGGTCAGCACCACGCCCTCGTCCAGGTCGGGGTAGGGCTGTCCGGAGAAGACCTCGACGTCGTGCCCCAGGCGGACGAGCTCACGGCTCAGGTGCCGGATGTAGACGCCCTGGCCGCCGCAGTGCGGCTTGCTCCGGTAGGACAGCATGGCGATCCGCACGTGCTCTGCCTTTCGTCCTGCTCCGGAGTGACCCTCGATGAGCCCCCCATTATGCCTACTCGTCGGTAGGGCCCGGCGGGCTCACCCCTCGCTGGAGTGGCCGGGGAAGACGTGGGCCGACGGGTCGAGGGTGACGGCGGCGTTGTTGACAGCCGTCGCCGCCTCGCCGAACCCGACCGCGATCAGCCGGACCTTGCCCGGGTAGTCGGTGATGTCGCCGGCGGCGAAGACGCGCGGCAGGTTGGTCCGCATCGCTGAGTCGACGACCACGTGGCGCTTCTGGGTCACCAGTCCCCACTGCTGGATCGCGCCGAGGTCGGCGATGAAGCCGAGCGCCGCCACCAGCGCCTGCGCCGGCCGCGTGACCGGCTCCTGGCCGTCGACGCTGATCTCGACCTCCGCCAGGTGCCCGTCGCCGCGCAGCGCGGTGACCTGCGCGTTGGTGATGATCTCGACGCTGGAGGCCGTGACCTCGGTGACGGTGCGCTCGTGGGCTCGGAAGGCGTCGCGGCGGTGCACCAGCGTCACCGAGGCGGCGAGCGGTTCGAGGTGCTGGGCCCAGTCGAAGGCGCTGTCGCCTCCTCCGACGATGACGACGTCCTTGCCTGCGTAGGGCGCGAAGCTGGGCACGAAGAACTCCATCCCCCGGCCCACCCAGCCCTCGCCGGCCGGCAGCGGGCGGGGGCTGAACTTCCCGA
The DNA here is from genome assembly GCA_963726515.1 of uncultured Actinomycetota bacterium. Taxonomy (GTDB): domain Bacteria; phylum Actinomycetota; class Actinomycetes; order Propionibacteriales; family Nocardioidaceae; genus Nocardioides. Next base: position 374,875 of record CAVSCW010000020.1, read on the forward strand.
TCCCGGAGGTGATCAGCACGGCACCGGCCACGATGCGGGTGTCGTCGTCAAGGGTGACGACCACGTCGTCGTCGCGGTGCTCCAGGGTCGTCGCGGTGCGGTCGAGCACGTACGTCGGGTGCGCGGTGGCGGCCTGCTCGACCAGCCCGGCGACGAGGTCGCGCCCCTTGATGCTGGGGAAGCCGGCCACGTCGAGGATCGCCTTCTCGGGATACATGGCGGTGATCTGGCCGCCGAGCTCGGGCAGTGAGTCGACGACCGCGACACTCATGCCGCGGAACCCGGCGTAGTAGGCGGAGTAGAGCCCCGTCGGCCCTGCTCCGATGATGAGCAGGTCAGTCGTCACGTCGTCCACGCCGCGATCCTTCCGTTCGACGGGCGTGCTCACAAGGCGTCGAGCTCGCTGACCTTCCACTCGCCGCGGGCGCGGACGAGGGTGACCAGCACGCGGTCGAGGTCGAGGCTGGGCTCCGCCAGGTCGTCCCCCGTGATGGTTCGGTTCACGAACACCAGCACCCGGGCGTTCGACGACGTGGCGGTCACGACTGCGGTGTCGACGACCTCGGCGGACACGACGGTGTGGTCGCGCTGGCTCGACGTGCCCACGCCGGCCATCGTGCGGTCGTACTGGGCGAGCATGTCACCGGTCATCAGGGCCCGGGCCTCGGCCTTGTCGGCGTCGAGGCTCTTCCAGGAGTAGCTGTAGATGCGGGTGGTCGCATCGGCTGCGACGTGACGCAGCGATGAGCGGGCCTCCGCCGACACGGTGGTGGCCCCCGGGGATGCGGCGGAGGTGACGTCCGCTGCCGACCCGTCGGCGTCGCGGACGAGCCAGACCACGACCACTGCCGCCGCCAGGACCATCAGCGCCAGTGCAGCGGTCAGTCGCCTCTGCGTGCTCATCGCTTCACCTCACGAACTCGAGGTTGCTCGTGAGCCACCGGTCGCCCTCGCGGACCAGGACCAGCCGGAGCCGGTAGTAGCGGACCTGGCCCTCGCCGCCGGTGCTGGTGTTGGTGATGGTGCTGTTGGCCGCGACGAGCACGTTGGCGGACTCGTCGTCGAGGTAGCCCACCCCGAGTGCCACCACCTCTCCGGTCGAGGTCGCCTCGGTGCGGATCGCCTCGCTGGTGAGCGTGTCCCGCTGGGACTCGTACTGCTTCTCGAAGCCGCCCGTGGCGCCGGCCAGCACGGCGTCGATGAGCGGGTCCATGTCGGTGTGGTCGACGGCGAGGAACGCGAGGGCCTCGGTGCGTGCGGCCTCGGCCACCTCGCGGTGGGAGTCGGCGAGCCCACCGTCGGCGGACTCCCGCGACGCCACGAGCACCCCGATGGTCACGAGCAGCCCGACGAGCACGACCGCCAGGCCACTGATCACCCACCTGCCGCCGCGCGCGTCCACGCCGCGAACCTAGCCCAGCGGAGGGCGCTCGCGCCGCTGATCCCGTGCCGCGTCGCCATCCCTAGACTGCGTGACCGTGAACCGTCGTCTCAAGCAGCTGGTGACCCACCCGTCCGCGATGCTGCTCGCGGCCCAGCTGCTCCAGGTGCTCCTGTGGCCGTTCCTGGACGACTCGGTGGTGGGTCGGGCAGGTCTCGGCGGCATCGGGATGCTGGCCGTCGGCGCGGCCGTCCTCGCGGTCCGGCGTACGCCTCTGGTGAGCCGCGTCATCCTGTTCATCGGGGCCCCGGCGATGGTGATGACCCTGATCGAGCCGGTCTTCCCCGACGAGGACGCCATCGTGCTGCTCTCCGGCCTCCTGCACGCGCCGTTCTACTTCTACGTCTCCTACGCGATGCTGCGCTACGTGCTCCATGACGACAAGGTCACCACGGACGAGTACTACGCCACCGGCGCCGCCTTCACCGTGGTCGCCTGGGGCTTCGCCTACCTGTTCTCGATCGTGCAGGTGATCTGGCCCGGATCGTTCGCCAACGCCGACGGCTTCGACCACACCTGGTTCGAGCTGCTCTACCTGTCGTTCTCCATCCTCACCAGCGTCGGGCTCTCCGACATCGTTGCCGTGGGCGCGCATGCGAGGTCCGTGGTCATGGTCGAGATGATGACCGGGGTGTTCTACATCGCGATGGTCGTGGCGCGGATGGTCGGCCTGACCGTCCTCCGGCGCCGCTGAGCCGACTCAGCGCTCCCACGCCTCGGGTCGGTCCTTCCTGGGCAGCCCGGAGACCACGAGGCGATAGGACTCCTCGACCGCCTCGACGAGCTCGTCGTCGGGGATGGCGCCGGCGAGCGCGAGGTCGTTCCACCCCGACCGGCCGATGTAGGCCATCACGCTCGCGTCATCGGGATAGCGCTCCAGCCACTCGTCGGCGACCTCGCGGGTCGACGCGGACTTGACGCCGACCCTCTCGGCGCCGAGGAAGGCGAAGATCTTGCCGCGCTCCCCCGGGCCGACCTTGAACACCGGGTGCTCGTGGCCCCACGGGTTGTCGGGCCAGGCGCCGGGCAGGCGGGCGCACACGTCGTTCATGCGGGTCACGTCCACCCCGCCCTCCCTTCCGCGGCCAGGCCTCTCAGTCGTCGGAGTCCTCGTCCTCGTCGTCGAGGAGGCCCTCCCGCTCGGCAGCCTTCACGATGCGGCGGACGTTGTCGATGGCGCCGCAGTCGGCGTCGAGCTGGGCGTTGCGCTCGGTGGCGAACGCGGTGCCGAGGTCGGCCCGCACCTGCTCACCCACCTCGTCCCTGGCCGGGTTGAGGATGGTGAGCTCCTCCTCGGTCAGGTGGTGGTTGAGGGCCGTGGCCAGCTCCTCGACGGCGTCCTCGAAGGCCTGGGTGTCGGTGCCCTTGAGCTCCAGCACCTTGAGCAGCGCCTCGTGCGCCTCGGCGTGCTCCTCCTCGCCGTGCTCCGCCTCGTGCTCGGTGATCGCGTCCTTGCGCCGCAGCTGGGGATAGACGTGCTTCTCCTCGGCCTCCGCATGCGCCACGTGCAGCGCGGCCAGCGCCTGCCGTACGGCGTCGCGGTCCGACGAGCTGTCGCGCAGGTCACGCATCAGCGCCTCGAAGCGCCGGTGGTCCTGGAGGATCAGGTCGATGACGTCGCCGGAGATCGGGCGACCGAGGTCGATGGAAGTACTCATGCCGGCGAGGCTAGTCGCCCGTCACCGCATCGACACTCCACCCACCTCCGCAGGGGTGAAGCCCCGCCTATGCTGGCTGCATGTCCTCCGACGTGGAGCTGTGGAAGCAGTTCGACCACGATCCCCGCCTGCCCGCCAACGGTGGCATGCGCGCCTCGGACCGTGACCGGGCGGTCATCGAGTCCGTGCTCGCGGACGCCTTCGCGGAGGGACGCCTCAGCCGGTCCGAGTACGACGACCGCGCCGAGTCCGCCCTCGCGAGCCGCACCCTGGGCGAGCTGCTGCCCCTCGTCGAGGATCTCCCTGTCGCCCGGACCACACGATCGCGCATCCCGGAGGAGGCCGCACGGGCCTATGCGCAGAACCGCCGCCAGGCGATCTGGGGATTCTTGTCGGCCTCGCTGATCTGCTGGGTGATCTGGGTCGCGACCGGCTTCGGCGGCGACGGCTTCAACGCCAACTTCCCCTGGCCCCTCTTCGTGATGCTCGGCACCGGACTCAACGCCGGCCGGGTGGCGTGGCACAAGGACGAGATGATCGAGGAGGAGACGCGCCGCCTCGAGAAGAAGGAGCGCAAGGAGCTCAGGAGGCGCGAGGAGCTCGGCTGAGGCGACGCTCGGTGCCCGTGACCGGGGAAGGCTGTCGTGACATGTCGAGGACGATCTTCCCCAGTCGCCTCCTCACTTCGTCGCCTCCATCATCTGACGGAGCTCCTTCTTGAGGTCGGAGATCTCGTCGCGCAGACGAGCGGCCACCTCGAAGTGCAGGTCGGCGGCCGCGGTCCTCATCTGGTCGGTCAGGGCCTGGATCAGCTCGGCCAGGTCGGTGCTCGGGATGCCGGCGGTGTCGGGCATGTCGTGGTGGATCTTCGACAGCGCCGGAGTCGGCGACTTGCCCGGCTTCACCCCGCCCGCACGACCCTTCTGACCGACGTCGGCCCAGGTGCGCAGCAGCTCCTCGGTGTTCTCGTCCTCGCGCGCCAGCATCTCGGTGATGTCGGCGATCTTCTTGCGCAGCGGCTGGGGGTCGAGGCCGCGCTCCTTGTTGTAGGCGACCTGGATCTCGCGACGACGGTTGGTCTCCCCGATCGCCGCCTCCATCGAGGCCGTGATCTTGTCGGCATACATGTGGACCTGGCCGGACACGTTGCGCGCCGCGCGGCCGATGGTCTGGATGAGCGACTTGTCGGAGCGCAGGAAGCCCTCCTTGTCGGCGTCGAGGATCGCCACCAACGACACCTCGGGCAGGTCGAGGCCCTCGCGGAGCAGGTTGATGCCGACCAGCACGTCGTACTCACCCATCCGCAGCTCGCGCAGCAGCTCGATGCGGCGCAGCGTGTCGACCTCCGAGTGGAGGTAGCGGGTGCGGATGCCGGCGTCGAGGAGGTAGTCGGTGAGGTCCTCGGACATCTTCTTGGTCAGTGTGGTGACCAGCACCCGCTCGTTCTTGTCGGCGCGGGTGCGGATCTCGTGGATCAGGTCGTCGATCTGGCCCTTCGTGGGCTTGACCACCACCTCGGGGTCGACCAGGCCGGTCGGCCGGATGATCTGCTGGACCGTCTCGTCGACGCCGCCGACCTTGTCGAGCTCGTAGTTGCCCGGGGTGGCGGAGAGGTAGATCGTCTGGCCGATCCGGTCGAGGAACTCCTCGAACTTGAGGGGCCGGTTGTCCATCGCGCTCGGCAGCCGGAAGCCGTGGTCGACGAGGTTGCGCTTGCGCGACATGTCGCCCTCATACATCCCGCCGATCTGCGGCACGGCGACGTGCGACTCGTCGACGACGAGGACGAAGTCCTCCGGGAAGTAGTCGAGCAGCGTGTTGGGGGCGCTGCCGCGGGTGCGGCCATCCATGTGCATCGAGTAGTTCTCGATGCCGGAGCAGGAGCCGACCTGCCTCATCATCTCGACGTCGTAGGTCGTGCGCATCCGCAGCCGCTGCGCCTCGAGGAGCTTGCCCTGCTTCTCGAAGGTGGCGAGCTGGTCGTCGAGCTCGAGCTCGATGCCCTTGATCGCCCGCTCCATCCGCTCCGGGCCGGCGACGTAGTGGGTGGCGGGGAAGACATGGAGCTCGGTGTCGTCGGAGATCACCTCGCCGCTGATCGGGTGGAGCGTCATCAGCCGCTCGATCTCGTCGCCGAAGAACTCCACGCGCACCGCGAGCTCCTCGTAGACCGGGAAGATCTCCAAGGTGTCGCCGCGGACCCGGAAGGTGCCGCGGGTGAACGACATGTCGTTGCGGGTGTACTGGATCTCGACGAGCCGGCGCAGCACCGAGTCGCGGTCGTGCTCCTCACCGACCTTCAGCCGCAGCATCCGGTCGACGTACTCCTGGGGCGTGCCGAGGCCATAGATGCAGGACACCGTCGAGACCACGATCGTGTCGCGGCGGGTGAGCAGGCTGTTGGTGGCGCTGTGGCGCAGGCGCTCGACCTCCTCGTTGATCGAGGAGTCCTTCTCGATGTAGGTGTCGGTCTGGGGGACGTAGGCCTCGGGCTGGTAGTAGTCGTAGTAGGAGACGAAGTACTCGACGGCGTTGTCCGGGAAGAGCTGGCGCAGCTCGTTGGCGAACTGCGCGGCGAGGGTCTTGTTGGGCTGGAGGACCAGCACGGGCCGCTGCAGCTGCTCGGCCACCCACGCGACCGTCGCCGTCTTGCCGGTGCCGGTCGCGCCGAGGAGCACGATGTCCTGGACGCCGCCCTTGACCCGCTCGACGATCTCCTCGATCGCGGCCGGCTGGTCGCCTGAGGGGTTGTAGTCGGAGACGACCTTGAAGGGCGCCACGCGACGCTCGAGATCGGTGATCGGACGCATGCGTCGAGCCTACGGGCAGCCACCGACAGTGGCTCGATCGCACGGGGGCTGCCGGGCCCGCCGACACCATGCAGGCAGTTGGCTCTGTGCGGCTGGCCGCTGAGCGTGAGAGGAGTCGTCGGCAGCCCGAACTGCCTTCATGGTGCGAGCCGGAGCGCCGGGCTGTTCCGCGGGAAGTGAGCGCTCAGCGCACCCGGTCGAGGGTGACGACGCGCACTCCGCCGGGCAGGTCGGTCCGGTCGACCGGCTCGAACCTCGCAGGGGCGAAGGGGCCCGAGAACAGACGGACACCGTCGCCGATGACCGACGGGTTCACCTTCAGCACCAGGCGGTCGATCTCGGGGAGCAGGGCGTGCGCCAGCGTCCCACCACCCACGAGCCAGATGTCGGCGCCGTCCTCGGACTTCAGCTCGCGCACCCGCTCGACCGGGTCGCCGGTGACGATCTCGACGGGGAGGTCGGTGCGACCGGCGAGCGACCGGGAGAACACGATGTGCCGCAGGTGCGGGTAGGCATCGCTCAGACCGGCGGCCAGCCCGATGTCGTACGACGCCCGTCCCTCGACCACCGTGTCGAAGTGCCGCCCCGACCCGGTGATGCCCAGCGCGTCGCGGGCTGGCCCGGGGAGTGTCTCCGGCCAGGTCGAGACGAGGTGCTCGACGAGGTCCGGCGTCACGGGGAAGAAGTCGGAGCCGCTGGGATCACCACCCTCGGGTCCGGCGATGAAACCGTCGAGCGTGACGGCGACCAGGTAGACGAGACGACGCATGGCACCACCCTGCCAAACGGGTCGCGCCGTCCCACTGCTGGACCCCGTCGCTAGATTGTGCGGGTGACCCCCACCCGGCTGCTGACCACCGCACGACGGGGCCTGCTCGGGCTGCTCGGTCTCCAGTTCGGGCTCGCGATCGTGCTGTCGCTGGTCGACTCCTACCGGCGCCGCGGCAAGAAGCCGAAGCCCTTCCCTGTCACCCGCCCCGAGACGGTCGCGGTCGGGGGCGGCGAGATCACGACCTACACGTTCGGCCGCGACCTCTACGACGACATGCTCGCGGCGATCGACGGTGCGACGAAGCAGATCCTCTTCGAGACCTACATCTGGAAGGGCGACGAGATCGGGTGGAAGTTCAAGACCGCCCTCACCGCCGCCGCCGCTCGGGGGGTGGACGTGCACTGCATCTATGACGGCTTCGCCAACGTGGTCGTGTCCCCTGCGTTCAAGCGGTTCCCCCCGTCGCTCAAGGTGCTCCGCTACCCGATCTGGACGGCCGGGTTCCGGGTCTGGGACCTGCGCCGCTATGGCCGCGACCACCGCAAGATGCTGGTGGTCGACGAGGAGGTCGCCTTCCTCGGCGGCTACAACATCGGCTCGGCGTACGCCACCGAGTGGCGCGACACGCACGTGCGGATCACCGGGCCGGGCGTGTGGGACCTCAAGCGGGCCTTCGCCGACTTCTGGAACCTCAACCGGCGCCATCGGCTGCGGCGCAGCGAGCGGCCGCTGCTGCTCGAGACCGCCTCCGACTGGGACCCGCAGATCCGCATCCACCGCAACATCCCGCGGCAGTGGAACTTCCCGATCCGCAGCATGTACCTCGAGGCGATCAACCGGGCGAGCCGCAACATCTGGCTCACCACCGCCTACTTCCTGCCCGACCAGGACTTCGTCGACAACCTCACCGACGCGGCGCGACGCGGGGTGGACGTACGCATCCTGCTGCCGCTGAAGTCCAACCACATCGTGGCCGACTGGATCTCCCGCGGCTACTACGGCCAGCTCCTCGCCTCAGGGGTGCGGATCCTGCGCTTCAAGGACGCGATGGTCCACGCCAAGACCGCGACCATCGACGGCAACTGGGCGACGGTCGGCACGGCGAACATCGACCGCCTGAGCCTGCAGGGCAACTACGAGATCAACCTCGAGGTGATCGACCCGGACTTCGCGGCGGTGATGGAGAAGGTCTTCCTCACCGACGAGGGCAACTGCCTCGAGCTGACCCTCTACGAGTGGGAGGCACGCGACCTCAACCGGAAGTTCACCGAGAGCTTCCTGGCGCCGCTGCGCCCCCTCCTCTGAGCACGAGGATCCACGCGGCCACGACGCCGATCCAGGCCAGCCCGGCGACGAATGCCACGGCCTGCCAGCCCGACCAGTCGAGCGCGTCGCCGTGCCGCAGGAGCGCCACCGTCTCCAACAGGACGAAGGCGACACCGGTCATGCCGAGCGGTCGCACCCGGTCGACGTCGTCGAGCAGGAGCGCGTGCGCGGCGGCCCAGCCGAGCCCGACCAGCCACGCCCCGACCGCCCGCGCGGTGAGCGGCGTCAGCGGCCACGACCAGACGCCCGCGGCCCACTCGGGCGAGACCAGCAACGCGATCCCGGTGCCGAGCAGCGCCAGCGCGAGCGCCCCGAGGAGCAGGCGCAGGCCCGCCGGCAGCGGGTGGCGTACGACGTCTGCGACCCTCACCCGGCTGCGCGCCTGCAGCACCAGCGCCACCACCATCGCGACCGGGACCCCCGCGTAGATCGCGATCCAGCCCCAAGCCACGAGCCGCGCGCTCGTCGGCTGGTCGGCGCCGAAGTGGAACTTGTCGAGGTGGACCAGCGTCACCGCGAGGGTGAGCACCGTGAAGACCAGCACGGTCCAGACGGTGAGCCGCGCGCGCCCCCAGCCGGCGGACCGCGCCCCCGCCACCTCGAGCACGGCGCTGGACCAGTAGGCAGCGCCCAGGAAGACCGCGGTCATCGGAGGGGCGATGGTCCACGAGAACCACTCGTCGGTGCGGGTCGGGAAGACGGTGAGCTGGAACCCGGCCAGGAACACGAGCAGCGCCGCGACGACGAGGATGACGCGCATGGAGGAGGTCACCGCGGAGTCCCGGCCCGCGGTGCGGTGGCCGCTCACGGGCTCGCCACGGGAGCCGGGTGGGCGGCGAGGTAGCGGTGCAGCAGGGAGATCACGGTCGCGCCGTCACCGACCGCGGTGGCCACCCGCTTGATCGAGCCGGCGCGCACGTCCCCCACCGCGAACACGCCCTCCATGCTGGTCTCCAGTGACAGTGGGGGCTGCTGGTCCGCCTCCTGCGCGGCGTCCCGGCCGGTCCGGATGAAGCCGGACTCATCACGCGCCACCTCGGCGGGCAGCCACCCGGTGCGCGGCGCCGACCCGATCAGGACGAAGAGTCCGTCGGCGACCACCTCCTCCGCCCCGGCGGCCCCGGCCTCCCCGTGCGGGTCGCCGAGGGTGAGCCCGACCAGGCAGCCGTCCTCCTCGCGGCCGTCGAGCACCGCGGTGCGGTAGCGGAGGACGATGTTGCCCGTGGCCCCGAGCTGGGAGATGAGGTAGTCCGACATGCTCGCGGCGAGCGAGGGGCCGCGCACCAGCAGCGTGACCTGACGGGCGTAGCGGGCGAGGTGCAGCGCGGCCTGACCCGCGGAGTTGCCGCCACCGACGACGTACACCTGCTGGCCGGCCATGGACGGCGCCACCGAGACGGCCGCGCCGTAGAAGACCCCACGCCCCACCAGCGACTCGAGGGTGGGCACGCCGAGGCGGCGGTAGTCGACACCGGTGGCGATGACGACGCTGCGGGCGCGCGCGAGGGTCCCGTCGGACATGGCGACGGTGCGCAGGTCACCGTCCCGGCCGAGCGCCTCCACCTGACGCAGGAATGAGTACTCGGTCCCGAACGACCAGGCCTGCTGGAAGGAGCGGAACGCCAGATGTGCACCGCTGACCCCTCGGGAGAACCCGGGGTAGTTGCGGATGAGCGAGGAGGTGCCGGCCTGTCCACCGACGGCCTGCTGCTCCACGACCAGGGTGGAGAGTCCTTCGGAGGAGGCGTAGACCGCGGCAGCCAGGCCTCCGGGACCTGCCCCCACCACCACCACGTCGTAGACATGGTCCGCCGGCGGCGGCCGCGTCAGGCCGAAGGCGTCGGCGATCTCCAGGTCGGTGGGCGCCACGAGCGTCGTGGGTGGTGTCGTGAAGGCCAGTTGGAGCACCGGCAGCTCGGGTTGGTCCAGGCCGAGGCCCGCGAGCAGTCGCGACGCCGACTCGGTGCCCACCTGGTGGAAGCCGACCGGGATGTGGTTGCGCCCGAACGAGTCACGCAGGAAGTGGGTGCGCTCGTCGCGCTGCTCGCCGATGATCCGCACCGCCTCGAAGCCGATGCCCTGGTCGAGGTGCCAGTCGTCCAGTGCGTCGGTGATCGAGCCGTGGAACTCCTCGTCGCGTGGGCGCTCGGGGCGCAGGAGCAGGAGCTCTGCGTGCCCGTGGCCGATGGCGGCGAACACCTCGGGCGTGCTCGCGAAGTCGCCCCAGACGGCGGTGACGGCACGCTTGGCGGAGGGGTGCAGCGAGTAGGCGCGACGCAGGAAGTCGAGCCCGTCGCGGTCGTCGGGTCCGTAGCAGGCGATGACCATCGCGACCGGTCGCTGCCAACGCCTCAGCCCTTCGAGCACCGCTCGCGCGTGGGCGTGGTCCGCACAGACGACGACCTCGTAGTCGCCTCCGTAGCGGCGCCGCAGCTCCGAGGCCAGCACGGCCCGCGAGGCCGCATCCGTCGTGGCCAACAAGATGACGGGGTCGACGTCGCTCAAGTCGGAACTCCCTCCCCCGAGGCCAACCACGCTACTCCCCACCTTTGGAGCCGACGTCTCCCTTTGTGAGGGTCTGCTGTGGGAGCTGACTGCCGCGTCAGCGCGTCGGGAGGTGCGTCGGGATGCTCATCCGGGGTCCGCGCCTGGGCCGCGACCGCCCGCCGGCCACCGCCATCACCGCGGCCCGGCCACGGTGCGGCCGGTAGGGCTCGAGCAGCTCGGCCATCTCGTCGTCGCTGACGTCGTGGCCCACCAGCGCCCAGCCCACCCAGTTGGCGAGGTGGTAGTCGCCGAAGCTCACCGCGTCGGCGTCACCGAGCGCGCGCTGGCGCACCTCGGCACTGGTCCACACCCCGATCCCGCGCACCGACCGCAACCTCCGATCGGCCTCGTCGGCGGACACCTGGGCGGTCCGCTCGAGCGAGGAGGCGAGTCGGCAGGCGGTCACGAGGGTCCTGGACTGGGCAGGCTGCACGCCGAGCTTGAGCCACTCCCACGACGGGATGGCCGCGATCGTGTCCGGGGTCGGCTGGAGCATCAGCCGCAGCGCGGCCACCGGGCCGGGGGCCGGCTCGCCGTGACGGCGGACCAGGTCGCGGAACGAGCCGAACGCCTGCTTGCCGGTGACCTTCTGCTCCAGGATCGAGGGCACGAGCGACTCCATCACCAGGCCGGTGCCGCCGATGCGCCAGTGCGGGTGGTGGCGCCAACCCTCGGCGACCTGGGGGTGGTGGTGCGTCTCGAACCCGGCCGGGTCGTCGTCGGCTCCGAGGAGCGAGGGCATCCGGTCGAGCGCCCACTCCGCCCCCGCTCCCCACGCCCGGGCGTGCACGTCGCCCGTCGTGGGTCGCGCCTGCACACAGAGCGTCGCCGGCCCCGTCGGCGTACGCATGGCGCGCCAGTGGCGACCCGCGTCGTCCTCGCGGTGGGTGGGGTCACCGGCGCCGCGACGCTGCGGCCGCAGCACCTGCGCGACCGAGCACGGCCAGTCCGGTTGCCACGTGCGCGTGTGCTCGTGGGCGACGGAGGGCATGGTGCGACGGTAGACGAGACCACCGACTAGGTTGCAGCCCATGGCAGACCTGACGCCCAACCAGCGTGACCTCGAGGACGGCATCCAGCAGGACTTCTCGCGCTCGATGTCCTACGGCGACTACCTGCGCCTCGACGTGCTGCTCTCGGCCCAACAGCCGCTGTCGGACCCGCCCCAGCACGACGAGCTGCTCTTCATCGTCCAGCACCAGACCAGTGAGCTGTGGCTCAAGCTGATGATCCACGAGCTCCGCTCGGCCCGCGCCCTGCTCCGCACCGACGACCTCTCCCCCGCGCTCAAGCGGATGGCGAGGATCAAGCACATCCAGCACACCCTGACCGACCAGTGGTCGGTGCTGGCGACGCTGACGCCGAGCGAGTACGCCGAGATCCGGCCGTTCCTGGCGACGAGCTCGGGCTTCCAGTCCTCGCAGTACCGCGAGGTCGAGTTCCTGCTCGGCAACAAGAACGCCGACATGGTGAAGGTCTTCTCCCACGACGAGACTGCGCGCACTGCCCTCGACGAGCTGCTGCACGAGCCGTCGCTCTACGACGAGTTCCTCGCCCACCTCGCCCGCCAGGGGTACGCCGTCCCCGAGCGTCTGCTCGACCGCGACTGGTCGCTGCCGCACACCACCGACCCCGACCTGGTGGACCTCTTCGCCGGGGTCTACGCGGCGCCGGCGGAGCACTGGGGCGTCTATGAGACCTGCGAGGAGCTCGTCGACATCGAGGACTCCTTCCAGCAGTGGCGCTTCCGCCACCTGCAGGTGGTGCAGCGTGTCATCGGCCACAAGGTCGGCACCGGTGGGTCCTCGGGCGTCGACTTCCTGCGCCGCGCGCTCAGCCTGACGTTCTTCCCCGAGCTGTACGAGGTGCGGACCCGCATCGGGCAGTGATGGGTCCCGCCGGCCCTCGCACGCGCGTCCACCTCGGTTCTAGGCTGCACGCGTCGCTCGTCCCGGGCGTCCCCGCAAAGCCCGACCTCGAGTGAGGAGCACCGCCGTGCCCGTCCGCAGTCTTCGACAGGAGGAGGCCTGCGAGCGTGCTGCTCTGCTGTCGGTCACCTCCTACGACATCACCATCGACCTCACCAACCTGGCCGATGGGCCTGAGTTCCGCGCTGTCAGCACCGTGCGGTTCACGTCCACTGCGGGAGCGTCGACGTTCGTCGACTGCTGCGCGGAGGTGGAGTCGGCGACGCTCAACGGCGAGCCGCTGCCAGCTGCCGTGGAGGGCCGGATCGCGCTGGCCGGCCTCGCCGAGGAGAACGAGCTGGTGGTGGCCACGGTGCAGAGCGACACCACGCACGGGCGTGGCGTGCACCGCGCCGTCGACCCGGGCGACCAGAACGTCTATCTGTGGACCTCGTTCGAGCCCGACGAGGCGCGCTACGCGTGGGCCTGCTTCGACCAGCCCGACCTCAAGGCACCGCACGCGTTCACCGTCACCGCGCCGGCCGCGTGGACCGTGGTGAGCAACTCCGGCGACCCGGTGGTCCAGGACGTCGAGGAAGGACGGCGGTGGACCTTCGAGCCCACACCGCCGCTCTCCACCTACAACCCCGTGGTGGTGGCCGGCCCGTTCGTGGAGGTGCGGCACGAGGCCGGTGGCTACGACCTCGGGCTCTACGCCCGCCAGACCCTGGCCTCCGCGCTGGAGCGCGACGCCGAGCAGCTGTTCACGCTCACCGCGCAGGGCCTCGCCTTCTTCGGCGAGCGCTTCGGCATGCCCTTCCCCCAGCGCACGTACGACCAGGTGTTCCTGCCCGAGTTCGGCGGGGCGATGGAGAACTACGGCTGCGTCACCTGGTCCGACGACATCCTGCGCCGCCACGAACCCACCACGGGCGAGTGGCAGGTGTTCACCAACGTGCTGCTGCACGAGATGGCGCACATGTGGTTCGGCAACATCGTCACCATGCGCTGGTGGGACGACCTCTGGCTCAACGAAGCCTTCGCCGAGTTCGCGTGCATGTGGGCGGCCGAGCGGGCCACGGCCTACGGCGACACTGCCGCCAACAACCTGGTGGGCGACAAGCTGCACGCCTACCTCGCCGACCAGGGACCCAGCTCGCACCCCATCCGCCAGCCCGTGCCGACCGTGGCCGACGCCGAGTCGATCTTCGACTCCATCACCTACCCCAAGGGCGCGGCGGTGCTCAAGCAGCTCATGCACTTCGTGGGCGAGGACACCTTCTGCCTGGGCATGAGCGCCTACTTCGCCCAGCACGCCTGGGGCAACACCACCCTCGACGACCTCGTGGGCTCCCTCGAGCAGGCGAGCGGTCGCGACCTCCAGCCTTGGCGCATCGCCTGGCTCGAGACCGCCGGCGTCGACCGGCTCGGCATCGAGCACACCGGCGACGGCCTGGTGCTCACCGCCGTCGGCGCCCACGGTGCTCCGCACCCGCAGGTGGTGGGCGTGGGCGCCTACCGCCGCGCCGGCGAGCTGCTCGAGGAGGTGGGCTCGACCCTCGTGGAGGTGGGCGGCGAGCGCACGGCCGTCGAGGGCCTGCCCGAGGCCGACCTCTACCTGGTGAACCACGACGACACCACCTTCGCCACTGCCCGGCCCGATGCCGCCGGGCGCGAGGTGCTGATCGGCCGCCCCTCGGGCCTGCCCACGACGCTGGCCCGGGCCGTGGCGATGGCCACTGTGTGGGACATGCTCTCCAACGCCGAGGCAACAGCCGCTGAGGCTGTGGGCGCGTTCACCGACGTGCTGTCGGTCGAGACCGTGGAGACGGTCGCGGAACCCTGCCTCGAGCTCGCCCTCACCGCCGCCCAGCGGTGGGCTCCCGAGGCGGAGCGGATCGGCCTCGAGGCACAGGTGGCCGCCGCGGCGCGTCACTTGGCGGACGCAGGGGTGTCGCGGCACTCAGCGCTGCGCACGCTGGCCCGGACGGCGGCAGGCGAGGAGGACCTCGCCACGCTGCTCGAGCAGGCCGACGACGACCTCGACCTGCAGTGGTACTTCCTCCAGCGCCGGGCCGAGCTCGGCGAGGTGGACACCGACGCCGTGCAGGCCCTGCAGGCGCGCGACCCCGACCCCGAGGCCTGGATCCGCGCGCTCTGCGTGCGGGCGAGCTCGCCCTCCGCCGAGGCGAAGGAGGAGGCGTGGACCGCGCTCGTGGAACGTACCGCGCCCATCCAGGCCGCCCGCGCTGTGTCGGCAGCCTTCTGGCGGCCTGGCCAGGACGAGGTGCTGGCGCCCTACGCCGAGCGCTACATCGAGGCGCTGCCCACCCTGCACGAGGGCGGGATGATCCCGGGCCTGGTCCTCTCCGCCAGCCTCTTCCCGGTGTTCGCGATCGACGAGGCGTGGGTGAGGCACGCCCGAGAGGCAGCGGCCGCCCGGGCCGCGCCCGTGGTGATCGGCGCTCTCACCGAGCGCTCCGAAGAGGTGCTGCGGATGGTGCGCACCCGCAAGCTGTGAGGCTGAGGCCGGTCCTGCACGGATCGCAGCGCAGCGCAGGCCGCCCTACCCGGCTCAGCCGAGCCCGACCATCGCGGCTGACCGCTCCCACAGGCCGTCGATGATGGATCGGTCGCGGGCCTGCTTGTTCTCGCGCCCGTCCGGGTCGAAGCGGCTGAAGTATCGACCGTTGACGTCGGGCTCGGGACCGCGCTCGGCGAGGGCGATCAGGGGCGCCGCGCCCTCGGGGACGCTGATCGTCCCAAACCGCTTGAGCGGCGTGCGATAGAGGAGGCCGACGAGCCACGAGTCGCGACCGAACGAGCTTCCCGCCGGTCCGGGGTGGACGGCGACCGAGACGACGCCGTCGCCGGACCACCGGTCCGCGATGCCGCGGGTGAAGGCGATGTTCATCAGCTTGCCGGTGCCGTACGCCGGGAACTCGAGCGCCCTGCGGTGCTCGTGGTCGAGGTCGTCGAGCACGATCTTGCCGATCAGGTTCGCGATGCTGGAGGTGTTCACGACGAGCGACCGGCTGGCAGCCGCCAGTGCCGGGTGGAGGAGATGGGTGAGCAGGAACGGCGCCAGGTGGTTGATCTGGAAGTTGGGCTCGTGGCCGTCGTGGGTCCGCCTCGACGGGGCGAAGGTACCGCCCGCATTGTTCATCAGCACGTCCAGCGTGCCGACGCGCTCCGTGACCTGCTCAGCGAGCCGACGTACGTCGTCGAGCCGTGAGAAGTCAGCGACGAGAGGTTCGGTGCCCACCGCTTCCGCGACCGGTCGGAGCTTGTCGAGGGACCGTCCGGTGACATGGACCGTCGCGCCCCGCTCAGCCAGCACCTTGGCTGTTTCGGCGCCGATCCCGTCGCTCGCTCCGGTCACCAGGACCGTACGGCCCGCCATCGTCTGATCACTCATGTGGCGAGCCTAGGTCGGGGCCCCACCCGCGGGCCGTCAGCGCGGTGCCCGACCTGATGGGACGTTCAGCGGCTGCCGAGGCCGTCCAGGGCCGCCATGTCCGCGTCGGACAGAAGGAATCCAGCGAGGTCTGCGTTGGATCGGATGCGGTCGGTGCGCGTGGACTTGGGGATGACGATGACCTCATGCTGCAGGTGCCAGCGAATGATCACCTGCGCCGGCGTTCGGCCCAGGCGGTCCGCGATCTCCACGATGGCCGGGTGCTCGAGGGTCCCGCCCCGGAGGGCGCTGTAGCCCTCGACCGCGATCCCGCGAGCACGGTGCTCCGCCAGAACGGGAGCGTCGAAGAGCACTGGGCTCCATTCGATCTGGTTCACGGCCGGAGTCACCCCGGTGGCCTCGGTGACCTCGTCGATGAGCGACGCGTCGAAGTTGCTCACACCGATCTCCCGCGCGAGACCGGCGTCGCGGGCTTCGACGAACGCACGCCACATGTCCGCGTTGGCCGATCCGGCTCCCGGCCAGTGGATGAGCCAGAGGTCGACGTGATCGGTCTGCAGCATCTCCAGGCTCTCGCGGAGGGTGTCGAGCTCCCGGCCCGCGTTGCCGGGTGGGCACTTGGTGGTGACGAACACGTCCTCGCGCGGCACCCCGCTGTCGGCGAGCGCCCTGCCGACTTCTGCCTCGTTGCCATAGACGGTGGCCGTGTCGAGGTGGCGGTAGCCGTTCTCGAGCGCGCTCGAGGTCGCGCGCACCGCGTCGACGCCGGTGAGCTGCCAGGTGCCGAATCCGAGGAGCGGGATCCGTGCGCCCTCGCTGAGGGCAAGCGTCTGGTCCTGGAGCTGCGGAGCGTCGTCGGTCACGGTGCCGATGCTAGCCACGGACCGTTGGCGGCACCCCTGTGGCGCTGCATGCGCAAGGATGGTCAGGGTGACTCGACTCCACGACCCGCACCATCGCGGCTTCGCCTCTGACAACTATGCGGGTGCGCACCCCGAGGTCCTGGCGGCGATCGCCGAGGCCAACGGTGGCCACCAGGTGGCGTACGGCGAGGACGTCTACACCGTCCGGCTCCAGCAGGTCATGAAGGAGCATTTCGGCAGCTCGACCGAGACGTTCCCGGTCTTCAACGGCACCGGAGCCAACGTCACCGCCCTCACCAGCATGCTCCCGCGCTGGGGCGCGGTGATCACGGCCAGGACCGCTCACGTCCACACGGACGAGAACGGCGCCCCGGAGCGGATCAGCGGCCTCAAGCTCCTGACCGTCGACACGCCTGACGGCAAGCTCACTCCGGACCTGATCGACCAGGAGGCGTGGGGCTGGGGCGACGAGCATCGGGCCCAACCGCTCGCGGTGAGCATCACCAACACGACGGAGCTCGGCACGCTCTACTCGGTGGACGAGATCGCTGCGATCGCCGACCACGTCCACGCGAAGGGCATGCGCCTGCACCTGGACGGCGCACGTATCGCCAACGCCGCTGCCGCGCTGGGACTCACGTTCGGAGAGTTCACCACCGAGGCGGGCGTCGACGTCGTCAGCTTCGGCGGCACCAAGAACGGTCTCCTCTACGGCGAGGCGGTCGTCGTCCTCAACCCGAGGGCGTCGGAGGGACTGCTGTTCCTGCGCAAGCTCAACATGCAGCTCGCCTCGAAGATGCGGTTCGTGTCTGCGCAGCTCCTCGCGCTGCTCACCGACGATCTCTACCTGCGCTCGGCCACCCACGCCAACGCGATGGCCGCCCGCCTTCGCGGCACTCTCGAGCGGCGTGCCCTGCCGGGCCTCGAGTTCACCCAGCCCACGCAGGCCAATGCCGTGTTCGCCGTCCTCCCACCCGGTGTCGCCGACGCGCTTCGTGAACGCTTCCGCTTCTACGACTGGAACGCAGCCACCCGGGAGGTGCGGTGGATGACCGCCTTCGACACGAGCGAAGAGGACGTCGACGAGTTCGCGCAGGCCATCACCGCGGCGCTCACGTCGCGGTGACGCACCGACCACCTCCCGATTCGCGCCGAAGACCGTGGAACGGCACCGCGCCAACGTCCTCGGCAAGCTCGGGATGCGCGACCGCACGCAGCTGACGCGGTATGCCATCAGGGCGGGACTCATCGAACCCTGAAGTACGCCCTTGGCTGACCAGCGGCGCGCGGACAACAGCGCAGCCGAGGTCGTCGTCGTCACCGAATGGGGACCGCTGATGCGTGCGGGAGGTCAACTGGCTTTCTCATAGGTCCGTGACCACCAGTGCCGTCCGGATGTCTCTTGTCGACGCCACCCGTCCGCCACCAAGTCGCGGTCCAGGTCCGCCAACCGATGTGCGATGTCCGTAGATGGGTCGGGCTCCTGCAGGGCGTCGAGGTCCAGAAAGCGCAGCATGGGGAAGGTGGCGCCTTCACGCACGGTCGTCGCAGCGCCCGAGTCGTCGTCGGCTGAGCGGGCGACGAATCGGTACTCCCCGCCACCGGCGCCCCCCAGGCCCTTGAGCACTGCCGCGAACCAGGAGTCCCCAGACAGTTCCTCCAGATGTACTTCGACTGTGCGGGTGGTCATCACGGTCTCCTCCTGCATCGCCGGTGCGCATGACGCCGTGCCTCGATGCTAGGTGACCTTCGAGGAGACGGACAGAGATGAGGCGCTCGTGAGCGCGAGCGCGACGTAGCCCGCGTCGCATGCGCAGAGGTTGTCGCCCAGCTCCCAGATGCGTTCGAGGCATCGAGCGCTGCCCCACCCGTCGTCGGCAGCGATCCGACCCGCTGAGGCATGCCGACGAAGGCTGCTGGCCACCTCGGAGTCGACCAGGTGCGGCGCGTGGAGCTGTTCCGCCGCCGACAGCTCCCGGGCCGGCCCGGCATTCAGCAGTCCCGACAGGGCCGCAGAGGCATCGAGCACGAGCACCGGTCGGCGCGCTCCTGCTCGACGCCGTCGACAATCGCGCGCACGTCGACACGCAGGTTCGGGAGCCCGCCGATCAGCTCAGCCGGTCCGTTGCCGCCACGAGCTCACGGATCCTGGTGGCGAGACGGGTGTCGAAGGCCCCCGCGGGGGCCTGCCACGCCCAGTTGCCCTGGGGGGTGCCGGGGGTGTTCATCCGGCTCTGGCTGCCGAGCTCGAGAATGTCCTGCGCCGGTACGACGCTGAGTCGGGCGGTCGATCGCATCGCGAGTCGGACCAACGCCCACGGCATCGCCTCCTCGGGATCGGAGAGACAGGAGCGGACGCGGTCACGGGTCTGCTCGTCCAACAGCTCCCACCACCCCGAGGTGGTGTCGTTGTCGTGGGTGCCGGTGTAGACGACGCTGTGCTCCCCGTGGCGGCCGGGCAGGTAGGGGTTGTCGCGGTCACCGTCGAACGCGAACTGCAGCACCTTCATCCCGGGCAGGTCGAACCGGATCCGCAGCTCGTCGACCTCTGGAGTGATGACTCCGAGGTCCTCTGCCACCAACGACCCTGGCCCTGCGGTGTCGACCAGGACGGACAGGATGTCGGCGCCGGGCCCCGGGACCCACCGGCCCTCACGGGCCGTGGGTGCCTCGGCAGGCACGTGCCAGGCCGCCTCGAACGCCCGGAAGTGGTCGATGCGGACCAGGTCGAACAGCTCGCGCTGGCGCGCGATCCGGCGCCGCCACCAGTCGAACCCGTCCGCCTTCATCGCGTCCCAGTCGTAGTGCGGGTTGTTCCAGCGCTGCCCCTCGGCCGCGAAGTAGTCGGGCGGGCAACCGGACACCGTGATCGGGCGCCCGTCCTCGCCCAGCTGGAACAGCTCCCGCGACGCCCACACATCGGCGCTGTCGAGGGACACGAAGATCGGCAGGTCACCGAACAGCAGCACGTCCTTGGACGCGGCGTACTCGCGCAGACGCGCCCACTGCACGGCGAAGACCCATTGCTCGAAGCGCAGCGACTCCAGGCGCTCACCCAGTGGAGAGAGCGCATCCGCGACCGAGCGCGGGTCGCGGTCGCGCAGAGCAGGCGCCCAGGACAGCCAAGGAGCTTGCTCGTGCAGCTCGCGCAGGGCCATGAACTCGACGTATGCGTCCAGCCAGTCGGCCTGGGCCGCACACCACGACAAGAAAGCGGTCCGCTGGTGTTCCTCCAGCGTCGAGGGAGCCTCGAGACCCTGAGCGGCCCGATGCTCCCGGCTGATCATCGCGGCGTTGCCCGCCATCGCGGACAGCGCGTTGTAGGGCGAGTTGTCCCCCGGGTGCGTCGGCGCCAGCGGCAGCACCTGCCAGACCGAGCAACCAGCGGCGTCGAGGAAATCAACGAAGCGGTAGGCCTCGTCACCGAGATCACCGGCGCGGGAGCTCGCGGAGGGTCCACGTCCGGGCAGTGACGTCACATGCAGGAGGACGCCTGCCCGACGACGGTCGAACGCCCTGTCCTGCTCCCCCATGACACTTCCCTCCATCGGCACACGCGAGCGTAGCCGAGACCTTGCCGAGGGCGCTGATACACCCGACGATGAGGTCGACAGAGGTCAACGTCGTGAACGGGGGAATGCGCATGCTCGCAACGAGGTGGTCAGTTCGCGGACTGTCGACATGGGCGCTGGGCCTGGCTCTCGCCCTTGCTCCTGCGCCGGCGATGTCGGACACCAAGGTGTACGACGACCCCGTCGGAGACTCGAGCGCCGTGGACATCACCCGGGTCCGGGTCGCCCATCGTGACTCGGTGGTGGTGGTGCGCGTCCGATCAGGCGTTCCGCTGGCCACCGGACAGCTCTATGCCTTCTGGATCGATGCTGGACACGGGCCGCAGCCGGACTACTACGTGGCATTCAGAGCCAACACGGGCTTCGACGAGGTGCTGAGACTCGTGCGTTCGTTCCGTGATCGTCGAACCTACGTTCCGTGTCGAGGGATTCGACTTCGCGCCGACATCTTCACCGACAAGCCCGTCTCGATCCGGATTCCGCGACGCTGCCTCAAGAACCCGAGGAGAGTCCGGATCGCCGTGCAGTTCAAGGACGAGAACACCGGCACCGTGGACTGGGCTGCGGATCGCCGAACCTTCGGGCCCTGGGTGAAGCGATAGCCGGGCGGCTACGCCCGAAAGGGCCGGCTTGTCTCGGAGGCACAGGCGCGCCTCACATCGGCGAACCAGCCTCATCCGCTCGACGTCAGTTGAGACCCTCGAAGAGGTCGGTCAGCATCGCGGGACCGGGGTCACACTCGGGCCAGGCGATGGCGTACCACTCGCGCCCGACACGCCGTTCCCACTGGGCGCTGTCGGTGGGGTCGTCGGACATCACGTGCAGCTGGCTCTTGTGCTCGCGAAGGCCGGCCACGATGCGGCCGGCGGCCTCTCGACAGTCGACGGTGATCCGGATCTGCTCGTCAGGGATGCCACGCATGTGGTAGGTCTGCGTCGGGTCGAAGGTGTAGAGCCCGAGCTCGGCGCGCTGGCGGTTCCACCGTTCGAACACCGACTGCGGGACCGCGCCATGAAGGAGACGCCGGAAGCCGGACCTGTTGCCGGCGCGCAGGCGAGCGAAGGCTTCGTCGGTGGCTGCACCGATCGCGACGTGGTCAGGATGTCCGAAGATGCCGTCGGGGCCGAATGTGACGACGACAACCGGATTCTCCTCGTCGAGAATGCGCGCGATCGCCGAGACAACGTCATCGAAGGGGACATCCGCGACGCCACCGTCCGGCAGACCGAGCCACACGTGACGGTCAGGAACGCGGCCGAGTGCTCGCCACGCCGCTTCATCCTCGCCCTGGCGGATGGATCCAAGCGTTTCGCGCGTGGCCGGGAATCCGTCTCGGATGTCGCCCTGCTCGCCACGTGTGGCGTGGATCAGGACGAACCTGAAGTCTGGGTCATCGGCGTGCAGCACGACGCTGCCCGCAGCCCCGTAGGCGTCGTCGTCCGGATGCGCGAAGACGCAAGCAAGGGTCCGGTTGCGGGACACGATTCGAGTTTATCGGCTGCTAGCTCGACAGCGCCATCGCGACCCGATGCCGCAGGTTCTCACCCGGGACTTGCGAACCGAGTGGTGGACCTCGCCACCGAGGCTCTCGGCGAGCGACCTGTGGTTGTCGCTGTTCGCGGGGCTGCCTTCTTCCGGCGTCGGCCGCTGCGGCGCGGAGAGCGCTGCGTCGACGGGCACCTGACCCAGTCGAGGACTGGCTGCCCCGAGGGCGCCACCGGGGTCTCCCTCCGAGCAGATCCGCGGCTCGTAAGGTAGCGACGCTCGTGGACGCCGCCCGCGACGCATCCTCCCGCAGTGAAGGAAGACGTATGTGCCGAGTGCTCGCCTACATCGGTCCCGAGACCCCGCTCGAGGAACTGCTGCTTCGGCCGTCGAACAGCCTGGTCAACCAGGCCCTCGACCCTGAGCACTACCCAGATCTGCACCTGGCCGGCTGGGGATTCGGTGCCTGGAGCGAGCACCTGCTCAAGCCGGAGGATCCCTTCATCTACCGCCGGCCCATGGCTGCCTTCTACGACGACAACGCCGCCCGCATCATCCCGAGCCTCCAGGCGAACACGATGCTCGGCCATGTGCGCGCAGCGGCCTACGACTCGGCGGCCGTCATGGTCGACGAGAACTGCCACCCCTTCTCCTTCGACGAGACGCCCTGGATCATGGCCCAGAACGGCGACATGCCGAACTGGATGCTCCTGCAGAGGGAACTGCTGCAGCACTGCGAGGACAGGTACCTGAAGCAGATGCGGGGGTCGACCGACACGGAGTTCCTCTACGTGCTCCTGCTGTCCCTGCTCGAAGGTGACCGCGACGAGGACGTCCAACGTGCGATCGAGGAGATGGTCGGACTCATCGCCCAGGCGATGCAGGACCTCGACCTGCCTGCCCTGACGAAGCTGAAGATGGCCTTGGTGTCGCCGAACCGGATCGTCGGGGTCAACGTCGGTCTCGGGCACCAGGGCGAGACCAACCCTGTCGGCGACTGGAAGAAGCTGCGCGAGTCCGGTCCGGGGACGGACGACTTCGCCCTCTCGATGCTCCTGGAGCCGATGTACATGTTGATGGGGCGCCACGTCCCACGCGACGACACGTCCTATGACTTCGAGGCGTGCGACGAGGACGAGGCGACGGTCGCCGTGTTCGCCTCCGAGGCCCTCACCGACGACGAAGACGGCTGGTCGTACGTCGAGTTCGGCGAGATCGTGTTCCTCGAGAACAGGGGCGGGCAGGTCACGAAGACCGTCAGCAGCCTGTCTGTGTAGGCGCGCCCGACGTCCGGGGCCTTGCGTTGACACCGATGCCTACGCGTCCGCAGCGGCGGTCTGCAGCGCTCTCGCTACGCGCCCCTGTGGCAGGGAGATCGACCGTAGGCGGGTCAACACGCCACTCAACTTCGGCGATCTCTGTTCGTCCGCGCGGTGGCTGGTGCGCTGCGTGGATCCTCAGGCCACGCGTGCTTGGGGTAGCGCCCGCGTAGGTCAGCACGCACGCCCGGGTAGCCGTTGTCCCAGAAGGACTCCAGGTCCGCGGTGACGGCGGCCGGGCGTTGCGCGGGTGAGAGCAGGTGCAGCAGGAGCGGGACCCTGCCGTCGGCCAGGGCCGGTGCTGCGGTCCAGCCGAAGACCTCTTGCAGCCGCACGGCGAGCACCGGCTGATCCTGGGAGTAGTCGATCCGCACGCTCGACCCGCTGGGCACCTCGACGCGCTCAGGGGCCAAGTCGTTGAGCCTGCCCGCCTCCGGCCACGGCACCATCGCTCGCAGGGCGGCGGTCACGTCGATACGACGAAGATCCTGGGCCGAGCGGACCCGCGCCACCTGCCGCCCGAGCCAGGAGTCGAGGTTCTGCGTCAGTGCTGCGTCGCTCACGTCGGGCCACGGGTCACCGAGCGCGCGGTGGAGGAAGTCGAGGCGGGCGCGCAGCGCCGTGGCCGCCTCCGTCCAGGCGAGGAGAGCGATCCCCTCGCTCGCGACCGCCTCTCGGATCGCGTCGCTCACGGCCTGCGCGGGTGGATCGCTGAGCGGGGCCGAGCTGAGCTCGATCGCGCCCAACAGCGTCCGTCGGCGAGCCAGCACCCGCCCACTGGTCCAGGTGACCTCATCCACCTCGGTCCACAGCGATCCCGCTGCCTCCAGCGCGAGGTCCTCGGTGAGGGGGGCCGCCGCGCGGATCCGGGCCTCACGTTGCCCGGGCCGTCGCTCCGCGTCACCGACCGCGAGCCACTCCAGTCCGGCCAGCGGCCCCGGGGCGCGCGAGTCGAGCGCCGCCCCTGTCCCGGACGCCATCAGGTAGCTCGACGTGCCGGAGCGCTTGCGGGCAATCCGGTCCGGATGCGCCAGGGCCACCACCAGACCGACCGCCACGTCGTCGGTGAGTGCTCGGGCGTGGCCCGAGGTCCCTCTCCGGTCGCCGGTGGTGCCCTGCTTCGCAACGACTTCCTCGAGCCGGGTGACCTGGCGGCGCCACGATCCTGCACGCTGGTCAGCGCGCAGCGATCGGAGCGCAGCGACCAGGTCTCCGCCGGGAGCGCGTACGTCCTCGCTCAGCATCGCGACCACCTCTGAGGCCCGCTTGGCCCCGACGAGACCAGCCCCGTCGATCAGGGCACGCGCCAGCCTGGGATCGACCGGCACGCCAGCGATCACCCGGCCCCGTGGGGTGGCTCTCCCGTCCTCGGTCATCGCCCCCAGCCCCACCAGCACCTCCTTGGCCGCCGACAGTGCGTGCGCCGGTGGCCGGTCGAGCAGTGCCAGGTCGTGGACGTCGTGGCTGCCCCAGCACGCCACCTCCAGGGCGAAGGCCGTCAGATCGGCGGTGGCGATCTCGGGCTCCGGGTGTGCGGCCAGGTGCGCGTGCTCCGCCTCGGACCAACAACGCAGCACCGTCCCCGGACCCAGTCGTCCGGCTCGTCCCGCCCGCTGCTCGGCCGCTGCCCGGCTCACCGCGACGGTGACCAGAGAAGCCAGTCCGCGACGGTGATCGGTGCGCGGCTCGCGCGAGAGTCCGGCATCCACCACGACCCGCACCCCGGGCACGGTCAGCGACGACTCGGCGACCGCGGTGGAGACGATCACGCGTCGACGCGCGCCTTCGCTGAGGGCACGATCCTGCTCGGCGCCGGACAGACGTCCGTGCAGGGCGTGCACGGACGCCTCCACGCCGACAAGGCGACGTGCGGTCGCCTCGACCTCCGCGACACCCGGCACGAAGACCAGGACGTCCCCCTCGTGCCCGACAAGCGCACGCCGCACGGTCGCTGCGACGTGGTCGTGGAACGCCGGGGTGATCCCCCGGTCGTCGGTGCGGCGCACGCCCGCAGGCAGCGGACACCAGACCGCTTCGACCGGGTGCAAGGCCCCCGGGACGCGGATCACCGGAGCGCTCCCGAGATCGTCGGGATCGTCACCTCGGCCGAGCAGTGCGGCCGTCCGTTCGGCCTCGATGGTGGCCGACATCGCCACCAGGGACAGGTCCTCACGCAGGTTGGCCCGGACGTCGATGAGCAGCGCCAAGGTCAGGTCGGCGTCGAGGTGGCGCTCGTGCACTTCGTCGAGCACGACGGCCCCGACGCCGACCAGCTCGGGATCGTGCTGGATCCGCCGGAGCAGCAGACCGGTCGTGACGATCTCGACACGTGTACGTCGACCGCAGCGACGGTCTCCGCGTACGGAGTATCCGACCGTCTCGCCAACAGGTTCGTCCAGCAGATGCGCCAGCCGCCGGGCAGCAGCGCGGACTGCGATGCGGCTGGGCTGCGTGACGACGACCCGTCCTGCGACGACCTCGGCGACCGCGGGTGGGACCAAGGTCGTCTTGCCGGTGCCCGGCGGAGCGTGGACCACCGCGACTCCGCGAGTGCGAAGCGCCTCGACCAGAGCGGCCAGACCCGCGGAGACAGGGAGGTCGGGCGGCGCGGCGAGCAGTTTGCGCAGCGGGTCGGGCACCCTTGCAGTGTGCCTGACGCGCAGCTGCGGTCGAGGCTGCGGGACACCCGCCTACGGACCTGACGTCCGAGCAGGCTGAATCTGCTTCCGCCGGGTCTGCGTCGGAGCTGGATGTCCCGTCGCTTGGCTGATGCAAGGGCGGCGGTGAGACGCGCCGCACCACACGCTGGGTCCACGAAAGCTAGCGCCGGATGCTGATCACCTCGACGCCCTCGGAGGGTGGCTCGAGGTCGACCAACTGGGCCGGAAATCCGGGCGCACGAACGTCGAGGCCGGTGGCCGTTTCCAGGCTACGGATGATGTTCGGAGACCACTCGCGGGGGCCGTAACGGTCGAGCGCCTCTGTGACCCCGGCTTGCAGCAGTGGCAACAGCTTCAGCGGCACCTCGGCACGTTCGGCCACGGACCGGAACAGGTCGAGGTCCTTGGCCACGAGGCCGAGGGTGAACCCGATGTCGCGGCTGCCGTTGAGGATGACCTGTCCCTCGCTCTCATGCACGAACGAGTTCCCCGACGAGATTCGGATCGCGTGATAGGTCGTGGTCAGGTCCATGCCGGCTCCGGCCGCGGTGACCAGGGCCTCGGTGAGCGCCACCAGGTGGGCGGTGGCGAGGTAGTTCGTGACCACCTTGAGAACCGAGGCTGTGCCCAGGGGTCCGGTGTGCAGGACCTGGCGACCCATGGTGGTGAGCACTGGGAGCAGTCGCTCGAACACCGGGCGGTCGCACCCGGCGAAGATCGATATGTTCCCGGTCGCTGCGCGGTGGCAGCCGCCCGAGACCGGACAGTCCGCAGAGGCCACGCCTACTTCGGCGAACCGACCGGCGAGACGGTGCACCTCGGCCTCGTCGGTCGTGCTCATCTCCGCCCACACCGATCCGGGCCGGATGGCGCTGAGCAACCCGTCGTCGCCCTCGACCACCTCGGCGCTCGCTGCCGGGTTGGGCAGGCAGGTGATGACCAGGTCACAGCGCGTAGCCACGTCGGCGGGTGAGTCGGCCCAACGAGCTCCCTTCTCGAGCAGCGGCGCGGCGGCCTCGCGGTCCAGGTCGTACACCGTCAGGTCATGTCCGCCGATCAACAACGATCCGGCCAGTTTCGCGCCCACGTTGCCCAGGCCGATGAAACCCACGTTCTCGATCGCGGACAGCACGGCCACTAGCTGAACGCCTTGCGGTTGGCTTCGCTGAGGATGCGCCGGACCATGGGAGCGAAGTGGCTCAGTGGCTCCGTGTCGTAGGCGGGGTCGAAGGAGTTCTGGTCGTAGTTCGCGCAGAAGTCGACCGTGGCCTGGTAGTAGGGGTGCTCGCGCCAACGATCCCGGGCATGGGGGTCGGCGCCAAGGTGGTGGAAGTAGTAGAAGCCTTGGAAGACGCCGTGGTGCTTCACGATCCAGTAGTTCTTGTCGTTGACGTAGGGCCGAAGAACCGCGGCGGCCACCTCTGAGTGGTTCGCTGGTGCGAGGTGGTCGCCGATGTCGTGCAGGAGTGCGCACACCACGGTCTCCTCGTCCTCGCCGGCTCGCTCAGCCCTGGTCGCGGCCTGCAGACAGTGATCGAGGCGGCTGATCGGGTAGCCCGCGGAGTCCTTCATGGTGTCCAGCCAACCGAGGACACGATCGGCGAAGCCCTGCATCTCCTCGGTCTCGATACGGGCGAGGAGCGCATAGTCCTCGGCCGTGCCGTCCTCCATCCGGGTGAAGCTGACGATGGCGCTCACCATGCACCTGCTTGGGCTGAGAGGGGCTTGTGTTGACCGAGCAGGACGCGGCGTCGGGCCATGAGGTCGTCGTACTCCATGTAGGCATCTTGCAGGTGGCGTTCCCCGCTGGCCGGGTCGAAGGGCAGGCGTCCGTGCAGGACCCGGTGGCCGTGCACCGTGAGCAGGTCGCCGCTCGACGTCTTGAAAGCCACCTTGAAGCGGTCGCTGTCGATCAGGCGCCCAAGCTTGCGGTAGGCCCGGTAGAACTCCTCCATCACCTCGAACGAGGTGTCCAAGGGCTGGGCGAGCTGGTTGGAGAACCGGAACGTCGCGACCTGTCCCTGCGTGTCGAGCTGAATCATCGGCGCCCGGGCGTAGGTGTCCTCGGTGTCGCTGAACAGCTGGAACTCGACCGGCACCCGGGCGAGCGTCTCGAAGGCGACCGGGTCGGCGCGACGCAGGTCCGCCAAGATGGCCCACCCGTCGGTGACGGTGCTCTCTCCGCCGGTGGCGTCGTTGCGTAGGAAGTGCAGGAGCTGCACGCTGGGTGGCCAGTGGTAGCTGGGCATGTCCGTGTGCGGCTTGAGCTCGATCGAGGTGTGGGCCACGTTGTAGCCGGTCGGGTCGTGACGAACGTTGTGGATCCGCTCGAAGGCCGTCTCCCGGAGGTGGCCGATGGTCTCGGCGAAGCGGGCGACCTCGCCCTCGCGTGACGGTGTGCGTCGTACGAGCGCCACACCGTAGTCACGAACCGCGTCGAGATAGGCCAGCTGGCCCGCCGTGGTGCCCACCACGTCGGCGTGCTCGAACGCCGGCACGTTGCTCAAGGTCGCGTCCCACAGGGTCGGCTGGTGCACCTGGCCCGTTCGCCCGCGGCCGGAGTAGTCATGGAGGGCCAGCCACGCTGCTGTGTACGTGGAGCAGTGCCCGTCGTTCCAGGAGACCCGCAGGACCTCCGCCTCGAACTCCACCGCGGCCGGAGCGATGTCGTCACCGATATCGGCGGTGAACAGTCGCCGTTCTCCGGACTGAACCACACGACATGTCGTGCACCAGCAGTTGTCGCGGAGCCAGACGTAGTGGAAGGCCGCCACTCCCGTGCCTAGAGGCAATGTCAGGTGGCGATCGGCAAGGACAACCCGGTCGGAGCCGGAGGGCTCGGCGTGATCGGTGGTGCGGGCGCTCATGATGTCGGACATGGGCTCCTCCTGGCCGGCGATGTGAGGACTGGAGCCAGTGTCGACCTGACATTTGGCCCGAGTCAAAGGATGTTCTCGAGCCATATGGGGTGCAGAATGTGTGGCATGAAGCTTGCTCATGCCCCCGCTGGCGGTATCCCGCCTCTGCTGGGTCTGCACGCATACGAGGCCAGCGCCCGCCACCTCAGCTTCGTCTCCGCGGCCGCCGAGCTGCACCTGTCACCCTCGGCAATCAGTCAGCGGGTGCGCAACCTGGAGGCGCACCTCGGCGTCGACCTTTTTGAGCGGCGACCACGCAGCCTGCGACTCACTGCTGCCGGACAGGCCTACCTGCCCGCGGTCCGCGACGTCTTCGAGGACCTGGCCGCTGCCACGAACGGCCTGTTCGGCACCGCGGCACACTCCAGTTTGACCATCCGGGTCCAGGTCTCCTACGGCACGACCTGGCTGGCCAGCCGACTGGCCGGATTCGCAGCGGCCTTCCCACACATCGAGCTCCAGGTCATCACCACCATCTGGGCCGACACACTGCTACCGAGCGAGGTCGACCTGGAGATCCGGCAAGGCAATGGCTTCTGGCCGGGCTACCGGGCCTCGAAGCTCCACGACGACTACGCGATCGCCGTCTACGGACCCGGCTACCTCGACAAGTTCGGTCCGAGCATCGAGCGGACCTCGCTCATGGACAAGCCACGCGTGCAGGTGTTGGGCTTCGACGACTTGTGGCGTCGCTTCTTCACCCACGACGGCGGCGACGGCGACGGCGACGGAGGGGATGGCGACGGCACAGCGACCACCTCGCGGGCAGCCGTCACCGTCGACACCTCGGTCGCCGCCATCGAGATCGTCGCCACCAGCAGCATGTGGTCGATTCTCCCTGAACGCTTCGCAAGACAAAGCGTGAAGGACGAGCGCATCTTCCAAGCCCCGGGCGAGCCCATCCGGATGAGACAAGCCCACTACCTGCTCCGCCCCGACAACGCAGAACCGCTCAGCGGTCAGGCAGTCGCCTTCTCCCACTGGCTGCGTGACCAAGACACGACCGACCCAGCCCTCACCTGAGCGAGCTCGATGCACGTTGGTTTCGACCGCTCACCGCCAGATCCGATGGGCGGGTGCGTCATCGTGGGTTGCTGGAGGATCGCCTACGCCGATGCCGGGGCGGTACCTGGCGGAGTGGACGAGAGAACCCGATCTCGGCCATCCGATGCAGTGACGGCACCGAACACGGATCATGCCTCTCTCCCTTCAGCGCACCCTGGACGAGGTCCAGCAGGCACCGTTCGTGGTGGACGTCCTACGCAGCGGGGACCGCCTGGCGGCCGCCGCCGGCGGCGAGGGCGGACCGGAACCGGTGCGGCTGCTCTCCGCGGTGATCCACGAGGACGACGAGCTGACCGCGGTGGCGGCCGTACACGCTCTTGCCCGGGTGTTCGACGACGGGGCCGACGCCGTCCTCTCCGAGCTGCTCTCGCACCCTCGGGCATTCCTGCGCGAGCACGCGAGCTGGGCACTGAAGGCCCGGCTACCCCGCCTCGACGCGATCGGCCGGCTGGTCGGGGTCGTCGTGAGCGGTGGGTTCTCCGGCGTCCTCGCCCAGCGCACGCTGGCCCGATGGGCCGCCTCCGCGCCGGGGCAGGTCGCGCTTGCCATCGAAGGTGCGCTCGCCGGCGCGGCCGGTCCGGCGGTCCGCAGCAGGCTGGTCGAGACCCTCGGCCTGGTGGCGGGCCCCATCGCGGGTCGCGCGCTGCTCCAGCTCGCGGTCGACCCCGGCGAGCACCCGACGGTACGGCTGACCGCCGTCGCCGCCCTGGGTGACCGCCCGGCCGACGCAGCCGCGGTGGCGGCGGTCCGGCACCTCAGCACGGCTGACGGCGACCTGGGAACCGTCGCCCGGCTTGCCGCGACAGATCTGGGCATCGACGCCGTCGAGCGTGACGGGTCAGAGTCGGGACTGACCGTCGCCCAGCTGTTCCTGCACGCCGACATCGACCGTGACCTCAGCCGCGCGGGCGCCGGTGACAACGGCGGCGTCGCCACGCTGCTGGTCCGGCTGGGAGACGCGCTGGCGACCGGCCCCGGTGTCGGCCGGGTGCTGACCCTCTCCCGCGGCACCGCCGGCGCCGCCCTGGACGCGCTGACCCCGGCCGAGGGTCACCTGCTGACTCCCGTGCCCCTGCTCACCGAGGCCGCCTCCGCCGCGCAGGCCTGGCCGTCGCGGGTCGCGGCGGAACGCGGGATCCGCCGCGTGCTGCGGACGCACCGCGCCGACGTGCTGCACCTGCGGATGGCGGAGGTGGGCAGCCTGGCCGCCGCTGAGGTGGCCCGCGAGCTGGGCATCCCGGTGGTGTTCACCCTCGCACCCGACCCGCACGCCGTCATCCATGCCCTGGACATGACCGGCGGCCTGCACAGAGGCAACTTCGGCACCGAGGACGAACGGGAGCACTACTGGTTCCGTGCCCGCCTGGTGCAACGACTGGCCGAGGACTCGGCACACATCGTTCTCTTCCCCCGCCCCGAGCTGCAGCACGACATGCGCGAGCTGCTCGGCCTCGATGTGGCCGGGCGGCCCAGCCGGTTCACCGTGGTGCCGGAAGGCATCGACCTGAGGGTCAGTGCCGCGGCCGCCGCCGAGCTCGAGCGGCCCGGAGCGCCCGGCCCGGCGCTGGCCGAGCTCGACACGCTCGTCGCCGCGCTGCCCGAGCACCGGCGGGGCCTGCCGCTGGTGATCAGCGTGGGGCGCCTGCACCGGGTCAAGGGAATGGCGACCCTGGTCGAGGCATGGGCCGGCGATCCTGAGCTGGCCGAGCGGTGCAACCTGCTGATCGTCGGTGGCGACCTGGCCGACCCCTCCCCCGACGAACGCGAACAGCTCGACCTGATCACCGAGGTGCTGACGCGGTTCCCCGCGGCGGCTGCGGGCCTGCTGATGCCCGGTCACCGCCCCAACGACGTGGTGGCGATCTGGCTGGCGGCCGCGCGGGTCGGTAGGGCGGGCGGCATCGGTCCGGCCGGGGTCTACGTGTGCAGCAGCCTCAAGGAGGAGTTCGGCCTGGCGCTGTTGGAGGCTCTGGCCTCCGGGCTGGTGGTGGTGGGCCCGGCAGCCGGTGGGCCGGCGACCTACATCGACGACGGGGTGACCGGCGTACTCGTCGACACCCGCCGGCCGGACGAGGTGGCCCGTGCGATGCGGGCCGCGTTCGACCTCGCCACCGCACCGGGGCAGGCCGAGCGGATGGACCGGGCCCTCGAGCGGGTCGCCGCCGACTTCACCGTGCAGGCCATGGCCGACCGGTTGAGCGCGATCTACGCCGGTGCCGCCCGTACGGCGGACCGCTCGTGACACGGTTGCTCGCATGACCCTGCTGGTGATCAGTCCGGACTACGCGTCGCACCTGCTGCCGTTGGCGACTCTCGCGACAGCCTGGCGCGACGCCGGCGAGTCGGTGGTCGTGGCGACCGGCCCGGCGACCGCCGGCATCGTCGCCGAGTTCGGCTTCGACCGTGCGGATCTGGTGCTGGGCCGGGGCTCGAATCCCGGTGTCATCCGGGCCGAACAGCAGCCACCCGGCGAGGACGCCGCGCTGCGTGGCTTCTTCGACGCCACCCGGCACGGCATGGTGGCGACGTTGCGCTACCAGGCCGAGGCGCGGCGCACCGATCTGCTGTGGGAACCGGTGGACCGGGCCCGGGCCGTCCTGGACGTCGTCGACCGGGTGGAGCCCGACCAGGTGATCGTCGACCATCTGGCGTTCAGCGCCCGCCTCGCGCTCGCCGTGGCGGGCGTCCCGTACGCCGACGTCGTGCTCGGCCACCCGTCGGCGCTGCCGGTCGGGGACGAGGTGTACGGCTACCCGCCGGCCTGGCCGGCCGCCTTCACCGCGCCGGATTCCGACCTCGCTTCCCTGCACCGGCTGTGCCGCGAGGTCCGGGACGCCTTCACTGCGGAGTGGAACGCTGCCCTGGGCGTGCTGGCACCCGGAGCCACGCCGTCGGCGGACGCGTTCGCCGAGCACGGTGACCTGCTGCTGCTGAACTACCCGGCGGCACTGCACGACCCGGCACGTACGGCGTTGCTGCCACCGCACGCCTTCCTCGGCTCGGCCGTGCGGGCCGAGCCCGCAGCCGACGACGTCCTCGCCTGGCTCGCGGCCGACGACAAGCCGGTGGTCTACGTCAGCTTCGGCAGCTTCCTGTCGGCGCGCGGGGATGTGCTTGCGACGGTGCTGGACGCGCTGCGCCCGCTCGGCCTCCGGGTCGCGGTGGCGACCGGTTCCGCCACCGGCCTGCCGGACGCTCCGCCGGACTGGCTGATGCGTCCCTACCTGCCACAGGTCGCCCTGCTGCACCGGAGCGCGGTGATGGTCACCCACGGCGGCAACAACAGCGTGACGGAGGCGCTCACCGCCGGGGTGCCGATGGTGGTGCTGCCGTTCTCCACCGACCAGTTCGCGGGGGCGGCGGCGATCGAGACCGCCGGGCTGGGGGTAGCACTCGACCCGAACGTGGTCACGTCCGCGGACCTGGGTGCCGCGGTGCGCGCCGTCCTCGACGGCCCCGCCCCGCACCTGGCCCGCACGATCGGCGAGGGGCTACGCCGGGCGCCGGGACGCGACGTGGCCCGCGCGGCTCTGATCGGCTGACATCCGCGGACTCCTCAGCGCAGGGCGAACGTGGCGACGACGCCGGCGTGGTCCGACGGCCAGAGGGGTACGGTCGCCTGGAACGGGATGTCATTCACCACCTCAGCCTCGAGGGTGCGCACCCGCGTCCGCCAGCTCGACCGCTCGAGGATGAGGTCGATGCGTTGATCCAGTTGCGACGCCGCATTGCTCAAGGTGCCGTTCTGTCCGCTGGTGTAGCCGGGGTCCTCGCCGTTCACCCGCCAGGCATCGCGCAGGGACCGCGTCAGGATCTCGTAGGAGTCAGTGGTGGTTCCGTCTGCCGCTGAGTTGAAGTCGCCCACCGCGATGAGCGCGCCGCGAGAGCGGGCAGTCCGGGCCCTGAACTCCCGAGCCTGTGCTTCTTGGACCTGCGCGAACTCGGCGACCTCGAGGTGGGTGTTCGCGAATCGGACCCGCTCGCCCCTGTACTTGGCCTCGATCGTGGCCCAACCACGGGCGAAGGAGACCGGCACGCTGCCGGGAGGTGTGAACTCCTGCTGCACTCGGTACTGCCCACTCCGCGCTCCCCACCAGTGGAGGCCGCGGGTGTCGTTGTTGACCAGGATGACGTCTCGGTCCTTCAGCGTCACGACGCAGTCCGTGGCCGTGACACCACATCCGAACTGGGGGGCGACGAGCGGCGCGGGGCCGATGTCCGCGTTGTTGGAGACAGCGGCCACGGTGTAGTCGAGGCCGTGCGCCTCGAGCGCGGCCATGAGGATCTCCAGGAAGTCCTGGCTCGGCGGCGTGGGGCCGCTGTGGGTAGGTGTAGCCACCCAGTCCGTGACCTCCTGGAGGCCGATCAGGTCGGGTTGCTCCTCGGCGATCGAGCGCGCGATGGCGGTGGCCCTCGTGGGGAAGTTCGTCGCCAGGGCCGTGCCGTAGATCTGCGCCACGGCCGCCACGAACTCCTCGGGAGTGTCGACGCTGGGGTCGAGGGCCGGTGTCAACGGCGAGCCGAGATAGAGGTTCTGGGTCATCACCGTGAGTTGGGGCCGATCATGCCCACGGCCCGCCTCGGCGGCGGCCGGCGTTGTCAGGGGTGTCATGGTCGCCACCAGAGCGACCAGTCCTATGCGCGTGCGTGTGAGCAGCCTCATCGGAGATCCTTCCCTCCCACCCAGCAAAGCACGTCGAGCTCCCCCGCGCTACGGGCGACATCGGTCGCGCGCCCGTCCGCGGGGACCCGCTGCAGACACCTCTGGCCTAGCGTGGAACACGCCCCGAGCACCGTCAGCGATCAGGAGATCACCATGACCATCAAGGACATCGGTCCTCAGCCCCAGAGCTTCGACATGGAGAAGGCAGCGCTCGAGAACGACAACTACCGCGCGGTCGCCTGGTCGGGCACGTACCTCCAGGTGACGCTCATGTCGATCCCGCCCGGTGAGGACATCGGCCTCGAGGCCCACCCCCAGACCGATCAGTTCCTCCGCCTCGACGGTGGGCGTGGACGCGTTCAGATGGGCCCCACCGAGCACCGGCTCGACTTCGACCAGGAAGTGGAGGACGGCTGGGCGATCATGGTGCCCGCCGGCACCTGGCACAACGTCACCAACATCGGCGACGAGCCGATCCGCCTGTACGCCGTCTATGCGCCGGTGCACCACTCGGCCGGTGCGGTGCAGGCGACCGCCGACGACGCCGAGCGCGACGAGGAGTCCGGTGCCGACGAGCCGCCGCAGTGGTCCGTCCAGCCGGATCAGCACGCGTCGGATGAGCACGCCTGAGCTTTCCGGCAACGGCTGCGGTTCAACGCATCGGGCAGGCGCGGACGCCAGCCGGCGTCAGTCCCCCACCCGACCGGTGTCATAGGCCCACATCGCGATCTCGACCCGGTTGCGGGCGCCGATCTTGGCCAGCAGGCTGGCGACGTGGGTCTTGGCGGTCGTCAGGCCGATGAAGAGATCGGTGGCGATCTCGGCGTTGGTGCGGCCGCGGGCGACCAGCGCCAGCACCTCCTCCTCGCGTTCGGTGAGCGGCTCGATCGGTTGGGCACGTCGGCTCGACGGTTCCCTGGCGGCCAGGGTGGACAGCAGCCGCCGGGTGATGTTCGGCGCGATCAGGGCATCGCCGACGGCGGCGGCATGCACGGCCTGGACGAGCAGCTCCGGCCCGGCGTCCTTGAGCAGGAAGCCTCGGGCGCCGGCCCGGAGCGCGCCGTGGACGTAGTCGTCGAGGTCGAAGGTCGTGATCACCACCACCGCGAGCGGGTCCGGGACGCCCCGCCCTGCGAGGAGCTCGGTCACCTCGATGCCGTCGAGCCCGGGCATCCGGATGTCGACCAGGCACACGTCGGGGCGGAGCCGACGCGCCAGCTCGACCGCGGCGTGGCCGTCGGCGGCCTGGCCGACGACCTCGATGCCCGGCTGCGCGTCGAGGATCATGGACAGGCCGGTGCGCACCAGATCTTGGTCGTCGGCCACCAGCACGCGCACCGTCATCGGCGTACCTCCGTCGGCAGCTCGGCGTCGACCGCCCACCCGCCCTCGGGCGCCGGCCCGGCGACGAGAGTGCCGCCGAGCAGCTGCACGCGCTCGGTCATCCCCAGCAGCCCGTAGCCGTGGCTCGCCGAGCGCGCCGGGTCGAGCTGTCCGTCGTCGGTCACGCGTAGTCGCAGCCTTCCCGCGCCCTCGACGACGCGGATCTCCACCCGCGAGGCGTGGCGGGCGTGCCGCAGGGCGTTGGTCAGCGCCTCCTGCGCGAGCCGGTAGACCGCCGCGTCGACCTGGCGCGGAAGCTCGTCCAGGTCATCTGGCAGCTCCACGTCGACGACCGGGACCGGGTCGCGGCGGGCGAGGGACACCAGGTCGGCAACGCCGGGCTGGGGGGCGTACTCCGCCGGCGCTCCGTCGCGCAGCACCCGGACCATCGCCCGCATCTCCGCGAGCGTCCGCGACGCTTCCCCTTCGATGACCGCCAGCGCCTCGAGCGGCGCCTCGGGTCGCTGCCCGGCCATCGCCCGGCCCGCCTGCGCCTGCACGGCGATCGCCGAGACGTGGTGGGCCACCATGTCGTGCAGCTCGCGCGCGAGGCCGACCCGCTCCTGGCTGCGGATCTGGTCCAACGCCCGGCGCCAGCTCTCGGCGCGGTAGCGGAAGGCTGCTCCGTCCGCCGACGCCGCCGCCAGGATGGCGACCCCACCGATGACGTCGGCAGGCCCGGTGTAGTCGGCGACCGTGCCGATCACCGCAGCGACCAGCACCACCGCCAGCCCGATCACGATCTCGCGTCCTGCACCCCAGCGGACCAGCGCGTAGACGAGCACCACGACGTAGACCATCGTGTTGAGGCCGATGCCCGAGACCCCGACGGCCAGGCCAGCCAGCGAGAACACCGTCGTGGTGCCGAAGGCCACCACGACGCTGGCCAGCGGGTGGGAACGCCGCCACAGCAGCACCGGCGCCAACGCGACGGCCACGAGGGTGATGAACGGGCGCCAGGTGACGTCGTCGCGGAGGACTCCTTCGAGGAGCGCCGTCACCATCACCACCCCGACCAGCACCCAGTCGCGCGACATCGGTGCGGGAGCGTCCGCGGCGCGAGGCTCGGCCCACAGCGAGCGCAGGGCGGTGGTGATCACCCACCCAGCCTAGGGACCGCCGAGGCGTCGGGGACCGACCGAAAGAACGAGCCGCCGCTCCTCCCGGCGGCCGAGGCAGGCCGGGCCTCGACGCCGATGTGCCCGGGCCGGGGTTCCACGAGCGTGGGGCAACCGGGCGGAGCGTCCCGGACCACGGAGCGAGGAGAAGGTCCATGTCGCATGTTCTGTATCGCTGGGGACGCTGGTCGGCCACCTTCCCCTGGATCGCCATCGGGGCCTGGCTGCTCCTCTCCGTCCTCGTCGTGGCGGCCTCGGCCGGCTTCGGCAAGCAGCTGGACGACTCGATGGCGGCGCCCGGGACCGACTCCCAGGCCGCCGCGGACCTGCTGGCGGGAGCCGACAGCAGCGCAGGCGGGCTCACGGCGTACGTCGTCGCGAGCCCGCGCCGTGAGGGCGAGGCCCTCGCGGACTCCCGACCGGCCACCGCCGGGCTGGACCGGCTGGAGGCGGCCCTGGGGGCACTGCCGAAGGTGCTGGGCACGAGCCGGGAAGTCTCGCCGGACGGCCGGGTGGCGATGGTCCGGGTGCAGTACCCCGAGATCGGCGAGCTCGCCGTCTCCGACCTCGATGCGCTCAAGGCCGTCCTGGTGGAGTCGCGAGCCTCGTCCCCGTTGCGGCTCGAGGCGGGAGGCGACCTGTTCTTCAGCCTGGAGCAGCCGTCCGGCAACGTGGGCGAGGTGATCGGGTTGGTGGTCGCGGCCCTGATCCTGCTGGTCGCCTTCGGCTCGCTGCTGGCCGCAGGGCTGCCGCTGGCGGTCGCGCTGTTCGGGCTGCTGGTCGGCGCCAGCCTGCTCCCGCTGGTCGGGCTGCTGGTCGACATCCCGGTCTGGGCGCCGGTGATGGCGGCCATGGTGGGGTTGGGCGTCGGCATCGACTACGCCCTGTTCCTCCTGTCGCGACACCGGGAGTACCTCGCCGCAGGCCTCCCGGTCGCTGAGTCGGTGGGCCGCTCCCTGGCAACCGCTGGGCAGGCGGTCGTCTTCGCCGGCGGCACCGTGGTCGTGGCGATCCTCGGGCTGGCCCTCGCCGGGCTCCCGTTCGTCTCCGCAGGTGGCCTGGGGATCTCCGTGGTCGTGCTGGTGATGGTGCTGGCTGCGATCACCCTGTTGCCGGCCATGCTCGGGCTGGCCGGCGACCGTCTCCGGGCGCGCCCACTGCTGGGCCGGCGCGGTCGGCGGCAGGCGACCGGACCAGGGACCGACGCGGCAGTGGAGCGGTGGTCCATCTGGGGTGCCCACGTCTCGCGGCACGCCGCGGCGTACGCCGTCGCGGGCACGCTGCTGCTGATCGCGCTCGCCGCGCCGGTGCTGGCCCTGCGTCTGGGCCTGCCGGACCAGGGCAGCTATCCGCAGGCACGCACCGAGCGGCGGGCCTACGACCTGGTCGCCGAGGGCTTCGGACCCGGCGCCACCGGGCCGATGGTGGTGGCCGTCGACGTCTCACGGGACCGGTCGGTCGTGGAGCCGTTGGTGTCTGCGCTGGCTGCCGACCCGGGCATCGCGTCGGCAGGTGCCGCCCCGGTGCCTGCCACGTCGGACGTCGCGGTCATCATCGCCCAGCCGACGACGACCCCGCAGGACGCCGCGACGGTCCGGACGCTCGACCGGGTCCGCAGCGAGGTGCTGCCGGCTGCCTTGGCGGGCAGCCCGGCGACCGCGCACGTCGGTGGCTACACGGCCACCATGTCCGACCTCGGCCAGCGCGTCGAGGAACGGCTGCCGATCCTCGTGGTCGCGGTGGTGGCGATGTCGTACCTGCTGCTGATGGTGCTGTTCCGCTCCGTCCTGGTGCCGCTCAAGGCGGCAGTGCTGAACCTGCTCAGCGTCGCCGCGTCGTACGGCGTGCTGGTGATGGTCTTCCAGTGGGGCTGGGCCGCGAGCCTGATCGGGTTGGAGTCGACGGTGCCGATCATCTCCTTCATCCCGCTGTTCATGTTCGCGATCCTCTTCGGCCTGTCGATGGACTACGAGGTCTTCCTGCTCTCCCGGGTCCGGGAGGAGTACGTGCGCACGGGTGACAACAACTACGCCGTGGTGCGCGGGATCGGGGTCACGGCGCGGACCATCTCGTCAGGTGCGGCCATCATGGTGTCGGTGTTCATCGGCTTCGGGTTCGACGACGACCCCTTCCTGAAGATGCTCGGCCTGGGGCTCGCGACCGCGGTGTTCCTGGACGCGACCCTGGTGCGCCTGGTGCTGGTGCCGGCGACCATGACGCTGCTCGGCGACGCGAACTGGTGGCTGCCCGCGTGGCTGGACCGGCTGCTGCCGAGGTGGGACCTGGAGGGCGCGGCCGCGGCGGATCGGCCGCAAGCACGCGAGGTCATCCTATCGGCCAGGTGAATCGGGCCTCCGGGACGGTGTGCTCGCCGCCGGGCTCAGCGATGGTGGACCGACCGATCCTCACCACGACAACGGAGCCCATGATGACCACACGTCAGCCCACCGCCACACTGCAGGACCAGCCGATCCCGGTGGGAGCCAAGCTCGCCGCCGCGTGGACGGGCATCATGTTCCTCTACGCCTACGTGGACATCATCGCCTTCTTCAAGCCCGGTGTCGTCGAAGGCATCCTCGCCGGCAAGGTCTGGGAGTTCGAGGTCAGCCAGACGCTGTTGACCACGTTCCTCGCGCTCATGGCGATCCCGATCTTCATGATCGTGCTGTCGATGACGCTCCCCGCCCGGGCGAACCGCATCACGAACCTCGTCGTGGCTTCGCTACAGATCCCCTACGCGGCGTTCAACGTGGTGGGCGAGTCCTGGACGTACTTCTACGGCCTTGGCGTCGTCTTGGAAGTGGTCCTTCTCGTCCTCATCCTGCGGTACGCCTGGACCTGGCCCCGCACGGCACCGTCGGCGACCCCGGCGACCAGCCCGGACCGTGCGACCGTCCGCGCCCAGCAGCATGCGTGAGAGGCCCCTTCGTCCCGCGTGCCTCAGACGAAGGGTAGGAGAGCCTCGATCGAGTCCGTCGGCGTCTTCAGGGCGATGCCGGTCCCGATCGCGCCGAGCTTCCAGGTCGACCCGTCGCGGGACAGCCTCGCCATGACGAGCCCCGTCTCTCGAACCCCGAGCGTGAGGGTGAAGCGCGCAATCTCGGTGTCGGTGTCGTCGACGAGCCGGCAGTAGGCGTTGCGGATGTACTCCAGTGAGTGCCCCTGATAGCTGGTGACCAGGAACAGGATCGATTCGACCTTGGCGTAGACCCGACTCAGGTCCACGGTGATCACCTCGTCGTCACCGTGGCCCTTCCCGGTGGTGTTGTCGCCCAGGTGGACCACTGAGCCGTCGCGGGTCGCGAGGTTGTTGAAGAAGGCGAGGTCGAAGAACGCACCGCCTGCGAACTGCACGGCTGAGGCGTCGAGGTCGATGGGCGCTGCTCCACTGCCGATGAAGCCGGCCGTCGGAGCGTGGTCCCAGCCGACGGCCATCTGCACCTTGGTCAGGGTCTTCCCGTCCCCGGCGGTGAGGGTCAGCTCCTGGCCCTTGGTCAGCTCGATCACGGCTCGCTCCTCCGTTCGGGGATGCTTCCGAACGTACAGGCACCATCCCTCATCCGATCCGCAGTTTTGCGGGGGCGTCCGGCGCAGTCACCACGGTGCTCTACGCCCAGGGCCCTCGGTGGTGGGATTCTCGGCGGCAGAATGAGGACGCCGTACCCTGCCGGTATGGAGTCCGTCCCCACGATGCCGACAGTCCGAGTCGCCGCAGTCCAGGCGATGCCGGTGGTGCTCGACCTGGAAGCCAGCCTCGACAAGGCGCTCGGCCTCCTTGCGGATGCGGCCGGGCAGGGCGCCCAGCTGGTCGTGTTCCCCGAGACGTTCCTCTCGCTCTACCCGTCGTACGCCTGGGCCCACCTGACGGGCGGCGACGGCGACGCGCTGTGGGAGCGGCTGTGGGCCAGCTCGGTCGAGGTCCCCGGTCCCGTCGTCGACCGGATCGCCGCCGCGTGCCGGGAGCACGACGTCGTGTGCGCCATGGGCGTCAACGAGCGCGAGCTCGAGCGGCCCGGGAGCCTCTACAACACGCTGCTGTTGGTCGGCCCGGACGGCTTGCTG
This sequence comes from uncultured Actinomycetota bacterium, assembly GCA_963726515.1. Lineage (GTDB taxonomy): Bacteria > Actinomycetota > Actinomycetes > Propionibacteriales > Nocardioidaceae > Nocardioides. The sequence continues at coordinate 415,862 of CAVSCW010000020.1, forward strand.
AGCAAGCACCGCAAGCTCATGCCGACCCACCACGAGAGGCTGTTCCACGGGCTGGGCGCGGGTGACGACCTCCAGGTCACCGAGACAGATCTGGGTCGGATCGGCGGGCTGATCTGCTGGGAGAACCGGATGCCGCTGGCCCGGTGGGCCGTCTACCAGGGCGGCCCGCAGATCTGGCTCGCTCCGACTGCGGACGACTCCGACGGATGGCAGGCCACTATCCGGCACATCGCCATCGAGTCCGGCGCCTTCGTCGTGTCGGTGCCCCAGTTCATCCAGCGCGCTGCCTTCGGCGACGACTTCCCCTGGCCGCTCCCGGACACCGCCGTCTTCGGCCGGGGTGGGGCGGCCATCGTCGCCCCGGGGTCGGGCGAGGTCCTCGCGGGGCCGTTGTACGACGCCGAGGGCATCATCGTCGCCGACTGCGACCTCCGGCAGACGCTCCACGCCAAGCGCTGGTTCGACGCGGCGGGCCACTACAGCCGCGCCGACGTGCTGTGGCCCAAGTCGCCCCGCTGACGCCGCCCGACCATCAACGAACGGCGAGGCCGCAGGCCTGCAAAGCAGACTCCTGTTCCTGGTGTCTGCCAGAGGCGCTGTGGCAGCGAGTTGACGCGCGCAGATCTCTCGATCGACGTGCCGACGGTCTTCGTTGTTTCGGGTTGCGACCTGCGGCTCGGCCGTACCATGAGGCGCGGGACGCCGGTCATCAACAAGGGACGCCGGCGCAACGCAGTTGCGCCGAGCGCATCGTCAGAGCGTGCAGCTGCGATCCCTTGAGGCTCAGGGGGACGACATGACCGGCCACCAGGACCTGGTGCCGCCCCCGGACCGTGCCCGAGAGAGCAGCTGGGGTGGCCCCGGGGTGCGGGCCGAGCTGCGCCGGATCGCTGACGACGCCGCGCGCCGGGCGGGTTTCCGCGTCTGTGCCATCGAGGTGCTCCGAACAGACGGCTTGCTCGAGCTCGTGGCGTTCACTGGCAGCGGACCGGACGAGGCTCCCCGCACAGGCGAGAACTATTCGCTCGACCACATCGACCAGGTCCTCAGCGAAGGCACCCGATATGGGCCGTTCGTGTTCCTGGCCGAGGAGGACATGGACGCCGACCTTCAGCAGGCCCTTCGCGGCCATGGGTATGTGCCGCCTGTCGTGAACGTCGATGACCCCGAGCGTTGGCGGTCTCTTGACATGCTGGTTGCGGCGCTGGCTGATTCCGACCGCACCCGCGTCCTGGTGCACCTGGATGCGCCGATCTCGGGTCGTCGTCCCCGACCTGATGAGCTGCACGACATCGCCATCCGTCTCGAGCTCGCCCTGCAGACGGTCCTCGCCACGGTCGACCGCGATGAACTCACTCGGCGAGCCCGACTGGACGAGACAGCGCGTGCCATGGTGCGGGCCGCGTCCCGGCGCCCCGAAGGCGTCGATCTGCTCGCTCACGTCCACGCAGCGCTGGTGACCGGTTTCCGTGCTCAGGCGGTCGCGGTGATGCTCTACGACGCCTCCGGTCAATCCCCCGAGGCGACCGGCGCTGCCGTGCTTCCCCCGTCCCTGCGTCCCGCCATCGAGGCGGCAACCCGTCGGGCGTGGCAGTCCCGCACGGTGATCATCGCCGAATCAGGACGTGTATGGGGCGACGACCGACTGGAGAACGACCACCTGGACGACCTGACCCGCCACCTCGTCGCACACGCTGCCGGCGAGCTGCTTCTGGTGCCGGTCGGCGCCGGGGACGAAGCGATGGGCGTGCTGGTCGTGGTCCGCGACGGCCTCGCGGACCGCTGGACCGAGAGTGAGAGCCAAGCGGCCCTCGGGGTGGGCCACGACCTGGGGCGAGCCCTGCTCAGCACCCGTGCCCATGAGCGGGAACAACAGGTGATCGACCAGTTGCAGCGGCTCGACGAGTATCGCCAGGAACTCATCGCGACGGTCTCCCACGAGCTGAAGAATCCGTTGGGAGTGATCGTCAGCCACGTCGAGATGCTCCAGGATGTCGCCGGGTTGCCGGATGAAGCTACGTCGTCCCTCGCCGCTCTTGGGCGTAGCACCTCCCGGTTGCTGTCCCTGGTCGACGACCTGCTGCTGCTGAGCAGCATCAGCAACGTGGACCGTCCGATGTCGGAGGCCCGCGTTGACCTCGGTGCCGTCCTCACTGAGGTCGTCGAGGATGAGTCGGTTCGGGCGATGCAGCAGGGCGTGACCCTCCAGATCGCAACCCGTGGCGACAACTCGAGCGTGGCTGGGGACCATGAGGAGTTGCGTCAGGTGATGGCGAACGTGGTGAGCAACGCCGTGAAGTACTCACGTCCAGGAGGCACCGTGACCGTGTCGTTGGAGGACCACGGCGAGGAGGTCGCCTTCGTCTGCGCGGACAACGGGCTGGGGATCTCGCACGAGGACCGAGGGCGGCTCTTCACCGAGTTCTTCCGCTCCAGCAACCCGGAGGCGCTGCGACGGCCGGGCACCGGCCTCGGCCTTGCCATCGTCTCGCGGATCGTGACACGGCACGGCGGCCGCATCGAGGTGGAGTCATCACTCGGGAAGGGAACGACGTTTCGCGTCGTCCTGCCCCGTGCACGAGGCTGAGGCTCGGCGTTCTGCAGCCGCATCGGCGTCGCACTGTTGCTCCTTTGCGGCGGAAAAGCAGCACCCTGAGTGGCTCCGTCGGTCCGCGGCAGGGGTACGGCTACTCGGGCGGTGCACTCCCGTGCCGATGTGCGACCTTCCACGAGCCTGCCTCACGTCGGTAGATCTGAGTCGCGCGGAGCGTGTAAGTGCGGGGTACGCCGCCTACGGACGCTGAGGTGTGTTCGAAGCCCACCGTGTAGGCGGTGTCGCCAAGTACTTCGGCTTCAAGAAGTTCGAACTCAAAAGAAGTGCAGTTCGAGAAGCTCTCGGCGAGATGAGCGAAGAGCTCATCGAGCTCCTGCTGTCCGCTGGCGTTCTTCCAGGCGCCGAGCACCGTTACAGGGTCATTGCGTGACCAGATGGCGCGGCGAGGTCCGGCGTCGCCGTTATGGACGGCAAGCTCCGCGTCCCTGAGAGCCGACTGCACCCAGATGATGAATTCCTCGCGTTCAGTCATGGCGCGATGATCGCACTTCGAGACCGTCACTGGCAGCAGCCGACGGTTTCGCCCGGATCCACGCAGAACATCCAGAGAGTTCCGGCTGGCCACGACCAACCCGGGCTAGATCCTCGGAGCGCCGTGTAGGCGGTGAAGAAAGCCATCGTGGGCTGATCTGGCAAACGGCAGGTCAGCATGACTTCCTGTTCGCGCAACCGCCGAGGAGGCTCTGGGTATTCACCTTGAGTTCCGCACCTGCGACCCGTGTTGCTCCTGCTACGCCGCTCACATCACGGGCGGCCGTTCGTCGACTGATATCGGGGTGGCGGGGTGATGCCCGCGGCTGTTGCACGCAACGCCGCAGCGGTGCGATCGGGGACCTCGAGCTTCAACAGCACCGAGGAGGTGATGTTGCGGACCGTCTTCTCGGCCAGGCCAAGGCGCCGGGCGATCTCGTTGTTCCGGCAGCCGCTGGCGATCAGCCGCAGTACGTCGGTTTCCCGCGAAGTCAGGTCGGGAAGTGGCTGTACGGCTGCATCGCTGTCGCCGGTGTACGCGGCGACGAGGCGCGCGCCGATGTCGGGGTCGAGCACGGTCTGACCGGTTGCCACCGTCTCCACCGCCCGGATGATCGCCAGGGCGTCAGCGCCCTTGAGTAGATAGCCGCGCGCCCCGGCGCGCAGGGCCGCGCGGACGAGGGCGTCCTCCGCGTGCATGGTGACCGCGATGACAGGCAGGTTCGGCCACGTCTGCGTCAGGGTCCGAATTGCCGTGACGCCGTCCGCGTCGTTCATCGCGAGGTCGGTGAGAACGACGTCCGGGGAGACCTCGCGGACGAGCGCGACCAGCTGGTCACCGTCTGCCGCCTCGGCGACCACGTCGATGGCGCCGGACTGCTCGAGGACCGCCCGCAGTCCGAACCTGAAGGCGGGATGATCGTCGGCGATGACGACACGGATGGTCATGCGGGTGTTCCCAGCGGGAGGTCGACGTGCACGACCGTGCCGGGCGCTCCGGGTCGCGAGGTGACGGCGAAGGTGCCCCCGGTCGCCTGCGCCCGGCGGCGCATCGACGGCAGGCCCATGCCGTCGCACCGGGTGACATCGAGACCGACACCGTCGTCAAGGATGGTGACCTGGACGTGGTCGTTGAGATCTCTGAGGGAGACTGCGCACTCCGTCGCGTGAGCGTGCCGCGCCACGTTGTGCAGCGCCTCCCCGATGATCCGGTAGGCGACGTCGGCCACGTCCGGAGGCAGCTTCTCGACCTTGACGCTGCAGCTGAAAACCGGGCCGCGGGCACCGTCGAAGCCGAGCCGGTCGGCGGCCTGACGCACGGCCTCGTCGAGACGCTGCCGATCCAGAGCGGCCGGGCCCAGCGCTTCGAGCGCACGCCGGACCTCGTTGACGGCGGCTGACGCCTCGTCCTTGGCACGCCGCAGGATGCCCCGGGCAGTGGGCTCGTCGCCGATCAGGGCGGCGTCGACCGCCTGCAGGCCGAGCGCGATGCCGGACAGCGCGGGTCCGAGGCTGTCGTGCAGGTCGCTCCGGATGCGCTCCCGTTCGGCGGTGGTGGCCCTGTCGACCCGTCGCCGCTGCTCCTCCACCTCGGCCGTGAGCTTCTGCGTGTGGAGCAGAACGGCGATGTGCGGGGTCAGAACACCCAGGATCCGGCGGCCGAGCTCATCCGATGCCGGAGCATGCACGAGCAGTCCGAGGTGTTCACCCGCAGCACGCAGCTCGATCTCTTCCGTCACTGGCGGCGGGTGGCCGACCACGGCCAGAAGCTGTCCGCGTTCGCCGACGATCGCGGCGTACGGCAGCTCGACCGCCTCTGCGAGCGCGTCCAGCAGGCTGGTCAGCGCGTCGTCGTGCGATTCCTCGCCGCGTGCCGCGACTCGACCGACGGCGGACAGCGGGTCGGCTCGGTCACCGAGCACGAACCTGTCCACCGTCCCGCGGAGCCATGCGGACACGGGACCGACAAGGACCGCTACGACCGTGGCCGCGCCCAGGAGCGGCAGCGGCCCGCTCGGGGCCAGTCGGGCGATCGCCGTCGAGACCGCGGCGACGGCTAGGGCGACGACCACGATCAACGGAACGTAGAAGAGGGCCCGTCGAACGACCACGTCGATGTCGAGCAGGCCGTAGCGCAGCACGCCCACCGCGACCGCGACCCCGAAGAACGCATAGATCGCGCCGCCATCGGGAAGCGTCCAGAAGTACCCGACGGGGAATGGCGCCAGTGCGATCAAGAGCAGCATGAGCTGCTGTCGCTCCGGAGCGGAGGAGCGGAGCATCCGCACGAACGCGGCACCCAGGCCGCCGAGGACTGCCACCGCCAGGGCGAGTGCCGATGCCCCCACGAGAACGCGCGATACCCACTCGGGTGCGGTCCACGGCAGTCGCAGCCCCTCAACCAGGTCACCGGGCCCCAGGACCAGCCCCAGCTCGACACAGATGCCGGCGATGCCGAAGGTCCCCGCCCACACGAAGAAGCGCCGCGTCCGCGTCTCGGCCCGGCCCGACGGGTAGAGCGACGGCAGGACGGCCACCGGGATGACAAGGGAAGGGAACCAGGTCCACTCCGCCAGCGATGCGACGAGGAAGCTCTCCGGTCGTGGATGTCCGCTCGAGTACTGGATCTGGGCGTAGCCGGCAGTCACCAAGGAGACCGTCTGGAGGAGCACCGGCAGCAGGAGCAGCCAGCCGATCAGGTTCCGTGGTCTCGCCCAAGCGACGGCGAACCCGGCGATGGCGACGATCGACAGGCACGCGAGCCACATCACGTTGGTGCCGGTGGTGACGGCGGGATCGTCCTCCATCAACAAGGAGCCGATGCCGCACGACGCGGTGAAGCAGACGGTCGCGATCGCCGCGCCCCGGAGGACCCCGTCGCTGAAGAGCGGCTCTGAGCTCGGCCTCTTGACCATGCGACCACCTCAAGGCTGATTCTCCGCCCTCAACGCGTCCGTTGTCATCGGGCACATGTCCCGTTCGGCCGTGACGAAGTCCCGAGTCACGGGGACGCCCGCCTCCTGCCTTGGGCGAGGACCGCATGCACAGTGCTTCATGGTGCCGGCATCCGGCCGGTGGTAGGTGGGAGGAAGTCATGATGATGTCGAAGTACGTGAAGACCTTGGCAGTCACTGCCGTCGTGTCCGCGCTGTTGGCTCCGTCGGCGAGCCCGGCCGACTCGACCCTGGCCGGCGGTGCGGACGACGAGGGCGCCCTGTCTAGCTCGAGCGCCGCCGAGCGGGCGCCCGAGTTCGAGCACACCTCCCGGACCTACCGGGCGACCGGAAGATTCCGTTGTGGAGACCTTGTCCTGCGGGTCACCGACGGCAAGGAGACCGAGGTCCAGGACGGACAGCTCAGGAACGGTGTTGCCCGGGTGGCCATTCACCGGACGTGGCGCGGCGTGGTGCTGGCCGGCTCCGACGGACGGACCTACCGGGCGTCGGGTGGCACCGTCGGGTGGTTCGTACTCAGGAGCCCGGACTTCGACAACCCGGTGTCCGGTCTCGAGGTCATCCAGATCTTCTTCCGCAGTGGGCCGAAGAGCAGCCCGGGCTGGCTGCGCGAGGTGATCCGGATCAGGGACGGCCACGAGACGGATGTCGTCTCCGGACCCTGTGACTTCGGAGGATGAGAACCGAGACCTGGCAGTTCGGCTGAATCGGTGGATGGTCGACCCTGGTGAAGGCTTCCCCGGCCGGCCCGGATGTGCCCGACAGGCGGCGGCTAGACGCGCGTCGGTCATCGCGCGGATCGCGGTTGGTCCGGATGCTCATGCGATGCGAGACGCGGGCGTCAGGAAGGTGTTCCTGGCCCGTCGCGGAACCCGAGTCGGTCGTCCGGCATCCACTTGCCGCTTCCTGGTTCGGGCAGGACAGGCTCAGGCAATGTCTCTGCAGTGGCCGGCTCCAAGCCGTAGTCGGCATAGACAGCAAAGCCCTCGTGCGGCTTCAACGAAATCAGGGTCTGCTTCACTCGGTCGAAGGCCGAGTCGAAGCTTCCGTGCGCGACGGTGAACATGTTCTCCCATTCCTCCGGCGTCATCACGATTACCACCGTTCGGCGTCTGCCACCGGCTTGCGGGACCGACACCCGAATGCGGCCTGACGCAAGTTCCCGTGCCGAGGACCACCCGTCGAGGTCACGAACGAGACGCTTGTAGTACTTCGCAGTGTCCACACCACAAGGATGACTGATGCGCGTCATCATCGACATGCGCGGACGTTTTTGGGTACGCCGTCAGGCGGCGCAGTGGGCTACTCCGCCGGCAACGCAGGTGTCGCTTGGTGCAGAAGACCTTCCGCGGAAGGCTGTGGGAGCCATCCTCCCGTCCATACTGAGCCGGCAGCCGCAGTCACCCCCGGAAAGGCGACCATGGCCCACACCGTTCCTTGGAGCGACGGATCCTGGACGAACGAACCCGCCGACGTCTGGCCCGATGCCGATGGCCTCCACGTCACCGCCCGCAAAGGCAGTGACGCCTGGCGCCTCACGTCCTACGGCTTCATTCACTCCACAGAACACGCGCTGCTGACCAAGCTGGAGCCCGAGTCTGCACTCGAGGTGCAGTTCCGCCTCGACTTCACTGACCAGTTCGACCAGGCCGGCATCTTCGTCAAGGTCAATGCCGAATCATGGATCAAGGCCGGCGTCGAGCTGAGCGACGGAGAAGAAAGTCTCGGCGCTGTCGTGACCCGGGGCCAATCGGACTGGTCCCTCTCCCCCGTGCCGAACTGGGCGGGACGGCTGGTGACCGTTCGTGGCAGCTGGTCGGGCAACGCGCTCACCGTGCGCGCGCGTGTTGAGGACGAACCCTGGCGGCTCATTCGCGTCGCGCCCCTGGAAGCGGCCGCACCCGTCACTGCAGGGCCCTTCTGCTGCGCGCCGACCCGGGCCGGGCTGACGGTCCACTTCACGTCATGGCGTAACACCCCGCCAGACACCCGGTTACACCCAGGCGCCTGAGCCTCCTGCGGGTCAATGCGCCGACCGACACCGTCAAGCACGTGCTGCTCGTCCGAGGACGCCGAGAAAAGGCTGCTACGCCCGACGCTCTCTCATCGGTCAACGGATCCCGATCTGGTGGCTCGGGGCGCCTGCGTCTCCGATGAGTTCTCCAGCGCGCCCCCGCGGGCCCGCGCGATGATCTCCTCCACGACCTCGGACTTGGCGTCCGCGTAGTCCTGAACCCGCGTCCAGCTCCTGGCAGCGAGCCGCCGCTTCGTCTCCTCGTACAGGGTCCGCTCATCCCTGTTCGCCCGAAGCCGGTCCCGAAACAGCAGCATCCGCTCCGCCTCCTCGGAACCCACGGCGAAGACATGGATCTGGACCTCCGGGTCATGGGCCCTGAAGAACCGGTGCTGATGCCAGTCCGGCTCCCGAACATGCAGCAGGAAGCCAGTTGCCTCGAGGCCGGGCACGTAGGCCGCCTCGTCGCCCGGATCTGGCACCAACAAGAGAACGTCGATGAACGGCTTGGCGGCCAACCCCGGCACCGATGTGGAGCCGACGTGCTCCACGACCGCCGCAGCCGGTCCCAACGCCTGGCTGATCCGAGCGGCCACCTCGACGTACTGCCTCGGCCACACGGGGTCGGGCGGCGCCAAGTAGATCGGGCCACGGTGAGCGCGCGGCGGGCGAACGAACTCCGGGCCGGCTGGCATGATCCGATGCTCGCACACGAACTGACACCACAATGCCTGGCCCACACAGGGGTAACACCGCGCGACTCGCGGCATGAGCGTGCACCCTTCAGCGCTCGAGATGGTCCCGAATGCCCGCCGCCCGGCGACACGGCAGACAATGTCGGGCATGGCTGTCGACGTCGTCGTGCTGAACGGTGGGTCGAGCTCGGGCAAGACGAGCATCGGGCGGTGTCTGCAGGAACTGCTGCCTCGGCCGTGGCTCTTGCTGGGCGTAGATGATCTCGTCGACGTCGCCCCGTCGTCGTTGGTCTCCTACGGGCCACAAGGGGAAGTGGTCCTCGGTGACCAGTGGCGTGCGCTGGAGGCCGCGTGGTCGCGGGGAGTCGCCGCGATGGCACGAGCCGGTGCTGGTGTGATCATCGACGACGTCTTCCTCGACGGCGTGGTGTCGCAGCAGCGGACCAGCGAGCACCTCGAAGGGCTGGAGGTGCTGTGGGTCGGTGTCCATTGCGACCCTGAAGTGGCGGCGGCTCGCGAGCGGGCACGAGGGGACCGTCCGGCCGGGATGGCAGTCGGGCAGGCTACAGCCGTTCACCGTAGTGTCGTCTACGACCTTGTCGTGGATAGCAGCACCGCCTCACCAATGGATTGCGCCAGCCTCATCGCGGCTCGGGTGACCTGACCCCCGGCGGGTCCGTCTCTAGCGAGCCGACCGCTCATCGACAGATCCGATAGCACGAAAGGCGGTGACTGACGCGAATCGTTGCGCTTGTTTCGGGTGTCGGACGCGAGGGTTTCTGAGCCATGGATAGTGGGCTGGCCCAGGAGAGACTGGGATCTGGGTGGTCCTTCGCGAACTGTTGTGCGGCGCTGTCGTGGATGAGTCCCTGGTCAAGGAGCCACTCGACGGCCCGGCGCTGGGCTCGCGCATCACGGAACGCATGCCACGCCGAGATCAGGTTCGGGTGGTGTTCGTAGATCTCGTTCTTGAATCGTCTGAACACTCCCCGTCCCTGCAGAGAACGGCTCAGGCGCCTGCCAGCCTCGACTTCGCTGACGCCGTCAGCGAAGTCGGCCATGTCCTGAAACCACACGTGGGAAGGGAGGGGATCGATGGCGATGAGATCGAGCTCGTCGATCTCGACGGGGTTCTCCCCGTCAATGCCGGTGTCGCTGGTCCAGAACGCCACCTGGCCGGTCCGCGGGTCGATCAGCCATCGGTGCTCGTAATCGGTCTGATCCGCGAGCGCGGTCGCGATCTCCTCGATGTCGAACGCGTCCAGATCGAGCATTCACTCAGGGTGGAACCGAGCCAGGCGTCCAGGAAGCACTGCTCGCCTGACGTCAGGGTTGGCGCCCTGCTCGCGGCGGAGTGACTGTGAGGATCGCCACCGCCGCCTGAGTGCTGGGCTGTGGTTGTGGCCAGAGTTACCCCCGGAGTGACTGGCATTGTGCCTTGCTACGACTTGTCCGCTCTGGTTGCCGGCCCCGGCCTGGTTGCGAGGAACTGGCCTGACCAGGCGCTTACTCCCCGGCGTTAGCGGCGCCGGATGTGTCTCATCACAGTCCTGCCGACCTCCGTTCCGACCGGAACCACGTCCCGTCCAAGGAAGGAGAGAACGCATGAAAGTCTGACCGAGCTGCGCGCCGTGGTCGATGTCGTCATCGGCGTCGACACTCACGTCCATACCCGCTCGGCGGCGGATCTCGACACCGCCGACTGTGTGGTGTCACTCGGCGAGATCAGGGTCGAGGCGCGACGTCGAGGGTATGCCAAGGCTCGTTGAGTTCGCCAACGGCTTTCCGGTCTTGCGGGCCTGGACACGGTAGAGGGGACCGGTGGCCACGGGGCCGGTCGTGAAGTCGTTCATCGGCTGACGACATCCGAGATCGTCTAGCGAGTTGGGCTGACCCGAACGGGCCGCGCGCCGCGAGGGCGGCGCGGCATCCGAACTAGCTTCCGATGGGGGCGGCGGAGTGACGCAGCTTCGACGGCCCGAACGAGGTTCCCTGATCGCCGAAGGCTGGGCGGCGCACCCACCGCCACCTCCTACCGGCAAGCAAGGCCGACTCAAGCTCGGTGTCGCAGGATCCCTGGTCCGCCGCCTCGACATCTACCAAGACGACGTCACCAGGTCGCCACCGACTTCTGCTCCCCTTCGACATCGACCAGGCCGCGCGCGACATCAGGAATGATCCGGCTCCAAGAAGAGATCTCGACCGGATGGAGAGCCGAACACGACATCGACTCGTTCCTCGCTGCCCGGTCCTACCTCTCCACCGCCCGCAGACACCGCCGCAACGCCCTCGACGTACTCCGCGACCTCTTCACCGGAACACCTCGGCTACCGGCACCCACCTGAACCCTCACTAGTGACTCCCGGAGTTCGTGTGGTCACGAGCTGACAGGAGCCCGCGGCAGGTCCGCCACGCATGGGCGGCGGACCTGCCGTGGCCGCTGGTGTGTCGGCTGAGCGCTCAGCGTCGGCGCAGTGCGATACCGAGCCAGGTGAACCAGACGATGAGTCCGAGCCCGAAGACCGACGTCGCGACCTCGGACGCGACCGGGATGACCGTCGCCATTCCGACAGCCCCGAGGCCGAGCGCGAGCCCGCCCAAGCTGGCCGGGAGAGCACGGATCCGCAGGGCGGCGAGTCCGACCACGGCCGCCCAGAGGGCGCCGATGACCTCGATGCCACCGCCGAGTGCGTTCTGAACCACGCTGGTTGACACCCAGGTGTTCAGAGCGAGGTCCGGGTTCTCGGCGTAGAGGGTCACAGCAGCCTGCTGCCCGACGAGGGCGATGCTCCCGCTCGCGACGAGCATTCCAGACCAGATCAGTCCAAGGACCGTGGAGCATTGGCTGAGCGCCGGAGCCGCGGCCAGTCGTTGACCGGCTCCGAGCGAGACCAGCGCCATCGCGACCCCACCGAGGAGGTAGAGGACGAAGTACCAGCCGGCCAGCTCGGCGTGGTGGTCCCGGAGGAAGCTGAGTGAGCCGGCGGGGTCCTCGACGGGCGAGGCGTATCCGCGAGGGAGGAGGTAGGCGACCATGACGAGGAAGCCCACGACGTAGGTGCCGGCAACGACCTGGGCGGCGGTGCCGCCGGCGCGGATCAGGGCGGGCGACGTCCGGGGTGAGGAGGAGGGAGGAGGGACCGGAGCCTGTCCGGCCGTGGTGGCGGTGTCGAGTGCGGGGGTAGCGGTGTGTCGTCTCATGCAATCGATCCTCTGGGAACTGGCGCGCCGCCACATCGGAGCCAGGGCCGCAGCCGTCTCGTCCCTGAGGCCGGACCAAGCGGACCGAAAGTTCGATCCGGTCACTGTCGTCGGCGGCATAGAGTGAGGTCATGGGCGGAGGTGCGCTGCGTGCGCTCTGGGACGAACCGCGGGCGATCGCTCCCGCGGGGTCAGCCTGGTGGGACCGCGCCCTGGTCGCGGGATTGATCCCGGTCACCGTGCTCGAGGTTGGGCTTCGCGAGGACATGGTGTGGCCGCTCTGGCACGGGGGGTGGTCACTGGTCTGTGTGGCCACGCTCCTGTGGCGACCCCAACACCCGCTCGCGATGCTCGTCGTGGCCTACGGCGCACAGACCGTCGCCGGCGTCGTCCCCGCGCTCGCCGGGGAGCCTCACAGCGTCCTCGATGTCACCGCTGTCGTCCTGCTGCTGGCCTACTCATTGGGCCGCTGGGCCAGCGGGCGCGGGGTGGTCATCGGCAGCTGTTACCTGCTGGTGCTTCACCTGACGCGTGAGCCCCTGTACGACTCCAGCGGCTCCTCGATGGCGCTCGGCGTCGGGGCGCTGATGCTGCCGGTCGCTGTCGGCGCGCTGATGCGGTTCTGGGCCAGGTCCCAGGTGCGAACCCGCGACGAGATCCGGGCCCGCGAGCGTGAACAGTTGGCCCGCGACCTCCACGACACCGTCGCCCACCACGTCTCCGGCATCCTGATGCACGCCCGTGCCGCCAAGGTTCGTGCCCGCGTCGACCCCGGCGCCGCCGCCGAGGCGATCGACGGGGTGGAGGAAGCCGCCGCACGCACCCTGGAAGACATGCGCGCGATGGTGGCCCTGCTGCGCCACGACGAGCAGACCGGCAACGGGGGCCGAAGTCCTACCTACGGCGTAGCCGACATACCGCGGCTCGCCCGCGACCAGGACCCCGGCCCTCGGGTCGTCGTCCAGACCTCTGGTGACCTCGACCGGCTGCCGGCACCGGTGGAGTCGGCGTTGTTCCGAGCCGCCCAGGAGGCGGTGACCAATGCGGGGCGTCACGCCCAGGACCCCACGGTGGTGTCAGTCGACCTCAACAGGGATGGGCCCACTGTGCGGCTGCGGGTGCACGACGACGGGCGACCGGGGACCTCGGGGCGCACGCGACGAGCGAGCCCGTCCTACGGTCTGGTCGGTATGCGAGAACGTCTGGCGTTGCTGGGGGGCGACGTTCGCGCCGGTCCCGATCCCGAGGGCGGCTGGACTGTCGAGGCAACGGTCCCGGTCGCCACGGTCGACACCGAGGCCGGCTCGTGACGGCGCCGGTGCGTGTCCTGATCGCAGATGACCAGGACATGGTTCGCGTAGGCCTCGCCACGATCCTCGACGCCGAACCCTCGATCGACGTGGTCGGTCAGGCGCGCGACGGACTGGAGGCTGTCCAGCAGGTGCGGTCGCTGCGTCCTGACGTCTGCCTCTTCGATATTCGGATGCCGAACCTCGACGGGATCGAGGCCACCCGACAGGTCGCCGGGCCGCAAGTCGAAGACCCGGTTCCCGTCATCGTGATCACGACCTTCGACCAAGACGAGTACGTCTACGACGCGCTGCGGGCCGGCGCCCGCGGTTTTCTCCTCAAGGACGCCGACCCTGACCTCCTGGCCCGCGCCGTTCGATCCGCCGCGACGGGCGAGGCCCTGATCGCGCCAGCCGTCACGGCTCGGCTCCTGGCGACATTCGCCTCGTCCCGCGGTGAGGCAGCGGCGCAGCCCGTCGAGCCGTTGACTCCCCGGGAGGAGGCTGTGCTCGATCTGGTCGCGGCCGGCTGGATGAACACCGAGATCGCCGAGGAGCTCTACCTCTCGCTCAGCACCGTCAAATCCCACATCAGCGCACTCATGACCAAGCTCTCGGCGCGCAACCGCGTCGAGATCGTGATCTGGGCCTACGAGAGCGGCCGAGTCGACGCTCGAGGGCACCCCTGAGCCACTCTCACTGGCAGTGCGTCGGGGTGCCGCCACGCGGAGGTGACGTGAACGACCCTCGACCGCGACCACTCGACTGCCGCCTCCCGGATGACAACCTCGCTGGGCACCGGTTTCTCCGAGCACACATGGCCTGGCGTCTCGGATCCACACTTGTCGAACCCTCACCGGAACCAGACCACTGGGACTGAGGAACGATGCGATCGCGTCCCCCAGGACCTGTCCGCTGGTCATCGCCGGGAAAGGGGCGCTTTGCGGGCGACCCACACGCGCGCCCTTGCCGAAGCGGGACCCTGCCCGGCACGCGGCGGAATGCAGCGGGTCGATGATGACCGGGTCTTGGCAAGCGGGACGTCCCGAAAGACGATCCCTCTGCGGGACCGGCCGGTCAGCCGTTGCTGGCCGGGCCACGGCGGTCACGACCACGGCCAACAGGGCGTCCCCTCCGGCCTGACCGGCCGACAGCGCAGGTCGGCGCTGCTCCCGTCGGTCACGGCGCCTCCCGGCGTATAGGGACTCACGACTTAGGCGCTCCACCGAGAAGGGCTCCTCCGTCTGAGGACCGATGGCCGCCCGGGCAAAGATCAGCCTGCGGTACCGCCCGTGGTGGCCTGGCGGCCGACGCCGCGGGGAGGGGATCCGGCCCGCCGACCCGCGATTCCGTCACCGCCGAACAGCGGTTGACCAGTGATGCCGCCTTCCATACGATCGTCGGGTGCGCAAGATCCTGATGGTCGCCATGCACGGCGGCTACGCCGAGATGTTCCGGGACGACCCGGAGCTCGACCTGTACGTCCTCGAGGAGGAGTACTTCTATCGCCGCAACGTCGCCGGGTACGACAGTTTCGGCATCACTGAGCTGCGGCTCGCGCCCTACCAACAGGGCAGCATCGAGGACGTCGTCCGCGCATGGCACGACGAGATCGGTTTCGACGCCGTCGTCCCTGCCGCTGAGTACGCGGTCGGTCCCGCGTTCCGGGCTGCCGCGGGCCTCGGTCTCCTGACACCCGGCGAAGCCGTCGTGGAGGGTTGCACCGACAAGCTCCGGATGCGGGAGCTCGCCTCCGCGACAGGCGTCCTGCAGCCGCGCTTCGCCGCCGTGGCCGACGTCGCCGACGTCGAGTCGTTCTTCTCCGACACCCCCGTCGTCATCAAGCCGACCAATCGACGCGCCTCCGTCGGCGTCGTGATGGCCGCCCGCCGCGACGAGCTCGAGGGGGCCTTCGCGCGCAGCACCGGAGCCGATGAGCCGGTCGGCGTGGTCGACCGGCCGATGCAGTGGGGCTACATGGTCGAGGAGTACGTCGCCGGGCCCGAGATGTCGGTGGAGACCGTGGTGGTGGAGGGAGTCCCCGTCTTCCACAACATCACCGAGAAGAGCACCGTCGGCGGCGGAGTGTTCACCGAGGTGGGTCATGTCGTGCCGGCTCGGATCGCTGCCCCGACCACCGGTGCCCTGATCACCGCCACCGAGCAGTTGCTGACTGGCCTCGGCGCACGGGCCGGCGTGTTCCACTCGGAGTGGAAGGTCGCACCCGCCGGTCCGGTGCTGATCGAGTGCGCGTGCCGCCCGCCCGGCGACCTGATCCCCGACCTCATCCGACGGGTGTACGGCGTCGATCTCTACTCAGCCTTCGTGCGTTCGCTCGCCGGCCTGCCCGTCTCGACCCCGGCCGAGCCCCAGGGCGTCGCCGCCATCCACTACTTCACCCCGGCACCTGGGGTGGTGCGGAGCATCCATGGCCTCGACCTCCTCGCGTCGGACGAACACGTCTTCGACTGGGACCTCCCCCTGGCGGTCGGCGACCTGGTCCCCTCCTTCGCGAGCTCGTGGCAGCGAGCCGGGTACTTCGCGCTGCACGAGTCCTCGCACGCGGACCTCGTCGAGAGCCGGGCACTGCTGGTCGATGCCGTACGCATCGACACCACGACCTGATCCTGGCGGGGTGCTGCCCCAGTCCGCCTCCCAGTCCCTCCCATCACCGACAGAACGGACAGCTGCATGAGCACCTCCACCCTCCCGTCGATGGCCCTGCGGGTCAGCGACCTCGACCGGACCCTGAGCTTCTGCGTCGATGTCCTCGGCTTCGCCTACACGCCGTCCGGATCGGCCGAGGCCGCCACGGTCGTCGACCTCGAGGGCGATCCCCTGCTGCTCGCAGGCCCGGCCGCCACCGACGTCAGCGCCCTCCTCACCCCCCGGCACGCAGTCTTCGACCACGGCGAGACCCTGGTCTTCCGCCACCAGGACGTGGCGTCCTTCCAGCGCGACCTGGAGGAGCGAGGCGCGGACGACCTTGCGCTCACGACAACGTCGTGGGGCGACAGCACGCTGGCGGTCGTCCTCCCCGACGGATACCAGTTCAAGTTCGCCGACAAGGCGGACCTGTCGGACAACCAGGTGCTCGACCTCTATGCCCGCGGCCCCGCGCTGCTGGACGCGGCGCTGAAGGGCACCACCGTCGACGACCTCGATCTGCGTGACCACCTCGACTGGTCCGTACGGATGCTCGTCCACCACATCTGCGACGGTGACGTCCTGTGGTCGGGCGCCCTGTTCGCGGCACTCGTCCAGTCGGGGACCGACTACTCCCACGACTGGTACACCACTGACCCGCACTGCGCCGAGCAGCTGAGCTATGACGGCCGCGACATCGAGACCGCCCTTGCCCTGTTCCGCACGTCGCGTGCCCACCAGGTCCGGATGCTGAACGAGGTGCCCGATGCCCTCGGTCGCAGCATCTCCCTCAAGCGCCGCTACGAGGAGACCGGAACCCCGATGGAGGTCCGGGAGATCCTGCGTCGTCGGGCGGTGCACAGCCTCGAGCACGTCGACGAGGTCGTCCGGCTCGTCGGCGGCCAGTAGCCGCCACCACTCGCGATGCCGATGGGCGGGTCACCGGGCAGTGCCCGGCGACCCGCCCATCGCGGCGTCACGGGCGCTGGGCTGAGCCGTGCTCCAGCGCAGGTGTCGTCGCCGGGGCGCCGTGCGACCCGGCCCCGGGACGTACGAAGGACGCGAGGTTGGCCGGATCCATCCCGAACGGGAGCTCCAGACGGTTGGCCCTCATCAGGTCCTCGTCCGCAAGGATGGCGGGAGTCTGTCCGTCAGCTGCCACCTGGCCGTCGTTGAGGATGACGGCACGCTCGCAGAGCTCGAGGGCGTACGGCATGTCGTGGGTGACCATGAGCACCGTCACGTCGAGCGCGAGCAGGATGTCGGCCAGCTCACGACGCGATGCCGGGTCCAGGTTCGACGAGGGCTCGTCGAGCACCAGGATCTCCGGCTCCATCGCGAGGACGGTCGCCACAGCCACCCGGCGACGCTGGCCGAAGCTCAGGTGGTGCGGAGGCCTGTCGGCCTGGTCGGCCATCCCCACCTGCTCGAGCGCGTGGAGCACGCGCCACTCCAGCTCGGTGCCCCGCAAGCCCAGGTTGGCCGGCCCGAACGCGACGTCGTCGCGCACCGTGGGCATGAAGAGCTGGTCGTCGGGATCCTGGAACACGATGCCCACACGTCGACGAACCTCCTGGAGGTTCTGCTCCGTCACCTCCAGGCCGCCGACGCGCACGTGTCCCTGTCCACCTCGCAGGATGCCGTTGAGGTGGAGAAGAAGGGTGGTCTTCCCGGCGCCGTTGGGACCGAACAGGGCGACGCGCTCGCCCCGCTCGATGCGGAGGTCGACGCCGTAGAGCACCTGGCTGCCGTCGGGATAGGCGAAGGCGAGCCCGTCCACCTCGAGGACCGGCGTGGGTGAGGTCATGCTGATTCCTTCTCTCGGACGGGTCCGTGGACATGGGTGGTGGTGACCGGCTTGGGCAGGACGCCCGTGTAGCCGCGCGACAGCATCGCGAGGTGGACGCGCTCACCCCGTTCGTACGATCGGATGAACAGGGCGCCGGAGGACCGCGCCAGGATCGGCCACTGACCGATGGACCGGGCTCGGAAACCCCGGGACTCCCTGGCGACCTTCATGCGCGCCATCTCCCCGGCGATGACCTCGAGGTAGCGCACCATGAACCCCGCGATCTGGACGATCAGCTGGGGGACACGCAGCCGCTGCAGCCCGACCAGCAGGTCGCGGGGCTCGGTCGTCGCCGCGAGCGTCAGGCTGGCGAAGACGCCCATCGTTCCCTTGACGAGCAGGGACGCGCCGGCCTCGAGCCCGTGCTGACTGACGGAGACGCCCAGGACATCGGTCCGGGGACCGGTCGCGATGAACGGCATGAGCACGGCGAACACCACGAAGGGAACCTCCACGACCGCTCGCTTCACCAGGTAGGTCAGGGGCACCTTGCTCAGGACGATGACGCCCACCAGCATGGCCGCCTCGGCGGCGATCACCGCGCGCAGGTGCCACGGGGTGGCGACCACCAGCACCATGAAGCCCACCAGCGCCACCACCTTCTGGTGCGCAGGGAGACGGTGGACCATGGAGTGACCGTGGAAGTGCAGGGCGTGTCCGTGGGGGTCACCCATGGAATGCCCCCGCGGTCTCGCGTTCCGGCTGCTCATCGTCCGCGCCGCGCCGACGGGTGAGCCACACCAGGCCTCCGGTCAGCCCCAGCACCGCGACGCAGCCAGCCACCCCGGCCACGGCGCGCGACGCCCGGGCGTTGCCCACACCGGACGTCTCATAGCCGGACAGGGGTGACTCGGACGCACCGTGCTCCGACTCGGTGTCGGCGAAGCCGACATCTGCTGCCACCTTGTTGAGACCGTCGGGGCTGCTGGATGCGTAGAAGCTGACCAGCCCAGCGACAGCGAGCGCGATCAACAGTCCGGTCACCACGACAGCGCGCTGGGAGAAACGCTTCATGCCGACACCTCCGATCGCGCGGGCCGCACCTCGAGCGTCGTCTCACGGACCACTCCGCGAGCTGCCCATGCCAGGTCGGGACGTACGCCGAGGACGGCGCCGACGACGACGAAGGTGATCGCCGCCTCGCCGAGGCCGATCAGCACGTGCCACCCCAGCATCGCCGTCACCAATGTGTCGAGCGGGATGGGCGCCTGCCCACCCACGGCGTAGAGGCCGACGAATCCCAGTGCGGTCACCGGCACGGACAGCAGCGCCGCCACTGCAGCCGCGACACCCACCGACGAGAGTCGCGTCGGCAGGATCCAGAGCAGCACGCGCACCACCAGCCACGCGACGGCGACGGAGATGACACCCATCAGGACGATGTTGGTGCCGAGGGCGGTAATGCCACCGTCAGCGAAGAGCAGCGACTGGACGAGGAGGACGACGCTCATGCAGAGGAGCCCCGTCCACGGGCCCACGAGGACGGTGGCCAGCGCTCCCCCGAGCAGGTGCCCGCTCGTGCCGGCACCTACGGGGAAGTTGACCATCTGTGTGGCGAACACGAACGTCGCCACCAGCCCGGCCATCGGTGCCGTGCGGTCGGTCAGCTCGCGGCGCGAGCCGGCGAGCGCCGCGGCCACCGCAGCGACGCCGAGCGCACCGGTCGCCACGGACGTGGGTGCGTCGAGGAATCCATCGGGGACGTGCATGAGAAGTCCTTTCCGCCGCTACGGGCTCTCCGTGCGGCTGACGATCCGGGCGGTCTCGCTTCCCGGTCATGACTGGTCGGGAGTGGACAGATTCGTTAACCTTGTCGACCCCCGTCACCTCCGTACTACGATGTGGCGCAGTTCGTGGTGACTGTCGAAAGCGAAGTGATCAGGTATGTCGTCCCCTCAGCTCGTCCGCGGCCCCGCCTTTGACGTCCACCTGGACGCACTGATGGACGTGAGCGTGCGCCTCGTGAACGCCCTGACGGGCAGCTGGTCCCGAGGTCGGGCGCACCGCCCACCGGAGGACAACGAGCGGGTCGAGGCCGTGGCCGAAGCCCTCGCGGGCGATGGTCGCCGTCGACCGACGGTGACGTTGGAGCAGGCCATGCACCTCTCGCACGCGGCCGGCCTCATGCGACGCGTCTTCGACCTCGTGACGCAGGGACACGAGGCGTCGGCGGTCGCGGTCCTCAACGACCTGATGGCCGAGTCCGGTGCGCGTCCGGAGCTGCTTCCGGCGGGAGACGGCTCCTGGACCCTCCACTTCCGCGGCAAGGACGACAGCCTCGCCACCGGGTGGGCCGCCGGGTGCGCGTCCGGCCTGGCAGTGGCGATGGGAAGTGACATCGGCGGACGCCTGGGCGTGTGCGAGGCCACCCGGTGCGACCAGGTGTTCGTGGACTCCTCCCGGAACCGCGTACGCCGCTTCTGCAGTCTCGCCTGCCAGAACCGGATGAAGTCCGCGGCGTTCCGCAGCCGGACGCACTGACCCAGAGGCCGACGTCCCGGCGCGGACCGTCGTCATCAGGCCGCTCCGGCAGCGGCGGCCGGCGGGATCCGGCCACCGGACCGCGCGATGCGTCCGACAACGGGCTGCAGCATCGCCAGCACGACGCAGGCAGCAGCGAGCACCGACCACGTCGACGCCACTCCGAGTCGGTCGATCAGCTGCGTGCCGAGGAGCGGACCGAGCATCGCGGCCACGCCCCAGCTGATGCCGTACGCCGACATGTAGCGACCACGCGCGGAGGCCGGCGCGATCGCGGCGACTAGGGTGTAGGCACGCCCGAGGAGCACCAGGTCGCCCAGGCTCCACACGATGGTGGCGAGGACGAAGCCGAGCAGGGAATGGACCTGCCCGTTGAGCGCGAACCCGGCTCCGAGCAGAGCGAATCCGAGCGCCATGGCCCGGAAGTGGTCGAGGCGTGCCGCCGGGCCTCGGGACAGGAGCGGCTGGCCGCACACGATGGTCAACGCCGAGACCGTGAAGAGGATGCCGAGCAGGGAGGGCCGGATGCCCTGGTCGCGCAACGTCAGGGGGAGGGCGACGTTGAGCTGGAGGTAGAGCGCGGCGAACGCCGTCCCCACCGCCAGCATCGACAGGAGGAGACCGTCTCGCCAGGGACTGTCAGCCCGGCGCCCGGGCTCCGGCTCCGCCTCGTCCCTAGCGGTGGCCCTCGGCCGCAGGCCGACCATCACCAGCACGGCACAGGCCAGGCAGGTCACGCCGTCGATCACGAACAGGAGTCGGAGGTCGATGCCGCCGACCGCCGCCGCGAGAAGTCCGGCAAGCACCCCTGCCGCAGCGAGCGCCGCCGAGTAGAGGCCGTAGGCGGTGACGCGGTCCCCGTCGGCCTGGACGACGTCGGCCACCATCGCCTGCGAGGGCGGTTCGTAGATCTCGAACGACAGCCCGACGAGCACGGCCAGCACGGCCGCCGTGGCGATGCTCGGCGCCGCCGCCAGGAGGACCTGGAACACGGCGGTGAGCGCCAGACCGAGGGCGATGGTGTTGCGGTGGCCGATCGCATCGGCGAGGTAGCCGCCGACCACTCGCGAGGGGATGGTGGCCGCCCCGAAGAGCGCGACCACCAGTCCGGCCGTGGACACGGACGCGCCGAAGCTGTCGGTGAGGACAACTGTGAGGAAGGGCAGCGTGAAGGCGCCGAGCCGGTTCACGGTGCGCGCCACGACAAGGATCCACACCTCGGCGGGCAGGCGCCGCCAGGCGTCGAGTACCCCTTCTCGATCGGTGGTCGGGGTCATGGTCGAGGTCACACTCGTCTCCCTACGCAAAGTAACTGACAATCGTACAAACGATAGTGACAGCCTAGGCCGTGGGTCCGTCACCTATCAATGGTTCGGCGTCGGTGACGTCGATCAGTCGTGCCCGGCGACCAGGTGCTGCAGCACAGCCACGGCGCTGCACAGCTTCATCCGGGCCTGGTCCCAGGCGACCGAACGCGGGCCGTCGAGCACCTCGCCCGTCACCTCGTCGCCGCGGTGTGCCGGGAGGTCGTGCATGAAGACCGCAGCAGGCGCCCTCTCCATGAGCGCGGCGTCGACCCGGTAGGGCTCGAACTGCGCACGCCAGTCCGGATCGGGCTTGGCGGTCCCGGTCGTCTGCCAGCGCGTCGTGTAGATCGCGTCGGTGTCCCGGTCGATCGAGTCGATGTCGTGGTCCTGGACGACTTCACCGCCGTGCAGCCGGGCGCGCGCGTCCGCGTCGGCCACGACGTCGTCGGGCAGGCCGTAGCCCTCCGGCACGACGAACCTGACGCGGAGTCCAGGCGTGCGCGCGGCGCCGTGCGCCAGCGCACTGGCCGAGTTGTTTCCCTCGCCGACATAGAGCACCTGGCGTCCTGCCAGCGGACCGAGGTGCAGGCGAAGCGTGGCAAGGTCGCAGAGTCCCTGCGTGGGGTGCTCGTCCGTTGCCATCGCACTGACCACGGGTACGCCTGCCGCAGCCTGGAGGACGGCGAGGTCCGCGCTCGAACCCCGGGAACGGACCACCACCCCGTCGAGCATCGAGCCGAGGACGCGGGCGGTGTCCTCCCAGGTCTCGCCGGTCGCCGTCTGCAGGTCATCGGGGCCGAAGGCGATCGGGACACCACCCAGACGGATCGTGGCGACGGTGAAGGCCGTGCGCGTGCGGGTCGATGTCATCTGGAACCACACGCCGATGCACCGCCCCTGCAGCACTGGCGCAGCCGTCGGCTCGAGGAAGTTGCTGACGCCCGCCTCGGTGAGTGCCGAGACCTGGTCGGCGGTGAGGTCGCGGAGAGACACCAGACCCCTGGGGAAGTCGAGGGCCCCGACCGCCTCGACCGGACGGACCGAGCTCAGGGCGCTCACGTCACTCGCCCCCGACGAGGTCGAGGTGCGTCCCGAGCCCGAGCTCGTCCGCCACGCGCTCGACCTCGCCCATGAGGGCCACGTCGAGGATCGCCATGCCGAACGGGTTGGACACGACCAGTCCGTCGGTCGGTCGCGGCACGGCGAGCCGTCCGGTGACGACGTCGCCGAGCGTCCCGGCGATGCACGGACCGGATGACCGCGGTTCGGGTGCGACGACGCCGTCGGCCACCAACGAGCCCAGGATGCGCCGAGGGTTGTCGACGACTAGCTCGACATCGTCCACCAGGACGGCCTGCGCCGAGGCGAAGACCGACCTGTCCACGTCGTCGAGGGACACGTGCGCCACGAGGCCCGGGCCGTCGAACCAGCCACTGTCGATGTAGGGGGTGTCGGACACCGTCACGGTGATCAGCACGCGGCTCGCCGCCACGCATTCCTCGGGGCCGCTCGACACCCTCACCTCCAGGCCGGGCAGCCCGCTGCGGGCCCAGTCCGCCAAGGCGTGCGCCCGTTGCGGCACGACGTCGTAGACGTGCGCGGTGCCGAGCTCCGGCAGGTACCGCGCCAGCAGCGTGAGGTGGACGCGGGCGAGAGTCCCGCACCCCAGCACGGAGACCGCCGGCACCTGTTCGGGTCCCAGCCGCAGGACGGAGAGGACGGTGTACGCCGACGTGCGCAGCGCGGACACCAGGCCGGCCTCCGCGAGCAGTCGCGGACGGGCGGTCTCGGCGTCGAACAGCATCATCATCCCGCCGGCGCGCTCGATGCCCAGACCCGGGTTGCTCGTGGCGGCGTTGACGACCTTGAGGCCGTAGAGGGGACGTGGTCCCGCCGGAAGCGCTCCGAGCATGGCGAGCGATCGGCTGTAGGCGCCGGCCGCGTTCTCCCAGCTCAGGTAGCCCTCGGCGGGAAGGACGGTCTCCTTGTCGGCGTGCGCCACCAGGGTCCGTTCGACCACGGCGACCGGGTCGACGGCCTCCAGGCACTGCTGGATGGTCGGGCGGTCGAGCACGCGCATCAGGTCCGCTGCGGTCATGGGTGTCTCCTTCTGAGTGAGTCGAGGGCGAAGCACAATCGGTCGACCGTCTCGGCAACAGCCTGGGAGGTCGCGGCCCCCAGCCCGTGGCCACCGTGCTCCTCCACGCGAATCCGTGCCGCGTCGGGATCACGGCGCTGGAGCCGGGCGGCGAGCTTCGCGGGCTGCCACGGCAGGACCCGCGGATCACGCAGGCCCATTGTGAGCAGCACCGGCGGATGGGGGGCGTCCGGATCCACGCGGTGGTAGACCTCGGAGGCACACAGGGCCTGCACTCCCTCGACCGTCCCGATGGTTCCGTACTCGGGCACGTTGGGTGGCCCGTTCTCATGCATCTCCAGCCGCAACGGGTTGGTCAGCGAGACCCGCATGACGACTCCGGCGAAGGCGCGCGGGTCGCGAGCCATCGCCCCTCCGACGGTCAGTCCTCCCGCCGAGGTTCCCTCAGCGATCGTGAGGTCCGGAGCCGAGAGACCAGAGTCCGAGAGGTGTCGCGAGACATCCAGGAGATCCTGAACCGTCACGCCGGTGTGCTCGCGGTGGCCCGCGCGGTACCACCCGTCGCCGCGGTCTCCTCCACCACGGACGTGGGCGATGGCAACCACGCCGCCTCGTCGCAGCCATGCCACGAACAGTGGAGTGAACAGCGGGCGCAGCGTGATCCCGAAGAATCCGTAGGCCGTGAGCCACACGGGCGCCGGGGTCTTCGAGCCGACCGCGCGCACCAGGGTGACCGGGACCTGGGCGCCGTCCGACGCCGTCACCTGCTCGACGACCGTCTCGATCCCCGGGTCCGGGGTGCGACCGCCCGACCACCTCTCCTCGAGGTGTCCCGAGCCGAGATCGATCCGGACGAGCCTGCTGGGCCTGGTCCAGCTGCTCAGCAGGACCTCGACCGTCCCGTCGTCGCGTGGGACGACACCGGCCACGCCGCAGTGGCCGTCGAGGGACACCCATCGTGGCTGGGTGGGACCTTCGTCCACGGGCAGAACGCCGACCGCACCGGCGCCGTCCACGAGCGCACGCACCACGACGTGGCCGCCACAGGTGACGAGGTCCTCCAACGCGGATCCGACGGCGGAGCACACCTGCACGCTGCGGTCGCGCCGCCGCAGGCAGGTGCGCTCGACGGTCCAGCCGTCATCCTGCACCCGCCCTGTGTAGAGCTCGTCCCCGCGTACGCTCCAGGCGTGCACCCGGTCGTGCGGTCGCGCCAACGGGTGCCACACGAGGTCCCGCGGTGCGGTCGAGGAGAAGGAGTCCGCGACGAACACCGACCGTTCCCGTGCCGATGCGTGCGCCACGGTGAGGAGCGCCCTGTCACCTGCCACCAGGGACAGGAGAGGGAGGTCGTCGGGGTCGAGGCCCGGGCCGAGCGAGTGCTGCCGGGATGCGACCACGACCTCGTCGCCCGGGGTGCCCAGCGACCGCAGGCAGGCGGCCGCGCCCTGGTAGCGCGCAGTTCCCTCACTGTCCGCGACGTCCGGGAGCCTGAGGTAGGAGACGGTCGACCCATCGGGGCTCCATGCGGCCCCACCCACCGTCGCGCGGTTGATCCGCATGGGTTGGACCCGGCTGACCCGAAGTCCCGGAAGGCACGACCCTGAGGCGCCGACCACCACCATCGTGGCTTCCTCGGACCCGTCGACGGACAGCGCGACCGCCACGTGGTCGCCCGTCGGTGACGGCGTGAACCAGTCGACGCTCACGTGGGAACGAGCTGCCAGGTCGCGGCGGAGCCCGTCGTCGAGCTCACTCGTGTCCAGCACCGTCTCCCACTCGCCCTCGTCGGACGAGCGGACGAGGCGGGGCGTGACATCTCCGGCGCCCCTCAGCAGGGCGAACACGTGCGGGCCACCGGCCTGGGGACTCGTCAGCTCGGCGACGCCGTCGACCAGTGCCTGGATCTCGACGGCGAGGTCGGCGCGCCCGGACACCTCGTCGAGCCACTGCGCCGTACGTCGTCCCTGGTCGTGGATCCAGCCGGCGAACCTCTCACCTCGCCAGTCCTCCATCCACCGGTGGTCGTCGTGCACGCGCACGCCGCCGGGGAGGTCGTCGACGACGCCACCCAGCACCGACTCGAGCTCGTAGGCCGCCACTCGCGCCGACGTTCCGGTCACCACCGTGTAGTGGTCACCGGCGACCGCGACCGGTCTCGACGCGGGGCACACGGCCAGCCATGCGTCCCGGGTCTGGCTCGTCTCCAGGTGGGACGTCCCACCGTGCACGACGACGGTGGGCGTGTCGCACGTCGGCGGGCAGGGCGCCGCGACGTGGCCACGCAGGAGCGTCGCGTTGCGGGCGAAGATGTCGTAGCGCTCGCGCAGGACGACCTCATCGGCTCCGGACGGCACCAGTCCCTCCGCCATGAGCGCCGCTGCGGCATCCGGCGCCCCAGGTCCACCGGCCGCCACCACTCGCATGTCGTCCAGGCTCGCCGGAGCCACCTCGCGGCCTCCTGCCACGTCGAAGAGGAATCCGGCGGCAAGGTCGTCCTGGACCTTCCGCTCGGGCTCCGGCGTGGAGTCGATGACCAGCACCGCCTCCACGTCGCGACCACGCCCGCGCAGCACCAGCGCCACCTCGTGGGCCAGCAGGCCGCCCATCGACCAGCCGCCCAGCACGAGCGGGCCTACCGGGCGCGTGCGCTCCACTGCGTCGGCGTACGTCGAGGCGAGCTCGCGCAAGGTGTGGACGGTCCCGTGCCCGGCCTGCAGGCCGAAGACAGGACGGTCCGGATCGAGTGCACGCAGCAGATCTGCGTAGGCGGCCACCGATCCACCCACCGGATGGGCGAGGAAGACAGGCGCAGCCCCGCCCATCGGGCGGAGCGGCACCACGACCTCGTCCTGGGTGGAGTCGTCCTCGCCGACCACAGCAGCGAGCCCGCGAGCCGAGCCGGCGTCGAAGACGCGCGCCAGGCGCACGTCGATCCCGAGGCGAGACCGCAGTCTGCCGACGAGACGCATCGCCGCGAAGCTGTTGCCCCCGGCGGCGAAGAAGGAGTCCTCCACCCCCAGCTCCGCGCCCATCCCCAGCACCTCACGCATCTGGTCGAGGATCGACGCCTCCGTGCCGACCGCTGGGGTCGACGTCAGCGACGCGCGGGCTGCGCCGGTGGCGGCAACGGCACCCTCGGCGAGGTCAGGCAGTGCTCGGCGATCGACCTTGCCGTTGGAGGTCAGCGGCAACCGGTCGATACGGGTCAGTGCGTGGGGCACCATGTACGCCGGGAGGCCAGCCGCCGCGTGTGCGCGGACCTCTCCCAGGTCGGAGTCGGCATCGTCGGTGACGACGTAGGCGGCGAGGACCTTGCCGTCGTGATCCGTCTGGCGGGCGACCACCACGGCCGACGCGACTGCGGGGTGCGTCGCGAGGACCGCCTCGATCTCGCCGAGCTCGACTCGATGCCCCTGGATCTTGACCTGGTTGTCCTCACGACCGAGGAACTCGATGGTGCCGTCCGGGCGCCGCACCCCGAGGTCGCCGGTGCGGTAGAGCCGCAGGCCGGTGTCTCCATGATGGACGAACCGCTCGGCCGTCCGCTCGGCGTCCTGCCAGTAGCCGAGGGCGAGTCCCACCCCCGAGATGCAGATCTCGCCGACCACGTGGTCGGGCCGGACATCGAGCTGGTCGTCGACGACGTGCATGCCCTGGCCGGGGAGCGCCGTGCCGTAGGGGATGCTGGCCCAGGCCGGGTCGACGACGCCGATCGGGTGCTGGATCGACCAGATCGAGGCCTCCGTGGCCCCGCCGAGGCTGAGCACCTCCAGTCCGGGCAGGACCGCGCGCGCACGGTCAGCGAGCGGCACCGGGATCCAGTCCCCGCTCAGCATCGCCCATCGCAACGAGGTCTGTAACGGAGATGCGAATCCGGACTCCATGAACCCCACGTACAGGTCGAGGAGGGCCGGGACGCTGTTCCAGACGGTCACGCCGTGCGCGCCGACCATGTCGTGCCAGTGGGCCGGGTCGCGGTACTCACCGGGTGACAGGAGCACCAGGGTGCCGCCGGCCGACAGCGTCCCGAAGACGTCCCAGACCGACAGGTCGAAGCTGGTCGAGGAGAGGCCGAGGACGACGTCGTCCCGGTCGAGTCCGACCTGCTCGTTGATCGCCACCACGGTGTTCACTGCACCGCGGTGGTCGATCGTCACCCCCTTCGGCAGGCCGGTCGAGCCGGACGTGAAGATGACGTAGGCGATGTCGTCAGGACGCGCTCCGCCGTCGACGTGCCGACCTGTCACCACTGAGTCGGTGCACGCCGAGACGTCGAACGGCGTGTGGCCGAGGTGCGTCAACCGGGCGAGGGCACCGGTCTGGGCGAGGACGACGGGGACCGTCGCCTGTCCCACGAGGTAGTCGATCCGGTCGTCGGGCAGCGCGGCGTCGATGGGGAGGTATGCGGCGCCGGCGAGGTGCGTACCGAGGATGGCGACGACCTGCTCCCACCCGCGCACCATCAGATGGGGGACGAGGTCTCCCCGGCCCACTCCGCGCTCGACGAGTGCACCGGCGACCTGCTGGGCCCGCGCAAGAAGCGCGCCGTAGGTCAGGGTCGTTCCCGATGGATCGACGACCGCGACAGCGTCGGGCTCGCGACCAGCGCGCTCGACCACGGGGGCGTGGAGCACGCCGTGGCTGCCCCACACGAGGGGCACGGCCCCGGACGGTGCGGGCGACGCTCCGCGATGAGCCACGTCGAGCCAGGCGTCGTCCGAGTCCGCGAGCGAACGAACGATCGCGCGGTGGGCGTCGACCATCGCGTCGACCACGTCGGGACGGAAGGCTGCGTCGACGCTGTCGAAGACCGCGTGGAACCGACCTCCGTACTCGTAGACCTGGTGGTCGAGGAGCACGTGCGGAGTCTGCACGCCGCTCGCCGCCACCTGCGCGGTGACGGGGAGGTCGTCGAGCGCCGGATTCGTCACGTCGAGCGTGCTGGCGAACACCACCGGCAACGCGCCAGACTCGCTCCACCCCCTCTCGGCTGCGAGCCGCCGCACCACGGACACACCGCTCAGGCGTGCGTGCTCGAGGTCGAGGACCGTGGTCCGCTGCAACCGGCGTGCGACGTCCGCGAAGGGCTCCGGCTCGCCGAGGTCGACGACGGACGGGATGGTGCTCGAGAGGTTCCCCACGAGGTGGTGCGCGTGGGCATCGAGGGGCAGCCGGAGGCTGGCCAGGGTGTTGACGGTGAAGCGAGATGTCTTGCTCCACCTGCGCAGCATCGAGCAGTACGCCGCGAAGAGCGCCGCGGTCGGGGTCAGGCCGTGGCGAGCTGCCCGCGCCCGGAACGCCCCCCACTCCTCGGCCTCGAGCGCCCACGCGCGCCTGGTGAACGTGCGTGGCTCGCCGCCCGGCGCGCCCCACGGCAGGACCGGGGCTGCGGGGAGGTCTTCGAGAGCCCGCTGCCAGTGGAGGACGTCGGCCTCGTCAGGCCGCGCCTGGGTCTCGGCGACGGCATGGAGGACGTCGGCGTAACGCGTCGTGGGAGCCCGGGTCTCGTCGACGTCCACGTCCACGTCGTCGGCGTAGGCGTCGACGAGGTCGCGCACCAGCAGCGCCTCCGACGTGGCGTCGGCGACGAGGAGGCTGATGGAGAAGAACGCGGTCTGAGCACCGTTCCTCTCCAGGACCGCGAGGTCGAACAGGGGCCAGGCGGAGGTGCTCGGGCCTTCGTCGCGGAATCGTTCGAGCAGCCGGCTGCGCACGATCTCGTGCTCCTCCGCCACCGCGTCGTCGGTGACGATGTGCTCCACCGCTGCCCGCGGCACGTCGTGCAGCACCCGTTGTACGCCGTCGTCGACGACGGCCCGCAACGCTGTGTGGCGGGCCACCACGGCATCGACGGCCCGCCCGAGCCGCTCGACATCCAGGTCGCGGGTGTCGAGGGCCACCCACACGTGTGCCCGCATGCCTCCTCCGTCGAGGAAGTCGGTCTCGCCCACCCAGTAGGCCTGCTGCAGGTCGGTCAGCGAGATGGCGCTCACGTCGGCGACGCCATCCGCGACCTCGATGCGGCCCGAGCCTCGCGGTGACGACTCCTCGGGCTGGCTCAGCGCGACCGCCAACGTCCGCACGGTCGGGTGGTCGTACACGCTGCTCATGGGCAGGTCGACCCCCAGGTCGTCACCGACCCGGCCGAGGATCCGACCGACGGCGAGCGAGTGCCCACCCAGGGCGAAGAAGTCGTCGTCGGGCCCGATGTCTGCGACGCCGAGCACGTCGCTCCAGATGCCCGCGAGCGAAGACTCCACGCCGGGCCGCAGACCTGATGAGCCGCCTCCCCGCACCTCGAGCGAGGGCCGCTCGAGTGCCGCTCGGTCCACCTTGCCGTTGGCGGACAGAGGGAGGCGCTCGACGGCGGTCACGTGGTCCGGCACGTGGTGCTCGTCGAGCAGGTCCGCGACGTGCTCGACGAGATCAGCCGGTACGCCCGTGGGGGCGACGACGAAGGCCACGAGTCGCGCGTCGGTGATGTCCAGCGCCGACCGGTGGCCCACGACGGCGCAGTCCGACACCTCCGGGTGGCGTCGTACGGCCTCCTCGACCAGCGCGGTCTCGATGCGTCGCCCGCGAACCTTGACCGTGTCGTCGACCCGGCTGAGGAACTCGAGGGTCCCGTCCGGATGCCGTCGGGCGAGGTCTCCGCTGCGGTAGAGCCGCCCCAGCTCCGGCTGGGTCGGCAGGTGCACGAAGCGCTGCTCGGTGAGGTCGGGCCTGTTCCAGTAGCCCGGCCCGACGCCCACGCCGCCGATGTGGAGCTCGCCGGGGACACCCGGCGGCACGACGCGGCCCTCGAGGTCGAGGACGAGTGCCGACATCCCGGGGATGGGGCGGCCGAGGAACATGACGGGCGGATCGGACACGCGCACCTTGTCCACCACGTGGTGGCACTGGTCGTCGCTGCACTCGGTCGACCCGTAGGTGTTGAGCAGGAGGATGCGCGGGTACGCCCCGAGCCAGCTGTGGCACAGGTCGCTCGGGAGCGCGTCGCCCGTCGGGACGATCCACCGGAGCGACGCGAGCGCCGGGCGCGCGTCGCCGCTGGTGTCGAGGCACGCGCGGATCACGGCAGGGAGCGCCTGCCACACCGTGACGCGCTTCTCCTCGAGGGCGGCGAGGGTGCGGCGCGGGTCCCGGACGTCCTCGTCCGGGAGCACCTCGGTGCGTCCGCCTCGTATGAGGGGTGCGACGCACTGCCACACGACGATGTCGAACGAGATCGGACCGGTCTGCGCCATCACGTCTGCCTCGGTGAAGCCGAGGTCGTCCAGCTTGGCCCGCGCGTGGTTGAGCATGCCGTCGTGTGCGACGGTCGCGCCCTTGGGTGCGCCCGTCGACCCGGAGGTGAACATGACGTAGGCGTTGTCGAGAGGCCGGCAGCACTCGCCCGCAGCAGGTGCGGTCGGCTCGTCGCACAGGTCCACCACAGGGAGGTCCGTGTCCGTCGACGAGGACCGGCCGATCGTCAGCAGGAGTGCGGGGCTGGCGACGTCGAGGACGTGGGCACGTCGCGCGGCGGTGTCGGCGGGATCGAGCGCCACGAAGGCGCACCGCGCTCGCCAGGCGCCGAGCATGGCCGCGACGAGATCACGGCCACGCGGGAGCTCGAGCGCCACCAGGTCACCGGCGACGGCGCCCCCTGCGACCAGCAGAGCAGCGATCCGCTCCACCTCGCGGAGCAGCTGGGCGAAGGTCAGCACCCCGGAGGCGTCCCGTACGGCAACGGCGTCAGGTCGCCGTCGCGCCTGATCCACCACCTCGGCCAGCAGGCAGGTGTCCAGGGGCTGCGCCTCCGGCCCGACCGACTGACGGTGCCACGCCGCCCGGTCCATCCCGTCGAGCGCTCCGAGGACGGGGTCGCCGTCCGCGGCCACTCGCCGCACGAGCTCGACCACCGCTGGTCGCAGGGCCGCGAGCGCCTCGCGGTACCAGCGACCCGGTGACGTGCGGAGCTCGACGGCGACTCCCGTCGCCAGCTCACGCAGGGTCCAGGTCAGCGCTCCGCCACCCTCGCCCGGGATGCGCAGGACGATCTCCGATGCTCCGTCCACGAGAACGGTGCATCGTCCGACCGCCTCGCTCCACCGGTCGTTCCGGCTGATCGGCGCGCGCGGGTCCCCGAGGTACGCCGGATCGGCGAGGCCGAGGGACGCACTGGTCCTGACGACGGCCGCCAGGGACTCGGCGAGGCCCACGGTCAGATGGAACCCATCGGTGAAGCCGGGCTCGGCAGCGGCACCGGTGCCATGGTCCGGCACCGTCGATGCGACCTCGATCTCCACGGTCGCCCGGGGGGCGCTCACGACGTCGTACGTCATGCCAGCACCTCCTCGACGTCGAGCACGCCGACGAGCGGGTGGTCGACCAGGGCACCGATCCCCGGTGCGGAGGAGTGCGCCAACGGGTGGCCGGCGCAGGCGCCCACGGCAAGGCACGTGGCACCGATCGCGCGCCCGGCGACGAGGTCGGTTGCTGTGTCGCCGACGACGACGACCGGACTCGCTGCGGGATCCAGGACCGCCTCGTAGAGCGCGGTCCCGGGTTTGCCGAGGACCTCGGCCTCCACCTCGGTCGCGCGCTCGATCGCGGCGACGACCGCACCGGCCCCCGGCATCCGGCGTCCGTCGGCCGACACGAACCACGGGTCGGCGTTCGTCGCAAGAAGCCGCGCCCCACGACCGACCGCGTCGACTGCGACGGCCAGGCGCTCGTAGGTCAGGCGCATGTCGAGTCCCACGACGACGACGTTGGGGCGCTCGTCGACCAGGTCGGCCGATCCCGCCAGCGCGACCGCGACCGCCGGTGCCCCCACCAACAGCACGCGCGGTGCCTGTCCTCCGGTGTGGCGGGCCCGGATGACCGAGGCCGTGACAGTGGCCGCTGTGGCCAGGGGCACCGTGCCGTGGCGGCTCTCCAGCGGGAAGCCGGCCGCCTCCAGCCGGGCCTGCTGCTCCTCGCACGTGAGAACGGCGTCATTGGTCGCATAGCTGATGCGGTGGCCGCGCTCCACCCAGGCGCGGACTGTCGCCACAGCGTCCGGGAGCGCCACATGCTCATGGAGCAGCGTGCCGTCGAGGTCGAGGATGATCGAGGAGGTCACACCGGGCCCCCGTCGCCACGAGCAGCCGGATCGCGCAGCAGCTCCTTGTTCTCCTGGGCCAGCCGCACCGTTGCCCGGAGCATCCGACCACCGATGGCGTCGAGCAGCTGATCGCGCCCGCTCTCGAACCCGGCCGTCGACAGAGGCGCCAGACTTCCGGCGTCGGCCGACCCGATCTCGTGCAGGCACGCCTCCACCAGTTCCTCGGCCCGAGCACGTCGCACGTCTGGCCGGAACTCGGCCACGACCGCGCGCACCACCTCCTGCTCCTCCTGCGGACGGTGGTCGAGCCAGGTGCCTTCGGATCCGAGGCAGCCGAAGGAGATCCGGAACGTGCAGTCGTCGAAGCCGTTGGAGTAACCCGGGGCCAGGCAGACCCGCTCCTCCCGCAGGAAGTAGCGGGTGACGTCGATGGAGTCCCGGAGCACCACGCCGTCAGGAGTGCGCAGGCCCTGCAGGCCATCGGCGTTGACCATGCAGGAGTGTCCAGCGGCCGGTTCGTGGGCGAGGCGGAAGAACGGCACAGCCAGGGGGTGCCCCAGGGCCTCCTCGACCTCGGCGTTGATCTGTGCCAGGAGCGTCCGGACGAGCTCCAGGCGCGACATCGCCTCGCGCACGTTGGCCTCGAGGTAGTCGCTCGGGCCCTCCAGCGCGGCCAGCGCCATCGACTTCGCGAGGTGCGGGACGCAGATCGACGTCGCCGTGACGTGGTGGCGCATCCGTTCGATGATCGCGCGCCCGCCACATCCCCATCCGATGCGGATGTTCGCCAACCCGTAGGCCTTCGAACCGCCGTCGACCGTGACGACGCGCTCACCCATGCCGGGCACCGCCGCCAGGTGCGCGAGTCGACGTCCTTCGAACTCGGTCTGCGAGAAGATCGAGTCCTCGAGCACGGCGACGTCGTGGGCCTCGACCCAGTCGGCGAGGGCCTCCATGTCCTCGTACGTGTAGAGCGACCCGGTGTAACCAGGGTTGAAGACGATGATCGCCTTCGTCCGGGCGGCCTGCGCCTCGTTCGCCTGCCACCACTCGTCCAGCGACTCCGGCGTGAACCGGTAGTCGTCCTCCGGCCGGGTCGGCACGATCCCCAGATCGATCCGTGCGAGGTCGGCCCACATGTTCACGGCCTGGTAGTAGGTACGGGGCACCAGCACCACGTCGCCGGGCTCCACCACGGCGTTGAAGAACCCCATGAACAGACGGGAGTTGCCGCTCTCC
Organism: uncultured Actinomycetota bacterium; assembly: GCA_963726515.1. Taxonomy (GTDB): domain Bacteria; phylum Actinomycetota; class Actinomycetes; order Propionibacteriales; family Nocardioidaceae; genus Nocardioides. The sequence goes on from CAVSCW010000020.1 coordinate 449,814, forward strand.
ACGACCACGTTCGACGCGTACTCGGCAGGGATGCCCTCCTGCTCGAAGTCGCGGGTGATCGCCCGGTCGAGCCGGTCGAAGGTGCTCAGATACAGGTAGTTGTCGAGCGAGCTCTCCCGCACGTCGACCAGGGCACGGACACCGGCCCCCACGACGGACGGGTGCGGCCGGCGCACGCCCTCGCCGTGTGCCAGCGAGATCACGGACGGGTCGGCCCAGCCGGGGCCGATCGGTTCCCCCGCCTCGTCGAGCCCCTCGATGGCGTTGCGCGCCCGGTCGAAGCGACGGATGCCCTCTCCGGAGCCGAAGCCGCCGGCCAGCCAGCGTGCGGTGTCAGTCATGCGGTTGCCTCCTGGGCAGGACGAGCACCCCGCGTGGGGTGGTCGTGAGTGGTCATGGACGATCGGTGGACGGTCGCTACCATCGGCGCGTGCGACGACCCCCGGACGAAGTGAAGACGTGGGTGTGCTCTAGCTGCGGGGCGCGCTACGGGATCGAGGACGTCGACTCCACGTGTCCGGCCTGCGGACCTGAGGGGCTGCTCGACCTCGCGGTCGACCACGAGCGACTGCGGAGCACGGGTGCCGTCCTCGAAGGTCCGCTGACCCTGTGGCGATACCTGCCCCTGCTTCCGCTCTCCGGCCCGACACGCGTCCGGGCCGACGTGGGTGGGACGCCCCTGATCGAGGCGCCCGGGCTCGCAGGATCCGCAGGCGTGGCGTCGGTCCACGTCAAGGACGAAGGGCGCAACCCGAGCGGTTCGCTCAAGGACCGCGCCAGCGCGGTCGTCGTCGCCCGCGCCCTCGAGCTCGGGCACCGCCGCGTGGTGACGTCCTCCTCCGGCAACGCCGCCATCGCGCTTGCCGCGTGCTGCGCCGCCACCGGCGTACGCCCCGTGGCCTTCGTGCCGGCCGATGTGCCGCGCGGCAAGCTGGCCCAGCTCGTGGCCTACGGGGCCGAGGTCGTGCTGGTCGAGGACGGCTACGAGCGCGCCGTGACGGCGAGCACGGAGGCATCGGCCCGGTGGGGCTGGTACTCGCGCAACACTGCGTCCAACCCGTTCACCGCGCAGGGCAAGAAGACCGTCGCCCTCGAGATCGCCGAGCAGGCCGGGGAGGTTGACGTCGTCCTCGTGCCGACAGGGGACGGAAACATCATCACGGGCGTGCATGCCGGGTTCGCCGACGCCGTTGCGCTCGGCTGGCTGCCGCGGATGCCGCGCCTCGTCGCTGTCCAGGCAGCTGGAGCAGACAGCGTGTACGACGCCTGGGTCCGTGGGTTGGAGGTTCCCGAGCCGCGGGGTGGGACGAGCAGCGCCGACAGCATCAACGTGGCCGAACCGCAGGACGGTCGACGTGCCCTCCGCGCCGTGAGGCAGACGGAGGGAGGCGTGGTGCGCGTGGACGAGGACACCATCCCCGATGCGACGTCCGCGTTGGCCCGCGGCGCCGGTGTCTTCAGCGAACCAGCCGCCGCCACTGCCTGGGCCGGACTTCTCGTGGCGCGGGAGCAGGGTCTGGTCGGGAAGGGCGATCGGGTGGTCCTGCTGAGCACGGGAAATGGCCTGAAGGACCCGAGCCAGGTGTCGATCGACCCGGCACGGGTCCACCGCCTGGCCACAGGAGCCGAGCTGGACGTCGACCTGGCGCCCTGAGGGCTCGTGCTGCCGCCCCCTCATCGCGCCACCACCGCCGTCCGAGATCCCGCTGCCGACGTCTGCGCGCTGTTGGCGAGGCGCACCAGGTCCTCGAGGTGCAGCGCCGGCTGGTGAGGCGGGTCGCCGAGGCAGTCGAGGACGGCGAGCGCACCCGACAGGTCCTGGTCGCGGGAGGAGGGCGTCACGGTCACCAGGCAGGGGATCCCGGCGCCGGTCGCTGCTGCGAGTCCACTCGCGTTGTCCTCCACCGCGACCGCGGTGTCGGCAGTCACCCCGCACCTGTCGAGGGCGACGACGTAGCACTCGGGATCAGGCTTCTTCGAGCTGACGTCCTCACCCGTGACGACCACCGCGGCCTCAGCGATGTCCCTGCCCAGGACCTGATCGGTGATCAGCTCGACGGTCCGCCGGGCGCCGGAGGACACGACCGCGACCTGCCAGCCTGCTGCGACAGCCTCCGTGGCCAGTCGCCGTACGCCGGGGCGGCCGGTCACTCCATGCTTCCGGATCTCCTCACCGAGGAACTCGGTCTTGCGACGATGCCAGCGCAACGTCGTGGCGAACCATTCGGCGTCGTCGGAGATCGGTCCGAACTGCTGGCGGAATGCTGCGGAGTCAGCCAGCCTGAGCAGGCGGTCGTGGCCCCCACAGGTCCGAGCCGTCGCGGCACGGTAGTCCTGCTGCGACCACTGCCACGCCACCCCTTCCTCGGCCCAGACCCGGTTGAAGGCGCGGAGGTGACCGCTGTCCTCGACCTCGGCAAGGACTCCGTCGCAGTCGAGCAGGAGGGCACGAGCCGTCACGCGGGCACCGCCCACTCGCGGACCAGCGCAGCAACGTCGTCGCGTACCCGCTCCACCATGCGCAGGGGTTCTGCCACGTCGAGGTCGGCACGGGCAGAGGTGAGGTAGCGCTCCTTGAGCGCTGTCGAGACGTTGATCTTGGCGACGCCGGCACTCGCCACGGCGTCGGCTTGCCGTCGGTCCAGGCCCGTCCCTCCATGGAGGACCAGGGGCACGCCGGTGGCGTCCGCGATCGCCCTGACGTGCGCCAGGTCGACGTGCGGGCGTGCCTCGGGCCGGCCGTGACCGGTTCCCAGCGCAGGCGCCAGGCAGGCCACTCCCGTCCGCGACACGAAGCGGCGGCACTCATCGGGGTCGGAGAGCCAGATGTCGTCGTCACCGCAGGCGTCCGGGATGGCGTCGAACTCGCCCTCAACGTCGGCACCCAGCAGCGTCGCTCGCTCGACCACCTGACGCGTCATCGACACCGCATCCCCGAAGGAGCGCGCGGACACGTCCAGCAGCACCGAGTCCCATCCCGCTTCGAGGCAGGACAGTGCGGTCTGCACCGAGCGGCTGTGGTCGAGGTGCAGGACGACGTCCACGTCGACAGATCGGCGCATGGACCGGAACGTGTCCACCACGACGCTGGGGCCCCAGAACTGGGCCGTCCGCTCGGACATCTGCACCACGACCGGCACGGCGGCTGCCTCGGCGCCGCGGAGGACGCCCCACATGGACGTGGGATCGACGGCGTTGAACGCCAGCACGGCACGGTCCTGAGAGGAGGCGTGCCGCAGCACCTTCTCCAAGTTCCCCACGATCAGACTCCGCTCGACGACTGGCCAGCATTCACATGTTCCCGAGCCCATGACGAACACCGACGGTCCCCCGTGAGGACATTCCAGCGCCGAACAGGCGACGTGGACGCTACCTCGCCGCTTTCGATATGCCAAGCATCCGTGGAAAAGGTTTGCATCGTCGCTCTCAACTCTCACTGTCGCCACAAGAGTTCACTTGGGTGACATGATCGCGCTCGCAACTCGCATATTCCCTGCGCATGTGTATTATCCGCTTTCGTGCTGTCCATCTCGGGGACCGCGCCCGGTGCAAAGTCGCCCGGCCCGGTCGTGTTCGTCGAAAGCAACCTCACCGGCTACAACGCCTACGCGGTCGAGATCGCGCGTGGCCGAGGGCTGCCGACCAACCTCGCCGTGCGCGAGCCGAGCGAGTACCACGGCATGCGGCCGGACATCCTCGCCGGCGCCGACAGCGTCGACGTCGTGGACACCTTCGACGTCGGCAAGCTGACCCACCACGCCGCGCGTGTCGGCGCCCGGGCACTCGTGGCCGTTGACGACTACCGGCTCGCACCGACCGCTGCGGCGGCCGCCGCACTGGGGCTTCCGCACGCGGACGTCGCGGGCCTGGTCAACACCCACTTCAAGGATCGCGCGCGCGCCCTGTGTGACGGCATCGGCTCTCGCGTGGGGTTCGAGATCATCGACCGGGAAACGAGTTTCCGCAGGTCACCGCTGGGTTACCCGTGTGTCGTCAAGCCTCTGGACGACAGCGGGAGCACCGGCGTGACGGTCTGCGCCGACGACCAGGACTTCGGGACCGCCCTTGCGCGCGCGCAGGAGGTGAGGACCAACCTCCGCGGCTACGAGTGCTCCGGAAGCCTCTTGGTCGAGGAGTACGTGGCGGGCGAGGAGTTCACGGCCGAGTGCATCTGGGACAACGTCCGCGAGCGTTGGCAGCTGCTCGGCTACACCCGCAAGCTGCTGGGCCCACCGCCCTCCCCGGTCGAGACCGGTGCGATGTTCCCGCACTGGTTCACCCCGGCGCTCGATGCTCGTATCGAGGCGACCGTGTACGACTGGCTGGCTGCGGTCGGACATCGGCACGGCTCGGCCCACGTCGAGTTCAAGGTGCGTGGCGACGACATTCATCTGATCGAGATCAATCCACGACTCGGCGGCGATCAGATTCGCGATCTCATCCGGCTCACGGGCGGAGTCGACCCTCTTGAGATGTATCTCGACCTTGCTCTGGGAAATGCGGTCGGAATATCTCGCGTCCCGGATACGGGAACTGTTGCCACGAGTTTCTACAAATTGCCACCGCGGGTCGGAAGAATTGTTTCGGTGACCGCGCCGCGTGATTATTCTGGGGGAATAGTGCGACACAGCTTGAGCAACGAAGAAATGAATGTCTCGGGAGTCCGTGACAATGACGACCGACTGGGATACGTGATCTCGGTCGCGGATTCTCCGGAAACATCCTTGGCACAGGCCGAGGAGTTCATGGACGGCGTCGACGTGGAGTACGCGTCATGAGGCACACGTCCTTCGGCGCCATCTGTGGCGACACGCCTCTCGTCGGACTGCCCCGGCTGTTCGGCCAGCATGACGTCGAGGTGCTCGCCAAGCTCGAGTTCATGAACCCGACAGGGAGCATCAAGGACCGCCCCGCGCGCCACGTGGTCGCGAGCTGGATCGATTCCGGACGGCTGCGGCCCGGCATGCGGCTGGTGGAGAGCACGTCGGGCAACTTCGGGGTCGCGCTCGCGATGCACTGCGGGCTCCACGACGTCAGTTGCACCCTCGTCGTCGACCCCCTGGTGACCGACGCCAACCACGCGCTCATGCAGCACTACGGCGCCGATGTCGTACAGGTGGACGAGGTCGACGACCAGGGTGGCTATCTCAAGACCCGGCTGGCGGAGGTCCAGAAGATCCTCGAGCACGACCCCTCGGCGATCTGGGTGAACCAGTACGCGAACGAACTGAACTGGGCCAGCCACTACCACGGGACCGGCGCGGAGATCCTTCGCGACGTCGACGGTCCGATCGACTACCTGGTCGCAGGCCTGAGCACCGGCGGCAGCATCACTGGCACGGCACGGCGCCTGCGAGAGGCGAACCCGGCCATGAAGGTCATCGCAGTCGATGCCGTCGGCTCCGTGATATTCGGGGGCCCGGCGGGCCCACGTCGCATCCCGGGAATCGGCGCGAGCAGGCGACCGGAGATCCTCGACGACTCTCTCATCGACGCCGTCCTCTACGTCACTGACGAAGAGGCAATCGCCAGTTGTCTTGAGTTGCTTTCGGCGGAGGGAATCATGGCGGGAGGCTCGACGGGTTCGGCGATCTCGGCCATCACCCGACTTATCCCTACTGTCGCTCCGGGATCCCGCATCGTCACCCTTTTCCCTGACCGCGGAGAGCGGTATCTGGGCCTGGTTTACGGTGACCGTCCAGCTGTCCCGGATCCCGACGAATGCCCCCTCTGATTTGAGGCGTCGTCACTAACGACTTGTTGAACATCAGATACTTCTCCGGAAAGCGAGCGGACGTGACAGTCATTCTGTTCGGCGCATCACCGTGGGGCACGCGGGCGTTGACCCACCTCGACGTCGGCTACCACCTCGTCGTCCCGCCGCGCGAGTCGCTACCGACCCTCCACGGACGGGCGTTGTCCGTCACCCGGCTGCCGTTCGTCGAGGAGCCGGAGTCCGCGCTCGCTGCCCCGTGCCCCGGCGACGCCGCGGCTGCCGTCTCGTTCACTGAGCCCGGCCTGCTCCCTGCCGCCCTCGTCGCCGCCCACCACGGCCTCGCCGGGACGCCCGTCACGGCTGTCGCCGTCACACGCAACAAGCTGGCCATGCGGCGAGCACTGGACGGGGCCGTCGCCCAACCGCGCTTCGGTCAGGTGGGCGTCGACGCCGTTCCGGTCGACCTCACCGCCGTGGTGGTCAAGCCACAGTCCGGCACTGCAGGTGTCGGAGTCTCGTTGGTGTCGACCGCCGACCTCGACCCGGCAGGCGTCGCCCTGCTGTGGGAGGAGCACATCGAGGGCCCGGAGGTGAGCGTCGAGACCGTCAGCCGCCTGGTCGACGGGCACCTGCACGTCGAGGTCATAGGGATCACCAACAAGTCCACGTCCGGTGCGCCGGACTTCGTCGAGCTCGCCCACACGGCGCCGACCGGGCTCGGCGACGGCGACCGGACCGCCGTGCTCGCGCTCGTGGTCGAGGCGTTGGACCGCCTCGGCGTGACGTACGGAGCGGCGCACACCGAGGTGGTCCTGCACGCTGAGCGCGGGCCGGTGCTCATCGAGGTGCAGACACGCCCGGGAGGTGGACGCATCCCCACGCTGCACGAGCTGGTCACCGGTGTCGACCACTACGAGTCCGCAGTCCGCGCCCTTCTGGACCTCCCCCGCTCGACGCCGATCACAGGTGTCCGGACCGCCGTGGCCCGGATGATCCTCTCCGCTCCGTCGGCGGGTGCGGACACGACAGCGCTGCCCCGACTGCGTCCGGTGGGAGCCGCCGCCCCCGCCGCCGTCGTCGACGTCGAGCTGTGGCCATCCGCGCGTCGTCCGACCCGCTCCAACCTCGACCGTCACGGCGTTGTCGTGGCGGGAGGAGAGGACCCGGACGCAGTCACCCGGGTCCTCGACCAGACCATGGCCGATCTCACGGCCGCCGACACGAACCACGAGGAGATTCCCGCATGAACATCCAGCGTCCGAAGGACCGTCCCCACGTCCTCGTCATCGGAGCCGGCCGCCTCGGCACGGGCGTCACCAACATGCTGATGCAGCGTGTCGACGGCCCACGGCTGACGATCGTCGGCACGGACGCCGAGCAGACCAAGCGCCGGGCGAACCTGTCCTACCTCACTGCCACCCAGCTCGGGTTCGACCCGGTCCTGGCGACCGAGGAGTGCGATCTCCGCGACGTCGACCGGACCGCGGAGCAGATCGCCCGCCTGGAGCCCGACATCGTCTTCAACACCGCGAGCCTCCAGGCGTGGTGGGTGATCGGTGAGCTACCGCCCACGGTGTTCAAGGAGCTGGACGCCGCGGACATCGGTCCGTGGTTGCCGATGCAGCTGACCTTGATCCACAAGCTCATGCAGGCGGTCTCCCGATCGGGGGTGGACACCCGGGTCGTGAACGCGGCCCTGCCCGATGTCACGCACGCGATGCTGGACAAGGTCGGGCTCGCACCGACCATCGGGGTGGGCAACGTCGCCAACGTCGTACCGGGACTCCGCCGAGCCGCTGCGGACCTGCTCGAGCGGTCGGTGGCCGAGGTGGACCTGCGTCTGGTGGCGGAGGCGTTCGTGAGCCACACGCTGAAGAACACCACCGACGTCAAGGGCGCTCCTTACCATCTCGCGGTACTGGTCGACGGCCACGAGGTGGAGGTCGACATCGAGGAGATGGTCCGCCTGCTGTCCACCAGGTACGCCCGCATCGGTGGCGGCGACGGCACGCTGCTCACGGCTGCCTCCGCAGTGACCGTGATCGACGCGCTCATGAACGACCGGGGCGACCTGGTCCACGCCCCCGGTCCGTCAGGCCTGATCGGCGGCTACCCCGTCCGCGTGTGGCGCGACCGCATCGACCTCGCCCTTCCGCCGTCGGTGACAGCGGACGAGGCCCAGGCGGCCAACGCGGCCGCGATGGTCTTCGACGGGGTGGCCGAGGTCCGCGCCGACGGGTCGGCGGTCTACACCCCGGAGAACATGGCGATCGTCGAGCGCATGCTCGGCTACAGCGCCAAGACCGTCACCCTGGAGGAGTCGGAGGACCAGGCGCGAGCCCTGGGAGAGGCCTACGCGCGTTTCCGGCGAACCCTGCCCTAGTGGCCAGCACCCTCGTCGCCGTGTCTGCGCCAGTCGAGGGCGAGCGCCGGGCCGTCGTACGCCACCGCTACGACGGCCCGGCGCCCGGGCACGACTCCGTCGACTAGCTGCAGGCGGCGACCGAGCACCACCACCGAGGCATCGAGCACGTCGACCCCGTCCGGCTCCAGCCTCAGGCCCGCTCCGACCGCCTTGAGAGCAGCCTCCTTCCGCGCCCACAACCGGGCCCGCTCCAGCGGAAGATCCGCGGCTCGTTCGAGCTCGTCACGCTCCCGCGCGCCGAACGCCGGGTTCAGGGCCGGATCGCCGGCCTCGTCCGCGACAACGACGTCGACACCGATGTCACTGCGGCTGCTCACGGCCACGGCGAGGTCCTGGTGCGCAGCGAGGGACACCCTGATCCAGGCGCCGTCGCCTTGCCTCGCCCGCACCGGGCCGTGGCCCGCGAGCCCGCACCGGGGGCACACCTGTTCCACCACGAGCGGACCAGCGTCGCTGTCCTCGCGCCACTGCTCCATGCAACGGCGCAGGAGCCATCGCTTCCTGGCGAAGGCCTCGCTGTGCACGCCTGCGGCCCGCCATCGCTCCACCTCGTCGCGCGTCAACCATGCCGAGCCCGGACCGGCCGGTTGCCAACCGCCAGCGACCCAGTGCACGGCGAGCCCGACCCGACCCGCAGTCACACCGGGTCAACCTCGAAACGCACCGCATCGTCGAGGTCGCGCAGGGCCAGCTCGACCGCCTCGTGATCCGGTGCGGCGACCGCGACGTAGCCGGCGCGGTGCCACGAGTCCTGGAAGGTGTCGACCACGTCCCCCTCGTTGAGGCGGACGAAGTGGTCGAAGACGCGCGGGTCGCGCGCGAGCTCGTCGACGCCGTGGATCCGGCGGACGCGGCCGGGCGCAGGACGGAAGAAACTCACGGCTGCCGCCCGCCGGGCCTTGCGAGGGAAGTCGAACGGCATGCCTGCGAGCACGGAGAGAAGTGCCTCGTAGAGATCGAAGCCGTAGGCCTGCTCGATGAGCTGCGGGATGAGATCGCCGGGCGGTCGAGCGGCGCACTCGATGAGCACCGCACGACCCTGGTCGAGCTTCCACTCGGAGTGGAACACTCCGTCCGCCACGTCGAGCCCCGCGAGCAGGCGCCGGTTGGCCGCGAGCACGGTGGCCTGCTCATCGCTCGCCACAGGGCCCGGGACCCGGTGGCCCACCTCGGTGAAGTAGCGGCCGCCCACCGTGTCCTTCAGCGTGACGTTCTCAAAGGTGCACGCTCCGCCGACCCACACGCTCTCGACGCTGACCTCTGTGCCGGGCACATAGGCCTCGACCATGTGCCGCCACACGAGATCGCGTGGAGCGGTGCGGTAGCCCTCGTCAGCCCCGGCGCTCTCCACGAATGCTGCCCGCGCCTCGGCCTTGGTGTCGACTCGCACCACGCCCACCGACGCACGGCGGTTGGCCGGCTTCACGACCACGGGACCGTCACTGATGAAGTCCTCCACGTCGGCAGCCGTCGTCGCCGGAGCGAAGCGGGGCTGGTCGATGCCGAGGCCTTGCGCTGCCTCCCGCAGGCGGAGCTTGTCACACAAGGTACGGACCGCAGGTCCGGGCGAGCGAAGACCCCAACGCGCGGCAAGGTCGTGCGCTCCCTCGACGGCGTACTCCATGCCCGCGACCACGACGTCGAACGGGCGCTCGCTGTGCCACTTCTCGGCCTCGACGACGAACTCGTCGGACTGCTGGTAACACGCAGGCCTCAGCTCTGAGATCCGCGGATCACCCGCTGCCTCCCCGACCGCGGCGACGGTGGGTTCTTCCAGCACGTGCAGCGAGATGTCGGGCCGCCGCCCCACCACGTCGAGGTAACCGGTGTTGAGTCCGACCATCAGCACGCGCATCGACACCTCCAGAGCCACGCAGCGACGGGCGCCGCCAGGGTGTACCACCGTAGCGCGTCGAGCGCACCACGCGTCACTGACGTCTATGGCTTGATCAGGTACCAATTCTTGGCCATGCATGGCAAGATCCTCAGCGCAACCACGGAGAACTCGGACTCGAAGGGTGGCCATGTGACGGTGCGCGCACGCCGAAGGCAGGACGCGGGAGCGGTCGCCTTCCTGGACCTGAACCTGACCGGCACCGCCACTGCTGCCATGGTGATGGCGAACGCCAAGGGGCACCGGACGGTGCTCCTGACCCGCGATCGGTCGGAGTACGCCCACCTGTCACCGGATCCGCTCGAGGTCGCCGACGAGGTCGCGGACCTCGACACCTTCGACGTGAACAGCATCGTGCGGACCTGCCTGCCCCTCGAGCTCGTCGGCCTGATTGCGTTCGACGATTACCGCCTGCTGCCCGCCGCGGCTGCGAGAGCCGTCCTGGGCCTGCCCGGCCCCGGCGCTCCCGGGGTGGCGGCCGCACGATTCAAGGACGAGACGCGACGGCGCACTGCCCGCAGCGCTCGACCGGTGCGGCACGCGGTGGTGTCGCCCGACGACCCCGGACAGACGTCACCGGTGGGCTACCCGTGCGTCGTGAAGCCCCTGGACGACAGCGCAAGCGCCGGCGTCAGGCTGTGCCGCGACGACGAGGACTACCTCGCCGTCATCGGATCGACCGTCAACCACGACACCCACGCGCGTGGCTATCGCTGTGCCGACCTCGTTCTCGTCGAGGAGGCGCTCAACGGCCCGGAGTACAGCGTGGAGATGCTGTGGGATCCCGCCGCGGAGCAGTGGCTGGCGGTCGGCATCACGCAGACGTTCCTGAGCCCTGAGCCGTACCGACGCGAGGTCGGGCACCTCTTCCCGGCTCCGCTCGACGAGACCACGTCCGCGACGGTCGTCCAGCACGTCCTCGAGTGGCTCGACCAGCTCGGCGTCACGGGCGGGGTCGTGCACGTCGAGCTCAAGCTCGAGGACGGGGTCCCCGCACTCATCGAGGTGAACCCGCGACCGGCGGGTGGAAACATCCCCACGCTCGTGGAGACCTGTACGGGTGTCGATCTCATCGCTCGCTACCTCGAGCTCCACCTCCCGTCGCCACCGCCACTCTCCGTCGGGGAGGTCGGGCGGGCCGCCGCGCTTCGCTTCGTGGTCTCCGGGCAACGAGGCACGCTCGTCCGCCTCGCTGCGGCGAGGCATCCGCACCCCGCTCCTCGTGGCCTGGTCGATCGACGGATCCACTCGTCGCTCGTCGGTCGACAGGTCGGGGCCACCCACTACCTCGGCCACGTGATCGCGACCGGCCGCGACCCAGCGGCGGCGTGGGAACGCGCAGGCCGCTTCCACGACGAGATCGACGTGTCACTCGAACCAGTAGGAGAGCCACTGTGAGCACCACCGCCACTGCCAGCGGCGTCGACCGAGAGGGATACGACGCCGCAGGACTGGAGACCGCGGCTGCTGTCCGCAACGCCATTGCGTCGTGCGTCGTGGAGAGCGGGCTTGTCGGGTCGCTCTCCGAGCCGCGCACGTTCGCGGAGGTCGAGAGCCTTATCGACGCCCATCCGGCGAAGGGCGTCGCCACCAGAGCGGCGCTGGAGCTCGCCGTGGTGGAGGGTGTCCTCGACGCGACCGGTGACGACTCCGCACGCAGCTACGTGTCCAGCGGGACGCCGTTCACGCGCCACCGGCCCCGCCCCGAGCTGATCGCGGGATGGGTGGACGACCAGCACCACGAGCGCGTCTGGTCGAGCCAGCGCGAGTTTCTCGGCACCGACCTCGGCTTCCTGCGCCACGCAGAGGGCTGGGCGACCTACGACACAGGCAACGCGCGTGCCTGGAAGGGCAACCTCACCAACCCGCTCTACGACCTCGCACGCGACTTCGCGATCGCCGGAGTCGCTCGACCGGGAGGCAGGTTCGTCGACCTCGGGTCGGGCATGGGACACGGCGCCATGCGACTCGCCGAGCGCAGCGACTGGGACTGCCACATCACGTGCATCGAGAAGTCGGCCGACTTCCTCGCGATGACGCCCGTCGACGAGCTGCCCGACACCGTGGAGGTCGAGCTCCTCACCGGCGACATGAACGACGGGCTGAGCGGCTTCGCCGACGACTCCCTGGACGGCGTCATCATCTGCGGGGCACTGCACTATGCGCTGACCCTGGAGCGCGTCCTCGCCGAGCTGCGACGGACCGTGCGCCCGGACGGTCGCGTCGGGATCTCGGCATACGTGGTGGCGTCCGGGCGGCCGGACGAGTGGGTCCAGCGCTGGATGTTCGCCGTCAACACCGACGAGGTGAGGGTGCCGACGATGTCGGAGTTCCAGGCACTGCTCGCCGACCACGGCTTCGCCGTCCTCGACGGCATCCACCGCGGAAGCCAGTACTCGGTGGTGCTCGGAGCGTGAGCGGTGCAGCGCGCCGCGGTCGTGCACTCCTCCCGCCTGCGGGCACCGGTCGGCTGGCAGCTGCCGGCCTGAGCTCGAGCCTGGGCGCGGGGGCCTACCTGACCTTCGGTGTCATCTACTTCACCCAGCACCTCGGCCTACCGGTGCGCGACGTGGGCCAGGCACTCGCGCTGGCCGGCATCGTCGGCCTCGCCACGGCCGTGCCCGCTGGCCGTCTCACCGACCGGGTCGGAGCCCGACGGGCGACGTGCACCGGCTCCGTTGTCCAGTTCGCGGGGGCGGTCGGCCTCTGGCACGCCCAGGACCTCGCAACGATGGTCCTGTTCGCCTGTGTGCTGGCGGTCGGCGAGCGTGGGGGCAACGTCGCTTGGCAGGCCCTCGTCGCCCAGCAGGTCCCCCCTGACGACCGCACGGTGAGCATGGCCTACCTGCGGAGCGTGGCCAACGGGGGCATGCTCGTCGGATCCGCAGCGGCGGCGCTGCCACTCGCACTCGGAACCGACGCGGCCTTCACGGCGTTGTTCGTCTCGTGGTCGGCTGCGCTCCTGCTGCCAGTGGCCGTCTATGCCTCGATGTCCACACCGCGCGCCACGGTGGTGGCGCCCAACCGTGGCCTCGGGAACCTACGCGACCTTCCCTACCTGTTCGTGGCCCTCGTCTGCGGGTGCATGGCCATGGGATCCGTCGTGCTCACCGTCGGGGTCCCGCTCTGGCTGGTCGAGGAGACCTCGGTCAGCCGCGTCGCCATCGCATGGCTCATGGGAGTGAACACCGTCCTGGTGATCCTGCTGCAGGTCCGCGCCAGTCGTCGTGCCGACAGCATCGCGGGCAGCGTCCACCTGATCCGGTGGGCCGGACTCCTCCTGGCCTGCTCCGTCGTCGTCCTGTGGGCCAGCGGGGCGACCGGCAGCCGTGCCAGCCTCGCCCTGCTGACCTCCGCCGTTCTCCTGCTGACCATGGCCGAGCTGTTCGCCGCGGCCAGCGGCTGGACGCTGCGGTTCGGGCTCGCGGATCCCGGCCGCCAGGGCGAGTACGGCGCGGTGTTCCTGCTGGGCGACGTCCCCCGCCTGGTCCTGGGGCCGCTCGTGATCACCGCCGTGGTGGCGAGCCCGGGAGGCGTGGGATGGGCGATCCTCGCTGCAGCCTTTCTCGCGGTGGCCGCGATCGCCCGGCTGGTGGTGAGGCACGCCGAACGCACCCGGTCGCACGCGCCGGTCCTGGAGCCGGCATGACGATGCGGATCGTCGTGGCCGGTGGTGGCATCGCCGGCAGCATCGCCGCGCTGCTCCTCAGCGACGCGGGAGCCGACGTGACCCTGACGGACCCCAGCCCGACGCTCGACGTGCCGCCGGACGAGGCGTGGACCGCGTCGCGGTCCGGGTGCGCCCAGATGCACCACACCCACAACTTCCTGGGAGCCTTCTGGGACGTCCTCCGGCTCCGGGCCCCGGACGTCGTCGAGGCAGTCGCCCGGGCCGGCGCCACGTCTGGTGGTCGCGGCACGCCTCTGCGCGTGCGTCGTACGACCCTCGGCGCGGTGCTCGCCGGGGCCCTCGTCCGTCGCGACGTGTCGATCCGGTCGGCGTCGGTGCGTGCCGTGGAGCCCTCGTGCACGGGTCCGCGACTGCTCACCTCCGCGGGAGTCGAGCACGCCGACCTGGTCGTGGATGCGACCGGGCGCCGTTCCCGACTGGCAGACCTGGTCACCGAGTCGGACACGCCCGCCGGCATCGCCTACCTGAGTCGCCACTACGTGTCGAAGGACGCCGCTCCTCCCCCGCCGGCCGGTTTCGGTCGGCACTACGTCGCTGCCCATGCGGTCCACGACGCGGGCACGTTCTCCTGCGTGCTCGGCGTGGACTCCTCGCGAGGGGAGGTGCGTCGGTGGCGCTCTCCGGACGCCTTCGACCTGGCCCTGTCCCACGTCCCGGGTTTTGCGGACCGCATGGCCACCGGCGCGACCCGAGCCATCCAGGACGTCCAGGTGATGGGCGGGCTTCGCAACGTCCTGCGCGTCCCGCGGACCCTCGACACACGTGTCCTGGCGATCGGCGACGCGCTCGCCACCACGGATCCCTCACGGGGCCGTGGCTCTGCCATTGCAGCGACGCAAGCTGCGTGCCTCGCGGACCTCGTGCGGGCAGGGGTGTCGCCGGACGCACTGGCAGGCGCCTACTACGGGGGCGCGCTCGCCCCGCTCCGCACCTGGGTGGCCGACGCGCGCGACTCGTCAAGGTGGCGAGCCTCGTGCTGGGCATCGGGCACCGAGCCCGCACCACTGAGCCGGGCGCCCGAGCGGCGCACCGCGTGGGAGTGGTTGCAGACACCACCCGTCGATGACGATGAGCGGCGCATCCGGTCCGACTACGCGCAGATGGCCGCCAGCCCCGACGAGGTGATCACCGCCGGACTGGCGCGTGGTGACGACGGACGACGCGAGCTCGCCGCCGTACGCCTCCCGCCCATCGAGCATCTCGACCGACGACCAGCAGGAGCGTGCGCCTCGTGAAGACCCGAATCCTCGACAGTGCCGACGCCGTCGACGCCACCGCATGGGACGACCTCGCCGCGCGCCACGGCTCCCTCTACACGAGCCACGACTGGCTGGGGTTCGGCGAGGGGGTCGAACCCGGCCTCGCAGCCCGACACTTGGAGGTACGTGACAGGACCGGCCGGCTGCGAGCGGCCGTGCCGGTCTACCAGGTCACGCGACCGGCCAACGCCCACTACTCGGCCGACCGACTCTTCGCGGACGTCGACGCGGGCATGGACGACGCGCCACACCTGCTCGTCGGCGGCTCGCGCGGTTACAACGGAGCACTGCTCGTAGACGAGGACGACCCCGAGCTGGACCAGGTGTTGGACGCGGTGATCGCGTCGATCGGCGAGCTCGAGGAAGGGCTCGGCGAGGACGCATGGTCGATGTGGGCCTATGTCCCGAGCACGACAGCCCGACTACTCACCGAGCGCTACCGGAGCACTGCGCGGTTGGCCGCCGGCGACTGCTGGATCGCGTGCCCCTCGGACTGGGACGGCTACCTCGGCACCCTTCCCAGCCGACGCCGGGGCAGCATCAGGCGCGAGCGGGCGAAGTTCGCCGCGGCGGGGCTGCGCGTCGTCAAGGCTCCCCTCTCGACGAGCCTCCCCGACGTCGGTCGACTCATGGCCCTGACGCAAGCACGCTACGGGTTCGACGTGAGCGCAGAAGGCATGACCGACCTGATGCGCGTGCAGAGCGACGCGTTCGGCGACAAGGGTGTCGCGCACCTCTGCGTCGATGCGAGCGACCGCGTGCTGGGGTGTGCGGTGTTCTACGACTTCGGGACCACTCGCTACGCCCGCGCCGCCGGATTCGACTACGAGGCTCTTCCCGGAGTCCACGAGTACTTCGAGACCTGCGTCTACTCGGCCATCGAGGCGGCCACCGAGCGTGGACTCGACCGCCTGCACCTCGGCATGTCGTCCTACGACGCCAAGACGTTGCGCGGCGCCCGCATCTCGCCGCGCTGGATGGTGACGAGCCGCGCGAGCAGCTGGGAGGCGGACGCCGCCCATACGGGCAACAAGCGCACCGCGGCCGAGATCGTGGACCAGGTGCCGTCGATCAAGCGAGCCCTGGTGCGCGGGGACGACGCCTGGGCGAACGGCCAGCTCGTGCCCTGACGTCGCTCCGGGCATCGACCCCTGGCCGAGGTCAACGATCGAGCAGCGGCCGCGCCGGATCCCAGGTCGTGCCGTCGCGCTCGTCCTGGCGCTTGCGAGCGATCGCCGACAGGGCCCCGCCTGGAGGACATGAGAAACCTCGCCGATCGCCGTCCACTGATCCTGTTTCTGGCGCTGGCTGCCCTGTTGTCCTGGTGGGTGTGGCCGCTCGACCTGCTCGGCGCCTCACCAGTGCCGATAGCGGGCTTCGGCCCGTTCCTGGCCGCCGTCTTCGTGCTCTGGCTGCGGGACGGCCGCGCCGGCGTGGTCGGCCTACTGCACAGCATGGTCCGCTGGCGGGTGCCGGTCCGTGCCTACCTGCTGGCGCTCGGCCTGCCCCTGGTCATCAGCGGCAGCGCCGTCGCCGCGAACCTGGCAACTGGCGCCGAGCGGACCGCCAGCCTCGCCCTGGCGACGTCCATCCCGGTCACAGCGCTGGCGGTCCTGCTGGTGCCGGGCATTGGCGGAGCGTGGGAGGAACCCGGGTTCCGCGGGTTCGCACTCGGCAGGCTGGAGGCGCGGTTCGGCCAAGTCACCGCACCCCTAATTTTGGGTGGCATCTGGGTGGCCTGGCACCTGCCGCTGTTCATGGTGGGGCAGATCCTGGCGACCGACGTGCTGAGCATCGTCGGCGCCAGCGTCGTCATCGCAGCGGTCTTCCACCTCGGGGGGAGAGCGTCCTCATCGCGATGCTGCTTCACGCCATGAACAACGCGGTCGGTGGCGGCTTCGCCAGCCAGCTGTTCGAAGGCTCTGACCTGACCCGGCTCGGCTGGCTGACCGCCGCTGGATGGTGGATCGCGGCCGGCGTCGTGATGGCCACCCAAGCCCTGCGGCAACGCGGACGCGCGGCGGTGCAGGACCTTCCCCTTTCGGTCGAGATGAGCAAGCAACCTCGACGACTCGTCGGCTGAGGCCTTCCCGACCAGTCCGACGTCGGTGAGCCGGGCCAACCGTGGGACGGGCGCCCTACGAGTGACACACGAGCGGTTCGCCGGCACCTGCTGCAGGCATAGGCCAGGCACCCGTGCCACCTGACATTGCCCGCAAGCGATCAAGGGGACAGCGCAACGGTCCCCGAACCTGTCCCGCACGCGGAT